>NZ_JAMOHY010000063.1 GCF_024448695.1 Stutzerimonas stutzeri | reverse complement strand
CGTAATCCAATGAAATGGACTCCTCCCTCCTACGGCGTCAGTGCGCCAGACTGGAGGTGTTAGCAACCGGTCCCAGAGGGAGGAGTCGAGATGAAACTTAAACGAATTGGCATTGATCTGGCAAAGCAGGTTTTTCAGGTTCACGGCGTAGACAGCCATGAGCAAGTGGTTTGCCGCAAGCAAATCAAGCGTTCAGGGCTGCTTGATTTCTTCAGACAACTGGAGCCTTGCCGGGTGGTGATGGAAGCTTGTGGAGGAAGTCATTACTGGGCACGGCAGTTCCAGGCGCTGGGGCATGAGGTGCGCTTGATCGCCCCACAGTTCGTCAAGCCCTATGTCAAGGGTGGCAAGAATGACGCCAATGATGCCGAGGCGATTTGCGAGGCTGGTAGCCGTCCGACGATGCGTTATGTGCCAATCAAAAGCGAGGAGCAGCAGGCTGCACTGTCCGTGCACCGGATCAGAAGCCGGGCGATCAGGGCGAGAACGGCTCTGGTCAACGAGATCC
>NZ_JAMOHY010000062.1 GCF_024448695.1 Stutzerimonas stutzeri | reverse complement strand
GAGGCTTGCTAGGAGAGTTCGGGCTGATCGAGGCCCGCAAGGGCGTGGCGGCTACGCGGGCATTGCTGGCCCGGGTGCTGGAGGAGAGCTGCGGCCTGCCGGCTGCCATGCGCAAGCTTATGGGTGAGCTGCAGGAGGAGCTCCAGGAAAAAGACAATCGGATCGCCCTTCTGGATCGCCTGATTCAGCAGCAGGCGCGTCAGGATGAGCGGGTGCAACGCCTGATGCAGATCGAGGGCCTTGGTCCGATCAGCGCCACGGCGATGGTGGCGGCAGTAGGCGATGCGCGCCAGTTCAAGTCAGGCCGGCAGCTGGCGGCCTGGCTGGGGCTGGTGCCCAATCAACATTCCAGCGGCGGCAAGGAGCGCCTGGGCAGCATCAGCAAGCGAGGCGATACGTACTTGCGCACCTTGCTGATCCATGGTGCTCGGTCTGCCCTCAACGCGAGCGCGAAAAAGACCGACCCACGCAGTATCTGGATCAATGAGGTGAAATGTCGACGCAACACGAACATAGCCACAGTGGCCCTGGCGAACAAGAATGCCCGGATCATCTGGGCGCTCCTGAGCAAGGGCGAGCGCTATAAAAACGCTGCGTGTTGAACGCAGTAACCGAGCAACAGGCAACACCGCAGCAAGCGCAATACCGTAGAAGATCCACCACGATTGCACAGTGACAGACAGTGATGACGAACCGGTCGAACCGGCATGTGTGAACGCTTAGAAACCCGCAGGCCCTCTGCATGACAAGGCCGCTAATCCGATCAGCCACACATGAGCGACTACTTCATCAAGGCTCGAAGTGACAAACCACTTCAGTAGAAGCCGGATATACGGTAGCAGTCGTACCTTGGTTCAAAAGCACTGTTTTTTACTGGCAAACCGGGAGGAGTCC
>NZ_JAMOHY010000061.1 GCF_024448695.1 Stutzerimonas stutzeri | reverse complement strand
GGGGTTTGCTGGGCGAGTTCGGCCTGATCGAGGCCCGCAAGGGCGTGGCAGCTACCCGCGCACTGCTGGCACGGACGCTGGAGGAGAGCAGCGGCCTGCCGGCTGCCATGCGCGAACTCATGGGTGAGCTGCAGGACGAGCTCCAGGAAAAAGACAAGCGGATCGCCATGCTGGATCGTCTGATTCAACAGCAGGCGCGCCAGGATGAGCGGGTGCAACGCCTGATGCAGATCGAGGGCCTTGGCCCGATCAGCGCCACGGCCATGGTGGCGGCGGTAGGTGATGCGCGCCAGTTCAAGTCAGGTCGGCAGCTGGCGGCCTGGTTGGGGCTGGTGCCCAATCAGCATTCCAGCGGCGGCAAGGAGCGCCTGGGTAGCATCAGCAAGCGAGGCGATACGTATTTGCGCACCTTGCTGATCCATGGAGCGCGGTCCGCCCTCAACGCGATTGCGAAAAAGACCGATCCGCGCAGTGTCTGGATCAACGAGCTGAAATGTCGGCGCAACACCAACATCGCCACAGTGGCCCTGGCCAACAAGAATGCCCGGATCATCTGGGCGCTCCTAAGCAAGGGCGAGCGCTATAAAAACGCTGCGTGCTGAACGCAGTAACCGAGCAACAGGCAACACCGCAGCAAGCGCAATTCCGTAGAAGATCCACCACGATTGCACAGTGACAGACAGTGATGACGAACCGGTCGAACCGGCATGTGTGAAGGCTTACAACGTCGAAGGCCCACTGTATGACAAGGCCGCTAATCCGATCAGCCACACATGAGCGACTACTTCATCAAGGCTCGAAGTGACGAATCACTTCATCCAGAAGCCGGATATACGGTAGCAGTCGTACTTGGGTTCAGAAGCACTGGTTTTTACTGGCAAACCGGGAGGAGTCCATATACGACGAT
>NZ_JAMOHY010000060.1 GCF_024448695.1 Stutzerimonas stutzeri | reverse complement strand
TTTGTGGTAATGCATGAAGCGCGGATCGCTCTCCAGCAGCACCGCGAAGGCCATCTTTTCCCTGTGATCCTGGCGGGCGAAGCGGATGGTGCGGCGCAGCTTCTTCGGCTCCATCATGAACACTTCGGTCAGGCGCTTCTCGCCCAGCACCTGCAGATCGAAATCGCCGGCCTCCTCTATCATCATGTCGAACTTGGCGAGCAGTTCCTGGCGATCTTCCTCCTTGCGCTCGGCCACTTCGCGCGCACTGAGTACATGGCCCTGGCCGGCGGGAATGCGTCGCTGCATATCCAGCGCAACGGCCCCGTGACGCAGCTCGACCACGTAGCGCAACTCGTGCAGGACGTCGTTGAGGATATCCACGGCCTTGTTGGCGAACTCGTCAAGACGCGAGAGCTTGGGTTGCAAGCGCTCCAGACTCTGCCGCTTTTGTTCTTCGCTCATGCTGGCGAAGGGTTTCTCCAGGACGCCTAAGCGGCTCAATACCAGAGTCTGGATGGCATCACGTACACGGCTGTCGAATTCATCACTGGTGCTGCTGGTCTCGATCCGCAAAGCGATATCGGACTCCAACAGGTTCTGTACCGGGCCGCAGTCGAAGTCTTTCTCGATACCGTGGATATCGACGCTACAGCTGAAATCGTTGAGATCACGGTTGAGCAGGCGACCAATCAGGCTGGCCGGATCGGGCGTTTGCAAAACCGACTCGACCGCCGCCTCATCCAGCCCCAGCCAGAACAGGCGAGCCGCCCGGCCAATCTCAGGCGGTTGGTGGCCGATGTAGGTGGTGTACCAGGAATCCAGGTGTTTTTTCTTCGGCACGAACTCGGGATGCTGCTCGGCAGCCCAGCTCAAAAAGCGTTGCAGCCGCTCCAGGCTGATGGTGTTGCGATGCCTGACTTCACCCTT
>NZ_JAMOHY010000059.1 GCF_024448695.1 Stutzerimonas stutzeri | reverse complement strand
GCGCATGATCGACGCCTTTCCTGATCAGTGGTGCGGCGAATACAGCCTGCCTGCTTGTGCAAAGTCAACAGGAGCAAGGGCAGATCGCCCGGACACGCGCGAGTGAATACGGCCAGCTGCGCCGACTCGTCCGCTAGCAGGGCGCGCACTTCGAGCAGGTCGACCAGTGGGCGCGGCTTGGCTTGGCTGGTCAGCTCCAGATATCGGGTGGCGAGGCGTTGCTATAGCCGGAGATAAAAGGCTTCTCGCAACCATCGGCGAGGTAGACAGCACGCTTCACGGCGCCGATGTCGCCGCCGTAGACATGAATGCTGATCGAGACACGGTCCTCGAAGGCATTGCTGACCTGGTGGATATCGCCGATTCGGGGCGACACGCATTCCACGTCGCCACGCTCGAGCCGCAGCGGTTCACCCTGGGGTAGAAGGGTGCCATCAGGCTGGCGCTCGAAGCGTTGGCCTAGCTCGGCGCCGCGCAACATGCCGATCATTCCCCAGACGCGGTGATCGTGTACCGGAGTTCGTTGCCCCGGTCCCCAGACGAAACTGACGACGGAGAACCGCTGCTGCGGGTCGACGTGCAACAGGTACTGCAGATAATGATCCGGATGTGGCTCAGCGAACTGCTCGGGTAGCCAGTCATCGTGTTCGACGAGTTGCTTCAGCAGCCCCTGGCCCTTGTCGAGAATGACCGACTCTTCCGTCTGGCGTTCCAGCAGAGCAGTCAGCTCGATGACGAACCGGCGCAGTCGGTCCAGGCGTAATGGCGTATTCATAGGGGTCCCTCCGGGTGGTTGTATTCCGGCGCGCTTGAGGCAAGGCGCAGGGGTAGGTCATTGTTAGGGGTCCGTTCAAGGCGTATGGCGATGAACTTCGAGGTTGGCGTATGGCTTCCTTCACCATAACTTTCCAGGGGCACCAGAGGATTGGTTTCCGGGTAATAGGCGGCCGCCTGGCCC
>NZ_JAMOHY010000058.1 GCF_024448695.1 Stutzerimonas stutzeri | reverse complement strand
CTCTATGCGGCGCGGCGTCTGACCCGCCAGTGGACCGCCCTGCTCGGCCCCACCAACAGTGGCAAGACGCACCAAGCGATCGAGGCGATGACGGCAGTCACCCATGCCATCTACCTGTCGCCGCTGCGCCTGATGGCGCTGGAAAACCAGGAACGCATCGAATCCATGGGCGTGCCCTGCTCGCTCGTGACCGGCGAAGAGGAAATCATCCGCGAGGGCGCTACGCACTTCTGCTGCACCGTCGAGGAGTTCGCGCGCTTTCGCAGTCAGCACTGGGATGTGGTGGTCATCGATGAAGTGCAGATGATGGCCGACTCGCAGCGCGGCTGGGCCTGGGTCGATGCGCTGGTCAGCGCCTATACGCCAGAGCTGATCATGACCGGCCCCATGCTGATCCAGCCCTCGCTGAAAACCCTGTGCGATCTCTGTGAAGACCATTTGGTGGTCAAGCGCACTAAGCGCCTGTCGCCAGTGGAAGTCGCCCGTCGCGCCACCACGCTCAAGCAACTGGACGAAGGCTCGATGCTGGTGGCCTTCAGCCGCAAGACCGTGCTGGAACTCAAGGGGTTGCTGGAGATGACAGGCAAGAGCGTCTCGGTGGTCTACGGCGCGCTATCGCCGGAAGTGCGCCGCGAGCAGGCCCGGCGTTTCCGCGAGGGCGAGGCCGACCTGATGGTGGCCACCGATGCAGTGGGTATGGGCCTCAACCTGCCGGCCCATACGCTGTGCTTCTATACCGACGAAAAATACGATGGCATCCAGAACCGCCAGCTTCGGGTGCAGGAGGTCAAACAGATCGGCGGGCGCGCCGGGCGCTTTGGCCATCACGACAGCGGCACCATCACCGCCCTGGACGGCCAGACGCTGCAAGCGATCCGCCAGCTATTCTACAGCGCCGACCAGCCGGTGGACCTTACGCAGTTCCAGGTGCGGCCCTCCATCGAACACCTGCGCGCCATCGCCGAACTGATGGAAGATTCCAGCCTGCTGCGTGCCTGGCTGACCTTCAACCGCAATATCAACTACGGCGCGGAATTCATCTCCATCCTGCCGGACGAACTGGCCGAGTGGATCAAGCTGATCGACGACCCGCAGATCGATATGTC
>NZ_JAMOHY010000057.1 GCF_024448695.1 Stutzerimonas stutzeri | reverse complement strand
TTATTCGATGATCTTGGCAACCACGCCGGCACCAACGGTACGGCCACCTTCGCGAATCGCGAAGCGCAGACCATCTTCCATGGCGATCGGAGCGATCAGGGTGACAACCATTTTGATGTTGTCGCCCGGCATTACCATCTCGACGCCTTCCGGCAGTTCGCAGTTACCGGTCACGTCAGTGGTACGGAAGTAGAACTGCGGACGGTAGCCTTTGAAGAACGGCGTGTGACGACCGCCTTCTTCCTTGCTCAGTACGTAGACTTCGCCTTCGAACTTGGTGTGCGGCTTGATGGTGCCCGGCTTGGCCAGTACCTGACCGCGCTCTACGTCATCACGCTTGGTGCCGCGCAGCAGAACGCCGACGTTCTCACCCGCACGACCTTCGTCGAGCAGCTTGCGGAACATCTCGACACCGGTGCAAGTGGTCTTGGTGGTATCACGGATACCAACAATCTCGATCTCTTCCTGGATACGGACGATGCCACGCTCGACACGACCGGTCACAACAGTACCGCGACCGGAGATCGAGAACACGTCTTCGATCGGCATCAGGAACGGCTTGTCGATGGCACGCACAGGCTCGGGAATGTAGCTGTCGAGCGTCTCGACCAGCGTCTTCACGGCAGTGGTACCCAGACCGTTCTCGTCTTCACCGTTCAGCGCCATCAGCGCAGAGCCGATGATGATCGGAGTGTCGTCGCCCGGGAAGTCATAGGTGGACAGCAGGTCACGAACTTCCATCTCGACCAGTTCCAGCAGTTCGGCGTCATCTACCATGTCGGCCTTGTTCAGGAACACGACGATGTAGGGAACACCTACCTGACGGGACAGCAGGATGTGCTCGCGAGTCTGCGGCATGGGGCCGTCAGCAGCGGAGCAGACCAGAATCGCGCCGTCCATCTGGGCAGCACCGGTGATCATGTTCTTCACATAGTCGGCGTGACCAGGGCAGTCGACGTGCGCGTAGTGACGGAGCGGGGAATCATATTCAACGTGGGAGGTGTTGATGGTGATACCGCGAGCCTTCTCTTCCGGCGCGTTGTCAATCTGGTCGTAACCCTTGGAGACACCGCCCGAACCGAAGACTTCGGCGCAAACGCGAGTCAGGGCTGCAGTCAGCGTAGTCTTGCCATGGTCGACGTGACCAATGGTGCCGACGTTGACGTGCGGTTTGTTACGTTCGAATTTTTCTTTAGCCA
>NZ_JAMOHY010000056.1 GCF_024448695.1 Stutzerimonas stutzeri | reverse complement strand
GCGACATCCACCCTTGTATCTCGACTGCAGCCTCTCAGGAGGCGATAGTCTCCGACTGATCACCGGAGGGGAGAGTGCAAGACGTATCCACCCTTAAGCTTCGAGCTTGTAACGTAGATAGCGCTGCACTCCTCCGCACTCATCCAGTAAGTCCGAACGGTATCTTGAGCTGCGAGCTCGCATCAGCAAGGTTGGACGGATGCAGTGACGATCTATCCGCTTACTGAGGAGGAAAACCATGGCCATCGTCGTTGGCGTCGACATCGCCAAACACACATTCGACATCGCGACCTTGCAAAGCAACGGTAAGTACCGCACGAAAGGCAAGCTGAGCAATGACTCAACAGGCTTTGAGGTGCTGCAGCAATGGCTGCTCAAGTACGCCGAGCCGCAGGCATGGATCGTCATGGAGGCTACGGGCATCTACCACGAAGCCCTGGCCGAATGGCTGCTCGCGCGAGGTTACCGAGTGTGCGTCCTTAACCCGGCCCAGGTTGCCTATTACGCCCGTAGCCAGTTGCAGCGGGTGAAGACCGACAAGGTCGACGCCAAGCTCATTTCCGATTATGGCAGTCGGCATCAGGCCGAGCTGCGTGCCTGGCAGCCTGATCCACCGTCCATTCGGCGCCTCAAAGCCCTGGTGCATCGTTTGAAGGATCTTCAGGAGCTGGAGCAAATGGAACAGAACCGCTTGGACGTGACCCGCGAGACCAAGGTCAAGGAGTCGATCGACTCGGTTCTTGAGCATTTACGTCAGCAAATCGCCGAGACGCTGGAGGTGATCAAGCAGCATTTCGACGACAACGATGACTTGCGCGGCCAGCGTGACCTGCTCACGAGCATCGACGGCATTGCTGACCGGACGGCAGCGCTTCTGCTCGCTGAGCTGGGGGACGTTCAACGCTTCGATAACAGCAGGGCTGTCACCGCCTTTGCGGGACTCAATCCCAAGCTACAAGAATCGGGAAAACTCAAAGGGCATGTGCGGATTTCCCGCATGGGGTCGGCCAGGTTGCGCGCAGGGCTCTACATGCCAGCCATTACGTCCATGAGCCGTAACCCTGCTATTCGGGCAATGGTCGAGCGAATGAAAGCCAGAGGCAAAGCCGGCAAACAGATCGTCTGCGCGGCGATGCGTAAGTTGCTCTGTATTGCCTATGGCGTACTGAAATCCGGTGAACCGTTCAATCCCAAACTCGCTATTGCGAAGTGACGGGCAAGACGGTATCTAC
>NZ_JAMOHY010000055.1 GCF_024448695.1 Stutzerimonas stutzeri | reverse complement strand
CCCCCACTTTTGCAATACTGATTAACGGACGATGTGGTTGGCTTGCTTAAATCTATCCGGCGTCTGTTGGGGCAAGCCCCGCGCCACGATGAGAGTCGCGCCTGACGATCCTGAAAAACCGCGCGGCTTCTAGAGCCGATTTTTATGTCAGGGTGTTCGCCAGGCCGGTAGGCCGTTCACGTCATCTGTTGTTCAGCTATCGCAAAACCAGAAAGGTGGATCGTGGTACCGCAACAGCAGCAGGGTCAGGCATTCAAGGTGCCTGGCCCTGCTGCAAATTCTGTATGGCGAACCGACATAGCCCAGGCGATCCGCGCCAACTTGTTGGCCAAGGCGCAGGCCACCACGTTCGAGTGCCGGCGCATCAGCAACGAGCGAACCCAATCGGCCAGCGGCCCCGTCTGCTGCTCCAGCCGTTGCATGTAGACCCTGGCGCATTGGACCAGTAGCCGCCTGAGATTCTTATCTCCACGTTTGCTAATACCCAAAAGATTGGCCTTACCCCCGGTGCTGTATTGTCTGGGTACCAAACCGACGGACGCGGCAAAGTCGCGACTGCAGCCGTACTGCTTGCCATCACCCATTTCCACCGCCAGCAGACTCGCGGTGATTGGGCCAACGCACGGCACCCCCAACAAGCGGCGGCCTAAGTCATCCTCGGCCAGTTGACCAGCCAGCTCCTTATCCAGCGCCTTGATCTGTTCATCCAGGTAGACAAAATGCTCGTGCAAACGCTGCAACAGTACAGCCAGCCGAACGGGTAACTCATGCTCAGCCAGAACACTGGACAGACGCTTCATGATCGCCAGCCCCTTAGGCAGGCTGATACCAAACTCCAGCAGGAAGCCATGCAGCTGATTGACGCTTTTGGTGCGGTCACGCACCAGCGATTCGCGCAGGCGATGCAGCACTGAAAGGGTTTGCTGGGCCTCGGTTTTGGGCGAGACAAAGCGCATCGACGGACGCGAAGCGGCCTCGCAAATGGCCTCGGCATCGACGAAATCGTTTTTGTTGCCCTTGACGAAAGGTCGCACGAACTGTGGAGAAATCAGCTTGGCTTGATGCCCCATGCCCATTAACTGGCGAGCGACGAAGTGTGCGCCGGCACAGGCCTCCATCACCACCGTACAGGCCGGAAGGTTGCTGAAAAACCGCATCATCTGCTGACGCGAGAGCTTCTTGCGAAACAGTTCACGGCCGGGCTTGTCTTGGCCGTGCAGGTGGAAACTGTGCTTGCCGAGGTCGATGCCGACCAATGCTAATTCGCTCATGATGATGGCCTCCGAAACAAAACACCCTGCGAAAGCGTAGCCCTCGCAGGGTGTGGGGGTGACCATCTCATTAA
>NZ_JAMOHY010000054.1 GCF_024448695.1 Stutzerimonas stutzeri | reverse complement strand
GACACCAATCTCAAGACCCAGTTGAAAGCCTATCTGGAAAAGGTCACTCAGCCGTTCGAGATCGTCGCGTCCCTCGATGACGGCGAGAAGTCCCAGGAAATGCTGAGCATGCTGCAGGACATCACCAGCCTCAGCGACAAGATCACCCTCAAGACCGACGGCCAGGACGCACGTAAACCGTCGTTCTCGCTCAACCGCATCGGCGGCGACATCAGCCTGCGCTTCGCCGGTCTGCCCATGGGCCACGAGTTCACCTCGCTGGTGCTGGCGTTGCTGCAGGTTGGCGGCCATCCGTCGAAGACGGCGGCGGAGGTCATCGAGCAGATCAAAGGTATCGAAGGCGAATACAACTTCGAGACCTACTTCTCGCTGTCCTGTCAGAACTGCCCGGACGTGGTCCAGGCACTGAACCTGATGGCAGTGCTCAACCCCAACATCCGCCACGTCGCCATCGACGGTGCGCTGTTCCAGGACGAAGTCGAAGCGCGCCAGGTCATGTCGGTGCCAAGCATCTACCTCAACGGCGAACTGTTTGGCCAGGGCCGCATGGGCGAAGAGGAAATCCTCGCCAAGCTCGACACCGGCGCCGCCTCGCGTGGTGCCGAGAAGATGAACGCCAAGGCTGCCTTCGACGTGCTGGTCATCGGCGGTGGCCCGGCTGGTGCCGCGGCTGCCGTCTACGCCGCGCGCAAGGGCATCCGTACCGGCGTCGCTGCCGAGCGCTTCGGCGGCCAGGTGCTGGACACCATGGCCATCGAGAACTTCATTTCGGTGAAGGCCACCGAAGGCCCGCAACTGGCCCGAGCCCTGGAAGAGCACGTGCGCGAGTACGAGGTCGACATCATGAACTTGCAGCGTGCCAGCAAGCTGATCCCGGCGGGTCCGGAAGGTCTGCACACCGTCGAGTTCGAGAACGGCGCGCGGCTGCAGTCCAAGACCCTGATCCTCTCCACCGGCGCACGCTGGCGCGAAATGAACGTGCCCGGCGAGCAGGAATACCGTGGCCGTGGCGTCGCCTACTGCCCGCACTGCGACGGCCCGTTGTTCAAGGGCAAGCGCGTGGCGGTAATCGGTGGCGGCAACTCCGGCGTAGAAGCGGCCATCGACCTGGCCGGCCTTGTCGCCCACGTCACCCTGCTGGAATTTGGCGAGAGCATGCGTGCCGATGCGGTGCTGCAGAACAAGCTGCGCAGCCTGTCCAACGTCACCGTCCTGACCATGGCACAGACCACCGAAGTGCTGGGCGACGGGCAGAAAGTCACCGGCCTGGTTTACAAGGACCGCAACAGCGACGAACTGCACAACGTCGAGCTGGAAGGTATCTTCGTGCAGATCGGCCTGCTGCCCAACAGCGACTGGCTCAAGGGCAGCGTGGAGCTGAATCGCTTCGGCGAGATCATCGTCGATGCCAAGGGTCAGACCAGCTTGCCCGGCGTGTTCGCCGCTGGCGACGTGACCAC
>NZ_JAMOHY010000053.1 GCF_024448695.1 Stutzerimonas stutzeri | reverse complement strand
CAGACTGTGTGAAAACCTAGCGGTCTGAAGGCGAGTTGAAGACAATGCCCCCATCGGTCGATGGGGGCATTGTCGTTTATGGGCTACATCCAAGGTGAAGGCCGTCAGCAGAGCAGTCTGTTTCCGCCAACGTTGGAGGAGATGGTTCCTGAAGATCACTTGGTGCGGGT
Organism: Stutzerimonas stutzeri; assembly: GCF_024448695.1. Classification (GTDB taxonomy): domain Bacteria; phylum Pseudomonadota; class Gammaproteobacteria; order Pseudomonadales; family Pseudomonadaceae; genus Stutzerimonas; species Stutzerimonas stutzeri_T. The sequence continues at coordinate 1,384 of NZ_JAMOHY010000053.1, read as the reverse complement.
TATCGAGGCCTATGTGGCTCGTTTGAATCTGCAAACCCTGGGCTTCAGTAAGGCCGAGCCGCTCAAGACAGGGCGTCCAGGCTATGACCCGGCAGATTTGCTCAAGCTATACCTGTACGGCTACTTCCAGCGCATCCGCTCCTCGCGACGCCTGGAGAGCGAGTGCCGGCGCAATATTGAAGTGATGTGGCTGCTCAGTCGCCTGGCCCCGGACTTCAAGACCATCGCGGACTTTCGCAAGAACAACAGCGCAGCCTTTCAGGCGACGTGCAGGGCGTTCGTGCAGTTCTGCCGCCAGGTGGGGTTAATCAGCGGGCAAGTGGTGGCCATTGATGGCAGCAAGTTCCAGGCGGTGGCTTCGCTGCGCAAGCACTTGAGCGTCGAGCAGCTCAAGCGCCAACAGGCGAAGCTGGAGAAGCACATCGCGCAATACCTGGCCCAGCTGGACGCTGGTGACGCTGAAGATACGCAGGAGGCGATTGACCGCAGCGCAGTCAAACAGGCCCTGCGCCAGTTGCAGGATCGTCATGCGGACAACCTGATCGTGCAAGCGCTGATGACGGAGCAAGGACTGGAGCAGTTCGTGCAAGGCGAAGCCGATGCCAAGAAAATGCGCCGTTCGGGGCACAGTGCTTGCGTGGCCTACAACGTGCAGACCGCCGTCGATGCCGAGCATTGCCTGATCCTGCACCACGCCGTGACCAACGATTGCACCGACAATCAGCAGCTTGAGCCGATGGCCAAAGCAGCCAAGGCGGTTCTGCAGCAAGAACAGCTAACCGCCACAGCCGACGCGGGTTATTCCAACGGTGCACAGTTCCAGGCCTGTGAAGACGCAGGGATCACAGCCTTTGTGCCGCCGAATCGCGGCGTTAATAATCAGGGCGATGGCGCGCTGTTCAAGCGCACCGACTTCACCTACGACGACGCTACAGACAGTTACCAATGCCCAGCGGGCAAGGCACTAGCACTCAAACAGCATAATCGCGGCAGTCGTCTCTATGCCGCATGCGCCGAAGACTGTGCCAACTGCCCATTAAAGGCTAAGTGCACAGAGGCCCAACGGCGGCACATTAGCCGGCATGCCCATGAGGATACCTTCGAGCGCATGGAGCAACGGCTTAAGGGACACCCCGACATGATGGTCAGACGTCGCTCCATCGTCGAACATCCCTTTGGCAACCTCAAACAATGGCTGTTCGGTAACGGCCGCTTTCTCATGCGCCATTTCAGTGGAGCACGAGCTGAAATGGCACTGGCGGTACAGGCCTACAACCTCAAGCGCGCAATATCGGTACTCGGCGCAGCCCGAATGATCGAGCTGCTGGCCTGAGTGCGGATTTGCCAGCCGTTTAGCCCATACAAACGCAAACGCCCCGAATCA
>NZ_JAMOHY010000052.1 GCF_024448695.1 Stutzerimonas stutzeri | reverse complement strand
GATCGACATCACCATGCCCAGGCTCTGCGCCCAGTCTGGCAGCGCGGTGTAGTGCAGGTGGTGCGGACCGGCCCAGATGTACAGCGTGATGATTGCCCAGAAGTGCACGATCGACAGGCGATAGGAGTAGATGGGCCGATCCGCCTGCTTGGGCACGAAGTAGTACATCATCCCGAGAAAGCCCACCGAGAGGATGAAACCAACCACGCTGTGGCCGTACCACCACTGAACCATGGCATCTGTGGCGCCCGAGTAGATCGGGTAGGACTTCATCAGCGTGACCGGCACGAGCATGTGATTAACGATGTGCACCATCGCCGTGACGATGATGAATGCCCCGTAAAACCAGTTGCCGACATAGATGTGGCTGACCTTTCGTTTGGCGATCGTGCCGAAGAACACCCACATGTAGGCGATCCACACCGCCGTCATCAGCAGGGCGATCGGCCATTCCATTTCCGCGTACTCCTTGGACGTCGTGTAGCCCAGCGGGTAGCTGATCAGCAGGGAAACGATCACCGTCTGCCAGCCCCAAAACATGAACCGTGCTACCCCATCGGAGATCAGCCGAACACGGCTGGTGCGCTGCACCACATACAGCGACGTGGCGAACAGTGCGTTACCGCCAAAGGCAAAGATCACCAGGTTGGTATGCAGGGGCCGGACCCGACCGAAGCTCGTCCACGGCAAGTCGAAATTAAGCTGAGGCCACACCAACTGAGCGGCGATAAACACCCCCAACCCCATGCCGAGGATGCCCCAGGCGAGTGTCATCAGGGTGAACTGACGGACGATGGCATAGTTATAGTTTTCACCGGTCTTGCCGGCGGTTGTCACGACTGACATGAGGACATCCATTGCACGCAAGGTTGGATAGCAAGGTGTGCTCCACGACCTGTTCATCGCATGCCTTCAAAGGGAATGTCATCTGAACGGACCAGCCACGTGATGGCGCGAGGTGGAGGGCTGTCAGTGTGCCCGGCTCAATGTGTGTGAGATAACGAATAATAATGGAGTTTAAGTGCAATTATTTTGCTCTGTTGGCTCTGTTGGCTCTGTTGGCTCTGTTGGCTCTGCGGCGAAATCGATCGAGCGCTTGCCCGCTTCTCCCGGCACCCGTGGAATGGCCACACGCGCCGACGAATAACGGTCGCCCCCGAAAAGGGTTGGTATGGCGCCCTGCTTGCGGCAGGGCGCCGTTGGACTTATTCCGTCTTGCTGCGGCTCCAGAGCAGGATATGCGTGCCGTCCTCCTGCTCCAGCAGGCTGGCGTATACCGGTGCCGGGAAGGCGGGATCATCGAGGCTCACCGACAGGTAGGGACGATCGGATTGGCTGAGCTTCTTCCACGCGGCACCGATCTCGTATCCGCCGGCGGCCAGGATGCGGTAGTCCGGTGCGTTTGCGCTGCTCTTGTCATTCGGGACGATGGCGACCTTGGCTTGAAGCGTCAGGGTGCGCAGCGTACCGGTGAAGCCATCTTTGAGGGTGGTAAACGAGCCGATGTTGGCCATGGTATATCTCCTTTCGGATTCAAGGTCGCGCCCATCGCGTCCTTGTTGTGATCCGGTCGGTGGAAGAGGGCGGGTTGCACTGCCCGCAGCCGAAACGCAGAGGAGGACCGCAGGGCACTGAAGAATTTGCTGCGCGAGGAAGCCGCTGGCCGGCGGGGAGATTGTTCAGTGTTGCGGTTGCTGACCTTGAGCCTGATCCCACCAGGATTCACGACGAGTCAAGGACGCAGGGCAGACCGACCGAACA
>NZ_JAMOHY010000051.1 GCF_024448695.1 Stutzerimonas stutzeri | reverse complement strand
AATCGACATCACCATGCCCAGGCTCTGCGCCCAGTCTGGCAGCGCGGTGTAGTGCAGGTGGTGCGGGCCGGCCCAGATATAAAGGGTGATCAGCGCCCAGAAGTGCACGATCGACAGGCGATAGGAATACACCGGACGCTCGGCCTGCTTGGGCACGAAGTAATACATCATGCCGAGGAAGCCGGTGGTCAGGAAGAAGCCCACGGCATTGTGGCCGTACCACCACTGCACCATCGCATCGGTCGCGCCGGCGTAGATGGAGTAGGACTTGAACCAGGTAACCGGGATTTCCAGGTTGTTGACGATGTGCAGCATCGCCGTCACCAGGATAAAGGCGCCGAAGAACCAGTTGCCCACATAAATGTGCTTGGACTTGCGCTTCATGATGGTGCCGAAGAACACCAGCGCATAGGAAATCCAGACCACAGCCAGCAGGATGTCGATCGGCCATTCCAGTTCGGCGTATTCCTTGGAACTGGTGAAGCCCTGCGGCAGTGTGATCACTGCGGCAACGATCACCGCCTGCCAACCCCAGAAGGTGAAGGAGGCCAGACTGTCGGAGAACAGTCGCGCCTGGCAGGTGCGTTGCACCACATAAAAGGAGGTGGCCATCAGGGCGCAACCGCCGAAGGCGAAGATCACCGCGTTGGTGTGCAGCGGTCGCAGACGACCGAAGCTGGTCCAGGGCAGGTCGAAGTTGAGTCCCGGCCACACAAGCTGCGCGGCGATAAAGACTCCCAGACCCATTCCAATGATTCCCCACACCACCGTCATGATGGCGAACTGGCGAACCACCTTATAGTTATATGCAGTCTCACTTATTGCTGTGCTCATGCAAGGCTTCCACGCTAAATGGCATATCAAGGGGGGCAAAAACGGCGGCAAGTATGGAGAAAGGAGGGGGGTAATGCAAACGAGCTCCAGCCCCCTTGATGCCGTTCCGGCTCTGATTTCAAGCGTCTTCCATGCGGGTCGCAGGATCGCTTGGCACACCACGATGCTGTGCTGAATCGAGGGTTTCGCCTTGTAGTTCTGCGGGATCTTGGCGAGTGCCGAAGAGTATGGAAGCGGTTTGCTCGTATGGCAAAGAAGGGATGTGTCGAGTGGTCTGCGACAGAGCGTCGCATGCCGTCATTTAGGTGGGAGGCTTGATTGAAAACAGGGCGGTATGGGGTACCGCCCTGTTAGGGGTTTTACTGCTTCGCCAGTTGCTCAGGCGTTTGCGACAGGCTGTATACGTATGCCGCCAGCAGATGCACCTTGTCGTTGCCGAGGTACTGTTCCTGCGCCGGCATCTGACCGTTACGGCCGTGGCGGATGGTCTGCTGCAGTTGCGGCAGGCTTGAACCGTAGATCCAGGCGGCAGGGTTGGTCAGCTGCGGTGCGCCGAGTGCGGCCATGCCTGCGCCGGTTGCGCCGTGACAGACGGAGCAGGTTTGCGCGTACACCTCGGAACCGGCGGCCAGGTTGGCCTCGGTGCCTTCAGGCAGCGGCAGTCCAGCCAGCTCGTTGCGTACATAGGCCGCGACGTTTTTCACGCCTTCATCGCCAATGACCTGACCCCAGGCCGGCATCGCTGCGATTCGTCCGTGGAGGATGCTTGCCTTGATCGTTTCCGGCTCGCCGCCCCAGCGCCATTCGTTATCGGCCAGGTTGGGGAAGCCGTTGGAACCCTTGGCGTCCGAACCATGGCAGATGGCGCAGTAGTTGGCGTACAGGCGAGCGCCGATCTTCAGTGCGCGTTCGTCCTGAGCGACTTCTGCGACGCTCATGGCCGAAAACTTGGCGAAGATCGGGCCGAACTTGGCGTCAGCCTGATCGACTTCGCGCTGCCATTCCTTTTCCTGGGTCCAGCCGCCTTCATAGCCCGGCAGAACGCCTTTCCAGTTGCCCAGACCCGGATACAGGATCAGGTAGACGATGCCGAACAGCAGCGTGCCGATGAACAGCATGAACCACCACTTGGGCAGCGGGTTGTCATACTCCTCGATACCGTCGAAGGAATGCCCCATGGTCTTGTCGGTCGTGCCGGCAGATTCGCCCTTGCGGGTGGCGAAGATCAGCCAGAACAGAGCGACGATGGTGCCCAGCGTCAGCAGGGCGATGTATCCACTCCAGAAAGTGCTCATGTGCTACTCCTGGACAGCCCGAGGCACTCTGGCTGTCCGCGATTGAAGTCCCTGACGGCCGCCGTGGCAGACCGTCATCTCTCTAAGGCGTATCGGAATCAACGCTTGTTGGTCAGAGCCGTGCCAAGAACCTGCAGGTAGGCCACCATGGCATCCATTTCGGTCTTGCCTTTGACGGCATCCCGAGCACCGGCGATGTCTTCATCGGTGTAAGGCACGCCCAGGGTGCGCAGCGCCTTCATCTTCTTGGCGGTGTCCT
>NZ_JAMOHY010000050.1 GCF_024448695.1 Stutzerimonas stutzeri | reverse complement strand
TCGAGACCGTCTCCCATCGTTGAATTGAGCTAGTCACGCCACCATTAAAACAAAGGCAGATATATACATATCTGCCTTTGGGTTCTGGAGCTCATGAGCGGATTTGAACCGCTGACCTCACCCTTACCAAGGGTGTGCTCTACCAACTGAGCTACATGAGCGCAACACTTTTAATCTTTTGCACAGACTTAAACATGGAGCGGGTAGCGGGAATCGAACCCGCATCATCAGCTTGGAAGGCTGAGGTTCTACCACTAAACTATACCCGCGCTACCTGAAGCCTACGCTTGAATCTGGTGGAGGGAGAAGGATTCGAACCTTCGAAGTCGATGACGTCAGATTTACAGTCTGATCCCTTTGGCCACTCGGGAACCCCTCCAAAACGAGGCGGCATTCTCTATGCCTAACCTCTACCTGTCAAGCATTTTCTCATTTAAAAACCTGAGGTTAGCTCTACTGACAGGCACTTGCGAACAACCACAAGGATCGCACCGCGAAGCGGGCGCCATTCTATGCAAACTATTCAGAAGTTGCAACGCTTGCACAGGGCATTTGCCGATGCTGCAAGGCAGTGAAGTCTCGCACTAGCGTCACAAGCAGTTGATCGTCGACTTGATGCAAGTCGACGCTTTCTACACGAGCCCAATATTTTCGGTGAGCCCTTGGCAATTCCCGAATCAACGCACTGTAGTCAAGCTCGCTCAGCCGACTGACGACGCCTTGCGCCGAGTCCTTTCGCGAAAATATTCCCAAAGAAATTCCATTGGAGAGATCACCAACCGTGATGATGTAGCTATCTATGTTTCGTGACTGCAGCTCTCGAAGCTGACGCAAAGAAGCCTGACGAGAAACCAGTGGCGGCAGATACACCCAATAGTCCACCCCTGCAGCCACATCGACACCCTCCAGCGTCGACGCTATATCCAGACTCAGCAAGCGCTGGCGCAACGCCGCTGCCAATGACTCATCATCGAACCCGCCAAGAAACAGACAAGTTCCATCTTCCGCCGCCACTGCAGATGAAATGCGCTTTGCTGGCTCACTCGTCTCACTCAACAACCGGATACCTGTATCAGGCTGACTACCGGTTAATACTGGAAGCGATTGCTCTTCATACCAAGGAGCGTGCTGCTGCTGATGATGAAGGTAGTAAAACGAGTTAAGCAGTATTAGGAGCAGCAGAAACCAACGCATCTGAACCTCATAATGGACAGGCTATCGCTAGCCCTTTGAACACCAGATCCGGCACCCTCCTCACTTGCCGTCCGCTACCAAACAGGGCGGCATCGCCACCAGTCACAAAAATCTCCGGCTGCGTGCCAAGATATTGCGCAGCACTATCAATCTGGCTATCGATATAGCCGCGCAGCATCATCAAGCAACCACGCTCGAGCGCCTCACTTGTACTGCGCCCTGGCGAGGTATCGCTCAGTGCCGCCTGCGCCTCCTGCGCATCGTATAAAATCCGCTTGGTGTGAGTGCGCAACTGCTCTGTCAGAAGCGACATACCGGGCGTTATATAGCCCCCCAAATGCTCTCCCCCACTACCAACCAAGTCGATAGTCACCGCCGTACCGAGATCAATTACAACACATGGGCCACTGCACAACTGATATGCACCTACAAGGGCCAGCCAGCGATCAAGCCCAAGGCGCTCAAAGTCTTTGTAACCGTTTATTACCCCACCAAGCTCCCTGGAAGAAACAGCACTCACCACCTCTATACCGAGAGAGTTGGCTATCACCCCTGCCAGTAGCTTGGTCTCGTTATCGCCTCTGACACTGACCAGTCGACACTTGGATATTTTTATCGAAGATAAAGAGATCAGCTCACTCAGCAGGTAATCAACCTCACTTACAACGCCGGACGCCTGAACACTGTTATCCACTGCCGGATTGAGCACCCGCCACTTGATGAAACTATTACCGCAATCGAGCTCAAGAATCATCTTCAAGCCTCAAACTGAGCTCGCCGCCACTGAAACATTTCTCATGACCATCTACCCCCAACCTTAGCGCCCCTTGGTTATCGACACCCAGCACCACGCCCTTGACCTGCTGCGATCCAGTACTCAAACAGCAATGCTGCGCGTGCCAGATATTGCTAGCTTCCCACTCTGACCTAAGCCCGACAAAGCCTTCCTCGGCATGTCGCCTCAAGTAATGGTGCAGTGAATGACTCAAGACTCGAACGAGCTCGTTTCGATCCACCAGCACTGAAGTCTCATTACGCACCGAGGTCCAGGCTTGCTCTATCTCACCAGGGCTGGCAGTCATATTGACGTTGATACCGATGCCGATAACTACATGGCAGAGATCTGCAGGATCACCTGTCAGCTCCATCAGTATTCCAGCAATTTTTTTTCCATTGGCATAAATATCATTTGGCCATTTAACACCGGACTGCTCCACGCCTATCTTGCGCAAAGCCTCCATTACCGCAAGCCCCACAACCAAACTCAAGCCGGCCAAACGTTGTGGGCCACCCGATATGGTAAGCGCCAGGGTGTAGTAAAGGTTCTGCGCCGGCGGACTCACCCAGGTACGACCCCGACGCCCCCTTCCACTGCTCTGCGCGTCTGCCAGCACTACGAATGGCGCCCTGACACCCGCAAGCAGCATCCGCAGAGCTTCTGCATTGGTCGAGTCAGTGCTATCCATAGCCTTCAGCCCCCAGCCGAGCTGGTTGAGCACCGCAGTACTACTTTCAATATCAAGTAATGAGATGGACTCAGCCAGTCGATAACCTCGTCCGGGTACTTTGTAGAGCTGTATTCCCAGAGCCAGCTCAAGCCGTTGCAAGTGCTTCCATACCGCGCTACGACTTATCCCAAGGAGGGCTCCAAGCTCCTGCCCCGAGTGAAAACGACCATCTTGTAAAATTTCCAGCAACCTGTTCATACAACCCCTTCTACAAGGCGGGCATCATAGCGACAGATTTAAAAAGAACCCACAGCATTTGC
>NZ_JAMOHY010000049.1 GCF_024448695.1 Stutzerimonas stutzeri | reverse complement strand
CTAGCGCGGGGCTTTTTATTGGAGCTAACATGAATAACGAAGCAAAAATCCACCTATCGCTTAGAGACGGTACTTTTGAAATCTCGGGATCTGAAAACTTTGTTTCTCAACAAATTGAAAATTTTAAAGACCTAATACTTGATTCGATTAGAACCCCATCCACCCCACCATACAATCTCGAAAAAACGTCACCTCAGCCCACCTCCCAAGAAGTAGATCAAAACTCGGCCCCGACTGCAAAAGTCTACAATCGAGTCCTACACATAGAAGACAAATCTGTAAAAATAATTAAAAAAGTACCTGGCATCAACAACGCAAAGAAAACTGTAAATACCGCTCTTATTTATTTATGGGGATGCCGCTCCGCAGGAGTTAATGAGGTATCCTTGCATGATATTAGGCGCCTATGCCAAGAGCAAAGCTGCTTGGACTCTTCGAACTTCTCAAGCTATATTTCAGGAGCAAAGGAGCTAATCATTGTTGAGGGCAAAAAAGGCTCATCTAGCAAGTCTTGTAAATTAACTATACCTGGTATCGAGAAAGCTGAAGAGCTGCTAGAAAGCCTAAACAACGTATAACTCTAAACACATGGAGCTCATCTTTGAAAATAGACGTTTTCTCCATCAAAAATAAACTATCTGAAAAAAACGAGCTGGAAAAAGTTGAGCTCCTTGCGTTTTATTTTTTTGAAAACAAAGCGCAGCAAGAATTTTCTATTCCTGACATGGCGGCAGTACTCTTTGGACTGGGCTTTGCAAAGCCAAATTTATCGAGACTTAAAGGAAAAATCTTAAAATCTCAGTCCTTCATAAAGGGATCACAGGATAACCTGTATCGAATATCACAAAAAAAATACAACGAATTAAAAGAAAAGCTACCCAACCTAAGCAGCTCTGAAGAAATAATTTCTGACGACTCGATAATTCCAGAGATTCTTATTCAAAACTCTAAACGTCAATATTTAGCGAGGATCGTTCAACAAATAAACTCTACGTACGAGAAAAACTCTTTTGATGCTTGCGCTTTAATGATGAGAAGACTCTTAGAAATCCTACTTATACACTGCTTCGAAGCTGCCGAAATTCAAGAGCAGGTAAAAGACGAAGAAGGAAACTACCAGAGCTTAAAAAATCTTATAAATAAAGCCATTTCTAAACCCGAAATAAAACTTTCACCAGAAACAAAAAAAGAAATAGATCACTTCAGAGAATTAGGAAACCTCTCAGCCCACCGCATAAAGTATAATTGTAGGCGAGACGACATCAGAAGCATCAGATTAACATATAGAGCCACTATCGAAGAGCTCCTATACCTAGCAAGATTAATCTAATTTATTAAACTGACGTAGCGAGTAGCCTGGAAGTAACGCGTGGAAAAGGCATCGCGAATTTCCACACTACGCACGCCGGCGGATTACGTGGCGCGGTGGCGTTGGGTAAATAGCGCTTTGCTTATCCACCTATACAGACCTGACCGCCAACACAACGCACAAGGACGGGCAACTGATAATCACAGCCAAAACCTCTGCCTCGAGCTCCATCTTGAAGTTCTGCGCGGCATTACTCCTCGGGTTCGCTTTGTTATCAACACCGCAGATCGCTGCCGCCAAAGGTTGTGGACCGAGCGGAGCTGATCTGCAGCAAGGACCCAAGGGCGGTTGTTTCTACATCAACCGCAACGGTAACAAGACGTACGTGGACAGAAGCTGCTGCCGTTAGAGCATATAGCGAACGAGTAGCCTGGAAGTGACGCGTGGAAAAGGCTTCGCCGTTTTCCACCCTACGCAATGCCGATGCGTCGGCGGATTATGGGGGTGCGGTGATGTAGGGTGGATAACGCTTTTCTTATCCACCGAAGCGATCTTTCCGCCAACACAAGCTCAAGGATGAGCCGCCATGTCCCGCTACCACCGCGCCCAAATGCCGGGCGCCACTTATTTCTTCACGGTCAATCTGTTCAACAGTCGCAGCGACCTGCTGGTCCGCCATATCGACCTGCTCCGCGAGACGGTGCGAGCCACACGCTCACGCCATCCCTTCCACATCGACGCATGGGTCGTTCTACCCGACCACATGCATTGCGTCTGGACACAACCGGACGGCGACGCTGATTTTGCTCTGTGCTGAAACAGCTTCACCATCTTCCGTTTTCCGACAATGCCGAGGCATCGGCGGAACAGGCGGCGACAGTGGCGTAGTGTTGGATATCACTATTTCTAAGCTCACCTAACTGGAACTTATTGTGTCTGCGCCTGCACCCAACGTCAGATCCGCAAAATTCAAGTTCATAAGCGCCCTTGTTTTTGTGCTTGGTTTTCTGGCATACGAAGGCTACCCATTGCTTTCGGCTCCACCAGAAACTGTAGAGATATATGGTGTTTATGAAGATCTCGTAACTTTCATCCACCACAGGAAGAAAGTTTACTACATAAAAATTAGGGATTTGCCCGCTTTAGTTATGCCAGTCAATGACGCCGAGGTGATCACCCGGCTTCGCAAAACCCGATTCAACTCCACGCTAAAGCTCGTTTTAGAAAAGTCACCCAAAAAGCGCCTACTGGACAAACCGGACAATTACTATCGAGCGGTGGCAATTTATTCCAATAACCGAATCTACGATTTTCGTAATGATTGGCGGGCCAGGCGCATTTAAGCTTATAAGCAGCTGGTAATAGTTATGCTCAGCCTTTTATCCCTATTCAGCTTGATTTTGTACAGCAGCAGCAAGCGGCAACCCAACCCGAAACGTAAATAACGAGTAGCCTGTACGTGACGCGTGGAAAAGGCTTCGCCGTTTTCCACCCTACGCAATGCCGATGCGTCGGCGGATTACGTGGGTGCGGTGGCGTAGGGTGGATAACGCTTTTCTTATCCACCCTACGCCAACACAAGCTCAAGGATGAGCCGCCATGTCCCGCTACCGCCGCGCCCAAATGCCGGGCGCCACTTATTTCTTCACGGTCAATCTGTTCAACCGTCGCAGCGACCTGCTGGTCCGCCATGTCGACCTGCTCCGCGAGACGGTGCGCGCCACACGCTCACGCCATCCCTTCCACATCGACGCCTGGGTCGTTCTGCCCGACCACATGCATTGCGTCTGGACACTACCGGACGGCGATGCTGATTTCGCCCTGCGCTGGAAAGTCATCAAGTTCGCTTTCGCCCGACGCTTGCCGAAGACCGAGGTGCTGACGGCAACTCAGCGCTCCCGCGGCGAGCGCGGGATCTGGCAACGGCGTTACTGGGAACATTTGATTAAAGATGAACGCGATTACCGGCATCACGT
>NZ_JAMOHY010000048.1 GCF_024448695.1 Stutzerimonas stutzeri | reverse complement strand
GCTGCGCTGGATCTTCGCCTGCACCCCAATTCGCGGTGGGCTGGACAGCCCCGCCGCCACCCACGCCCAGCAGTGGCTGAAAAAGGTTGCCCAAAACAAACAAGTCGAACTGCCGCGCCTGTTTATCGAGGCCGACCTGGCCACGCTGGAAAGCACCCTGCACATCATCGAAACCTACCTGCACCTGGCCCGCACCCTGCCGGAGCACTTCCGTGCGCTGGAACAGGCCGAAGGCCACCGCAGCCTGCTCAACGAGGCCATCACCCGCGAACTGTCACGCCGGCGTAAACCACGCAGCGCCGACCACCGACGTGTATCAGGGGCTGCAAGCAACTGCCAGAAATGCGGCAAGTCGATGCCAGTGCTCAGCCGCCAGTTTCGGCTTTGTCAGAGCTGTTTTCGGAGTCAGCGTTCGTAGGGTTGGTATCGCGCCAAGACGATACCAACGAATAGCCCAGAAGCGCGACGTTGTGGCTTTTGGGCGCCTTCATTACCAATACGGATCTGGTGGCCCTCCTACAACAACACAGCCCTATTCCATGAGCCGTGCTTTGAAAGCTTCTACGGGTTGAGCCCTAAGGGGGGATATCGATAACCCGTCGCTGCAAGTAGTACCTGCGACAAAAAGCCCGACTTGAGGCATTCAGGTCGGGCATTTTTGTGGATGGACAGCAGCGAGTGATAATCGGGTGACAGCACTCTTGCGCCTGGCCGCCGTGATCATCGGCAAAACCAGCACGGCACTAGGTGCCTTCTACCGACGCTTGTCAGCGCGCATCGGCAAGGCCAAGGCGGTCACAAACACCGCTCGTAACCATCCTGCTCTATAACACAATGCGCTTTGGCATGGCCTATCAGGACCCAGGAGCCGATCACTATGAGCACAAGTACCGGGAGCGCGCGGTGCAGGGGTTGCATCGTCGGGCAGCTGTGTTTGGCTTCAAGCTACAGGCTGTAGAAGGTGTTTCTTAGGAAGCGTCGGCCTTCTTTGCCCGGGAAATGAAGTGATCTATCGCTTGATCGCTCAAGAGCAGCAAAAGGCCCCTACCACGAGGCTTTGTCGATTATTTGGAGTGAGCCGCTCGGGCTACTGCGCAGCGCGTCGAGGCTTGTTGCAACCGACCAAGTCCTGCCCTGTGGCCGCCTCTCTGAAAGCCCTGTTCATGGCGAGCGGCCGCACCTATGGCAGTCGTCGCCTGCAAGCGGCGCTCAAGGCCCAAGGTATCCAGCACGGGCGCTACCGGATCAGACAGCTGATGAAAAAGCACCAGCTGCGACCGACCTGGAAGCGCAAGTTCGTCCACACCACCGACAGCAAACACGACCTGCCGATAGCGGCCAACGTTCTGAATCGGCAGTTCAACCCCAAGGCTGCTAACCGGGACTGGGCAGCTGATATTACCTACATCCGAACACGCCGCGGCTGGCTCTATCTGGCTGCGGTAATGGATCTGTTCTCGCGCAAGATCGTTGATTGGTCGATAGCGCCGAACATGCCGGCAGAGCTGGTGTGCTCGGCGTTACAGATGGCGGTCGCTCAACGCCAGCCTGCTGCCGGGCTGATCGTACACTCGGATCGTGGCAGCCAATACGCCAGCGCGGCCCACCGAGCCGTACTCGCGCAGCATGGACTGGTGATGAGCATGAGCCGCAAGGGCAACTACTGGGACATCAAGGTGCCTCCGGGCCACGCCTCATCCATAACCGGAACGCCCCATGGTGACAGGGTGAACTGGGAAAGCCTGGATCTGCTGCTGGCCAGTGGGGTCGCACACGAAGTGCGTACGACTGTCCACTGGCAACTGCTCGATACCGATGCACTGGGTTTACTCGCCCGTGGCCTGCATGAACGCGGCGTACAACGCCTCGTGGTGCCGCTGGCTCGTAGCGAGCACATGCTTGATCCCTCCCTTGGTCGAATCCTCACACCGCAGGACTGGCCGCAGCTGCGGGAACAGCTGTGCACGCTGTTTCAGCATTTCGAGGTGCGCGGCGCGTCCTGATTCGTTCGCCTCAGGGTGCCGCATGGTCAGGACATGGCCTTCATTGACCGATCGTCGCTTGCCACTCAAGAAGCGCTATAGGGTGTCGATAACGCGGCTTCGCCACGCCTGCCCATAGGCAGGCCGTCAAAGGACAAACCCGCCTAGCGACTCATACCGGCCAGCCGTTGCGAGATGGCGAGCATGCTCTGGCCAAGCTCACGCAGCGCGGAAGCATCACGCGCGCCTTCCTCGCTCGCGGTATGAATCCGAACTGCCAGCTCATTGATCTCCTGCGTCACGTGGCTCTGCTACTGCGCCGCCACCGCAATCTGCTGCGCCCGCTGCACGATGTCATCAAAGCTGGTAACCGTGTCACCTAGCGTGCCTGCCACACCATTAGCCTGCTGCACCGCGTCATGGGTACGCTGGGCACCCGACTGCATCGTCGACACGACCTGAGCCGAAGCCTGACGCAACTGGGTAATCATCTACTGGATCTCATTGGCGGAGTTCTGGGTTCTTCCTGCCAGTGTGCGCACCTCGTCAGCGACGACCGCAAAGCGCCGACCCTGCTCGCCAGCCCGCGCGGCCTCGATTGCGGCATTGAGGGCAAGCAAGTTCGTTTGCTCGGAAATGGACTTGATGACGTCCAGCACTACGCCGACGCGCTCGATGTCCTGGCCCAATTGAGTGATCGCCGAGGCTGCGTCGTTGATATCACCTGCCAAGCCGCCTATTGCCTCGCTGTTGCGCCTTACCTAACCCTGGCCCTGCTCGACAGCCACCAGGCTGTGTCAGAGCAATCAGTGGTATTGCGGGCAACCTCAGACGCACTGGCCGACATCTCGGTAATGGCCGTGGCCAGCAAGGTGTTGTCCTGCCGTTGTACTTCGGCACGGTCGGCAGGGCGAAGGAAGAAAAGACTCGGCAAATTGATATGATTGAATCGATAAAAAATCAGTAGAATCGTCAAAAATTAAGATTTTCTTGTCTCAATCAAGAAAATCTGGGAACCAGAGACCATCTGAAGGATTTTTGACATGCACCTAGTCGGTTACGCCTGGCTACGCGAAGCCATGCAGCTGCCCGCTTTTCCCTTGCACCTGCCGGCGATTGTGCAGCCCGTCACTCGTTTGAAGAAGATAGGCCAAACCTTGGCGGTACCACCTGCCACGGCACCTGCAGCCGATGACTTGCTCGGCCACATTCTCTTTGCCTTGAAGCATGAGGGAATCAACCTCGCCATACTGGCTCAGGCCCTCCCCAGAATTCCAGTCACAGCTCTGGAGAATGCACTGCAAGAGGCGCCCAACGGTATCTACATTCGCAAGGCGTGCTATCTGAGAGAGGCGTTCACTGGCGAGGAGGTTCCTCAGCATTCGCCGGTTCGGGGCGCTTTCGTGCCGCTCTTCGATCCCAAGCGCTACGTGACCTGCCCTGGAGCGAGAAATTCGCGATGGAGGGTGGAATTCAACGGCCTCGGCAACCTGGATTACTGCGCCACCGTGGAAAGAACCGCCAGACTGAACGAGCTTCAGGAACACGACATTCTTGGTCGGGCAAAAGCCTTCATGGAGTCCCTGCCTCCAATCATGATGGATCGGGCGATCAACTGGGCCTATTTACATGAGACCAAAGATTCGTTCGCGATCGAACGCGAAGCGCCGAGCGAGGACAAGTCACGACGATTCATTCAATTGCTACGCCAGGCACACGAGCGCCAGCCTCTGACCGAGGAGTATCTGGTGGCGCTGCAGAACGCCACCGTCTCCAACCCTTACGATCTAGCTGCGGCATTCAGGCATGAGCAAAACCACCTCGCAGGAGCCCTTCAGGGGGCTGCCGGGGTAACTTATGTTCCACCACCACCAGACCTGTGCCGCGAACTGATGGAACACCTCATGCTGTTTGCGAATGAGGCCCCCACCCAAATCGACCCGCTGGTAGCAGCTGGCATCATTTCCTTTGGTTTCGTATTCCTCCACCCCTTTATGGATGGAAACGGACGCCTATCCCGTTTTCTGATCCATCAGGCACTTTGCCGTGCAGGCGCCTTGGAGAACGGCCTGCTGCTGCCAGTGTCGGTGGCAATGAAGCATGAGGAGCGCCTGTATCTGGAAGCCCTGCAGGGATTCTCCCGCCCAGCCCGGGATTTCTGGGATGTGCAGTGGATCGACTTTGGAAAATTGACTTTCGACTTCAGGGGGGATGCGGCGATCTACCGCTACTGGGACGCAACTGCCTGCGTCATCTTCACCATGGAAATGGCTCAGCACGCCCTGGAGGTCGAACTCCGGGAGGAAGCCGCTTTTCTGGAGTGCTACGACGCCGTCTACAGAGCTGTGGATGAGCGATTCGACATTCGCGGCAGCGACTTGGCAAATCTGGTGATGATGTGCCTGACCAATGATGGCGTTGTTTCGAAGCACCGTCGTAAACAATACCAGTACACGGTACCCACTGAAGTCTTCGATTACGTAGAACAGACTGCCCAGCAGGTTCTTGGCGAGCAACGCGCGGTTCAGGAAGAATGCCCATAGCCGCCTCTCTTTTATCCGGCTCCGCTTGGGCTTTCTGGCCGCACGCATTCCGCGTCGCCCGTCCGGTATAACACGACCGGTTTCGGTAACCGTACCGCAAGGGTCGCCGGTTTCTTGCCTTCGTTTCGAATTCACCTACTGATCCAGATTGGTGAACGACTGCAGCCCGCCCCAACCCGCAAGCAGCCTTCACAGAGCGCAAGATTCAAGCTGTTGATTCCAAATCGAAAAGAAAACCACTGGTTGATATTCAATCAGCCGTCACCAAACCGCGGTTTCTCTGTCTTCAATGAACCATCAAGGATGATATCCACCTGCTTATCCACAGATTCTGTGGATGAAGCGATTGCTGCCATCGCTTCCAACTCAAGAAGATGAGGAGGCCGAAATCAGCGAGGTCCCTATCCGGTCAGAAGAAGCGGATTCCCGCTCTACGCCCCGAGTCGCCTGGCTTGGTTGAGCCCACTGCAGACCGTATTGATCCTGTGCCGACAACGAATATCGACCGTCGGTGGATTTAGCGCTCGTCATCGAGACCGCTGGCTGAAGCACGCGTGTGGCCTGTCGTGTGCAGCCGGACGTAAGGGTGGCGTTCCGAGTCGGCCTCATCCC
>NZ_JAMOHY010000047.1 GCF_024448695.1 Stutzerimonas stutzeri | reverse complement strand
GGGCCGATGACTACGGAGTGACTACAGCATGTCCACACCGTCAGCCAACCGCTCGAAGCGGCTCGATTTCATGCTCGATCTCTTCGCCGTTTGCCGCATAGGTCGTCGCCAATGCGTAGTCGGACTGCAAGTTCATCCAGAACTGGGCTGATGTATCGAAGTAGCGGCCCAAACGGATAGCTGTATCAGCCGTGATTCCACGACGCTCGCGCACAATGTCATTGATGGTCGGTGCCGATACGTGCAGTGCACGCGCAAGCGCAGCGGGAGTAATCCCCAGCGGCTCCAGAAACTCTTCGCGCAACACTTCACCAGGGTGAACGGGGCGCATGCCGTTAATTGCCATGTAGCCACCTCCTCAGTGGTAGTCGACGATTTCGACTTGCGTGGGGCCTGCGTCTGTCCAAACAAAGCAGATCCGCCACTGGTCATTGATCCTGATGCTATGTTGCCCGGCTCGGTTGCCCTGCAACGGTTCCAATCGGTTACCCGGTGGAGAGCGCAGGTCTCGAAGCTCCGTTGCTGCATTAAGCATCGCGAGCTTTCTTGTCGCGACGTTCAGGATGTTCCCCCATCGCCGGGAGCTTCCTGACTCTAACAACGCTCGGGTTTCGTCGCATCTGAAACTCAGAATCACGCTTTAGATGGGTAAACATCAAGCGAGGACGAGCGCGGGTCGGCGCAGGCGAGATAGAAATTCTCGCCACGGTCTTCCCTAGCTATAGGTGGTGGTTGCTTACTGGCGAAGTGCTACCGGACAATGGCCAAACGAGCCCCGACTACGACGAGGCCAACCGAAACTTGGCCAATCCAAACGCGGGATAGCGATCACTCAGAAAGTAGCTAGGCGCTGGTACGCCCGAAGAAATGGAGAACACCAATGAAACGGATTTTGCTGGCACTAGCCCTAGTCTCAACTTCTGCCCTCGCAGAAGAATCCAAACCCATTGGCACCCAAGTCGGGGACGCAATGCGGCCAGCTGCCGAAGCTTACAGCAACACCATGACTCGCCTAATCAACGAGCTCTTCACTGGCTCCAAAGGCCCCATGGGCGAAGCCGCCCGCGCCAACCTCAAAGCCCAAGATCAACGCGAGCGCGAAGCCAATCGCGGAGTTCGGCGCACCATGAAGGAATGCATCAAACCTGGAAACGTCATTGATGAGGACGTAAAAGAATGTATGGATGGGCTGCGCAATAAAGAATGGTAAGGAATAAGCGGCGCTATCAAAGAGATCAAGGGATTTATATGCGAAAGCTAATCGTGCGGATTGGAATATTGGTTTTTTTCACTTTTAGTGGCTCGGCTGTTTATGGTGAAAATATTTCTGAGAAGGCCTCTGTACAAATCCATGACGGCATGGACTTGTACAGAGTGATCCAAGATGCGGTTAACGCCGGAATCTCTGAAGATGAAAAAAGCTCGGAAATTTTGGAGCTAAAGTTTCAGTTGCAAGCGGACAAAATAGCGAAGCTAGAACGTGAAGTTGAGTGGCTCAAAGGTAAGCCAGAAAGCAATACAGCCTCAACAGTGCTTGCCGCCGCCTCAGTCATCATTACTGCACTTGGTGTATTGATAGCGATACTGTCTATTTTGGGTTATAGCAATATCAAAAAAGAGGCTGTAAAGACATCTAGAGATACAGCGAAAGAAACCGTGAATTCCATAGCAGGGGTAGAGCTTATGGACGCCACTGAAAAGAATATTATAGTGCTTATGGAGAATGGGCGCTTTGATGAAATAATACAAAATGCAGTGGCCAGCATTACCTATCGTGGAATTGACGATATTGCAAGTGAGGGGGAGGTTAAATGAGAGTATCGCGAGAATGGTCTCTAATTACCCCAGAGCAAAGGGAAATAATCAGCAGGCATCAAAGTGGTTTTCCTGTGGCAGTAGGCGCAATAGCTAAAGATTTCGGAATAAAAGTGCTGAAATCTACTATGCCTGGCCCCATCTCGGGAGAAATTCGAGAAACGGATGGAGTGGTTACTATCAAGGTTAATCGTCACGATGTGAAAGAACGTCAGCGCTTTACGATCGCGCACGAAATAGCGCACTTTCTTCTACATAGAGATCGTATTGCGGGCGGTATTACCGATGATGTTTTATACAGGTCAAGGCTGTCTGATGAGTTAGAAAGAGAAGCTAACAGATTGGCTGCTGACATAATTTTGCCAGTACACTTGATAGATAATTTTATTCAGACGAACGCTCACCTAAAGTCTGAAGAAAGGCAACGAAAAATCGCAGATGATGCGCAAGTCTCTCTGGCGGCAGCGAAAATTCGTTCGGGAGTGTCTCTCTAATGCAGAATATTTTTATTCCTTGGAGTTATATTCCGATCCTTGCGATAAGTCCGGCTGAAATGACAGCCTTAGAACAGCTGCCAAGCAAAGACATAGATAAACTACTTCCGCTTTTTGCATTAAAGGGATGGGTTTCCGCTAACAAGCTGGAAAGCACTCTAAAAAGAATTGAGAAGTCAATCGGGAATAGAAAGTGGATTGCGGATATTGAGGCAAGCTTCCTATCTAAAAATAAAACCTTCCTGTTTACAGGCAAATATCCTGATAAAGAAATATTTAGAGAGATTCAGGCTTTGCTCGACCCCTCTGGAGGCTACGATAAGTGGTGTAGTTTTATCGAGGCGCATGACAATGCGGTGCCTTGCTTACGTCATGAACAAAGGATAGGGTTTGAAGAACAAGTTACTAGGCTCTCCTCTCTCAATCGGGGTGTGGTGCTTAGAATACGGCCCGAAGAAAGCAATTTAAGCAAGCATGCGCAAATTTTAGAGGTTCTGCGCAGGCATGACGTTAAGAATATATTGTTTCTCTATGACCTTGGTACCGTGGATATAAACTTCTCTGAGCGCATTGTCATGCTCAATAAATTTATTGCTGAAGCTAACAATTCGCTATCGGAGGCGGCTTTTTCAGTTAGCGCTTCGTCTTTCCCTAACGGTTTTTCAGGACAATTGAAAGGAGAGAATTCTATTTATGAGCGCCTGCTATACAATAAATTGGAGGCGTCAGGAATTGCATGGCCCCTAATATATTCGGATAGAGGAAGTGCGCGCGCGGAAAAACAAAATGGAGGCGCTGGAACCCCACCGCCAAGAATTGATTATCCGCTGAAGAAAGACTGGAAGTTTGTACGACGGGAAATTGATGACGATACCCCAGGCTCCAAAGAAAGAAGAAAGAAAGCTTACGTGGAGATGGCTAAAGAGGTCGTTGATTCCGACTACTGGATTCCTACTTTACGTCTGTGGGGGACGCAGCAAATTGAGCTTACCGCTTTGGGCGAAAGTTTTTCCATAGATAGTGCTCAAAAGTCCACTGCTGTTAGGATCAATATACATCTATTCAATCAGCTGTATTATAACGAGGACACAACATCAATCGATACTGATGAGGAGTGGATTGACTAGCTATTGTGCGGCCATATATAAAGAGTGGGGGCTTAGTAAGGGAACGTCATGAGGTGTAATTTCGTCTTTAGCTAACGCTGTACTTAGAAATCGATTAGAAGCCAGCTGGAACCTATTGTAAAGACCATCTATAAGAGCTAGCTTGATTTTCTCTTTTGATACCCGATTGATTCTAGATAGGACTTCTTGTTTTAGTTCGTAAATGGCTAGATCGGAATGCTGAATGTTTTGATATTTCGCTAAAATCCTTATCTCTCTCCTTGTCATTAATTCAATATAGCTCCTTTTGTCAATATTTTTAATTATTTTTCCTCTGCGAATTACTTTGATATGCCCATCGTCTACCTCCCATATTTCAACTTCATTTTCGGTAATGCCAACCGCGGTTTCAGTGAATTTCTTTGCGACGACCAATATTATCTTATCGAAGTATCTTCTATACCCTGAAATTTGACCTGAAAGACGGTAAAGAGTGTCTTTTTCACTTTTTATCTCGATGGCGACAATTTGGTTGTTAGTCAGGTATCCAAGATCCACTCGCCTTTCTTTGCCCGCTAGGTTCATTTCATTGAAAACCAACGATGTTTTATTGATGGCTCCTAATTTAAGTAACTTATTTAGTACTAGTGCTTTAATTTCTATCTCAGTGGACATGATTTTCTAGATGCGTGAGCAATAGTGGAAAAATTAAAAGTAGAGCAGGAAGTTTTATTGTGTAATTTTCCCCGGACGCAGCATAGCGTCAAGGGGTGACTACATGAAGCAATTTCTCAGTAAGGCAGTAGTTTAGCCGGCAAGGACTGCGCCTAGGGAGCAGTGTTTATGGGGCCTTAGACTCAGCAAGGCGCTACGTCAGTGATTCATAAACCTGTGCTCAAACTCGCCAGAGAGGCATCCATTCAGATAGGTATCTGGCCACCAATGCACCTGTCGAAAATGCTGATCAATGCTGAATAGTCGCAGACCACCGCATCAATGTTGGCTTGAATCCATTCCCCTTCGTCAACGGCCCACCAGCTAATCTCATAGCCGGCGTTCACGATGATGTGTTCGAACAAAATACGCTGAGCACGGCCGTTGCCTTCGCGAAAGGGGTGGATGACATTGAGATCGCCAAAATACTCAGCGACGGCGCTCACCAAGGCGACACGCTCAAGCCCCTCAAGCCAGCGAACCTGAGCTAGAGCACGAAAAAGCTTTTCGGCTTCCGGCTCTATCCGGTTGACGTTGCAGAAGTGGGTACCACCTTTGGAGATGTCGACTGTGCGGATCTGACCTGCCCAGTCATAAAGATCTTTGAAGAGATGCTGATGAACACGCTTCAGGTAAGCGAGATCATAAGGAGGGAGATCGAAATCAATTTCACTGGCAGCGATGACTGAAAGGTCGTGTTCTGCCTGACTGAGTGCGGCATCGTCGTGAATACCAAGGCGATTGCGCAGAACGGCAGTGCCTGGATAGCAGTATGGATCTTGGCCGACGCCGTATTTATCCAGAATCAAGCCTGCCGGTAGTTATTCAACACAGATTCGCGCGTGGGTAGTTTGCGCTTAGCATCGGCAGGCGCAACATCGTAGCCCTCAAGCCGAAGGCTGGCGGCATAGTTGGACTGGCGGGTTTTGGCGCAGTAGGCCTTTTTGGCTTGCAGGCTTGGGGTTGTCACAGTCGCAGCCTCGGTTGATTTGTACCACTCCATTGTAGCCGATCCTCGTGCGTTACTCACCCAGCACTAAGGCCGCTGATAGCTCGCGGAAACTGGCTGACTACATCTGCCCTTTTTTCTGAAAAGCTCTGTTGAGGTCAGGTGCATGGCCTGCTGAAAGCCCCGTTCTATGGGCCACACTGGCGTAGGGAGGGCTGGCGGTGGTG
>NZ_JAMOHY010000046.1 GCF_024448695.1 Stutzerimonas stutzeri | reverse complement strand
TTTTTCCTGCTCAAAGACAAACCCCCGACCTTCTTACGAGGGTCGGGGGTTTGGTGTATAAGCTTGACGATGACCTACTCTCACATGGGGAGACCCCACACTACCATCGGCGATGCGTCGTTTCACTTCTGAGTTCGGGATGGGATCAGGTGGTTCCAACGCTCTATGGTCGTCAAGCAATTCGGTTGGGGAGTCGGTGTTGAGTCGCTTCCCCTAATGGGTATGTGATGGTGTTGCGGTGTTTCTTTCGCTTTGCGAGCGATGCGTCTTTTCGGTTTGTTTGTCGACTTCAACCGTCTGACACGCAAACATCAAATTGTTTGGGTGTTATATGGTCAAGCCTCACGGGCAATTAGTATTGGTTAGCTCAACGCCTCACAGCGCTTACACACCCAACCTATCAACGTCGTAGTCTTCGACGGCCCTTCAGGGAGCTCAAGGCTCCAGTGAGATCTCATCTTGAGGCAAGTTTCCCGCTTAGATGCTTTCAGCGGTTATCTCTTCCGAACGTAGCTACCCGGCAATGCCACTGGCGTGACAACCGGAACACCAGAGGTTCGTCCACTCCGGTCCTCTCGTACTAGGAGCAGCCCCTCTCAAATCTCAAACGTCCACGGCAGATAGGGACCGAACTGTCTCACGACGTTCTAAACCCAGCTCGCGTACCACTTTAAATGGCGAACAGCCATACCCTTGGGACCGGCTTCAGCCCCAGGATGTGATGAGCCGACATCGAGGTGCCAAACACCGCCGTCGATATGAACTCTTGGGCGGTATCAGCCTGTTATCCCCGGAGTACCTTTTATCCGTTGAGCGATGGCCCTTCCATACAGAACCACCGGATCACTAAGACCTACTTTCGTACCTGCTCGACGTGTCTGTCTCGCAGTCAAGCGCGCTTTTGCCTTTATACTCTACGACCGATTTCCGACCGGTCTGAGCGCACCTTCGTACTCCTCCGTTACTCTTTAGGAGGAGACCGCCCCAGTCAAACTACCCACCATACACTGTCCTCGATCCGGATAACGGACCAGAGTTAGAACCTCAAAGTTGCCAGGGTGGTATTTCAAGGTTGGCTCCACGCGAACTGGCGTCCACGCTTCAAAGCCTCCCACCTATCCTACACAAGCAAATTCAAAGTCCAGTGCAAAGCTATAGTAAAGGTTCACGGGGTCTTTCCGTCTAGCCGCGGATACACTGCATCTTCACAGCGATTTCAATTTCACTGAGTCTCGGGTGGAGACAGCGCCGCCATCGTTACGCCATTCGTGCAGGTCGGAACTTACCCGACAAGGAATTTCGCTACCTTAGGACCGTTATAGTTACGGCCGCCGTTTACCGGGGCTTCGATCAAGAGCTTCGCTTGCGCTAACCCCATCAATTAACCTTCCGGCACCGGGCAGGCGTCACACCCTATACGTCCACTTTCGTGTTTGCAGAGTGCTGTGTTTTTAATAAACAGTCGCAGCGGCCTGGTATCTTCGACCGGCATGGGCTTACGTAGTAAATACTTCACCCTCACCGGCGCACCTTCTCCCGAAGTTACGGTGCCATTTTGCCTAGTTCCTTCACCCGAGTTCTCTCAAGCGCCTTGGTATTCTCTACCCAACCACCTGTGTCGGTTTGGGGTACGGTTCCTGATTACCTGAAGCTTAGAGGCTTTTCCTGGAAGCATGGCATCAACCACTTCGCTTTCTAAAAGAAAGCTCGTCATCAGTTCTCGGCATTAAGATCCCGGATTTACCTAAGACCTCTGCCTACCACCTTAAACTTGGACAACCAACGCCAAGCTGGCCTAGCCTTCTCCGTCCCCCCATCGCAGTAACCAGAAGTACGGGAATATTAACCCGTTTCCCATCGACTACGCTCTTCAGCCTCGCCTTAGGGACCGACTCACCCTGCGTCGATTAACGTTGCGCAGGAACCCTTGGTCTTTCGGCGTGCGAGTTTTTCACTCGCATTGTCGTTACTCATGTCAGCATTCGCACTTCTGATACCTCCAGCCAACTTCTCAATTGACCTTCACAGGCTTACAGAACGCTCCTCTACCGCTCATCCTAAGATGAACCCGTAGCTTCGGTACCTGGTTTGAGCCCCGTTACATCTTCCGCGCAGGCCGACTCGACTAGTGAGCTATTACGCTTTCTTTAAAGGGTGGCTGCTTCTAAGCCAACCTCCTAGCTGTCTGAGCCTTCCCACATCGTTTCCCACTTAACCAGGATTTTGGGACCTTAGCTGACGGTCTGGGTTGTTTCCCTTTTCACGACGGACGTTAGCACCCGCCGTGTGTCTCCCGTGCTGACACTTGCTGGTATTCGGAGTTTGCATCGGTTTGGTAAGTCGGGATGACCCCCTAGCCGAAACAGTGCTCTACCCCCAGCAGTGATACACGAGGCGCTACCTAAATAGCTTTCGAGGAGAACCAGCTATCTCCGAGCTTGATTAGCCTTTCACTCCGATCCACAGGTCATCCGCTAACTTTTCAACGGTAGTCGGTTCGGTCCTCCAGTCAGTGTTACCTAACCTTCAACCTGCCCATGGATAGATCGCCCGGTTTCGGGTCTATTCCCAGCGACTAGACGCCCTATTAAGACTCGCTTTCGCTACGCCTCCCCTATTCGGTTAAGCTCGCCACTGAAAATAAGTCGCTGACCCATTATACAAAAGGTACGCAGTCACCCAACAAAGTAGGCTCCCACTGCTTGTACGCATACGGTTTCAGGATCTATTTCACTCCCCTCTCCGGGGTTCTTTTCGCCTTTCCCTCACGGTACTAGTTCACTATCGGTCAGTCAGTAGTATTTAGCCTTGGAGGATGGTCCCCCCATATTCAGACAAAGTTTCTCGTGCTCCGTCCTACTCGATTTCATGACTAAGAGATTTTCGCGTACAGGGCTATCACCCACTATGGCCGCACTTTCCAGAGCGTTCCGCTAATCTCAAAGCCACTTAAGGGCTAGTCCCCGTTCGCTCGCCACTACTAAGGGAATCTCGGTTGATTTCTTTTCCTCCGGGTACTTAGATGTTTCAGTTCCCCGGGTTCGCCTCACACACCTATGTATTCAGTGTGTGATAACCATCTTATGATGGCTGGGTTCCCCCATTCAGACATCTCCGGATCAAAGTCTGTTTGCCGACTCCCCGAAGCTTTTCGCAGGCTACCACGTCTTTCATCGCCTCTGACTGCCAAGGCATCCACCGTATGCGCTTCTTCACTTGACCATATAACCCCAAGCAATCTGGTTATTGTCTAATAACGTGAAGACGACATTCGCCGAAAATCCGCATTTTGCTCTTACGAGCTACTCGCAAATTTTACCTTAGCCTGAACAATCACCAGTGAAAGTGATCACTCAGTCTATTTCTATCACATACCCAAATTTTTAAAGAACGATACTGGTAAAGACCAGAAATCAACATTCAACTGCTGACGCAGAAATGTTCATTTCTGAACTCTAAAGCATGACGAGTGGTGGTGGAGCCAAGCGGGATCGAACCGCTGACCTCCTGCGTGCAAGGCAGGCGCTCTCCCAGCTGAGCTATGGCCCCAATGTCTTGAAGCCTGCGCCCCACACAACATTGGTGGGTCTGGGCAGATTCGAACTGCCGACCTCACCCTTATCAGGGGTGCGCTCTAACCAACTGAGCTACAGACCCAATCGTCTTCGCAATGAATCAAGCAATTCGTGTGGGAACTTATGAAGAAGCTGATGTCTTCGATTAAGGAGGTGATCCAGCCGCAGGTTCCCCTACGGCTACCTTGTTACGACTTCACCCCAGTCATGAATCACTCCGTGGTAACCGTCCTCCCGAAGGTTAGACTAGCTACTTCTGGAGCAACCCACTCCCATGGTGTGACGGGCGGTGTGTACAAGGCCCGGGAACGTATTCACCGTGACATTCTGATTCACGATTACTAGCGATTCCGACTTCACGCAGTCGAGTTGCAGACTGCGATCCGGACTACGATCGGTTTTATGGGATTAGCTCCACCTCGCGGCTTGGCAACCCTTTGTACCGACCATTGTAGCACGTGTGTAGCCCAGGCCGTAAGGGCCATGATGACTTGACGTCATCCCCACCTTCCTCCGGTTTGTCACCGGCAGTCTCCTTAGAGTGCCCACCATAACGTGCTGGTAACTAAGGACAAGGGTTGCGCTCGTTACGGGACTTAACCCAACATCTCACGACACGAGCTGACGACAGCCATGCAGCACCTGTGTCAGAGTTCCCGAAGGCACCAATCCATCTCTGGAAAGTTCTCTGCATGTCAAGGCCTGGTAAGGTTCTTCGCGTTGCTTCGAATTAAACCACATGCTCCACCGCTTGTGCGGGCCCCCGTCAATTCATTTGAGTTTTAACCTTGCGGCCGTACTCCCCAGGCGGTCAACTTAATGCGTTAGCTGCGCCACTAAGATCTCAAGGATCCCAACGGCTAGTTGACATCGTTTACGGCGTGGACTACCAGGGTATCTAATCCTGTTTGCTCCCCACGCTTTCGCACCTCAGTGTCAGTATTAGCCCAGGTGGTCGCCTTCGCCACTGGTGTTCCTTCCTATATCTACGCATTTCACCGCTACACAGGAAATTCCACCACCCTCTGCCATACTCTAGCTTGCCAGTTTTGAAAGCAGTTCCCAGGTTGAGCCCGGGGCTTTCACTTCCAACTTAACAAACCACCTACGCGCGCTTTACGCCCAGTAATTCCGATTAACGCTTGCACCCTTCGTATTACCGCGGCTGCTGGCACGAAGTTAGCCGGTGCTTATTCTGTCGGTAACGTCAAAATTGCAGAGTATTAATCTACAACCCTTCCTCCCAACTTAAAGTGCTTTACAATCCGAAGACCTTCTTCACACACGCGGCATGGCTGGATCAGGCTTTCGCCCATTGTCCAATATTCCCCACTGCTGCCTCCCGTAGGAGTCTGGACCGTGTCTCAGTTCCAGTGTGACTGATCATCCTCTCAGACCAGTTACGGATCGTCGCCTTGGTGAGCCTTTACCTCACCAACAAGCTAATCCGACCTAGGCTCATCTGATAGCGCAAGGCCCGAAGGTCCCCTGCTTTCTCCCGTAGGACGTATGCGGTATTAGCGCCCGTTTCCGGACGTTATCCCCCACTACCAGGCAGATTCCTAGGCATTACTCACCCGTCCGCCGCTAAATCAGGGAGCAAGCTCCCTTCATCCGCTCGACTTGCATGTGTTAGGCCTGCCGCCAGCGTTCAATCTGAGCCATGATCAAACTCTTCAGTTCAATACTGCTTGGGTTTTGAGAAAACCCTAAACTTGGCTCAGCAATCGCAATCTCTTCCAAAGGTTACCCTCAAGAAGAGCACTCAATGATTTCTCGTTGAGTACATTGTGATGCTGATAATCTTGCTGACTATCAGTCTTACCTCACAAGCACCCACACGAATTGCTTGATTCAGTTGTTAAAGAGCGTTTCGATCAAGCCTTTCGCCTTAACCGAGGCCGCGCATTCTACAGCAGCCTTGTGTCTCGTCAAGCTGTTTTGAAGAAGTTTTTCTTTCTTCTCAACCGCTTATGCCTTCGATCAACTCAGCGTCTCTCGTCAGCGGGAGGCGAATTCTACAGCGTTCAAAACCGCTGTCAACCACCTCTTTCAACCGCTTGCGATCAACCCGACCGAAGCACCAACAGAGCCTAACCACCACCCTGCCAGCCCGGCGCATTCTACTCGAATTCGCCGTCCGTGCAAGCCCTTAATTTAGCTAAGCCCTTGATTTACAAGAGGTTTCGCCCAAGGCCTGCGCCGGAGAAGGTGCGCATTATAGG
>NZ_JAMOHY010000045.1 GCF_024448695.1 Stutzerimonas stutzeri | reverse complement strand
TTCTTGTGAATATTCTTCGGCAGATGCACCACCTGGCTTTCCGAATAGATGTCATGCCAGGTGCGCTTCTGCTTGTCCCAGAGCATCCACCAGTAGCCCAGCCCCAGCGCAAGCCATGACAGGATGGCGATCAGAAAGCGCAGCAGCGCCTGCCAAAGATCAATGGCGCTGCCATCGGCATTCTGGATGCGTACACCCCACACCTGCATGCCGAGTGTCTGGCCGTTGTGGGTCCAGAACTTCGCGAAAAAGGCGAACAGGCAGAACAGCAGCAGCGTGGCGAGAATAGGGTCCCGGTCCAGGCCGCCGCTCTCCGCTACGGCCTTGAGCGCCTCACTGCCATAGAACAGGCGCAGCAGAACCTGCTGATAAAGCAGAGTGACAACCATCATCAGGGCAATCGAAAGGAAGGCGTCGTAGAAGAGTGCAGCAAGCCGACGGCTCAGGCTGGCGGCTGGAAATTGGCCCTGAGGGCTGAGTGAGTGGCGCATGGAAGTCCTTTTGAGTAAGGCAGGCGCGCATTCTACGGAAATGCGCGCATAAAAAAGCCCCTGATGTTGCCATCAGGGGCTTTTCGGAGCGGCAGCTTATTCCTGGACTTGAACCTGGTCAGCCTGCATGCCCTTTTGACCTTGCACTGCGATGAAGCTGACTTTCTGGCCTTCTTTCAGGCTCTTGAAGCCGTTGCCTTCGATCGCGCGGAAATGCACGAACAGATCCGGACCGCTCTCGGGAGTGATGAAACCAAAACCTTTCTCGTCGTTAAACCACTTGACGGTACCGTTCTGACGATTCGACATGTCTTTGTATCCTTGAAACTCAATAGTAGAAGCGCACCTGCACGGCAGGGGCGGGAACTGGTTGCAAGGAGTAAGGAGTCGAGCGGGATGTAGCGGATCGAATGATCTACTGCACCAGGTCACGATTCTACAGCGACCCATGCAAACACAGTGGGCACACTCTACGATAACTCTCAAGGAGTGCCAACCCCTTGCAGCCATAGAATTTGCCCTGTTCAGGCGGCGCTTTTTCAGCGCGATTTGTCAGTCGGAATCAGCCTTTCTGGGCGGGTGTCGACTGTAGTGCCGTGCAGTGAGTGCCGCGCTTGTATCGGGTGTCGCGAGGGGCGTCGAGCCAACTGGCTCAGGTCATGCTGTGAAGCGCTGCCGTGCTTGAAAGCTAACGGCATTCAGCGGGCTCTCGGCTGCCCGTTGAATAGGATGATGGTGCCTCGAGAGAGACTCGAACTCTCACGTTGTTACCAACGGCGGATTTTGAATCCGCTGCGTCTACCGATTCCGCCATCGAGGCACAGTGGCGGCGCAGTATAAGGATGCGTTGTGGGTCGGTCAATCGTCCGGCGTGGTCAGATTGAGGTGATTCCGCTAAGCTTTGCGCCCCCTGTGCTTCGTGCTGATTATTTCTTCATGCAAGTCTCCGCTTTTTCCTTTGAATTGCCCGATTCCCTGATCGCGCGTCATCCGCTGGCCGAACGTCGCGCAAGCCGGTTGCTGGTGCTTGATGGACCGACTGGCGAGATGACGCATCGCGGCTTTGCCGATCTGCTCGATCATGTGCGTTCGGGTGATCTGATGGTGTTCAACAACACCCGCGTAATTCCAGCCCGCCTGTTTGGTCAGAAGGAAACCGGCGGTCGGCTTGAGGTGCTGGTTGAGCGGGTGCTGGACACGCATCGCGTGCTCGCGCATATCCGCTCCAGCAAGTCACCGAAACCTGGCAGCAGAATTCAGGTCGAGGGCGGCGGCGAGGCCATGATGCTGGCGCGCCATGATGCGCTGTTCGAACTTGAGTTTGCCGAAGAGGTGCTGCCCCTGCTGGAGCGCGTCGGCCATATGCCGTTGCCACCTTATATAGACAGACCGGATGACAGTGCTGACCGTGAGCGCTACCAGACGGTGTATGCCCGGCGCACCGGTGCGGTTGCGGCGCCCACTGCAGGACTGCATTTCGATGAGGCGCTGCTGGCTGCGCTGCGCGAAAAGGGCGTCGAGACGGCATTCGTCACGCTGCACGTGGGTGCGGGCACTTTCCAGCCGGTGAGGGTCGAGCGCATCGAAGAGCATCACATGCACAGCGAGTGGCTGGAAGTTGGCCAGGACGTGGTTGATGCAGTCGCTGCCTGCCGCCAGCGTGGTGGCCGCGTCATCGCGGTGGGCACTACCAGCGTGCGCTCGCTGGAAAGCGCGGCGCGTGACGGTACGCTCAAGGCTTTCAGTGGTGATACCGACATCTTTATCTATCCAGGCAGACCCTTCCATGTGGTGGATGCCCTGGTGACCAATTTCCATCTGCCCGAATCAACCTTGCTGATGCTGGTTTCGGCGTTCGCCGGCTACCCGGAAACCATGGCGGCCTATGCGGAGGCGGTGGCTGAGGGTTATCGCTTCTTCAGTTACGGCGATGCCATGTTCATTACGCGCAACCCGGCCCCGCGCGGCCCCGAGGAAACCCCATGAGTCGTACCTGCCACATGTCCTTTGAACTCCTGGCCACCGATGGCAGGGCGCGCCGTGGGCGTCTGATGTTTCCGCGCGGCACGGTAGAGACGCCGGCTTTCATGCCGGTAGGCACCTACGGCACGGTCAAGGGCATGTTGCCGCGAGATATCGAGGCAATCGGTGCCGAGATCATTCTTGGCAACACCTTTCATCTGTGGCTGCGGCCCGGCACCGAAGTCATCAAGGCGCACGGTGATCTGCATGACTTCATGCAGTGGCAGGGGCCGATTCTGACCGATTCGGGTGGTTTCCAGGTGTTCAGCCTGGGGGCGATGCGCAAGATCAAGGAGGAGGGTGTTTACTTCGCGTCGCCTGTCGATGGCGCCAAGGTCTTTATGGGGCCGGAAGAGTCGATGCAGGTCCAGCGCGATCTGGGCTCGGACATCGTGATGATCTTCGATGAGTGCACCCCCTATCCGGCCGACGAAGACGTTGCGCGCCGTTCCATGGAGCTTTCACTGCGCTGGGCAAAGCGCTCGAAAGAGGCGCATGGCGACAGTTCGGCGGCGCTGTTCGGCATCGTCCAGGGCGGCATGCATGAATCGCTGCGCATGCGTTCGCTGGAAGGGTTGTGCGAGATCGGTTTTGACGGTCTGGCCATCGGCGGGCTTTCGGTGGGCGAGCCCAAGGAAGAGATGATTCGTGTGCTGGACTTCCTGCCATCACAGATGCCAGCGGACAAGCCGCGTTATCTGATGGGTGTCGGCAAGCCTGAGGATCTGGTCGAAGGCGTGCGTCGCGGTGTGGACATGTTCGATTGCGTGATGCCGACCCGCAATGCCCGCAACGGCCATCTGTTCACCGATACAGGCGTAGTGAAAATTCGCAATGCCGTGCACCGTCATGATGATTCGCCGCTTGAGGCCGGTTGCGATTGTTACACCTGCAAACACTTCTCCCGCGGCTATCTGCATCATCTGGACAAATGCGGTGAAATGCTCGGCAGCATGTTGAATACAATCCACAACTTGCGGCATTACCAACGTTTGATGGCTGGTTTACGTCAGGCCATTCAACAAGGTACATTGGCGACCTTTGTCGATGCCTTCTATGCAAAGCGCGGCCTGCCAACGCCGCCGCTTGCATGACGAAATTCCATAATTTTAATCTCTGCAACAGGAGTGCTACATGAGCTTTCTGATTCCCGCCGCCTACGCTCAAGAGGCTGCCGCTGGTCCTGCCGGAAGCGGCTTCGAGTGGTTGTTTCTGGTCGGCTTTCTGGTCATCTTCTATCTGATGATCTGGCGCCCCCAGGCCAAGCGCGCCAAGGAGCACAAGAACCTGATCGGCGGCTTGCAGAAGGGTGACGAGGTGGTGACTTCCGGTGGCATCGTCGGCAAGGTCACCAAGGTTGTCGATGACTTTGTTGTGATCGAAGTTTCCGACAGCGTCGAGCTGAAATTCCAGAAAGTGGCGATTGCAGCCACGCTGCCCAAGGGCACTCTGAAAGCCATCTGAGCCGACTTCATTCAATACAACGACGGGGCGCGCAAGGCGCCCCGCGTCATTAGACGGGCTGCGTCATGCTCAATAGATTCCCCCTCTGGAAATACCTGCTGATACTGGTGGTGCTGGCGGTTGCCTGCATCTATTCGGCACCTAACCTTTATCCCGACGATCCGGCTGTACAGATTACTGGCGCTACCACCTCGCTGAGCGTCACCGAGGCCGATCTGAGTAAAGCGCGTGCAGCGCTTGAGGCGGTCGGAATCGAAGTCAAGGCTGCTTCGTTGGACGAGCAGGGCAGAGGCGGCCTGTTGCGCCTGAATCACCAGGATGATCAGTTGCCGGCCAAGGACGTGATCCGTCGCGCGCTTGGCGACGCTTACGTGGTCGCCCTCAACCTGGCGCCGACAACCCCCGATTGGCTACGCAATCTTGGCGCAAGCCCGATGAAGCTTGGTCTCGACCTCTCCGGTGGGGTGCATTTCCTGCTTGAAGTGGACATGGATAAGGCCGTCGAGACGCGCCTGAATGTGCATGAAGGCGAGGTCAAAAGCCTGTTGCGCAAAGAGCGTGTCCGCTATCGCAGCCTGCCCACGCAGGGTAGTGCGGTGCAACTTGGCTTTGCCGACGAGGCGACGCTGTCTGCGGCGCAAGCCCTGATTCGCAAGAATTTCACTGATTTCGACATTAGCTCCAGTGAGCGAAATGGCCAGCAAGTGCTGCGCCTGGCCCTTACCGAGGCGAAGCTTGCGGAGATCCGCGAGTACTCCATCAAGCAGAACCTCACCACTGTTCGCAACCGGGTCAATGAGCTGGGTGTTTCCGAGCCTCTGGTGCAGCGCCAGGGCGCCAATCGCATCGTGGTCGAATTGCCGGGCGTACAGGACACTGCTGAAGCCAAGCGTATCCTCGGCAAGACTGCCAACCTGGAATTCCGTCTGGCTGCTGAAATGGATGCCCCGCGCGCGACTACCGAGGCCTTCGAGTTCCGCCAGGAGGGTCGCCCGCCGGCGCAGCTGGAGCGTTCGTTGATCATCACTGGCGATCAGGTCACTGATGCCCAGGCCAGCTACGATGAAAATGGCCGTCCGCAGGTCAATATCCGCCTCGATGGTCATGGTGGCGAATTGATGAATCGGGCGACTCGCAACAGCGTCGGTCGCAGCATGGCGGTAATCTTCATCGAGCAGCGTCCTCAAACCAGCTACGTCAAGCAGATGGTTGATGGCGTCGAGCAGGAAGTGCGCGTCGAGACCTTTGTGGAAGACAAAAGGATCATCAGTCTGGCGACCATCCAGTCGCCGCTGGGCAGTCAGTTCCGCATCACCGGCCTCGATGGCCAGGGTGAATCTTCCGAGCTGGCCCTGCTGCTGCGTGCTGGTGGTCTGGCCGCGCCGATGTACTTCGCCGAAGAGCGCACCATCGGCCCGAGTCTGGGTGCCGAAAATATCAAGCTGGGCGTCCAGGCCGCGATGTGGGGTTTCCTCTTCGTCGCCATCTTCATTGTGCTGATCTACAAGTTCTTCGGTGTACTGGCGACCGTCGCGCTGCTGTTCAACATGGTGGCGCTGACGGCGCTGATGTCGATGCTGGGTGCGACCCTGACGCTACCGGGGATCGCCGGTATCGTGTTGACCATGGGTATGGCGGTGGATGCCAACGTGCTGATTTTCTCGCGGATTCGTGAGGAAATTCAGAATGGTATGTCGGTGCAGCGCGCCATTCACGAGGGCTTTGATCGGGCCTTTTCTGCAATTGTCGACGGCAACCTTACTACCTTGCTGGTGGGCGGCATTCTCTTTGCCATGGGTACCGGGCCGATCAAGGGTTTTGCGGTCACGCTATCGCTCGGGATTCTGACGTCGATGTTCACCGCAATCATCGTGACTCGTGCCATGGTCAATCTGATCTATGGTGGCCGCGATCTCAAGAAGCTGTGGATTTAAGGGGCTGGCACGATGAAACGCGTAATCAATTTCATGGCGGTGCGGAATGTGGCCTTCGTCCTGACGCTGCTGCTGACCGTTGCCTCGCTGGCCAGTCTGGCAGTCAAGGGTTTGAACTTCGGTCTGGATTTCACTGGCGGCACCCTGGTTGAGCTGAACTATGAGAACCCGGTTGCCCTGGAGCAAATTCGTGGGCAGCTGGTCGAGGGTGGTTTTGACGGGGCACTGGTGCAGAGTTTCGGCGCGACCACCGATGTGCTGATCAGGATGCCGGGTGACGACCCCCAGCTGGGTGAGCGTATCGCCGGGTCGTTGCGAGGCCAGGGCGCCGGTGGTGATGTCACCGTCAAGCGTGTGGAGTTTGTTGGTCCTTCCGTGGGTGAGGAGCTTCGTGATCAGGGTGGTCTGGGCATGCTGCTGGCCCTGGGCGGAATCCTGATCTACGTTGCGTTCCGCTTTCAGTGGAAGTTCGGCTTCGGCGCCGTGCTGTCGCTTTTTCACGATGTGATCGTGGTGCTTGGGGTGTTCTCGTTTTTTGAGATTTCCTTCGACCTGACGGTGCTTGCGGCTGTGCTGGCGGTCATCGGCTACTCGCTCAACGACACCATCGTTATCTTCGACCGCATCCGGGAAAACTTCCGGGCGTTGCGCAAGGCCGAGCTGCTCGAAAACATCAACATCTCTACCACCCAGACGTTGCTGAGAACGTTGGCGACCTCGATTTCAACCTTGCTCGCGGTTGCGTCACTGATGGTCTTCGGCGGCGAAAATCTCTGGGGCTTCTCGCTGGCATTGATGATCGGGGTGGGCGTTGGAACCTATTCGTCCATTTATACCGCCTGCCTCTGCCTGATCTGGCTGAAGCTGACCCGGGATGATCTGATTCCGCCGGTCGTCGAGGAAGTTGACGAGCGCCCTTGATTATTTGAACTTCTGACGGGTTATGCTGTCTTACCGCCCAGAGCGGGACCTTGCCCGTTTGAAGAAGGAATATCGAGTGAACAAGTCAATGCTGGTGGGGTCGGTTCTGGGTGCGGTAGTGGTGACTGCAGGTGGTGCATTCGCTACCTATACGCTGGTGGATCGCGGGCCTCAGTTCGCAGAAGTACTCGCGGTGGAACCCGTCAAGGAAACCATCAAAACGCCACGGGAAGTCTGCAAAGAGGTTGCCGTAACGCGGCAAAAGCCGGTGCAGGACGAGCACCGCATTGCCGGTACGGCTGTAGGTGCCGTGGTCGGAGGGCTGCTGGGTAATCAGGTTGGTGGCGGCAGTGGCAAGAAGATAGCGACGGTCGCTGGTGCGGTAGGTGGTGGTTATGCCGGCAATCAGGTGCAGCAGCGGATGCAGCAGAACAGCACCTATAGCGCCACCGAGACGCGCTGCAGCACGGTTACCGACAGCCACGACAAGGTTGTCGGCTATGACGTGAAATACGATCTTGGTGGCAAGGTTGGCAGCGTTCGAATGGATCGTGATCCCGGCAGTCAAATTCCGGTAAGGGATGGACAGCTGGTACTGGCTCAACAGCCATGATCTGAATTGCAAAAAAAAAAGCGCCTTTCGGGGCGC
>NZ_JAMOHY010000044.1 GCF_024448695.1 Stutzerimonas stutzeri | reverse complement strand
CAAGGTGCGGGTTTTTCGTTCAGGCCGTGGCTTCGTCGACTCAGACTTCCGGACGCATGTGCGGGAAGAGGATCACATCGCGGATCGACGGCGAGTTGGTCAGCAGCATCACCAGACGGTCGATACCGATGCCTTCACCGGCCGTCGGCGGCATGCCGTACTCCAGGGCGCGGACAAAGTCGGCGTCGAAGTGCATGGCTTCGTCGTCACCGGCATCCTTCTCGGCTACCTGTGCATGGAAACGCTCGGCCTGGTCCTCGGCATCGTTCAGCTCGGAGTAGGCGTTGGCGATCTCACGTCCGCCGATGAACAGCTCGAAGCGGTCGGTGACATTCGGGTTGCGATCGTTGCGGCGCGCCAGCGGCGAGACCTCGAACGGGTACTCGGTGATGAAGTGCGGCTGCTCCAGCTTGTGCTCGACCAGCTCTTCGAAAATCATCACCTGCAGCTTGCCCAGGCCTTCGTGGCCGAGCAGCTTGGTGCCGGCCTTTTTGGCGATGGCGCGGGCCTTTTCCAGGTCGTTGAGATCCTCGGCACTGATGTCCGGGTTGTACTTGAGGATCGAATCGAACACCGACAGCCGCACGAAGGGCTCACCGAAGTGGAACACCTTGTCGCCATAAGGCACATCGGTGCTGCCGAGTACCGCCTGAGCCAGCTCGCGGAACAGCTCCTCGGTCAGGTCCATATTGTCTTCGTAATCGGCGTAGGCCTGGTAGAACTCGAGCATGGTGAACTCGGGGTTGTGCCGGGTCGAGACGCCTTCGTTACGGAAGTTTCGGTTGATCTCGAACACGCGCTCGAAACCGCCCACAACCAGACGCTTGAGATACAGCTCCGGCGCGATACGCAGGAACATCGGCAGGTCCAGCGCGTTGTGGTGAGTCTCGAACGGCTTGGCCGCGGCGCCGCCAGGGATGGACTGCAGCATCGGTGTTTCTACTTCGAGGAAGTCGCGCTCGGCGAGAAACTTGCGGATGTGGGCAATGACCTGCGAACGCACGCGGAAGGTGTGGCGGGTATCGTCGTTGACGATCAGGTCGACGTAGCGCTGGCGGTAGCGCTGCTCGGTATCGGTCAGGCCGTGGTGTTTGTCCGGCAGCGGACGCAGGGATTTGGTCAAAAGACGCACATGGGTCATGTTGACGTACAGATCGCCCTTGCCCGAGCGCGCCAGGACGCCTTCAGCGGCGACGATATCACCCAGGTCCCAGGTCTTGATCGCTTCCAGGGTTTCGGCTGGCAGCCCCTTGCGGTCGACATAAACCTGCAGGCGCCCGGTCATGTCCTGCAGCACCATGAAGGCGCCCCGGTTGAGCATGATGCGCCCGGCAATCTTTACCGGAATGGCCGCTGCTTCCAGCTCTTCCTTGCTCGTGTCGGCGTATTTCTGCTGCAGGTCGTTGCAGTAGCTGTCGCGACGGAAGTCATTGGGGAAGACGTTGCCCTTGGCGCGCTCGGCGGCCAATTTCTCCTTGCGCTGAAGGATCAGGCTGTTCTCTTCCTCTTGGATGGCGTGCTGGTTCAGCGGTTGTTCGCTCATAGTCAATTATTCCGGTCGCGCGGGTCATTTTTGACCCGTGAATGGCTAGCTAAATGTCAAAGGCTGTGCAGTCTGTAAGCGTAGAGCGCAGTTCAGGCCGGGCCGCGTAGGCAAGGCGAAAAACGGCGAGGACGCGGAGTTTACGTGCTGTAAATGAGCGGTACTCATTACATTCGCCCTCTCGGGCCGCCCTCCGGGCGTTCGGTGGCAAGCCACCGTCCGAGCCGTTTTTCAACGCAGCATGAACAAGCGCAGTAGCTTACAACCCCTGTTTGAGGCTGGCTTCGAGGTACTCGTCGATATCGCCATCCAGCACCTTGTCGCAGTCGCTGCGTTCGACGCCGGTACGAAGGTCCTTGATACGCGACGCGTCGAGCACGTAGGAGCGGATCTGGTGGCCCCAGCCGATATCGGACTTGGTGTCTTCCAGCGCCTGGGACGCGGCGCTGCGTTTCTGCATTTCCTGCTCGTACAACTTGGCCCGCAGCATTTTCATGGCGGTGTCCTTGTTGGCGTGCTGGGAACGTTCGTTCTGGCAGCTGACCACGGTGTTGGTCGGCACGTGGGTGATACGCACCGCCGAATCGGTGGTGTTGACGTGCTGGCCACCGGCGCCGGATGAGCGGTAGGTATCGATGCGCAGGTCCGCCGGGTTGATCTCGATTTCGATGTTGTCGTCGATTTCCGGCGAAACGAATACGGCAGTG
Source organism: Stutzerimonas stutzeri (assembly GCF_024448695.1). Classification (GTDB taxonomy): domain Bacteria; phylum Pseudomonadota; class Gammaproteobacteria; order Pseudomonadales; family Pseudomonadaceae; genus Stutzerimonas; species Stutzerimonas stutzeri_T. The sequence continues at coordinate 7,685 of NZ_JAMOHY010000044.1, read as the reverse complement.
AACGACGTGTGGCGGCGGTTGCCGGAGTCGAACGGGCTTTTGCGAACCAGGCGGTGCACGCCGATCTCGGTGCGCAGCCAGCCGAAGGCATACTCGCCCTTGATGTGCAGAGTCGCGCCCTTGATACCCGCGACTTCGCCTTCGGACAGTTCCATGATGGTGGCGTCAAAGCCGTGCTTGTCGGCCCAGCGCAGATACATGCGCAACAAAATGTTGGCCCAGTCCTGGGCTTCGGTGCCGCCGGAACCGGCCTGGATGTCGAGGTAGGCGTTGTTTGGGTCCATCTCGCCGCTGAACATACGGCGGAATTCCAACCCTTCGAGAATGCCGCGCAGACGGTCCAACTCGGCGGCTACGTCGTCGACGGCGCCCTGGTCGTCTTCTTCGACGGCCATGTCGAGCAGATCGCGAGAATCAGCCAAACCACTGTCGAGGTCGTCGATGGTTTCGACAATCTGCGCCAGCATGGCGCGCTCACGCCCCAGGTTCTGGGCGTATTCGGGGTTGTTCCAGACGTTGGGGTCTTCGAGTTCGCGGTTTACTTCGACGAGGCGATCATGCTTGTGATCGTAGTCAAAGATACCCCCGAATCGACAAGGTGCGTTCAGACAGGTCCTTGATGCTGTTGACGATCGGGTTGATTTCCATAGGTAGGCAGCTCTCAAACGGACGTTTCGAAAAGCCGAAGATTATAAACCCAGCGGGCCATCACTGACAGCCCGGACTGGATCGATGGCGCGAATGACTGAAGCAGATAAAGGGTGTGTTTCAGGCCGATATGCCGCGAACCTGATTCTCAAGCTCTGCCTTGAGCGCCTCGTCGAGTTTGAGCTGGCGAGCCAGCTCGTCCAGGTAGGCGCGCTCCATGAAGTGCTCTTCATCCACCATCAGCACACTCGCCAGATACATTTCAGAAGCCATCTCGGGCGACGTGGCGGCTGCGGCCACTTCGACCGGATCCAGCGGCTTGTTCAACTCCGCGTCAAACCAGCGCTGCAAGTCCACATCGGTGGTCAGCTTGGCCAGTTCTGAATCGATCATCTGGCGTTCCTGATCGTCCACGTGCCCGTCCGCTTTGGCCGCCGCAATCAGCGCCCTGAGGATGGCCTGGCTGTGCTCTTCGGCCTGCGCCGGAGGCAGGCGGTCGATCGTCATGGGTGCCCTGCTGGCTTGCGCCGCCGCACTGCCCTGCTGCGCCTGCCAGTTGCCATAAGCCTTGTAGGCCAACACGCCAAGTGCTGTCAGCCCCCCATAAGTGATGACCTTGCCACCCAGCTTGCGCGCTTTGCGATTACCCAACAGCAACCCCATGGCACCCGCGGCCAAAGCTCCACCACCCGCGCCGGACAGCAGATTACCCAGCCCACCGCTACCGCCTCCGGACAACAGATCACCCAAGCCTCCGCCCGACCCTCCAGCGGGGTTCGAGCCCTGTTTCTTTTGTAGAAGATCCTGGCCGGATTTCAGAAGCTGATCGAGCAAACCGCTGGTTTTCATGGGTAACTCCCTTAGGAAATGAGACGGTCGATATCAATCGGGCACGCCTGGAACAGGCCTGAGCGGCGTGTCGCGATGCGCGGCACGCACGTATTGTGGTGGCCAGGCGACCGAGCTGTCACGCAGGTCTTCTGCCGCGTGCAGCGGCCAGTAGGGATCACGCAGTAACTCGCGCGCCAGCAGGATCAGGTCGGCCTGACCGGTGCGCAGGATGTGCTCGGCCTGCACCGCCTCGGTGATCATCCCAACGGTGCCGGTCGCAATACCTGCCTCGCGGCGCACCCGCTCGGCAAACTGTGTCTGGTAACCCGGACCAACCGGAATCTCGGCGTTGGCGGCGGTGCCGCCGGATGACACGTCGATCAGGTCCACGCCGAGCGCCTTCAGCCGGCACGCCAGCTCGACGGTCTCGTCACTGTTCCAGCCGTCCTCGACCCAGTCGGTGGCCGACAGGCGCACGAACAGCGGCAGTTCGTCCGGCCACACGGCCCGTACGGCCTGGGTCACGTCCAGCAGCAGGCGGATACGGTTCTCGAACGAGCCGCCATAGGCATCCTGGCGCTGGTTGGACAGTGGAGAGAGAAACTGATGCAGCAAGTAGCCGTGCGCGGCGTGAACCTCGGCGACCTTGAAACCCGCCGCCAATGCACGCTCGGCCCCGCTCACGAACGCATCGACCACCGCGGCAATGCCAGACGCGTCCAGCGTCGTTGGCACGGCGTGTTGCGGATCGAAGGCTATGTTCGAAGGCCCGACCGGCACCCAGCCACCTTCAGCCACAGGTACGCTGCCGTGCTTGCCGAGCCAGGGTTGCCAAGTGCTGGCCTTGCGCCCGGCATGTGCCAGCTGGATGCCGGCTACCGAACCTTGCGCCTCGATGAAGCGGGTGATGCGGCGCAGCGGCTCGACGTGTTCGTCCGTCCAGATACCCAGGTCTTCCGGAGAAATCCGCCCGTCCGCAGTGACTGCCGTGGCCTCGACGATCACCAGCCCGGCGCCCCCGACAGCACGGCTGCCCAAGTGCACCAGGTGCCAGTCGTTGGCCATCCCTGCCTTGGCCGAGTACTGGCACATGGGCGAAACGGCAATACGGTTGGGGAGCGTCAGCTGACGCAGGGTGAGCGGCTGGAAAAGCTGTGTCATGGAAACCTCGACGGCGGTGAATGCGTTTTGGACATTCTTCAGTACAGCCTGTTTCAATGAAACTGCGCGGCGGTAACGCTAAGCCGCCTCCACCCACACCGGCACGCCATTGAGCGCCGCATTGCCTGACAACACGTCCAGGTGCCGCTCATCGGTCAGGTCATTGGCACTCGCACCAGGCAGTCGAGTGGCGATCTCCAGCTGGACACCCGGACGCCCATGTCCCCAGCCATGGGGCAAACTGACTACACCTGGCATCATTTCGTCGCTGGCTGCGACGTCCACCTCGATCATGCCAACCCGTGAACGAACCTTCACCCGCTGACCGTCGAGCAGCCCGAGTCGGTCCAGATCGGCAGGGTTCATCAGCAGCTGATGACGCGGCTTGCCCTTCACCAGGCGGTGATAGTTGTGCATCCAGGAGTTGTTGCTGCGCACGTGACGGCGACCGATCAATAGCAACTGACCGGTTGCCAGCGGCGCCGCGCAAGCGAAGCGCTGAATATCCCCCAGAAACAGCGGCGGTGCAGCCTGAACGTGGTGGCTGGCGGTCTTCAGACGAGCAGCCAGATTCGGCTGCAGCGGCCCCAGATCCAGACCGTGAGGATAGTCACGCAACCTGGACACGCTCAAACCAGACGCACTGCCGTCACCGTACGGCCCCGCACGCAGTCCACTATCAATGATCTGCTCGGGCGGCAGGGTCGGCTTGAGATCGGTCCCGATGCGCGCCGCGAAGGCTGTCGCCAGCCCGACGAAGATTTCCCAGTCATGCAGCGCGCCGGCGGGCTTGGGCAACACGGCTTCATTGAAGCGGGTGACGTTGCGTACGGCGAAGACGTTGAAGGTCGTGTCGTAGTGATCATGTTCCAGCGGCGCCGTCGGCGGCAGGATGAGATCGGCGTAACGGGTGGTTTCATTGATGTAGAAATCGACGCTGAGCATGAACTCCAGCCCGTCCAGCGCCTGCTCCAGCTGACGCCCATTGGGCGTGGACAGCACCGGATTACCGGCGACGGTGACCAACGCTCGCACCTGCCCTTCGCCCTCGATGAGCATTTCCTCCGCCAAGGCGGATACCGGCAGTTCGCCGCCGTATTCCGGCAGGCCAGACACCCGACTCTGCCAGCGATTGAAGTGACCGCCGGAGGTATTGGCGACCAGATCCACCGCCGGCTGGGTACAGAGGGCACCACCGACCCGATCAAGGTTGCCGCTGACCAGGTTGATCGACTGCACCAGCCACTGACACAGGGTGCCAAATGCCTGGGTCGAGATACCCATGCGGCCGTAGCAGACCGCCTTGTCTGCCGCGGCGAAGTCGCGTGCCAGCTGGCGAATCTGCTCCGCGGGCACACCGCAGCGCGGGCTCATGGCCTCGGCGGTGAACGGCCCCACTGCCGCACGGAGCTCGTCCACCCCCTCAACCGGCAAATGGCTGGTGCGAATCAGCTGCTCGTCAAACAGTGTATTGAGCAGCCCGAACAGCAGTGCGGCATCCTCCCCGGGCCGGACAAACAGGTGCTGATCGGCGATGGCTGCGGTTTCGCTGCGGCGCGGGTCAACCACCACCAGTTTGCCGCCCCGCGCCTGCAACGCCCGAATGCGTTTCTCCACGTCCGGCACGGTCATGATGCTGCCGTTGGATGCCAGGGGATTGCCGCCGAGGATCAGCATGAAGTCGGTGTGATCGATGTCCGGGATCGGGATCAGCAGGCCGTGGCCGTACATCATCAGGCTGGTCAGATGATGCGGCAGCTGATCGACCGATGTGGCGGAGAAACGATTGCGCGTTTTCAGCAGGCCGAGGAAGTAATTGCTGTGGGTCATCAGCCCATAGTTGTGCACGCTTGGGTTGCCCTGATAGACCGCTACTGCATTGTTGCCGTGGCGCTCGCGGATATCGGCCAGGCGCTCGGCGGCCAGGGTGAAAGCCTCCTCCCACTCGATGGCATGCCACTCGCTGCCGACCCGGCGCATCGGTTGGCGCAGGCGGTCGGGGTCGTTCTGGATGTCCTGCAGGGCGACTGCCTTGGGACAGATGTGGCCGCGACTGAAGCTGTCCTGGGGGTCGCCCTTGATCGACAGGATCTGCGCATTGCGGGTTTCGATGCTCAGACCACAGATGGCCTCGCACAAGTGGCAGGCACGGTGGTGCAAGGTCGATTCGCTCATCGCTGGCTCCGGAGGATTGTTGTTGTAATCCAATCACTCTAGGCCCGGCCTCAACCGGCCACAATCAACCACGCCGTGACAAATGCCTGTCGATTCAGCAGACCGATCATTTACCTGCCAACGGCCATCGCTCAACGCGCGGCGATATGCGCCACCAGCAACTGCACGCTCTCGCGACCGCGAAACTCGTTGACGTCCAGCTTGTAGGCCAGATCGGCCCAGCGCACGCTGGGGTTGGGCCATAGGTCGCGGTCGATGTTGAAGGCGATGCCATCGAGGCTCAGCGAGCCGCACTCGCTCCTGAGCACCATCTTCAGGTGTTTCTCACCGACCAGACGCTGTTGAACCAGCTGGAACACGCCATGGAACATGGGCTCGGGAAAATGCTGACCCCAGGGCCCGGCATTACGCAGCGCCCTGGCCAGCTCAAGGTGAAACTCCTCGACGCTCAGCTGACCGTCAGTGAGCAGACGACCGGTGAGGTCGTCTTCGCAGAGCTGGCGGCGGACTTCGGCGTCAAACGCGGCAGCGAAGGCGCTGAAGTTTTCCTGCGGCAGTGAAAGGCCCGCCGCCATCGCATGCCCACCGAACTTACTGATCAGCCCCGGGTGACGCGCAGCCACGGCATCCAGCGCATCGCGAATATGAAAGCCCGGCACCGAACGTGCCGAACCTTTCAACTGCCCGTCCCCGGCATCGGCAAAGGCGATGGTCGGCCGGTGATAGCGCTCCTTAAGCCGGGAAGCGAGGATGCCGATAACGCCCTGATGCCAGTCCGGCTCGAACAGACAGAGCCCGAACGGCATGTCCTCGACAGGCAGGTCCTTGAGCTGGGCCAGCGCCTCGCGCTGCATACCCTGCTCGATGCCCTTGCGATCCTGATTGAGCTGATCGAGCTGAACAGCCATGTCCCGCGCCAGGGCCTCGTCTTCGCAGAGCAGGCATTCGATACCCAGCGCCATGTCGTCCAGCCGCCCCGCCGCGTTCAGCCGCGGCCCGAGGATGAAACCCAGATCCGTCGAGGTGATGCGGCTGTGATCGCGTCCGGCGACTTCCAGAATCGCGCGCAAACCCGGTCGCGCTCGCCCCGCCCGGATCCGCGCCAGGCCCTGATGCACCAGGATGCGGTTATTGGCGTCCAGCGGCACCACGTCGGCGACACTGCCCAGCGCCACCAGATCCAGCAGCTCGGCCAGGTTCGGCTCAGCCCAGCCATTACGGATGAACCAACCCAGCTCGCGCAAACGCGCGCGCAGCGCCAGCAGCACATAGAAAATCACCCCGACGCCGGCGATGCACTTACTGGGAAAGGCACATTCGGGCTGGTTGGGGTTGACGATCGCATCGGCTGCGGGCAGCTCCGAACCCGGCAGGTGATGGTCGGTCACCAGCACCTTGAGTCCCGCCGCCTTGGCCGCTGCGACGCCATCGACACTGGAAATACCGTTATCCACAGTTACCAGCAAATCGGGCTGACGCTGCAACGCCACCGCGACGATTTCCGGTGTAAGGCCATAGCCATACTCGAAACGGTTGGGCACCAGATAATCCACATGAGCAGCGCCCAGTTGGCGCAAGCCCAGCACGCCGACCGTACTGGCAGTGGCGCCGTCTGCATCGAAGTCGCCGACAAAGAGGATGCGCTGGCGCTGCTCGAGTGCCGAAACCAGCAATTCGACTGCCGCGTCGATCCCTTTCAGCTGTCCGTAGGGAATCAACCGTGCCAGCCCCTTGTCCAGCTCGCTCGCTGACTGCACGCCACGCGCGGCATACAGGCGCGTCAGCAGGGGCGGCAGATCCCCCAGGTCAGGCAGTTGTGCAGGTAGAGGACGGGGTTCGATGCGCATGGAGTAGAGAGTCTCGAATCGGGATGGCTTGAACTGGGAACGGAGGCGAGGCCGGGTTGCGTTCAGCGCTCCCCCATCAGCCAGCTCAACGCCACCTCGAACTGGCCACGCTCGTCGGTAATGAACAGGGTTCCATCGCTGATCATCACGCCCCACTGGATACTGCGCGGCAGGTTCGAGACCAGATCGGCCAGCGTTTCCGACTCGATAGCGGCGATGGACAGATTCTTCAACCCCTTCACCGCATCGGGCACCTTGCTCTGCCAGACCCGCAGGTTGCCGTAGGCCACCAGGCTGGTGCGCTCGGCACGTCGTGAGCACCAGGTCAGGCGTTCGGCGTCCGGCTGCCCGACTTCAATCCAGTGCAGCACGCGGCCATCCAGGCTTTTCTCCCACAGGGCCGGCTCGTCGATATCCGACAATCCGCGACCGAAGGCCAGTTGCTCGCTGTACCAGAGGGCGTAGGCGATCAGCCGGATACCGAGGCGCTCCTCGGTTTCGGAGGGATGGCGCGCCACCGTGAAACGGACGTTTTCATAAACGCCGCGATCCAGATCGGTGAGATTGAGTTCGACTTTATAGGGCGTGGCTTGCAGGGCCATGTACGGGACTTCCGGGTACGCGAAAAGTCGGCAAGTCTACTCCGAAAGCGGGTCGGACACGACGCCGCGATCATCCTGTGCGTCATCCGTAAACGGCAGTAAAATCTGCGTTGACAATCATTCTCATTCTGTTTAGCATCCCGGCATCAACAGACCTAACGGGTAGTTCTTATGTACGTCTGCCTTTGCCAAGGTGTCACCGACGGCCAGATACGCGAAGCCATTTATGAAGGTTGCTGCAGCTACCGGGACGTTCGCGAAACGACCGGAGTCGCTTCCCAGTGCGGGAAATGCGCCTGCGTCGCCAAGCAGGTTGTTCGTGAAACACTGGGCAATATTCAGTCGGCCCAGGTCGGACTCGCCTATCCTGCAGGCTTTGCGACTGCATAGATACCTGGATTTTCTGCAAAAGCCGGGCACT
>NZ_JAMOHY010000043.1 GCF_024448695.1 Stutzerimonas stutzeri | reverse complement strand
TGACCATAGATTTTTGTGCCCACGGGAATCTCGACGAGCGGACTGATACGGATCAGTCCGCTCAACTCCAGCCGCGACTAGACTTACGTCCAATTGGGCCAGAGCGGCCCACGGCCCACCATGGAACAAAACTGGACGTGAACCATGAGCAAAGCTGGCGCTTTCTCCGAAGCAGGCAAGACTGCCGTACTGCAGAACATCCACGGAACCATGGAGTTTCTGCGCAAGTACCCCCCCTTCATTCAGATGGAGCCGACGCATCTCGCCTTTCTGGTGGAAAACTGCGAGCTGCGTTTCTATGCCGAAGGCGACAGCATCATTTCTCCTGATGACGGCACGGTCCAGCACTTCTATATCGTCAAGCAGGGCCGGGTGCACGGTCAGCGCCCGCATACAGCCAAGCGCGGCACGGATACCACTTTCGAGGTCATCGTAGGCGAGTGCTTTCCCATGGCGGCACTGATGGGCGAGCGCGCCACACGAACCGGCCATTTCGCAGCCGAAGACACCTTCTGCCTGCTGCTGAACAAGCCGGCGTTCATCAAGCTGGTATCCAAGTCCGCCGCGTTCCGTGATTTCGCCATGCGTGGCGTAAGCAGCCTGCTCGACCTGGTCAACCAGCAGGCACAAACGCGCGCAGTGGAAAGCCTGGGGGAGCGTTATTCGCTGGAAACCACTGTCGGCGAGCTGGCCCTGCATCATCCGGTATCCTGCCTGCCGTCGCTGCCGCTGAACGAAGCAGTAGAGCTGATGCAGATCGCCAATGTCGGCAGCATCGTCATCGTCGATGATGAACAGCACCCGCTCGGCATCTTTACCCTGCGCGACCTGCGGCGTGTCGTCGGCACACAGCTGGGTGAGCTGACCAGCCCCATATCGGCCTTCATGACCCACGAGCCCTTTTACCTGCCGCCGGGAGCCACGGCGTTCGATGCCGCCATCGCCATGACCGAGCGGCATATCGGGCATGTCTGCGTGGTCAAGGACGGTCTGCTCTGCGGGGTGATTTCCGAACGCGACCTGTTCTCGCTGCAACGGGTCGACCTGGTCCATCTGGCGCAGACCATTCTCCATGCTGACCGCGTGGAATCGCTGGTGACCATCCGCACACGCATCACCCAGCTGGTGGACAACATGCTGGCCCATGGTGCGTCGTCAGCCCAGATCACCCATATCATCACCCTGCTCAACGACCACACCGTGCGCCGCGTCATCGAGCTGGCCATTAACGATCTGGGCGACCCCGGCATTCCCTTCACCTGGCTGTGCTTCGGCAGCGAAGGACGTCGGGAGCAGACGCTGCATACCGATCAGGACAACGGCATTCTCTTCGAGGCCAGTGATGCCTCGGAAGCCGCTCTCATTCGCGGCAAGCTGCTGCCGCTGGCCGAACGCATTACCCGTGATCTTGATGTCTGCGGTTTCACCCTGTGCAAAGGCAACATCATGGCCAGCAACCCCGAGCTGTGCCTGTCACGCCAGGAGTGGAAACGACGCTTCAGTTCGTTCGTCCGCGACGCCACGCCGGAAAATCTTCTGTCCAGCACCATCTTCTTCGACCTTCGCGCGATCTGGGGGCCGGAGGAAAGCTGCGAGAAACTACGCCGCCACATGCTCGACGAGATTGCCGAAAGCCCCATTTTTCAGCGCCTGATGGCCAGCAACGCACTACGCCACCGCCCGCCGGTAGGCCGTTTCCGCGATTTTGTGCTGGAACGCAAGGGCGACGGCAAGGACACCCTCGATCTCAAGATTCAGGGCCTGACGCCATTTGTGGACGGTGCGCGACTGCTGGCTCTGGCCAACGGCATCGGCGAGTGCAACACCCTGGAGCGCTTGCGCCAACTGGTGGCAAAAGGCGCCATGGAGCCCAAGGACGGAGAGGCCTATGAAGAGGCCTACCACTTCATCCAGCAGACGCGTATGCAGCAACACCAGCAACAGTCGCGCGACGGCCTGCCCTTTTCCAACCGGCTGGACCCGCAAGACCTCAATCATCTGGACCGGCGCATCCTGCGCGAGTCCTTCCGACAAGCCCAGCGCCTTCAAGGCAGTCTCGCATTGCGCTATCAACTATGAACATGTTCTGGCTCAACCCACGCGCGCCCAAACTCACCCACCAACAGCAGCAGCGGCTAGATGAACTACCAATACCTGCTCCGCCAGGAGCCGTACCGCTGTGCAAGCAGCGGCTGGTGGTGCTCGACCTGGAGACCACTGGGCTTCATCTCAAGCGTGACAAAGTCATCTCAATCGGCGCGGTCACCATCGAAAACGGCGCCATCGACTATTCACAACAGTTCGAATGCACGCTGCGCCGCCACGTCGAGATTACGGAGAGTGTACTCATCCATGGCATTGCGCCCAGTGAACTGGCAAAGGGTGAAGCTCCTGAAGAAGCACTGCTCAGTTTCATGGAGTTCGTAGGCGACAGCGTGATACTGGCCTTCCATGCCCCGTTCGACCAGCGCATGCTTGCCCGCGCCCTGAAGCAGGAGCTGGGCTATAGCCTGAAACACAGCTTTCTCGATGTGGCCGACCTGGCCCCCATGCTGTTTCCGGAGGCTGCTGTTCGACGCAGTGGTCTGGATAGCTGGCTCAGCCATTTCAAGATCCAGATGCCGCAACGCCATCACGCTGCCGCAGACGCCATGGCCACTGCCGAGATCGCTCTGATCCTGCTCAATCGCGCCCAGCGCAAGGGCATTGGCCAGATTGACGAACTGGCCCAGGCACTCGGCTCCTGGCAACGCTCGCGCAAGGCCGCCTCTCTCTCGATCTGACTGCCACAACTACCCTGCTGCCGAGGATTATCATCCTTGGCAGGCCAGTTGCTGATCTTCTGAAATAGCCGCCCCTGGAAAACCGTGCCCCTTGCCAGCCATGCGGGTTACAGGCTGGCGACTTCGCAAAAGCAGGGGTCTTTACAGCGTTGTCTCAATAGCGATCAGGTTCGCAAGTGGCCCGGTAAAGCGGCGCATCCGCATCCAGCTTGATCATGCTTTCAAACTTCGCCTGACCTTCGTCATTCAGCCTGAACATCACTTTCTCATCGCAGATCAGCTGATAGGTTCCACTTTTCACAGTGGACATCAGGTGGTGCTTTTCAAAGCGATACAGCACGAAGCGCGCCATTCGCCCATTGGCCGTATCCTCGACTTGCGCATTGGCGCCATCAAGTACCGTATAGACCAGCGGCATGGGAAACAGCATGGTCCAGGGGCGCCACAACATATGGCCTTCTTCACTCGAAACAACCAATGAGCCTTCCGGCAGACGCGCCTGCTTGGTCTCGAACCAAGTGTATTCATAATGAACTGTGTAGCCGAGCATACCCAGACCGGCGAATACCGGGATGATCCATTTCGGCAGTCGATTGCGAGTCAGATTACGCAACACCAGCGCAATACCTGCGCCCGCCAGGCCGGCGCAGATTGCAGCAATGAGATGCCAGATCATAGAAACTTTCCTCAAAAAAATCGGGCTTCCATATGGAAGCCCGACTTGTATCTCAACCGTGGATCGGATTTCTCAACCCGACTTCTGGCCGAATTATCACTTAGTGATCAAGCGCAGCGCCAGCACCTTTCGGGGTACGAACGCTTTCTACCAGATCCTGAATCTCCTGCGGAGGAGCTTCGGTGGACAGGGATACAGCGTAAGCCACTGCGAAGTTCAGAACCGCACCGATAGCACCGAAGGCTTGCGGGGAAATACCGAACATCCACTCGCCAGGCACGTTAGCGAAAGTATTGGTGCCAGGAATGAAGAACCAGCCCAGGTACAGGAAGATGTACACCGAAGTACTGATCAGACCGACCAGCATGCCGGCTACAGCGCCCTTGCTGTTCACACGCTTGGAGAAGATCCCCATCATCAGCGCCGGGAACAGGCTGGATGCCGCAAGACCGAACGCCAGTGCCACCACCTGAGCCGCGAATCCTGGTGGATTCAGCCCCAGCCAGGTTGCCACGAGAATCGCACCTGTCATGGACAGACGAGCCGCGAGCATCTCGTTCTTCTCGCTGATCTTCGGATTGATGATCGTCTTGATCAGGTCATGACTGATTGCCGAGGAGATAGCCAGCAGCAGACCCGCAGCTGTCGACAGAGCCGCCGCAATACCACCCGCAGCGATCAGACCCACAACCCAGCCTGGCAGGTTGGCGATTTCCGGGTTAGCCAGAACGATGATGTCGTTGTTGACGGTCAGCTCGTTACCGTTCCAGCCACGCTCTTGCGCAGTAGGAGCGAACGCAGCGTTGGCGTCGTTGTACATCTGCATACGGCCATCATTGTTCTTGTCTTCCCACTTGATCAGACCGGTTTCTTCCCAAGTCTGGATCCAGGCCGGACGATCTTCATAGAGAATCGCTTCGGCTTGAGCAGTACCTTCCGGATAGATGGTGTCAACCAGGTTAATACGAGCCATGGCAGCAACAGCCGGAGCAGTCAGGTACAGCAGGGCGATGAAGATCAGCGTCCAGCCAGCGGACCAACGGGCATCAGCCACCTTCGGTACGGTGAAGAAGCGAATGATGACGTGCGGCAGACCAGCAGTACCGATCATCAGCGACAGGGTGAACAGGAACATGTTCAGCTTGTTGTCAACGTCAGCGGTGTACTCGGCAAAGCCCAGATCGCGGACAACGACATCCAGACGGTCAAGCAGCGGCATGCCGGTCTCAACGTGGGTACCGAACAGACCGAACATCGGGATCGGGTTGCCGGTCAGCTGCATGGCGATGAACACGGCCGGAATGGTGTAGGCAATGATCAGTACCACGTACTGCGCCACCTGGGTGTAGGTGATGCCCTTCATGCCGCCGAATACCGCGTAGGCGAACACGATCGCGGCAGCAAGCCAGATACCGACGTCGTTGCTCACTTCGAGGAAGCGGGAGAAGGCCACACCGGCACCGGACATCTGACCGATTACATAGGTAACGGAGATGAGGATGAGGCAGACCACAGCTACCAGGCGCGCACCACGGCTGTAGAAACGGTCACCGATGAAATCCGGTACCGTGAACTTGCCGAACTTGCGCAGGTAAGGTGCCAGCAGCATCGCCAGCAGCACGTAACCACCGGTCCAGCCCATCAGGTAGACGGACGTACCATAACCACCGGCGGCGATGATACCGGCCATGGAAATGAAGGAGGCAGCAGACATCCAGTCAGCCGCAGTCGCCATACCGTTGGTCACGGGATGGACGCCACCGCCGGCAACGTAGAACTCCTTGGTCGATCCGGCGCGGGCCCAGATCGCGATCCCTATATAGAGCGCAAAGGATGCGCCCACGAACAACATGTTAATCCAGTATTGGCTCATGGCTTACTCCTCGACCCCGAATTCCTTGTCCAGTTTGTTCAGCCGCCACGCGTAGTGGAAGATGATCAAAATGAACGTGATGATGGAGCCCTGTTGAGCAAACCAAAAGCCCAGATCCGTTCCCCCAACCGGGATACCGGCCAGCAACGGACGCAGGAGAATGGCAAATCCATATGAGACCAGAGCCCAGACCACCAGGCTCCATGTTATGAGGCGAACGTTCGCCTTCCAGTACGCAGCAGCATTTTTCTTATCTTCTTCGGTCATCGCCGTGTTCCGCCTTATTGTTATAGCTAGTGAGGAAAGCCCACACGGTGAATCTAGCAAAGGTGCGTTCTCCAATGAAAGCCCCGACTTTAGTCGGGGCCACCTTGAAACCCCCACGCCAAAGGCTCGGGCCAGAGCGCTGAATGCAAATATCCCGAGGGTTGCCAGAGCTGTGACGTCAGACCTCCGAACCCGGTCCGGAACGGCAGAGCTTCACTGAGCGCACAAGCCCCAAAACAGACCATTCGGTCAGAAACGCGCACACCCTCAGAACACAGAATCTCAGGCTTCACGACAAGCCGGACTGGCAACAACCCAAGTAATGGTGACCCTGATCTCTTGCAATGACCCCTCACTTAAACCTGACGACTCGCATTAAATATTAATCGACCGGACACTTAGAAAACCAACAACAAACAACTTTGCTTAAAATTAATAAAAAGAATAAAGAGAGCTTATAAATAAATTCATGCAAGATTAAAGAAACAGAAATAATTCCAACCCATTTCACAACCACTCACATAAAAAGACCCCGTTTATTTGCCTAAAAGAATGAGACTACAACTCAGCCTCTCAAACTTGCGGCAACCAGACAGTAAACAGCCTCCTGCAAAGACACTCGCCCCTGAACGAGGCTTCGCTTTTATGAGGCTGCCCTGGCCGGTCTGCTAGACTGGCTGCCGGTTCCTTATAGATGATGCTTCCGTGCCCAGTTCAGCCTTTTCCACCCTGCCTCTCAGCCCGGCCACACTGGCCAACCTCGATGCACTCGGCTATCTCGAGATGACGCCTATTCAGGCTCAGAGCCTGCCGGTCATGCTCAAGGGCATGGACCTTATCGCACAGGCCAAGACCGGCAGCGGCAAAACCGCCGCCTTCGGCATCGCCCTGCTGGAACCGCTCAACCCGCGCTACTTCGGTTGCCAGGCGCTGGTGTTGTGCCCGACCCGCGAGCTGGCCGACCAGGTTGCCAAGGAGCTACGCCGGCTGGCCCGCGCTGCGGACAACATCAAGATTCTGACCTTGTGCGGCGGGGTTTCCATCGGCCCGCAGATCGGCTCGCTTGAGCATGGCGCGCATGTCATCGTCGGTACGCCTGGGCGTATTCAGGAGCACCTGAAAAAGGGCACGCTGAAACTCGACGGTCTCAATACCCTGATACTCGATGAAGCCGATCGCATGCTGGACATGGGTTTCTACGACGCCATCGCCGAGATCATCGGGCAGACGCCGAGCAGGCGACAGACCCTGCTGTTCTCGGCAACCTATCCGAGCAGCATCAAGCAGCTATCCGCCACCTTTATGCGTGACCCCCAGCAGGTAAAGGCCGAGGCGCTGCATGACGATGCGCAGATCGAACAGCGCTTCTACGAGATCGACCCGGAAAACCGGATGGATGCCGTTGTGCATGTGCTCGCCAGTTTCCGTCCGGAAAGCTGTGTGGCCTTCTGCTTTACCAAACAGCAATGCCAGGAGTTGGTCGATCAGCTCAGCGCCAAAGGCATTTCCGCCATGGCCCTCAATGGCGATCTGGAACAGCGTGATCGCGATCAGGTGCTGGCGATGTTCGCCAACCGCAGCCTGTCCGTGCTGGTGGCTACCGATGTCGCCGCACGCGGTCTGGACATCGACGCACTGGACATGGTGATCAATGTCGAGCTGGCGCGCGATTCGGAGATTCATATCCATCGCGTTGGCCGTACCGGGCGAGCCGGCAGGAAGGGCATCGCCATCAGCCTGGTCGCCCCCGCCGAAGCCCATCGGGCACGGGCCATCGAGGAGCGCCAGAAGGCGCCGCTGAACTGGCAACCACTGGGCCAACTCAAGGCACAACCGGGCGAGCCGCTGCAACCGCCCATGACAACCCTGTGCATTGGCGCCGGGCGCAAGGACAAACTTCGCCCCGGCGACATCCTTGGCGCCCTCACCGGCGATGCCGGCATTCCCGGCACCCAGGTGGGCAAGATCGCCATCTTCGACTTCCAGGCCTTCGTTGCCGTCGAGCGCGGCGTCGCCAAACAGGCGCTCAATCGCCTGAACTCAGGCAAAATCAAGGGCCGCTCGCTGAAGATCAGAGCACTGTAGGTCGTAGGGTGGACCACGCTTCACCGGTCCACCAAGCGGGGGCACGGTGGACGTAAAAAATGACGTCCACCCCACAGCGTTTGTGGGAGATTTCATGGCAGTAAGCAAGCGCGATACCGGGGGAGCGGCTTCAGCCGCGAAGCTTTTCGCATCCGCAGTGCCTGATCGACCGTCTTCGCGGATAAATCCGCTCCCACAAAAGCAGGATGGCTTCACCGGCTAAAGGTTGCTCCCAGCACGACCCAGCGTCTCGTTTGAGGATTCGATTCGATGCGTTCACCCTCTGTTGGCCAATCCCTGCGCCGCCTCTGGGCTCTGGACAAGTTCGGCTACAGCCTGCGCGTGCTGATCGCCCTGTCGGCCAGCATGGGGCTGAGCTGGTATCTGGGTGAGCCGACAATGGTGATCCCGCTGTTCCTCGGCGTCATCGCCAGCGCCCTGGCGGAAACCGATGACAGCTGGCTCGGACGACTTTCCGCCCTGCTGGTGACGCTGCTGTGCTTCAGCATCGCCGCAGTGTCGGTACAACTGCTGTTCCCCTACCCCTGGCTGTTCACACTTGGCATGGCGGCGGCAGCCTTTAGCCTGATCATGCTCGGCGCGCTGGGTGAGCGTTACGCGACGATCGCCCAGGCGACGTTGATTCTCTCCATTTACAGCATGATCGCAGCCGACCAGCGTGACGGCACCGAACTTGAGTCCTGGCGCGATCCCTTGCTGCTGTTGGCGGGTGCTGCGTGGTACGGCCTGCTGTCGGTGCTCTGGAACGCCCTGTTCGCGCATCAGCCGGTACAGCAGAGCCTGGCCAGGCTGTATCGCGAGCTGGGCCAGTACTTCAAACTCAAGGCGGCACTGTTCGAGCCGGTCCACCAGTTCGATGTCGAGCAACAACGCCTGCAACTGGCGCAGCAGAACGGGCGCGTGGTCAGCGCCCTGAACGCCGCCAAGGAAACCCTGTTGCATCGGCTCGGCAATGGCCGGCCAGGGGCGAAGATCAACCACTACCTCAAGCTGTACTTCCTCGCCCAGGATCTGCACGAGCGCGTCAGCTCCTCGCACTACCCCTATCGGGCACTGACCGAAGCATTCTTTCACAGCGATGTGCTGTTTCGCTGCGGACGCCTGCTGCGTCTGCAGAGCGTGGCCTGTACCGATCTGGCCAGTGCTATTCAGCTGCGCCAGCCGTTTCGCTACAGCGAGGCCAACGCACAGGCGCGTGCCGATCTCCAGGCCTCGCTCGATTACCTGCGCCAGCAGAACAACCCAGACTGGCGCGACCTGCTGCGCTCACTGCGCGCCCTGTCGCAGAACCTCTCGACAATGCAGCACGAGCTGTCCGGCGCCAACAATCCCGACGCCCTGGAAGGGGAACAGGACAGCAGCCTGCTGGATCGCCAACCCCAATCGCTGCGCGATGCCGGCAACCGTATTCGCCTGCAACTGACGCCCACGTCCCTGCTGTTTCGCCACGCCCTGCGCATGAGCCTGGCGCTGGTCTGCGGCTACGCGGTGTTGCACGCGATCCATCCCGAGCAGGGCTACTGGGTACTGCTGACCACCGTATTCGTCTGCCAGCCCAACTATGGCGCAACGCGGATCAAGCTGGTGCAGCGGGTGACCGGCACCATCCTCGGCCTGGTCGCCGGCTGGGCACTGTTCGACCTGTTTCCCGGCCAGCATATCCAGGCCCTGTTTGCGGTGATCGCCGGCGTTGTGTTCTTCGCCACCCGCAGCAGCCGCTACACCTTGGCGACGGCGGCCATCACGCTGCTGGTGCTGTTCTGCTTCAATCAGGTCGGAGATGGCTACGGGATGATCTGGCCGCGGCTGGTCGACACCCTGCTGGGCAGCCTGATCGCCGCCGCCGCGGTATTCCTGATCCTGCCGGACTGGCAGGGGCGCCGACTCAATCAGGTGGTCGCCAATACCCTGAGTCGCAACGCCGACTACCTGCGCCAGATCATGCACCAGTACGAGAGCGGCAAGCATGACGATCTGGCCTATCGGCTGGCCCGGCGCAATGCGCACAACGCCGATGCGGCGCTCTCGACCACACTGTCAAACATGCTTCTGGAACCCGGCCACTTCCGCCGGGATGCCGAAACCGGCTTTCGCTTCCTGATCCTCTCGCACACGCTGCTCAACTACCTTTCCGGTCTCGGCGCGCACCGGGAAAGCCTGCCCGACGACGCCCGTGACGCATTGCTCGAAAGTGCTGCCCGGCAGCTGGCCAGCAGCCTTGACGAGATAGCCGCGGCACTGCAGAACAAGCAGCCCCTGGCGGTATACAGCGAAAAGGAAGAAGCACTGGCCCGGCAACTGGAACAGACCTCGGATGAAATGGATGATGCACACCGCCTGCTGCAGACCCAGCTGGGGCTGATCTGCCGCGAACTGGCTCCGCTGCGCAGCATGGCCGTGCATCTGCTCAAGCAAACCGGCGAGCCGCAAGCCGCATCGGCGCGGTAACATTCGCGGCTGTTTCAACGAGGGCCATGCCGTGCAAACCACAGACGTCACCATCATCGGCGCCGGCGCCGCCGGATTGATGTGCGCATTCAACGCCGCCGCGCGCGGACGCCGTGTACTGCTGCTGGACCATGCCAACAAGGCCGGCAAGAAGATCCTCATGTCCGGCGGCGGACGCTGCAATTTCACCAATCTGTATACCGAGCCAGCGAACTTCCTTTCCGCCAATCCGCATTTCTGCAAGTCGGCACTGGCACGCTACACCCAGTGGGATTTCATCGAGTTGGTCAGCCGCCACAACCTGCCCTATCACGAGAAGAAGCTCGGCCAGCTGTTCTGCGACAACAAGGCCAGCGACATCCTGCAGATGCTGCTCGACGAATGCGCACAGGCAGGCGTCGAGCTGCGGCTGGACAGCGCCGTGCAATCGATTGAAAAGACCGCCGAAGGCTATCGGCTACAGAGCAGCGCCGGCACCTTCAGTTGCCAGTCACTGGTGATCGCCACCGGCGGCCTGTCGATCCCGACCCTGGGTGCCAGCGGGTTCGGCTATCAGGTGGCACGCCAGTTCGGCCATAGTGTGCTGCCAACCCGCGCCGGGCTGGTGCCTTTCACCATCACGGATCCGCAGCTCAAGACCCTTTGCAATGAGCTGTCCGGTACTTCGGTGGAGGATTGTCTGGTGAGCTGCAATGGGCAGAGCTTTCGCGAAAACATCCTGTTCACCCATCGTGGCCTGTCCGGGCCGGCGATTCTGCAGGTGTCGTCCTTCTGGCAGCCCGGCGATGTCATTGAGATCAACCTGCTGCCGCACCTCAACCTTACCGAGTGGCTTGCCGAGCAGCAGCGTGAGCGCCCCAACAGCGAGCTGAAGACGATTCTGGGCGAGCTGTTCACGCGCAAGATGGCAGGCTTGTTGAGCGAACACTGGTTCACCTCCAAGCCGCTCAAGCAGTACACCCCGAGCGAACTGGAACAGATCGCCGACAAACTTGCTGCCTGGAAATTGGTGCCCGCCGGTACCGAGGGCTATCGCACCGCCGAAGTCACCCTGGGCGGTATCGATACCCGCGAAGTGTCGTCCAAGACCATGGAGTCACTGAAGTCACCGGGCCTGTATTTCGTCGGCGAAGTACTGGACGTCACCGGCCACCTGGGTGGCTTCAATTTCCAGTGGGCCTGGGCCTCGGGCTATGCGGCGGCACAATACGTGTAAAGCCGGCCTCACTCGCCACAGCAATCATTTGCAGAGCCGAACACGTTCGGCCCTGCGTGGTTCGAAACAGGGTCATAGCCTTCAGCTATTCGTTGGCCCTGTTTGACGGTGGCGAAATTTCCCGAGGCCCGGCTGGATCTGCCGCGGTGTTCTGAAATTGCTGCTGATTCCGGGTGTTGTTATCCATCGCCGAGGGCTCTTCGTCCGGCGAGCAAGCCACCAGCAGCAACGAAAGCGGAAGCGCCGCCGCGATAACCAACAAGTTCGATTTCATGTCGTTCTCCCGTAAGGACGCTTCTTGGCATCAGCAGCCAGGCTTACTGGCCAGAGCCGGTGGGGTTTGGCTCAGTGCCAGCTCCAGACTCTGTACCCAAGCCACTACCCGTATCGGAATTGTCCATGGTGTCAGGATTGGCAACGCCGGTGCCGCTGCCCGTTTCCACACCACCAGAGGTCCCGGTGCCCATGGTAGAGCTGCCCGAAGTGCCGGTTCCCGTGGTACCGCCGCCAGTGGTGCCGCTATCGGCAGGCGGTGTTCCAGGTGCAGGCGCGGCAGGCTGCTGAGTGGATGGCTGCGGTGGTGTCACCTCACGGTCACGGTCTTCATCCGGGCCACAGCCGACCAACAGCAGACCGAGAATCGGGGCAGATAAATAAGCAAGACGCATGGGATAACCTCCAAAGATTGAACCGGCCAGGTTGCCGGCGACAGTCGGATCTACGATCCTCTCGGCAATTGACCCCGCTCGGCGCGTAGAGTGCCCGCACTCTCGGACCGACCTGGGCAATCCGCCCGACAAGAGACTGTTCCCGTTTCCTCACTCGCATGAAGCGGGCACATCTCCGGACGTTTCAGGCCGCCTGACGGGCGCTGAATTCCTTTTTCAGACGGTTTCTCAGCTCGACCATCTGCGCGCCCATCTCGTCCAGCCGGGCCTTGTCAAACAGCTCTCGCGCGCGGGGAAACATCTCCGACTCCTCCTCCTCGATATGGTGTTCGAGCAGTTCCTTGCACACCTTGGCGCGCCCGGAAAACTCCAGACTGGCGGGGTCCGTCGCTTTCAGATCAGGGAGCACCAGCGCATCCACGGTACGGTGTTCTTCCTTGGCCTCGTGGTACATCTTGGCTTCTTCCTTGCCACCGGCTTCCTTGTAGGCGGGATAGAGAATCTGCTCCTCCAGCTGGGTATGAATGGTGACTTCCATTTCCAGTTTGCCCAGCAGCTCGGCGCGCGTCTTGACGGCACGCTCTGTACTTTCCGTCAGGCGCGTCAGGATGTCCTTCACGCGCTCATGGTCTTCAATCAGCAGGTCTATGGCATTCATGCGGTATTCCTCATCCCTATCAGGTTAGCGAAACCCCGGGTTCTGCGACCCGGTCGCATCGTGTGCCGAACTCAGGCGTAATCGTAGGTTGGCAACCGGGTGCGGCTCTGGCTCTGCAGCCGGGCAATAGCCGGTGACATACCGGCCTCCAGCGCCAGGTCACGACGAATCGAGCTGATCACCCATTCCAGCTGGACAGCGGTTTGGGCCTGCCCCTTGGATATTGCGCGCTTGATCACGTCACGGTCATCGTTGCGCAGCACCAGCAGCAAACCGCCATCCGGGCGCTGGGTAGTCAGGACTTCGAACTCAGGGAAAGCGGCAGTGAGAATTTTTTCAGCGACGATCATTGTTATGGACTCCGATTATGTTCCGGGCAGCCATATACAGAGCAGCCTTCATGCCAACGCAGCCACATTAAAAGTCTTTTAAATTCAGTAAGTTGTGATGGCAGATGGCAATATGAACCCATGCAAAACGCAAGATACCCTCGGGCAAGGCGTGCATTGTGAAGTGCCGTGGTTGCTCTCCAGCCCTGGGTTGCCCCCGTCAGGTGCCTTCATGAAGCAATCGACTGCTGTTGCGTCCGTTTGTCGTATTGCGTTGTTACCCTGCAGACCCCGAGGCTAGAGCAGATCTGTCGCGCAACAACCGAGCAAATGCCAACTGACGCAAACCCTGCACTGTTAGAGCGACCGCCCGGCTGCTGCCGCTGAACCCGGGAGACATCAGCGGTCGAAGATGAGGGCTTGTCATCATCGAAAGCGCACGTTCGAAAAACATCGAGAATGCCTCAATGAATCAAACGTCACCCAAAGTCGTCCTGATCGTCGAAGACGAACCCCATATCCTCGATCTGCTGAGAGACTATCTGAGCGACGAAGGCTACCGGGTGCTGGCTGCCGAAGATGCAATCAGAGCCTTCGAGATCATCGCGACCAAGCCGCATCTCGATCTGCTGATTTCCGACTTTCGCCTGCCCGGCAATGTTTCGGGCGTGATGATTGCCGAACCTGCGCTCAAGCTACGCCCCGACCTCAAGGTGCTCTTCATCAGCGGTTATCCCATCGAGATCTACGAGTCCGGCAGCACCATCGCGCGCTCATCCCCGGTCCTGGCCAAGCCCTTTTCGCTGGAATCGCTGCACAATCAGATCCGGCTGCTACTGGCCGACTGACCTCTGTGCAGACAATGAAAAGCCCGCATTG
>NZ_JAMOHY010000042.1 GCF_024448695.1 Stutzerimonas stutzeri | reverse complement strand
CACTGCCCGGCTTTTTTATGCCCGCAAATCAAGGTCTTGCTCGCAACGCAGGAGCGGAAACATTCTTATTGCGTTTTGCCTTTTGCATTCAATGACTTAGGTTTGACAGCCCCGTGCTTCGTGGCCAGACTTCTCCGTCAACAGGGTCAAACTTCAGACAGGACACGAACATGAAAGGCGACAAGTTAGTCATTCAGCATCTCAACAAGATTCTTGGCAACGAGCTGGTCGCCATCAACCAGTACTTCCTGCACGCACGCATGTATGAAGACTGGGGCCTGGGCAAACTCGGCAAGCATGAGTACGAAGAATCCATCGATGAGATGAAGCATGCGGACAAGCTGATCAAGCGCATCCTCTTTCTCGAAGGCCTGCCCAACCTGCAGGACCTGGGCAAACTGCAGATCGGCGAAAATACCCGGGAAATGCTTGAGTGTGATCTCCGACTGGAGCACAGCGGCGTGCAGGATCTGAAGGTCGCCATCGCCTACTGCGAAAGCGTCGGCGACTACGGTAGCCGCGAGTTGCTGGAAGACATCCTCGAAGCCGAGGAAGAACATATTGACTGGCTTGAAACCCAGCTGGGCCTGATCACCAAAGTGGGGCTGGAAAACTATCTGCAGTCGCAGATGGACGAATAAGTACCCCTCAACGCAAAACGCCATGTCCCGAAAGGTACATGGCGTTTTTTTTGGATCAGCTTTGCTTGGAAGCTGTAGCCGCTAGGGCTGCCTCAGGCTTCGGTCTTGCCGACCGCCGACTTGATCAGCGTTTGCAGCTCACCCTTTTCGAACATCTCCAGAATGATGTCGCTGCCGCCGACCAGTTCGCCACCCACCCACAGCTGGGGGAAAGTGGGCCAGTTAGCGTACTTGGGCAGCTCGGCGCGAATTTCCGGATTCTGCAGAATGTCGACATAGGCGAATTTTTCGCCGCAACCCATTACGGCCTGACTTGCGCGGGAAGAAAAACCGCACTGTGGCGCATTGGGCGAGCCTTTCATGTACAGCAGCACCGGGTTCTTTTCGATCTGCTCTTTGATGGTTTCGATAATTTCCACGGGGCACCTCGGCTAGTCACGATGGCGCGCATTGTACAGAACGACGACCTAAAAGCCGAGTCACGGAGTCGGCTTTTGTCGCTGAACATCAAGCTGTCGTCTTGTCCGGCCCGGATGACGGAGCATGCGTGTTGCGGATTGGAGGCCGATTTGCGCCAAAGAAGCCTTTCTGGATAAGATCGCGCCTTTCCCGTTTCGTCGCTTTCCGTGCGACCCCCTGTCGTAAGGCCCTCTTTTTCCTGCAAAACCTCCGGCCTTCGACTGCGGCAACACAAGGTAGTTGATATGAGCGCAAGGCATTTTCTCTCACTGATGGACTGCACGCCCCAAGAGCTCAACAGCCTGGTTCGTCGCGGCATCGAGCTGAAGGATCTGCGCAAGCGCGGCATTCTGTTCGAGCCGCTTAAAAGTCGCGTACTCGGGATGATCTTCGAAAAGGCTTCGACCCGCACCCGACTGTCCTTTGAAGCGGGAATGATCCAGCTTGGCGGACAGGCGAT
Organism: Stutzerimonas stutzeri; assembly: GCF_024448695.1. GTDB lineage: Bacteria > Pseudomonadota > Gammaproteobacteria > Pseudomonadales > Pseudomonadaceae > Stutzerimonas > Stutzerimonas stutzeri_T. Next base: position 12,888 of record NZ_JAMOHY010000042.1, on the reverse strand, counting down.
ATTTCTCTCGCCACGCGACACCCAACTGGGACGCGGCGAGCCTATCGGCGACTCAGCCATCGTCATGTCGCGCATGCTCGATGCGGTCATGATCCGCACCTTTGCCCACGCCACCTTGACCGAATTCGCCGCGCACTCCTCGGTACCGCTGATCAACGGCCTGTCGGACGACCTGCATCCCTGCCAGCTACTGGCCGACATGCAGACTTTCCATGAACATCGCGGCAGCATCGCCGGCAAGACGGTTGCCTGGGTCGGTGACGGCAATAATATGTGCAACACCTATATGGAAGCCGCCGTCCAGTTCGATTTTCAGTTGCGCATTGCCTGCCCCAAAGGTTACGAGCCCAAGGCGGAACTGCTGGCCAAGGCCGGTGATCGCGTGCAGATTTTCCGTGACCCGCACGAAGCGGTCGCCGGGGCCCATCTGGTCAGTACAGACGTCTGGGCCTCAATGGGGCAGGAAGATGAGGCAGCAGCGCGCCTTGCGACTTTCCGGCCCTACCAGGTCGACCGCGCCCTGCTCGACACCGCAGCTGACGAGGTATTGTTCATGCACTGTCTGCCAGCCCACCGTGGCGAGGAAATCAGCCACGACCTGCTTGACGATCCGCGCTCGGTTGCCTGGGATCAGGCGGAGAACCGCCTGCATGCGCAGAAGGCTCTACTGGAGTTTCTGGTCGAGCCGGCGTTCAGCCACGCATGAGTGACCAACCGCTGTTGAACCTGCGCGGTCTGGACTGCGGCTATGCGGGCCAGCGCATCGTGCAGAACCTCAGCCTGCATCTCAATCGTGGCGACATAGGTTGCCTGCTGGGACCTTCCGGCTGCGGCAAGACCACCACCCTGCGCGCCATCGCCGGCTTCGAGCACCTCAGTGCCGGCGAGATCCAGCTGGGTGACACTGTGCTGTCACGCGCCGGTTTCACCCTCGCCCCCGAGAAGCGCCGCATCGGCATGGTGTTTCAGGACTACGCGCTGTTCCCCCATCTGACCGTGGCGGACAACATCGCCTTCGGTATTCGCAAGCATCCTCAGGCGGCGCGCATCGTCGGCGAAATGCTGGAGCTGGTGAACCTGTCCCAGCTGGGCAAGCGCTATCCCCACGAACTGTCAGGCGGACAACAGCAGCGCGTCGCCCTGGCCCGCGCCCTCGCACCGGAGCCGGAACTGCTGCTGCTCGACGAGCCTTTTTCCAACCTCGACGTAGACCTGCGTCGACGCCTCAGCCATGAAGTACGGAGCATCCTCAAGGCACGCGGTACCAGCGCGATTCTGGTCACCCACGATCAAGAGGAAGCCTTCGCCGTCAGCGATCAGATCGGGGTGCTGAAGGATGGTTGCCTGGAGCAGTGGGACACACCCTTCAACCTCTATCACGAACCACTGACGCCCTTCGTCGCGAGTTTCATCGGCCAGGGTTATTTCATTCGCGGCCAACTGGTCGATCCCGAAACGGTTCAAACCGAGCTGGGTGTGATTCATGGCGACCGCGCCTACATCATGCCTGACGGCAGCTCGGTGGATGTTCTGCTACGCCCGGACGATATCGTTTACGCACCGCAAAGCGAACTCAAGGCACTGATCGTTGGCAAGACCTTCCTTGGGGCTTCAACGCTGTATCGCCTGCAATTACCGACCGGCAACCAGCTGGAAGGTATTTTCCCCAGTCACACCGACTACCCCACCGGCCAGCAGATCGGCATCGCCATCGCTGCCGACCATCTGGTGGTATTCCCCGCCCAGGGCAGCGTTGCCGCCCATGAAACCCTGCCCAAGGCCGGCGTACGCCGCTACAGCGATAGCCGTTGAGCGTTTCGCCTCATGACTGACCCGGTTCGCGCGTGACCTGCTGGCGTCGCTGACGAAAGAAATCGCTCAGCGCCGCGCCACATTCATCCGCCAACACACCGCCTTCGACGAGTACGCGGTGGTTGAGAAAATCCTGGGCAAAGAACTGGCCGCGGCTGATCGCAACACCGGCCTTGGGCTCTGTGGCGCCATACACCACGCGCTGAATGCGTGAATGCACGATCAGCCCCGCGCACATGCTGCAGGGCTCCAGCGTGACGTACAGGGTGCTGCCGGGCAGGCGGTAGTTTTCCAGCTGCAGCGCAGCGTCGCGGATCGCCACCATCTCCGCATGTGCGCTGGGGTCATGCCGGGAAATCGGGCAGTTGAAGCCACGCCCGATGATCTGCCCATCCTGCACCAGCACAGCGCCCACCGGCACCTCGCCCAGCGCCGCGCCCTGGGCTGCCAGCGCCAGCGCTTCACGCATGAAAAGCGCGTCGTTACTGCGGTCGATGATCTGCGGTCTTTTCATGATTCGCCTATACCACCTCGATCGCCGCCATCAGTCCCGTTTCCATATGGTCGATGACATGACAATGGAACATCCACACACCGGGGTTATCTGCCACCAGCGCGATGCGGGCAGTTTCGTTCTTGCCCAGCAGATAGGTATCGGTAAACCAGGGCTCAATCTTGCGGCGATTGGAGGAAATCACTTTGAAAGTCATGCCGTGCAGATGAATCGGATGCTGATACTGGCTGAGATTGCGCAGCTCGAAAATGTAATGCCCATCCCTCCTCAGGGTGGCGATGGGTCGATCCGCACAGGTCTTGTCATCGATATCCCAGGCCTGGCCATTGATCTGCCAGAAGGTATGCGCCCCGCCCTGCTCGAAATCCGCTGACAGCGCACCCGCCCATTCAAAGTTGAAACGCAGTACCTCAGCACGCTGCAGGTCGGGCTCTGCAATGGGATTGGCGGGCAGCCTCGCCGGCCAGTCACCCTCGGTTTCATCCGTATTTACCGAGGCAAATGTTGCAAGGCGCAGCGGACCATTACGCAGCGATATCCGCTCACCTGCAGGGGGCACCTTCAAACCCAGCTCGATACGCATGCCCGGCCCCAGCCAGTATTCCTTGCCCAGTACTCGCGGCTCCACCGGATTGCCATCCAGAGCATAGATGCGCGTTTCGCCAGCGGACAGGTTGAGGCGATAGGTCAGGGTATTGTCGAGATTGAGAATGCGCAGCCGCACGACCTGCCCCTCGGGCAGCTCCAGGGTCGGTGCATGCACGCCATTGACACTGGACAGTACGCCCGGCGTGCCCCCGCGTGCGGCTTCACGGGGAACGCTGAATTTGGTAAAGGCGCCCTGCTTGTCTACATGCCAACTTTTCAGGCTCAAGGTGCGCTCATGGCGAAAGCCGCTGGGTTCGCGTTCCTCAACGATCAACGGCCCCACCAGCCCACGGCCCAGCTGCTCACCACTGGCCGTGTGCGGGTGATACCAGAAACTGCCGGCATCGTGCAGTTGGAAGCGGTAATCGAAGAACTCTCCCGGCAGCACCGGCAGTTGCGACACATAGGGCACACCGTCCATCTCCAGCGGTAGCCGGATGCCATGCCAGTGAATGGTCGTCGGTTCCGGCAGATGGTTGACGAATCGCACACGCAACCAGTCGCCCTGTCGCCCACGCAGCTCCAGGCCTGGCGCCTGCCCGCCGTAAGCCCAGGCGGGCGTCGAATGGCCAGGCACCAACTCGATATCGAGCGGCGCGGCAATCAGTTCGTAATCATGCGTGGTGATATCGGCGGGACGTCCCAGCCAGTAACGAGCGCCGCCAGCACCAAAGCCGACCACAGCGAGACCGGCAAAGCCGGCAAGAATTTTTCGGCGGGTGAACGTCATGTGATACCAGTTTGCAACATAGACAAGATGAGAGATTTTCTCACTTGCTGACTGTTTGCGCGAGCCGGCTTTCGCCTCGGTTGCTCAGTATTACGCGACATGATGTCCCGCCCGACACGCAAAGGTCTGCTGTGTACTGCTAGCGCATTAATGAATCTCGGTTTATCCAGGTAAGGTATTTTGATAATCCTTCGCGGGCTTCAAAGCCTGATGGATTAGGGGCTTCAGGCTTCGGTCCTATGGCGCTCGCTTTCCATCGGTGACAAAGCGGGTCGCGGGGACAGCAACAGGCTCACTGTTCGCCTGCAGCCAGTTGTTAGGTCAATCATCCAGACATGACTGTTACCGCCTCAAAGGCGTGAAAGCTATCGTTCATGAGTTAGCAGGATGAGAGGCGAAGTACCGCAGTTCCACACTCGCTGACTCCACCTCCAGAACCGTAGCGTTAAACTAGATTCCCTTGCCCAGCATCTGCCCATTCACGATTTCACCGTAGAGATTAACCCCGTCGTTAGCGTGAAACCTGTCGCGAGTTTTTTCTATCGAGCCATCGATCAAGCGTGGGTCCTGAGGTCGCTCATGGCTGTTCATGAAGGCCGCGACATGCCACGCATCCTCGTCCGATAAGGTCCCACCTTTGCCCAGCGGCATGCTCTCCTTGATGAACGCAGCGGCCGTATTGATTCGATGCATGCCTGCCCCCCAATTGAATGAGTCGGCCCCCCAAAGTGGCGGGAACACGTAATCCTCACCTGCTTTTTGCCCTTCTCCGTCCGCTCCATGGCATACCGCGCACTGTGCGGTGTAGACCTGCTCGCCTTTGGCAAGATCGTAGCCTCCCTCCGGTTCCGGCACTTCGGGATAGGCACGCCCAGGCAGCTCCTGGCCAGTCGGCGCGCCGGTCGAGAGCCAGTAGGAATACGCTGAAAGCGCGGCAATGACCGGGCCGTCCGCTTCCGGTGCCTTTCCGTTCATGCTGAACTGGAAACAGCCCTGCACCCGTTCGGCGTAGCTGTTCACCTTGTCGTTCTTCTTGCGATACGCCGGGTACATGGGATAGGCGCCCCACAAAGGCGCGGAGTTGGCCTTTCGGCCTTGATCGAGGTGACAGTTGGCGCACGCAAGACCGTTGCCTACATATTCGGGCGCTCGGTTCTTGGTATCGACGAAGATGGCGCGTCCTTCCTGGACCAGCTTTCCAAAGGCGTTATCCGGTAGTTCGCGCTCCTGCGGCGGCTGGAAATATTGATCGCTGGCTGGCGCGCCAGCGCCAGTGAGAATCTGGGACTGATCCTCCATCGCGATGTCTGCGGCATGAGCAGGAATGGCAAGAGCTATCAGCAGCAAGGCGCTTGTTTGAATGTTCACTTTCCTGCTCCTGTTTCAGTCAACGTAGCGAAATATTCCGAGACTGCTTTAATCTCCTCATCAGTGAGATTGCGTGCGATGTGCCCCATCAGGTCGTTGGGATCGTTTTTGCGTGTGCCCTGGCGCCAGGCGCTCAACTGCGACGACAGATACTGGGCGGGCTGTCCTGCAAGCGGAGGAAAGGCATCCCCGACACCCACCCCACTCGGCCCATGACAAGCCACACATTCGGGAATATTGCGGTCCCATGCGCCACGCAGTGCCAGTGTTTGCCCGAGCCCCTGAACCAAAGACGCACGGCCAATCCGCTCGACATCGAGTGGGGGCTTTTCAGCCAGCATCATCGTGACGGCCTCCGCCTCCTCAGAACTCAAGGCGACTGCAATGGGCTGCATGATCGGATTGGCGCGCTCCCCCGAAGCGAAGTCGGCGAGCTGTTTTTTCATGTGGTTGGCCGACAGGCCGGCGAGCCGCGGAAATCCGGCTGCCGCCATGCCTTCACCCTCGGTGCCATGGCAGGTGACGCAAGCCATTGCGGCAGGGTTGACGCCGCCCTGGTTGTAGACAGTTACCGGGTCGGCAACCGCCAGTGCGTGCGCGGAGACCGCCATAAGCAACCCTGCCAAGGACCAGTGAGCAACGTTCATAAGATCTCCATATTGTTATTTTTTTAATTTCGGCACTCGCCGAAGCATTGTCTATCTGATCAAGGCTTCGCCGACAGCGGTCCCATTATTTCGTCAAGGGTTTCGGGGCGAGGGGCACCTTGCTGCTGTTGCAGACGTCCCTCGTCGTCAAGGTAGTAAATCGCCGGCGTTGCCGAGGCGCCCATCTGGCTCATCAGCGTCAGGTTGGCTTCAAGCTGCTCAGCCAGCTTAGTCGAAATAGCCTTGCTCGGCTTGAGCTTACTCGCCTTGCCAGCGGCCTCATGCTCGTTTAGCGCCGCCTCGGGATTGTTTGCTGCCAGCAATGCCGCAGACTTACCCGCACTATCCGGGCGCAGCATCCCGACCATCACGTGGCGAAGCTGGACATCGCCGGCCTCGACCCAGGGTCGGGCCTGTTTCCAGAACATGTTGCAAAATGGGCAGTTCGGATCAGAGAACATATATATGGTACGGGGGGCGTCAGCCACACCGTCTTGAATCCAGGTGCTGCCTTCGAGCCGTTGCCACATTTCCTTGCCCTGAGGCTCGTACACCAACTTCTCAAGCGTGGCCTTTGTCAGGTCTTCCCCGTTCGCGTCGAGCAAACTGCCGATCAGCACGTGATCGCCATCTGGCGTCAGGTACAGCGCAATACCCTGTCCGTTGTAGCGTGCGGCGTAGCCCCGCAACCCGCCTGGGGCATCGAAGCTGCCGACCACTTCGGCGCCGCGGCTCTCGATAGTCTGGATCGCAGGTGGCAGGGCTTGCGCCCACGCTAATGGCGCCAATAGCAACGCGGTGGCAGAAATAAACAATGAAACCGGTCGGACATGATTCATGGTTGTGTACCTATCTCTAATTGTTGCAGGGCACGGGCAAGACTGGCATGCGAAAGCTCACCGAGGTGACTGCCAACCTGGCGCCCTTCGGCATCGTAAAAAAGCGTTGTCGGCAACGCCGTGGACCCAACGTGCTGACCCAGCCGGCCTCCAGAGTCGAACAGCACGTTTTCCAGACTGAGCCCTTCGCCTTCGAGAAAGTCAGTGACGACCCGCTCGCCCTCACCCTGGTTGACGAAAAGGAAGTTCACACCGGCTTCGTTGCGCTGAGCTTCGGCCAGCACCGGCATCTCCCGCCGGCACGGTGGGCACCAGGTTGCCCAGAGGTTGACGACCAAGGGCTTGCCGACGAAGTCATGCAAGGCCACCGGCTTGCCCTGCTCGTCCCGCAGACCCATCTCAGGCAGCCGCGTGCCCTGCTCGAATGCATGCAGTGCGAAGGTGGCGAAGCCCCAACTCAGCACGCCCACTGCCACACCCCATCCAAGCGGTTTACGCAACGTTCTCTCGCGCCAGGCGAACCACGCACCGAGTAGCAGAGCGGCCAGTATCCCCGGCCATGCGATGAAACCGCCGTCGCGTATGTCGATCACGCGCCAGGGCTCATCGGCGAAATGCTCGAGATACATCAGCACGAATGCCAGGCGAGCGACCACCAATGCCACCAACAGCAACCTGAACAACTGCGGCTCAGGATTGCGAGCGTTGCGCCTCCCCACCCACCAGCCGGTGAGCATCGCCAGAAACAGGCTCGCCATGAGCAGCGCATGAGGCACGGCCAAGGCCAGCGGCCCTAGATTGATCGTCAACATCAGCCGCGCTCCATCGTTTCGTTCCACTTGCTGAGAAACTGGCTGGCATCCACCTCACCGGTGATGCGCTGAGACCTGCGTTCCACGCCATCCGGGCCGATCAGCAACAACGTCGGCGGCCCCATCACCTGGTAGCGGTTCAGAAGCTCACTGCTCGCAGCATCGGCTTTCGTCACATCGGGACGAAGCACACGCACGCCTTGGAGCGAAGCTTGAACCTGCGCATCGCCAAACACCTCTTTCTCCATGACTTTGCAGGACACGCACCAGTCTGCGTAGTAATCGACCAGCACCCATTGGCCCGCTGCTTTGGCAGCGGCGAGTTCACGATCAAGAACGGCAGGCTCACTGAAACCAACGAAACCCTGAGTAACCTCAAGCGCGTTCACCGAAGCGCCGCCGGTAAAGACCTCGAGCGGCCGGATCGGATCCTGCGCGCCGCCCGCCGCGCCCAGCACCAGAGCCACACCCCAGACACCAGATAGCGCGGCGACGGATCGGCCCAATGCCTGATGCTGTTTGATCTGGCGCGATAGCTGCTGCAATCCGCTGGCAACCACCACCAGAAGCGCACCCCACAACCCGACCCATAAAGAGTCCGCCAGTAACGGGCGAAGCACATAGAGCGCAGCAACCAGAAACAGAAAGCCGAACGCAACTTTCACCCGATCCATCCACGGCCCCGGTTTCGGCAGAAAGCGATTGCCCAGTGTCACCAACAGAACCATTGGAGTACCTATTCCCAGGCCCAGCACGAACAGCACCAACCCACCGTGCACGGCGTTGCCACTTTGTGCGATGTACAGCAACGCCGCAGCCAACGGCGCGGTCATGCAAGGTCCGACCAACAACCCCGAGAGCACGCCTAACGCACTGGCCCCCGCCAGACTGCCCCCCTTGCGTTTGCGGCCGGCATCTTCCAGCCGATCACGCAGCACCCCCGGCAATTGAAGCTCGAAGAAACCGAACATCGGCAAAGACAACAAGACGAACAACGCGGCAAAACTCCCGATTAGCCAGGGCTGCATCAGCCACCCCTGCAGATTCGCCCCGAGCAACGCGGCCACGACCCCAAGGGCCGCATACACCGACGCCATGCTGACGACATAGGTCCCGGCGAGCGCCATGCCGCGGCGAGGGCTGGCCTGGCTGCCGACAACGATACCGGCCAGAATCGGCAGCATCGGTAGCGAGCAAGGCGTAAAGGCAAGCAACAAGCCGAGCCCGAAGAAGATCAGCAGACTCCAGCCAAGCGCCTGCTGCTCCAACCCGCTCGCCAGTGCCTGGTCATCGGCCTGAACAGGATCGGACAGACCTGTGCCACCCCCCAGTTCTACCCTGCGCGTCTGCGGTGGATAGCAAAGACCCGCATCGGCGCAGCCTTGCCATCCCAGTTCAAGGGTGGCGACATTCGCATCCGGAATGACCACTTCCAGGCTGTCGCGATAGATTTGCGAGTCGCCAAAATACTCGTCGTGATAAGGCTGGCCTGGAGGGATGACCGGCTCACTACCAGCCGGCAGCCCGACGAATCGCAGGCGTTCCTGATAGAGGTAATAACCGGGTGCGATATCCCAACGCAGGACAGCGCCGCCAGCTTCAGGCCGCTCGACATGAAGATTGAACGCCTGGTCGACCGGCAGGAAATCGTCCTGCTTGGGTCCAAACGTAAACGGCGACGCGCTTGCCTGAACAAGCCAGAGGCAACAGGCCAGAAAGAAAAAAATCGCCCGCATGCGCTACACCCCGATAACCGAATACGGGGCAAGCATGGCGACTCGGGATTAAGACGCGATTAAGAGAACCAACCAGGCGTACCATCTCATAATGCCCCGTTAATCCATGCGGGTGATACTCAAGGCAGGTTTCAAGCGGTTCCAACTCATGCATGTATTGCTGACAGAAGATAACACCCTCATCGCGAGCGGCATCGTCGCGGGGCTCGAGGCCCAGGGTTTCAGCGTGACCCATGCCGCCACGGCTGCGCATGCGGAGGCATTGCTGCGCAGCGCCCACTTCGATCTGCTGATCCTCGACCTGGGATTGCCTGACGAAGATGGATTGCTCTTGCTTAACCGTCTGCGCCGACGGGGATTTGAGCGCCCCGTGCTGGTTCTGACAGCTCGTGATGCAGTGACCGAACGCGTCGCGGGGCTTCAAGCGGGCGCCGACGACTATCTGGTCAAACCCTTCGATCTGCGAGAACTCGCTGCCCGCCTGCATGCGTTGCTGCGCCGGGCGGCAGGGCGAACGACCCACCTGGTCGAACATGGATCGCTTACCTACGACCCTGCCGCCTGTGCCGCCTTTCTAGAGGGCGACCCCATCGACCTGTCGCGCCGCGAGCAAGCGCTTCTGCAGGCTCTTCTGCAAAACCCCGGTCGTGTGCTTTCTGCCGAGCAACTGAAGGATGCGGTGTACGGGCTTGACGACGACGTCGAAAGCAACGCGCTCAATGTCCACATTCACCATCTTCGCCGCAAGCTGGGCAACGGCATCGTCGAAACGGTCAGAGGCCTCGGCTATCGCCTGGGTACCGCCGGCCCTGCGTCAGATCAGACTCGGAATACCGGCTCATGAGCCTGCGCCTTCGCCTGACGCTTTCGCTCGGCTCCGCTTTCGTCCTGCTTTGGGCACTGGCAGCCACCTGGATGCTGTTCGACGTCCGTAACCAGCTCATGCTTTCGCTCGATCAGCGCCTGGCAGCATCGGCCCGGATGGTTGCGGGCCTGCTGGCTCAGCTCCCCCAACCACAACTGGCCGAAGACGGTATCGCTCGCCTGAGCGCGGAACAACTCGGTATCGAGAATGGCCTTGCCTGTCAGGTCAGTTCGTTACGCGGCGAGGTTCTGGCGCGCAGCCACGCAGCGCCGGATAGCCTTCTCGATGCCCAGCGTACCGGCTTTCACGATCAATTCATCGGCGATACGGCTTGGCGAAGCTTCACCCTTATTCAGAGCGGGATGCGCATCACCACGGCTGATCGCCTCGATGAACGCGGCACGCTGATGCGCTCGGTCCTGCTTGGCGCCGCGGTGCCGGTAGCCGTCGCGCTGCTCGGTAGCCTGATAGTGCTCTGGATTGGCATCGGCAATGGCCTTTCACCGCTCAGGCGAATCCGGGACGCCCTGGCCCAACGTAGCGCCGACTCAGTGGAGCCGTTGCACATCGAGCGGTTGCCGCGCGAGTTGGCCCCACTAGTGGCCACACAAAATCAGCTGTTCGAGCGGATCGCCCAAACATTCGAACGCGAGCGGCGGCTGACCGATGACGCCGCTCACGAATTACGCAGCCCGTTGACCGCAATCAAGACCCACCTGCAAGTAGCGTCCATGACCGAGGGGGATACTGCCAAGCGGGCCCTGGCACAGGCAGAAATCGGAACTGACCGCTTACATCGCATTCTGGAGCAGTTGCTGATGCTCGCCCGAGTGGAGGGGCGCGTGTCGTTCGACGACGGCCTGCGTTGTACGGCAACAGAGGTGGCTCAACTGGCGATTACCGATGCCTGCCAGCATGCCGGACCACCTATTGAACTCGAAGTGGCAGACAACCTTTCTCGCTGCTTTTTGGCTATGCCGCCTGCATTGGCCGTCGCAGCACTGCGCAACCTCTTGGAGAATGCCCGACGCCATACGCAAAACGGCACTGACGTTTGCATATCTCTGGAACAGCAAGGCGACGACAAGGTCCGCTTCACCGTCCGGGATCACGGACCTGGGATTTCTCCAGAACTGATCGAGCGGTTCACCGAGCGGTTCTGGCGAAGCTCCACAGGTGACGGCAGCGGGCTTGGACTGTCCATCGTCAAGGCAATTGCAGAGCGCTGTGGCTGCGAGCTTCGCTTTATATCGCAAGGTGATGGGCTGCAGGTTGAGTTCGTTGTCGATTTGCAGACTTCAGCCGGTTCGGAAGTCGAGGCCCATTGAACGTTGATGCCCGAATATATTGTTGGTGCTCTCGTCCAGCACGTACGAAGGTAACGAAGCACGTCTCCGAGTCTATATACACAGGCAGCCAGACTGCAGACTTTCCGCCCTATTCCTGACCAAGCTGAAACTGCCGCAAGCATGTCAAACTTGCGGCATCCAGGCATCCAGCATCGCCCCTACCCCTGCCAATCCCGAGGCGCTCTGGTTGAGTGAAAGAAGACCGGTGACAGGGCGGCTTCCTCGGTTTCCTTTGATTGGGTGCGGGGTTCGAGTTCGGCGGGGGCTGGAATTCGGCGAGTGGATAGCCCGCAGTCTGGCCCTGATGATCGGGAGCATCGAGGTTTCCTCCTGTTCATGACGGCTTTTACCGTCAAAGGTCAGGAGACCTGTTGATGCAGGGAAAGCCGCATGGCGCAAGCTTTCCCTGGAGGAATTTACCGTCAAAGACCGGTTTGGTCTCGATTAGTAAATGGGAGAATGCTAAACCGACCTCCAGCTCCTACCGTTACCCTTACGGCCAGTTTGTTCTGCTGTCAGACAAAAGACACCGATAGGTGCCGCAACGTATTTCCTTTTAAATCAATACGTTACAGCATCGTATCGATAGGTAGCGATAGCTCAGGAAGGACCTGATTTCACTCCCACTCGATCATCAACAGGCCATCAAAGACCGCATGGTCAAAGGGGTTGGAAGCAATTGAGCTGGAGTCTTACCGTCGCTTTTACCGTCAACTGCGCAGGGCTTTTGCTGATGCCGGAGATGCAGCGATTTGCGGGAAGACGAAGGTATCGACACCATCATCAATCAGCTTTCATTTTAACTTGTCAACGCCGTCACAGCGAGGTCTTAACGGCCCATAAAAATCTGCCACAAAATGGGGGCGTAAATGGACCGAACGATCAGCGAGGATGAACGAAACGGTTTTTTTGACCTGAAAATGAAGCGGGTCTGGCAGCGCCACTACGCCAACCCCGCCGAGGCCATTGCCGACATCACCCACTCCATCGTCGGCTTCTACAACACTCACCGGCGGCACTCCACGCTCGGCTACCGATCCCCAACCAACTACGAGAAAGCCACTGTCTGAAATTACCTATTCAGGTGACCTCCAAAATTTGACCACTACACACCGCGCCTCGCTGACGGATTCGGCAAGTGTTTGGATTCGATTACATGCGACCTACTGTTCCGAGTACTTGAAGTGCAAGGAAAGACGCAAAGCTGATCAAAAGCTAGCCAACCGCGACAACCGCCCGGTGGCTCTGGGCTCGAAGGGCCAGCTCTGACGATATCCACCCGCTTATCCACAGTTTTTGTGGGTAAGCCGTCGCAGCTCTACAGGCCAATGTGACCTTGGTGGGTAGCGAAATGGCCTTGGTCCACCGCCTGACCGTCAATACGCCTGAGCGGGCGGCGCCTGGTTGAGCTGTCCGCTAGCAGCAGTGACCCTACATCGAACGCAAGTTATGAGGTGCAGGCACACTGGTTGTCTGTGTTTGAGGTTGTCGTCTGATGACGCTGTCGCAGTGCATCGGCCCGGCGCAGCCTGAACGTGAGGGTGGCATACCGAGTCGGCCTCATCCCC
>NZ_JAMOHY010000041.1 GCF_024448695.1 Stutzerimonas stutzeri | reverse complement strand
ATCGGGGCGTTTGCTTTGGGCCAGCTTCAGTCAGAAAGTTTTCACACAGTCTGCTCGGGCGGCGTTTTCATTTCTGCAACAGCCTCGCAGGAAGCGTCAGCCTTCGCTGCCGGCAACAGGCTCGGTTTCCATATCCCAGCCACCACCCAGCGCCTTGAACAACTCCACCTCACTGACCATTTGTGCCAGACGATCACCAATGAACTGTTGCCGCACGCTGAACAGCTGACGCTGGGCGTCGAGCAGGGTCAGATAACTGTCCACACCCGTCCGGTAACGACGCTCGGCCAGACGGAAGTAATCTTCACTGGTCTCCAGCAGATCGCGCTGTGCCTGTACCTGGCGGGCGTAGGTTGCCTGCGCTGCCAAGCCATCGGAAACTTCACGGAACGCAGTCTGGATAGCCGACTCGTACTGGGCCACCTGAATATTGCGGCTGATCTCGGCGTAATCCAGGTTTGCCCGCAGCTGTCCGGCATTGAAGATCGGCACGCTGATGCGCGGCGAGAAGTTCCAGTAGTCGGACCCGCTGCCGAACAGACCGGACAGCTCGCTGCTGGCGCTACCCACAGCGCCCGTCAGACTGATACGCGGAAAGAACGCAGCCCTGGCCGCGCCAATATTGGCGTTGGCCGCACGCAACTGGTGTTCGGCGCGAATGATGTCGGGGCGCCGATAAAGCAGATCGGAAGGCAAACCAACCGGCAGATCCGCCAGCTGATCTCGCTCCAGCGCCCCACCCGGCGACAGGTCGGGCGCAACACTTTGCCCCAGCAGCCGGCTCAGCGCATTGCGGTCCTGGGCAACCAGGCGTGTGTACTGTTCGATACGCACGCGAGCACTATCCACCGAGCTGCGGGCCTGGCTCAGCTCCAGCGCCGATGCGACACCTACATCGAAGCTGCGCTGGGTGAGCGAGAAGCTTTCCTCGAAGGCCTTGAGCGTATCGCGACTGACTTGCAGCAGCGCCTGATCGGCCTGCAGGGTCAGCCAGGCGTTGGCAACGCTGGCAATCAGGCTGATACGGGCACTGCGTTGCGCCGCTTCCGTGGCGAAATACTCTTCAAGTGCCTGTTCACGGAGACTGCCCAGACGCCCGAACAGGTCCAGTTCCCAGGCCACACCGAGCGTCGCAGTGTACTGACTGCCAATATTGCTTTGACCGGTCTGGTTGAGATCACCAGGCGTACGGGTGCGGCTGCCGGAACCGTCGGCACTGATCGCCGGCAACAGGTCGGCACGCTGGATACGGTACAGCGCGCGATAGGCCTCAACGTTGAGCGCGGCAACTCGCAGATCGCGGTTGTTCTCCAGCGCCACACCAATCAGCTGGCGCAGCTGCGGATCGCGGAAGAATCGCTGCCAGTCCAGATCCTGTGCCTGGCCCTGACTCGCGCTGCCTTGTGCATAGGCTTCGCCTTCGGGCCAGTTGGCCGCAGCAGGCGTATCCGGACGCTGATAGTCAGGAATCAGCGAGCAGCCGCTGAGTGCTGCCGCCAGCGCCAATGTCAGTACGGACTTGTTCATTGCGCATCTCCTTTCTGCTCGTCAGGAGCGGCCTTTTTGCGTTCCAGCGAAGACACCAGAACATAGAACAGCGGTACCCAGAAGATCACCAGCACGGTTGCGGTGATCATCCCGCCGATAACGCCGGTCCCGATGGCATGGGAGCTGCCTGCACCGGCGCCACTGGCCAATGCCAAGGGCACAACGCCCAGGGTGAAAGCCAGCGAGGTCATGACGATTGGGCGCAAGCGCATCCGGCAGGCCTGTACGGCAGCATCGAAGCGGCTCATGCCCTGCTCGTGCAGATCCTTGGCGAATTCCACGATAAGAATGGCGTTCTTTGCCGTCAGGCCGATGGTGGTCAGCAAGCCGACCTGGAAGAACACGTCATTGGACAGGCCACGGCCCATGGTCGCCAACAATGCACCGATGACACCGAGCGGCACGACCAGCATCACTGCGAAGGGGATCGACCAGCTTTCATAAAGCGCCGCCAGACAAAGAAATACCACCAGCAATGACAAGGCATAGAGCGCCGGCGCCTGATCACCGGAGAGCCGCTCCTCGTAGGACAGGCCCGTCCAGGAAATCCCCACGCCTGGCGGCAACTGCTGGGCAAGCTCTTCCACTACCGTCATGGCATCTCCTGAGCTATAGCCCGGTGCTGCCTGCCCCATGATTTCCATCGCCGATACGCCGTTGTAACGCGACAGCTTGGGCGGACCATAGATCCACTCGCCGCTGGCGAAGGCGCTGAACGGCACCATTTCGCCCTGATCGTTGCGCACGAACCACTTGTTGAGGTCTTCCGGATTCATCCGCGCGCTGGCCTCGCCCTGCATATACACGCGCTTGACGCGACCACGATCGATGAAGTCGTTGACGTAGCTCGAACCCCAGCCAATCGACAGCGCATTATTGATTGCACTGTGGGAAAGCCCGAGCACTCTTGCCTTCTCGTCATCGATCAGCAATTTGTACTGCGGTTCGTCATTCAGGCCGTTGGGGCGTACGTTGGCGAGCATCGGATGCTGCCCGGCAAGGCCGAGAAACTGATTGCGCGCCGCCATCAGCGCATCATGACCAACGCCGGCACGGTCCTGCAGGAAGAAGTTGAAGCCGGTGGCATTACCCAGCTCCATGACCGCAGGCGGGGCGAAGGCGAACACCATGGCGTCACGGAAGGTGCCGAAGCGCTGTTGTGCACGCTGCGCCAGCGAGGCCACGTCCTGCCCTTCGGCGGTGCGCTCATCCCAGGGCTTGAGCCCGATAAAGGCCATCGCGGAATTCTGTCCACGCCCGGCGAAGTTGAAGCCGGTAATGGTGAACACCGAGTTGACCACGTCGCTCTCTTCCTTCAGCAGATACTCGCGCACGGCGTCGATGGTCTGCTGGGTGCGCTCCGCGGTTGAACCGGCTGGCGTCTGGACCTGAGCAAAAAGTACGCCCTGATCCTCTTCGGGGAGGAACGAGGTGGGCAGCTTGGTAAACAGCAGGCCCATGGCGGCAACGATGCCCAGATACAGCAACAAATAGGGAATCTTGCGCTTGAGCACACTTCGCACACCATTTTCATAGCGCCCCACACCCCGCTCGAAGGTGCGGTTGAACCAGCCGAAAAAGCCGCCCTTGGCGTGATGATGCCCCTTGGGGATTGGTTTGAGCATCGTTGCGCAAAGCGCCGGGGTGAAGATCAGCGCCACCAGTACCGACAGCGTCATCGCCGAGGCGATGGTGATCGCGAACTGCCGATAGATGACCCCCGTGGAACCACCAAAGAAGGCCATCGGCACGAACACCGCCGAGAGCACGAGACCGATGCCGACTAGCGCCCCCTGAATCTGCCCCATGGATTTGCGTGTCGCCTCAAGCGGAGACAGCCCTTCCTCGGCCATCACCCGCTCGACGTTCTCCACCACCACGATGGCGTCATCCACCAGCAGACCGATGGCCAGCACCATCGCGAACATGGTCAGGGTATTGATGCTGAAGCCGAACATCGAGAGCACGCCGAATGTACCCAGCAGCACCACCGGCACCGCCAGCGTTGGAATCAACGTGGCACGGAAGTTCTGCAGAAACAGGTACATCACCAGGAATACCAGGGCGATGGCTTCAAACAGGGTGTAGACCACACCGGTAATAGAGGCCGACACCACAGGCGAGGTGTCGTACGGATAGACCACCTCCATGCCTAGCGGGAAGAAGGGTTCCAGCTCGGCAATGGTGGCGCGGACGGCCTTAGCCGTATTCAATGCATTGGCACCCGTTGCCAGCTTGATGCCTATCGCCGAGGCCGGCATGCCGTTGTACAGCGCACTGATGGCCGAGTTCTGTTCTGCCAGTGCAACCCTGGCGACATCACCCAGGCGCACCTGTGAGCCATCGCTGTTCACCTTGAGCAGAATGTCGCGGAACTGCTCGGGCGTTTGCAGCCGCGTTTTGCCAATGATGGTCGCACTGAGCTGCTGGCCCGGCACCGCCGGCAAGCCGCCAAACTGTCCCGCCGAAATCTGCACGTTCTGCGCGCGGATCGCCTCGGCAACATCCACGGGCGTCAGCGCATAATTGTTCAGTTTGGCCGGATCAAGCCAGATGCGCATGGCGTATTGCGAACCGAACACCTGGAAGTCGCCCACGCCGGCCGTCCGCGAAATGGGGTCCTGGATATTGGAAACAATGTAGTCCGACAGATCGCCGCGGGTCATGCTGCCATCGGTCGAAATCACGCCGAGCACCATGAGGAAGTTACGGACCGACTTGGTGACCCGAATGCCCTGCTGCTGGACTTCCTGGGGCAGCAACGGTGTGGCCAGCTGCAGCTTGTTCTGCACCTGGACCTGGGCGATATCCGGATCAGTGCCCTGCACGAAGGTCACGGTGATCGACATGCTGCCGTCGGAGTTGCTCTCCGAGGACATATAGCGAAAGCCGTCGATGCCGTTCAGCTGCTGCTCGATGACCTGCACCACGGTGTCCTGCACCGTCTGTGCGGATGCACCGGGGTAGCTGACCTGAATGCCGACTGCAGGCGGCGCAATACTGGGGTACTGATTGACCGGCAGGCCGAGAATGGACAGGCCGCCGGCCAGCATGATCACCAGGGCGATTACCCAAGCGAAAATGGGGCGGTCAATAAAGAATCTGGACATGGGGTGATTATCCTTGGCTCAGCCTTACTGGGCTTGTGGCTGGGCGGCGGCAACATTGCTGGCCGGAACGGGGTTGACCTCGACGCCCGGAGCAATGAACTGCAGCCCCTCGGTGATCAGGCGATCACCGGCATTGAGCCCTTCGGTCACCAGCCAGCGGTTGCCAACGGTACGCGCTGTCGTGACCTGACGCGCCTCGACCTTGTTTTCGGCATTGACCACCAGCGCGGTCGCCTGCCCGGTCGGAGTCCGTGTGATGCCCTGTTGGGGCGCCAGAATGGCTTCACTCTTTACCCCGGCGACCAGCCGTGCATGCACGAACATGCCGGGCATCAGCACCTTGTCCGGATTGGGGAAGACCGCACGCAGCACCACCGAGCCGGTTCCGGCATCCACCGATACTTCGGAGAACTCGAGCTTGCCCTCATGCTGGTAGGTGCTGCCGTCTTCGAGGGTCAAGGTCGCTTTCGCCGCGTTCTCGCCCGCTTTCTGCAGTCGCCCCTCGGCCAGATCACGGCGCAGTACGAGCAGGTCGCGCGCCGGCTGGGTGACATCGACGTAGATCGGATCCAGCTGCTGGATGATTGCCAGCTCTTGTGCCTGGCCACTACTGACCAGCGCACCTTCGGTGACGGCCGAGCGGCCAATTCGGCCTGAAATGGGTGCCAGTACCTTGGTGTAACGAACATTGATCCGCGCACGCTCCAGATCTGCCTCTGCCTGCAGATTGGTCGCACGCGCTTCATCGTAGGCCTGCTTGCTTACCGCCTGCTCCTCTACGAGCAAGGCATAACGGTCAGCGAGGGACTTGGTCGAGGCCAGGCTGGCCTGGGCGCTCTTGTAGACCGCCTGGTAGACCGCATCATCGATCTGATACAGCTGCTGTCCCGCCTTGACGTCGCTGCCCTCAGTAAACAGGCGCTTCTGAATAATGCCATCAACCTGCGGACGCACCTCGGCAATACGGAAGGGCTGGGCACGCCCTGGCAGCTCGGTGGTGAGCGCGAAAGGCTCGGCTTTCAGTGTCACGAAGCCAACCTGCGGCGCTTCCTGGGCTGCTGGCGCTGCGGCCTCGTCCTCCTGACAACCGACAAGCAGGGATGCGGCGAAAAGCGTGATCAGGGCAGCACTGGCTGGCTTGAGTGACATGAAGATGAACCTCGTTGGCGGACAGTGCCGGCGCAAGGCAGCGGCGGCAGACTCGAATGGCAGAATGGCGGAAATATACTTACATTCATCACTGTCTGTAAACAAATTATCGCTATATCCGCAGGGTCAGTTAGACGTCTTTTTGTGCGTACCCAAAAGCAGAACGCCGGCTTGCGCCGGCGCCTGTGACAACCTCCGCTTACTGACGAACGCCTTCAACGGAGATGATCAGGTCTACGGTTTGCGAAGCCGGACCAAGATCCATCTTTATGTCGAAGTCCTTCAGTGTCAGCGTGGTCGTGCCTTCAAAGCCGGCGCGGTAACCACCCCACGGGTCCTGACCTTCACCAATGAATTTCGCCGCGATCACTACAGGCTTGGTCACCCCATTGAGCGTCAGATCACCGGTAATATCGGCAGTACCCTCGCCGGTGGACTTGACTGCGGTCGACTTGAAGGTGGCCGTCGGGTGCTTGGCAACATTGAGGAAATCATCGCTGCGCAGGTGCTTGTCCCGCTCAGCATGGTTGGAGTCCAGGCTGGCGGTTTTCAGCGTCACCTCGACCTCGCTGGCTTCCGGCTGCGCCGCATCGAAGCTGAAGCTGCCGTCGAAATCCTTGAAGGTGCCGTACAGCCAGCTGTAGCCCAGGTGGCTGATCTTGAAATTAACGAAGGCATGCTGACCTTCCTTGTCGATCACATAGTCGGCGGCGACAGCCTGCCCGGCGAAGATCATTGAACCCAGGGCCAGGGCAGCGAAAGTTTTCTTGAGCATGGTGAACTCTCCTTTGTTTAGACGTGATCATCAGCGCGACCGAACATCCTTTTCAGGGTCGGATCGCGGTCAATGAAGTGGTGCTTGAGTGCCGCCAGAGCATGCAGACCGGAAAAGATCAGCACCCCCCAGGCCAGGTACTCGTGCACCAGGCCTGCAGCATCCGCTTGATTTGGAATCGAGGTAATCAACGCCGGCACCTCGAACCAGCCAAACACACCGATGGCACGGCCATCGGCGGTGGAAATCAGGTAGCCGGAAATCATCAGAACAAACAGCCCCCCATAGAGCAGGCCATGTCCAGCCTTGGTCGCCATGCGCGTCCTGCGGCCATGGCTGCGCAGAGGGGACGGGGCGGGGCTGACGAACCGCCAGATGACCCGCACCAGCATCAGGCCAAACAGCAGGATCCCGACGCTTTTGTGAATATCCGGGGCGGTGCGATACCAGCCGCTGTAATAGTTCAGCCCGACCATCCAGTAACCCAGCGCGAACAGGCCAACCACGGCAATCGCAACCAGCCAGTGCATAGCAATGCTGACAAGGCCATAGTTGTTTGAAGAATTTCGCCACTGCATCGATAAAGACCCGCGCAATTGATATTCGACAAGCCTAACGATTAACGGATCGGAGTAAGGCGTATTTTTTCGTTTCAAGGTATCGAAGAAGTTGATTGATCACCCGACGCCAGGACCGGGAGCCACTTTCTGCTAGGCTGCGCATCCCTGCCCGTTCGCACAAGGAGCGATGATGAGCCTGAACGACAGCTGGATGCAGCGTGACCTCTCCGTTCTCTGGCATCCCTGCACCCAGATGAAGGACCACGAACAGCTGCCGCTGATTCCCATTCGGCGTGGCGAGGGTGTCTGGCTGGAAGATTTCGACGGCAAGCGCTATATCGATGCCGTCAGCTCCTGGTGGGTCAATGTATTCGGCCATGCCAACCCGCGCATCAACCAGCGCATCAAGGACCAGCTCGATCAGCTCGAACACGTGATGCTCGCCGGCTTCAGCCATCAGCCGGTAATCGAACTGTCCGAGCGGCTGGTCGCGCTCACGCCTGCGGGGCTGGAACGGGTGTTTTATACCGACAACGGCTCGACCGGCATTGAGGTCGCGCTGAAGATGAGTTTTCACTACTGGCGCAACTGCGGCAGGTCGGCCAAACAGCGCTTCGTCACCCTGACCAACAGTTACCACGGCGAAACCGTAGCGGCGATGTCGGTGGGCGATGTCGCGCTGTTCACCGACACTTACAAGCCCCTGTTGCTGGACACCTTCAAGGTGCCGAGTCCGGACTGCTACCTGCGCCCCGAAGGCGTGAGCTGGGAAGACCACTCGCGCACGATGTTCGCGCATATGGAACAGACCCTGGCCGAGCATCACGAAGAAATCGCGGCGGTAATCGTAGAGCCGCTGATCCAGGGCGCAGGCGGCATGCGCATGTATCACCCGGTCTACCTCCAACTGCTGCGCGAAGCCTGCGACCGCTATGAGGTGCACCTGATTCATGACGAAATTGCCGTCGGCTTTGGTCGCACCGGAACCATGTTCGCCTGCGAGCAGGCCGGTATCACGCCGGACTTCCTCTGCTTGTCCAAAGCCCTCACTGGCGGCTATCTGCCGATGGCCGCGGTGCTGACGACGGACAGGCTCTACCAGGCGTTCTACGACGACTACTCAACGCTGCGTGCTTTTCTGCATTCGCACACCTACACGGGCAATCCGCTGGCCTGCGCTGCAGCACTGGCAACGCTGGATATCTTCGAGCAGGACAACGTGATCGAGGCGAACAAGGCGCTCGCCGCGCGCATGGCAACCGCCACCGCGCACCTGGCCGATCATCCGCAGGTTGCCGAAGTCAGGCAGACCGGCATGGCCGTCGCCATCGAGATGGTCGCTGACAAGGCCAGCAAGACGCCCTATCCGTGGCAGGAGCGTCGCGGTCTCAAGGTCTACCAGCATGCCCTGCAACGCGGCGCCCTGCTGCGCCCCCTGGGCAGCGTGGTCTACTTTCTGCCGCCCTACTGCATCACCGAAGAGCAGATCGACTTCCTTGCCGAAGTTGCCAGCGAGGGTATCGACATTGCCACCCGCACAGCAGTCAGCGTGACCGCGAGGCCCGGAGCACCTGTCGATTTTCGCGACCCGGGCTAACAGGCCGTTGAAAAACTACCTACGTTTCTCAACGGCCTGCTAAAGGCAGCGACACGCTTCGAGACAGGCTGCCGATGCTTTAGACTTGCCGCTTCCGACCTGTCTTGCAGCTGCTCACATGCGCCTATCCCGCTTCTTTATCGACGCCCCACTCTCCCTCGGCCAGCACGATCTGCCCGAAGCTCAGGCCCATTACATCGGTCGCGTCTTACGCCTGGCACCTGGCGCTGCCGTGCAACTGTTCGACGGCAGCGGTCAGGAATATCTGGGCGCGCTGCTCGAGGTGGGCAAGAAGCTGGTCCGTGTCGAGCTCCACCAACAGCAGGCGGGGCTGCCCGAGTCGCGCCTGCGGATTCACCTCGGCCAGGGCCTTTCGCGTGGCGAAAGGATGGACTGGGCGATCCAGAAAGCCGTCGAACTGGGTGTTACGGAAATCACGCCGGTTGTCAGCGAACGCTGTGAAGTCCGATTGAAAGACGAGCGGGCCGACAAGCGCCTTGCTCATTGGCGCCAGATCGCCATCAGTGCCTGCGAGCAGTGCGGCCGCTCGGTCATTCCAGAGATTCATCCGCCCATGCCGCTCGTGCAGTGGCTGGGGGTAGAAGCAGCGCTGAAGCTGGTTCTGCATCCCGTCGCCGAGCCGTTATCAGCTCATCAGCACCCGGATTCACTGGCCTTTCTGATCGGCCCGGAAGGGGGCCTGAGCGATACGGAAGTCGCACAGGCGCACAATGCCGGTTTTCATCCTGCCCGCTTCGGCCCGCGCGTATTGCGCACCGAAACAGCGCCAGTGGTCGCCTTGAGTGTGGCGCAGCAGTTATGGGGCGATTTCTAAGGTTCTAGATCAGCCCTGCATCCGCCAGTTTTTGTTCGAGGCCGATGAGATCCGGGATGCGTGCCTGGATATCGCCCAGGTTGACGGCCTCAAGCTCCAGCGAAGCCAGAGGCGCATCCGAACGCGACAGGCTGGCGTCGATCTTGATCGAGCGCGGGATGCCCTGGACCAGCAACGCAATGAACTTGACGTGATCACGACCACCCAAAGCATTGAGAATCACGACCCGAGCCCGCGAACCGGTTTCCGCCTGGCCACCCGATGCAGCCTCGAATGACAGCAGTGGCAGCAGCAGATCGCGCCAAGGCACCTGACCGAGGAACCAGGCGGGTGCATTGCTCTGTACAGCTTGAGGCGTGCGATAGGGGATCAGTTCGGCAACCGCCACGTTGGGCAGCAGCAAGGTACGATCGGCGAGCGGCACCAGCAAGCCGGTAATGCTGTTGACGGCGTCCTGAGTGGTTATCGACTGGCTCATAGAGTATCCGGTTGCAAGGCTGCAGCAGGCCGACTGGCCTGCTGGGCAAGATGGGTGAGCATGGCCTGGGCCAATTCTCGGGGATCCCCGCTAAGCGAGCTGTAACCCCCTTCACGAAGACCATCGGGCATGCTTGAGCACACGCAGGAGTCGGCACGCTGGGTCCAGACACGCCCCCCCTGGCGCAGCAGATAAGCAGCTGCGGCACTGCCATCACTGCCCATGCCACTGAAGGCGATAACACCACAACGACTACCGAACTGTTGCGCCAGGTTCAGCATCATCTGGTCGATAGAGGGGCTGTAGGGCTCGGGCCAGCTGCGTCCACTCAACAGCATGGTGCCGTCCTGGCCGAAACTCATTTCCTGGGCAATGGGTGCGACCACTACCTCGCCACAGCGAATTCTATCGCTGGCACGGCTCTGGTTGACCTGCCACTGGCTATGTCGACCTACCGCCTGCGACAGTGCCGACTCGAAACTTGCCTCGATGTGCTGCGCATAGACAAAGCCGACTGGTAGCCCGGCTGGCAGTGCATCCAGGAATGCCTTGACCGCCTCAGGGCCACCCAGTGACGCAGCCAGCAACCAGACTTCATCAGCGGGCTCACCGACAGCCGAATCGGCCTCGGCCAGAACACCCGGCAAGGTCAAACAGCCAGGACGCTTGATGTCATCGCGCATAACCTCGAGACGCGGACCGACGACTCGCGACGGATCGCCGACCAGCCGCTTGAGCTTGCCGAGCAGGCGCCGCTCCCAGCGTGGGTAGTGTTCCGAATGTCGCTCCGGTGCATGCCCTTCGCCAAAAAGAACCGGGCAGCGGTCGCTCTCCAGCAAGGCATTGACCAGCGGCGAGTCCTCTGTCTGGACCAGATCGACAAGCCACAAATCGGCTTCCACTGCGACCAGATCCCCCTCTTCCAGCCGAGCAGGATCATTGTTGATCACCACCTGGTAGCCATTGCTGCTCAATGCCTGCTGCAGCACATGACGCTGCAGCGAGGTGTCGGCAATCACGCCGATGCGTGCCGCCTCCAGTTCACTCATGGTGAGTAACCAGTTGCTGGATGGTTTCGAGCAGCAGCGATTCCTGATACGGCTTGCCGAGATACTCGTTCACCCCGATGGCCATTGCCCTGTCCCTGTGCTTTTCGCCGGTACGCGAGGTGATCATGATGATTGGCAGATCTTTCAGACGCTCGTCGTGACGCACCAGGGTCGCAACCTCGAAGCCGTCCATCCGGGGCATTTCGATATCCAGCAACATGATGTCCGGCTTGCGCTCCTGCAACTGGGTGATTGCATCGACACCGTCCTTGGCAGTCAGCACATTCATGCCGTTACGTTCCAGCAGGCGGCTGGTGACCTTGCGTACGGTAACGGAGTCGTCCACCACCATGACCAGGGTCGGCCGGTCGATTTCCACATCGACAGGCTGATCTTCGCCAATCAGACGCAGCGGCTGCTGCTGTGTCAGCAGATGGGCGTGAAGCACGCGAATGGTGGCCAGCAGATCGAGGATGACCACCACGCGACCGTCCCCAAGAATGGTCGCCCCGGAAATCCCGGGAACCGTTGCAAACTGCGGGCCCATACTTTTCACCACGATTTCTCGCGAGCCGGCCAGACTGTCTACCTGTACGGCCACACTGTGCTCGTTGGAGCGCACCAGAATCACGGGCAATGGCAGGCTCTGGCCGACCAGTTTGGGTCGCTGACCGTTGTTCAGCAATTCGCCCAGGTAACGCAGCTCGTAGGTTTGCCCGGCATACTCGAAACGTGACGCGCCAGGCTGGTAGTAGGCTTCGAGTTCATAAGGGGAAACACGCACGATACCTTCGATGGTGTTCAGCGGAATCGCATAAAGGTCCTCGCCGGAATACACCATCAGGGCGCGGTTGACCGACACGGTGAAAGGCAGGCGAATCAGGAAGCGCGTACCGACACCCTGTTTCGATTCGATGCCCATGGAGCCACCGAGCTGCTTGACCTCTGAATGCACCACGTCCATGCCGACACCGCGCCCAGATATCTGCGTCACCTGCTCAGCGGTGGAGAAGCCTGCCTCGAGAATGAACTGCAGCACTTCATGGTCGCTCAGGTCAGCGCCTTCGATCATCAGGCCGCGCTCAAGCGCCTTGCGTCGCACTGCCTCGATATTGATCCCCGCCCCGTCATCGCTGAGCGCCAGGACGATGTCACCACCCTCACGCGTCAGTTCCAGTCGGATACTGCCCTGCTCGGGCTTGCCCGCGGCGAGCCGCTGGGGTCCGGCTTCAATACCGTGGTCCACGGCGTTGCGCAGCATGTGTTCCAGTGGCGCCACGATACGCTCAAGAACGCTGCGATCCATTTCCCCCGTCGCATTGCCGACGTGAAACTCGACCTGCTTGCCCAGTTCGCCGGCAATCTGCCGAACGATTCGACGCAAGCGCGGCACCAGTCGGTCGAAGGGCACCATGCGGGTCCGCATGAGGCCTTCCTGGAGTTCGGTATTGACCCGCGCCTGCTGCAACAGCAGCGTTTCCGCATCGCGATTACGCGCCGCCAGTGTCTCCTTGAGGTCCAACAGGTCGGACGCCGACTCGAAGAGCGCACGGGAAAGCTGCTGCAGCTGCGAGTGCCGGTCCATTTCCAGCGGATCGAAATCGTCATAACCCGCGCGTTCTGCTTCGGCCTGGTAGCGGCTCAGAATCTGCGCCTGGGTCTCGGTGTCGAGCCGTCGCAACTGATCACGAACCCGCTCGATGGTGGCTTCCATCTCGCCCAAGGTGAAGCCAACGTCACTGACCTGCTGCTCGACGCGCCCCCGGAAGATCGAGGTCTCACCCGCCAGATTGACCAGACCCTCAAGCAGATCCGCAGGTACCTTGACCAGCTCCTGCGGTGCACGCCGCGACGCGGCGTCCAGCGCTGCCTGCTCGGCGCGACGAATGAATGGCAGCACCTTGGCCGGCGTACTCAATGCCGGAGCCTGGACGCTGGCCGCAACGATTGGTGTCTCCAATTGGATCACAGGCGTGTCAACGCGCGCCTGCTCGTTCGGTGCCTGAGCGTGATCGTCTGCGTAGGTTTCAGACTCGCTCGTCAGCAGCGAGCGCATCGACTCGACTTCCTTGAGCATGGCATCGTAGCCGCGCTGCACGTCAAGGAAGAGGCTTTCCGACCAGGTCCCACCCTGCACCTGGGCTTCCCCGAGACGCTGCTCCAGCTCATGTGCCATATCGCCCAGCCCGCCCTGGCTGGCCAGCCGTGCACCACCCTTGAGCGTGTGCAGGATGCGCATCATGTCCGCCAGCGGGGCCGCACTGTCACGCGTAGCCTCCCAACGGCCCAACGCCGCCTCCATATCTTCCAGAAGGTCATCGGCCTCTTCGACGAAGATGTCCAGGATTTCGGCATCAGCCGCGTTCAATGCAGGATCGTCAGCTGCCTTCAGGGCAACGCTGCTGGGTATGCTCAGCTGCTCATCGGGGCTGGCTCGAAAGTGCCTAATGGTATCGATCAGATCCTGTCCGCCGGGCAACTCACAATAGCTGCGCACTGCATCGAGCATCGCAGCAAGGCGGTCATGACAGGTCTGCAGCAAGGCAAACAATGTTGCGCTGGCCCGGTAGTGACCGGCACACAGGCCTTCGTAGAGGTATTCGAGCTCATGGGCCAGATCGCCGATTTCGCGAATATCTGCCATCCGCGCGCCACCCTTCAGGGTATGCAGATCGCGCTGCAGGGCTTCGACCTCGAAGCTGTTGTCGACATCATTCATCCAGCGCTGCAGCGACAGACCGGCGCGTTCGATGATATCGAAGCCTTCTTCAAGGAATATCTGCACCAGTTCCGGGTCACGCTCTTCCCAAGCTCCGGGGCTTGCTTCAGCAGGTTCTGTGGCTGCCTGGCCCAGAGAGGATTCCGATGCAGACACCTCGGATCCTTCGTCCGACATCCATGACTCGATATCGAAGCTGGGGTCTGGTGTCCATTCAGCGTCGACCGAAGCAGCGCTCTTGGCTACCGTTTCTTCAGCGCCAGCAGCTTGAGCTTCATCCTCATTGACCAGCCAGGCTTCATCGATCAGCCCGGCAAAACCCGCTACGACTGGCTCATTGGCGATTGGCTCGACAGCAATCGCAGCCACAGCCGGCTCAGCGCTGTCAGCTATTTCGCCTTCGAAACCAGGTGCAACACCCCGTCGATATGCCTGGATGCGCTTGATCAGCGCCGCTGCGGTGTCCATCGGCTGGCGAGACTTCAGGTGCTCCAGCTGTGTCGCGAGCAGATCGTGGCTACTCAGAAGCAGTGCGGCAAGTTCCTGCGAGTGGACATAACGTCCGTCAGTAAGCCCCTCGTAGAGGGTCTCCAACTCATGGGCCAGATCACCTATGGGCCGAATTGCAGCCATCCGGGCACCGCCCTTCAGAGTGTGCAGATCACGCAGCAGCGCGGACAGGGCCAGCTGATTGGCGGGATCGGCCAGCCAGCGCTCCAGTGCACTTCCGGCACTCTCAAGCAGGTCGACGGCTTCATCGAGAAATATCTCGACCATTTCCCTATCCTGCTCATCATCCGGCGCAAAATACTCGACTGGCGGGGCTTCGGCTTCGGCTTCGGCTTCGGCTTCGGCTTCGGCTTCGGCTTCGGCTTCGGCTTCGGCTTCGGCTTC
>NZ_JAMOHY010000040.1 GCF_024448695.1 Stutzerimonas stutzeri | reverse complement strand
TTGATTGATCTGTTCTACCCGGGCCGGCATAATAGTCGGCCTGACTCTTGTTAGGCCAGTAGCTCAATTGGCAGAGCGACGGTCTCCAAAACCGTAGGTTGGGGGTTCGATTCCCTCCTGGCCTGCCAATTTCAATTTCGAATTTGGCAGTTTTTTACAGGGTTCTCTCAGATGAATGTCAAGGCAGAAGCTAAAGACACGCGCTTCGATTTGCTGAAGTGGCTTGTTGTTGCTGCTTTGGTGGCTGTGGCTGTCGTTGGTAATCAGTACTACGCCGCAGAACCGATTCTGTATCGAGTAATTGCCCTGCTTGTTGTTGCGGTCGTGGCTGCTTTCGTTGCGCTGAAAACATCAAAAGGTCGTTCTTTCTTTGTTTTGTTAAAGGAAGCGCGCGTCGAGATTCGTAAAGTCGTTTGGCCGACCCGTCAGGAAACCACGCAGACCACGCTGATTGTGTTGGCGGTCGTGCTGGTCATGGCGCTGCTGTTGTGGGGTTTGGATTCCCTGCTCGGTTGGCTGGTTTCTATGGTTGTCGGTTAAGGGTGTCCCGTGGCTAAGCGTTGGTACGTGGTTCATGCTTACTCGGGTTACGAGAAGCATGTCATGCGCTCGTTGATCGAGCGCATCAAGCTTGCCGGTATGGAAGATCATTTCGGCGAGATTCTGGTCCCCACTGAAGAAGTCGTGGAGATGCGTAACGGGCAGAAGCGCAAAAGTGAGCGCAAGTTCTTTCCCGGCTACGTTCTGGTTCAGATGGATATGGCTGAGGGTGCGTGGCACCTGGTCAAAGACACTCCGCGAGTGATGGGCTTCATTGGTGGTACGGCCGATAAGCCTGCGCCGATCACTGATAAGGAAGCCGAGGCCATTCTGCGTCGAGTTGCCGATGGCAGCGACAAGCCGAAACCGAAAACCCTGTTCGAGCCCGGCGAGGTTGTTCGAGTCGCTGATGGCCCGTTCGCCGACTTCAATGGTGTGGTCGAAGAAGTCAACTACGAGAAGAGCCGTATTCAGGTGGCTGTTCTGATTTTTGGACGCTCTACGCCGGTAGAGCTGGAGTTCAGTCAGGTCGAAAAGGTCTAGCTGAAGCATGCATCCCTTACCCCGCAGCTGGCCGCTGCGGGGTTTTGTCGTCACCGGGATAAACAAGTAATCAGGGGAGCCGTAAGGCGCTTGAACCCGTAACGGAGTAGCTATGGCTAAGAAGATTCAAGCTTATATCAAGCTTCAGGTAAAGGCCGGTCAGGCCAATCCGTCGCCGCCGGTAGGCCCTGCGCTGGGTCAGCATGGTGTCAATATCATGGAGTTCTGCAAGGCGTTCAACGCTCGCACTCAAGGCCAGGAACCTGGCCTGCCAACTCCAGTGATCATTACTGTTTACAGTGATCGCAGCTTTACATTCGAAACCAAGAGCACGCCTGCAGCGGTGCTGTTGAAGAAGGCTGCTGGTATTACCAGCGGTTCCGCTCGCCCTAACACCCAGAAGGTTGGCACCGTCACTCGTGCCCAGCTGGAAGAGATCGCCAAGACCAAGCAGGCTGATCTGACCGCTGCCGAAATGGAAGCTGCCGTACGGACCATCGCTGGCTCCGCTCGCAGCATGGGCCTGAATGTGGAGGGCGTATAATGGCTAAGTTGACCAGGCGTCAGAAGACAATTGCCCAGAAGATCGAAGCGGGCAAGCAGTACGGTTTTGAAGAGGCTGCGACCCTGCTGTCCGAGCTGTCGGCTGTCAAGTTTACCGAGTCCTTCGATATCGCCATCAATCTGGGTGTTGATCCGCGTAAATCCGATCAGGTCGTTCGCGGCGCCACCGTTCTACCGAACGGCACCGGCAAGACCGTTCGCGTGGCTGTGTTCACTCAGGGACCGGGTGCTGAAGCTGCTCTGGCTGCCGGTGCTGATCGCGTTGGTATGGATGAGCTGGCTGCCGAAATGAAAGGCGGCGACCTGAACTATGACGTGGTCATTGCTTCCCCGGATGCGATGCGAGTTGTTGGTCAGCTGGGCCAGATTCTCGGTCCGCGTGGTCTGATGCCGAACCCGAAGGTTGGTACCGTGACTCCGGATGTCGCCACTGCAGT
Source organism: Stutzerimonas stutzeri (assembly GCF_024448695.1). Lineage (GTDB taxonomy): Bacteria > Pseudomonadota > Gammaproteobacteria > Pseudomonadales > Pseudomonadaceae > Stutzerimonas > Stutzerimonas stutzeri_T. The sequence goes on along the minus strand of NZ_JAMOHY010000040.1, from coordinate 13,178 downwards.
CAAGAATGCCAAGGCTGGTCAGGTGCGTTTCCGTACCGACAAGAACGGCATCATTCACAGTTCCGTGGGCAAGGTTGGCTTTGAAGCCGGTCAGCTCAAGCAGAACGTGGAAGCACTGCTGTCTGACCTCAAGCGTCTGAAGCCGTCCACTTCCAAAGGTATTTACGTCAAGCGCGTGACCCTGAGCACCACAATGGGTCCTGGGCTGGTCATCGACCAGGCTTCCCTCGACGCGTAAGACGATACGCTCCGGTAATCGGGGCGGTGCAAGATTGGGGTCCCTGCCTGGCGGGGGCTATCCAAGACCGTAGGCGGTGCAAGCCTTAAACCGTTGAAGCTCGCTTCTTCAAGCCTACGCAGAGGTGCTCCCGATTCGTACCGAATCAGACACCAAAACCCGTCCGGTTTCGACCGGATGAACCGGTAACATCCAGGAGTAAAACCCGTGGCAATCAAACTCGAAGACAAGAAGGCCATCGTCGCTGAAGTCAACGAGGCTGCCAGTGCTGCCCTGTCCGCTGTCGTGGCTGATGCCCGTGGCGTGACCGTGGGGGCCATGACCGGACTCCGTAAAGAGGCCCGCGAAGCCGGCGTTTATGTACGTGTCGTACGTAATACCCTGCTCAAGCGCGCCGTTGAAGGCACTCAGTTTGATGTGCTCAACGACGTGCTCAAAGGCCCGACCCTGATTGCATTCTCCAACGAACATCCGGGCGCTGCCGCTCGTATCTTCAAGGAGTTCGCCAAGGGTCAGGACAAGTTCGAGATCAAGGCCGCTGCGTTCGAGGGTCAGTTCATCGCAGCCAATCAGATCGACGTGCTGGCAACCCTGCCGACCTACGACGAAGCCATTTCGCAGCTGATGAGCGTGATTCAAGGCGCTACCAGCAAGCTGGCTCGTACACTGGCGGCCGTTCGCGACCAGAAGGAAGCCGCTGCCGCCTAAGGCGAGCACGCTGCTTTCAAACTTCTTATGAATTAGATGGCCGTAGGCCGTCACCTAAATACAGGAACTTAGAGTCATGGCTCTGACCAACGAAGACATCATCAACGCCGTTTCCGAAATGTCCGTGATGCAGGTTGTTGAACTGATCAAGGCAATGGAAGAGAAGTTCGGTGTTACTGCTGCTGCAGCTACTGTTGCTGCTGCTGGCCCGGCTGCTGCCGCTGCTGAAGAGCAGACCGAGTTCACTGTCGTTCTGACTGAAGCTGGCGACAAGAAAGTAAACGTGATCAAGGCAGTTCGCGAGCTGACCGGTCTGGGCCTGAAAGAAGCCAAGGCTGTTGTTGACGGCGCCCCTGGCGTGGTCAAGGAAGGCGTCTCCAAGGACGAAGCTGAAGCTGCCAAGAAAGCGCTGGAAGAAGCAGGCGCCAAAGTCGAGCTCAAGTAAGCGACGACCTTGCGTCTACAGCCGGAGCGACTCGCACAAGGCTGATGGCTGGTGGCTTTTGCCACCGGCCTTTTTCCGTTATAGCCGACTGGTGTGGCTGGCTATCGGAAAGACCCACTCAATGAGTGGCGCGAATCAAGGATTCGCACGATTTTCTGGCTACTTCCGTCGGGAGGGGCCAAACAAGCAGGTGACCAAGCTGGGGAACGCTGATGGCTTACTCATACACTGAGAAAAAACGAATCCGCAAGGACTTTAGCAAGTTACCGCACGTGATGGACGTGCCGTATCTTTTGGCCATCCAGCTGGATTCGTATCGCGAATTCCTGCAGGCGGGAGCGACAAAGGATCAGTTCCGCGACATTGGCTTGCACGCAGCCTTCAAATCCGTTTTCCCGATTATCAGTTATTCCGGCAATGCAGCGCTGGAATACGTCGGTTATCGCCTTGGCGAGCCGGCTTTCGATGTCAAGGAATGTGTCCTGCGCGGTGTAACCTTCGCGGTTCCGTTGCGGGTCAAGGTGCGCCTGATCATTTTTGACAAGGAATCCTCGAGCAAGGCGATCAAGGACATCAAGGAGCAGGAAGTCTACATGGGGGAAATTCCCCTGATGACTGAGAACGGTACCTTCATTATCAACGGTACCGAGCGTGTCATCGTATCCCAGCTGCACCGCTCACCGGGTGTCTTCTTCGACCACGACCGTGGCAAGACGCACAGTTCGGGCAAGCTGCTGTATTCCGCGCGCATCATTCCCTACCGCGGTTCCTGGCTGGACTTCGAGTTCGATCCGAAGGATGCCGTATTCGTGCGTATCGACCGTCGCCGCAAGCTGCCGGCCTCGGTATTGCTGCGCGCGCTGAATTACAGCACTGAAGAAATCCTCGACGCTTTCTACGACACCAATATCTTCCACGTTAAAGGCGAGATGCTCTCGCTTGAACTGGTTGCCCAGCGTCTGCGCGGCGAGATCGCATCGTTCGACATCACCGATGGCAGTGGCAAGGTCATCGTTGAGCAGGGTCGTCGTATCACGGCACGTCACATCAATCAGCTCGACAAGTCCGGTATCAAGGAGCTTGAGCTGCCGATGGACTACGTGCTGGGTCGCACCGTGGCCAAGGCCATCGTGCATCCTGCCACCGGTGAAATCATCGCTGAGTGCAATACCGAGCTGACCGTCGAAGTGCTGGCCAATATCGTCAAGGCTCAGGTAGTCCGTTTCGAGACCCTGTACACCAACGATATTGATTGTGGTCCGTTCATCTCCGACACGCTGAAGATTGATTCGACCACCAATCAGCTGGAAGCACTGGTCGAGATCTATCGCATGATGCGTCCTGGCGAGCCGCCTACCAAGGATGCTGCCGAGACGCTGTTCAATAACCTGTTCTTTGCTTCCGAGCGCTACGACCTGTCGGCTGTCGGTCGGATGAAGTTCAACCGTCGCATCGGTCGTACTGAAATCGAAGGCTCCGGCGTACTCAGTCGCGAAGACATCGTTGCTGTGCTCAAGACGCTGGTCGACATCCGTAACGGCAAGGGCATTGTCGATGACATCGACCATCTCGGTAACCGTCGCGTGCGTTGCGTGGGCGAAATGGCCGAGAACCAGTTCCGCGTTGGCCTGGTGCGTGTTGAGCGCGCGGTCAAGGAACGTCTGTCGATGGCCGAAAGCGAAGGCCTGATGCCGCAGGACCTGATCAACGCCAAGCCGGTCGCGGCGGCGGTGAAGGAGTTCTTCGGTTCCAGTCAGCTCTCGCAGTTCATGGACCAGAACAACCCGCTTTCCGAGATCACCCACAAACGCCGTGTTTCCGCGCTCGGCCCGGGCGGTCTGACCCGTGAGCGTGCCGGCTTCGAAGTGCGTGACGTACACCCGACGCACTACGGTCGCGTCTGCCCGATCGAGACGCCTGAAGGCCCGAACATCGGACTGATCAACTCGCTGGCCGCCTATGCCCGCACCAACAAGTACGGCTTCCTGGAAAGCCCGTATCGTGTGGTCAAGGAAGGTGAAGTCACCGACGAGATCGTGTTCCTGTCGGCCATCGAAGAAGCCGACCATGTGATTGCTCAGGCAAGCGCCAAGCTCGATGACCGCAAGCTGGTCGACGAACTGGTGGCCGTGCGTCACTTGAACGAGTTCACCGTCAAGGCGCCGGAAGACGTGACGCTGATGGACGTATCGCCGAAGCAGGTGGTTTCCGTTGCCGCTTCGCTGATTCCGTTCCTTGAGCACGATGACGCCAACCGTGCATTGATGGGCTCCAACATGCAGCGTCAGGCCGTGCCGACCCTGCGTTCCGACAAGCCGCTGGTGGGTACCGGGATGGAGCGCAACGTGGCGCGCGATTCCGGCGTCTGTGTGGTGGCGCGGCGTGGCGGCGTGATCGACTCGGTCGATGCCAGTCGTGTAGTCGTGCGTGTGCATGATGCTGAAGTTGAAACTGGCGAAGCCGGTGTCGACATCTATAACCTGACGAAATACACCCGCTCCAACCAGAACACCTGCATTAACCAGCGTCCGCTGGTGAGCAAGGGTGATGTGGTCGAGCGTGGCGACATCATGGCCGATGGCCCGTCCACCGATATGGGTGAGCTGGCCCTGGGTCAGAACATGCGCGTCGCGTTCATGCCCTGGAACGGCTACAACTTCGAAGACTCCATCCTCCTGTCGGAGCGTGTGGTCCAGGAAGATCGCTTCACCACCATCCATATCCAGGAGCTGACCTGCGTATCCCGTGATACCAAGCTCGGCCCGGAAGAAATCACTGCAGACATCCCTAATGTGGGCGAGGCTGCGCTGAACAAACTGGATGAGGCGGGCATCGTGTACGTCGGTGCCGAAGTCGGCGCGGGCGACATTCTAGTAGGCAAGGTCACGCCCAAGGGCGAAACCCAGCTCACTCCGGAAGAGAAGCTGCTGCGCGCAATCTTCGGTGAGAAGGCGTCCGATGTGAAGGACACCTCCCTGCGCGTGCCGACCGGCACCAAAGGCACCGTCATCGACGTGCAGGTGTTTATCCGCGACGGCGTTGAGCGCGACTCCCGCGCCCTGGCCATCGAGAAGATGCAGCTCGACGAGATCCGCAAGGACCTGAATGAGGAGTTCCGCATTGTCGAAGGCGCCACTTTCGAGCGTCTGCGTTCGGCGCTGGTAGGGGCGACTGCCGAGGGCGGCTCGGGTCTCAAGAAGGGCACCGTGATCACCGACGAGATCCTCGACGGTCTCGAGCATGGTCAGTGGTTCAAGCTGCGCATGGCTGAAGACGCGCTGAACGAGCAGCTGGAAAAGGCTCAGGCGTACATTTCCGACCGCCGCATACTGCTCGACGACAAGTTCGAGGACAAGAAGCGCAAACTGCAGCAGGGTGATGACCTGGCGCCGGGCGTGCTGAAGATCGTCAAGGTTTACCTGGCAATCAAGCGCCGCATCCAGCCGGGCGACAAGATGGCTGGTCGCCACGGTAACAAGGGTGTGGTCTCGGTGATCATGCCGGTTGAAGACATGCCGCACGATGCCAGTGGCACGCCGGTCGATATTGTCCTCAACCCGCTGGGCGTACCGTCGCGTATGAACGTCGGGCAGATTCTCGAAACCCACCTGGGCCTCGCGGCCAAGGGCCTGGGTGAGAAGATCAACCTGATGCTCGAAGAGCAGCGCAAAGTCGCTGATCTGCGCAAGTTCCTGCGCCAGATCTACAACGAGATCGGTGGTCGCCAGGAAAGTCTGGACGACCTGAGTGATCGCGAAGTGCTGGATCTTGCCAACAACCTGCGCAAGGGTGTGCCGATGGCCACTCCGGTGTTTGACGGTGCCAAGGAAAGCGAGATCAAGGCCATGCTGAAACTGGCCGATCTCCCGGAGAGCGGTCAGATGCAGCTGTTCGACGGGCGTACCGGTAACAAGTTCGAGCGCACGACTACCGTCGGCTACATGTACATGCTCAAGCTGAACCACCTGGTCGACGACAAGATGCATGCGCGTTCCACCGGTTCCTACAGCCTCGTGACTCAGCAGCCGCTGGGTGGCAAGGCGCAGTTCGGTGGTCAGCGTTTCGGGGAGATGGAGGTCTGGGCACTGGAAGCCTATGGCGCCGCCTACACCCTGCAGGAAATGCTGACTGTCAAATCGGACGATGTGAACGGTCGGACCAAGATGTACAAGAACATCGTGGACGGCGATCACCGCATGGAGCCGGGTATGCCGGAATCCTTCAACGTACTGATCAAAGAGATCCGTTCGTTGGGTATCGACATCGATCTGGAAACCGAATAACACGCGATGCACATCGGGAGCGGACGTTGGTTCGCTCCCTGCTCCGCTGGGAGGAAAGGCCTTGAAAGACCTGCTGAATCTATTGAAAAACCAGGGTCAAATCGAAGAATTCGATGCCATCAAGATTGCGCTGGCATCGCCCGAGATGATTCGTTCCTGGTCCTTCGGTGAAGTGAAGAAACCGGAGACCATCAACTACCGTACGTTCAAGCCCGAGCGCGACGGCTTGTTCTGCGCCAAGATCTTTGGCCCGGTCAAGGACTACGAGTGCCTGTGCGGCAAGTACAAGCGCCTCAAGCATCGCGGCGTGATCTGCGAGAAGTGCGGCGTTGAAGTCGCGCTGGCCAAGGTTCGTCGTGAGCGCATGGCGCACATCGAACTGGCGTCGCCGGTTGCCCACATTTGGTTCCTGAAGTCGCTGCCGAGCCGTATTGGCCTGCTGCTGGACATGACCCTGCGTGACATCGAGCGCGTGCTCTATTTCGAAAGCTACGTGGTGATCGATCCGGGCATGACCACGCTGGAAAAGGGCCAGTTGCTCAACGATGAGCAGTACTTCGAAGCCCTCGAAGAGTTTGGTGACGACTTCGATGCGCGCATGGGTGCTGAAGCCGTGCGCGAGCTATTGCATGAAATCGACCTGGAGCACGAGATCGGTCGCCTGCGTGAAGAGATTCCGCAAACCAACTCGGAAACCAAGATCAAGAAGCTGTCCAAGCGCCTCAAGCTGATGGAAGCCTTCCATGGCTCGGGTAACCTGCCTGAGTGGATGGTGCTGACTGTGCTGCCGGTACTGCCGCCGGACCTGCGTCCGCTGGTTCCGCTGGATGGTGGTCGCTTCGCGACTTCGGATCTCAATGATCTGTATCGCCGCGTGATCAACCGTAACAACCGTCTTAAGCGCCTGCTCGACCTGTCGGCGCCGGACATCATCGTGCGCAACGAAAAGCGCATGTTGCAGGAAGCGGTCGACGCACTGCTGGACAACGGCCGTCGTGGCCGCGCCATCACCGGCTCGAACAAGCGTCCTCTGAAGTCCCTGGCTGACATGATCAAGGGCAAGCAGGGTCGTTTCCGTCAGAACCTGCTGGGCAAGCGTGTGGACTACTCCGGTCGTTCGGTTATTACCGTCGGCCCGACCCTGCGCCTGCATCAGTGCGGTCTGCCGAAGAAGATGGCCCTCGAGCTGTTCAAACCGTTCATTTTCGGCAAGCTGGAAATGCGCGGCATGGCGACCACTATCAAGGCCGCCAAGAAGATGGTCGAGCGCGAACTGCCCGAGGTCTGGGACGTTCTCGCCGAAGTCATCCGCGAACACCCCGTGCTGCTCAACCGCGCCCCGACCCTGCACCGTCTGGGTATCCAGGCGTTCGAGCCGGTTCTGATCGAAGGCAAGGCGATCCAGCTGCACCCGCTGGTCTGCGCGGCGTATAACGCTGACTTCGACGGTGACCAGATGGCCGTCCACGTGCCGCTGACGCTGGAAGCCCAGCTGGAAGCGCGCGCGCTGATGATGTCCACCAACAACATCCTGTCGCCCGCCAACGGTGAGCCGATCATCGTGCCATCGCAGGACGTTGTTCTGGGTCTGTACTACATGACCCGCGAGGCGATCAATGCGAAGGGCGAAGGTCGCGTATTTGCCGACCTGCAAGAAGTCGACCGCGTGTTCCGCGGCGGCGATGCGTCGCTGCATGCTCGCGTAAAAGTGCGCATTAACGAAGTGATCAAAGATCGCGACGGCACCATCACCAAGAACACCCGCATCGTCGACACCACTATCGGGCGTGCGCTGCTGTTCCAAATCGTTCCGGCCGGCCTGTCGTTCGACGTGGTCAACCAGCCGATGAAGAAGAAGGCGATCTCCAAGCTGATCAACCTGTGCTATCGCACGGTGGGTCTGAAGGACACCGTCATCTTCGCCGACCAGCTGATGTACACCGGCTTTGCCTATTCGACGATTTCCGGCGTTTCCATTGGCGTGAACGACTTCGTCATCCCGGATGAGAAGGCTCGCATCATCGATGCCGCCACCGAAGAAGTGAAGGAGATCGAATCGCAGTACGCCTCCGGCCTGGTCACCCAGGGCGAGAAGTACAACAAGGTGATCGACCTCTGGTCCAAGGCCAACGACGAAGTCTCCAAGGCGATGATGGCCAACCTCTCGAAGGAGAAGGTCATCGACCGTGACGGCAATGAAGTCGAGCAGGATTCGTTCAACTCGATGTACATGATGGCTGACTCGGGCGCGCGGGGTTCCGCTGCCCAGATCCGTCAGCTGGCCGGTATGCGTGGCCTGATGGCCAAGCCGGACGGCTCCATCATCGAGACGCCGATCACCGCGAACTTCCGTGAGGGTCTGAACGTACTGCAGTACTTCATCTCCACGCACGGTGCTCGTAAGGGCCTGGCGGATACCGCACTGAAGACCGCGAACTCCGGTTACCTGACCCGTCGTCTGGTCGACGTGGCGCAGGATCTGGTGGTGACCGAGGTTGATTGCGGCACTGAGCAGGGTCTGTACATGACGCCGCACATCGAAGGTGGCGACGTGGTTGAGCCGCTCGGTGAGCGTGTACTGGGTCGTGTCATCGCTCGTGACGTACTCAAGCCGGGCAGCGAAGATGTGCTGGTGCCAGCTGGTACGCTGGTTGACGAGACGTGGGTCGATTTTATCGAGCTCAACAGCATCGACGAAGTGATCGTGCGCTCGCCCATCAGCTGTGAAACCCGCTACGGCATCTGCGCCAAGTGCTACGGCCGCGATCTGGCGCGTGGGCATCAGGTCAATATCGGTGAGGCAGTGGGCGTTATCGCCGCACAGTCCATCGGTGAGCCGGGTACCCAGCTGACCATGCGTACCTTCCACATCGGTGGCGCGGCAAGCCGGACCTCGGCTGTCGACAACGTACTGGTGAAGAACGGCGGCACCATTCGTCTGCACAACCTCAAATACGTCGAGCGACTGGACGGCGCATTGGTCGCGGTATCGCGTTCCGGCGAGCTGGCGGTTGCGGACGACTTTGGGCGTGAGCGCGAGCGTTACAAGCTGCCCTACGGCGCAGTGATTTCCATCAAGGAAGGCGACAAGGTCGATGCTGGCACTGTCGTTGCCAAATGGGACCCGCACACTCACCCGATCGTGACCGAAATGAAGGGTGTCGTGACCTTCGTCGGCATGGAAGAAAACATCACCATCAAGCGCCAGACCGACGAGCTGACAGGTCTGACCAACATCGAGGTGATGGATCCGAAGGATCGTCCGGCTTCCGGCAAGGACATTCGTCCGGCCATCAAGATGGTCGACTCGAGTGGCAAGGAGCTGCTGCTACCCGGCACCGACGTTCCGGCCCAGTACTTCCTGCCTGCCAACGCATTGGTCGGTGTGGCCGATGGTGCAGAGATCAATGTGGGTGACGTCATCGCGCGTATCCCGCAGGAAACCTCGAAGACCCGTGACATTACTGGTGGTCTGCCGCGCGTTGCCGATCTGTTCGAAGCGCGTCGTCCGAAAGAGCCGTCGATCCTGGCGGAAATCAGCGGCACCATCTCCTTCGGCAAGGAAACCAAGGGCAAGCGCCGCCTGGTGATCACGCCGACTGATGGCAGCGACCCGTACGAAGAGCTGATTCCGAAGTGGCGTCACCTGAACGTCTTCGAAGGCGAACAGGTGAACAAGGGTGAAGTCATCTCCGACGGCCCGAGCAACCCGCACGACATCCTGCGATTGCTGGGTGTCAGCGCGCTGGCCAAGTACATCGTCAATGAGATTCAGGACGTGTACCGCCTGCAGGGTGTGAAGATCAATGACAAGCACATCGAGACGATTCTTCGTCAGATGTTGCGCAAGGTCGAGATCGCCGAGTCGGGTGATTCCAGCTTCATCAAGGGTGACCAGATGGAACTGACCCACGTTCTGGAAGAGAACGAGCGTCTGGGCGAAGGGGACAAGTTCGTCGCCAAGTACGTGCGCGTATTGCTGGGTATCACCAAGGCGTCGCTGTCCACCGAGTCGTTCATTTCGGCGGCATCTTTCCAGGAAACCACTCGCGTTCTTACCGAGGCGGCGGTTACCGGCAAGCGCGATTACCTGCGTGGCCTGAAGGAAAACGTGGTGGTGGGTCGTCTGATCCCTGCTGGTACCGGCTTGCAGTATCACAGCGAGCGCAAGCGCAAGCGTGAGGCCGACAAGCCGGTGCGGGTCAGCGCTGATGAAGTCGAAGCGGCTCTCACCGAGGCGCTGAACTCCAGCGGCAATTGAGGGAAGGCCCCGGCGTAAGCCGGGGTCTGCCTTGACGGTGTGCAAGAAGCTCTTTAGACTCTTGTACCCCTAATTTGGCGGGGCTTTGTGCCCTGCCATTTTTCGTTTGTGTCGAAAGACAACAGTGGAGCTAGTAGATGGCAACGATCAACCAGCTGGTACGTCAGCCGCGCAAGCGGGTCGTCGAGAAAAGCGACGTCCCTGCGCTGCAAAACTGCCCGCAACGCCGTGGCGTGTGCACCCGTGTGTACACCACCACGCCAAAGAAACCGAACTCCGCCCTGCGTAAGGTGTGCCGTGTTCGTCTGACCAACGGTTTTGAAGTCGCTTCCTACATTGGTGGTGAAGGTCACAACCTGCAAGAGCACAGCGTAGTGCTGATCCGTGGCGGTCGTGTAAAAGACCTTCCGGGTGTTCGCTACCACACTGTGCGCGGTTCGCTGGATACCTCCGGCGTCAAGGATCGCAAGCAGGGCCGTTCGAAGTACGGCACCAAGCGTCCGAAGTAAGCAGCAATTTCTATTTATCTGAGTCGATAAGAGTAAGGTCGGGCGTGACCCAGTCGTTATTGTCCCGAGCTAACCTGAAGACCGTTTGAGGGCTTATCAATGCCAAGACGTCGTGTAGCAGCCAAGCGCGAGATCCTTGACGATCCGAAATACGGAAGTCTGATTCTTGCCAAATTCATGAACCACGTAATGGAGAGCGGCAAGAAAGCCGTCGCCGAGCGTATCGTTTATGGTGCTCTGGAAAAGGTCAAAGAGCGCAAGAACAGCGATCCCCTGGAAATCTTCGAAAAAGCACTCGACGCCATCGCTCCGCTGGTCGAAGTGAAGTCCCGCCGCGTAGGTGGTGCGACTTACCAGGTTCCGGTCGAAGTTCGCCCGTCCCGTCGTAACGCACTGGCCATGCGCTGGCTGGTGGATGCCGCACGCAAGCGCGGCGAGAAGTCCATGGCCCTGCGCCTTGCGGGTGAGCTGGCGGATGCATTTGACGGTAAAGGCGCTGCGGTCAAGAAGCGTGAAGACGTGCACCGTATGGCCGAAGCCAACAAGGCTTTCTCGCACTACCGCTTCTAATTTTCAGCGTCAACAACTCGCGAGGGCTTTATGGCTCGTTCTACACCGATCAACCTCTACCGTAACATCGGTATCTGTGCCCACGTGGATGCGGGTAAAACCACCACTACAGAGCGCGTGCTGTTCTATACCGGTGTTAACCACAAGATGGGTGAAACCCATGACGGCGCCTCGACCACCGACTGGATGGTTCAGGAGCAAGAGCGCGGTATCACCATTACCTCTGCTGCGGTAACTGCCTTCTGGCAGGGCTCCGCCAAGCAGTTCAAGAACCATCGCGTCAACGTCATCGATACCCCCGGTCACGTGGACTTCACCATCGAAGTGGAGCGCTCCCTGCGTGTCCTCGATGGTGCGGTTGTCGTGTTCTGTGGCACCTCTGGTGTTGAGCCTCAGTCCGAAACCGTATGGCGTCAAGCCAACAAGTACGGTGTTCCGCGTATCGTCTACGTGAACAAGATGGACCGCCAGGGCTCGAACTTCCTGCGTGTGGTCGAGCAGATCAAAAAGCGTCTGGGTCACACCCCGGTTCCGCTGCAGCTGCAGATCGGTTCGGAAGAAAACTTCATTGGTCAGGTCGACCTGATCAAGATGAAGGCGATCTACTGGAACGAAGAAGACAAGGGTATGAGCTTCCGTGAGGAAGAGATCCCGGCAGAGCTTCAGGCTCAGGCTGAGGAATATCGCTCCAACCTGGTAGAAGCTGCAGCCGAAGCCAATGAAGAGCTGATGAACAAGTACCTGGAAGGTGGCGAGCTCACTGTCGAGGAAATCAAGGCCGGTCTGCGTCAGCGCACCATTGCCTGTGAGATCGTGCCGGCTGTTCTCGGTTCTTCTTTCAAGAACAAGGGCGTGCCCCTGGTTCTGGATGCGGTCATCGAATACCTGCCGGCGCCGGACGAAGTCCCTGCCATCAAGGGTGTTCATCCGGATGACGAAGAGAAGATCGACGAGCGTGAATCCTCGGATGAGGCGCCTTTCTCTGCGCTGGCATTCAAGATCGCTACCGATCCCTTCGTTGGTACTCTGACCTTCGTTCGCGTGTATTCCGGTGTTCTGGCTTCTGGTGACTCGGTCATCAACTCGGTCAAGGGCAAGAAGGAGCGCGTCGGCCGTATGGTTCAGATGCACGCCAACCAGCGTGAAGAAATCAAGGAAGTGCGTGCGGGCGACATCGCCGCATTGATCGGCATGAAGGACGTAACCACGGGCGATACCCTGTGTGACCTGACTCAGCAGATCGTGCTTGAGCGCATGGACTTCCCGGAGCCGGTCATTCACGTTGCCGTGGAGCCCAAGACCAAGGCTGACCAGGAGAAGATGGGTGTCGCACTGAGTCGCCTGGCTCAGGAAGATCCGTCTTTCCGCGTGCGTACCGATGAGGAAACCGGCCAGACCATCATTGGTGGTATGGGCGAGTTGCACCTGGACATCATCGTTGACCGCATGCGTCGCGAGTTCAATGTCGAGGCCAACATCGGCAAGCCGCAGGTTGCCTATCGCGAGATGATCCGCAACAAGTGCGAGATCGAAGGCAAGTTCGTTCGTCAGTCCGGTGGTCGTGGTCAGTTTGGTCATTGCTGGATTCGCTTCGAGCCATCCGACGAAGGTCAGGAAGGTCTGGAGTTCAAGAACGAGGTTGTGGGTGGTGTGGTTCCGAAGGAATACATCCCGGCGATCCAGAAGGGTATCGAAGAGCAGATGAAGAACGGTGTTCTGGCCGGCTATCCGCTGCTTGGCCTGAAAGCCACTGTATTCGATGGTTCCTACCACGACGTCGACTCTAACGAGATGGCGTTCAAGATCGCGGCTTCCATGGCCACCAAGCAGCTGTCCCAGAAGGGCGGTGCCGTACTGCTTGAGCCGGTGATGAAGGTCGAGGTTGTGACACCTGAGGACTACATGGGCGACGTGATGGGTGACTTGAACCGTCGTCGTGGTCTGATTCAGGGGATGGAAGACTCTGTCACTGGCAAGGTCATCCGTGCTGAAGTGCCGCTGGGCGAAATGTTCGGCTATGCAACTGATGTACGTTCCATGTCTCAGGGTCGCGCCAGCTACTCCATGGAATTCTCGAAGTACTCCGAAGCTCCGTCGAATATCGTCGAAGCTATTGTTAAAAAACAAGGTTGATTCAGCCCTTTAAGTAAGAGGTTTACTGTCG
>NZ_JAMOHY010000039.1 GCF_024448695.1 Stutzerimonas stutzeri | reverse complement strand
GCGCAGGCATGATTCAGTCCCATCAATCTGTTCGATTACCGAACAGTTAATCGATTATCGGATTGTTTGGGTGCGAGGTGATGGTTAGTGTGGGGCGCAAGTGCCGATTCGTTGGTGCATTCAGCCCATTACACGAGACATGACCCCCCATGGCCGAGATCCTTTCCCTTGCCGAAGCAATCGATCGCTTCGTCGAGAATGGCGATACCGTCGCCCTTGAAGGCTTCACCCACCTGATTCCCACCGCTGCCGCCCACGAGATCATCCGCCAGGACAAGCAGGACCTGACGCTGGTGCGCATGACGCCCGATCTGGTCTACGACCTGCTGATCGGTGCCGGCTGTGCGAAGAAACTGATCTTTTCCTGGGGCGGAAACCCTGGTGTCGGCTCGCTGCATCGCCTGCGTGATGCGGTGGAAAAGCAGTGGCCGCAGCCGCTGGAAATCGAAGAACACAGCCACGCCGACCTGGCCAACGCCTATGTTGCCGGTGCCTCGGGCCTGCCGTTCGCAGTGCTGCGTGCCTATCTGGGTTCCGACCTGCCGAAGGTCAACCCGATGATCAAGTTCATCGATTGCCCCTTCACCGGCGAGACACTGGCTGCCGTGCCCAGCGTGCGCCCGGACGTGACCGTGATCCACGCGCAGAAGGCCGACCGCAAGGGCAACGTGCTGATTGCCGGCATCCTCGGCGTACAGAAGGAAGCGGCGCTGGCGGCCAAGCGTTGCATCGTCACCGTCGAGGAAATCGTCGACGACCTGAACGCGCCGATGAACGCCTGCGTACTGCCGAGCTGGGCGTTGACCGCCGTCTGCCTGGTGCCGGGTGGCGCGCATCCGTCCTACGCTCATGGCTACTACGAGCGCGACAACCGCTTCTATCAGGCGTGGGACCCGATTGCCCGCAGCCGTGAAACCTTCACCGCCTGGATCGATGAATTCATCCGTGGCACCGCCGATTTCAGTGCGTTCCAGGCCAAGCTGGCCGCGCAGCAGGAGGCCAAGTGATGACCTACACGACCAATGAAATGATGACCGTCGCTGCCTCGCGTCGCCTGGGCAATGGCAGCGTCTGCTTTGTCGGCATCGGCCTGCCGTCCAAGGCCGCCAACCTGGCGCGCCTGACCCATGCGCCGGAAGTGGTACTGATCTACGAGTCCGGCCCTATTGGCGCCAAACCGTCGGTGCTGCCGCTGTCCATCGGCGATGGCGAGCTGGCCGAGACCGCCGACACCGTGGTGCCGACCGGCGAGATTTTCCGCTACTGGCTGCAGGGTGGGCGCATCGATGTCGGCTTCCTCGGCGCGGCGCAGGTGGACAAGTTCGGCAATATCAACACCACCGTCATCGGCGACTATCACCAGCCGAAGGTTCGTTTGCCTGGAGCGGGCGGAGCGCCGGAAATTGCCGGTTCGGCCAAGCAGGTGCTGATCATCCTCAAGCAATCGCACCGTACCTTCGTCGACAAGCTGGCGTTCATTACCTCGGTGGGCTTCGGTGAAGGCGGTGAGCATCGCAAGCAGCTCGGGCTGCACGGCAATGGCCCGGTGGGCATCATCACCGACCTGTGCATCATGGAGCCGGAAGCCGGCACCCATGAATTCGTGGTGACCTCCCTGCATCCGGGCGTGACCCGCGAACAGGTGATCGAGAACACCGGCTGGCAGATTCGTTTTGCCGACGATGTACTGACCACCGAGGCGCCGCGTGCCGAGGAACTGGAAGCGCTGCGCGCTCTGGAAGCGCGCACTGCTGCAGCCCACGGGCAGTCTGGAGGTGACGAGTGACACGCGAAGTCTTTATCTGCGATGCCATCCGCACGCCCATCGGCCGCTTCGGTGGCGGGTTGGCGACGGTGCGCGCTGACGATCTGGCGGCCATTCCACTGCGGGCGTTGCTGGAGCGCAATCCGCAGCTTGATCCGGCAGCCATCGACGAGGTTTTCCTCGGCAGCGCCAACCAGGCGGGCGAAGACAACCGCAACGTGGCACGCATGGCCGCGCTGCTGGCCGGTATCCCCGAAACCGTGCCGGGCGTGACCCTCAACCGCCTCTGTGCTTCTGGCATGGATGCGGTGGGCAGCGCCTTTCGCGCCATCGCCTGCGGTGAGATCGAACTGGCCATCGCCGGTGGCGTGGAATCCATGTCCCGCGCGCCCTATGTGATGGGCAAGGCTGACACAGCGTTCGGTCGCACGCAAAAGATCGAGGACACCACCATCGGCTGGCGCTTCATCAACCCGAAGATGAAGGAACTGTATGGCGTCGATGCGATGCCGCAGACCGCCGATAACGTGGCCGAGGAATACAAGGTCAGCCGCGAGGACCAGGACGCCTTCGCCCTGCGCAGCCAGCAGCGCACTGCCGCCGCCCAGGCTGCCGGCTTCTTCGCCGAAGAAATCGTGCCGGTGGTGATCAAGGGCCGCAAAGGCGATACCGTCGTCGAGGCCGATGAGCACCCCCGTGCGGACACCACCGCCGAAGTGCTGGCCAAACTCCGGCCTATCAACGGCGTGGACAAGACCGTCACCGCTGGCAACGCCTCGGGCGTCAACGATGGCGCGGCGGCGATGATCCTCGCCAGTGCCGAAGCGGTGCAGAAATACGGCCTCAAGCCGCGTGCCAAGGTGCTCGGCATGGCCAGCGCCGGCGTCGCGCCGCGCATCATGGGCTATGGGCCGGTGCCGGCGGTGCGCAAACTGTGCGAGCGGCTGAACATCGCCGTGAATGATTTCGATGTGATCGAACTCAACGAAGCCTTCGCCGCCCAGGGGCTGGCCGTCACTCGCGACCTGGGCCTGGCCGACGACAGCGACAAGGTGAACCCCAACGGCGGCGCCATCGCCCTCGGCCATCCGCTGGGTATGAGCGGTGCACGGTTGGTGCTGACAGCGATTCACCAGCTGGAGAAAACCGGCGGCAAGCTGGGCCTGGCGACCATGTGCGTGGGCGTGGGACAGGGTCTGGCACTGGCGGTCGAACGGGTGTGACCGTTTGCGATGGGCTGTGTTCTGCGCGATCGACTCCTCGTGTCGTCGCTGGGCGCAGTCCATCTTTTTATTTTCCAGCTTCTCGATGGAGTTTCCATGACTACCGTAAAACTTGACGATTGCGAACTGAATGTCCGTCTTGAAGGCCCGGTCGATGCACCGGTGCTGGTGCTCTCCAACTCGTTGGGTACCGATCTGCACATGTGGGATGCCCAGGCACTGGCCTTCAGCGAGCATTTCCGCGTGCTGCGCTACGACACGCGGGGCCATGGCGGCTCGTCGGTCACGCCGGGCCCCTACAGCATCGAGCAGCTGGGGCGTGATGTGCTGGGCCTGGTGGATGCGCTGGGCATCGACCGTTTCGCCTTCTGCGGCCTCTCCATGGGCGGGCTGATCGGTCAGTGGCTGGGGATCAATGCCGGCGAGCGCCTGACGCGGCTGGTGATCTGCAACACAGCAGCGAAGATCGGTAACGAAGAAGGCTGGAACGAACGTATCGACAGCGTTCTCAAAGGCGGCGAGCAGACCATGCGTGATATGCGCGATGCCTCCATTTCACGCTGGTTTACGCCGGCGTTCGCCGAACAGCAGCCCGCACAGACCCAGCGCATCACCCAGATGATCGCCAGCACCTCGCCCGAAGGCTACGCCGCCAACTGCGCCGCAGTGCGCGATGGCGACTACCGTGAGCAGCTGGGCGCGATCAAGGTGCCGACGCTGATCGTCTGCGGCAGCAAGGACCCGGTTACCACGCCCGAGCACGGTCGTTTCATGCAGGAGCGCATCGCTGGTGCCGAGCTGGTCGAGTTCGAGGTGGCGCATTTGTCCAATGTCGAAGCGGGCGAGGCCTTCACCCGGCGCGTGCTGGGATTCTTGTGCGGCTGATAGCGCGCGATTGATCGGAACGAAAAAACCGGGCCATACGGCCCGGTAAAGTTCCAACGAGGAGATTTGTGAATCAGACGTGGGCTGTCACCACAGCGCCAGCGTGTAGCTGAGGATCACCCGCGTTTCATCCATATCGCTGCCGAAGTTGCTGCGCACCGTGGCGTTGCGCACTTTCAGCCCGAGGTTTTTCAGCGGCCCGCTCTGGACGACATAACCGATATCGGTGTTGCGTTCCCATTCCTTGCCTTCGCTCAGACCAGCCCCGCGCTCGACGTTGTCGCCGGTCACGTAGCGGGTCATCAGGCTCAGACCGGGAATGCCCATGGCGGCGAAGTCGTAGTCGTAGCGAACCTGCCATGACTTCTCGTCCTGATTGCCGAAATCGTTGATTTGCAAAAGATTGATCAGTGAATTGTCGGCGCCCGAGATATAGGCGAAACCGGTGTCGCCGCTCATTTTCTGATAGCCGCCGGTAAAGCCATGGCCACCGATTCGGTAAGTGAACAGCGCGCCGAAGGCGTTGTTGTCGACGTTGCTGCCACCGTCGTCGGTGGAGCGCACATAACGCAGATCGGTCTTGAAGCTCTGGTTGTCACCGATTGGCAGTACGTGCACCAAGTTGAAGTTGTGTTGCTTGTAGATGCCGTCCAGCCCGCCGTAGTAATAGCCGCCGCTCAGTTCAGGCATGAATTGATAGCGCCCACCGGCGAACATGAATTCATCGCTGGTGGCCGTGTTGCCCAGCTGGATGTTCCGCGCGCCGCCGTTGAATACGGCCATCTCTTCATAATCGGAAGAGTCGCGCAGACTGGCGCGGTCGAGCATTCCCAGGTCGAGGGTGAGGCCTTCGACTTCCTTGCTCTGCAACCAGGCGCCACGGTAGATGTTGGGCAGCAGGCGGCTGTCGTTGCGCAACAGTACCGGGATGAGCGGCTGCAGGGTGCCGACGTGGAGCGTGGTGCTGGACATCTTCGCCTTGGCGGTCAGGCCCGCCGTTGCGTAATCGTCCTGGGGAATGCCGGACGAATCCCTCTGCAGGATCCCGGTACCTGAGCGATCCGGGCTGGAATCGAGCTTGACGCCGAGCAGGCCCAGAGCATCCACGCCGAATCCGATCGGCCCCTCGGTGTAGCCCGACTCGATCTTGAGCAGAAAGCCCTGAGCCCATTCCTCGGCTTTGGCTTGAGTCGCGTCATGATTGCGGAAATCGCGGTTCATATAGAAGTTGCGCAGTTCGATGCTGGCCTTGCTGTCGTCGATAAAGGCGGCGCTCGCCGGGCCGGCGATGCTCAAGGCCGCGCCTGTGCAGAGTAGGTTGCGTATGGTTTTGCGGTTGTGTCGCATGGGGCTTCCTCTTGTTTTTATGGTGCGGCAGCGCGGACGGCGCGGCGACGGCGATAGTCAGAGCGAAAGGCGTGCCAGGAAATATGAAGTGCGCGCTAATGGCCGCGCCAGAGCTGTTCGAGGAGGCTGGAGGGCAAGTCAGAGTGCCTGCAGAGGATGTCCGAAGGGATGGACATGTCAGGCGATGAGGTGGCTTTTTGCAACGATCTGTCCGGCTTGCTGGACAGTGGGTGGATTGAGCAGGCGGCCTTGCCTGCAGTCCAGATCCGGGGACATCGAGACGGAAATATGTATCACGCGGCGTGCATGTCCAGTTTTTCAGACATGTTCCGGGCGATCCGCTCGTGTACCCGTGGCTGGGAAACTTCCCGCAACTCCGCGCCGTTCCTGGCGTCAGGGTTTTGTGTCGGTTCCTGTACAGACTGGCATGGCTTTCGCTCTGTTTGCTGCGCTCCCTGATTCGGCAAGTGGCTAACCGCTTGGCCGGATAGGGCGACCCAGAACAATAATGGATCCGCGCAGATGAATTCCCTTTTCGAACAAACCGGGGCGCCAGCTCCAGGTCATTCGCCGGCCCGCTCAGTGGCCGCCATTCCCCACATTCCCTGCTTCGGCAGTCGTGTCGACTACAGCCGCTGCGCAGGCATCGATAGCTCAGTGGCCACGCTGTCCAACAACGGAGGCAGGCATGATGCTTAAAGGTAAAGTGGCACTGATCACCGGCTCCACCAGTGGTATCGGCCTGGGCATCGCCTGCAAGCTGGCGGCGGCTGGTGCGGATGTCATGCTCAACGGTTTCGGTGATGCCGAGGCGGCGTTGACCAGGGTGGCGGCCTATGGCGGGCGCGTACTGCACCACCCGGCTGATGTATCCGATCCCGAGCAGATCGCCGACATGGTCAGCCAGGCCGAGCGCGAGTTGGGCGCGCTGGATGTGCTGGTTAATAACGCAGGCATCCAGCACGTGGCGGCCCTTGAGCAGTTTCCCGCCGAGCGCTGGGACGCGATCATCGCCATCAACCTCTCATCAGTCTTCCACACCACGCGCCTGGCGTTGCCGGGAATGCGCCAGCGCAACTGGGGGCGGATCATCAATGTGTCATCCGTTCACGGCCTGGTGGCCTCGGTGCAGAAGTCAGCTTATGTCGCGGCCAAGCATGGCGTGATCGGTTTGACCAAGACCGTCGCGCTGGAAACCGCGACCACCGGCATTACCTGCAATGCGCTTTGTCCCGGCTGGGTTCTGACACCCCTGGTGCAGCAGCAGATCGACCGCAGGAACCAGGCCCACGGCGATACCGAGCGAGCGACGCGAGAGCTGCTGATGGAAAAGCAGCCGTCGCTGGACTTCGTCACCCCCGAGGACTTGGGCGAGCTGGCGCTCTTTCTCTGTAGCGATGCGGCCAGGCAGGTGCGTGGCGTCGCCTGGAACATGGATGGCGGCTGGCTGGCGCAGTGAAGCCCCTGAGCTGATCGTTCCCCTTGCGTAGGAGCCATCTACATAACGGCACACAGGAACCGGCGCCTTGGTGACGCGCTACTGAGCCAGTAGCGGTTAGCCAATAAATGTCGCGCCCCTTCCCCATAAGGATAAATGTCCATTAACAGCTTCTTTTGTCAGTTTCGTATCGGCCAGCGGATCTGGGTGCTTACCCTGGGTTTCGGAGTGGTTGTTGTGCTGTTCACTTGGTGGATGGTGGCAAGCCTGCAACGCAGCCTGACCGAAGAGAAAATGGCCGCCGTGGATGCCGCATTGACCACAGCTGTTCGGGTGATGGAACACTACGAAGGCAAAGAGCGCGCCGGTGAACTCACGCAGGTCGAGGCACAAACCGGGGCCATGGACGTGATCGGCACCATTCGTTATCTGGGCGACCACTACCTGTGGATCAACAACATGGATTATGTCTGGCTGATGCACCCGGTCAGCCCGCAACTGGTCGGGCGTGATCTGCGTGACCTCAAGGACAAGGCCGGCAAGCCCTTTGTGCAGCTGCTGGTGGAGGGTGTGCGCGGTAATGGCTCCATGCGTCTGGAATACCTCTGGCCGCGTCCGGGTGCGACTGAGGCCGAGCTCAAGTTGACCGAAGCACGCGGATTCAAACCATGGGCCTGGATGGTTTCCAGCGGTATCCATCCTGCGGATATCGATGCGGCGGTCAACCGTGAGGTACGAACCACGTTGTTGGTCGGCGCGCTTATCCTCGCGGCATTGGCTGGATTCAGCATGCTGCTGATCCGCAGCATCACCGGGCCTCTGCGAGAAACGGTCGCCACGCTGGAAAAGGCAGTCGAGGGTCGCACTGACCTTACTGTGCGCCTGCCCATGCAGGGCCGCGACGAGCTGGTGCAGATGGCGCACAGCTTCAATACGCTCATGGAAGCTGCCAGCAGCGTGGTGGGGCAGGTGAGTCAGGCCAACCTGAAGCTGACGGCGGCCAGCGAGGATCTATCCCAGATCACTTCAGGCGCCCAGCAGGATGCCGAGCGACAGGAAGGCGAAACCATCAGTCTGGCTGCCGCAATGAATGAAATGCTGGCCACGGTGCAGGAAGTGGCACGAAGCGCCAGTCTTGCTGCTGAGTCGACCCGGCAGACCGAAACAGAAGCCGCTGAAGGCCGGCGAATGGTCGAGCAGACCATGCAACAGATTGCGGAGCTGACTGATGATCTATCGGAATCGCGCTCGGTGGTGGAGCGATTGGCGAAGGATTCCCAAGATATCGGCAGCGTACTGGACGTGATCAATGGCGTGGCGGGACAGACCAATCTGCTCGCGCTCAATGCCGCGATCGAGGCCGCCCGCGCGGGCGATCATGGCCGCGGTTTTGCGGTGGTGGCCGATGAGGTGCGCTCGCTGGCGCAGCGCACCCAGCGCTCGACTCAGGAGATCCACGACATCATCGAACGGCTCCAGTCCGGTGCTGCCACAGCCGTCGAGCGTATGGCGTGCAATGCGGAAAAAGCGCAATCAACGATGGAGCAGGCCGCACAGGCGGGTGAGTCGCTCAATGCCATTACCGCTGCGGTCTCGACCATCAACGACATGAACCTGCAGATCGCGACCGCTGCGGAAGAGCAAAGCGCTACGGCTGAGGACATCAATCGCAGCGTTAGCAGTATCCGAGACACCGCCAGCTCCGCTGGACAGACCGTCAGCCGAACCCGCGCCGCCAGTAGCGAACTGCGGCTGCTGGCACAGGAGCTGGGTGGGCAGATCGAACGGTTGAACGCCTGATCGATCATGCTTCGAAACCTGCAGGGTCGCATTTATTCGGCCACTACAAAGGCCGAACAAGTTCGGCCCGACAGAGCCTGGTTAGCGCTCGCTCAGCCCATGCAGCTGCAGTTTCGAATAAAGACTCGCCCGGGAAATGCCCAGCTCTATCGCGGCGCGGCGGCGGTTGCCTTTGCATACGTGCAGGGCATGCTGCAATGCCCGGCGCTCGGCCTGGGCGATGCTTTCTGCAAGGCGCTGCAGCGGAGCATCTTCGATCACTGGCGGTTCGGCGAGAGGGGTAGCAATCAGCGCTTGCACGGGATAGGGCGTGTTGGCGTCCTGCTCGCCAAGCAGCGGCAGGAAGTGTTTGGCTTCGAGCTGCAAGCCATCCGTATTCAGTTGCACGCGTTCGAGCAGGTTGCTCAGCTCGCGCACGTTGCCACGCCAGGGTTGGCTGCACAGTAGCGCCACGGCGTCCGGCGTGAGCTCCATCGGCGGCTGGCCCGAGCGGTTGGCGATATCGTCGAGTAGGTGCTCGACCAGTTCGGGAATGTCGCTGGCCCGCTCGCGTAACGGTGGCACGCGTAGCGCCAGCACGTTGAGACGATAGTAAAGGTCGTCGCGAAACTGCCCGGCAGCGACCTTGGCTTCCAGGTCGATATGGGTGGCCGCGATGACCCGCACATTGAGTGATTTGACCTGGTTGGAGCCCAGCGGCTCGACTTCCTGTTCCTGCAGTACGCGCAGCATCTTGGCTTGCAATGCCAGCGGAAGATCACCGATTTCATCGAGAAACAGGGTGCCGCCATTGGCTACTTCGAACTTGCCGATACGCGCCTTGCGGTCCGCGCCGGTGAAGGCGCCTGGGGCGGTGCCGAAGAGTTCGGCTTCCACCAGGGTTTCGGGGATGGCTGCGACGTTCACCGCAACGAAGGGGCCGTTGGCCCGAGGCGAGAGGTTGTGGATGCCTTGGGCAAGCAGCTCCTTGCCGGTGCCTGTTTCCCCCCGGATCAGCACTGTCGCGTCGAGCTGTGCGGCGCGGCGGGCCTGGCGTTTCACTTCGCTGGCGACCGCGCTGGTGCCGATGAAGCCGGCGATGGTGTAACGCGCGCGACGGGCTTTTGCCAGTTCGTTCTGGGTGGCGACCAGCTGGTTCTGCAAGTGGCTGAACTTGGCCATCAGTGGCTTGAGGTGCCGCGCCCGATCGAATAGAACGAAGCCCAGCGCGCCGACCAGCGTGCCGTCTTCATCGCGAAGCGGGATGCGCGTGACGACGAAGTGTTCATCGCCGAACGCCATCAGGTCGAGCATGCTCGGCTGGCCGCTTTCCATTACCTCGCGTAGGCGGCTGGCTGGCAGCACTTCCTCGACTTCCTTGCCGAGCACGCCACGCGGATCGCTGATGCCGATCTTCGCGGCGTACTTGTCATTGATCCAGACGATGCGTGCCTGGCGATTGACCGCGATGGTGCCTTCGCATTGGGCGTTGAGATGGTCGAACAGCAACGGCATCGCCACGGCGCGGAAGCGCTCGGGGGATACGCCGATGGTCAAGCCGTTCTGGTCGAGGTCGTTGCGCGCTATCGCCATGGGCAGAGATGTCCGTTTGGGGGCCGACCGATTATGGAAGGCGCCGGCTGCCTCGGGCAAGGCAGCCGGCGCGGGGGGCTAGCGTGCGTACACCTCATTGGGCAACCAGGTCGCCAGGGGGGCGAAGAAGAACACCAGAGCCAGGGCGCTTAGCTGTATCAGGATGTACGGCATCACGCCAAGATAGATGTCAGCGGTAGTCACGCCGGGTGGGCAGACGCCCTTGATGTAGAACAGCGAGAAGCCTACCGGAGGTGTCAGAAACGAAGTCTGCAGGCACATTGCGAAGAGAATCGCGAACCACAGCGGATCGATACCTATGGAGAACAGTACAGGTGCCACCAACGGCAGAACGATCAAGGTGATCTCCACCCAATCCAGGAAGAATCCCAGCAGGAAGGTGATGAACAGCACCGTGAGCAACACGCCGGTCTGGCCGAACGGTAATCCGGTGAGCGCATCGCGGATCACGTCGTCGCCGCCCAGGCCGCGCAGTACGGCGGCGAACACCGTGGCACCGATGAAAATGCCGAAGATGAAGGCCGAAGTACGGCTGGTCTGGTAGAGCGCATCCTTGAAAACGCTCAGGTTTAGCCTGCGACTGCAGGCAGCCATCAGTATGGCCCCGAACGCACCAACGGCGGATGCTTCGGTGGTGGTGGCGATGCCGAAGAAGATCGATCCGAGTACTGCAAGGATCAACGCGAACGGCGGCACTACGGCCCAGAACACATCGAGCAGCGCGCGGGCATCGAGTTTTTGCCGGTTGGTCGGCGCGGGTGCGAAGTCCTTCTTTATCCAGGAGATGATGACGATGTAAAGGATGTACATCAGCGCCAGCATCAGCCCGGGGATCAGCGCCCCCATGAACAGCTTGCCTACCGAAGCCTCGGGCGTGCCAAGGCGATCGGCCATCAGCACCAGCATGATGCTCGGCGGAATGATGATGCCCAGCGTGCCGACGGAGCAGGCGGTGCCCACGGCCAGGCTCTTGTTGTAGTTCGCCTGCAGCATCGGGCCGATCGAGAGCATGCCGAGCAAGGCCACCGAGGCGCCAACGATACCGGTGGAGGCGGCCAGCAGGATGCCTACCAGCACCACGGTAATCGCATAACCGCCACGCAAGGGACCGAGCACCCGCACCAGGCTGTGCATCAGCCGTTCGGCGATGCCGGAGCGATCGAGCATGATGCCCATGAAGATGAACAGCGGCAGGGCGACCATCAGTTCATTGGCGACAATGCCGTAGATGCGCGCGTCCAGTACGCCGATGGTGCCTTCCCAGGTGAACCAGAGATCGGCATCGAAGTGTTCGACCAGAACATAGCCGAGGATGGCGAACACCAATCCGATGCCGGCCAGTGACCAGGCCACGGGGAAACCAAGCAGCAGGAACACCATGAAACTGGCGAACATGCCGATGACGAGAATTTGTTCCAGACCCATGATTACTGCTACTCCATCAGGGCTGCGAATGGCCGTGATCACGGCCATTCGAAGGGGCCATGAAAGCCCGTGGGAAATTGAACAGCAGCGTGCTGCAGCGGGTGGCCTTGGAGAACAGCGCCAGGGCTAGCAGCGTCAAACCCAGCGGCAATACGCTCTTGAAAATGAACCGGTGCGGCAGGCCGCTTGGCGCTTGCGAACGCTCGTTGTAGATGAACGCTTGATAAGCAAAGGGAATCAGGGCATCGACCATTAGCACGACGATGGGCAAGGCCAGGAAGACAATCCCCAGCAACTCGATGATGGTCCGGCTGCGCAGGGTGAATTTTTCACTCAGTACATCGACTCGAACGTGGTCGTCGCGTACCACGGCGTAGGCCAGGGAAAGCAGCACGGCAGCGCCAAACAGATGCCAGGACAACTCTTCCAGTGCAATCGAGCCACGTGCCAGCACGAAACGGCTGAACACATTCGTCAGTACCACCAGCAGGCACAGCACCCAGAGCCAGGCACTGAGTTCGCCTATTGCGACCAGGACCTTGTCCAGCCAGTAGGACAGTCGGTTATGTGGCAGCGCAGCCTTGGGGGCCGGCGTAGCGTCGTTGGGGGGAACGGGATGAACGGACATGACGACCTCGGCAAATCCAAGCGCGGGCACGCGTCGCAGCTACATAGCTAAAGAGCCACGCAGGTACGGTAACGGCCCGTTTGAAATAAGGGACACAGCAGCGCTGCGCCCCTTGGCTCGTGCGGTTACTCGTACTTGTAGTAGTCGCGCGGTAGATAGCCCTTGCCGTGCCAGATGGAGTGGTGCTCCATGAACTCGCGTTGGCTGGTCAGGACGCGTTTGAACATCTCGTCTTTGGCAGCCATCTCGTCGAGTACTTCGTTGGTTACGCGCTCAAGCTCGCGCAGCACTTCTTCGGGCAGTACCTGAGCCTTCACGCCTTGCTTCTCGTAGTCACGCAGGGCGGTCGGCTGAGCCCACTCGCTTTCGGCAAAGCCCTTGAGCGTGGCGGATTCGCAGCCCATCTCGATCAGTGCGCGGCTTTGCGGCTGCAGCTTGGTCCAGACGTCCTTGTTCACCAGCAGGTGCGAGGTGGTCAGCGTCTGGTGCCAGCCCGGCATGATGTAGTTCTTGATGATCTGATCCAGGCCCAGCATCTTGTCGACTGCCGGCTGCGAGAATTCGGTGGCGTCGATGGTCTTGCGCTCCAGCGCCTGGTAGATCTCGCCGCCTGGCACCATGGTCACCGAGGCACCGAGTTTCTCCAGCACCCTGCCGCCAATGCCGGCGAAGCGGATGCGCAGTCCGTCGAAGTCTTCCAGCTTCTCGATGGGCTTGGCGAACCAGCCAGCGCCTTCCGGGCCGATGATGCTGCACAGCATCGGATGGATGTTGCGCTGGGCGTAAATCTCTTCGAGCAGCTTTTTACCGTCACCTTCGTAATACCAGGCCAGATAGGCCGGCGGCTCCAGGTTGAACGGAGCGCCGGAATACAACGGCAGTGCGGGTATGGTGCCCTGGTCGTAGCCGATCCAAGTGTAGCCAGCCGGGTATTTTCCATTGCTGACTGCATCCATGATTTCGAATGGTGGTACCAGTTCGCCGGGCTCGTAGTAGCGCAGCTGGATATCACCACCGGAAATCGCCTTGAGCGACTCGGACAGATGTTTGACCGGCGTGGTCAGGCCGATCAGGTGAGAAGGAAAGGCAAGCGGCACCTGCCAGCGAATCTTTTCAGCAGCGGCGGCGTTAGTACTGATCAGGCAGGCACTCAGAACCGTGGTCGCGCTGATAGCGCAGGCGAGGCGGGACAGCTTTTTTGTTATCGACATTGCGAATTCCTTTATTTGTTTTTGTTCTGGTAGCCGGAAAAAATTGCGGACCAAGGCAGCGGCATACTACCAAGCGCAGTCAAAATCCCTGCGCGCCTGCCTCGCTCCTTCAAGCGCTCCGGCGTCTAGCCTCAGTTACTTAGCAGGTTCTGTGCCTGACTTTTAAGTTCGTCTGTAAGCGCCGGTTTAGAGCAGCTTGCTCAATGGCTAGATGACGTCCAGTCCAACTCGACAGACATTCCAGGCAGCGCTTTTTTTACCAATGTCCATAAAGCTGGAAAGTAAGTCCAGTTTTCTGGACTGGCGGGGCGTGGATACATCATTGGCATGACAAGCGTGAGAAGGACGCCGGCTGTCGTTCCTGCACGGCTGATAGTGCGTAGCGACGGAAAGGGCTCAGTGACCGGTCAGATTCCGCTGTGATTCCGGCTCCAGTACGGCGATGGTCTGGTCGCTGCGTCTGAAAGAGACCAGCGCCGTCAGCCATGCCTGCAACACAGGTGAATGGCTTTTCTGGTTGCGCATGGCGCTGCCAAGGATTTCCCTGGCGATGGTCACCATCGCGCTTTTGCTGCCGAGAAAATGCCAGTTGAACCAGCCGTCGTCGTAGCTCGCGGACGCCGTCTGGCCCGGCGCGAGGGGGATGAAAACCTTGATTGAAAGATCGAAAAGCACTTCAGGTTTGGAAATGATCACAAGCTTTACATCGCTGACCTTGCTCAGCCAGTAACCATGATCGAAGCGGTCGCCCGTGAGCGTGGCGGACTGACTGAGGGCTTCATCGATCAGAGCTTTGTTGTCGATCAGTTGCATGTCGAGTTTCTCTTGACGCTTCTGTTGGCGGTTGCCGATTCCGGGTTATCGGTTGACCCAGGGGTTTGTTTAGAATGTTTTGTCGGAGCGACCGGGTTTGTGCTCCAGCGATATAGAGGCGTCTTCTTCGTGAAAGCCGACCCTGGTGGGCTTGCCATGCGTAGCGTGGCCGCCTTCGGCTGGAGCGGGTGGCATTGCGCCTGTTAACATCGCGCCTTTGATTTCTCCGTCCGTTCCTCCGCTTTCGAGAGCTGCCATGACCACCGTTCGTACCCGTATCGCGCCGTCGCCCACCGGCGACCCGCACGTCGGCACTGCCTATATCGCGCTGTTCAACCTGTGCTTCGCCCGCCAGCACGGTGGTCAGTTCATCCTGCGTATTGAGGACACCGACCAGTTACGCTCGACCCGTGAATCCGAGCAGCAGATCTATGACGCATTGCGCTGGTTGGGCATCGAATGGGACGAAGGCCCCGACGTCGGTGGGCCACATGGGCCGTACCGGCAGAGCGAGCGTGGCGAGATCTATAAAAAGTACTCGGACGAACTGGTCGGCAAGGGCCATGCCTTCCCCTGTTTCTGTAGCGCTGAACGCCTGGATCAAGTGCGTGCTGAACAGATGGCCAACAAGGAAACCCCGCGCTACGACGGTCACTGCATGCACATCGCTCCGGCAGAGGCGCAGCAGCGTATTGCCAATGGCGAGTCCCATGTCATCCGCATGAAAGTGCCGACCGAAGGCGTCTGCCAGGTGCAGGACATGCTGCGCGGCACCGTCGAGATCGGCTGGGACCGCATGGACATGCAAGTGCTGATGAAGGCCGATGGCTTGCCGACCTATTTTCTCGCCAACGTGGTCGATGACCACCTGATGGGCATCACCCATGTGCTGCGCGGCGAGGAATGGCTGCCGTCGGCACCCAAGCTGATCAAGCTCTACGAATACTTCGGCTGGGAGCAGCCGCAGCTGTGCTACATGCCGCTGCTGCGCAATCCGGACAAGAGCAAGCTGTCCAAGCGCAAGAACCCGACCTCGGTGACCTTTTACGAGCGTATGGGTTTCATGCCCGAGGCGATGCTCAACTACCTGGGTCGTATGGGCTGGTCGATGCCCGACGAACGCGAGAAATTTACCTTGGCCGAGATGATCGATCACTTCGATATCAATCGCGTTTCGTTGGGTGGGCCGATTTTCGATGTCGAGAAGCTGTCCTGGCTCAACGGTCAGTGGATTCGCGAGCTGAGCGTCGAAGCCTTCGCCAGCCAGGTGCAGGAGTGGGCGCTGAACCCCGATTATCTGATGAAGATCGCACCCCATGTGCAGGGCAGGGTGGAGACCTTCAGCCAGATCGCGCCACTGGCCGGTTTCTTCTTCTCCGGTGCTCTGAGTCTCGATCCATCGCTATTCGCCCACAAGAAGCTGGACGAAACCCAGGTGCGTCAGGTGCTGCAACTGACGCTCTGGAAGCTCGAAGCGCTGCGCCAGTGGGACAAGGAGTGCATTACCGGCTGCATCACCCAGGTGGGTGAGCATCTGGGGCTCAAGTTGCGCGACGTGATGCCGCTGATGTTTGCTTCGATCACCGGGCAGGCCAGCTCGGTGTCGGTGCTTGATGCCATGGAAATCCTCGGCCCGGACCTGACCCGCTTCCGTCTGCGCAATGCGCTGGAGTTGCTGGGTGGCGCGTCGAAGAAGGAAGTGAAGGAGTGGGAGAAGCTGCTGGCAGCGATAGGCTGAGTCTCACAGCTAGTAGTGACCGGTAAGGCTGAATTTATTCGGCTGCAGCGGCAAGGGCCGAACAAGTTCGGCCCTTGCCGCGTATCGACTTCGCCTTTGTCATCAGGGCAAGCAGGGTGAAGCCCTTCGCGCCACTCGTCGGTGGTAAGTGTTTGTTCTCATGCCGAATTTCTAGGCCGAACAGATAAAAATATCGTTGACACTGTGTGAGCCCGCCCCTAATATGCGCCCCGTCCACGAGAT
>NZ_JAMOHY010000038.1 GCF_024448695.1 Stutzerimonas stutzeri | reverse complement strand
TTGTAATCGATCAGACGATGCCGGTTGTCGAGAAACAGCACCGCGAACACTTCGTGCTCGAAGCCTGCCAGCTTGGCGCCCAGGTAGTCCTTGACGACGTCAGGCGCGGTGAACGCAGCACCTCGCTGGATCTTGAGATCTATCACCTGGCGGGCTGCCGTCAGGATCTGATCGGCCGTGGCCGGCACGTAGCGTCCTGCCTTGTCCTGAACCAGAAGAGAAGAGACCATCGCGCAAGAGGAAATCGACATGTCGGTGCTCCGGTAGCTCGGGCGGAATTGCCCGGAACCGGTCCGGCACGGTGCAGCGCAAGCAGTCAGGGGGGCGCAGCCGGCGACCGCCGCAAACACGCCACGCGGGTGAAGCCCTTGACGGCGAGAACGCCGTGACAAGGTGAAGGGAAACAGCAAGACCGCCCCACACCCACTCTCAGGCACGAACGGCAAACGGAGTGCGCAGGCGTCAGCCGAACGGAGGGAGGGCACGATGGACGCCCGTAGGGTCGAGATGGCCTGCCGGCTCGATACACGACAGCGCGGCCCGGTGAAGCCGGGAGACGCGCTTTTTCCGGGTTGATAGGTTCAGGCCCGGTGCGCGCCACCGCGAGTGTGCGCCTCAGCGATGGAGCCTCGAACACGTGCTAACCGATCAGGGTCGGAGTGATAGCGGCGCTGCGTCCTTTTCAGTGCGCGTCGGCTAGCGCTTCATACAGACGGGTCAGTTCGTCCATCTTCACAAGCAGCGTTTCGGTGGTGCTAACAATGACCGTGGGTACGAATTGCGAGTTGTTTGCCAGGTTGAAACCGGCCTGGGCAAAGCGCCACTGTGTTGCAACCTGGTCAAGGCGACGGTTGATCTCAGGCGTGTTCTGCGGCGCCTGACGCAGGTACATGAGCCCTTCGTCGAACTCCTTTACTGCGGTGTTGAACGCGCCTTGCAGCTGTGGGCTGGGCAGGTGCCAGGCCATGGCCAGGTACAGCTTGGCAATGCGCTGGCTGAGCATGCGCTGACGGCCGCTGCGATTGACCAGGTTCGCGGTCTGGCTGCCGGTGTACTGTTCGATCAGCCTCACAAGCTTCTCGTTCTGCTCGAGGGCCTGCTCACTGAGTTGCAGCACCTCGACCGCCCGCTCCTTGCTGGGTGGGGTCAACACCACCTCACGGTAACGGTGCCAGGTTTCGTTGGCCCGGGTCAGGGCGGTACCTATCGTAGCGGTGGGTGCGTAGTCTTCCAGAAGCTGACTGTTGGACTCCAGGTCGGCGATGCTCTGGTCGAACTGGACGATTGCAACTTCCGCCCGGGTTTCGGTGCCCAGCATCAGGTAGTTTTTGGCGATGCGCTGGCTCAGCATGCGTTGCATGCCCGCACGATTCACGGCTTCGGCGTCGCTGATTGCAGCGAGGCCTGCCGATGTAAAGCCAAGCAGCCCAAGGGTGAGCGACAGGCTCAGCAGATACCGAATCATCTGAACATCCTTTCGAAGGCATTGCATCCTGACGGGCGTCTGATGCAATGCAAATCCACGAGGGCGAGGCGGCCTGCGAAATCGCGCAAGCCGCTCATCGCATTTCAGTAGCTGTACTGAAGCTGTGCCCAGACCTTCTCGGTATCGACCGAGAAGTCGTCCGCGTCATAGGCGGCATACTTGACAGTGGCGACCAGACCCTTCACCAGCGCGATGGCGCGGCTGTAGGAAATATCCAGTTCCTCGCCGTATTGCTGACTGCCGCGCTCGGCACGGAAGTCGTGGTACCAGGCCTGCAGGGTGCCGCCAAACAGCGGCAGACTCCCGCCGATGTAGACATCCTGTACGCCGTCGACCGGGGTCAGCAGGAACGTATCGGCCCAGCCCTGAAATGCATGCTTGGTCGCCAGGGGCGTCTGGAATGCACGGTTGCCGGGGCCACTGTCGCCACCCAGAACCTCCATCCCGGCCTTGAGCGCCACGCCCTGGAGGGTATAACCCAGCTCGGCCAGGTAGTACTCGCTGCTCAGTTCCAGCGGATTGTCGGCGTAGTCCTTCTGCCGCGCGTATTCAAGGGTGTAGGTGATGCCCTGAGCAGTGCCGTTCAGGCGTACGCCGGTGGTCTTGCTCGAGAGCGAGCCGTAATCTGCCGTCGCGGTACTGGCGAGGTTGTCGAGTCCCAGCAGGTAGCTGTAGGCGGTTACCGTCAGCTCCGGCATGGCCTGGTAGCGCGCGTTGATCAGGTGGCTGTGGCCTTTGATGTTGGCCGGGTTCGTGCGGTTGTCGAAGCGGTTGTCCTCAGGGCCGAAGATGCTGTTGATGTTGTCGATATAGGCGTAGGTAAGGGTCAGCCCGTCGACGGGTTTGAGCTGGCCGAGAATGCCGTCATAGGTCTGCTCGTTCTGCCGCCAGCCGACACCACCGACGAAACGCTGGTTGTCCAGGTTGATCCGCTGGCGACCGACCACTGCGCCGCCCAGGCTGTGGTCATAGCGCAGCAACGCCTGATTGATCTCGCTGCCGTCCGGATCGGGCACTGCCGAGTAGTCGGTCTGACCGTTGCGGGTGTTGTTGTAGGCGGATGTGCCCAAGCGACTGACATTGTCCGCTTCGATCAGTGCCGACAGGCCGTACCAGGTGCCGGTCTGCACGCCGATGCGCGTGCGCAGGGTTTGTGAATTGGCGTGGTTGAGGGCGTTGTCCTGATCGACATGTTCGTAGCGGTAACGCAGATCGAAGATCGGTTTTGCGTCAGTGAACAGGCTGCTGAACGCTTCTTCGGCGCTTGTTGCAGTGCTGACGGCCAGGCCTGCGGCGAGCAGGGCGAGGGCTAGACGGGAGGGGTGAAGGCTGCTCATCGTGGTGCTCCTTGTTGGCTACGGGGCGAAAGATAGGCTGCTTACGATCTTTGCCCTTGATTGCCGTCAAGGTGCTTTAAAACCTGTCTGGAATGGGGTTTCTACAGCATTCTGACCTTGACCGCAGACAAGCCCGGTGCGTTTTCAGGCCGAGCCCGCTGTGCCACGGAACGTTAAAATTGCATCGCGAATGCCATTAGGCTCGGGCCTGATCATGCTCCAGCGACCAGACGGCGGCCTCGACACGCGAGCGCAGGCCGAGCTTGTGCAGCAGGTTTTTCACGTGCACCTTGACCGTGCCTTCGCTGATGGCCAGCTTGCGCGCGATCATCTTGTTGGTCTGGCCTCGGGCGATAAGTCGCAGTACATCCTTCTCGCGCTTGGTCAGGCCCGCCGACGGATGCGCATGGCCGGGCTTGGGGCGTTCGCGAATGGCTTGAGCCAGAACCTGGTTTAACTCCGGGCTCAAGGTCAGCCGGCCCTGAGCGGCCTGGCGAATCTGGCTGATCAGGTCCTCCGGCTCGATGTCCTTGAGCAGGTAGCCGTCCGCCCCTTCACGCAGCGCCGCCAGCACATTGGTATGGTCGTCAGACACGCTGAAGATGACGATGCGTGTTTCGATTCCGCCAGCGCGCATCTGACGGATGGTTTCCAGCCCGTCCATGCCGGGCATGTTCATGTCGAGCAGGATCAGGTCCAGATCCAGTTCGCTGGCCAGCCGAACCGCCTCGGCACCGTTGCCGGCTTCAGCGGCGGGCAACAGATCGTCTTCCATGGAGAGCAGGGCGCGCATGCCGCTGCGCATCATCGGATGATCGTCGACCAGCAGGATGCGAATCTTGTCTTGGTTGTTCACGGGATGTCGGTCTCCGGTTGCAGGGGCGTGCGGCGATAGGCCGGGAGGAAGCTCAGGTGGACACACGTGCCGCCTTCGCTGCGCTTGCCGATGCGCAGGTGACCATGCAGGCTACCGGCGCGCTCAGCAAGGATACTCAGGCCGTAATGGCCGCTGGGGCTGTCGTTGACTTCGATGCCGATACCGTCGTCATCCACGCCGATGTGCACCAGCCCCTGTGTGTCCTGGTACAGACGCAGGTCGCACTGACGAGCCTGGGCGTGCTTGATCACGTTGCTCAGTGCCTCGCGAATGACCTGCAGGCAATGGAGTTCCTCGTTGGGTGTCAACGGGCAATGCTCAAGGGCGTAGTGAAGGCCGATGCTGACCCCCGAGTGGCTGCTGAACTCGAGCACCGTGGCCCGTACCGCAGCTGCCAGGCCAGGGACATCAAGCTTGATGCGAAAGGTCGTGAGCAGTTCGCGCAGTTGCCGGTAGGCCGCGTTGAGGCCGTCCGAAATAGCGCCCAGGGTCACGTCCAGTTCCGCCTGCGGGTGGCCATTGGCGATCTGCTTCTTGTAGCGGCTCAGTTGCAGCTTCTGATAGGAAAGCGCCTGGGCCAGCGAGTCATGAAGCTCGCGGGCGATGACCGCGCGTTCCTCCATCAGCGCCAGGCGCGCCTGATGCTGGGCGAGTTGGCTCAGGCCCAGAGAGGCGGCAAACAGTTCAGCCACCGCGCCGAGCAACTGCTCCTGCCAGGCCTCCAGCGCCACGCCCTGGGGTTGCTCGATACGCAGCGCTCCCAACTCGCGCGTGCCTGAGCGCAGGGCAAAGCTGATCAGTTCGGTGCCGCCTGCCAGCTTGCCATTGCCGGCATGAACCGGGCATTGCGCGCAATCGGGCAGGCGGCAGTACTCTGGGGGATGCCGTTCCGAGGAGATGGCGGTATGGGCGCGGAAGCAGTTTTTCTCCTCGGTGTGATGCAGGCACAGCGATACAGGGCCTGAGCCCAGCGAGCGCTGTACGGGAAGCAGCAGGCTCGCGAGTTGTGGTACGGGATCGGCTGAAGAGCGATACAGGCTGCGGGCGCTGTTGAACAGCAGTTCGAGCGAGTTGTTGCTGCGTTGCAGTTGGGCGGTTTTTTCATCGACCTTGCGCTCCAGATGGTCATAGAGATCGGCCAGCTCATCACTCATCTGGTTGAAGGCGCTGGCCAGCAGCCCCAGTTCGTTACGGGCGTCGTAATAGGCCTTGCTGCGAAAGTCGCCACGACCGATCTGCCGGGCCAGTCGCGTCAGCTCGCGAAGCGGTGTGATCAGATTGCTGTACACCCCCAGCAGCACCACAAATGCCATTAGTACGGTGAACAGCAGCGTGCCTATTTGCAGCCCACGGATGACGGCAAGCTTGTCTTCCGACTTGTTTTGCAGGGCTTTGACGAAGCTGTCGAGTTCAGCCACAAATTTCGGCACCTCGGCACGGAATGCCCGCTTCTGTGGCGGGTAGTTCGTCAACAGCGGCAGCATGGCGTCGTTCCAGCGCGTGATCGCTCTGCTGTAGAGCATGTGCAGCGGGCTGTTGGGGTTGTGGCCGATGGCCCGCTGCAGCGCGTAGGTCTGCAGCGTGTGCTCGAACTCCTCCACGTGTTGGTGCAGGAGGCTGCTTTCATCTTCCAGCGCCAGCAGGGCCAGCCGGTAGGACTGCATGCGCAGGCTGCCGGCCTTGTTCAGTGCCTCGGCATCACCCTGTATGGAATCCGCGAGATACATGCCGCCGAGCATGCTCGCCAGGGTTACCCCGATGACCAGAATAAAGGCCAGGGTCGTGTGCTGAATAATCGAGTGTCGCAAGGGGGATTGCGTGATATCGAACGTGCTCACGGCTGAGTCTCGCCTGACAAAGTCGTGTCACGTTACGCGTAGTTCATCACCCTGCCTATATTAATCGATATACCTCGCACGCGTTAAATTGACGCTTCGGGTATAAAAACTGTATTGGCTTAAACGCTAGATGATTGAATAGGCGAAAGTTATTAAGGCGCATATTAGGTATATCTAAAGAGGTAGGGCGGGTATTTGTGAAGACCCCCGGTCCGCTATTAATGACGGTAATCAAGTTTCAGCGTAGTTACTGCTCGTAGCCTCCGCTCCAGATTGCACTCAATGGAGCGGAGCGGTCATGACGAATATTGCTAAATGGGATGTGGAAGTTGCCGGATTCTGGCAGTCAACCGGCAAACGAATTGCGACCCGTAACCTCTGGATATCCATTCCAAGTCTGCTGCTGGGATTCGCCATATGGCTGATGTGGGGGATCATCACCGTCCAGATGCTCAACCTCGGATTTCCGTTCGAGCCGGCACAGTTGTTCACCCTTACGGCCATTTCCGGCCTGGCCGGGGCGACGTTGCGCATCCCGGCGTCGTTCATGATTCGTATCGCCGGCGGACGCAACACCATCGTCCTGACTACAGCCTTGCTGATGATACCCGCAGTGGGGGCCGGTATTGCCCTGCAGGACGTCACCACGCCGCTGTGGGTCTTTCAATTGTTGGCCTTGCTGTCAGGCATTGGCGGCGGCAACTTCGCCTGTTCGATGAGCAATATCAGTGGTTTCTTTCCCAAGCATCAGCAGGGACTGGCGCTGGGGCTGAACGCGGGTCTGGGCAATTTTGGCGTGACGACCATGCAGATCGTGATCCCGCTGGTTATGACGGCGGGGCTGTTTGGCGTGCTGGCTGGCGATCCGATGGTGCTGGTCAAGGACAGCGGGACACTGATTGGGCGGATACCGGCAGGTTCGGACACCTGGATCCAGAACGCGGGATGGGTATGGATGCTGGCGCTGGTTCCGCTGGCCTTTATCGGCTGGTTCGGCATGAACAACCTGCTGCCAATTTCACCCAATCCGGGCCATACGCTCAGTGCATTCGGCAAGATCATCGGACTCTACGCGGTGGGCTTCCTGACCTCTGTGGTGGGCCTTTATCTCTATCTGCCGCGACCCTTCGGCCTCGGTGTGTTGAACATGTGGCTGGCCATCGCGCTGATCATGCTCAGCACCCTGGGTCTGCTGCGGATGATTCCGGGCAGCATCAAGCCAAGCATCAAACGCCAGTTCGACATCTTCCGTGACAAGCACACCTGGTCCATGAGTGTGCTCTACATACTGACATTCGGCTCCTTCATCGGCTTTTCCATGGCGCTGCCGCTGTCGATTACGGTGATCTTCGGCTACATGAACGAGGCCGCCGCAGACGGCAGCATCACGCGTGTGGTCAATCCCAACGCGCCCAGCGCCCTGACCTATGCCTGGATAGGTCCCTTCATCGGCGCCCTGACACGGCCCTTTGGCGGCTGGATCGCCGACAAGCTTGGCGGGTCAATCGTCACCCAAGTGGTTTCGGTGGTCATGATCGCCGCCTCGGTCGCGCTGGGTTACGTGCTTCAGCAGGCCTATGGATCGAGCGAGCCGGAGACGATGTTCTTCGCCTTCATCATCCTCTTCCTGGTGCTGTTCGCCGCTTCGGGGATCGGTAACGGCTCCACCTTCCGCACCATCGGCGTGATCTACGACCGCGAGCAGGCCGGTCCAGTCCTGGGATGGACCTCGGCCGTGGCGGCGTACGGATCCTTTGTTGCACCGATGGTCATTGGCGGCCAGATCAAGGCCGGAACACCGGAGGTCGCGATGTACGGCTTCGCCGGTTTCTGTGCGCTGTGCCTGGTCCTCAACTGGTGGTTCTACCTGCGCCCCAATGCCTACGTGAAAAACCCCTGAATCATTCAGTCAGTTCAGCGACGCGGAGTGTTACGCCATGAACATCATGATTGCCTATGACGATTCGCCCCATGCGCGCCATGCGCTTGAACGCACCCTGGAAATGTTTTCCCGACTTGAACCAATGATCATCCTGATTGGCGTTGCGGAAGAAAGTCTGGATACCAGCAGTTCCAGCGAAGCCAACTATATCAACGCCAAGAACGAGTTTTCCGCAAGGATAAAAGGGGCGGCAGAGGAAGTTGGAAATCGTGGCCTGAATGTTGAAGTTGTTATCGGTCAGGGTGACGCGAGGAAAGTCATCCTCAAGGCGGTCAATAGTCTGAAACCCGACCTGCTGGTTGTCTCCAGGCATTGTGAAGAGCCGGGTGAGGGATTTATCGCGCACTCGATAGACGCACTGGTCGATGAATTTAATTACATGACCTTTGGCAGTGTCAGTTCCTTTCTGGTCAGGCGCGCACCCTGTCCGGTACTTGTTCAGGCCTGTCCCGTTTCGGCACGGGAGACTACGAAATGAAAGTCTCGGACCTGTTCAAGTACCGCCAGCCCGAAATAAGAGCGCTGCATCTCACCTGGATCGCCTTTTATATCTGCTTCTTCGTGTGGTTCAACATGGCGCCGCTTGCTACCAGCATGCTCAAGAGCGCGAACTGGCTGACCCGCGATGATCTGCGCCTGTTTGCCATCGCCAACGTGGCGCTGACCATTCCCGCGCGGATTCTGGTGGGCATGGCGCTGGACAAATGGGGCCCGCGCCGGGTGTTTTCCGTGCTGATGGTCACGATGGCGGTACCGGCAATCACCTTCGCCATGGGCGACACGCGGGTGCAACTGCTGATCTCGCGACTGGTACTGAGCTCGATCGGCGCCAGCTTCGTGGTCGGCATCCACATGACTGCCATGTGGTTCAAGCCCAGGGATATTGGATTTGCCGAAGGCTTCTATGCCGGCTGGGGCAATTTCGGTTCGGCTGCAGCCGCCATGAGCCTGCCGGCCATCGCCCTGCATGCATTCGGTGGAGACGATGGCTGGCGCTACGCGATCGCGACGACGGCCTTGTTGATGGCAGCCTACGGGGTGTTCTACTGGTTTGCCATTACCGATGGCCCAGCCGGCACCGTGCAGCACAAGCCTCGCAAGGTCGCGGCCATGGAAGTCAGCAGCTGGGGCGATATGGTCAAGCTGATCATCTGGACCATTCCCATGGTCGGCATTCTCTCTGTGCTGGTTTGGCGTATTGAGAACATGGGCTACCTGGGCGCCGGCTGGGCCTGGACGTGTCACGGCGTCATTGTGCTGGTGGTGCTCTACCAGATCTCGCAGATCCTGCGGGTCAACGTGCCGATTCTGCGCAAGGGGGTACCGGAGGACGACAAGTACCCGTTCAATTCCGTCGCGGCACTGAACTCCACCTATTTCGCCAACTTCGGGGCGGAACTGGCGGTCGTGTCGATGCTGCCTATGTTCTTCGAACTGACCTGGGGACTGACGCCCACGACGGCTGGCATCATCGCCGCATCCTTTGCCTTCGTGAATCTGCTGGCGCGGCCCATCGGCGGCCTGGTCTCCGACCGCTTCGGCAACCGCCGGTTCGTGATGCTGGCCTACATGCTCGGTATCGCCCTGGGCTTTCTGCTGATGGGGCTGATGGGTTCCAGCTGGCCATTGTTCATTGCCGTGGTGATCACCATTTTCTGCTCGGTGTTCGTACAGGGCGCGGAGGGCGCCACCTTCGGCATCATTCCCTCGATCAAGCGCCGTATTACCGGGCAGATCTCGGGCATGGCCGGCGCCTACGGCAACGTCGGTGCGGTGTTCTACCTGACCCTCTACACCTTCGTCACGCCCTCGCAGTTCTTCCTGATCATCGCCGCCGGGGCATTGCTCAGTTTCGTCATCTGCTTTTTCTGGCTCAAGGAGCCCGAAAGCGCCTTCGCCGAAGAGTACTTCGTGTCGTCCGTCGACCTGGCACTCGCCGAACAGGCCACCGTCACCAAGTAGCCAATCAAGGCCGGCGCCGCTCGCGTATCGGCCATGCCTGATGTGTAACGCAGACGCCCTCGTTGGCGTTGGCAAAGGAGAGAAAGATGAGCCACCTGCTCGACCAGCTGCGTTTTTTCAATCGCAAGCAAGGAGAATTCGCCAACGGTCATGGCGAAACCCGCATCGAATCCCGCGACTGGGAGAACGTCTACCGCTCGCGCTGGCAGTACGACAAGATCGTGCGCTCCACCCACGGGGTGAACTGCACCGGGTCGTGCTCCTGGAAGATCTACGTGAAGAACGGCCTGATCACCTGGGAAACCCAGCAGACCGACTACCCGCGTACCCGCAACGACCTGCCCAACCATGAGCCGCGCGGCTGCCCGCGTGGTGCCAGCTACAGCTGGTACATCTACAGCGCCAACCGCCTGAAGTACCCCAAGGTGCGCAAGCCGCTGCTCAAGCTGTGGCGTGACGCGCGGCGTAACATGAGCCCGGTGGACGCCTGGGCCAGCATCGTCGAGGACAAGGCCAAGGCCGAGTCCTACAAGAGCAAGCGCGGCATGGGGGGCTTCATCCGCTCCAGCTGGGAAGAAGTCAACGAGATCATCGCTGCAGCCAACGTTTACACCGTCAAGCAGTACGGCCCGGACCGCGTCATCGGCTTCTCGCCAATCCCGGCCATGTCGATGGTTTCCTACGCGGCCGGTAGCCGCTACCTGTCGCTGATCGGCGGTGTGTGCCTGTCGTTCTACGACTGGTACTGTGACCTTCCTCCGGCCTCTCCACAAGTGTGGGGCGAGCAGACCGACGTGCCGGAATCGGCTGACTGGTACAACTCCAACTACATCATTGCCTGGGGCTCCAACGTCCCGCAGACCCGTACCCCGGACGCGCACTTCTTCACCGAAGTTCGCTACAAGGGCACCAAGACGGTCGCCATCACCCCGGACTACGCCGAAGTCGCCAAGCTCACCGACCTCTGGCTCAACCCGAAGCAGGGCACCGACGCCGCGCTGGCCCAGGCGTTCGCCCACGTCATTTTCAAGGAATTCCACCTCGAAAAGCCGAGCGAGTACTTTCGCGACTACGCCAGGCGCTTCACCGATCTGCCGGTGCTGGTGCGCCTGAATGAAAAGGACGGCAGCTGCATCGCCGACCGCTTCCTGCGCGCGTCCGATCTGGCCGACAACCTCGGCCAGGAAAACAACCCCGAGTGGAAGACCATCGCTGTCGACGGCAGCACCGGAGAGCTGGTTTCGCCGCTGGGTTCGATCGGTTACCGCTGGGGCGAGAAGGGCAAGTGGAACATCGAAGCCCGCGAAGGCAAGGACGGCCGTGACGTCGACCTGAGCCTGACCCAGATCGACGGTGGCGAGACGGCCGAGGTGGCGTTCCCGTACTTCGGCGGCATCCTCCACGAGCACTTCCAGCACGCCGAAGGCGAGAGCATCCAGCTGCGCCGCGTGCCGGTCCGTAGCATCACCCTGGCTGACGGCAGTACCGTCAAGGTCGCCACCGTGTTCGACCTGATGGCCGCCAACCTCGGCATCAACCGCGGCC
This sequence comes from Stutzerimonas stutzeri, assembly GCF_024448695.1. GTDB lineage: Bacteria > Pseudomonadota > Gammaproteobacteria > Pseudomonadales > Pseudomonadaceae > Stutzerimonas > Stutzerimonas stutzeri_T. The sequence continues at coordinate 9,917 of NZ_JAMOHY010000038.1, read as the reverse complement.
TGGGCGGTAGCAACGTCGCCTCCAGCTACGACGACGCCAGCGTTCCCGGCACACCCGCCTGGCAGGAGAAAATCACCGGTGTGGCGCGTGAGAAGGCCATCCAGATCGCCCGCGAATTCGCCGACAACGCCGACAAGACCCGTGGCCGCAGCATGATCATCGTCGGTGCGGCGATGAACCATTGGTACCACATGGACATGAACTACCGTGGCCTGATCAACATGCTCATGTTGTGTGGCTGCGTCGGCCAGAGTGGTGGCGGCTGGGCTCACTACGTCGGCCAGGAGAAGCTGCGCCCGCAGTGTGGCTGGCTGCCGCTGGCCTTCGGTCTCGACTGGCACCGTCCGCCACGCCAGATGAACGGCACCAGCTTCTTCTACAACCACAGCTCACAGTGGCGCCACGAGAAGATGAGCATCCACGAGGTGCTTTCGCCCCTGGCGGACAAGTCAAAGTTCCCTGAGCACATGCTCGACTACAACATACGCGCCGAACGCGCAGGCTGGCTGCCAAGCGCACCGCAGCTCAATCGCAACCCGCTGCAGATCTGCCGCGACGCCGAAGCTGCCGGACTGTCGCCGGTGGACTACGTCACCCGCTCGCTGCAGGACGGCAGCCTGCGCTTCGCCTGCGAACAGCCGGACAGCCCGGAGAACTTCCCGCGCAACCTGTTCATCTGGCGTTCCAACCTGCTGGGCAGCTCGGGCAAGGGCCACGAGTACATGCTCAAGTACCTGCTGGGCACCCGTAACGGCGTGATGAACGAGGACCTCGGCAAGCGTGACGGCTTCAAGCCGACCGAGGCCGAGTGGGTCGACGAAGGTGCCATCGGCAAGCTGGACCTGGTCACCACCCTCGACTTCCGCATGTCCTCCACCTGCGTGTACTCGGACATCGTCCTGCCGACCGCCACCTGGTACGAGAAGGACGACATGAACACTTCGGACATGCACCCCTTCATCCACCCGCTGTCGGCGGCCATCGACCCGGCCTGGGAAGCGCGTTCGGACTGGGAGATCTACAAGGGCATCGCCAAGGCCTTCTCGAAGATGGCCGAGGGACAGCTAGGCGTGGAGAAGGACGTGGTCACCGTGCCGCTGCTGCACGACAGCCCCGGCGAACTGGCGCAGCCCTTCGGCGGCAGCGACTGGAAGACGGCGGGTGAGGCGCCGCTGCCGGGCAAGAATTGCCCGAACATGACCGTGGTCGAGCGCGACTATCCCAACACCTACAAGAAGTTCACCTCCCTCGGCCCGCTGCTCGACAAGCTTGGCAACGGCGGCAAGGGCATCAACTGGAACACCGACGACGAGGTCGATTTCCTCGGCGAGCTCAACTATGTGGTGCGCGAGGAGGGTGTCAGCCTGGGGCGGCCAAAGATCGAGACGGCCATCGATGCCGCCGAGGTGATCCTCACCCTGGCGCCGGAAACCAACGGCCACGTCGCCGTCAAGGCCTGGGCTGCGCTGTCGCAGTTCACCGGTCGTGACCACGCTCACCTGGCGCTGCCCAAGGCGCATGAGGCGATCCGCTTCCGCGATATCCAGGCGCAGCCGCGCAAGATCATCTCCAGCCCGACCTGGTCGGGTCTCGAAGACGAGCACGTCAGCTATAACGCCGGTTACACCAACGTCCACGAGTACATTCCGTGGCGTACCCTCACGGGTCGCCAGCAGTTCTACCAGGATCATCCCTGGATGCAGGCCTTTGGCGAGCAGTTGATGAGTTACCGACCGCCAATCAACACCCGCTCCACCGGCTACGTGGCCGGCAAGATGAGCAACGGCAACCCGGAAATTTGCCTGAACTGGATCACGCCTCATCAGAAGTGGGGCATCCACAGCACCTACACCGACAACCTGATCATGCTCACCCTGAGCCGTGGCGGGCCGATCGTCTGGATGTCGGAAGTTGATGCGAAGAAGGTCGGCATCGAGGACAACGACTGGATCGAGTGCTTCAACGCAAACGGCGCATTGACCGCCCGCGCGGTGGTCAGTCAGCGCGTGATGGAAGGCATGGTGATGATGTACCACGCCCAGGAACGCATCGTGAACGTGCCCGGCAGCGAAACCACCAAAACCCGTGGCGGCCACCACAACTCGGTGACCCGCGTGGTGCTCAAACCCACCCACATGATTGGCGGCTACGCGCAGCTGGCCTACGGCTTCAACTACTACGGCACGGTGGGCTGCAACCGCGACGAGTTCGTCGTGGTGCGCAAGATGAACAAGGTCGACTGGCTCGACGGGCCGAATGGCAACGACCTGCCGCAACCCCTGCCGCAAGATATCCGAGGAACACGGCCATGAAAATTCGTTCGCAAGTCGGCATGGTCCTGAATTTGGACAAGTGCATCGGCTGCCATACCTGCTCCATCACCTGCAAGAACGTCTGGACCAGCCGCGAAGGCATGGAATACGCCTGGTTCAACAATGTCGAGACCAAGCCCGGCATCGGCTACCCCAAGGAGTGGGAGAACCAGGACAAGTGGAAGGGCGGCTGGGTGCGCAACGCCGACGGTTCGATCAACCCGCGCATCGGCGGCAAGTTCCGCGTGCTGGCGAACATCTTCGCCAACCCCGACCTGCCAAGCATCGACGACTATTACGAGCCGTTCGACTTCGACTATCAGCACCTGCACACCGCGCCGCTGGGCACGCATCAGCCGGTGGCGCGCCCGCGTTCGCTGATCTCCGGGCAGCGCATGGAGAAGATCGAGTGGGGGCCGAACTGGGAGGAAATTCTCGGCACCGAGTTTGCCAAGCGGCGCAAGGACAAGAACTTCGACAAGATCCAGGCCGACATATACGGCCAGTACGAAAACACCTTCATGATGTACCTGCCGCGCCTGTGCGAGCACTGCCTCAATCCGGCGTGTGCTGCGTCCTGCCCGAGCGGCGCGATCTACAAGCGCGAGGAGGACGGCATTGTCCTGATCGACCAGGAAAAATGCCGTGGCTGGCGCATGTGCATCAGCGGTTGCCCGTACAAGAAGATCTACTTCAACTGGAAGAGCGGTAAATCCGAGAAGTGCATCTTCTGCTTCCCACGGATCGAGGCCGGCATGCCCACCGTCTGTGCGGAAACCTGCGTGGGACGTATCCGCTATCTCGGCGTGCTGCTCTACGACGCCGATCGCATCGCCGAGGTGGCCAGCACGCCGAACGAGCAGGACCTCTACGAAAAACAGCTGGAGATGTTCCTCGACCCCTTCGATCCGAAGGTCATCGAGCAGGCGCTGAATGATGGCGTGCCGATGTCGGTGATCGAGGCCGCGCAGAAATCCCCCGTCTACAAGATGGCGGTGGACTGGAAGCTGGCGCTGCCGCTGCACCCGGAGTACCGCACCCTGCCGATGGTCTGGTACGTGCCGCCGCTGTCGCCGATCCAGAACGCCGCCCAGGCCGGACAGATCGGCATGGATGGCGTGCTGCCGGACGTCGACAGCCTGCGCATCCCGCTGCGCTACCTGGCCAACCTGCTCACCGCTGGCGACGAGAAACCGGTCAGGCATGCGCTCAAGCGCCTGCTGGCGATGCGCGCCTACAAGCGCGCCGAGCAGGTCGAGGGCATCAAGGACATGGCGATCCTGGAAAGCGTCGGGCTGAGCCTGGAGCAGGTCGAGGACATGTACCGCTACCTGGCCATCGCCAACTACGAAGACCGCTACGTGATCCCCAGCGCGCACCGCGAGGAGGCCATGAGCGATGCCTTCGCCGAACGCTCCGGTTGCGGCTTCAGTTTCGGCAGCGGCTGCTCCGGGGCTTCGGACACCAACATGTTCGGTGCGAAGAAGGCCAACCGCCGCGACATCATCCAGACCGTGCAGTTGTGGGAGGACTGAACATGCAGATCCTGAAAGTGATTTCCCTCTTGCTCGACTACCCGGACGAGTGTTTGCGCGAGGCGCATGCCGAACTGGCCGGGGCCATTGATGCGGCTCGCGAGATCAGTCCGCAGTTGCGCACTGCACTGCGGGTACTCATCGACGAATTGAGCAGTGGCGATCTGATGGACGCGCAGGAGCGCTACACCGACCTGTTCGACAAGGGCCGCGCGCTGTCGCTGCTGCTGTTCGAGCACGTGCATGGCGAGTCGCGTGATCGCGGCCAGGCGATGGTGGACCTGATGGCCCAGTACGAGGCTGCCGGATTCGCCATCGGCGTGCGCGAACTGCCGGACTATATCCCGCTGTACCTCGAATACCTCGCGACCTGCGAGGATCTTGAAGCGCGTGAAGGCCTGGCCAATGTGGTGCATTTGCTGGCGCTGCTGTCGGCACGCCTGGACGAGCGCGGCAGCCCGTACGCGGCCTGTTTTTACGCGTTGCTGCAGATTGCCGGTGAGCCGGTGCAGGAAACGCTGGCCAGTCTGCGCGAGCAGGTCGCCGCAGAGGAGCGTGACGATTCACTGGAGGCACTGGACCGGGTCTGGGAGGAGGAGCAGGTCAACTTTTTCCAGACCGAGTCGCAGGATCGCTGCCCATCACTGCCGAGTGGGCCGGCCAAGGTCCGCGAGGAAAGCGCGGTGCCATTGCACTGGACCGATTTCAAACAAGACGGGCAGGCCGCCGCACTGGCCCAGGAGGTGCGCTGATGTCCAATTTCAATTTCCTGCTGTTCGGGGTCTATCCCTACATCGCCCTGGCGGTCTGCCTGATCGGTAGCTGGGCGCGTTTCGATCTGTCGCAGTACAGCTGGAAGGCTGGTTCCAGCCAGATGCTGCAACCCAGGGGGATGCGGCTGGCGAGCAACCTGTTCCACATCGGGATCATCTTTGTTCTGTGTGGCCACTTCGTCGGTCTGCTGATGCCCGAAGCCCTCTATCACCACTTCATCAGCAGTGCCAACAAGCAGTTGCTGGCCATGGTCTCCGGCGGCTTCTTCGGCGTGCTCTGCCTGATCGGCCTGGTGATGCTGATCCAGCGCCGGCTGAGCGATCCGCGTGTGCGCGCCAACTCCAGCCGCAGCGACGTGATGATTCTCCTGGTGCTGCTGGCCCAGCTGGTGCTTGGTCTGCTGACCATCATTGCCTCCACCGGCCACATGGACGGTTCGGTGATGGTGCTGCTGGGCAACTGGGCGCAGGGCGTCGTCACCCTGCAACCGGTGGCGGCCGCCGAGGCCATCGCCTCGGTGTCGCTGATCTACAAGCTGCACGTGCTGCTCGGCGTCACCCTGTTCGTGCTGTTCCCCTTCACCCGCCTGGTGCACATCGTCAGCGCGCCGGTGTGGTACCTGGGGCGGCGCTATCAGATCGTCCGGCAAAAAGGTGTCAAGCCGGCGGTGTCGCGTCGACCGCATCCGCGCGGCTACGAAGCACCGACGCAGGCCTCCAAGCCGAGCGCGGTGCCCGGTTACGCCGCGACAGACAGCAAGAGCCCGGTGTGAGCCGTTGGCGACTGGCGCCTCGTGCGTCAGCTGCCACGGTTGATTCGCGCCAATGTGCAAACACTTTAATGAGGTAATCGTCATGGCTTGTGGATGCGGTGGAAGCACGGGTGGCGGCTGCAGTGGCGGCGAACGCCTGGACGTCGATGTGCCGGTCGATGCCACGCTGTTCGAGGAACTGCCCCCTGAAGGGCGGCCGGAGACCGGCGAGGCATTACTGATCGCCAGCAGCGAACAGGAATGGCCACGCGTGCGGGTCAATGGCGTGGAGATCGTGCCACAGGCCATCGCCCAGGAACTGCAGTATCACCCTGCGGCAAGCCGCGACGAGGCTGTCTATCGGGCGGTTCAGGCACTGGTGCTGCGCGAATTGTTGCAGCAGCGTATCGGCGAACTGGGATTAGTAGTGCGGACTGGAGCGGGTGAGAGCGAGGAAGAGGCGGCCACCCGTGTGCTGATCGAGCGGGAGGTGCCACTGCCGCTGGCTGATGAAAGCGCGTGCCGCACCTATTACGAGGGCAATGCCCAGCGCTTCTTCAGCGCACCGCTGCTCGCCGTGCGGCACATCCTGCTGGCCAGTCCGGCGGATGACCCCGAGACCCGTAGCCTTTCGCGGGAGCAGGCGCTGGAGCTGCTTGGGCAGCTGGAGCAGGTACCGCAGCGTTTCGCCGAACTGGCGGCGCAACATTCCGCCTGTCCGTCAAAGGCCCAGGGCGGCGCGCTCGGTCAGATCAGCAAGGGCCAGACCGTGCCTGAGTTCGAGCGCCAGCTGTTCCGCCTGCCGCAGGGCCTGTGCGGCCAGCCGCTGGAGAGCCGCTACGGCTTCCACCTGGTGTTCGTCGACCAGCGCATCGAGGGCCAGCAACTGCCCTATGACGCGGTGGCCGGCTCGATCCGCGCCGAACTCAACCAGCGCGTCTGGCAGATTGGCGTCAGCCAGTACCTGCAGAACCTGGTTGGCGCGGCAAGCATCGAAGGCATCCATCTTCAGGGTACGGAAACGCCGTTGATGCAATAAGGGCAGCCTGGTTCTACGCAGGGTGGATGACGTTCAACCCATCCACCGAGCGGGGCGATGGTGGATGAAAAAAGCGTCATCCGCCCTATGAAGCTTCAGAGGTCTTATCGATGACTCAACTACGCGATGCCCACGGTCGCCAGATCGACTACCTACGCATGTCCGTGACCGACCGTTGCGATTTCCGCTGCGTGTACTGCATGGCCGCGGATATGACCTTTCTGCCGCGCCAGCAGGTGTTGGGGTTGGAAGAGCTGGAGCGTATCGCGCGAATCTTCGTCGACCTGGGCGTAAAAAAGATTCGCCTCACGGGCGGCGAGCCGTTGGTGCGCCAGGGCATCGTCGGCCTCTGCGAGCGCATCGCCGCGCTGCCGGGGCTGCGTGAGCTGGTGATGACCACCAATGGCTCGCAACTAACCAGGCTAGCCGAGCCGCTGGCACGCGCCGGGGTCAAGCGGCTGAACATCAGCCTCGATAGCCTGGATGCCGCCAAATTCCACGCCATTACCCGCACCGGTCAGTTGCAACAGGTGCTCGACGGCATCGATGCCGCACGTGACGCCGGCTTCGAGCGGATCAAGCTCAATGCCGTGGTGATGAAGGGACGCAACGCCGGGGAGGTCGCTGACCTGGTGGATTTCGCCATCGCCGGCGGACTGGATATCAGCTTTATCGAGGAAATGCCGCTGGGGGAAGTGGGGCGCTCGCGCACGGAGGCCTTCTGTTCGAGCCAGGAAGTGCGTGAGCTGATCGCCCAGCACCATGCGCTGATCGATTCTGCCGAACACAGCGGCGGCCCGGCGCGCTACGTGCGCCTGACCGAGTATCCACGGACGCGCATCGGCTTTATCTCGCCGCATTCGCACAACTTCTGCGCCACCTGCAACCGCGTGCGCCTGACTGCCGAAGGACGCCTGCTGCTGTGTCTGGGGCACGAACATTCCGTTGACCTGCGCGCGTTGCTGCGTCGCCATCCGACCCGCGATAAGCCGCTGATCGATGCCATTCATGCCGGGTTGCAACGCAAGCCGCTGCGCCATGAGTTCACCCGTGCCGGTGAGGTTCAGGTGCTGCGTTTCATGAATGCCAGCGGCGGTTGAGAGGTAAAAGTCGCCTCTGTGACTTTTTGCCGCAAATGGCTTAACGCCCTGCGTGGGCTGCAATGTCGCGCTATGGCCCTGTGACTACCTCGAAAGAGGGAGTGAGCTCAGGCGGAGCCACAGGCACGCTGTAGACCGATGGTTCCTCATTGGAGCACTTTTCATGGCACATCTTAATACCCTCCGGTTCCAGCCTCTGGGCGTTGCCGTCCTGACTGTCAGCGATACCAGAACGCCAGACACCGACACCTCGGGCGATACTCTGGTGAATGCACTGCAAGCGGCAGGGCACCGGCTCGTTGAGCGGGGGCTGATCATCGACGATATCTGGCAGATTCGCGCCAGGCTTGCCGTCTGGATTGCCGACCCGCAGGTGCAGGTAGTACTAGTCAGTGGCGGTACGGGCTTCACCGCGCGGGATAACACGCCGCAGGCGGTGGCACCGCTGCTGGATAGGCTGGTCGACGGTTTCGGCGAGCTGTTCCGCCAGGTTTCAGTGGCCGAGATCGGTACGTCGGCGCTGCAGTCGCGTGCCCTGGCCGGTGTCAGCAATGGCACGCTGGTGTGCTGTCTGCCAGGTTCGCCAAATGCCTGCCGTACGGCCTGGGAACGGATTCTCGGCGAACAGCTCGACAGCCGTACCGGGCCATGCAATTTCGTGGCTCATTTGCAGGCATCGGTGAACGGCGTGTCCGGCAACGGCTGTGGGTCACGCTCATGAACCGCTGTACCTGCACCGGTGACAATCTGCGCCCGGTGGACGAAGCCATTGAACAATTGCTCAAGCGTGCACCGTCGTTACCGGCTGTCGAGCAGGTAGCACTCCCGGATGCGCTGGGTCGAGTGCTGGCCGAACCACTGGTTGCCGCATTTGACGTGCCGGCCTGGGACAACAGCGCGATGGATGGTTTTGCCCTGCGCGCCGCCGATCTACCTGCTGCGGGCGGTACGCTGCCGCTCGCCGGGCGTATCGCCGCCGGTGATTGGGTCGATGATCCTTTGCCGACTGGACATGCCGTGCGCATCTTCACCGGAGCACGACTGCCCTCCGGTGCCGATACGGTCGTGCCGCAGGAGTTGTGCCAACCGTGTGGTGAGGGTGTCCGGCTACCCCCGGTCAGGTCAGGCGATCACGTGCGCCGCCAGGGCGAGGAGCTAAAGGCCGGTACTGGGGTGCTGGAAGCAGGGAGACGTCTACGACCGCAGGAGTTGGGCCTGTTGGCGAGCTTCGGCGTCGCCCGCGTTGGGGTCTATCGACGACTGCGCGTTGGGCTCTTGTCCAGCGGCAACGAGCTGCGCGAGCCCGGTGAGTCCCTGGCGCCCGGCCAGATTTACAACGCCAACCGCTACTGCCTGCTTGGCGTGCTGCGTAGCCTCGGGCTGGAGGTGCACGATTATCCAATCCTGATTGATGAGCTGGCAGCGAGCCGTGATGCTCTGACGCTCGCCGCGTCCGAGTGGGATGTGCTCATCACCTCCGGTGGTGTATCAGTCGGCGAGGAAGACTATCTGAAACAGGCCATTCGTGAGCTGGGTGAGCTGCATCTCTGGCGTTTGGCGATTCAGCCGGGCAAGCCGTTGGCCTTTGGCGAAGTGGGTGGCAAGCCCTGGATCGGCCTGCCGGGCAACCCGGCGGCGGCGCTGATCACCGCACTGGTGGTGGCACGGCCTTTCCTGTTGCGTGCCCAAGGGCGCACGGAGGTGCTGGCCAAACCGTTGCGTCTGCGAGCGGGCTTCGCCTGGCGCAAGCGCAACAGCCGCCGCCAGTATCTTAGAGCTCGGCTGGAGCAGGTTGACGGTGAAATGCACGTCTCACTTCACCCGGGCCAGGGGTCTGCCATGCTGGCGTCGGCGAGCTGGGCGGAGGGTCTGGCAGTCGTCGAGCGAAATCACACGCTGGAGATCGGGGGTTGGGTTGAGTACCTGCCGTTCAGCGAGTTGCTGGTCTGAACCACCGAGCTGCACCCGTGTTGATGCGGGCCTAAGCCCCTCTGGCCTATCACAGCCCGAGCTCGGCGAATGAACTTCGCACGCTGACCCATCACATGTGGTTCAGCGTGCGACCATCAACCGGCTTCTGTGCCTCCTTGAGCGTTCAACGCTCAGGCACGAACGGCAAACGGAGTGCGCAGGCGTCAGCCGACCAGAGGGAGGGCACGATGGACGCGCGCAGGGGCAAGATGGCCTGCCGGCTCGATACACGACAGCGCGGCCCGGTGAAGCCGGGATACGCTTATCGCGGCTTAACAAGAACAGGTCTCGCGTCAAAACCGTCGCCCTGCGAGCGCAGCGGCTGTTCAGGTGCCTGGCTTGCGCCATCTGTGGCCGTAGCGATCGGACTCAAGCCTCATTCACCATGATCACTTCGCATTAGCCGTCCGGCTGCCATGCGAGCACAGCCGCTTG
>NZ_JAMOHY010000037.1 GCF_024448695.1 Stutzerimonas stutzeri | reverse complement strand
CGAGGGCGGCGTTTTCGTTGGTGCGAATCAGCGATTGCGTGTCAGCAATGCCGGCTTCTCACCGCGTGGGCGTGTAGGGAGCTGATCAAGCTGATCGAGGCTGGGCAAACGATCGATCTTCGACTCCTTGTGAATGATCACCGGCTGCTTTTCCTTTGGCTTGACTGCAGCTTCCTGACGAGCGCCACCGTCGCCATCGATCCGGCGACCTTCATTCTTGCGCCTTGGCTGGCCGCCACGAGTGGCCTGGCCTTGACCCTGGCGCTTGCCTTTGCCTGGATTGGCGCTGCCTGAGGGGGCGGCTGCGCCGCGAGGGCCTGCCGCAGCCCGTGGCTGGGCGCTGCCGGGCTGAGCCGGGGCGCCGGGGCGGCGTCCGCGACCTGGTTTGCCCTGATAGGGGCTTACGTAATCGACCCGATTACCGAAGTTGTCCAGCTCGTCATCAAGAAAGACTTCCGGATCACGGTCGCTGGGCAGGCGCGGTGGACGGCTGACCGGTGCAGCGGCGTCCTGTGCGGTCGGGCTTTGAGCCGAGGCTTTCGGCTTGTTTCGAGTGCGGCGATTGCGCTCGCGTTCTTTCGGTTCGCTACTCGCTTCCGTGGCCTTGGCAGCACGCGGCTTGCGCTCGCTGTTGCGCGGCGGGCGTGGTTGGCGAGGTTCGCGGACTTCGGGTTTCTCCGCTTCAACAGTGCTGGCATCGAAGCCCATCAGGTCGCCATCCGGGATTCGCTGCCGGGTCATGCGCTCGATGCCCTTGAGCAGTTTCTCCTCGTCGGGCGCGACCAGCGAGATCGCCTCACCGCTGCGTCCGGCACGACCGGTACGGCCGATACGGTGCACGTAATCTTCCTCGACGTTGGGCAGTTCGAAGTTGACCACATGGGGCAGCTGATCGATATCCAGGCCGCGTGCGGCGATATCGGTAGCGACCAGAATGCGTACCTGGTTGGCCTTGAAGTCGGCCAGTGCCTTGGTGCGAGCGTTCTGGCTCTTGTTGCCATGAATCGCGACAGCCGGCAGGCCGTGCTTGTCGAGATACTCGGCCAGACGGTTGGCGCCATGCTTGGTACGGGTGAAGACCAGTACCTGTTCCCAGGCGCCCTGGGTGATCAGGTGCGCCAGCAATGCACGCTTGTGCGAGGCCTGCAGGCGGAACACGCGCTGCTCGATGCGCTCGACCGTGGTGTTCGGTGGTGTCACTTCAATGCGTTCCGGCTCATGCAGCAGCTTGCCGGCCAGATCGGTGATGTCTTTCGAGAAGGTGGCCGAGAACAGCAGGTTCTGGCGCTTGGTCGGCAGCTTGGCCAGGACCTTCTTGACGTCGTGGATGAAGCCCATGTCGAGCATGCGGTCGGCTTCGTCGAGCACCAGGATTTCCACGTGGGAAAGATCGATGGCCTTCTGGTTGGCCAGGTCGAGCAGTCGGCCGGGGCAGGCAACCAGTACGTCAACGCCCTTGGCCAGCGCCTGGACCTGCGGGTTCATGCCGACGCCGCCGAAGATCACTGCGCTTTTGAACGGCAGATCGCGGGCGTAGAGCTTGAAACTGTCATGGACCTGGGCGGCGAGTTCGCGCGTCGGTGTCAGCACCAGTACCCGCGGCTGGCGCGGACCGTGGCGATGTTCGCGGTCGGGGTGACCGCCCGGGAACAGAATTTCCAGTACGGGGAGGGCGAAGCCACCGGTTTTACCGGTTCCCGTCTGTGCGGCGACCATCAGGTCGCGACCCTGCAACACGGCGGGAATGGCACGTTGTTGCACGGGGGTAGGCTGGGTGTAACCGGCGGCCTCGACGGCACCGGCCAAAGCCTCGGAGAGACCGAGGGAAGCAAAGGACATGAGTAATCCTGTCTTGTATAGGGCGAGGCCCTGGGATGGTCATGCCTGGCTTGAATCGCAACTGGCGTGCGATCCCGTCCGGTCCTGCCGCATTGGGGTGCTGGCATCCGGGCGTAAGCCTGGCGGAAGTGCGGAGTATAACAGAGCTTGTCGACACCGCATTGGTGGGACAGTGTGTCAGTTCGCAGGTTCATTGACCAGCCCCCTGTTTTTTCAGGGAGCTGGATCAGGGTGCAGCGAATCAGCGGGCCAGCTTGAGGTTTTCCCAGACCGCCAGGCTCGGCTCGGCCTGGTTGAGGGTGTAGAAGTGCAGTCCCGGCGCGCCGCCGGCGAGCAGTTTTTCGCACATGTCACTGATCACCTGGGTGCCGAAAGCCTGGATGCTGTCCATGTCATCGCCATAGGCTTCCAGCTGCTTGCGCACCCAGCGCGGGATTTCCGCGCCGCAGGCGTCGGAGAAGCGCGCCAGCTTGCTGTAGTTGGTGATCGGCATGATGCCCGGCACGATCGGCGTCTCCACGCCCAGCTTGCGCACACGCTCGACAAAGTAGAAGTAGCAGTCGGCGTTGAAGAAGTACTGGGTAATGGCACTGTCGGCACCGGCGCGTGCCTTGCGCACGAAGTTGCTCAGATCGTCCTCGAAATTGCGTGCCTGCGGATGCATTTCCGGATAGGCAGCGACTTCGATATGGAAATGGTCACCGGTTTCGCTGCGAATGAATTCCACCAGCTCGTTGGCATAGCGCAGCTCGCCGCTGGCCATGCCCATGCCGGATGGCAGGTCACCGCGCAGCGCGACGATACGGCGGATGCCGGCGTCCTTGTAGGTATTCAGCAGCTCACGCAGCTCGCTCTTGCTGTCGCCGACGCAGGACAAGTGTGGTGCTGTGGGCACCTTGATGTCGCCGTCGAGCTGCAGCACGGTGTTCAGGGTGCGATCCCGAGTCGATCCTCCTGCGCCATAGGTGCAGGAGAAAAAATCCGGCTTGTATTCGGCCAGCCGCCCTGCGGTGACCAGCAGTTTTTCGTGCCCGGCGTCGGTCTTGGTGGGAAAGAACTCGAAGCTGATTGAAGGGCGATTCGCAGAAGTCATCAGTAATTCCTTTGACGGCTCAGGCGCAGGGTGGAAAGGGCATGGCCGTTTTCCACCCTGCGGCGATCAGTAGCGGTAGCTATCCGGCTTGAATGGTCCTTCGACCGCCACGCCGATGTACTCGGCCTGTTTCGCTGTCAGCTGGGTGATGACCCCGCCGAAGCCCTTGACCATTTCCAGTGCCACTTCTTCGTCGAGCTTCTTGGGCAGCACCTCGACGGTCAGGCGCTCGGCTTTCTGTGCTGCCGACAGCTCGGCAAATTTCTGTTCGAAGAGGAAGATCTGCGCCAGCACCTGGTTGGCGAAGGAGCCATCCATGATCCGGCTCGGGTGGCCGGTGGCGTTGCCCAGGTTCACCAGGCGACCTTCGGCCAGCAGGATCAGGTAGTCGTCGTTGGTCGGGTCGAAGCTGCCGGCACCGGTGCGGTGGATCTTGTGCACTTGCGGCTTGACCTCTTCCCACGCCCAGTTCTGGCGCATGAAGGCAGTGTCGATCTCGTTATCGAAGTGGCCGATGTTGCACACCACTGCGCGCTTCTTCAGTGCCTTGAGCATGCCTGCGTCGCAGACGTTGGCATTGCCTGTGGTAGTGACGATCAGGTCGATCTTGCCCAGCAGGGCCGCGTCGATACAGGCGTCGGTGCCGTCATTGATGCCGTTGTTGTAGGGCGAGACCAGCTCGAAACCGTCCATGCAGGACTGCATGGCGCAGATCGGGTCGATTTCCGAAATCTTGACGATCATGCCTTCCTGGCGCAGCGACTGAGCCGAACCCTTGCCGACGTCGCCGTAGCCGATCACCAGCGCCTGCTTGCCCGACAACAGGTGGTCGGTGCCGCGCTTGATGGCGTCGTTGAGGCTGTGACGGCAGCCATACTTGTTGTCGTTCTTGCTCTTGGTGACGGCGTCGTTGACGTTGATCGCCGGAACCTTGAGGGTGCCGGCCTTGAGCATGTCGAGCAAACGGTGCACGCCGGTGGTGGTTTCCTCGGTGATGCCGTGGACGTTTTCCAGCACCTGCGGATACTTGTCATGCAGAATCTGGGTCAGGTCACCGCCATCGTCCAGCACCATGTTGGTGTCCCACGGCTGACCGTCCTTGAGGATGGTCTGCTCGATACACCACTCGTATTCTTCTTCGGTCTCGCCCTTCCAGGCGAATACCGGGATGCCCGCAGCGGCGATGGCGGCGGCGGCCTGATCCTGGGTGGAGAAGATGTTGCAGCTTGACCAGCGCACTTCGGCACCGAGGGCGATCAATGTCTCGATCAGCACCGCAGTCTGGATGGTCATGTGAATGCAGCCGAGGATTTTCGCGCCCTTGAGCGGCTGCTCGGCGGCGTATTTCTTGCGCAGGCCCATCAGCGCGGGCATTTCCGATTCGGCAATGATGATTTCGCGGCGGCCCCAGGCGGCCAGGGAAATGTCGGCGACCTTGAAGTCGGTGAAACCGGCAGGCGTCATGACAGCACTCATTGAAGAGTCTCCATTCGTTTTGTGCGAATGGGCGCCGTTGATGCGTATGGTTAACGCCCTGTCCGAGCCTGACAGGTGTGCTCCGGATCAGGAGCAGCCTGCTGCAGCGCCCCTCGGACAGGTGGCGGGCACGACCGAACAGTGTCGGTGGTGTGAAGCGCGGCGATTATAACTGCGCCGCCGGCTGCGGCCAATCCCGCCCGGAAGATCCGCAGTCGAACTTGAGTGCTGCAGAGGCGGTCAACCGCACAGCTTCGGTGAACTCCGCCGGGCGCCCATACAGGAGCTTCCAGGATGACTCTGTTGCGTTCCGTTCTGCTTGCCATCGTCGCGGCGTCAAGCCTGCCGGCGGCGGCCAATTCCTGCTACGTGACCGCCGAAACCTCCGGCGCTGTTCCGCCACCCGTGGTGACCGAGAAATGCTTCGAATACCAGGGCATGGATGATGACGCCATCGACTGGGTGTGCCAGGACAACGAGGCAGTCAAGAACTCCCATCGTGAAATACGTGACAGCTGTCCAACCGGCCATTTCGGCATCTGCACGGCGGCCATCACGCCGGAAACCCTGGCCAACGAACGCGCCACAGGCAGTCAGGCGACAGACACGCCCGGTCCCACGACCGTTCCCCGAGAGGCCCGTATTCTGACGTATCACTACGAATCGACCGACCGCGCCCAGGCCAGGATCGATTGCGAAAGCGCGGGTGGTGAGTGGTCTCAGTGAGGCTGCGCAACATATGGCGACATCCTCGGGTGAGTGGCCGGGGTTGGTGAATCCAGCGGCAGAAGGGATAATCGCCGGCTTTCGTATTGCCAGGTGATGGAACCATGAAACTGATGCCGTTGAGTATGTCGCTGGTCGCTTTGCTGGCGCTGGCGGGCTGTGACCGCATCGACCCCGATTCGCCACTGGGCAAGCGCAAGGCTATCTATCAGGCGATGCTCGATACCAAGGAAGACCTCGGCGGTATGCTGCGGGGGCGCCTGGCGTTCGATTCGCAAGCGTTCGTCACCGGAGCGGCCCGGCTTGACGAGTTGTCACGTCAGCCCTGGCAACACTATCCCGAGGCCAGGGAAGCGCAGAGCGATGCGCGTGACGAGGTCTGGCAGCGGCAGGAACGCTTCAACGAGATGGCGCGTGAGCTGGAAACCCATACCGCTGCGCTGGTGGCTGTGACCACAGCTGCAGAGCCAACGCCCGAGGGTGTGGCGCCGGCCCTGCAGCGGGTCGAGGATGCCTGTGAAGCCTGTCACAAGGAGTTTCGCGCCTACTGACCGCCAGGCAGGGATGCGAGCTTTTCCCGTGTTCTGGCCAGCTGGTTGCGGCGCAATTCGATCAGTTGGGCATTGCCTGTGGCCAGTGCCTCGCGCAGCAGTGTCTCGCGGCGTTCAATCTGGCGCAGGGTCTGTTGATGCTCAACCTGGCCCGGACGCAAGGTGACCAGCCCGCGGCAGAGCTCCTGCAATTCGGCATCAAGCCGGTTCTGCAGCAGCCTGTCGCCCTGCAGCCGTGCCTGCTGCAACTGCTCACGCAATGACTGGCGCTGTTCGTTACATGCCGTGTTGGACTCGGCAGCTATTGCCTGCAGGGGGCCTGTGGCAGCACAAGCTAAAATCAGAGCTGTCGGCCAATGCCTGAATGACATGCCTCGTCTCCATGGTTGTTGTCTGATTTCTATCGACCGCAGCCTTGGCTGAAAGTCCCTCAGAAGCCAGATACCCCCGCCAGGCGCAGACGCTCGCGCAGGGGCTGCAGCTGTTCTGCGCCGAAAAAAGCCTGCAGCTGGCGCGCCCGTGTCGGTCCGATGCCAGGTTCGGTTTGCCATTGGGCTGCACTGCGTGTTGCCAGGGTGCGCCAGTCGGTGCCGGCGTCGAACTCTAGGTTGGCCGGCAGGCCGAGGGCTTGCAGCCATTGCGCCAGCGGCCTGCTGCGTGCCTGAGCGAAGCTGTCTGCCATGGCCTCGGCTCGCGTCTTGCCTATGCCGGCGACCTGCTGCAATGCCGCGGCGTCCAGTTTCAGCCAGGCGAGCAGATCAGGCAGCAGGCCGGCGTCCAGCAGCGCCTGCCAGCTTCCGGCACCGATGCCGGACAGGTCGAGACCCTGCTTGCCGCTCAGCCAGGTCAGGCGCGCGAGGAACTGTTGTTCACAACCAGGTGCAGGCTTCCAGCAGCTGTGCGGATGATAGTGCCGTGGATCGGGTGCAGTCACCGCAGGGCGCTCGCTGGCGCGCCAGACCACAGTGCCCAGCTTGGGGATGGTCTGGCCGGCGAGCACGACGGACACCTGGTCGCCGGGGCGAACGTCCAGCGCCTGCCAGCGTTTGAGTGAGCCCAGGCTGAGCGTGCGGATGCGGCGGTCGTCCAGTTGCACCGGTTCGAGCTGCAGCAGCGGTGTGATCCGGCCGCTGCGACCGATGCGAAAGTCCACGGCGCGCACCTGCGCCAGCGCACTGCGCAGCGGATATTTCCAGGCAGCTGCCCAGTGCGGTTCGGCTTGCCAGCGTTCGGCGGGTGGTCTGCGGCTCTGGCGCAGCACCACGCCGTCGCTGGCGAAGGGCAGTGGCTGGCGATACCAGTGGTTGCGCCAGTGGTGGGCCTGATCGAAGTCCGCCAGGGGCAGGGTGAAGCGCTGGCTGTCGGCAAAACCCAGTGCCGACAGGCGTTCCAGTCGGGCCGGCATGGCCTGTGGGCCGTTGGGCCAGTCCCAGACGAACAGGCCGATAGCCGCCGCAGTGTGGGCGTCGAGCCGGTTTCTCGCCATGGCGCCAGCGACCCGGCTGCGTGCGCCGCTGCCACCGGCTTTGGCTTGCACATGGCCTTCCATACGCCAGTAAAGCTCGCCCTGCAGAATCATTTCGCCATTTTCCGCCAGCCGTTGCGCAATCGCCGGCAGCTGTCTGGCGCCGCTCGTCCAGTCCTGACCGCTGGCGCCGTCGCCGCGGCTGATGACCTGTTGCAGCAGGCCATCGCGATAGACCAGGGTGACGGCTACGCCATCGACCTTGGGTTGAATCCACAGGTCGCTGCGCCGTTCGATCCAGTCGCGAACGGCGGCTTCGTCAGCGAGCTTGCCCAGGCCTGTCTGTCGGAAGGGATGGCTCAGAGGGCCGGCAGCATTGGCCAGCGGATCGGCCTCGGGCAAGCGTTGCGCGGGAAAGCAGCGCAGCCACTGATGCAGGCGCGCGCGGCTCTGGTCGTAGATTTCATCATCCACCAGCGACAGGCCGCGCCGATGATAGGCCTCATTCCAGAGGCTCAGTTGCTGCTGCAGGTTGAGGATTTCCTGCTGCGCCTGAGTGGCGCCCCAGTCGGGGCAGGCGGCCAGGCAGAAGGGTGAAACGAGGCACAGCAACAGTGCAATCGAGGTTTTCATGCTGAGCGTCCTTGCTCCGGTAGTGGGTGCCTTGGCGGCGAGACCGCGGCGCAGCCATTGTCTCTCCGTTCATGCCCGTCGACTGTGCGTCAGCGCATATCAAACAGTTCCTGATGGAAGTCCTCGGGCGCCAGACCGTGTTGCTGCAGATCCTTGCGCAGGTCACGGGCGAAGCCCGTTGGGCCGCAGAACCAGATGTCGCAGTCCTGCCAGTGTGGCGCCAGCTGTCGCAGGCGTTCGGGCGTCAGGCGTCCGTCCTGGCTGGCCACCAGCACATGCAGACGTACGCTGGCCTGCTCGGCCAGTCGCCGGATACGCTCGATGAAGCCGCTGTCTGGTGCGCTGGTGCTGTAGAACAGATCGACGTTGGTCTCTTTGCCGCTGTCGGCCAGCGCCTGCAGTTGACCGATAAAAGGCGCGATGCCAATGCCGCCGGCCACCCAGATCTGCCCTGGCTTGCCGCTGCAGAAGTCGAAGCAGCCATAGGGGCCTTCGACCTTGACCGGATCACCCAGGTGCAGGGTTTGTGGCAGGGTGCTGGTGTAGTCGCCGAGGCCCTTGATGGAAAATGCCAGCTTGCCGTCATTGCGCCACGCCGAGGACAGGCTGAAGGGATGCGGGCCTTCCTTGCTGTCGAAGGTGACAAAGGCGAACTGCCCGGCCTTGTGTCCCGGCCAGGCGCCATCCAGCATGATCTCGACCCGCAGAACGTGGTTGTCGTGGTGATGGGTCAGGCTTTCGATACGACCGACCACCTGATGCTTGCGGCCGATGCGGCGTGTCAGGGAAATAAAGGCGGCTACGCTGCCCGCGACCATCATGATGATCAGCACCACGCCCAGCGGCGAACCCCAGTAGGCCGGCGGCGTCAGTACCACCGAATGCAGCACGAATGCCAGATAGAGCAGTGCCAGCCAGCGGTGGGTCTTGAAAAACCAGCGGTAGGGGAAACGCTTGATCAGCGCCAGCGCGAGCAGGATCGCCGCCGCATAAAACGCCCATTCGCCGATATCCTCGGCGGTTCCGCGAAAGCCGTGCAGCAGGCCGAAAAAGCCATCGAGCTCCTGGCCGGCACCGCCGCGCCTGGGCTTTTGCAGCCAGCCAAAGCCGACCAGCCATTTCGGTATCTGCCCCCAGGCCCAGTGAAAGGTGCCGATTACCAGTGCGCTGATGCCCAGCCATTTGTGCAGCCGGTAGGTCTTGTCGAGGCCGTCGAAGAAGCGCTCGAAGCGGCCCGGTCGTGCGGCCAGCACCATCGCCGCGCTCATCACGCCGATGGCCAGTACGCCGCTGTAATCCACCAGCATCTTGCGAATCGGCCAGAAGTTGTAACGCGGCAGCAGGAAATCATCGACCAGCAGCCACAACAGTGTCAGGCCGACGAGCAGTGCCACGAAGGTGAGCTTTATCTGCTTCATTACAGGCAGGCCTCCCTTGTGCGCCGGCACAAACGCCGGCTTTCGTTCAGCATGCCTGCAGTCTCGGGAGCAGGCCATGATCGCGGTCAGCTGTAGCGAAATGGTCCGTATGAAAGCCGAGCGCTCTTTGCCTATACAATCCTGCTTCGATTCCCTGGAGAGACGATCCCGTGCAGCCTGTGATCAGCATCGAACAGCTGAGCAAAACCTACGCATCCGGCCATCCGGCGCTGAAAAACATCGACCTGCAGATCCGCAAGGGCGAGATTTTTGCCCTGCTCGGGCCCAACGGCGCCGGCAAGACCACACTGATCAGCATCATCTGCGGCATCGTCAATCCGGGCGGCGGGCGGGTGCTGGTCGATGGCCATGACATCGTCCGCGACTACCGTGCCGCACGCTCGAAGATCGGCCTGGTGCCGCAGGAGCTGTACAACGAAGGCTTCGAGAGCGTTTGGGCGACCGTGCGTTTTTCCCGCGGGCTGTTCGGCAAGAAACCCGATGATGCGCATCTGGAAAAAGTCCTTCGCGACCTTTCGCTGTGGGACAAACGCGATGCGCGCATCCTCGACCTGTCCGGCGGCATGAAACGCCGGGTGATGATCGCCAAGGCGCTGTCCCATGAGCCGTCGATTCTGTTTCTCGATGAGCCGACCGCCGGCGTCGATGTGGAACTGCGCCGCGATATGTGGGAGATGGTGCGCGGTCTGCGAGAGAGTGGGGTGACCATTATCCTCACCACCCACTACATCGAAGAAGCCGAGGAAATGGCCGACCGCATCGGTGTGATCCGCAAGGGCGAGATCATTCTGGTGGAAGACAAGGACGTGCTCATGCACAAGCTCGGCAAGAAGCAGCTCACGCTGATCCTCCAGCGCCCGCTGGACGCACTGCCGGCTGAGCTTGAGACTTTCCAGCTGGAGCTGTCGACCGATGGCACGCAGCTGGTCTACACCTTCGACGCCCAGCATGAGCACACCGGTATCGCCGAGCTGCTCAAGTGCCTGGGTGAGCGGGGTATCGACTTCAAGGATCTGCAGTCGAGCCAGAGCTCGCTGGAAGAGATTTTCGTCAGTCTGGTAAAGGGCAGCCGCACATGAATTTCCACGCGATCCGCGCCATCTACCTGTTCGAGCTGGCCCGCACCTGGCGCACCCTGTTGCAGAGTATCGCCACACCGGTGATTTCCACGTCGCTGTATTTCGTCGTGTTCGGCTCGGCCATCGGCGCACGCATGGAAGCCATGCACGGCATTCCCTACGCCGCCTTCATCATTCCCGGCCTGATCATGATGGCGCTGCTCACCGAGAGCATTTCCAACGCCTCGTTCGGCATCTATATGCCGCGCTACTCGGGGACCATTTACGAGGTGCTGTCGGCGCCGGTGTCCTATGTGGAAATCGTCATCGGCTACGTCGGTGCGGCGGCGACCAAGTCGATCATCCTGGGTGTGATCATCCTCATCACCGCGCGGCTGTTCGTCGATTATGAAATCCAGCACCCGCTGGTGATGGCGCTGTTCCTGGTGCTGACGGCAGTCACCTTCTGCCTGTTCGGCTTCATCATCGGTATCTGGGCCGATGGCTGGGAGAAATTGCAGATCGTGCCCTCGCTGATCGTCATGCCGTTGGCCTTCCTCGGCGGCAGCTTCTACTCCATCGAGATGCTGCCGCCGCTGTGGCAGAAGATCACCCTGTTCAATCCGGTGGTGTACCTGATCAGTGGCTTCCGCTGGAGCTTCTACGGGGTGTCGGACATTGGCGTCGGCATCAGCCTGGCGATGATTCTCGGCTTTCTCGTGCTGTGCCTGGGACTGGTCTGGTGGATTTTCAAAACGGGCTACCGCTTGAAAAACTGAGGCATACAAAAAAGCCCCGCTCAGCATTCACTGGCGGGGCTTGTCTTTGACAGCCGTGTTACAGACCGGCTGCTGCGCGCAGATCATCGGCCCTGTCGGTCTTTTCCCAGGTGAAGGTGGTGAAGGTGTCGTCGTCGACGGTCTTCTGCTGCGGGGTGCGGCCGAAGTGGCCGTACGCTGCAGTGTCCTGGTACATCGGGTGCAGCAGGTCGAGCATCTTGGTGATGGCGTACGGACGCAGGTCGAAAACCTCACGCACCAGCTTGATGATGGTCTCTTCGGCGACTTTGTTGGTACCAAAGGTGTTGATCGAGATCGAGGTCGGTTGCGCCACGCCGATGGCGTAGGAGACCTGGATTTCGCAGCGTTCGGCCAGGCCGGCGGCAACGATATTCTTGGCCACGTAACGACCGGCGTAGGCAGCCGAGCGGTCGACCTTGGATGGATCCTTGCCGGAGAACGCGCCGCCGCCGTGACGGGCCATGCCGCCGTAGCTGTCGACGATGATCTTGCGTCCGGTCAGGCCGCAGTCGCCCACTGGGCCGCCGATCACGAACTTGCCGGTCGGGTTGATGTGGAACTGGGTGTCCTTGTGCAGCAGTTCGGCTGGCAGCACGTGCTTGACGATCAGCTCCATCACCGCTTCTTTCAGATCGGACTGGCTGATCTCCGGGTTGTGCTGGGTCGACAGCACTACCGCGTCGATGCCCACCACCTTGCCGGCGTTGTAACGGCAGGTGACCTGGGATTTGGCGTCCGGGCGCAGCCACGGCAGCAGGCCGGATTTGCGCGCTTCGGCCTGACGCTCAACCAAACGGTGGCTGAACACGATCGGAGCAGGCATCAGCACTTCGGTTTCGTTGCTGGCGTAGCCGAACATCAGGCCCTGGTCACCGGCGCCCTGGTCTTCCGGCTTGGCGCGGTCAACGCCCTGGTTGATGTCCGGGGACTGCTTGCCAATGATGTTGATGATGCCGCAGGTAGCGCCGTCGAAGCCGACGTCACTGGAGGTGTAGCCGATGTCGCAAATCACTTTGCGGGTGATTTCTTCCAGGTCGACCCAGGCGTCGGTGGTGATTTCACCGGAGACGATGGCAACACCGGTCTTGACCATGGTTTCGCAAGCCACACGGGCGAGCTTGTCCTTGGCGATGATTGCGTCCAGCACCGCATCGGAGATCTGGTCGGCGATCTTGTCCGGGTGCCCTTCGGACACGGACTCGGAGGTGAAAATCGAGTATTCGCTCATCTATCGGTTTCCTGTTACCGGAGGGTGAGTCGGTTGTCAGCAGGCCGGGAGAAATGCCGGGCCTGGATCTGAAAACCGTTCTTCAAGCCAATGTAGAGACTCTCGCCAGGCGTGAGCCCCGCCGCATCGGCCCAGTGGGCCAGATCGTCCTGTTCAAAGCCCAGCCAGAGATCGCCGCAGGCCTCCCTGGCCCAGCTCTGGTTATGGCTGCACAGCTCGGTGATCAGCAGGCTACCGCCTGCCTTCACCAGCCGCGCCAGTTGTTTCATTGCCTCGCCCGGTGCCGCCAGATGGTGCAGCACCATGTTCAGCACCACGCAATCGGCTGCCGGGCAGTCGTCGTGCAGGGCATCGGCAAGCTTCAGTTCGACGTTGCCCAGCCCTTCCCGTTCGCAGCGGTTGTGTGCCAGCTCCAGCATCGCCGGGCTGTTGTCCAGCGCCACCACGCGGGCGAAGCGCCGTGCCAGTTCGGGCAGAAAGCTGCCGTCGCCGGGGCCGACTTCCAGTGCCGTGGCATTGGCATCCAGATTCAGCGCATCGAGCAGCGCCAGCACGCTGTCGCGGTACTGCGGCAGGCCGGCGATCAGATCCTGGCGCGCCTGGAAGCTACCGGCCATGCGCGCGAAGAAATCTTCGCTGGCGGCGCTGCGTTGGGCGTGTACCGCTGCAATCCGGGCCTGTACATCGACTGGCAAAACCAGTTGATCGACTTCCTCCAGCAGCGCGGCATGCAAGGTGCCGCCGAGGCTTTCGCCTTGCGGCAGGGCGCGGCGATAGAAGATCGCATTGCCCTCGCGGCGCGTTGCCAGCAGCCCGGCCTGGGCCAGCACCTTGAGGTGATGGCTGATGCCGGACTGGCCGGTGGCGAAAATCTGTGCCAGCTCCAGCACGCCAAAGGAGTCGCTCGCCAGCGCTCGCAACACCTTCAGGCGCAACACATCACCGCCGGCCTTGCACAGGGCGGCGAGTTGGTCGCTGTCATCGGGTGAAATCCGGGAAATGCGCAGGCTCATGGCGGCGCAGTCTAGTCGCTGACTATTCGCCCGGCAACGGCAATATCAAAATATTTTGATATTGGACAAGAGGCCGGTCAGCTCATAAGGCTGGAAATGCCCATGGCGCAGGACGCCAGCCCGAGGCCCAGCAGGCAGACGTTGGGCAAGATATGCAGCAGTTGCTGCATGCTTTGGCTGCCGCTGAGACGCCGCGACAGCAGGCTGTAGGCCAGCAGTATGTTCACGTCGATAGCCGCCCAGATGGCAATCAGCGTCGCCGCCTGGGGCGCAAAGGGTTGTGTGGGCAGGATGAAGGCGGGCAGGAAGGCGAGAAAGAACAGAATGTCCTTGGGGTTCGACAGGCCCACGATCAGGGCTCGCCAGAAGTAGTGCGCGTCTCTGCGCTGCCCCGGCGCGGTTTCTTCAGCGCCGCACAGGCCGTTCGCTCCGAGCCAGATCAGGTAAAGCCCGCCGAGTACCTGACCCCATTCGAGAATGAACGGCTGCAGGCCCAGGGCCAGGTGGATCAGCAGCAGTGCGCCGACCAGCAAAACCAGCGCTGAGATCACGCCGCCGAGAATGGTCCACAGCGGCCAGTGCTGCCGGGCGTCGGCCACCACCAGCGCCACCACCGGGCCGGGCGAGGCGATCAGCACGGCGACTGCGGCGGCGAAGCCGAGGTAGGTGGAGGTCATGGCTTGCAAGGCTCGCTGGGCATGGCATTCTCTCCTGAGTTTTACGTATGGTGGGATTCAGGGCACAGGTGCTCGGTCTTGGCGACGCTGCGGCGGCAAAGCCGAATGAATTCGGCCCTGCAGGTCAGGTTTTCATAAGCGTAGGACCGAACTTGTTCGGCCTTGTAGGCAAGGACCGCATGAAGTATTGAAAAAGAGACCCACGCCTGGAAAACGGAAAAAACAATCGGAAAGGATGAGTTTTACTCATGAGCATGCTGACGCCGCGTCTACCTCCACTGTATGCACTGCGCGCCTTCGAGGTGGCGGCACGGCTAGGATCGTTCACGCAGGCGGCGCATAGCTTGTGCATCACCCAAAGCGCCGTGAGCCGTCACGTCAAAACGCTGGAGGAGAATCTCGGTTGTCAGCTGTTCGAGCGATGCGGCTCGCGGCTGGCGCTGACCGATGCCGGGCGGCGATTGGCGCAAGAGCTCAAGACGGGGTTCCGCATCCTTGAAAACGCGTGTGCTGCGATCAGTCGCCGGTCGGGTGAGCTCCGGCTCAAGGCGCCGTCGACGCTGACCATGCGCTGGCTGCTGGAAACCCTGGAGAACTTTCATCTGGCTCAGCCGCAAAGCCGGGTGCAGCTCACCAGCGTCTGGATGGATCTGGATACAGTGGACTTCCACAGTGAGCCTTTCGACTGCGCAATCCTGCTGGGCAACGGCGATTTTTCAGCCGACTGGCAGCGGCTCAAGCTGTTCGATGAATGGCTGGTGCCGGTCTGTGCGCCGGCGCTTTGTGATGACAGGCCCTGGACGCCGCAGCAGTTGGCCGATGCCGAGCTGATCCAGCCGTCGCGCGACTGCCGCGACTGGCGGCGCTGGCTGCAGCGGACAGGGTTTGCCGATGCCGTCGTCTGGCAGCGGGGTATTCTGTTCGACAGCCTGGAACTGGGGATTGGCGCGGCGATCCAGGGGCGCGGGGTGTCGGTGGCCGATCTGGCACTGGTAAGCGCCGAGTTGCGGCGAGGTACGCTGGTGCTGCCGTTCGAGCAGGCGGTGCGTACCGGCGACAGCTACTATCTGGTCTGGCCTGCCGGTGGCGACGAACCGGCGGCACTGAAACGTTTACGTGAGTATCTTCCCCGGCACTTGCCGGAGATGTCCGATCAGCAGGTCAGTCTTCTGGACTGACGGCTGAGCGATCGGCCAAAACCATTCAGTCATTGCCCCGCCGTCGCCACTGGGGGAAAATGCCGGCCTTTCCGTGATAGCCCCCGCAGGAGATTCAGCGATGCCCAGCCGTCGTGAGCGAGCCAATGCCATTCGTGCCCTCAGCATGGATGCCGTGCAGAAAGCCAACAGCGGCCATCCCGGTGCCCCGATGGGCATGGCGGACATCGCCGAAGTGCTTTGGCGCGACCACCTCAAGCACAGCCCGACCAACCCGCAGTGGGCCGACCGTGACCGCTTCGTGCTGTCCAACGGCCACGGCTCGATGCTGATCTACTCGCTGCTGCACCTGACCGGCTACGACCTGTCCATCGATGATTTGAAGAACTTCCGCCAGTTGCACAGCAAGACGCCTGGCCATCCCGAACTGGGCTATACCCCTGGCGTCGAGACCACGACTGGTCCGCTGGGTCAGGGCATCGCCAACGCCGTGGGCTTCGCCCTGGCGGAAAAAATCATGGCCGCGCAGTTCAACCGTCCCGGGCATAGCATCGTCGATCACAACACCTACGTGTTCCTCGGTGATGGCTGCATGATGGAAGGTATTTCCCACGAAGTCTGCTCGCTGGCCGGCACGCTGGGCCTGAACAAGCTCACCGCCTTCTATGACGACAACGGCATTTCCATCGATGGCGAAGTGCATGGCTGGTTCACTGACGACACCCCGCGCCGCTTCGAGGCGTACGGTTGGCAGGTGATCCGCAATGTCGACGGCCATGACGCCGACGAAATCCAGATAGCCATCGACACCGCCCGCAAGAGCGACCGCCCGACGCTGATCTGCTGCAAGACCATCATCGGCTTCGGCTCGCCGAACAAGCAGGGCAAGGAAGACTCCCACGGCGCTGCCCTGGGTGACGCCGAGATCGCGCTGACCCGTGAGGCGCTGGGCTGGAAGCACGGCCCGTTCGAGATTCCCGCCGAAATCTACGCCGGGTGGGACGCCAAGCAGAAGGGCGCCGATGCCGAGAACGAGTGGAACAAGCGCTTCGCTGCCTATGAAGCCGAATTCCCGGGTCTGGCATCCGAGTTCAAGCGACGCATGGCTGGCGAGCTACCGGCGGACTTCGCCGAGAAAGCGTCCGAGTACATCCGCGAAGTTGCCACCAAGGGCGAGTCCATTGCCAGCCGCAAGGCCAGCCAGAATTGCCTGAATGCCTTCGGCCCGTTGCTGCCCGAGCTGCTCGGTGGTTCGGCGGACCTCGCCGGCTCCAACCTGACCCTGTGGAAGGGCTGCAAGCCGGTGGTCGCCGAGGATGCTTCGGGCAACTACATGTACTACGGCGTGCGCGAATTCGGCATGAGCGCCATCATGAATGGCGTCGCCCTGCACGGCGGCCTGATCCCCTACGGCGCGACCTTCCTGATGTTCATGGAGTACGCACGCAACGCCGTGCGCATGTCGGCGCTGATGAAACTGCGGGTGCTCTATGTGTTCACCCACGACTCCATCGGGCTCGGCGAAGACGGCCCGACTCACCAGCCGATCGAACAGCTGACCAGCCTGCGCACCACGCCGAACCTGGACACCTGGCGTCCGGCCGATACGGTCGAATCCGCGGTGGCCTGGAAGCACGCAGTCGAGCGCAAGGACGGTCCGAGTGCGCTGATTTTCTCGCGCCAGAACCTGCCGTTCCATGTGCGCGACAACGAGACCGAAGCGGCCATCGCCCGCGGCGGCTACATCCTGAAGAATTGCGCTGGCGAGCCGGAGCTGATCCTCATTGCCACCGGTTCGGAAGTCAGCCTGGCGGTTGAAGCTGCAGACCAGCTCACTGCCCAGGGCCGCAAGGTACGTGTGGTGTCCATGCCCTGCACCAGCGTGTTCGACGCACAGGACGCCGCCTGGAAGCAGCACGTGCTGCCGGTGGAAGTCGGTGCGCGCATCGCCATCGAGGCGGCGCATGCGGACTACTGGTACAAGTACGTCGGTCTCGACGGTCGCATCATCGGCATGACCACCTACGGCGAATCGGCTCCGGCTGGCCAGTTGTTCGAGGAGTTCGGCTTTACCGTCGAAAACGTGCTGGCAGTGGCTGAAGAGCTTCTGGAAGACTGATCGCGACGATTCGGTGGATGACTTCGGTCATCCATCCTACGTAACTCCCATTCTTCGCAGGGTGGAAACGCATAGCGATTTCCCACCGACAGGATCGACGAATCCGATGGCCATCGCCCGTCCCTATCGCATCGCCCTCAACGGCTATGGCCGTATCGGTCGCTGCGTGCTGCGCGCGTTTTACGAGCGCGGTGCGGATTTCGATTTCCAGATTGTCGCGCTCAACGATCTGGCCGACATGCCCAGCCTGGAATACCTGACCCGTTTCGACTCCACCCATGGCCGCTTTCCCGGCGAGGTTGGCGTGGACGGTGATTGCCTGCATATCAATGGCGACTGCGTGAAGGTGCTGCGAGAGTCGACACCGGAAGCCATCGACTGGCGCGCGCTGGGCGTTGATCTGGTGCTGGAGTGTTCCGGCGCCTACAACACCCGCGCCGGCGGTCAGCGCTTTCTCGATGCCGGCGTGCCGCGGGTGCTGTTTTCCCAGCCGATGAGCGGTGCCGCCGATGTCGACGCCACCGTCGTGATGGGCATCAACCATGAACAGCTGAGCGGTGAGGAGCGGCTGGTATCCAACGCATCCTGCACCACCAACTGTGGCGTGCCGCTGCTCAAGCTGCTCAACGAGGCGGTGGGCATCGAGTACGCCTCCATCACCACCATTCATTCGGCGATGAACGATCAGCCGGTGATCGACGCCTACCACCACGACGACTTGCGCCGCACGCGCTCGGCCTTCCAGTCGGTGATTCCGGTCTCCACCGGGCTGGCGCGCGGCATCGAGCGTCTGTTGCCGGAACTCTCCGGGCGGATTCAGGCCAAAGCCGTGCGAGTGCCGACGGTGAACGTGTCCTGCCTGGATATCACCCTGCAGACATCGCGCGATACCGATGCACGGGCGATCAACCGGGTGCTGCGCGCCGCTGCCGAATCCGGGCCGCTGAAGGGCCTGCTGGCTTACACCGAGTTGCCCCATGCCAGTTGCGACTTCAATCACGACCCGCATTCGGCCATCGTCGATGGCAGCCTGACTCGCGTCTCCGGCCCGCGATTGGTGAATCTTCTGGCCTGGTTCGACAACGAATGGGGCTTTGCCAACCGCATGCTGGATGTCACCGATCATTATTTGCGCGTGGCTCACCGCGCTTGAATTGCCGTTCTTGAACTTAAGGAAGATTCCATGACCGTTTTGAAGATGACCGACCTCGACCTGCAGGGTAAGCGCGTGCTGATTCGCGAGGATCTCAACGTGCCGGTGAAGGATGGCGCGGTGAAGAGCGATGCACGCATTCTGGCTTCGCTGCCGACCATCAGGCTGGCGCTGGAAAAGGGCGCGGCGGTGCTGGTCTGCTCGCACCTGGGCCGCCCGGAAGAGGGTGTCTACAGCGAGGAAGACAGCCTCAAGCCGGTCGCCGACTACCTGTCCAAGGCGCTTGGCCGCGAAGTCCCGCTGGTCAAGGACTACCTCGAAGGCGTCCAGGTCCAGCCCGGTGAGTTGGTGCTGCTGGAGAACGTGCGCTTCAACAAGGGCGAGAAGAAGAACACCGACGAGTTGGCGCAGAAATACGCTGCGCTGTGCGATGTCTTCGTCATGGACGCCTTCGGCACCGCCCACCGCGCCCAGGGCTCGACCCATGGCGTGGCCAAATTCGCCAAGGTCGCCTGCGCCGGCCCGCTGCTGGCAGCCGAGCTGGACGCCCTGGGCAAAGCGCTGAAGACCCCGGCCAAACCAATGGTCGCCATCGTTGCTGGTTCCAAGGTGTCCACCAAGCTCGACGTGCTGACCTCCCTGGCGGACGTCTGCGATCAGCTCATCGTCGGTGGGGGTATCGCCAACACCTTCCTCGCCGCTGCCGGCTACAACGTCGGCAAGTCGCTGCATGAAGCGGACCTGCTGGATACCGCCAAGGCCATCGCCGCCAAGGTCTCGGTGCCGCTGCCGGTGGACGTGGTCGTCGCCAAGGAATTCGCCGAAACCGCTGAAGCCACGGTCAAGGCCGTTGCCGACGTGGCCGATGACGACATGATCCTGGATATCGGACCGAAGACCGCAGCCATGTTCAGCGAAATGCTCAAGGCCTCGCAGACCATTCTCTGGAACGGCCCGGTGGGTGTGTTCGAGTTCGATCAGTTCGGAAACGGCACCAAGGTGCTGGCTCAGGCCATCGCCCAGAGCCCGGCATTCTCGATAGCCGGTGGTGGTGACACCCTGGCGGCCATCGACAAGTACGGCGTGGCCGAGCAGATTTCCTATATTTCCACCGGCGGTGGCGCCTTCCTCGAGTTCGTCGAAGGCAAGGTGCTGCCGGCGGTCGAGGTGCTGGAGCAGCGCGCGAGCTGAGTTAGGCAGTCGAGGTGACCTCGACGCATTCGCCTGTCGGCGCCGGATCCACGGTGCCGGCAGTGCGCGGGGCAACCCAGGCGTCTCGCCGTGGTCTTTGTTCTATCTGGAACAAGGAAAGGGGATGCACCATGCGATATGCCGTTGTTGCTGTTTGCTGCCTGGGCCTGGCCGGTTGCGCCGGGAGTGCGCCGGATTCTGCCTGCCAGGTACTCGACCCGCCTGCCGCGATCGGGCCGACCGCCGAGCATGACCAGCGCCTGGAAATTCAGGCCAGTGGTGACCCGACCATCACGCAGGGTGGCTTGCAGGATTGCCCCTGAATGCCGTCTGCCAAGGAGAAGGAATGAACAAAGGCCTGTCCATGTTGATTGCGGCTTTGCTGCTCGGCGGCTGTGGCCACTGGCAATCCGGTCCGGATGCGCCATTCGTGCGCTGGAAATGCCAGAGTCAGCAGAACATCGCCTGGCGTTACACCGACGACAAGCGAACCGCGATCGACCTGAAAGTGGGTAATAGCGAGCGCATTCATACCCTCAGAAAGGAACCTGCCACGCGGGGCAGTTTCTATAGCGATGGCGTGATCGCCTTCCATGACAAGGGTAACGAGGCGCTGGTGTACCGCGTTGCCGACGACAAGGTGCTGGCTCATGGCTGCAGCGCGTCGCTCATCAGTATCTAGCGGGTAACGAGTACAGCTGCCTCGCCAAAGCGGGGCATTGGATTGAAAGCGCTGGCGGGACGCTGGCAATTGCCGCTCCCGCCTCTACAATGCCGCGCCCATGTGCGGCGCTTGAACAGCGTCAGCCACTGCGGCAGGCTCTACACGATCAAACGACCCAAACCGGGAGAAAGGAAACCATGGCACTCATCAGCATGCGCCAGATGCTCGACCACGCCGCCGAATTCGGCTACGGCGTGCCGGCCTTCAACGTCAACAACCTCGAGCAGATGCGCGCCATCATGGAAGCCGCCGACAAAACCGACTCCCCGGTGATCGTCCAGGCTTCCGCCGGTGCGCGCAAATATGCCGGTGCGCCATTCCTGCGTCACCTGATCCTGGCGGCGATCGAAGAATTCCCGCACATCCCGGTGTGCATGCACCAGGACCACGGCACCAGCCCGGATGTCTGCCAGCGCTCGATCCAGCTCGGCTTCTCCTCGGTGATGATGGACGGCTCGCTGCGTGAAGACGGCAAGACCCCTGCCGACTACGACTACAACGTCCGCGTGACCCAGCAGACCGTGGCCTTTGCCCATGCCTGCGGTGTATCCGTGGAAGGCGAACTGGGCTGCCTGGGCAGCCTGGAAACCGGCATGGCCGGTGAGGAAGACGGTGTTGGCGCCGAGGGCGTGCTGGATCACAGCCAGCTGCTGACCGATCCGGAAGAGGCCGCCGATTTCGTCGCCCGAACCAAGGTCGATGCGCTGGCCATCGCCATCGGCACCAGCCATGGTGCCTACAAGTTCACCAAGCCGCCGACCGGCGACACCCTGTCGATCCAGCGCATCAAGGAAATCCATGCGCGCATCCCCGATACCCATCTGGTGATGCACGGCTCTTCCTCGGTCCCGCAGGAATGGCTGGCGATCATCAACCAGTACGGTGGCGACATCAAGGAAACCTACGGCGTGCCGGTTGAGGAAATCGTCGAGGGCATCAAGTACGGTGTGCGCAAGGTCAACATCGACACCGACCTGCGCCTGGCCTCCACCGGCGCCATGCGTCGCCTGATGGCTACCAACCCGAGTGAGTTCGACCCGCGCAAGTTCTTCGGCGCTACCGTGACCGCCATGCGTGATATCTGCATTGCGCGCTACGAAGCCTTCGGCACTGCCGGCAACGCCTCGAAGATCAAACCGATCTCCCTGGAAGGCATGTTCCAGCGTTATGCCAGCGGCGAGCTGGACCCGAAGATCAACTGATTCTTTCGGTGCAAGAAAAGCCCGCGCAAT
>NZ_JAMOHY010000036.1 GCF_024448695.1 Stutzerimonas stutzeri | reverse complement strand
TGACCATAGATTTTTGTGCCTGGCATCAGGACGCTTATCACGTGCAAGCGCCCTGCTCAGCCAATGTGATCAGAAGGTCTTGATCTCGGCTTCTCCATGCTGCATTGCACGGTAGGCTGCAAAATCCTGCTGACCACTGCGTGAAGCCAGAAAACGACGGTAGCTCTGCTTGTCCTGCTCGGAAAGCTCAGCATTCGGCTCGCTGACGCCATCCAAGCGAATGACCACAAAGTCACCACTATCGAGACGTACACTGCCATAAGTCGGCGTGTCGCTCGTTTCAGGGCGCGGCATGCGGAACACTTGCTGCAACACGGCAGGCTCAACACCTTCCTGATTGCGTGCCGCGGCCTCGGTGGCCTGCCATTGGATCGCCTGCTGACCGCCGTCACGTAGGGTGCTCAGCAGGCGCTGGCCTTCTTCGCTTGCTCTCTCAGCCGCCTTGCTGCGACGGAGCTGGACAAGAATGTCTTCCTTTACCGTATCGAATGCCAGCGTTTCAGGCTGAAGGTGCTGTTTGACGCGCACCACAACGGTGGTTTCCGGGTCCAGCTCGATAATGCTGCTGTTGGCACCATCAACCAGAACTTCGTCGCTGAACGCCATCTGAATGACCTGACGGTTGGCAGTAATCCCGCTACCACCCTCACGACCAAAGGCTTCGGTGGTTTGCACGACCAGACCAAGTTCCTGGGCAGGCTGGGCCAGATCGGATGACTCGAAAGCCGAGTCTTCCAGCTGCTTGCTCAGCTCAACAAAACGCTGCTCAACCTGTTGCGCCTTGAGCTCACGTACCAGCTCGGGCTGCAGACTTTCCAATGCAGGAACCTCAGGTGACTGAACGCCCAGAAGCTTGATCAGATGCCAGCCGAACTCCGAGCGTACCGGCTCCGAGACCTGGTCTTGAGCTAGCGCATAGAGCGCATCCTCGAAATCAGGATCGTAAACACCGGGACCGGCAAACCCTAGATCACCGCCCTCGCTGGCAGAACCGGGGTCTTCAGAAAACTCCTTGGCCAGCGCTGCGAAATCTTCGCCAGCAGCCAGGCGCTGGGCGATCTCCTCGACTTTGGCCTTTGCTTCGGCGTCGCTTGAACTGTCCGACTCAATCAGGATATGCGCGGCTCTACGCTGTTCCGCCAGGTTCGCGATACGCTGCTGGTACAGGCTCTGCACCTGCTCATCAGTAACCTCGACTTGATCGAAGAAGGACTCTTTGTTCAGCTCGATGTAGTCAAGCACGACCTGTTCGGGCGAACGGAAGCGGTCCGTATTCTGCTCGTAGTATTCAAGCGCCTGCTGCTCGGTGACTTCCACTGCTGCGTCATCTGCATGCACCGTAACGATCGCAAAATCACGAGTTTGCTGTTCAAGACGTGCGAAGTGCTGAATTTGCTCATCGGTGACGAAACCGGAAGCGCCGATACCTGCCTGGAGCTGACCTACCAGCATGTCCTGACGGAGCAATTCGCGGAACTGAAGCCGTGTGTAGCCCAACTGCTGGATGAACTGATCAAAGCGTCCGGCGTTGAAAACGCCATCGACAGCGAATTCGGGTGTTTGCAGGATCAGCTGATCGAGGGCTGTGTCGGAAAAGGCAAAATCAGCCTTCCGTGCACCCTGGAGCAGCAAGGTCTGATCGATGAGCCCGCGAAGAGCGGACTCGCGAATCAGTCGGTCATCCAGCAACGCAGGATCGAAATCGCCACCCAGCTGCTGAACCAGCTGTCGGCGCTGCATATTCACTGCCTGGTTAAGGGCGTCCAGCGAGATTTCCTCGCCATTCACTTCAGCAGCATTACGGCTATTGCCAACCGTGCTGAAAATGGCCTCGAAGCCCGTCAGCGCCAGCAACATGACGATGATGCCGATGATGGTTTTGGCAATCCAGCCTTGTGAATTGTCCCTGATATTCTGAAGCATGCATCCCCCAGGAGTCAGCTGCGCAAAATCACGGCAGCAAGGGTGGAATCCGGATAAAAAAGAAAGGCGCATCCGGGGATGCGCCTTCTCGGAGCTTTTGGAGCGATTGGGCTTGATTTCAAGCCCGACTGCAACAGGCATTGCCTACAGGACAACCGCTCCATGGCAGGGCCAGAATGAACTGACAACCGGCCGGATCGAAAGCGCTTAGTTAACAGCGTCTTTCAGAGCCTTGCCAGCCTTGAAGCCCGGAATCTTGGCTGCGGCGATATTGATCGGCTTGCCGGTCTGCGGGTTGCGGCCAGTGCGTGCGGCGCGCTCTTTGACGGCAAAAGTACCGAAACCAACCAGCACCACGGAGTCACCAGCCTTCAGGGCGCCAGTGACGGATTCAATCACTGCGTCCAGCGCGCGGCCAGCAACAGCTTTCGGGATATCAGCAGATGCGGCGATGGCATCGATCAGTTCCGACTTGTTCACTCTAAGTCCCCTTATTTCTGTTGAGTCGTATCTATAATTTTGGGTGTAGGCAAAACGGTGCTGAAACGCCAGCGACACGAAGGGCCGGTTTATATCAAGGGCGCCGAAAATATGTCAACAAAGCCTTTCAGACTAATGCGTGCTGATTCGCTCCTTGGAATCAGACTCGCGCTTATCTTCCTTTGCAACAATATCGGGAGCCGCGTCAGGCAAGGGCTCCGGCGCGTATTGCAGCGCAATTTGGAGGACTTCGTCAATCCACTTCACCGGTTTAATCTGCAGGTCCTGCTTAATATTCTCAGGAATCTCTTTCAGATCACGCTGATTCTCCTCGGGAATGATCACCGTTCGGATGCCACCCCGGTGCGCGGCCAACAGTTTTTCTTTAAGCCCACCAATGGCCAGTACCTGTCCACGCAGTGTTATTTCTCCGGTCATGGCAACTTCTGCCCGAACCGGGATCTGCGTCAGAGCCGATACCAGCGCCGTACACATGCCAATACCGGCGCTTGGACCGTCCTTTGGCGTCGCCCCTTCTGGAACATGAATATGGATGTCCTGTTTTTCATGAAAATCAGGGGCAATACCCAGGCTGGCGGCACGGCTACGCACCACCGTTAGCGCTGCCGTGATGGATTCACCCATCACATCTCCCAGGGAGCCGGTCTTGGTCAGGCGGCCTTTGCCCGGAACCACGGCAGCTTCAATCGTGAGCAGCTCGCCACCGACCTGGGTCCAGGCCAGACCGGTTACCTGACCAACCTGATCCTGCAACTCGGCAAGGCCATAGCGGAACTTGCGTACACCAAGGAAATGCTCAAGCGTCTCGCAGGTGACAGTCACTGTGAAAGTCTTCTGGGCAGCATGCTCCTTGACCACCTTGCGACAGACCTTCGCCACCTGGCGCTCCAGACCGCGAACACCGGCCTCGCGGGTGTAGTAGCGAATAATGTCGCGAATCGCATCTTCGTCGAACTGCAGCTCGGCCTTCTTCAGGCCGTTGGCCTGGGTCTGCTTGGGCACCAGATAGCGAATGGCGATATTGATCTTTTCGTCTTCGGTATAGCCTGGAAGACGAATAACCTCCATGCGGTCGAGCAAGGCCGGCGGGATGTTCATTGAGTTGGCGGTACACAGGAACATCACATCCGACAGGTCGTAATCGACCTCAAGGTAGTGATCATTGAAGTTGTGGTTCTGCTCCGGATCGAGCACCTCAAGTAACGCCGAGGCCGGATCGCCACGCATATCGTTGCCCATCTTGTCGATTTCATCGAGCAGGAACAACGGGTTGCGCACGCCCACCTTGGTCATTTTCTGAATCAGCCGCCCCGGCATCGAGCCGATATAGGTACGGCGATGACCGCGAATTTCCGCTTCGTCCCGCACCCCACCCAAGGCCATGCGCACGAACTTGCGGTTCGTCGAGCGAGCGATGGACTCGGCCAGAGAGGTCTTGCCAACGCCGGGCGGGCCGACCAGGCAGAGCACCGGCCCCTTGAGTTTCTTCACGCGCTTCTGCACGGCGAGGTATTCGAGGATGCGATCCTTGACCTCTTCCAGACCGTAATGATCGGCATCAAGCACTTCCTCGGCCTTGGCCAGATCCAGGCGGACCTTGCTCGCAGCCTTCCACGGTACGTTGACCAGCCAGTCGATGTAGGTCCGCACCACCGTGGCTTCTGCCGACATCGGGGACATCTGCTTGAGTTTATTCAGCTCGGTGGTTGCCTTGGCATGGGCGTCCTTGCTCAGGCCGGCATTCTCGATGCGCTTTTTCAGGTCATCGATTTCGTTGTGGCCTTCGTCGATATCGCCCAGCTCTTTCTGAATGGCCTTCATCTGCTCATTCAGGTAGTACTCGCGCTGGCTACGTTCCATCTGTTTCTTGACGCGCCCGCGAATGCGCTTTTCGACCTGGAGCAGATCGATCTCGGCATCCAGCAGCGCCATGACATGCTCGACCCGCGCCGGCAAATCGGTCACTTCCAGAATGGCCTGCTTCTG
Source organism: Stutzerimonas stutzeri (assembly GCF_024448695.1). GTDB lineage: Bacteria > Pseudomonadota > Gammaproteobacteria > Pseudomonadales > Pseudomonadaceae > Stutzerimonas > Stutzerimonas stutzeri_T. The sequence continues at coordinate 17,475 of NZ_JAMOHY010000036.1, read as the reverse complement.
CTCGATCCTGAGCGCCATATGGGCTGCCATGGTATCGACCAGACGCGCCGGCTCGACAATGCTCGCCAAGGACGAAAGCACCTCTGAAGGCACCTTTTTCCCAAGCTGAACATATTGTTCGAACTGACTCAGCAAGCTGCGGGTAAAGACTTCGGCTTCACGCGCCTCAATGTCCGCCTCATCGATCAGCGACACCTCGGCACGACAATGGTCCTCGACCTCGATAAAGCGCTCCATCGCGCCACGCTGCTCGCCTTCAACCAGTACTTTGACGGTTCCGTCCGGCAACTTCAGCAACTGCAATACGGTCGCGACGGTTCCCACACGGTACAGACCGTCTTCGTTCGGATCATCGTCCGCCGGGTTCTTCTGGGCCACCAGCAGGATCTGTTTGTCGCCTGCCATCGCCGATTCGAGCGCTTCGATGGATTTTTCACGGCCAACGAACAGCGGTATCACCATGTGCGGGTAGACCACGACATCGCGCAGCGGCAAAAGGGGCAATTCGATGGTTGTCTTCATAAAAATTCAGCTCTACGACGGCCATACGGCAGTAAACGGGAAACACCATGCCGGCTAAGATGAGGGCACGCTGGGCAAAAAACAAGGATGGGTAGAAATGCAAAGGGGCCGAAAAGGCCCCTTTGTTTGTTACGCGTCCGGCGCAACCTTGGCGGGTGGCTCGCTGTTCTCGTAAATCAGCAGCGGTTGCGAGGTCCCCTCGATAACGCTCTCATCGATCACCACCTTGCCGACATCCTTCTGCGAAGGAATCTCGTACATGGTATCGAGCAGAATGCCCTCGAGAATGGAGCGCAGACCACGCGCTCCGGTTTTGCGTTCCAGTGCGCGTACAGCGACTGCCTTGAGGGCGTCCGGGCGGAACTCCAGCTCGACACCTTCAAGCTCGAACAGCTTGGCGTACTGTTTGGTCAACGCATTCTTCGGCTCAGTGAGAATCTGCACCAGTGCGGCCTCATCCAGCTCATCCAGCGTCGCAATCACCGGCAGGCGGCCAACAAACTCGGGAATCAGGCCGAACTTGACCAGATCATCCGGCTCGACCACGCGCAGCGATTCACCGATCTTCTTGCCGACGTCCTTGCTGCGAACTTCAGCGTTGAAACCGATGCCACCCTGAGTCGAGCGTGCCTGAATAACCTTTTCCAGGCCGGCAAAGGCACCACCACAGATAAACAGGATATTGCGTGTATCAACCTGCAGAAACTCCTGCTGCGGATGCTTGCGTCCACCCTGCGGCGGAACCGAGGCAACCGTGCCCTCAATCAGCTTGAGCAGCGCCTGCTGCACACCCTCGCCGGAAACGTCACGAGTGATTGAAGGGTTGTCGGATTTGCGCGAAATCTTGTCAATTTCGTCGATGTAGACGATGCCCATCTGGGCCTTTTCCACATCGTAGTCGCACTTCTGCAACAGTTTCTGGATGATGTTCTCGACATCCTCGCCCACATAACCGGCTTCAGTCAGCGTGGTCGCATCGGCGATAGTGAAAGGCACATTGAGCAGCCGCGCCAGGGTTTCCGCCAGGAGCGTCTTGCCGGAACCGGTCGGGCCGATCAGCAGGATATTGCTCTTGCCCAGCTCGATCTCATCCTTCTTGTCGCGCTGGTTCAAACGCTTGTAATGGTTGTACACAGCCACTGCGAGGATTTTCTTAGCGCGCTCCTGACCAATGACGTACTGGTCGAGAATGCCGCTGATTTCCTTGGGCGCAGGCAGTTTTTGCGCGCTGCTTTCGGCTTGGGCTTCCTGCACCTCCTCGCGGATGATGTCGTTGCACAGGTCGACGCACTCGTCGCAGATAAAGACCGAGGGTCCGGCAATCAATTTGCGCACTTCATGCTGGCTTTTGCCGCAGAAAGAGCAATAGAGCAGCTTGCCGGAATCCTCGCCGTTACGGGTATCAGTCATTCGATCGATCCAATCGGGAAGGCTTGAAACACAAGATGAAGGCATTCATGGGCTTTTTCAAGCCCATGTACTAGCCGGATATCGCAAGAGCAGCGTGGTCAGACCGCCAGCTGGCGGCGGCTTAGAACCTGGTCGATAAGACCGTACTTGACGGCTTCCTCGCCACTCATGAAGTTGTCGCGGTCAGTGTCGCGAGCAATCACTTCCATCGGTTGGCCGGTATGCTCGGACATGACCTTGTTCAGGCGCTCGCGGATCGTGAGGATCTCGCGGGCGTGAATCTCGATGTCCGAGGCTTGGCCCTGGAAGCCACCCAGCGGCTGGTGAATCATCATCCGCGAGTGCGGCAGGCAGTAACGCTTGCCCGCAGCGCCGCCAGTCAGCAGCAACGCGCCCATGCTGCAGGCCTGGCCGATGCAGATGGTCGATACGTCCGGCTTGATGAACTGCATGGTGTCGTAGATCGACATGCCAGCAGTCACCGAACCGCCCGGTGAGTTGATATATAAGTGAATATCCTTCTCGGGGTTTTCAGCCTCGAGGAAGAGCATCTGCGCCACGATCAGGTTGGCCATGTAATCTTCGACCTGGCCGACCATGAAGATCACCCGCTCCTTGAGGAGGCGGGAATAGATGTCATAGGCGCGCTCACCGCGCGCAGACTGCTCGATGACCATCGGCACCAGACCGCCAGCGGCCTGGATATCCGGAGCTTGCATAAATGAATTACGGGACATGTCCAGCGATACTCCCTATGTCATGCCTCAAATACATAAGCCAGCACGAGGCTGGCTTATGTGTGTTGTGCTTGATCGGTTGAAGAAGATCAGGCCGCTTGCGGTGCTTCCGCGGGCTTGACGGCTTCCTCGTAAGAGACCGCTTTGTCGGTCACCTTGGCCTGCTGCAGAACAGTATCTACAACTTGCTCTTCGAGCACAACCGAACGCACTTCGTTCAGTTGCTCGTCGTTCTTGTAGTACCAGGACACAACCTGTTCGGGCTCCTGATAGGCCGAAGCCATCTCTTCGATCAGCTCACGAACGCGCGCATCATCAGGCTTGAGCTCGAACTGCTTGACCACTTCAGCAACGATCAGGCCGAGAACGACACGACGCTTGGCCTGCTCCTGGAACATCTCTGCCGGCAGCTGTTCGGGCTTGATGTTGCCACCAAACTGTTGAACGGCCTGAACGCGCAGACGGTTCACTTCGTTGTCGATCAGCGCCTTGGGCACCTCGATCGGATTGGTGCTGACCAGCCCCTCCATGACCTGGTTCTTGACCTTGGCCTTGATGGCCTGACGCAACTCGCGCTCCATGTTCTTCTTCACTTCGGCACGGAAGCCTTCGAGGCCGCCATCCTGCACACCGAACTGGGCAAAGAATTCGTCGTTCAGCTCCGGCAGTTGAGGCGCTGCAACACTGTTTACGGTAACCGTGAACTCGGCGGTCTTACCGGCCAGATCGAGATTCTGATAGTCCTCGGGGAAGGTCGGCGTGATCACGCGCTCTTCGCCAGCCTTGGCGCCCACCAGAGCATCTTCGAAGCCCGGAATCATGCGGCCCGAACCCAAGACCAGCTGGGTACCCTTGGCTGAACCACCTGCGAAGACTTCGCCATCGATCTTGCCGACGAAATCGATGTTCAGCTGATCGCCGTTCTCGGCGGCGCGCTCGACGTTCTCGTAGCGGGTGTTCTGCTTACGCAGGATATCCAGCATGCTATCGACGTCAGCGTCGCCAACCTCGGCCTGCTGGCGCTCGATCTCGATGGAGTCGAAACCTTCAACCTTGAACTCGGGGAACACTTCAAAAGTGGCAACGTACTCAAGATCCTTGCCTTTCTCGAATACTTTCGGCTCTACGGCAGGTGCACCGGCCGGGTTCAGCTTTTCAGCGACGACTGCTTCGTAGAAGGTAGCCTGGATCAGATCACCCAGCGCTTCCTGACGCGCAGCGGCTTCGTAGCGCTGGCGAATCACGCTCATCGGTACCTTGCCGGGACGGAAACCTGGGATCTTGGCACGGCTGGCGGTCTGTTGCAGACGCTTGTTGACTTCGGTCTCGATGCGCTCGACCGGCACGCCAATGGTCATGCGGCGCTCAAGAGCGGAGGTGCTTTCAACAGAAACTTGCATGGATTTTCCTCGTTGCACAGACATAAGCCGGGCGTTCCGGCCCCAGAATGGGCAAGCATTCTAGTGGCTCAAATGACAGAAGTCACCCCGCTCTGACGATGCGTGCATATAAAGTGGGCATACGATGCATGGGCGACCGCACCGCATGAGTAGCTGCTGGCTGCCTATACATGGAGCAGACGCAGCGCGACATCAGGCCTGCCTGTGCGACGAAGAACACCTGGGTTTCATGCTTGAAAAACGAAAGGTGGCATCCCCAAACGGCGACCGTGCGCTGGACACAGGCTGGGACGCTCAAAACCGCATGATCTCAAGGATTCTCCGATTCAAGCGTATTCTCCGAAGATTATCCTCACGATCATGCGGAAGCTGGCTGGAAAAATCGGGATGCAGCCGTTGATCCACATCGCATGGCAGTCGGGCCTCCAAGTGATGCCAGCGATCTCGCAACCACCCGCTTCAATCTTCAAACAATGGACCGCAAGCGTGCCCAATGGGCTACGCCAGCCATTCGGATAGGCCTGCTGTGGCAGGCGAATCACATTGCGCGCCAAGAGTTCGAGCGCTAAATTAATCGGCACTTCATGCCGATCAAACTGCAAATGACCACACCACGCTCCTGCCCCGCCCTGCTGCTGGACCATCAGCTCTGCTTCGCCCTGCATTCCACCTCACTGCTGATGACCAAGGCCTACAAGCCCATGCTGCAAGGCATAGGCCTCACCTATCCGCAGTATCTGGCGATGTTGGTGCTCTGGGAGGGTGACGGCATCACCGTAGGCGATATCAGTGCCCGCCTGCTCAGCGATCCGGGCTCGCTGACGCCACTGCTCAAGCGCCTTGAGGGCGAGGGTCTGATCACCCGAACCCGGCGCAGCGACGACGAGCGTGTGGTTGAACTGCGCCTGACCGACAGGGGCCGAGCGCTTCAGAGCGAGGCAAAGTGCTTCCCCAGCAATATCCTCAATGCCAGCGGCCAATCCCCTGAAGCCATTGGCGCGCTAAAAGACCAGATCGTCGCACTGCGCAACGCCCTGCAAAAACTCGTCTAATCCCGACACCAGGCATTAATACCGGGAATCCCCGGGGCAGGGAAAATTGCCGACATATATCTTGCGCACAAACTAAATAGGCACTAACCTTTTCTCGCACGCACTTAATTGGCACACACGCTTTTAACGGACTGGAGAATTCTCATGCAAAGCATCACGGCTCTTTACACCGCTACTGCCACTGCCACCGGAGGCCGCGACGGTCGCGCCGTTTCGTCTGATGGCCACCTCGATGTGAAATTGACCACGCCTCGCGAACTGGGCGGCCAAGGCGGTGACGCCACCAATCCAGAGCAACTGTTCGCGGCCGGTTATTCGGCCTGCTTCATTGGCGCCCTGAAATTTGTCGCCAGCCAGCAGAAGCAAGCGCTCCCTGCCGACGCCTCGATCACAGGCAAGGTTGGCATTGGCCAGATCCCCGGAGGCTTCGGCTTGGAAGTGGAGTTGCAGATCAGCCTGCCCGGCCTGGACCGAGATTTGGCTCAACAACTGGTCGATGCTGCGCACCTGGTCTGCCCGTACTCCAACGCCACCCGCGGCAACATCGACGTGCGTTTGGTGCTGATCTGATCAGGCGGGGACGCTGCAGACACCGGAGCGTCCCCCTTCGATCAGCTCGTCCCTCCCTCTTCAACGCCGCGGCGCCCGGGTGGAGCATTGACCGAGATACGGGAGCGAGTCGCTGCTCGCTTCTGGGAGTTCGTGTGGCCTACATGCCAAAACCAGTTGCCGGGGAGCTTGCAAAAAGCCACCGGCAAGTGGTTCAGAGTTGGTCGAGCAGCACCGTCGCCTTGGTGAAGGTTTCGATGTTGTCGATTAGCTGATCCAGGCATTTGGCCGCCTCTTTCGGATCGCCTGCCGCAATCGCTGCAGCAACGCCAGCGTGTAGCCGAGCCATCTCGGGCAGATCGGCAGTCTGTTTGTAATGCAGGTACCAGAAGCGCCGGGAAAGGCCGTTGAGCGAGCGCAAAGCACTCTCTGCGAACTCGTTTCTTGCCGCGACCAGGCACAGTTCGTTGAACTCGCGGTCCGAGCGCATGAAGGTGACATCGTCGTTATTGATGGCCACCGCATTGAACTCGTCAGCCAAGCGCGCGAAGGATTTCCGTTGCTGCTCATTTGCTCGCTTGGCGGCACTGCGGCATACCAGCCGTTCGATCTCCCGACGGGTTTCGATCAGCCTCAGCTGTTTGCCGATATCGATGGGCGGAATCAGCAAGCCGCGTTGCGGCATCACCAGGATCAGATGCTCGCGCGCCAGACGTTGCACGGCCTCCCGTAACGGTGTACGGCCAATGCCGGTCATCCCGCTCAGTGACTGCTCGGAGATAAGCGTTCCAGGCGGAATACGGAGCGTGACTATCGCCTCCTCGAGCTGCTGATAAGCGATATCGGTGAGCTTGGCTTTTGATTTCCCTGTAATGCTGGGAAGCGGCGTTACTGCGGTCGAGCTGCTGTCCATTCGGCTTTCCTTTAAATCCATTTGCAGCATAGCAAAAGTGGAATGCGATCAGCTAGACTAATATATCAGCTGTACATCGAAGGATATAACAATGACTCAGAAATCGATGGATGCAAGCCGGATGACCGTACTCGCAGTGCATGGCATTCAAGGCACCTCTGCTGCGTGGAACGCTGTCGCCGAAGCCTGTGCGGCGCAGGCCCATTTCATTTGTCCCAACCTGCGCGGAAGAGCCGACGCTATCCGTGGCCAAGGTCCTGAGGACTATAGGCTGGATACCTTCAGCCAGGATCTTTTGAAGATTGCTCGCAATCAGCTCGACGACAGTCCTTTCATATTGGCCGGCTGGAGCATGGGAGTGTCGGTGGCGCTTGAATATCTGCGCCAGAATGAGGGGCCGCAACCGTGCGGGCTGATTCTACTCTCCGGCAGCCCTCGCCCCGGACTGGCCCCCTGGTTCAGCCAGCAGGGCGACCGGCTGCTGGTAGAAATCGCCGAGCGCGAAAAACGCCTGAACCTCGCCATGGCAGCGGATCACCAGGCAGTAGCCTGGACCTGGGAAGGGCTACAGGAAGTCGATCACACCGCCAGTCTTGGAGCCATCCGCCTTCCAACCTTGATCATCCACGGCGCTGCCGACCCGGACTCGCCTCTCGAACATGCGCGCTGGTTAGCTGATGGCATTTACGATGCCGAGCTGCGTGTCATCGCAGGCGCCGGCCATAGCCTGATGACGGAAAACACCGCCCTGGTGGCACAGCACATTCAAGCATTCATTACCAAACTTCATCACGCTCAGGAGCGACCATGAGAACCGAAGACCTTATTCACTTCTGCGCGCCCGGACGGCTGATCATCGGCAACGGCTCGCGCCACCAGTTACCTCAGCTGCTCGCCCGCCTGGGCTACCGCTCTGGTGTACTGGTCACCGATGCCTTCTTCGCGGAGCAAACACCTTGGGTGAGTGAATACATCCAGGCCGCAGACCGACTGGGCATCAGCACGGTGGTCTATGCCGGCGGCCTGCCCGACCCCACGATAGGGTTATGCGATGAAGCCACCGCCGTGCTGCGCGACCAACTGGGCGGCACGCAGCCAGACCACGTCATCGCATTGGGTGGCGGCAGTAACATCGACCTGGCGAAAGCCTTGGCCCTGACCCTGCCCCAAGGTCGGCCCATTACCGAGTTCACCGGCGACATTGGCGGCTGCAAGCCGCTCCCCTTGATCGCCCTGCCGACCACTGCCGGTACCGGCTCGGAAGCGACACCGGGAGCGATTCTGCTCGACCCTGAGAACGCGACCAAGATCGCGGTGATGGATAATGCGTTACGCCCGCAGATCGCCCTCATCGACCCGGAATTCACCTACACCTGCCCTCCTAGAGTGACCGCCGACGCCGGCATCGATGCGTTCACCCACGCCATCGAATCTTTCCTGACGCTGGACAGCGCCTTGTTCGACCGTGGCGGCAACCCTGATCCGGGCTACAGCGGCCGCTCACCACTGACCATGCTGTTCGCCAGGGAATCGATGCGCTTGTGCTTCGCCTGGATGGAACGCGCCTACCACCAGGGTGACGACACCGAGGCGCGCGTGGGTATGGCTTACGCCAGCATCTACGCAGCGTTGTCCTATGGCACCGCCGGACTCAACGCCGGCCACGGCATCGCCTACGCAGTGGCGGGCCAGACCCATAAGAGCCATGGCAGCACCAACGCAGTGATGCTGCCCTACGTGCTCGACGCGCTGTGCGAATCCCGCCAGAGCGAGCTGGCCGAGATCGCAGCGATGATGGGCTTGGCGACCAGCTGCCCCGACGAATCCGCGCGCCGGGTTCCGGTGGCGGTCCGCGCCATGATCGAGCGCCTGGACATTCCGACCGACCTAAAAACCTTCGGCATCAAGGAAGGAACGCTGGACGACCTGATCGCGGACGCCCTCGCCGTAACGCGGCTGGCCAAAGCATTCCCGGTGGCCGATCCTGCCCTCGCCTATCGTCAGATCGTGCTGAATGCTTGGGAAGGGCACCTCAGCGGCCAACCCTGATCGACCAAAGAAAAGGCGCTGTTCGAGTAAATCGAGCAGCGCTTTTTTATCCGTTTCGCGTAATTGCTGACTCGCCACCGACTTGCACCCTTCCAAGCCAAGCAACTGCATTCGTGGGGCCACTGCTTGCATGCCGGTTAACCAGAACGCAGTAAAGACCGACTGCAAACGGCCAGAAGCGGCCACTTGGGCGCGTCTAGGAAATCAGGGGCGATTCAATGAGCGTGTTTTCGCAGCAGAAGACTCGTTTCCCGCTTCCCCCCACTACCATGACAACCGCTCCCCGCTATATGCATAAAACCCACCACTCGCCTCAGGCCCCAGACCATCGATCACCCGCAACAGATCCTGCGCTGCATCGCTGGCGGGGCGGCCGATTTCGGCGCCGCGGAAGGGCTGGGACAGATTCGAATTCACCGTGCCCGGATGCAGCGCCAGCAGCACGGCATTCGGCTGGCTGCGGCGGACTTCGATGGATGCGGTTTTGGTCAGCATGTTCAGCGCTGCCTTGGAGGCGCGGTAGCTGTACCAGCCGCCGAGGCGGTTGTCGCCGATGCTGCCGACCTTGGCTGAGAGCATGGCGAGCACGCCGCGCTGGCGGTCGAGCAGGCCGTTGAAGTGGCGCAGCACCAGTGCCGGACCAAAGGTGTTGATCTGGAAGGTGGCGAGCAGCTGGTTCTGGTTGAGATCGGCGAGGCGTTTCTCCGGCATGAAATCGGCACCATGCAACACGCCGGCGGCGTTGATGATCAGGTGAAACGGCCCCTGCTCCGCCACGCTGGCTGCAGCCTGTTCGATGCTGGCGGGGTCGGTCAAGTCGAGGGGCGGTACGGTTGAGCGACTCAGGACAACGACCGAAGCGCAGCGCGAATCGCTGCGCAACGCGTCGACCAATGCGTCGCCAATTCCACCTGATGCTCCGATGACCAGCGCACGAAATCCTTCGGGGAATGATTCCAATGACATGACGATCTCCTGCAGGTTTACGGTCGACGGACGCCGGTTTCGTTGCGCCAGCGCGTGATATGGTCGGCGAGCATGTCGGCGATGGGCAGGCAGGCGCCGAGCCGGTAGAGGTTCCAGTAGTGCCCTTCCAGGGCGCGGTTGATCAGCAATGTTCCGGAGGCTGGTTGCAGGCTGCCGAGTGCGGACATCATCAATGGGAACAGCTCGGACAGCTGTTGATGCAGCGCCGCTTCGCGGAAGTCCCATTGCGCGTCGGGTTGTAGCAGTGGATGCAGCATCTGGTGGATGCGCCGGTACAGTCCATGCGGCGGCGTGCTTCCCGGCTGGCGTCCGCCTATGGCCTGAAACCCTGGCTCCAGTGCCTCGCTGGAGGTGGCACGCAGTGCTTCGAATATCTGCACATAGCCCGCCAGCAAGCGTGGTTCCAGACGCAGCACACTGCCGAAATCGTAGATCACAAGCTCGCCAGACTCGGTCCAGGCGAGGTTGCCGGGATGCGGATCGGTATGCAGCCGTTGCAGACCGAACGCCTGCTCGGCCAGCCATTCGCAAAGGGTTTCGGCCAGGCGCTGGCGCACTTCCGCCGGGGCCTGGTCGACCTCGGCCATGGAGCGGCCCGGCAGGTCTTCCAGCACCAGTACGCCGGGGAGGCAGAGTTCGCCCACAGCAAAGGGGATGCGGATCCCCGGCCAGCTGCTGAAGTGCTCACGGAAGGCTTCAAGATTGGCGCGCTCGGCATCGTAATCCAGCTCTTCGGCAATGGCGCGTTGCAGCTCGATATAGACCGCATCGAGACGCGCGGACGGCGTGCCGAACAACCGTCCCAACGGCATCAACCGACACAGCTGGCGCAGATCGGCATCGCAGATGGCGCGGATGCCGGGATACTGGATCTTGATGATCAGCGCTCTTCCCTGACGATCCCGGGCTCGGTGGACCTGGCCCAGCGAGGCAGCCGCGGCTGGCTCGGGCTCGATGGTTTCGAACAGCTCGTACAGCTTGCCGTCGTACAAGCGCTGCAGATTGGCTTCCAGCGCATCGAACGGCAGCGAAGGCACCTGATTCTGCAAGCGGGACAGGGCGGCGCTGATTGGAGCAGGCAGCAGATCCTGCCATTGCGAGGCCTGCTGACCAAGCTTCAGCACTGGGCCCTTCATCTGTCCAAGCGCATCACCCAGTAGTTCGCCGATGGGCACCCAGTCGATAGGCGCCTTGCCTGGGGTGATGCGCTGCACCAGCAGGTTGCCAGCAATGCGAACGCCGGTGCCGCCCAGTTGCAGAAAGCGGCCCAGCGCCGAAGCTGAAGGGCGAGAAAATCGAGGCATGCAGGCGACCCACGAAGTCAAAGCCCAAATCATGAGCCAGCCCAGAGCATGAGCCAAGGGAATCCTTATGATCATCGTGGATGGGCTTTCTTCAAGGAGACTGTCGCGTCAGCGCCTAACTATGCCGCTCTTTTCTCGACCTGCTGCTCTCGATCTGGGGTCAACAGCACGGTAAATCCGAGAGGGCTATTAGTAACCGAGCAAGCCCTGTCAGCCTCATAGCGACATGATTTAACCCATCATGAAGGTCCATTTTTGGCCGTTTACTGCCTGTCACTCCCTTTTGGTCGACTACCCTCAGCGGCATTCGCAGAATTCCGGGATCCCACCCTCGACTACCTGCACTCAACCCTGACTTTCCCTCAAGGCGCTGAACGAACCTTTGCAGATCGATGATCGCGCGGTGATGAGTTCCTTCACCGGTAATCCCGCTTTCATCCCGACATTTCACCTTGAACACCAGCGACTTTCCCTCGATGGCGGTGAGTTCGGCGTTCGCCGTAACCTTCATCCCGACCGGTGTCGCGGCGACTGGATACCTACCGTGCGCTGCGCCGTCGAGAGAAACGGGCGCAGCCCTTCGATGCAGGCCAGCTCGATGAATCCGATCATCATCGCGGTGGCCAGCACAGGCGGCATGTCGGCGAAGCCCAACCAGCTCGACGCCACCTGGGGAGCCGTGTCAGGTCGAACCCGCTCTTCAGTTCTGTAGGCTATTCATCGTTGGCGTTTCCCGCTGCGAGGTTCTGCTTGATGACGCAGCATGAAGAGTTCGCTCGGGTCGCAAACCAGCAGAGAATCGACCCGACGCAAACCATGGATGCGCCTTGCCAGAACGACAGTGAAAGCGGCGTACGCAATAGCATGGCCGCCAAGGCAGCAGACAGAACCGGGATGAAATACGAAGCGCCGGCGAGGATGGTGACATTGCCGTGCAGAATGCCGACGTTCCAGGCCGCATAGCCAAAGCCCATCGCGGAAGCGGCCATCACCAGATAGATCATGGCGTGGTAACTGAACGCCATCGACTCCCCGCCGATGGCAAGGTACTTGGCCCACAGTGCCAGCGCTGTCAGCATGAAGAACAGCGTGATGCCATTCTTGCCTCCGGCAGTGCGCGTGGTCACCGTGCAATACGCCGCCCAGATCAGAGCGCCAGTGAAGGCCAGGCCGTAACTGAGGGGGTTATCACGGATGTTCGCTGTCATCCCCCGCAAGTCCAGCCCCTGCTCGCCTCCCAGCACCCAACAGATCCCCAGAATAGCAATCAGGAAGCCTGGAACAATCAGCAGGTTGGTCTGTTGCCGGTTGAACACGATTGCCGCCAATATCGTGAACGCCGGCCACAGGTAGTTGACCATGCCAACCTCGATGGCTTGCCGGCTGCTGTTGGCGTAGCCGATTGACAGGGCGAGGCACAACTCGTACGAGACGAACAGCAGGCTCCCCCAGACGAGGTAACGCCGAGGAAACTCGCTTATTTTCGGGAAGCCAACCGTGAACAACAGCAGGACCGATGCAACGCTGTACATCATGGCGGCCCCACCGACCGCTCCGAGGCTCTCGCTGACGCCACGAATCAGACCGACGATAGAACTCCATAGCACAACTGCCACGAGCCCGATGAGCGTTGCTTTCCGCTGGTTCATTGCGTACCGCTTACATTCAGAAATCAAAGAAATCCCCCGAGACCAGGGGCGTTTGGCGTGCATTGAAGGCGCCACACCGCGTCGGTTCACTAGGAGACACAACTCATGTTTCAGGCTGCCGAACAGACGCCAGCTGCCGGACCGTACAGGGTGTCATTTGCCAGCGCGTCGTGCGTGATGCTGGTGAAGGTAGCGAGGTGCAGCAACAGAAAACGCCTCGCCGAATCAGTTTCAACGAGGCGTTTCGGGTTGAAGCATTGTTCTTAAATCAGTTGGAGACATCCTCCAGCGAACGTCCCTTCGTCTCAACGCCCAGGAAGATGATCAGCAGCGCTGCGAGGACAAAGGATATGGCACCCATCGAGAAAACCCCGCCCTGCCCCGTGATCGGCAATAGCACACCGACAATGTAAGGGCCAAGCAGCGCGCCGAAGCGACCGATGGACGAAGCGAAGCCGGTACCGGTGGCACGCAAGCGGGTCGGATACAGCTCAGGGGTGTAGGCATAAAGCACCGACCACATCCCGAACAGGAAGAACTGCATGAACAGACCCGCAGTGATCAACCATGCCAGAGGTGCACTGGTTGCGGCAGCCTGACCATAAAGGAAAGCCGAGGCAGCACTGCACAGCAGCATCAGCACGCAGGTGCCCTTTCGTCCCCACGCCTCAACCAGCCAGGCCGCGAAGATAAAGCCTGGTATGCCTGCCAGGGAAATGTAGACCGTGTAGAGCGCCGACTGAGTGGCCTCATACCCGGCATTCTGCAACAGCGCTCCCAGCCAGGCCGTGAGGCCGTAATAACCGAGCAGTGCGAAGAACCAGAGCCCCCACAGCATCAGCGTGCGTTGGAAATATTCACCCTGCCAGATCTCACGAAAACGTGCCTTGGCCACCAAAGCAGTTGCTGCGGCTTCCATGTTGCGCGTTACCACCGGCAAGGCGTTCATCTGCGCCGAGCGCATCACCGATGTCTCAAAGCGATCCATGGTCGTATCAGCTTCATCATTGCGCCCGACCTCGGCCAACCAGCGCGGCGATTCCGGCACATAACGACGCACGATGAATACGAACAGGGCCGGGAACGCCAAGGCGATGAAAATGCCGCGCCAGCCGATTATTGGCATGAAGAAGTAGGCAATCACACCAGCACAGATGAAGCCCAGCGGCCAGAACCCTTCGAGAATGGCGATGTAGCGGCCACGACTCTTGGCCGGCACGATTTCCGAAACCAGCGAAAGCCCGATGGGAAATTCCATGCCCATGCCGAAGCCAAGCAAAACCCGGAACCACATCAGCTGTTCGACGTTCTGGGCGAAGCCACACAAGAGACTCCCGACGCCCCAGAAAATCATGCTCAGCTGGAAAACCGGTTTGCGACCGTACCTGTCGGCAAGCATGCCGGCGATGGCCGCACCGAGGAACATGCCTACGAAACTCGAGCTGGCCAACAGGCCCGTTTGCGTCGAAGTGAGGGCGAATTCGGCTTTGATGGTGCCCAGCATGAACGTCATCATGCCCAGGTCCAGCGAGTCGAAAAACCATGCGGTTGCAATGATCGCGAAGAGCTTTCGTTGATAGCCGGACATAGGCAGCCGCTCGAAGCGGGCCGCGATATAGGCAATCGTGGTCATAGCTGTACTCCATATTTTGTTGTTGTCTGGAAGCTTGCACGCAACTGATATATTAGTCGCATTCAGGAAATACGCTAGCGCAATCTTGCCGCCTCACCTAATATATCAGTCGTGTACAACAACAAAAGCCGGAGAGCACCACCATGATGACCGAACGCCAGCGGAAATTTCGCGAAGAGTACAAAGCCGATATCAGCCCCCACTACAACGGGTTACTGCACGTCGCTGTGATGTATGGAGTGGGTCTCACAGCGGCCTGGTACTGCCTGACGCAGATCCAGGGCGCCACGTGGGAATGGCTGCTGATGGTTCCGGTGTTCATCGCCGGAAATTTCGTCGAGTGGTTCATGCATCGCTACGTCATGCACAAACGCATCGACGTCTGGGCATTGCGTGCCATTTACGAACGGCATACCCGTCAGCACCATCAGTATTTCACCGACGTCGAACCGACCATCGATTCCTCCCAGGAATTTCGCATCGTCTTCTTTCCCTGGCGTGTTCTGGCCACCTTGGGTGTGGCAGGTACCACGCTCGGCTATCTGACGACCTTGGTATTCAACGCCAACGCAGGCTTCATCGTGTTCCTGACGATGGTCCTGCAATACCTGATCTACGAAACCTTCCACTATTGCTGCCACGTGCATGAGAACTGGTTCGTACGTAACGTCCCGTTCATCAACACTATCCGTCGTCACCACACGGCTCACCACAACTGGGGGATCATGATGAAGTACAACATGAACCTCACCTTCCCCATCGCCGACTGGTTCATGGGCACCACGGACCTGCGCCGCGGCCTGCTTGGCCATCTGTTCAACGGCTACAGTGAAAAGCACGTCAAGGAAGAGCTGAAGCCGGTCATCGCAAAATTCCGCAAGGGCGAGAAGCATGTGACGCTCGACGGCCCGGAACTGAGTGACACCGACCTGGGCGCGATGACGGCGCGTTAAGCGAGGTTGAAGCGCAGGATGGGAGCAACCTCGCCCATCCTGCGCCGCATCAGGTATAGGTTATTGTCCTCGGTCAGAGGACTTTGACCGTCCTTGTCGCCATACCCTGAGTCGCGAGGCACTGCATGTCCCGTCACGATCGTTTCGATCCAGCCATCCGCTATCAGCCATACACCGGCGCAGCCGGTGGCTGGGGGGCGTTGCGCAGCGTTACCGGGCACTGGCTCGGTAGCGACAACGCATTGAAGAACATTCGCGCCCTGCTCAAGACCAACCAGCACGGCGGCTTCGATTGCCCCGGCTGCGCCTGGGGCGAATCCGCCGAGGCAGGGCCAATCAAATTTTGCGAAAACGGCGCCAAAGCGGTGAATTGGGAAGCCACCAAGCGCCGTGTCGACGCCTCCTTTTTTGCCCGCTATAGCGTCAGCCAACTGCGCGAGCAAAGTGATTACTGGCTCGAATATCAGGGGCGCCTGACCGAGCCGATGCGCTACGACCGCGCGAGCGACCGCTACCGTCCGATCAGTTGGGATGAGGCCTTCGCGCTGATCGCCGATCACCTCAAGCGCCTGGATACCCCCGATCAGGCCGAGTTCTATACCTCCGGACGTGCCAGTAATGAGGCGGCCTATCTCTATCAGCTGTTCGTTCGGGCGTTTGGCAGCAACAACTTTCCTGACTGCTCCAACCTGTGCCACGAGGCCAGCGGTGTGGCCATGACTCAGAGCATCGGAGTGGGCAAAGGCACCGTCAGCTTCGAGGATTTCGAACACGCCGACGCCATTTTCGTGCTCGGCCAGAACCCCGGCACCAATCATCCAAGGATGCTTGAACCGTTGCGCGCGGCGGTTCAGCGCGGCGCCCGCGTGGCGGTATTCAACCCACTAAAAGAGCGTGGCCTGGAGCGCTTCCAGAATCCGCAGAATGCCCTCGAAATGCTCTCCAACCGGGACCGCGCCACCAGCACCGCCTATTTCTGCCCCAACCTTGGCGGTGACATGGCGCTCGTCAGAGGCATGGTCAAATACCTCTGGCAATGGGAGCGCGATGCCCAATCCACGCAACAGCCCAGACTGTTCGATCACGCCTTCATCGCTCAGCACACCCATGGGCTCGACGCCTACCTGGCCGTCGTCGACGCTACTGGCTGGGAGCAGATCGAATCCCAGTCAGGGCTTTCACGCCGCGAGATCGAGCAAGCTGCACGTTTATATGCTGGCGCCGAACGCGTGATCATCTGCTGGGCCATGGGCATTACCCAGCATCAGCATTCAGTAGCCACCATTCAGGAAATCACCAACCTCGCCCTGTTGCGCGGCAACATTGGCAAGCCTGGCGCGGGCCTGTGTCCCGTGCGCGGTCACAGCAACGTGCAAGGCGACCGCACCATGGGCATCAATGAACGGCCAACGCAGGCGTTTCTCGATGCGCTGGAGCGCCATTTCGGCTTTTCCGTACCACGCCACCCAGGACACAACGCGGTCGCGGCGATCAACGCCATGCTCACCGGGCAGGCGCGCGTATTTATCGGCCTGGGCGGCAATTTCGCCCAGGCAACACCTGATTCAGTACGCACTCATCAAGCCCTGCAGAACTGTGAACTCACCGTTCAGATCAGCACCAAGCTCAATCGCAGCCATCTGACATGCGGCCGCGAGGCACTGATTCTGCCCTGCCTGGGGCGAACGGATATCGACCGGCAAGCCTGCGGCCCGCAGGCGGTGACCGTCGAGGATTCATTCAGCATGGTTCATGCCTCACACGGCCAGCTCGAACCGCTGTCACCCTTGATGCGTTCGGAACCGGCGATCATCGCTGGAATCGCCGCGGCAACGCTTGGCGCCAATCCGGTCGACTGGAACTGGCTGGTCGAGAGTTACGCCCGCATTCGGCAGCTGATTGCCGCGACCATCCCTGGTTTCACCGATTTTGAAACCCGGCTCAAGCACACGGGAGGCTTCTACCTGGGTAACGCTGCCTCCCGGCGCGAATGGAAAACAGCTGAAGGCAAGGCTGCGTTTCGCGCTCAGGCACTGCCCGATGAGCTGCTGCCGCAACAGATCCGCAGCCTGGGCGTAACCCCGGATCTGATCCTGCAAAGCCTGCGCTCACATGATCAGTACAACACCACGATTTATGGTCTGGAAGACCGCTACCGAGGCGTAAAGGGAATGCGCAACGTGATTTTCGTCAACGCCCAGGACATCCGCCGCTTGGGTTATGAGGCGGGGCAGAAAGTCGATCTGATTTCCCTCTGGAATGACGGCATCGAGCGCCGCGTAACGGGCATGATCCTGCTGCCCTACGACACGCCGCT
>NZ_JAMOHY010000035.1 GCF_024448695.1 Stutzerimonas stutzeri | reverse complement strand
CGAGGGCGCCTTTGTTGTTTCAAAGACTCGCTGCTGATCCAAACGTAGGGTGGAAAACCGCGAAGCGTTTTCCACCCACTCACGGCCGCTTATGTAACCAATGGCGGATAAGGCTGCGCCATTATCCACCCTACCGCCGAAGCGAAACCTCAGACGGAACACACAGCCGAGGACGCGGGCAGAACGTTCAGCGCCCCAGCAATTTCGCCAGTCCACTGCGCATATCAGTCGCCGGCTCAGGCAAGCGGAAACGCTGCAGCAATCGCGCATTGTTCGCCCGCGAATGACGGATATCACCAGTGCGCGCCGCCTGGTAGCTGACCGACGGCAGCCCGCCGAGCACATCACCAATCGCTGCCAACAGCTCATTCAACGATGTGGCGCGGTTGAGCCCGACGTTTATCGCGCCTTCTTGCGCTTCCTTGCATTCCAGCGCCTGCACCAGCAGTTCGACCAGATCGCCGACGTAGAGAAAGTCACGCGTCTGCTCGCCATCACCGAACACAGTGATGGGCAGGCCCTGCTGCGCCCGCTCGGTAAAGATGCTGATCACGCCTGAGTACGGTGAAGAAGGATCCTGACGCGGGCCGTAGATATTGAAGAAACGGAACACCACCGGCTCCAGTCCGTGCTGGCGCCGGTAGAAATCGAGATAGTATTCGCTGGCGAGCTTGTCCGCCGCGTAGGGCGTCAGCGGCGCCTTGGGCGTGTCTTCGTCGATGGACTGACCTTCGCCATTATTGCCATAGACCGCCGCGCTGGAGGCGAAGACCACCCGCCGCACACCGGCCTCACGCATCGCTTCACACAGATTCAGCGTGCCAACCAGATTGCTCTGATGGGTGCCGACCGGATCATCTACAGAAGCCTGCACCGAGGCAACCGCCGCCAGATGCACCACCGCCGAACAGCCTTGCAAGGCGTTGCGCACCACCTGCGCATCAGCCACATCACCCTCGATCAGCTCAATCCGATCATCTACCGGCAAATTACTGCGCTTGCCGGTAGAAAGGTTGTCCAGAACCCGCACTGAATACCCACGGGCCAGCAGCGCATCAACCAGGTTGGAGCCGATGAAGCCGGCACCTCCGGTTACCAGAATCAGTGATTCAGCCATGGCGGTAATATCGCTCCAGCAGGCTCGGCAGCCCTGTACGCCAGGTGCGTGGCTTGACGCCGAAGGTATTGAAGATTTTCTTGCAGGACAACACGCCATGCTGCGGTTCATCTGCAGCATCATCACAGTCGGCATGCGCAATAGGGGTCAGGCTTTCGACCCTTAGCGGGCGATGCTGGCTGGCCTCGGCATGCAAGGCCTGACCCACCACCAGCGGCGTCGAAGCCTCTTGTCCACCATAGTGGTAGGTACCCCAGAGCGGCGCCTGACAATCGAGCTGCTTGATCACAGCCAGCATGACCCGCGCCGCATCATCCACAGGCGTGGGATTGCCACGTCGATCATCGGCGAGCGCCAACTGCTCGTCCTGTTCGAGACGCCTTAGAAAACGGCCCAGCAAGCCATGCGGACTGTCATCGAGCAACCAGCCGAAGCGCAGCAGAACATGCCTGGGACAAAGCGCCCGCACACTTTGCTCGATACGCCAAAGCGCACGACTGCGGGCATCCAGCGGAGCCACTTCGTCCTTCTCGCTGTAGGCCGTGGTGCGCGCACCATCGAAAACCCGGTAGCTGGACGGCTGGATCAGAACGAGCTGATGATGCTGGCAGAGTTCCGCCAGGCGCTCCACAGCTCGCTCCTGGCTGGCCAGCACAGCCTCATCGACCTTGCCGCTCTGGAACCAGTCAAAATAGTAGGCAAGGTTGATCACGACATCTGGGCGGTTGTCGTCGAGCAACTGGGTCAGGCTGGGCGCATCCCAGCCCTGATCGGGCGGGCAAGGCGCGAGGAAACCGATGTCTTCCTCGGCGCCAAGGCGGATGAGCGCCTGGCCCAGGGCATTGCCGCCGCCCAACAGCATCAGGCGCATTCGCATGAAAGAAGCTCTAGAAAGGAATATCGTCGTCGAAACTGTCGTAGTCGGCTGCCGGCTGCTGGGCGGCCGGCTTCGGCTGAGACTGCTCTGGTCGCGCTGCCTGCTGTGGTTCACGCTGCGGGCGCGGCTGCGACTGGCGCGGAGCATCGTCGGAGCTGCCACCACGACCGCCGAGCAACTGCATGGTACCGCCCATGTCGACCACGATTTCCGTGGTATAGCGCTTGACGCCGTCCTTCTCCCACTCACGGGTCTGCAGACGCCCTTCGATATAGCATTGCGAGCCCTTGCGCAGGTACTCGCCGGCAATCTCGGCAACCTTGCCGAAGAGCACGACACGGTGCCATTCGGTACGTTCCTGAAGCTGGCCGGTCTGCTTGTCCTTCCAGCTGTCGGTGGTTGCCAGCGTGATGTTGGTCACCGCATTGCCATTGGGCATGTAGCGGGTTTCCGGGTCGCCGCCGACATTGCCGATCAAGATGACTTTATTCACCCCTCTGGCCATGGGTAACTCCTTATCTGGAACGTGAATTGGGTTGGCTGAGCAAAACACTTCCTGTGATCAGGAAAAAGCCAATGACCGCGAATATTACCTCAGCCACCCGGACCGTCCAACCGACATGCACGCAAGTTTGCGACCCGAGTGGTTTTTGCCGTCTGTATCGCAATCCGAACAACAGACTGACTAGAGCACCAGCCGATCAAGTTCGGCCCTGTCGACTTTCTGCGTATCTACCTTGACGTAGGCGGCGCCTTCATCTGCCAGCACCACTGCATCCGATACGCCAGGCACTGCCAGCAACTGCGCCGCCAGATCAGGGTTGGCCCGAGCGGTATCCGACAGCGGCAGCCGCAGGCCGCTGACATAGGGCGGCTCACGCATGCTGCGCACGACCAGCAGCCACAACGCGGCAAGCGCCGCGCAAATGGCGAACACCAGATCAAGCCCACCCATCTGATAGAGCCAGCCACCGAGAATCCCGCCCAGGCCCGCTCCCAGGAACTGGCTGGTGGAATACACACCCATCGCCGTGCCCTTGCCACCAGCCGGAGCGACCTTGCTGATCAGCGACGGCAACGAAGCCTCCAGCAGATTGAAGGCAGTGAAGAAGATCACCATGCCAAACACCAGCGCCCACAGGCCATGACCGAACAGCCAGAAAAACAGTTCGCACAGCAGCAGCACGCCGACCGCGCCCAGCAACACACGGCGCATCTGGCGCTTCTTCTCGCCGTAGATGATGAAAGGGATCATCGCCAGGAAACCGACCAGCAGCGCGGTCAGGTATACCCACCAGTGCTGCTCCCTGGGCAGCGCGGCCTCATCTACCAGCGCCAGCGGCAACGCGACAAAGCTGGCCATGAGGATGGCATGCAGGGCCAGGATGCTGAAATCCAGGCGCAACAGATCCGGATGACGCAGGGTCGCGCCCAGCGCCTGCTTCGCCAGGCCCGACTCACGATGTTGCAGATGCTGCTGAGCGCGCGGCAGGGTCGCGACGATCACGCCACCCAGCAGCGCCAGCGCCGCCGTTATCCAGAACAGACCGGCAAGCCCGAATGCCTGGGTCAGCAACGGCCCGATCACCATGGCCACCGCAAAGGACACACCGATGCTCATGCCGATCATGGCCATGGCTTTGGTCCGGTGCTGCTCACGGGTCAGATCGGAAAGCAGCGCCATTACCGCAGCCGAGATCGCCCCGGCGCCCTGGAGTACCCGACCGGCAATCACCCCCCAGATCGAGTCAGCCATGGCCGCAAGCCCGGCACCCAGCGCAAACAGCAATAGGCCGAAATAGATCACCGGCAGGCGGCCAATGCGGTCGGAGAGCATGCCAAAGGGAATTTGCAGCACCGCCTGGGTCAAACCATAAGCACCGATGGCAAGACCGATCAGCGCTGGCGTGGCGCCCTGCAGGCCCATGCCATAGGTCGCCAGTACCGGCAGCACCATGAACATGCCAAGCATGCGAAACGCGAAAACCATGGCCAGCCCGGAAGCTGCACGAGTTTCGCTGGCGTTCATGCGCTCGCTGTAGGGGTCCTGCATTTGTAGGGGTCTCGCTCGAATGAACCGGCGGCGATTCTAGCAGTCATCCTCTACCTGGCACAGGCGCGTAATTTTGCCGCGCCGCCGCCCGGGCCGTATAATTTCCGGTTTTCGCCCGCCACGCGAGGCTGCTTTGGACAAGATTCTGATTCGTGGAGCTCGTACCCACAACCTGAAGAACATCGACCTGACCCTGCCGCGCGACAAACTGATCGTGATTACCGGCCTGTCCGGCTCAGGCAAGTCCTCATTGGCCTTCGATACGCTCTACGCTGAAGGCCAGCGCCGCTATGTGGAATCGCTGTCGGCCTACGCCAGGCAGTTTCTGTCGATGATGGAAAAGCCCGACGTGGACACCATCGAAGGCCTGTCGCCGGCCATTTCCATCGAACAGAAATCCACCTCGCACAACCCGCGCTCCACTGTGGGCACCATCACCGAGATCTACGATTACCTGCGCCTGCTCTACGCCCGTGTCGGCACACCACGCTGCCCGGACCACGACGAGCCGCTGGAAGCGCAGACCGTCAGCCAGATGGTCGATCAGGTTCTGGCACTGCCCGAAGGCAGCAAACTGATGCTGCTGGCCCCGGTAATTCGTGAGCGCAAGGGCGAGCATCTGGCCGTGTTCGATGAGCTGCGCGCCCAGGGTTTTGTCCGTGCACGCATCAACGGCAAGCTGTATGAGCTTGATGAGCTGCCGAAACTGGACAAGCAGAAAAAACATTCCATCGATGTCGTGGTGGATCGCTTCAAGGTGCGCAGCGACCTGCAGCAGCGCCTGGCCGAATCCTTCGAGACCGCGCTCAAGCTGGCCGATGGCATCGCTCTGGCCGCACCCATGGACGAGGATGACAACCGCGAGGAAATGATCTTCTCGGCACGCTTCGCCTGCCCGATCTGCGGTCACTCGATCAGCGAGCTTGAACCCAAGCTGTTCTCTTTCAATAACCCCGCTGGCGCCTGCCCAACGTGCGACGGGCTGGGCGCCAAACAATTCTTCGATGCCAGGCGCTTGGTCAACGGCGAGCTGACGCTGGCGGAGGGCGCGATTCGAGGCTGGGACAGGCGCAACGTCTACTACTTCCAGATGCTCGGCTCGCTGGCCGCGCATTACGGTTTCAGCCTGGACGAGCCGTTTGACTCGCTCACCGAAGCGCACCAGCAATTCATCCTGCGCGGCAGCGGCAAGGAGAACGTCGATTTCCGCTACCTGAATGACCGTGGTGACATCGTCAAACGCTCACACCCGTTTGAGGGAATTATCCCCAACCTCGAACGGCGCTACCGCGAAACCGAATCCAACAGTGTTCGCGAAGAGCTGGCCAAATACCTCAGCACCCAGCCCTGCCCTGAATGCCGCGGCACCCGCCTGCGTCGCGAAGCGCGTCACGTCTGGGTTGGCGACAAGACCCTGCCGGCGGTGACCAGACTGCCGATCGGTGATGCCGCCGAGTACTTCGCAACCCTGACGCTGACGGGTCGACGTGGCGAGATCGCCGACAAGATCCTCAAGGAGATCTGCCAGCGCCTGCAATTTCTGGTCAACGTCGGTCTCGATTACCTGACCCTGGATCGCAGTGCCGATACCCTTTCCGGTGGCGAAGCCCAGCGTATCCGCCTGGCCAGCCAGATCGGCGCCGGACTGGTCGGTGTCATGTACATCCTCGACGAGCCTTCCATCGGCCTGCATCAGCGCGACAACGAGCGCCTGCTCGGCACCCTGCGCCACTTGCGCGATATCGGCAACACGGTGATCGTCGTCGAGCATGACGAAGATGCGATCCGCATGGCTGATTATGTAGTCGATATCGGCCCCGGCGCCGGCGTGCACGGCGGACGTATCGTTGCCGAAGGCACACCGGACGAGGTGATGGCGCATCCCGACTCACTGACCGGCAAGTACCTTTCCGGCCGTGTGCAGATCACCTATCCACCGCAGCGCACGCCACGCGATGCTAAGAAACTGCTCAAGCTCAAAGGCGCACGCGGCAACAACCTGCGCAACGTCGATCTGGAAATCCCGGTAGGCCTGCTGACCTGCATTACCGGCGTATCCGGTTCGGGCAAGTCGACCCTAATCAACAACACCCTTTTCCCCATCACGGCAACGGCGCTCAACGGCGCCACCACACTGGAGGTCGCGCCCCACGATTCCTTCGACGGGCTGCAATACCTGGACAAGGTGGTCGATATCGACCAGAGCCCCATTGGCCGTACGCCACGCTCGAACCCGGCCACCTACACCGGCCTGTTCACGCCTATTCGCGAACTGTTTGCCGGTGTTCCGGAAGCGCGCTCACGCGGCTACGGACCTGGGCGCTTCTCTTTCAACGTCAAGGGCGGGCGCTGCGAAGCCTGCCAGGGCGATGGCGTGATCAAGGTGGAAATGCACTTCCTGCCGGATATCTACGTGCCCTGTGATGTATGCAAGGGCAAGCGCTACAACCGCGAGACCCTGGAAGTGAAGTACAAGGGCAAGAGCATCACCGAGGTGCTCGGCATGACCATCGAGGAGGCTCGCGAATTCTTCGATGCGGTACCGGCGGTAAAGCGAAAACTGCAGACGCTGATGGATGTGGGCCTGTCGTATATCAAGCTGGGACAAAGTGCGACCACTCTTTCCGGCGGCGAAGCGCAGCGGGTGAAACTCTCGCGCGAGCTGTCCAAGCGCGACACTGGCAAGACCCTCTACATTCTTGACGAACCCACTACCGGCTTGCATTTCGCCGATATCCAGCAACTGCTGGACGTACTGCATCGACTACGCGACCACGGCAATACCGTGGTGATCATCGAGCACAACCTGGATGTAATCCGGACAGCGGACTGGCTGGTCGATCTGGGCCCGGAAGGCGGCTCCAGGGGTGGCCAGATCATCGCCACCGGGACACCGGAAGACGTGGCCGAAATGCCGCAGTCACATACCGGGCATTTTCTCAAACCGCTCCTGGAGCGAAACAAAACCTGAGTTGCATAGCAGCCGAAATGCAAAAAGCCCGCAGCATTGCTGCGGGCTTTTTCGTTCAGGACATGAATCAGGCCAGCGCTTCGTCCAACGGCAGATCCAGGGCCTTTGCAATGCCGGCACCATAAGCCGGATCGGCCAGGTAGCAATGTTTGATATGGCGCAGCTTGATATGACGCGCCGCATCACCCATGGCCCGTGCCGTATTGCCGAACAGTCGCTCCTGCTCATCGGCCTCCATCAGACGGAAGAGATCCCCCGGCTGAGTGAAGTAATCGGCATCGTCCACACGGAAATCATAGCGGTCAGCCGCACCACCCAGCGCCAACGGCGGCTCACTGAAATCAGGCTGCTCCTGCCACTCGCCGTAAGTATTGGGCTCGTAGTGCAGGCGTCCACCGTGGTTACCGTCCACACGCATCGCACCATCACGGTGGAAGCTGTGCACCGGACAGCGAGGCGCGTTGACCGGAATCTGGTGATGGTTCACGCCCAGGCGATAGCGCTGAGCATCCCCGTAGGAGAACAGACGCCCCTGCAACATGCGGTCCGGTGAGAAGCTGATGCCCGGCACCACATTGGCCGGAGTGAAGGCAGCCTGCTCGACATCCTGGAAGTAGTTATCGGCGTTGCGGTTCAGCTCGTAGTAGCCCACTTCAATGAGCGGATAATCCTTTTTCGACCAGACTTTGGTCAGGTCGAACGGATGGAAGCGGTAAGACGCCGCCTCTACCTCGGGCATAACCTGGACATACATCGTCCAGCGCGGGAATTCGCCCCGCTCAATGGCCTCGAACAGGTCACGCTGAGAACTTTCCCGATCACCTGCGACAATAGCTGCCGCTTCAGCATCGGTAAGGTTCTTGATGCCCTGCTGCGTCTTGAAATGAAACTTGACCCAGTAACGCTGGTTATCTGCACTGATGAAGCTGTAGGTGTGGGAACCAAAGCCATGCATATGCCTGTAGGACGCCGGTATACCCCGGTCACCCATCACATAAGTCACTTGATGCAACGCTTCAGGCAAGCTGGTCCAGAAGTCCCAGTTGTTGTTCGCACTGCGCATGTTGGTGCGCGGATCGCGCTTGACTGCATGGTTGAGGTCAGGAAATTTCAGCGGATCCCGGAAAAAGAACACCGGCGTATTGTTGCCGACCATGTCCCAATTGCCCTGCTCGGTATAGAACTTCAGGGCGTAACCGCGGATATCACGCTCTGCATCGGCGGCACCACGCTCACCCGCTACAGTCGAAAAGCGCGCAAACATCGGCGTCTTCTTGCCGACATCAGAGAAAATCGCAGCCTTGGTGTAGCGCGTGATGTCATGAGTCACCACAAACTCGCCGAAAGCACCTGAGCCCTTGGCATGCATACGGCGCTCGGGGATCACTTCACGATCAAAATGTGCAAGCTTTTCGAGAAACCAAACGTCTTGCAGCAACATTGGTCCACGGACACCAGCCGTCAAGGAATTCTGGTTTTCAGCTACCGGCGCACCGGCTACGGTAGTCAATCTTGGCTTATCGGTCATAACTGTATCTCCTTGATGCATCTGAAACCTGAGCGGCGCCTGAGAGGAGCTGCTGCTTGGCCATCATCATAGGTAGCACGCAGCATCGCGGCTAATGATGAAGGTCAACGCTTGCGATAGAGCAAATCTTTCACGCATAAAAAAACCGAGCCAAGGCTCGGTTTTTTTGAACAGCAGAGGACTTACTCCGCAGCTTCCACTTCACCGGTAACCGGACGGTCAACCAGCTCTACGTAAGCCATGGGCGCATTGTCACCAGCACGGAAACCGCACTTGAGAATACGCAGGTAACCGCCCTGACGGGTGGCGTAACGCGGACCCAGGTCGTTGAACAGCTTGCCGACGATAGCCTTCGAACGGGTACGGTCGAAAGCCAAACGACGATTGGCGACGCTGTCTTCCTTGGCCAGGGTGATCAGCGGCTCGGCAACGCGACGCAGTTCCTTGGCCTTGGGCAGGGTGGTCTTGATCAGTTCGTGCTCGAACAGCGACACCGCCATGTTCTGAAACATGGCCTTGCGGTGTGCGCTGGTGCGGCTCAGATGACGGCCACTTTTACGATGACGCATGATTGAAATTCCTTACCAAACGATGAGTTCGGTGACTAGGGGCGATCAGGCCGTAGCCTTATCGTCCTTCTTGAGACTTGCCGGCGGCCAGTTATCGAGGCGCATACCGAGGGACAGACCACGAGAAGCCAGAACGTCTTTGATTTCGGTCAGAGACTTCTTGCCCAGGTTCGGCGTTTTCAACAGCTCTACTTCGGTGCGCTGAATAAGATCACCGATGTAGTAGATATTTTCTGCCTTGAGGCAGTTCGCCGAACGCACGGTCAGTTCCAGGTCATCAACCGGACGCAGCAGGATCGGATCGATCTCGTCTTCCTGCTCGACCACAACCGGTTCGTTATCGCCCTTGAGGTCGACAAACGCGGCCAGCTGCTGTTGCAGGATAGTCGCAGCACGACGGATCGCCTCTTCGGGATCCAGGGTGCCGTTGGTTTCCAGATCGATGATCAGCTTGTCCAGGTTGGTACGCTGCTCAACACGGGCGTTTTCGACCACATAAGCCACGCGACGAACCGGGCTGAAGGTGGCGTCAAGCTGAAGACGGCCAATACTGCGGCTTTCATCTTCGTCGCTCTGACGCGCATCAGCAGGCTCGTAGCCACGGCCGCGAGCGACCTTGAGCTTCATGTTGATCGAACCATTGGCCGCCAGATTGGCGATCAGGTGATCGCCATTGACGATTTCGACATCGTGATCCAGCTGGATATCGGCAGCGGTAACAGCGCCCGCGCCCTTCTTCACCAGGCTCAAGGTCACTTCATCACGGCCGTGCAGCTTGATGGCGATACCTTTAAGGTTGAGCAGGATTTCGATGACATCTTCCTGCACGCCCTCGATGGCGCTGTACTCGTGGAGCACGCCGTCGATCTCAGCCTCGACCACAGCGCAGCCTGGCATTGAGGACAACAGAATACGACGCAGCGCGTTGCCCAGGGTATGGCCGAAACCACGCTCGAGAGGCTCGAGTGTGATCTTGGCACGGGTCGGACTGACCACCTGCACATCAATATGACGGGGGGTCAGGAACTCATTTACCGAACTCTGCATGGATACACCTATTTTCTAGCCCTTACTTGGAGTAGAGCTCGACAATCAGGCTTTCATTGATGTCGGCGGACAGATCACTGCGAGCCGGAACACTCTTGAAAACACCGGTTTTCTTGTCGGTATCTACTTCGACCCACTCAACACGACCGCGCTGTGCGCACAGTTCCAGGGCTTGGGCGATACGCAACTGGTTACGGCACTTCTCACGTACTTCTACCACGTCACCCGCTTTGACCTGATAGGAAGGAACGTTCACAGTCTTGCCGTTGACGCTGATTGCCTTGTGGGAGACCAGCTGACGCGACTCAGCACGCGTGGAGCCGAAGCCCATGCGGTACACGACGTTGTCCAGGCGGCACTCGAGCAGCTGCAGCAGGTTCTCGCCGGTAGCGCCCTTGCGGCTGGCTGCTTCCTTGTAGTAACCGCTGAACTGACGCTCAAGCACACCGTAGATACGACGAACTTTCTGCTTCTCGCGCAGCTGAGTACCGTAGTCGGAAAGGCGACCACGACGTTGACCATGAACACCCGGTGGGGTTTCGATGTTGCACTTCGATTCGAGCGCGCGTACACCACTCTTCAGAAAGAGATCGGTGCCTTCACGACGAGACAGTTTGCACTTGGGACCAATATAACGAGCCATTCTTCACTGTCTCCTGATTACACGCGGCGCTTCTTCGGCGGACGGCACCCGTTATGCGGGATTGGCGTCACGTCGGTGATGCTGGCGATTTTATAACCACAGCCGTTCAGAGCACGAACAGCAGATTCACGACCCGGACCTGGGCCCTTGACGTTGACGTCGAGGTTCTTCAGGCCATATTCCAGTGCCGCCTGACCAGCACGCTCGGCCGCTACCTGAGCAGCGAACGGGGTGCTTTTACGCGAACCACGGAAACCGGAACCACCGGAAGTAGCCCAGGACAACGCATTGCCCTGACGGTCGGTGATAGTGATGATGGTGTTGTTGAAAGACGCATGGATGTGGGCGATGCCATCAACCACTGTCTTTTTGATTTTCTTACGAGGACGAGCAGCAGGTTTTGCCATTACTTAAATTCCTACGCGATTACTTGCGGATCGGCTTGCGCGGGCCCTTGCGGGTGCGAGCGTTGGTCTTGGTACGCTGACCGCGAACCGGCAGACCACGACGATGACGCAGGCCGCGGTAGCAGCCCAGGTCCATCAAGCGCTTGATCTTCATGTTGACTTCGCGACGCAGATCACCTTCAACGATGAACTTGGCCACTTCGCCGCGCAGCAGTTCGACCTGCTCGTCGGAGAGATCCTTGATTTTCGCTGCCGGATTTACGCCGGTAGCTGCACAGATGGTCTGCGCACGAGTGCGACCAACACCATAGATGTAGGTCAGCGAGATAACAGTGTGCTTGTTATCCGGAATGTTTACGCCTGCAATACGGGCCATTCAGTGAAACTCCAATTGACAGCTACCCAACGCCCCGGAAGCCAAGAAAAGGGCGCGAGATACTAACGCTGTAATAACAAATAATCAACCCGGCAGCGCACTAGCTGCCGGGCTCTAGCTTTAGCTCACAATCAGCCTTGGCGCTGTTTGTGACGTGGTTCTGCACTGCAGATGACACGAACGACGCCTTCGCGACGGACGATCTTGCAGTTGCGGCACAGCTTTTTGACCGATGCACGAACTTTCATGACCAACTCCTCGAACCTTACGAACCAATCAGCGGAGCATTCCGCTGCCATAGCCCTTCAGGTTGGCTTTTTTCATCAGGGAATCATACTGGTGAGACATGAGGTGTGACTGCACTTGCGACATGAAGTCCATCACCACTACCACCACGATCAGCAACGAAGTCCCGCCAAGGTAGAACGGCACGTTTGCAGCCACCACAAGGAACTGGGGCAGCAGGCAGACAGCCGTCATGTACAGGGCACCGAACATGGTCAAGCGAGTCAGTACGCCATCGATATAGCGCGCGGACTGCTCACCAGGCCGGATTCCCGGGATAAACGCACCGGACTTCTTCAGGTTTTCAGCAACGTCTTTCGGATTGAACATCAATGCCGTGTAGAAGAAGCAGAAGAAGATGATGCCGGCGCTGAACAACAGGATATTCAAAGGCTGACCGGGAGCGATCGACTGGGAGATATCTGCCAGCCAGCTCATGCTCTCGGACTGTCCAAACCACTGCCCCAGCGAAGCCGGGAACAGCAGAATACTGCTGGCGAAAATCGCAGGGATGACGCCGGCCATATTGACCTTCAACGGCAGGTGGCTCGTCTGCGCAGCGAACACCTTGCGGCCCTGCTGACGCTTGGCATAGTGAACGGCAATCCGCCGCTGACCACGCTCGATGAATACCACAAAGCCGATGATGGCAACGGCAACCAGACCCACTGCAAGCAAGGCAATGATATTGATATCACCCTGCCGCGCAGACTCGAAAGACTGCCCCAGCGCGCCCGGCAAACCAGCAACGATGCCCGCGAAGATCAACATCGAAATGCCGTTACCGACACCCCGCTCGGTGATCTGCTCGCCCAGCCACATCATGAACATTGCACCGGCCACAAAGGTGGTGATGGCCACGAAATAGAAGCCGAAATCGTTGCTGAACGCCACACCCTGACCCGCCAGGCCGACCGACATGCCGACCGCCTGAACGATAGCCAGCACCAGCGTTCCATAACGCGTGTACTGACTGATCTTGCGTCGCCCAGCCTCACCTTCCTTCTTCAACTGCTCCAGCTGCGGGCTAACAGCGGTCATGAGCTGCATGATGATCGATGCCGAAATGTACGGCATGATCCCCAGCGCAAAAATGCTCATTCGCTCCAGCGCGCCGCCGGAAAACATGTTGAACAGGCTAAGGATGGTCCCTTCGTTCTGACGGAACAGCTCGGCCAGCCTATCGGGGTTGATCCCCGGCACCGGGATGTGTGCGCCAATCCGATAGACGATAATCGCCATCAGCAGAAAACGCAGACGTGCCCAGAGCTCGGACAGCCCACCATTACTCAGCGCGGAGAGAGCACCTTGCTTAGCCATTTATTCCTCGAACTTGCCGCCAGCTGCTTCGATAGCCGCACGCGCACCTTTGGTGGCGGCGATGCCCTTGAGAGTCACCGCACGACCAACCTCACCGGACAGCATGACTTTTACACGCAGTACGTTGTGATTGATGATGTTGGCGTCTTTGAGGCTCTGCAGAGTTACAACGTCGCCTTCAACCTTGGCCAGCTCGGACGTACGCACTTCTGCGCGATCCATGGCTTTCAGAGAGACGAAGCCGAACTTCGGCAGACGGCGATGCAGAGGCTGCTGGCCGCCTTCGAACCCGGGAGCAATCTTGCCGCCGGAGCGGGAAGTCTGACCCTTGTGACCACGGCCACCGGTCTTGCCGAGGCCGCTACCAATACCACGGCCCGGACGCAGCTTTTCGCGACGGGCGCCTGGCGCAGAACGCAGATCGTTCAGTTGCATGGCTTAGCCCTCCACACGGAGCATGTAGTAAGCCTTGTTGATCATGCCGCGATTCTCAGGAGTGTCCTGAACCTCAACGGTATGACCAATGCGACGCAGGCCAAGGCCCTTGACGCACAGCTTGTGATTGGGGATACGGCCGCTGACGCTTTTGATCAGCGTAACCTTGACGGTTGCGTTAGCCATGATCAGGAAATCTCCTCAACGCTCTTGCCGCGCTTCGCAGCGATCGACTCAGGCGACTGCATGGACTTCAGACCCTTGAACGTAGCGTGAACCACGTTGACGGGGTTGGTCGACCCATAGCACTTGGCCAGAACGTTCTGCACACCAGCGACCTCGAGGATGGCGCGCATTGCACCACCAGCGATGACACCAGTACCTTCAGATGCCGGCTGCATGTACACCTTCGAAGCGCCGTGAGCGGCCTTCATGGCGTATTGCAAGGTAGTACCGTTCAGATCAACCTGGATCATGTTGCGGCGAGCCGCTTCCATGGCCTTCTGAATGGCAGCAGGTACTTCACGGGACTTGCCGCGACCGAAACCTACACGACCCTTGCCATCACCCACCACGGTCAACGCGGTGAAGGTGAAGATACGACCACCTTTAACAGTTTTGGCGACGCGGTTAACTTGAACCAGCTTCTCAATGTAGCCTTCGTCGCGCTTTTGCTCGTTATATGCCATAACTTAGAACTCCAGCCCGCCTTCACGAGCAGCATCAGCCAGTGCCTTCACACGACCGTGGTACTTGAAGCCAGAACGGTCGAACGCCACCTGGGTGACACCTGCGGCCTTAGCACGCTCAGCGACCAGCTGACCAACTTTCTTGGCAGCGTCGACGTTGCCGGTGGCACCGCCGCGCAGTTCTTTGTCGAGTGTCGAGGCGCTGGCCAGGACCTTGTCGCCACCGGCCGCGAGGACCTGGGCGTAGATGTGCTGGGAAGAGCGATACACACAAAGGCGTACGACTTCCAGCTCGCGCATCTTCAGGCGTGCCTTGCGAGCGCGACGCAGACGAGTAACTTTCTTTAGGCTCATTTGCTATGCCCTACTTCTTCTTAGCTTCTTTACGACGAACCACTTCGTCCGAGTAACGCACGCCTTTGCCCTTGTAAGGTTCAGGACGACGGTAATCACGGATTTCAGCAGCCACCTGCCCGACCAGTTGCTTATCGATACCCTTGATCAGGATATCGGTCTGGCTGGGGGTCTCAGCGGTAACGCCTTGCGGCAGTTCATATTCCACCGGATGCGAGAAGCCGAGAGCCAGGGACAGCACTTGACCTTTGGCTTGCGCCTTGTAACCGACACCAACCAGCTGGAGCTTGCGCTCAAAGCCTTGGCTGACACCAACTACCATGTTGTTCACCAGCGCACGAGTGGTACCAGCCATTGCGCGAGTCTGCTGATCACCATTGCGACCGGCAAAACGCAGCTCACCCGCTTCCTGGATGACCTCAACTGACGAATGAATGTTCAGCTCCAGAGCGCCCTTGGCACCCTTCACCGAAAGCTGTTGACCGGTCATCTTGATTTCGACGCCAGCAGGCAGCTTGACGGGGTTTTTAGCAACGCGAGACATGCTTATTCCCCCTTAGAACACAGTGCAGAGCACTTCGCCGCCAACGCCAGCGGCGCGAGCAGCACGATCAGTCATCACACCCTTGTTGGTGGACACGATCGAAACGCCCAGACCGCCACGAACTTTCGGCAACTGGTCGACGGATTTGTACTGGCGAAGGCCAGGACGACTAACACGCTTGAGCTCTTCGATGACCGGACGGCCCTCGAAGTACTTGAGCTCGATGGACAACTGCGGCTTTGCATCGCCACTGACGTTGTATCCGGCAATATAGCCTTCACCCTGAAGAACGTTGGCTACTGCCACCTTCAGCGTGGAAGACGGCATGCTCACGACGGACTTTTCGGCCATCTGGGCATTACGGATACGAGTTAGCATGTCCGCTAACGGGTCCTGCATACTCATGGGCTCTTGGCTCCTAATACGAAAAAATAAGCCCGCGAGGGCTCGTGTCGCTTTCTAGACAAGTACGCAAAAATGCGTGGCTCGGGCGAGCCGGACATTCTAGAGACAGATATGAAACGAATCAAGCCCCAGAGGGGCTTGATTCGATAACATCCAGTCCGGCCATTAGCCGGACCTTCGTTTTTACCAGCTGGCCTTGACCAGACCCGGCACATCACCACGCATGGCAGCCTGGCGCAGCATGTTGCGCGCAAGACCGAACTTGCGATACACACCATGCGGACGACCAGTCAGACGGCAGCGGTTACGCAGGCGCGAGGCGCTGGCGTCACGTGGCTGCTTCTGCAGGGAAACCTGGGCTTCCCAACGAGCTTCCGGCGTGGAGTTCGGGTTGGCGATGACAGCCTTCAGCGCCGCACGCTTTGCAGCGTACTTGGCAACCGTCTGCTGACGCTTCAGCTCGCGGTTCTTCATGCTTTGCTTAGCCATGTACCTACTCCAATCAGTTACGGAACGGGAAGTTGAAGGCGCGCAGCAGTGCACGACCTTCCTCATCCGTCCGGGCGGTAGTGGTCAGGGTGATGTCCAGACCACGCAGCGCATCGATCTTGTCGTAATCGATTTCCGGGAAGATGATCTGCTCTTTCACGCCCATGCTGTAGTTGCCACGACCATCGAAGGACTTGGCATTCAGGCCGCGGAAGTCGCGAACCCGAGGCAGGGAGATCGAAAGCAGACGATCCAGGAATTCGTACATGCGATTGCCACGCAGCGTGACTTTGACGCCGATCGGCCAACCTTCGCGGACCTTGAAGCCAGCGATGGAGTTCCGGGCGTGAGTCACAACAACCTTCTGACCGGTGATCTTCTCCAGGTCAGCAACAGCATGATCGATGATCTTCTTGTCACCGATAGCTTCGCCGAGACCCATGTTTAGAGTGATCTTGGTAATGCGCGGAACTTCCATCACGTTGCCGAGCTGAAGTTCTTCCTTCAGCTTGGGCGCGATTTGCTTCCGATAAACTTCTTTTAGTCGTGCCATGGTTATCTACCTAGCAGTCTCAAGCTTCAACCGGCTTCTGGGTCGACTTGAAGACACGAATTTTCTTGCCGTCTTCGACGGTGAACCCAACGCGGTCTGCCTTGTTGGTTTCACTATTGAAGATAGCGACGTTAGAGACGTGCAGAGGCGCCTCTTTCTCGACGATACCGCCCTGAACGCCAGACATCGGGTTCGGCTTGGTATGGCGCTTGACCAGGTTGATACCACCAACGACCAGACGGTCGTCAGCGAGAACCCGAAGCACCTTACCGCGCTTGCCCTTGTCCTTGCCGGCGATGACGATGATCTCGTCGTTGCGACGAATCTTTTGCATGCGGCTACTCCTTAGAGCACTTCAGGCGCGAGCGAGACGATTTTCATGAACTTCTCGTTACGAAGCTCACGCGTCACCGGCCCGAAAATACGAGTACCGATAGGCTCCTGCTTGTTGTTCAGCAGAACAGCAGCATTGCCATCGAAGCGGATAATGGAACCGTCCGGACGACGAACACCGTGACGGGTGCGGACCACAACAGCGGTCATCACCTGGCCTTTCTTGACCTTGCCACGCGGAATCGCTTCCTTGACGGTAACCTTGATGATGTCGCCGATGCCGGCATAACGGCGGTGCGAACCGCCGAGAACCTTGATACACATGACGCGACGAGCGCCACTGTTATCCGCCACATCGAGCATTGATTGAGTCTGAATCATATTATTTCTCCGACCCCTAGCCCTTAGACTTCGACGGCGCGTTCAACGACATCAACCAGCATCCAGGACTTGGTCTTCGCCAGCGGACGAGTCTCGCGGATGATGACCTTGTCGCCGATACGGCACTGGTTGGTTTCGTCGTGGGCGTGCAGTTTGGTCGAACGCTTCACGTATTTACCGTAGATCGGGTGCTTGACGCGACGCTCGATCAGTACGGTGATGGTTTTGTCCATTTTGTCGCTGACGACGCGGCCAGTCAGCGTGCGGACAGTCTTTTCAACTTCAGCCATGATCACTTACCTGCCTGCTGGTTGAGCACAGTCTTGACACGAGCAATGTCGCGCTTGACTTGCGAGAGCAGGTGAGACTGCCCCAACTGGCCAGTCGCTTTCTGCATACGCAGATTGAACTGGTCGCGCAGCAGCTCGAGCAGTTGCTCGTTCAGCTGCTGAGCGGATTTTTCACGAAGCTCATTCGCTTTCATCACATCACCGTCCGCTTAACAAAGGAGGTGGCGAGAGGCAGCTTTGCAGCAGCCAGGGCGAAAGCCTCACGCGCCAGCTCTTCGGAAACACCCTCAATCTCGTAGAGCACCTTGCCCGGTTGAATCTGGGCTACCCAGTACTCGACGTTACCCTTACCTTTACCCATCCGGACTTCCAGAGGCTTCTTGGTGACAGGCTTGTCGGGGAATACGCGGATCCAGATCTTACCGCCACGCTTTACGTGACGGGTCAGCGCACGACGTGCGGACTCGATCTGGCGGGCCGTCAAACGGCCACGGGAAACAGACTTCAGGGCGAACTCGCCGAAGCTGACCTTGCTACCGCGCTGAGCCAGACCACGGTTGTGACCGGTCATCTGCTTGCGGAATTTTGTACGCTTGGGTTGCAACATTTGGCGTACTCCTTACTTGGTAGCTTTTTTACGAGGCGCAGGCGCTTGCGGCTTGAGCTCTTCATGGCGACCACCAATCACTTCGCCTTTGAAGATCCAGACCTTGACGCCGATCACACCGTAGGTGGTGTGTGCTTCGTAGGTGTTGTAGTCGATATCGGCGCGCAGCGTGTGCAGCGGCACACGACCTTCGCGATACCATTCGGTACGGGCGATTTCAGCCCCACCCAGACGTCCACTCACCTGGATCTTGATGCCTTTGGCACCAATGCGGATGGCGTTCTGTACGGCGCGCTTCATGGCGCGACGGAACATCACGCGACGCTCCAGCTGCTGAGCAACGTTCTGTGCT
Organism: Stutzerimonas stutzeri; assembly: GCF_024448695.1. Lineage (GTDB taxonomy): Bacteria > Pseudomonadota > Gammaproteobacteria > Pseudomonadales > Pseudomonadaceae > Stutzerimonas > Stutzerimonas stutzeri_T. Next base: position 3,923 of record NZ_JAMOHY010000035.1, on the reverse strand, counting down.
ACCAGCATTGCATCGAGTTCCGGCTTGCGGATTTCTTCGATGTTGATGTGCACAGGCACACCCATTTGCTTGGTCAGGTCCTGACGCAGCTTCTCAACATCTTCACCTTTCTTGCCGATCACGATGCCGGGACGAGCGGTGTGGATGGTGATGCGTGCGGTTTGAGCCGGGCGAGCGATGTCGATACGGCTTACGGACGCGCTTTTTAATTTGTCTTGGAGGTACTGACGCACGTTCAGATCTGCAAGCAGATAATCGGCGTACGTACGACCGTCTGCGTACCAGACGGAGGTGTGCTCCTTGACGATTCCCAGGCGAATGCCAGTGGGATGTACTTTCTGACCCATCTGATCGACTCCGTTACTTGTCCGCAACCTTGACAGTGATATGGCAAGACCGCTTGACGATGCGATCAGCGCGGCCTTTGGCACGCGGCATGATGCGCTTAAGCGAACGCCCCTCGTTGACGAAGACAGTGGAAACCTTGAGGTCATCCACGTCAGCGCCTTCGTTGTGCTCGGCGTTGGCCACGGCCGACTCCAGCACTTTTTTCATGATCTCGGCGGCTTTCTTGTTACTGAAAGCCAGCAGGTTGAGCGCTTCGCCCACCCCTTTCCCGCGGATCTGGTCGGCGACCAGGCGGGCTTTCTGGGCGGAGATGCGAGCGCCCGACAACTTAGCGGCTACTTCCATCTTTCCTTACCCCTTAGCGCTTGCCTTTCTTGTCCGCTACGTGCCCGCGATAAGTGCGGGTACCAGCGAACTCGCCGAGTTTGTGACCGACCATGTCTTCGCTCACGAGAACGGGAACATGTTGACGACCGTTATGCACAGCGATGGTCAGACCGACCATTTGCGGCAGGATCATGGAACGACGCGACCAGGTTTTAACTGGCTTGCGATCATTCTTTTCCATCGCCACTTCGACCTTCTTCAATAGGTGAAGATCGATAAAAGGACCTTTTTTCAGAGAACGCGGCACTGTCGTATCCCTCTAGTTACTTGCGACGACGGACGATCATGTTATCGGTGCGCTTGTTGGAGCGAGTCTTCGCGCCCTTGGTCGGGAAGCCCCATGGCGACACCGGATGACGACCACCGGAGGTACGACCCTCACCACCACCATGGGGGTGATCAACCGGGTTCATAGCCACACCGCGAACGGTCGGACGGACACCGCGCCAGCGCTTGGCACCTGCTTTACCCAGCGAACGCAGGCTGTGCTCGGAGTTCGAGACTTCGCCCAGGGTCGCACGGCATTCAGCCAGCACCTTGCGTGTTTCGCCGGAGCGAAGACGCAGCGTTACATAAGCACCTTCACGCGCAACCAGCTGAGCTGAAGCACCAGCGGAACGAGCGATCTGGGCACCCTTGCCCGGCTTAAGCTCAACACCATGAATGGTGGAACCCAGCGGGATGTTGCGCAGCGGCAGGCTGTTGCCAGCCCTGATCGGCGCATTGACACCCGACAGCAGCTGATCGCCAGCACTGACACCCTTGGGAGCGATGATGTAACGACGCTCGCCATCGGCATACTTCAGCAGCGCAATGTGCGCAGTACGGTTCGGGTCGTATTCGATACGCTCGACGATGGCAGGAATGCCATCCTTGTTGCGACGAAAATCGACCAGACGGTAATGCTGCTTGTGGCCACCGCCAATGTGGCGAGTGGTGATGCGACCGTTGTTGTTACGGCCACCGGTTTTCGACTTCTTCTCGAGCAGCGGAGCATAAGGAGCGCCTTTGTGCAGCTCCTGACCCACCACCTTGACCACAAAGCGGCGGCCCGCGGAAGTCGGTTTGCATTTAACAATTGCCATGATGCACCCCTTCCTTACTCAGCACTGCCGGAGAAATCGAGATCCTGGCCCGGCTGAAGTGCGATGTACGCCTTCTTCCAGTCGTTGCGCTTGCCCAGACCGCGAGCGGTGCGCTTGGTCTTGCCCTGAACATTCAGGGTGCTGACCTTGGCGACCTTCACGTTGAACAGGCTTTCGACGGCCTTCTTGATTTCCAGCTTGGTTGCGTCGGTCGCAACCTTGAAAACGAACTGGCTCTTGCTGTCAGCCAGCATGGTTGCCTTCTCGGAGACATGCGGACCAAGCAGGACTTTGAATACGCGTTCCTGGTTCATCCCAGCAGCTCCTCGAATTTCTTCACAGCCGACACGGTGATCAACACCTTGTCATAGGCGATCAGGCTGACGGGATCGGACCCCTGAACATCACGTACATCGACGTGCGGCAGGTTGCGAGCAGCCAGATAAAGGTTCTGATCGACCGCATCGGAAACGATCAGCACGTCATTCAGGCCCATACCGGTCAGCTTGTTGGCAAGCAGCTTGGTCTTGGGGCTGTCGACGATGAAGTCTTCAACGATGACCAGACGCTCGGAGCGAACCAGCTCAGCAAGAATGGAACGCATCGCAGCGCGATACATCTTCTTGTTCAGCTTCTGCTCGTGATTCTGCGGACGAGCGGCAAACGTCACACCACCGCCACGCCAGATCGGACCACGAGTGGTACCGGCACGCGCGCGACCAGTGCCCTTCTGGCGCCAGGGGCGCTTGCCGCCACCGGAGACATCGGACCGAGTCTTCTGCTGCTTGCTGCCCTGACGGCCGCCTGCCATGTAGGCGACGACTGCCTGATGCACCAGCGTCTCGTTGTATTCAGCGCCAAAGGTACGCTCGGAGACTTCTATGGCTTGTGCGCCATTAACATTCAATTGCATGTGAACTCCCCCTTACCCGCGAGCCTTGGCGGCCGGACGCACGATCACGTCACCACCGGTGGCGCCGGGCACTGCGCCCTTAACCAACAGCAGATTACGTTCGGCATCGACACGCACGATTTCCAGAGACTGCACGGTTACGCGCTCGGCGCCCATGTGCCCGGACATCTTCTTGCCCTTGAAAACACGACCCGGAGTCTGGCACTGGCCAATCGAACCTGGTACGCGGTGGGATACGGAGTTACCGTGGGTATTGTCCTGACCACGGAAGTTCCAGCGCTTGATGGTACCGGCAAAGCCTTTACCCTTGGACTGACCGGTGACATCCACCATCTGTCCAGCCTGGAAAATCTCGGCATTGATCTGGTCACCGGCCTGGAACTCCTCGCCCTCAAGGCGGAATTCCCAGACGCCACGACCGGCAGCCACATTCGCCTTGGCGAAATGACCGGCCTGAGCCTTGGTGACACGGGACGCGCGACGCTCGCCGACAGTGATCTGTACAGCGCGATAGCCATCGCTCTCTTCATTCTTAAACTGGGTGACACGATTCGGCTCGATCTCAATGACCGTGACCGGAATAGAGACACCATCCTCGGTGAAAACGCGGGTCATACCGCATTTGCGACCGACTACACCAATAGTCATGTTGTAACCTCTTGAGTGTACGGGGCTTTCACCCGCTATGGCCGCCCATTTCAGAGCGTTACACGACTAAAACTCCAGGTTTTAGCCGAGGCTGATCTGCACTTCCACGCCAGCCGCAAGATCAAGCTTCATCAGCGCATCGACGGTCTTGTCGGTTGGCTGAACAATGTCCAGCACACGCTTATGAGTACGGATTTCGTACTGGTCGCGCGCGTCTTTGTTGACGTGCGGAGAGACCAGAACGGTAAACCGCTCTTTGCGGGTCGGCAGTGGAATCGGACCACGCACCTGAGCACCAGTACGTTTCGCGGTTTCCACGATTTCCTGGGTTGATTGATCGATCAGGCGATGGTCAAAAGCCTTCAACCGAATACGGATTTGTTGGTTTTGCATTTTGACCTCAGACTCCAATTAGCCATCCCTACCAAACGCAATACGCCCGGTAAAAGGAGGCGCAATTGTACGGATGCGTCTAGGGGGTGTCAATAAATGATCAGCAATAGAAAAAGGCCCCCGAAGGAGCCTCTTTCCTCATCGAATGG
>NZ_JAMOHY010000034.1 GCF_024448695.1 Stutzerimonas stutzeri | reverse complement strand
CACATTAATTCCGCCAAGATCTCCGCAGTAACCGCACTAGCTTGATAGATTATCGCGCTGCAGAAAAACGTAGTCCTTGCCTACGCGTTGGTTTCGGCGTAGCGGGTTGCGGGTACAATGTTGGGCGAAACCGGCGTCGACGAAGCGATAGGGCAGGTGCTCATCGCGCCCGTGCGGGATGCCGAGACGGGTAGTCTGGATGATGTCCGGGCGCGCACCGATGTCGTCAACGCGCAGCCGGGCGTGATCCATGCGCTGCGCGTTCCATTCCTTCACCGTGAGCCCCAGTGCCTTGCACAGCAATGTCTGGCCGGAGCAGAGCCGGGTAAGGGCACGTGGACCGCCTGCTGCTGCCGGGCTGTTGCTGCGCATGCGCTCCAGCGATGCCTCACAGGACAGCGAGTCAACCCAAGGGTAGCCCGCCTTGATGCATACCGCGTTGCCGTCGCCCTGCACGCTGAAGTTCAACGAGTCACCGCCGCGCGAGTAGTAGAGATAAAGGTGGCCTGCCGGCATGAACATCGCGCGCCGTGATGGGCTGTTGCCGAGCGAGGAGTGGCTGGCCTTCTCGTCGATGTAGTAGGCCTCGGTTTCGATGATGCGGGCCGATAGCCAGAGGCCGTCGACGCAATGGCGAATCACCATTCCCAACAACTCGCGAGCTACGAGCTGGGCGTCCCGGTCGAAAAAACTGTCCTCCAGCAGATGCTGGGGCGGCTCGGCAAGGTTGTTCATCACGGGCTTCGTCTTCGGCAAGTCTGCCCTTTCGACCGCAGCAGCGGGACGAATGTCCGTAACGACGGGGGAAACAGCCGTCGGTCTGATGGATGGCCGATGGGATGATGCCGGCGCCGGAATGCAAAAAGCCCCGCAATACGGGGCTTTCAAAGGCTGCGGTGCCGTCCGGGTATCAGACGTTAAAGCGGAAGTGCATGACATCGCCGTCCTTGACGATGTATTCCTTGCCCTCAAGGCGCCATTTGCCGGCTTCCTTGGCCCCGGCTTCGCCCTTGTACTGGATGAAGTCGTTGTAGGCGATGACTTCGGCGCGGATGAAGCCCTTCTCAAAGTCGGTGTGAATCACGGCGGCGGCCTGCGGCGCAGTGGCGCCTACCTTGACGGTCCAGGCGCGCACTTCCTTCACGCCGGCAGTAAAGTAGGTCTGCAGGTTGAGCAGCTCGTAACCAGCGCGGATCACGCGGTTCAGCCCGGGCTCTTCGAGGCCTAGGGCTTCAAGGAACATGTCCTTCTCTTCACCGTCATCCAGTTCTGCGATTTCCGCTTCGATCTTGTTGCACACCGGCACTACCGGGGCGCCTTCTTCGTCGGCAATGGCGCGCACGATGTCCAGTAGCGGGTTGTCTTCGAAGCCGTCTTCGGCAACGTTGGCGATATACATCACCGGCTTGCTGGTGAGGAGGTGGAAGCCACGCACGATCTGCTTCTCGTCGGCGCTCATGTCGCGCAACAGGGTGCGCGCCGGCTTGCCTTCGGTGAAGTGTGGGATCAGCTTCTCCAATAATGCCTTCTGCGCCAGGGCGTCTTTGTCCCCGCCCTTGGCATTGCGAGTAACCTTCTGCAGCTGCTTCTCGCAGCTGTCGAGGTCGGCGAAGATCAGTTCCAGGTCGATGATCTCGATGTCGCGCTTGGGATCGACCGAGTTGGCGACGTGAATGACGTTGTCGTCCTGGAAGCAGCGCACCACATGTGCAATGGCGTCGGTTTCGCGGATGTTGGCCAGGAACTTGTTGCCCAGGCCTTCACCTTTGGAGGCGCCAGCCACCAGGCCGGCAATGTCGACGAACTCCATTGTCGTGGGCAATACACGCTCGGGCTTGACGATCTCTGCCAGCGCCTCGAGGCGCGAATCGGGCATCGGCACGATGCCGCTGTTCGGCTCGATGGTGCAGAAGGGGAAGTTTTCCGCTGCGATACCGGATTTGGTCAGCGCGTTGAACAGGGTGGACTTGCCGACGTTGGGCAGGCCAACGATACCGCAATTGAATCCCATGAGTGATAAACCCTCGCAGATGAATCGAAAAAGGGGCTGTCAGGCCTTCTGGCTGTGCAGCTTGTGCATCGCCTTGGTCCAGTTGCCGGTCAGGATTTCCGGCAGGGCGTCGAGGGCGAAATCAATGCTGGCGTCCAGCTTCTCCCGTTCGGCCTGCGGTGCGCGACCGAGCACGTAGCCGGTTACCTGGCTACTGTGTCCAGGGTGGCCGATGCCGAGGCGCAGGCGGTAGAAGTTGTTCTGATTGGCGAGCCTGGTGATGATATCGCGCAGCCCGTTGTGCCCTCCGTGTCCGCCGCCCTGCTTGAGCTTGGCGACGCCGGGAGGCATGTCGAGTTCATCGTGGGCAACCAGGATGGCCTCGGGAGAAATTCGAAAAAATCCGGCCAATGCCGCCACCGCCTGACCGCTGCGGTTCATGAACGTGGTGGGGATCAGCAGGCGGACGTCCTGGTCCTGATGGCGAAACTTGCCGACCAGGCCGAAGTATTTGCGATCGACGCTGAGGTTGGCGCCTTTGGCGGCAGCCAGGCGCTCAACGAAAAGGGCCCCTGCGTTATGCCGGGTCTGGTCGTATTCGGGGCCTGGATTACCCAGGCCGACGATCAGTTGTACGGCAGTCACGACAGAGGCCCTTCCTTCAGCAGGCTGCGAGTGGATTACTCGGCAGCGCCTTCTTCTTTCTCGGCGTCATCCTTGCTCACGCGTGGTGCGTGAATGTTGACGACCGGGAGGTCACTGCCATGCTGCAGAGCTACGAAGGTAACGCCTTGCGGCAGCTTCAGGTCGCTCATGTGCAGAACCTGACCGACTTCCATGTTGGCGATGTCGACTTCGATGAAGTCCGGCAGGTCTTGCGGCAGGCAGGAAACTTCAGCATCCGGCAGGTTCAGGTAGATTTCGCCACCCTGCTGCTTGACGCCAATCGCGGTTTCCTGGTTGACCAGGTGGACCGGAACGGTCGCGGTCAGCTTCTGGCCGGCGATAACACGCTGGAAGTCAGCATGCAGCACGAAGCCTTTGGCTGGGTGACGCTGCAGCGCCTTGATCACGACGTCTTGGTTCTGGCCGTCGACGTTCAGCGTGATGATGTTGCTGAAGGCGATTTCATTTTCCAGCATCTTGGCCAGATCTTTGGCCAGAATGCTGATCGATTGCGGCGCAGCTTCGCCACCGTAGATCACGGCCGGTACGAGGTTGGCGTTACGACGCAGGCGGCGGCTCGCACCTTTCCCCAGGTCGGAACGCTCTTGGGCATTCAGATTGAAGTCAGTCATTGTGTTTCTCCAGGATAGCAACGCGCCCGATGTGCTTGCGACCAGCACTATCGGGCGGTTGGATAAAAGCCTCGCATGTAGCGGGGCACATTTTCGTTCGGCGCGAAGGGTCAGGCACTAGGCCTAGCGGAACATCGCGCTGATCGATTCAGCATTGCTGATGCGGCGAACCGCCTCAGCCACCATTGGCGCAATGTCCAGCTGGCGAATACGGGTACAGGACTGGGCAGCGGCCGACAGCGGAATGGTATTGGTTACCACCAGTTCGTCGAGTACCGAGCCGTCGATGTTTTCGATGGCGCGACCCGACAGAATCGGGTGGGTACAATACGCATAGACCTTCTCTGCGCCGTGGTCCTTCAGCGCAGTGGCAGCATGGCACAGGGTGCCGGCGGTATCGACCATGTCATCGACGAGGATGCAGGTACGACCTTCGATATCACCGATGATGTGCATGACTTCCGACTGGTTGGCCTTTGGCCGACGCTTGTCGATGATCGCAAGATCCACACCCAGTGACTTGGCCACGGCGCGAGCACGTACCACACCACCAATGTCGGGTGAGACGATCATCAGGTTCTCGAAGCGCTGCGCCTGAATATCATCGACCAGGACCGGCGAGCCGTAGATGTTATCCACAGGCATGTCGAAGAAACCCTGGATCTGATCGGCGTGCAGATCGACGGTTAGAACGCGGTTGACGCCCACCACATCGAGCATGTCGGCCACGACCTTGGCGCTGATCGGCACACGTGCGGAACGCGGACGGCGATCCTGACGGGCGTAGCCAAAATACGGGATCACGGCAGTGATACGGGTGGCGGAGGAGCGGCGGAAGGCGTCAGCCATTACCACCAGTTCCATCAGGTTGTCATTGGTCGGTGCGCAGGTCGGTTGAATCAGGAAGACGTCCTTGCCGCGAACATTTTCGTTGATTTCGACACTGATTTCGCCATCGGAGAACTTTCCGACGTAGGCGTCACCGAGAGGGATATGCAGCTGACGTACGACACGCCGTGCCAGGTCGGGGTTGGCGTTCCCCGTGAAGACCATCATCTTGGACACGCGCAGTACCTGCCTGAGGGTGGGTCCGATGAAACAAAAAGCTGTTCAAAAGGCTGGGCTTTTTGAACAGCTCTCAAGTGTATGGCAGGGGCGGCTGGATTCGAACCAACGCATGCCAGGATCAAAACCTGGTGCCTTACCGCTTGGCGACGCCCCTGTGGAACAACATGTAGAAACCTGATCGTACGTACCCCGGAAGGGTTGTGGCAGGGGCGGCTGGATTCGAACCAACGCATGCCAGGATCAAAACCTGGTGCCTTACCGCTTGGCGACGCCCCTGTATCGTACAACCGAATGCTAGGCATTCACTTCCTGCGCCAGTTCTTCGAGCGTGCGGTGCAACATCGAAATGTTGCGCCCTTGAGCTACGAAGCCGGGCATATCGGCTGGAAGCTGGCGGCAGACTTTATCAGCCTCGCTCTGGTTTGGAAAGCTTCCAAACACACAAGCTCCAGTGCCGGTCATTCTTGCTGGAACAAATTTATCCAACAACTTCAAAGCGTTACGCACTTGCGGATAGCGCTTTTCAACAACCGGCTGACAGTCATTATGACCGCCCCCTGCAAGAAGGCTGCGAACTGTAATGGCGGGGGTATTACGTGTCAACTCCGGGTCGGAAAATATTTCCGCTGTACTAACAGAGACTTGCGGAGTGATCACCAGATACCACGGCTCGTTCAGTTCGACCGGCTGCAGACGCTCGCCAATGCCTTCGGCAAAGGCCGCGTGGCCCCTGACGAAGACGGGGACGTCAGCTCCCAGAGTCAGTCCGATCTGTGCCAGGCAATCTTCGCTCTGTCGCGCCTGCCAGAGATGATTGAGTCCTAGCAGGGTCGTCGCAGCATCGGAGCTCCCCCCGCCGATTCCACCGCCCATGGGCAGGCGTTTGAGCAATTGGATATCGGCGCCCTGGTTGCAGCCGCTCCGCGATTGCAGCAGGCGTGCAGCACGTACGATCAGGTTGTTGTCGTGATCCACGCCGGGTAGGGCGGTATGTAGATGGATTTCTCCATCGGCGCGGGACGTGAAGGTCAGTTCGTCGCCGTAGTCGAGAAACTGGAAAAGCGTTTGCAGCTCGTGATAGCCATCGGCACGCCGGCCAGTGATGTGCAGCATCAGGTTGAGTTTGGCCGGGGCGGGCAAGGTGAGTCTTGACATCAGTGACCAAGCTGGCGCGGTTGCCAGTCCTTGATGACCAGGGTGATCTGCAGGTTTCGGCCTTCCAGTTTGATGCGGGACGGCAGGACGAGGCCGTTCTCTTCCTCGTAATTGAGGTACTGAATGTCCCAGTCGTCCTGCTGGAGTGTGGCCAGTCGCCCGCTGCCGTCGAGGGTGATGCGGCTGCGACTGTCAGGTGCAGGCAGGCCGCGAATCCACCAGAGCAGATGGGATACCGGGAGTTGCCAGCCGAGCTGGCTTTCGACCAGTGCCTCTGGCGATTGCGCTTCGAAGCGCCCCTGCCCGGCAACTTCCAGTGTCACGGCGTCAGGGCGACCGGTAAGGCGGGTGGCGCCGCGACCCAGAGGGCCGGAGAGGCGGATGTCGAAATAGTCCTGGCGCTGCAGCCAGAAAAGAGTGCCGCTGCCAGAGTCCTGCGGCGCGCGAATACCTATCTTGCCGCTGATCTGCCAGCCGTCGATATGGCTGATTCGCGCTTTGTGGGCTTGCCAGGCTTCGGCATTGCCGGGGCCTTCGAGCGACTCTTGCGGGCCGAAACCGGCGCAACCGGCGAGCAGTAGGGCAAGCAACGGGATCAACAGGTTTCGCATCGGCTTCATGGGTCAGGGGGTCTCCGAGCCGGTCAGGCGTTTCATGGTTTCACGCAAAATCGGGCTATCCGGTTGCTGCTTTAGAGCCTCCGCCCAAATGGAGCGTGCTTCGCGCCGTTTACCGGCAACCCAGAGGACCTCGCCCAGATGGGCGGCAACTTCGTGGTCGGGGAAGCGTTCGTGCGCCTGTCGCAGTTGGGCTTCGGCCTGATCCAGATTGCCCAGGCGGAAATTCACCCAGCCGAGGCTGTCGAGAATGGCCGGGTCGTCGGGGTTGAGCTGGTAGGCCTGCTCGATAAGTTCCAGCGCTTCGCGATGGCGATCGGTTCGGTCGGCCAAGGTGTAGCCCAGCGCATTGAGTGCCATGGCATTGTCCGGTTCGCGTTCGATGATGAAGCGCAGATCCTGTTCGAGTTGTTTCAGGTCACCCCGCTTCTCAGCAACCATGGCGCGGGTATAGAGCAGGCTCAGATCCTCGGGAAACTGGTCCAGCGCCTGTTTGATCAGTTGCCAGGCCTGCTCGGTCTCCTGTTGCCCCGAGAGCGCTTCGATTTCGATGAGATACAACTGGATGGCGTAATCGGGCTGTTGCTCACGAGCGTGGCCCAGCAGTTGCGAAGCTTCCTGATGGCGTCCCTGGGAAAACAGCAGCTCGGCCTGCATCAACTGAGCTGGCAGGTACTCGTTACCAGGGCCGACGTTTGCAAAGGAGGACAGGGCCAGCTGCTGCTCGCCCAGTTCGCGCCAGGCGCGGCCAAGGTTGAAGTGGGCCGCATCCACATGGCTGCCGCGGTCGATCAGCTCCTGCAGGTAGACGATAGCCTCGCGCCAGGCCTGGGCCTCGAGACAGACCAGCGCCATCGAGAAGCGCAGATCGTCGTCGCCGGGATACTGCTGGACCAGCGTGGCGAACTCGCCCATGGCTTCTTCGAGACGGTCCTGCTCCACCAGCAGGCGCGCATAGGTGAGGCGCAGACGTTTGTCTTCGGGATGCCGTCGCAGGCTTTTTTCCAGCACGGGAAGGGCTTCATCGCCGCGCTCGAGAATTTGCAGCAAGCGTGCCTGTAACAGCGTCGAGGGTATCTGCTGCTGGCTTGCGGGCTGTTCTTCGAGTAGCGCCAGAGCCTCTTCGGGACGCTCGTCCTGTTGCAGCAGTACCGCCTTGCCAAACGTCAGCTGAGGGTTACCGGGATGTTTGGCCAGCAACTGATCAAAGCTATTCAACAGGCCGGCGCGCGTGTCCGGGTCAGTCTGGGCTGCTGACAGGGCGAGGAAGTCGAAGTGTGTATCGCCCTGGCCGCGCAGCACCTTTTCCATGAACGCCAGGGATTCTTCATAGCGTCCGGCGCGTGCAAGCTGTACAGCGGCGGCCCGTTGCGCATCAAGGTTGTCCGGGGCGTTGCCGGCCCAGATCAATGCGGTATCAAGCGCTTCCTGCTCGGCACCCAGGTATTCGGCAATGCGAAAGCCGCGCTCAGCGACGCCTGCATCCTGGGTCGCGTTGGCCTGGCGGACATAATTGTTCAGCGCAATGTCGAAGCGATTGCGTTGCCCGGCCAGCTCAGCTACCAGCAGGGAATACAGTGTATCCCTGCTGAATGACGCATATTCGTCAGGGCCGATTGTCGCAGGCTCGGGCGTCGTCTCCTCGACCGGCGGGCTGCTTTCGGGAGTGCTTTGCAAAATGCTTTGGCAACCGCCGAGTAACAGGGCGGCGCTGAGGACGAGGAGCTTTTTCATAGAGAATACAGGGCTGATCTGCGGTCGCGGCATGATGACACAAGCCGTCAGGCAAGCACATGGGGTGGCTCACGAGGCAATTTGGTTGAGCCATTGTTGTACAGACAATGAAGGTCAACGGTTGTTCTGGAGCAGGCGAAGTAGGAGAATCCCGCGTTCTGTTTTGGAATCAGCGATCCCGCATGGCTTTCATCGCGCTTGGCATTAATCACAAGACCGCATCGGTAGATGTGCGCGAGCGTGTGGCGTTCACGCCCGAGCAGATGGTCGAAGCACTGCAGCAATTGTGTCGGGTGACCCCAACTCGCGAAGCCGCCATTCTTTCGACCTGCAATCGCAGCGAGCTGTATTTGCAGCAGGATCAGGTCGAAGCCGACCAGGTACTCGCCTGGCTGGCCGCTTATCACCGGCTGAATCTCGACGATCTAAAGGCCTGTGCTTACGTGCACGTCGATGATCAGGCGGTGCGGCACATGATGCGAGTCGCCTCAGGGCTCGACTCAATGGTGCTTGGCGAGCCACAGATTCTCGGCCAGATGAAATCCGCCTATGCCGTGGCCCGCGAGGCAGGCAGTCTTGGGCCTTTGCTGGGGCGTTTGTTTCAGGCCACGTTCAGTACCGCAAAGACCGTGCGTACCGATACCGCCATTGGCGAAAATCCGGTATCGGTCGCCTTTGCCGCTGTCAGTCTGGCCAAGCAAATCTTCGCCAATCTGGATCGCAGCCAGGCCTTGCTTATCGGTGCAGGCGAAACCATCACCCTGGTGGCGCGTCACCTGCACGAGCAGGGCGTGAAGAAAATCGTCGTGGCGAACCGTACGCTCGAACGTGCCAGTGCGCTGGCCGAGCAGTTCGGGGCTCATGCCATCCTGCTCGCCGATATCCCCCAGGAGCTTTACAACAGCGACATCGTCATCAGCTCCACTGCCAGTCAGCTGCCCATCCTCGGCAAGGGTGCCGTTGAACAGGCGCTGAAAAAGCGCAAGCACAAGCCGATGTTCATGGTCGATATCGCGGTGCCGCGGGATATCGAGCCGCAAGTGGGTGAGCTGGAGGACGTCTATCTCTACACCGTCGATGACTTGCATGAAGTGGTGGCCGAGAACCTCAAGAGTCGTCAGGGTGCGGCCATGGCCGCCGAGGAACTGGTTGCCGCCGGTACTGATGACTTCATGCTGCGGCTGCGCGAGCTGGCTGCGGTGGATGTGCTCAAGGCCTATCGGCAGCAGGCAGAGCGAATTCGTGATGATGAGCTGAGCAAGGCGCAGCGGTTGTTAGCTAACGGCAGCGGCGCCGACGAAGTGCTGGTTCAACTGGCGCGCGGCCTGACCAACAAACTGCTTCACGCGCCCAGCGTGCAGCTGAAAAAACTTTCAGCCGAAGGGCGAGTGGAAGCACTGGGCATCGTTCAGGAGCTATTCGCCCTGCAAGACCACACGGACAAACCATGAAAGCGTCGCTGCTTAACAAACTCGACATCCTGCAGGACCGCTTCGAAGAACTGACCGCGCTACTGGGTGACGCCGAGGTGATCAGTGATCAGACCCGCTTCCGCGCCTATTCCCGGGAATACGCCGAGGTTGAGCCGGTCATCGGCGCCTATCGCGAATTCCTCAAGCTGCAATCGGACCTTGAAGGCGCTCAGGCACTGCTCAAGGACAATGACCCCGATGTGCGCGAGATGGCGGCGGAAGAGGTCGAGCAAGCCCGTGGCCAGTTGAATGAAATCGAGGCACGGCTGCAGCGCATGTTGCTACCAAAGGACCCCAAGGACGGTCGCAATGTCTTCCTGGAAATTCGTGCCGGCACTGGCGGCGACGAGGCGGCGATCTTTTCCGGCGACCTGTTTCGCATGTATTCGCGTTATGCCGAACGGCAGGGTTGGCGGGTCGAGATCCTGTCGGAAAACCCCGGCGAACACGGTGGCTACAAGGAAGTGATCTCGCGGGTCGAAGGCGACAACGTCTATGCCAAGCTGAAGTTCGAGTCCGGGGCTCACCGCGTTCAGCGCGTACCTGAAACCGAATCCCAGGGTCGCATCCATACCTCGGCCTGTACGGTAGCGGTGCTGCCGGAACCGGACGAGCAGATCGCCATCGAGATCAACCCTGCTGATTTGCGAGTGGATACGTATCGCGCCTCCGGTGCCGGCGGCCAGCATATCAACAAGACCGACTCGGCCGTGCGTATCACCCACTTGCCCAGCGGTATCGTCGTCGAATGCCAGGAAGAGCGCTCGCAGCACAAGAACCGCGCGCGCGCCATGTCCTGGCTGGCAGCCAAGCTGCAGGACGTACAGGACAGCGCCGCGCACAAGGAAATCTCCGATACGCGCAAACTGCTGGTCGGCTCCGGTGATCGTTCCGAGCGCATACGCACCTACAACTTCCCCCAGGGTCGTGTGACCGATCACCGAATCAATCTGACCCTGTACTCGCTCGCTGAAGTTGTCGGTGGCGCGGTCGAGCAGGTTATCGAGCCGCTCTTGCAGGAATACCAGGCCGACCAGCTGGCGGCCCTGGGCGACTAGCCCGTAGGGTGGATGACGCTTTTTTCATCCACCGGAAAGCCCGCATGGTGGATGGCCACCCCCGTGGATCGGTGAAACGTGATCCACCCTACGAGAGAAACATGCCTACCATCGAATCCCTGCTGAACGACAGCGATCTGCACGACTCGCCGAGCGCCCGGCTGGATGCCGAGCTGCTGCTTGCTCATGCACTGAACAAGTCGCGCAGCTATTTGCACACCTGGCCGGAGCGGGAGCCCAGCGCCGAGCAGCTTCAGGCCTTCGCTCAGTACCTGGAGCGAAGGCGCCGTGGCGAGCCGGTGGCCTATATTCTTGGGCGCCAGGGATTCTGGAGCCTGGATCTGGAGGTCACACCGCACACGCTGATCCCCCGAGCCGATACAGAATTGCTGGTTGAAACGACCTTGCAATTGCTTCCAGCAACTGTCGCTCAGGTACTGGATTTGGGCACGGGTACCGGCGCGATAGCCCTCGCGTTGGCCAGTGAGCGTCCAGCGTGGCAGGTGATGGGTGTGGATCGCGTTGCCGAGGCCGTGGCCCTGGCCACGCGCAATGCCCGGCAGTTGCGGCTGGGCAATGTGCGTTTTCATGAAAGCCACTGGTTTTCCGCACTGGCGGGGCAGCGCTATGAGCTGATCCTCAGCAACCCACCCTATATCCCAGTCGGCGATCCGCACCTGTCTCAGGGCGACGTACGCTTCGAGCCGGGCAGCGCCCTGGTGGCTGGCGAGGATGGTCTGGATGATATTCGTCAGATCATCACCCAGGCGCCGGATTACTTGCGGAATGCCGGCTGGCTGCTACTGGAGCATGGCTACGACCAGGCCGAGGCGGTGCGGGGACTGCTCTCCGAAGGCGGCTTCGTTGCCGTGGAAAGCCGTCGCGACTACGGTGGTCACGAGCGCATCAGTCTGGGGCGACTGGAGTGATCCATTGCAACTGCACACGGGAGAAGTCGCATGTTGAGCGATGACGAGCTGCTGCGTTACAGCCGCCAAATACTGTTGAAGCAGGTCGATATCGACGGCCAGCTGAAGCTCAAGCAGAGCCGCGTGCTGATCGTCGGGCTGGGCGGGCTGGGTTCGCCCGTGGCGCTGTATCTGGCTGCCGCCGGTGTGGGCGAATTGCATCTGGCCGATTTCGATAGCCTCGACCTGACCAACCTGCAACGGCAGATCGTGCACGAAACCGCCTCGGTTGACCTGCCCAAGGTGGACTCCGCCATCGCGCGGCTATCGGCGCTCAACCCTCTGGTGAGGCTGGTGCCGCATCGTGTTGCGCTGGATGCCGACTGTATCGGTGAGGTCGTCGACAAGGTCGATCTGGTCCTGGACTGCACCGACAACTTCAACATTCGTGAGGTGCTCAACGCCGCCTGTGTGGCAGCGAAAAAGCCGCTGGTCAGTGGCGCCGCCATCCGCCTGGAAGGGCAGTTGTCGGTCTTCGATCCGCGCGTCGAGAGCAGCCCGTGCTACCACTGCCTGTATGGGCATGGCAGTGAAGCCGAGCTGACCTGCAGCGAGGCCGGAGTGCTGGGGCCGGTGGTTGGCGTGATCGGTAGCCTGCAGGCGCTTGAAGCCCTGAAGCTGCTGGCCGGCTTCGGTGAGCCGCTGGTGGGCCGGCTGCTGCTGGTTGATGCGCTGGGCAGTCGCTTCCGCGAACTGAAGGTCAGGCGTGATCCGGCTTGCGCAGTCTGTGGGCCGCAGCATGGCTGACAATGCGCCGATTGGTGTCTTCGATTCAGGTGTCGGCGGGCTTTCGGTACTGCGCGAGATTCGCCTGCGCCTACCGCGCGAATCACTGCTTTATCTGGCCGACAGCGGGCATGTGCCCTACGGCGAGAAAAGCCCCGAGTTCATCCGCGAGCGTTGCCGCTTGATTGCCGCCTTTCTGCTGGGGCAGGGCGCCAAGGCGCTGGTGCTGGCTTGCAATACTGCAACCGCTGCTGGTATTGCCGAGTTGCGCGAACGCTATCCGCAGATTCCGCTGGTTGGAATGGAGCCGGCCGTCAAGCCGGCAGCAAGGGCGACTCGTAGCGGCGTGGTGGGTGTTCTGGCTACGACCGGCACTCTGAAAAGCGCACGCTTTGCGGCGCTGCTTGATCGTTTTGCCAGTGATGTACGGGTCATAACCCAGCCATGTCCCGGTCTGGTCGAGTGCATAGAAGCCGGTGATCTGAGTTCGCCGAAAACCCGTGCCTTGCTTGCGACTTTCGTCCAGCCATTGCTCGATCAGGGCTGCGATACACTGATTCTCGGCTGCACGCATTACCCGTTTATCAAACCACTGCTGGCAGAGATGGTGCCGCCTGCGGTTACCTTGGTGGACACCGGGGCTGCGGTGGCGCGCCAGCTCGAAACAATACTCATGGAGCGCAATCAGCTGGCTGGCAGTGAGCCAGGCACGCGCTTCTGGAGTAGCGGCGAACCCCATCGATTGGCTCAAGTATTACCGTTACTTTGGGGGGAAGACGCGACAGTTTCCTACTATCCTGATTAGGAACTCCCCGCTGCGCCTGTTTTCTGTATTTGAGTGACATCCAATAAACAACAAAAGTGATGCCTATTTTTGATAAGGAAAATCTGATGAAGAAGCTGATCTCCCTTGCTGCGGTTGCAGCTGTTTCGCTGGGTCAGGTGGCTGCCGTTCACGCGCTGGATCTTACCGCTGCCGTTGGTCGCACTGGCGAGTCGACGACGACCTATCGGCTCGGTGCGCAGTTCGACTTCAACCGAAGCTGGTTCCAGAGCAGCGTGGGGCGGCTCACCGGTTACTGGGATGCCGGCTACACCTATTGGGAAGGTGACAAAACCTCAAGTAACCACAGCATATCGCTGACCCCGGTGTTCGTTTACGAATTCGCTGGCGACTCGGTGAAGCCGTATGTGGAGCTGGGCATTGGTGTGGCAGCGTTCGAGAATACCGAGGTGGAAAACAACGACCTCGGCTCCTCATTCCAGTTCGAGGACCGGATTGGCGCGGGTCTGCGTTTTGCGGGTGGGCATGAAGTGGGCGTGCGTGCGATCCACTATTCCAATGCCGGCATCAAGAACCCCAACGACGGTATCGAGAGCTATTCGCTGCATTACCGGATGTCGTTCTGACAGTCCGAATACCCGATATTCGCGGCTGAAGCCGCTCCCACGGGTTCGGTGTTGTGGGAGCGGCGCCAACCGCGAAACTTCTGCTTGAATACAGGCCGAATCAGGCTTCAGCGATCTTCCCGATAGGCCGAAGCAGAGCCCTTGCGCTCTTCCAGGCAATCTTCCGACCCCAACGCGAATTCCCGACAGATCAGCGGACGTCGTTCGTAGATGGTGCAGCGCATGCTGTCCCGATCGAGCGCGGCGCACCAGCCATCGTCCAGGCGCCGCATGACCTGGCCACCCCAGGCGTCTTCATCGATGAAGCGCTCCGGCACGCCGGTATCAGTGATTAGCAGCACTTCGAGCCGGCAGCAGCAGGCTGCGCATGAGGTGCAGCTGATACTGGAGGAGGGCAGTTGTTGGTGGGGGATAAAACTTTCGGACATGCGGCCAGTGCAAAACCTGTGGGAGCGGATTTATCCGCGAATGCAATGCATCAGGCACTGCGGTTGTGTGGCGTTGGCTGAAGCCGCTCCCACGGATTAGGCGTGCCCCGACCTATTCGCTGTTCTCTTCGATCTGTTTGTTCTTCCAGCCTTCACCGCCAGGCAATAGCAGGTTGAGAACCAGCGCGATGATGGCGCACAGCGAGATGCCCGACAGGCTGAACTCGCCATAGCCGATCACCATGCCGCCGATGCCGAACACCAGCGTCACCGAGACGATGATGAGGTTGCGGGCTTCGGACAGGTCCACCTGATGGCGGATCAGGGTGCTCAGGCCGACCACGGCAATCGAGCCGAACAGCAGGCAGAGAATGCCGCCCATCACCGGTACCGGAATGCTTAACAGTGCCGCGCCGAACTTGCCGATGAAGGCCAGGACGATGGCGAAACCAGCGGCCCAGGTCATGATCTTCGGATTGTAGTTTTTCGTCAGCATCACCGCGCCAGTGACTTCCGCGTAGGTGGTGTTGGGCGGCCCGCCGAACAGGCCTGCCGCTGAGGTGGCCAGGCCATCGCCCAGCAGCGTGCGGTGCAGGCCCGGCTTCTTGATGAAGTTCTTGCCCGTCACGCCGCCAATTGCCACCACGCCGCCGATGTGTTCGATGGCAGGAGCCAAGGCTACCGGGACCATGAACAGAATGGCACCCCAGTGAAACTCCGGAGCGACGAAGTTCGGTATTGCCAGCCAGGGTGCGGCGGCGATGCCACTGGTGTCCACGACACCGAAAGCGAAGCAAAGGCCGTAACCCACCGCAACACCCGCAAGGATCGGCACCAGACGGAACAGTCCGCGGCCCAGCACGGCGACCAGCAGCGTGGTCAGCAGGGCCGGCATCGAGATCAGCATGGCCGTTTCGTAAGGGATCAGCTGTGCACTGCCATCACCGGCCTTGCCCATCGCCATGTTCACCGCAACCGGCGAAAGTGCCAGGCCAATTGAAATGATGACCGGGGCGATGACCACCGGGGGCAGCAGGCGGTCGATAAAGCCAGGGCCTTTCAACTGCACCGCAAAACCGAGAAGGATATAGACGATGCCTGCCGCAACCACCCCACCGAGTACAGCGGGCAGGCCGAAATCGGCTTTGGCGGCGATGATCGGTGCGATAAAGGCGAAACTCGATGCCAGGAAAACCGGCACCTGGCGCTTGGTGACGAGTTGAAACAGCAGGGTGCCGATCCCGGCGGTAAACAGCGCCACGTTGGGGTCCATCCCGGTGATCAGTGGCATCAATACCAGTGCGCCAAAGGCGACAAACAGCATTTGCGCGCCGGCCAGCACTTGCCGGCCGAGGGGTTCTTCCATGGCTTGCGACATGCTCAGATGTCCTTCTGCTTGGTGCCGAAAAGTTTATCGCCGGCATCACCAAGGCCGGGCACGATGTAACCGTGTTCGTCCAGGCGTTCATCTATCGAGGCGGTGTAGATGATGACGTCCGGATGAGCCTGCTCCACGGCCCGGATGCCTTCGGGCGCGGCGACCAGCACCAGTGCGCGGATTTCCTTGCAGCCGGCTTTCTTCAGCATGTCGATGGTTGCCACCATGGACCCGCCAGTAGCCAGCATCGGGTCGATGATCATCGCCAGGCGTTGGTCGAGATCGTCCACCAGACGCTCCAGATAGGTATGCGCCTGCAGGGTTTCTTCATTGCGTGCAATACCGACAGCACTGACCTTGGCGCCGGGGATCAGGCTGAGTACACCGTCGAGCATGCCGATGCCAGCACGTAGAATGGGCACCACGGTGATCTTCTTGCCGGATATCTTCTCCACCTGAACCGGACCGCACCAGCCATCGATGCTGTAACTCTCCAGTGGCAGATCGCGGGTGGCCTCGTATGTCAGGATCGATCCAACCTCCTGCGCCAGTTCGCGGAAGTTCTTGGTGCTGATATCTGCCCGGCGCATCAGCCCAAGTTTGTGGCGAATAAGCGGGTGGCGAATTTCTCGAATGGACATGGCTGGCTCCGGCGGTCGAATAAACCGGCGTAGATTAATGCATCACAGGGGTAGCCGCTATTTATAGGGCCGTTTAAAACGCAGGTGGTTTTTCAACAGCCTGTTTTGTGTCGAACGGCACTTGCTCTGCCTGCATTGGCATCGGTATCGTCGCGCCCCTTGAAGGCGCAGCCGACCGGGCTGCTCCGCTCACTACCGTTCTGGAGCATCGCTATGTCCGTCGATCTTGCACATATCCGCCAAGTCATGGCTGAAGCTGATTGCCTGCATGCCGAATCCGAGGTTGAAGCGGCCATCGAGGCAGTCGCGAGCAGAATCAATGCTGACCTGGCCGAGCGTAACCCTGTGGTGTTCTGCGTGATGAATGGCGGCCTGATCTTTTCCGGCAAGCTGCTGACCAGGCTCAATTTCCCCTTGGAGTTGTCCTACCTGCACGCCACGCGCTATCGCAATGAGACCAGTGGCGGTGAGCTGTTCTGGAAGGCCAAGCCGGAAATTTCCTTTATCGACCGTGATGTGCTGATCATCGATGACATCCTCGACGAGGGGCATACCCTGGGTGCGATCATCGACTTCTGCCGCCATGCCGGTGCTTCCGCCGTGCATACCGCCGTGCTGGTGGATAAGGATCACCAGCGCAAGGCCCGTCCGGATCTGAAGGCGGATTACGTGGGGCTGAACTGTGCGGATCGCTACGTGTTCGGTTACGGCATGGACTACAAGGGCTATTGGCGCAACGCGCCCGGCATTTATGCGGTGAAAGGGCTGTAACCCGCAAATGCTTGCGGCTGAGCCGCTATTGGGAAGGAGTAGGCTGGATTAGCCGAAGGCGTAATCCGGGGCGGCAGGTGCAGTCGCCATCTACCTGCCAGGCCCTTAGCCCTTCGCGGTTAACGACGGAAGCGCCTGCGGCGATTCCATCCTACGGTTGTTTCCTTTCATCTCAAGTGCCGAGCCGGGGTAACGTTTCGGTGCGCGAGCACTTGCGACCAAAGTCGTGCCTGGCAGGCCCCGCTTACTGCCATAACGCCGCTTGGATGTTTGGGCAGGCTTACCAAACCACCGTTATCCGGTTTTTCCCTTGAATGGTGCCGCAATGGCTCTGTAACGGGACTTGCACGGGCGCTGCGGGCGACTAATCTCTCGGATAGCCTGACGGCGGGGAATACGGCACTGTCCTGTCAAACACCCTTCAAGCCCTTTGCTGGTAAGGCTATTAGCACTAAAGGATTACAAAGCAAATCAAACCTTAGTGCGCTTAACCCCTTGCCGCCGTCTGGTTAGGGTGGAGCGTACTTCGAACCAACCAGGAGCGCCTCATGACAAAAACAACAAGGCAAGGATTCTTCCAGCCCAAGACACTGGCCCTTGCCGTTGCGCTGGGCACTGCTGCACCGGCTTACGCAGTCAATTTCAATATCGGGGAAATCGAGGGGCAGTTCGATTCTTCCATGTCCGTGGGTGCCAGCTGGTCCATGGCTGACCGGGATATGGATCTGGTGGGTAAGTCAAACGGTGGCAGTGGCTATACCCAGACAGGTGATGATGGCCGCTTGAACTTCAAAAAAGGCGAAACCTTCTCCAAGATCTTCAAGGGTGTGCATGACCTTGAACTGCGTTACCGAGATAGCGGTGCCTTTATCCGCGGTAAATACTGGTATGACTTCGAACTGAAGGACGAAAACCGTCTGTTCAAAGACATCAGCGACAGCAATCGCAAAGAGGCTGCGCAATCCTCCGGCGCGCAGATTCTCGACGCTTTCCTTTACCACAATTACTCGCTGGGTGACCTGCCGGGCACGGTGCGGATCGGTCGTCAGGTGGTGAGCTGGGGTGAAAGTACCTTTATTGGTAACTCGATCAACTCGATAAACCCTCTCGATGCTGCTGCGTTTCGCCGTCCTGGAGCAGAAATCAAGGAAGGTCTGATTCCGGTCAATATGTTGTATGTGTCTCAAAGCTTGAGCGATCGCTTGAGCATGGAGGCTTTCTATCAGTTGGAGTGGGACCAGACGATCGCTGATAACTGCGGTACTTTCTTTGCCAGTAACGATGTGGCGGCAGATGGCTGCGATAGCAATTACTACATTCTCGACGGACTCGGGGCGCAAGATCGAGCACTACTTGGGAGCTACGGTGTAACAACTTCCAGTGAGGGGCTGATGGTCCCTCGTGGAGGGGACCGTGACGCGCGTGATTCGGGGCAGTTCGGTCTGGCGCTGCGTTGGCTTGGTGATTCCACCGAGTACGGTGCTTACTTCATGAACTATCACAGCCGCACTCCGAACCTGAGCATGCAGAATACAGACCGGGCCGGAATTATGGCTGCGGGTGCTGCGGCTACTGCTGCGGGTACTGCTACGGCTCTTGCTGGGGGTAATGCTACTGCTATTGCTGCAGCCAGTCGTGCAGGGTTGCTTGGCACTTTGCTTGGCCGTGGTCAGTATTACCTCGAATACCCTGAGGATATCCAGCTCTACGGCCTGAGCTTCTCCACCATTCTTCCAACAGGTACTGCTTGGTCAGGTGAAGTCAGCTATCGTCCGAATGCACCGGTGCAAATCAATACTACGGATACTACTTTCACTCTGGCTTCGGGTATTGGCGGGGCGCTTGCGGTTGGCAATACGGCAGGAGCTATGGCTCTGGCTGGACAGGATAACCGAGGTTACAACCGCAAGGAAATCACCCAGATCCAGACGACCTTCACCCATTTCTTCGATCAGGTTTTGGGCGCCGGGCGTGTGACAGTTGTGGGTGAAATTGGCTATGCGCACGTTGGCGGGCTGGAAAGCAAGCGGGATATCCGTTATGGGCGTGATGCGATCTACGGCTCGCCAGCGGGTATTGAACCGAACAACTTCGAATCTGCGGCCCGTTACGGCTGGGACGGCTTCGTAACCGCCAACTCCTGGGGTTACCGCTTGCGCGCACTGGCTGATTACAACAACGTATTCGCTGGCGTTAACCTGACACCCAATATTTCCTTCTCCCATGACGTCGACGGCTACGGCCCTAACGGTTTGTTCAATGAAGGCGCCAAGGCCGTAAGCATCGGTCTGGATGCCGTCTACCAGAACACCTACACCGCCAGCCTGTCCTACACCGACTTCTTTGGTGGTGATTACAACACGCTGGTTGACCGTGACTTCCTCGCCTTCAGCGTCGGCGTGAACTTCTAAGGAGCCTTTGCTATCCCTGCCGATGTGCCACTAACGGCGCATCGGCAGATGCAGGTATAAGCAAGGCTGCGGCCAAACAAGATCTAGAGGAACTGGAAATTTATGAAAACAACAAGAAAACTGTTCAGCGTCCTGGCATTCTCGCTGCTGGCAAGTAGCGTGATGGCTGCCGTTTCACCGGAAGAGGTCGCCAAACTCGGCACTTCGCTGACGCCGCTGGGCGCCGAAATGGCGGGTAACGCCGATGGCACTATCCCCGCGTGGACCGGCGGTCTGAGCACCGATGCAGCGCCGCTCAAGAACGGCCATCTGACCAACCCTTTCAAGGATGAGCAGCCGAAGTTCGTCATCACTGCGCAGAACGCCGAGCAGTACAAAGACAAGCTCACCGCAGGCCAGATGGCGATGTTCCAGCGCTATCCGGATAGCTACAAGATTCGTGTATTCCCGACCCATCGCACTTCGGCGGTACCTGACGCGGTTTACGAGGCAGCCAGAAAGAGCGCGGCAAACACCGAGCTGGTCGAGGGTGGCAACGGTGTGAGCAATTTCACCGACAGCCGTTACTACGCCTTCCCGATTCCGCAGAACGGTCTTGAAGTGATGTGGAACCACATCACCCGCTACCGCGGCGGCAACGTGCGCCGCAACATCACCCAGGCCACACCGCAAACCAATGGCAGCTACACCATGGTGCACTTCGAGGATGAGGTGGCTTTTCCGTCGGAGATGACCGACCTGGATCCCGAGCGCGCGAAGAACGCATTGCTGTTTTTCAAGCAGCGCGTGACCGCACCGTCGCGTCTGGCGGGTAACGTGCTGCTGGTTCATGACTCGTTGGATCAGGTGAGGGAGCCGCGCCAGGCGTGGATCTACAACGCCGGTCAGCGCCGCGTCCGCCGCGCGCCGCAGGTGGCGTACGACGGTCCGGGTACCGCCTCCGACGGCATGCGTACCACCGACAACTTCGACATGTTCAGCGGTGCGCCGGATCGTTACGACTGGAAGTTGATTGGCAAGAAGGAAATGTACATTCCGTACAACAGCTACGAGATTGCCTCCAGCGATATCAAGTACAGCGACATCATCAAGGCAGGTCACGTCAACCAGGACCTGGCGCGTTACGAGCTGCATCGCGTTTGGGAAGTTGAGGCAACGCTCAAGAGCGGCGAGCGCAACATCTACGCCAAGCGTCGCTTCTTCATCGATGAGGACAGCTGGACCATCGTTCAGTCGGAACTCTATGACGGCCGCGGCCAGCTGTGGCGTGTAGGCGAGGCCCATATGCTGCAGTACTACCAGCACAAGGCCCAGGCATACGCCTTTGAAGCGCTGTACGACATCATTTCCGGACGCTATATCGCAATCGGTATGGCCAACGAAGAGAAGCCGTGGGCATACGGCCATCGTGCTACAGCGCGGGACTTCACACCCGCCGCATTGCGTAACGCCGGGGTGCGTTGATCAAGAAACATCCTGAGGTGAAGGAAGGCGGCCAGATGGCCGCCTTTTTTATTTCGCCGATATAAGGATGTTATTTGGCCAATAAACAGGGCGGACAAGCTTGCATCGCCACTGCGAGTCGACAAAAGGTACGGAATCGTGCAGCGTTGTGAGCGCAATGGCGCTACGACAGGGCGAGATCCCGACGGCTGCGCTCTTGCTTTCTCATGGATAGATACGAACAAGAGAGCCTCACCATGTCCGTCCGCTTCAATCTCGGCGCGATCAGCACGGAAGCCGCTGCGCAGGTTCAGGTCGCGACTGTTCCACGCCTGCCTCCCGTGCATGTTCCAAGGTCACGTTTGGTAGATGCCTTGCTGGAGGCCCGTTGCCGGCTGCGCCTGATCTGCGCGCCAGCGGGTTTTGGCAAGAGTGTGCTGCTGAGCGAGTGTGCCCGCCGGGTGCCGACCGATACACATTTGGTCTGGCTTGATCTGGGTGGTCGCCCATTTACTGCCGAGGCGCTTTACTCGCAGCTCAGTCGGAACATGGGTGGTTTGCCAGCGGCGACCGAGGATATTCAGCAGGACCTGCTCGGTCTGCTGAATGCCTCCCGGAAACCCTTGTGGATCATGCTTGATGACTATCCAAGGCAGGTGGCTCCGGCATTCGATGCCTGCCTGGATATGTTGCTTGAGCAAGGCCCCGAAACGGTCAGCTGGTGGGTCAGCAGCCGGCGAAAGCCCGTGTGGAAGCTGCCCAGGCTGTTGCTGCAAGGTGATTTGTTTGAGCTGGAGGGTGAGGCGCTGGCGCTGACAGCCGGCGAGCTCAGGCAGGTATTGAAGGCCCATCGCCTGGACCTCACAGAAGATACTTTCAAGCAGTTGATGGTGGGTAGCGAAGGCTGGCTGGCGGGGGTCAGCCTGCTGCTGTTCAATGCCGACGAACAGGCCGTGCGCGAGCGTCTGCAGGCCGGCACGCCGTTGCTCAGGGATTATGTCCAGCGCGAGGTGCTGGAGGGGCAGAGCGACGAGATTTGTCAGGCATTGTATGCGCTGGCGCGCTTGCCGCGATTTTCACCGCAGCTGTGCGAGCATGTGCTTGATGGGGCCGGCAGCAACATTCTCGACGCGTTGAAAACCTCTCAGCTGTTCATTCGCCAGATCGACAACTGCGGTGAATGGTTTCGCTTGTGGCGACCGCTGGCGCTGATGCTGCAGCGCATGTCGGAATCGCTCTCGCCGACCCAGACCCATTTGCGTGCCTGCCAGTGGTTCGCCAATCGCGGGGAGATGCGTGAGGCGGTCGAGCACGCCCTGTGGGCGGGACAGCCGGAGGTGGCGGCCAATTTCCTGCAGCGCTATGGGCAGGAGCAACTGCTCATCGGCGACAATGTTTCGCATTTCCTGAAGTGGCGCAGCGAGTTGCCGCAGGACCTGTTTGCCAGCACCACACGGCTGATCGTGCTGCAGGGCTGGGCCCTGATCGTTTCAGCCAGGCTTGACGAAGTGGACGATTGTCTGGCCGATCTCGCGAAGTTTTTCCCGCAGCCCGATGCGCGGCGCCAGGCTCAGTTGCTGGCGCAGTGGCAGGCGCTGCGAGGCTTTCTGGCGCGGCTGCGCGGGGAGCCAGAGGCTAGGGGTTACTGTCTACAGGCGCTGGAAGTCTTGTCGGATCATGCCTGGGCGCAACGTGTCCTCTGCTATCAGGCGCTCTGCCAGCAGGCGATGGCCGAGGGTCAGCTTGAGCTGGCGCAGCAGTACAACAGTGAAGGCATGAAGCTCGCACGGCTCAAGGGCAGTGTGTTGTACGAGATGATGCTTAGCGTTGATCGCATACAGCTTCTGGAGCTTACAGGCGAGTTCGAGCGCGCCGTGGGAGTGCTCGATGAATCACTCATGGTGCTGCGCGACAGCGTTGGGCACAGCCCGATCATTGGCCGGTTGAAGTTGCTGCAAGGGCATCTGCTGGCCTATCAGGGGCTGGACGAGCCAGCCCGGGAAGCTTTTCAGCAAGGTCGGATCGAGACCGAGACCTGTGGCGATTCCTACATGTTCTTCGGTTATGCGGGACTGGCCGAGCTGGCTGCGCGCAATCAGGAATTTCCCAGCGCCTATCACTGGCTGCGCGAGGCGGAGCGGCTGACACAGTGGCGGCACGTGCCGGAAGCACGCTTCCGCGGGATTCTGCCGATGATCACCGGGGTAACCTGGCTGCATCAGGGGCAATTGCGAAAGGCCCGTACGGTACTGAATCAGGTGCTGGAGCTTTATGAGGGGCACTCCTACATTGCCCCTTCCGGCTTCTACGAGCTGCTGCCGCGCGTGCAGCGTTATATGGCGCTGATCGATATGCTGGCTGGCCGCTGCTCGCTGGCGATCGAGACATTGCGCGAACTGATCGAGCAGAATCTTCGTCTGCAGCGGCTGGGGCTTGCCTGTGAATGTCGCTTTACCCTTGCCGAAGCGCTTCAACTCGATGGCCGGCATGACGAGGCGGAGCTGGAGTTGCGCAGGGCGCTTGGTGAGGCGGCCCGGCAGCAGCTGGTCAAGCCCCTGTACGAACTCCAGCATCGCCAGCCGCAATGGCTTGCCAGAATATTGCCTGCCGGCAAGGGCGAGCGTCTGCGCGACAGGCTTCTTCAGTTCGAGCGCGAGCCGGAAGACTCCCTGACCGTGGGTGACGAGGTGATGTTGAGCAATCGTGAACTCACCGTGTTGCGCCTCATTGCTCAGGGCTGCTCGAATCAGGAAATTGCCGAGCAACTGTTCATTTCACTGCACACGGTCAAGACCCATGCACGGCGCATCAACACCAAGTTGGGCGTGGCACGCCGCACTCAGGCAGTCGCGCGGGCCAAGGCGCTGGGTTGGCTTTGATCTTTCAAGCATGGCAGCAGGCGCTTTAACACTGCTCAGGTCCCACTTTCGGGGGAGGGGAGTTCCGCCAATGCCTCTGGGTTGTTCCTGAACGCCTTGGCGAACAGCTCCCGATGCCTGGCCATGAAGATGCCGATGTCTTCAGCCTGCTGTTCGCTCAGCGAGGGCGACGCCTGTTGCAGAACGGTCGCCAGTGTTTCGGCAAGTTCTAGCATCTTGTCGTGACGGTCGGCTTCTGCTTTATCCATGAACAAACGCTCCAGATCCCGGCTGCTGCGGTACACCACTTCAACGGCCATCCACTACCTCGGCTTAATGTATTGATACTGGTTTTTTATACAGCTTAAAGCGCTTGTGCAGAGATGGAAAGCATTTGCGCAGCCAATGGCGAAACGGCGCAGCCATGGAAATCAGTTGGCGAAGTGCCCCTGCAGTCGTTCGGCACGGAATTCCAGGGTGCTGGCTCGGTATCCCGCGCGCAGCATGGGCAGTGGCACGCAGGACTGCCAGCGCGCTCCAGGCTGCAGGTCGTCTGGTCCGCCGTACTGCGGCGCATCGTAAGTCGAGCTGACCAGGTTCAGCGTGGAACCGGGTGCATGGGCGCTGATGTTCCAACGCAGGCTGCGAAGGGGCTTGGGGCTGTGGTTGTCGAGGGTGACCTGCAAGGGGCGGGCAGCCGGGCAGGCGTCAGGTGCGTAGACCAGGCGCAGTTCGAGTTGATCCAGTAACGCCGCTTCTTGCTGCTCCTGCCAGATGACCCAGGCGGCGACCAGGCCGAGACCCAGCAGCGCGCCCAGTGAAATCGGCAGCGCGCGCAGGGGGTAGCGGATCAGCAGGATCAGCCAGGTAATGATGAGCAGCGCGCCGATCAGCATCCTGAGATGCCTGTCATGTCGAGCATCGTGACCTCGTTCTTCGATGAGTCAGTGGACATCCTACCGCTGGCATCGTTGAGTTGCGAATCAGTGCGCGGCAGCAAAGCGGGTCCGAGATGTTTGTCTCAGTCGTCTTCGGCGGGCCGTGCGTGGCTGGCGAGCCGTTCGAGGGCAGCTTTCAGTTTGGGGTCCCTGATGCCGCGGGCGGTTTCCTGGATATTGTCTGCCGCCCGGGTGGACAACTCAGGGGCGGGGCCGGGTTTGTGTCGGGGAGTCTCGGGAGGTTGTACCTTGAACAGGATGCGGTTCAGGCCGCTGAACTCTGCCACACCCTGTAATTGGCGTTGCAGCCGGCGCTCCTGATAGCGCAGGCGGGTCGCCCAATGCCCGTCGGTGACGATAAGCAACAGTGTGCCCTCGCGCCAGGAGGCGACATGGCAGTGCTCGCGCGCAGCGGGTTGCAGCTGCTGTTCAACCAGATGCTGCAGGCGATCGAGCCGTCTTGCCTCGCTGAACAAGGCTTTCAGCGGCTTTGCTTCGCGCAGCAGCGCAGCGGGCGCTCGGGCTGGCGGGGGGCGCAGCGACATGGTGGTGATCCGGCGGTGGCATTGGCGGGCCACAAGCTTAGCAGAAGCCCTGTGGCATTCAGCGTCCAAGCAGTACGGGTTGACTGCCGGGTCGATTGCTTTGCAGTATGACGGGCTTTCGCCGGTGCGTAGCGGGCACCTTTTCTCACCGGCATTTGCGAGTAGAATGCTCCCTTTGCACGTTATCGTGGTGGCCCCGCGTGCGTGTCTCCATCCCCAGCATGGAAGTCCTTGTCGATATGTTTGCGCCTTTAATGAAGAAACTCTTTGGAAGCAAGAATGAGCGTGAGGTCAAGCGCATGCTCAAGGCGGTTCAGTCCGTCAATGCACTCGAAGAGCAGATGCTGTCGCTGTCCGACGAGCAGCTGCGAAGCAAGACCGAAGAGTTCAAGGCCCGTATCGCTCAGGGCGAGTCGCTCGACAGGGTTCTTCCCGAAGCCTTCGCTGTCTGCCGTGAAGCGGGCAAGCGTGTCATGGGCATGCGCCACTTCGATGTACAGCTGATCGGCGGCATGACCCTGCACGAAGGCAAGATTGCCGAGATGCGCACCGGTGAAGGCAAGACCCTGGTCGCGACCCTGGCGGTCTACCTCAATGCGCTGGAAGGTAAAGGCGTCCACGTGGTGACCGTCAACGACTACCTGGCCCGTCGTGATGCCAACTGGATGCGTCCACTGTACGAGTTCCTGGGGATGTCGGTCGGCATCGTCACGCCGTTCCAGCCGCCGGAAGAAAAGCGCGCTGCCTACGCGGCGGACATCACCTACGGCACCAACAACGAATTCGGCTTCGATTACCTGCGCGACAACATGGCGTTCAGCCTCGAAGACAAGAACCAGCGTGAACTGAATTTTGCCGTGATCGATGAGGTGGACTCCATCCTCATCGACGAGGCGCGTACGCCGCTGATCATTTCCGGCCAGGCCGAGGACAGCTCCAAGCTTTATCAGCAGATCAACCAGCTTATCCCGACGCTCAAGCAGCACATCGAGGAAGAAGAGGGCGTCGTTACCCAGGAAGGGCATTACAGCATTGATGAGAAGACTCGCCAGGTCGAGCTGAACGAGCTGGGCCACCAGTTCGTCGAGGAAATGCTGACGCAGGCCGGACTGCTCGCTGAAGGCGAAACCCTCTACTCGGCGCACAATCTGGGGCTTCTGACTCACGTCTATTCCAGCCTGCGTGCGCACAAGCTGTTCCATCGCAACGTCGAATACATCGTGCAGAACGACCAGGTGCTGCTGATCGACGAGCATACGGGCCGCACCATGCCCGGACGTCGACTGTCTGAAGGTCTGCACCAGGCCATCGAAGCGAAAGAGGGGCTGCCGATTCAGCCGGAAAGCCAGACGCTGGCTTCGACCACCTTCCAGAACTACTTCCGCCTGTACAAGAAGCTTTCCGGGATGACCGGCACTGCCGACACCGAAGCCTTTGAATTCATGCAGATCTACAGCCTGCCGGTGATGGTCATCCCGACCAACAAGCCGCTGGCGCGCAAGGATTACAACGATCTTGTCTACCTGACCCAGGAAGAGAAGTACGCTGCGATCATCGCCGATATCAAGGATTGCCAGAACAATGGCCGTCCGGTGCTGGTCGGTACCGCGACCATCGAAAGCTCTGAATACGTGTCGCGACTGCTGGAGAAGGAAGGCATCGAACACAAGGTGCTCAACGCCAAGCACCATGACAAGGAAGCCGAGATCATCGCCCAGGCCGGTCGTCCAGGCGCGGTCACTATTGCCACCAACATGGCCGGTCGCGGAACCGACATCCTGCTGGGCGGCAATTGGGAAGTTGAAGTCGCGGCGATGGATAACCCCACCGAGGAGCAGGTCGCGCAGATCAAGGCCGACTGGCAGAAGCGCCATCAGGCCGTACTCGAGGCCGGCGGTTTGCATGTGATCGCCTCCGAACGCCATGAATCGCGGCGCATCGACAACCAGTTGAGGGGGCGTGCCGGTCGTCAGGGCGACGCTGGTTCCAGCCGTTTCTATCTGTCGCTGGAAGACAGCCTGATGCGCATCTTCGCCTCTGACCGGGTGAAGAACTTCATGAAGGCGCTGGGCATGGAAGCCGGCGAAGCCATCGAGCACCGCATGGTCACCAACGCCATCGAGAAGGCACAGCGCAAGGTTGAGGGACGCAACTTCGACATGCGTAAGCAACTGCTCGAATACGACGACGTGGCCAATGAGCAGCGCAAGGTCATCTACCACATGCGCAACAGCCTGCTGGCTGCCGACGAGATCGGCGAGACCGTTGCCGAGTTCCGCCGCGAAGCGCTCGACAATGCCATCAGTCAGCATATTCCGCCGCAGTCTCTGCCGGAACAGTGGGATATCGCCGGCCTGGAAGAAGTGCTTTACAGCGATTTCGGAACCCGTCTGCCGGTCCAGCAATGGCTCGACGAGGACGACAAGTTTCATGAGGAAGCGCTGCGTGAGCGCATCCTGCAGGCCCTGATCGAAGCGTACAGCGAGAAGGAAGATATGGCTGGAGCCGAAGCGCTGCGCACCTTCGAGAAGCAGATCGTGCTGCGTGTGCTGGACGACCTGTGGAAGGACCACCTGTCGACCATGGATCACCTGCGCCACGGCATTCACTTGCGTGGTTATGCGCAGAAAAATCCCAAGCAGGAATACAAGCGTGAATCCTTCGCCCTGTTCAAGGACCTGCTCGAATCCATCAAGCGCGATGCGATTCGTGTGCTCTCCCATGTGCAGGTGCGTCGTGAGGACCCGGTCGAGGAAGAGGCGCGTCTGCGTCGCGAAGCCGAGCAACTGGCGCAGCGCATGCAATTCCAGCATGACGAGGTGTCCGCGCTTGCAGAGCCGGAAGAGTCCGAGGCCGAGGGCGCGGCTGCACCTGTGATGACGCCGGTGCGCACCGAGCCTAAGGTAGGGCGCAACGAGCCATGCCCCTGCGGCTCGGGGAAGAAGTACAAGCATTGCCATGGGCAGATTCAATAACAGACCGCTGGAAAACTACCTGCGTTGGCAATACTGCGTTAAAAACAGGCTCGGAATGCTCATTTAGAACACCTAAACTCCGCTTCCTCACCTGTTTTTGCCTTGTCTTGCCTGCCTCGCCTACGTTTTCCAGCGGCCTGACGAGCGGCTATCTCTGCTAAATCACGCCGCGACCGGTCCTGCCGCTCGCGGCGTTTTTATCCCTGTTTTCGCTGCGGCCTGCGGGCCGTCACTTTTGAAGGAGCGTATCCATGGCTGTCGGTCTTGGTCCTTTACCTGTACTGCACCCGGTTCCCGGTTTCGAGCTTGGTATCGCTTCGGCGGGAATCAAGCGACCAGGCCGCAAGGATGTGGTGGTGATGCGTTGCGCTGAAGGCTCCCGTGTGGCCGGTGTGACCACCACCAATGCCTTCTGCGCAGCGCCGGTGCTCGTCACCCGGGAGCGCATGCATGGCGAGGTGCGCTATCTGCTGACCAACACCGGCAATGCCAACGCCGGCACCGGGGAACCCGGTATGCAGGCGGCGCTTCGCACCTGTGCGAGCCTGGCGAAACGGGTGGGTGTTGCAGACAGTGCGGTGCTGCCGTTTTCCACTGGCGTGATCGGCGAGCCGCTGCCTGTGGAGAAGATCGAAGCTGCGTTGCAGGCCGCTCTCGATGATTTGTCCGTGGATCACTGGGCTGAAGCCGCTACCGGCATCATGACCACCGATACCCTGCCCAAGGGCGCCAGCCGGCAGTTCGAGCATGACGGCGTCACCGTCACCGTGACCGGGATTTCCAAGGGTGCGGGCATGATCCGTCCAAACATGGCGACCATGCTTGGCTATATCGCCACCGACGCCAAAGTGTCGCTCGATGTCTTGCAGGATCTGGTGCGTGATGCGGCAAACAAGTCCTTCAATCGCATTACCATCGATGGCGATACCTCAACCAACGACTGCTGCATGCTGATCGCCACCGGGCAGGCGAGCCTGCCGGAAATCACCGAGGCCAGCGGCGAGTTGTTTACCAAGCTGAAGCAGGCAGTGTTCGAGGTGTTCATGGAGGTTGCCCAGGCCATCGTGCGTGATGGCGAAGGCGCCACCAAATTCGTCACGGTCATGGTCAATGGCGGCATGACTCACCAGGAATGTCTGGACGTGGGTTATGCCGTTGCCCATTCGCCGCTGATCAAGACGGCGCTGTTCGCCTCCGACCCGAACTGGGGGCGCATCCTCGCCGCCGTGGGCTACGCCGGCGTGCCTAACCTTGATGTCAGCAAGATTGACGTGTTCCTCGGGGAGGTCTGCATTGCCAGTCAGGGCGGGCGTTCAGCCAGCTACACCGAAGAGCAGGGCGCAGCGGTGATGGCGCGTGAAGAAATCACCATTCGCATTGAGCTGGGGCGCGGCAACTGCAGTGAGACCATCTGGACCACCGATCTCTCCCATGAGTACGTGCGTATCAACGCCGAATACCGGACTTGATAAAGCGGCGCAGCGGCGTGCGGGATGCTTGGGTAGGAGCGGGCCATGCCCGCGACGACTCTGCGTGGCCAGGTTCGCAAGCATGGCTTGCGCCTGCCAGAATGCAAATCTGCCAGCCACGGGCGGGCCAGTGAAGACGCCTGAACGATGAAGCGAATCCATGTTGCCGCTGCCGTCATTCGGGCTGTGGATGGCCGGGTCCTGATCGCCAAACGCCCGCTGGACAAGCATCAGGGCGGACTGTGGGAGTTTCCCGGTGGCAAGGTCGAGGCCGGCGAGTCGGTCGAGGCTGCGCTGGCTCGCGAACTGGCCGAGGAGCTGGGCATCACGGTGACGGCTGCGCAGCCGCTGATCCAGGTTCGCCATGATTACCCGGACAAGCAGGTGCTGCTGGATGTCTGGCAGGTGTTGGCTTTTTCCGGTGAGCCCCATGGCGCAGAGGGCCAGCCACTGGCCTGGGTGGAGCCGGCCCAATTGTCGGGCTACAGCTTTCCGGCGGCGAACAGGCCGATAGTTGCTGCAGCGCGTCTGCCAGATCGCTACCTGATAACGCCCGATGGCTCGCCGGAACAACTGCTGAACGGGATGGTGCGGGCGCTAGATGCCGGTATTCGGCTGGTCCAGCTGCGTGCCCCATCCTTGTCGCATTCCGATTACCGGACGCTGGCGGTTGAGGCCACGGCTCTTTGTGCCGGGCGTGCCCAACTGATGCTTAAAGGCCCGGTGGAATGGGCAACCGAATTTCCGACAACCGGCTGGCATCTGACCGCTGAACAGCTCAGGCAGCATGCTGGACAAGGCAGACCGGTTTCATCCGGGCAATGGCTGGCGGCGTCCTGCCATGATGCTCATGAGCTGGACTTGGCTACGGCGATGGGGGTAGATTTCATCACCCTCTCGCCGGTGCTTCGTACGGCTACGCACCCCGAAGCGCAGGCTCTGGGATGGTCCCTCGCCGCTCAGTGGCTGTCAGCCTTCAGCCAGCCCGCATACCTTTTGGGTGGCCTCGGTTCCGGCGATGTGGCGAAGGCGTTGCGTGCTGGTGCTCAGGGCGTCGCGGCGATTCGGGCTTTCTGGCCACAGGCGTGAAACTCCAGTGTTCTGCCTGTAGAACAGACTGCGCATACGCGAATTGCCAGCCAATGCCGTGGTCGTAGTCGATGAGGTGACATGCAGGGCATAAGACGATAGTAAAAATGCATCGTCATTATTCCCTTAATCAATTAACCATATGCGGTGGGCTGCGTTATCGTAGGCCCCGTTAAAGTTTCTGAACCCCGAAGGAGTTAGCAGATGTCTCTGATCAACACCCAAGTCCAACCGTTCAAAGTCAACGCTTTCCACAATGGCAAGTTCATCGAAGTCACCGAAGAGTCCCTCAAGGGCAAGTGGTCGGTGATGATCTTCATGCCGGCGGCCTTTACCTTCAACTGCCCCACCGAGATCGAAGACGCTGCCAACAGCTACGCCGAATTCCAGAAGGCCGGTACCGAGGTGTACATCGTCACCACCGATACTCACTTCTCCCACAAAGTCTGGCACGAGACTTCCCCGGCTGTCGGCAAGGCTCAGTTCCCGCTGATCGGCGACCCGACTCATCAGCTGACCAACGCTTTCGGCGTACACATTGCTGAAGAAGGTCTGGCACTGCGTGGCACTTTCCTGATCAACCCGGAAGGCGTGATCAAGACCGTGGAAATCCACTCCAACGAAATCGCCCGTGACGTCAGCGAAACCCTGCGCAAGCTGAAAGCTGCCCAGTACACCGCTGCCCATCCGGGTGAAGTCTGCCCGGCCAAGTGGAAAGAGGGCGAGAAGACCCTGGCTCCTTCGCTGGACCTGGTCGGCAAGATCTAAGATCTTTCGCCCATTTGCCTTGCATGCATGAGGGGCTGCCAGCCAGCCCCGATTGCCAGACGCCTGGATGCGGTTTATCCAGGCGTTTTATTTTCTGAATTTTTTGGGAGGCGCCGCTGCTCATGTT
>NZ_JAMOHY010000033.1 GCF_024448695.1 Stutzerimonas stutzeri | reverse complement strand
ACGTACTCGATCAGGCGATGCCGGTTGTCTAGGAACAGCACTGCGAACACTTCGTGCTCGAAGCCTGCCAGCTTGGCGCCCAGGTAGTCCTTGACGACGTCAGGCGCGGTGAACGCTGCACCGCGCGGGATCTTGAGATCTATCACCTGGCGGGCTGCCGTCAGGATCTGATCGGCCGTGGCCGGCACATAGTGGCCTGCTTCGTCTTGAATCAAAAGAGAAGAGACCATGGCGCAAGAGGAAATCGACATGTCGGTGCTCCGGTAGCTCGGGCGGAATTGCCCGGAACCGGTCCGGCACGGCGCAGCGCAAGCAGTCAGGGGGCGTAGCCGGCGACCGCCGCAAACACGCCACGCGGGTGAAGCCCTTGACGGCGAGAACGCCGTGACACGGTGAGAGGAAACAGCAAGACCGTCCCCATACCCCACACGGAGGTTCGGTTAATCACGGCAAGCGAAGCGCGCAGGCTTTCGCTCCCTGTGCGTGTAGATGTAGATGACCGCGTCGCGCTGACGAGACGTGCGTCAGTCTTGATCACGCACCGCAGATGCTGAAGCGGGGCAGTCAGGTTGAACCGCATGGCATGTCGAGGTATACGACTTCACCCGGTTTCGAGAACGTGGCATGGACAACGGATTTATCAGAAAAAGGTTGGCGAGAGCTTTTGCCCGAAGGCTTGCGGGAGAGATGCTCGCTGATATTGACCTGGCGCAGGCCGATTTCGCAGACCAGCCGCTAACAGCGGAAGAGCGGCTGGAGGTCTATGCGGAAATTCGGCGTATCTCGGCACAGCTCCTCAGCGCCAGCGAAGCGGGAGGCAACCATGCGTTCAGACTGGACGTCGGCACGTAGCCGATCCTGTTCTGCCTTCGCTTAATTGTGCAGTAGCGTACCGAGCAAGGCCGCTGCAATCCTCTCCCAGCTGCCGCTATACCACGTGCCGGTTTACATCCTGGCAACGCCTTTGAGAGAGTCCTCTTCGGTTGGAGTGCCTGTGCCGTTGCGCTAGGATCAGCCAGTACGACGTGCCGATCCACAGGGGCGATCAGGGATGAAGGGGAATACAGGATGGCGTTTCCAGCAAATGGCGAGACTCGGGTAGCGGTCCTGGTAGATTGCGACAACGTTTCACCGGAGATTTTGGAACATGCTTCGCGCGTCGCCGCACAGTTTGGGCGGGTAGTGGTTCGACGCGGTTACGGCAACCACGCGACGTTAGCGAACAGATGGCAAGATGCCCTGGTTCGCCTGGCTTTCACCCCTTGCCTGCAATACCAGTATGCGCCAGGCAAGAACACCGCCGATATCGCGCTGGCGCTCGATGCGCTGGAAGTACTCTTCGACGCACGTGCCGACACCTTCTGCCTGGTAACCAGCGATTCGGACTTTGCGTACCTGTGTCGCAAACTCCGGGAGCGGGGCGCGACGGTTTGTATTGTGGGCGAAGCCAAGACACCGGATGCGCTGCGCAACGCCAGTGATGAGTTCTTTGAATGGACGCGCCAGGCCCCTGAGCAGACCGGCGAATCACCGGAGCCCCGGGCAGCGACTTGTGCAAAGGTCGACGCCAAGGCGGAACCCGCCAAACCGGTCGTCAAGCGTCGA
Organism: Stutzerimonas stutzeri; assembly: GCF_024448695.1. Taxonomy (GTDB): domain Bacteria; phylum Pseudomonadota; class Gammaproteobacteria; order Pseudomonadales; family Pseudomonadaceae; genus Stutzerimonas; species Stutzerimonas stutzeri_T. Next base: position 30,464 of record NZ_JAMOHY010000033.1, on the reverse strand, counting down.
CCCCGCTTCGTGGTCGATGCGGTCGCCCTCATGGTGGCTGGCACGAACGAAGGCATGGTTCCCCTCAGCACGTTGGGCGGTTATCTCAAGCGCGCCGACCCTGCATTCTCGCCCAGCGCCTATGGGCATTCCGGGTTGCTCAACATGATCAAGACCTATGACCTGCTGCATGCCGTGCAGGAGTCAGGCGGCCACTGGAGCGTTAGCCTGGCCAAAGAGCCGGATGCAGACGACACAGCGACCTCGTCCTAAGGTGCTGCAGCTGTTGCACGCCTGCAGCAAGCACACCCGGTCACAGTGACCTCTGCACGTGGTTTTCAATAGAGCAGGCTAAAAGGTGCGATCTAACCTATAAATGGAAGATGTCCCTTATCCCCGATTCGGTATGTCGGGAGAACCCGACGGAAATCAGGAGCACTCCAGATGAACGCCACTCACGCTTACGGACGGCGCCAAGTCCTGCTTGGATCTGCCGGCCTCGGCGTTGCCGCAATGCTGCCTGCCGTTGGCATAGGGCAGACACCCGACACTGTCGGTTTATTGAACGTGCCGGCAACCGACATTGGCACATACCACCGAGAAATCCTGTTCGAGACAACCCGGCTGCTAAGGGGCCAGCCTCTGTTCACCGAGGGCGCCTTCTATGTGCAGATCGATAGCCTCGTGAAGAAAGAGATCATCGGAGAAGGCGATGCCGAGATCCTCAAGACGCTCAGCAGAAGCCTGCTGAGCGAGCAAGCATTTGAAGCGATCGAGGAAGAGCTGCGCGCCCTCGTGGAGCAACTCAAGCGTGCCAGGAACGATGTGGCCGCAGCGATCGGCAGCATCGCCGAGGACAGCCTCCTCTACGTGAAAGAGTTCGCGGAGCAACTGGACAAAAAGAAATTGGCACTGGTGATCGCTCATGACGTACAGGGTGCGATCACCGGCGCTGCTGCCGGAGCAACGCTGGGCGTCAAGATAGTAGGGCTTGGCGCCATTCCTGCAGCCGTCTTTGGAGCACTGCTGGGGGCTGCGTCCGGTTCCGTGATCGGGGCTCTGGGACCGGAGTAGCCGAACGATGTCCTGTGCGGGCCTGCACGCAGTTGGGACTGCCTTCATTCATTGAAAGTCCCGGCTGCGTACATCCAGGCCGGTCAGCAGCGCAGTGAGGTCTGTGAGGCGACCGGCGATCACATGGCGTACGCCATCGGCCATTTCCAGATGGCCATCCACGCGCAGCAGGCGAGATTGCAACAGCACGCGCCGCTGACGTTCGGCCAGGTCGTTCCAGACCACCACATTGACCATGCCAAACTCGTCTTCAAGGGTAACGAAAATGACGCCGCTGGCGGTTTGCGGTCGCTGGCGACCGATCACCAGGCCGGCGACGCTGATCAGCCGATCAGGCTCCATCTCAAGCAGCTCGCGTGAACTGCGGCAACGCAGGGCGCCAAGCTGTTCGCGCAGCAGCAACAGGGGATGAGGCCCCAACGTGGTACCGAGGGTGGCATAGTCGGTCAGCAGATCCTCACCCACCGAGGGCGCTGGCAGCGCCGCCGGTGTGTCCTCGGTCGGGGGCACACCGGCAAACAGGGGCAGCTGCGTTTCAACACCGGCCACCGCCCAGCGTGCTTGATGACGATTGCCGGCCAGCCCCTGCAGGGCACCTGCATCAGCCAGTTGCTCACGGGTTCGGGCATCAAGCTGAGCGCGCCGGCACAGATCGTCCACATTGGTGAAGGCCTGCAGCTGGCGTGCTGCTTCGATACGCCGCCCCTCGGCCTCGCGCACACCACGGATCATCCGCAGGCCGATGCGAATGGCCGGCTGTACAGCGCCGGTAGGCTCCAGGCTGCACTCCCAATCGCTGTAACGGACATCCACAGGGCGTACCTTGATGCCATGGCGCCGGACATCCTGCAGCACCTGATCGGGACTGTAGAACCCCATCGGCCAGCTGTTGATCAGTGCGCAGGCATAGGCTGCCGGCTCATGGCACTTGAGCCAGCAACTGGCGTAGGTGAGCAGGGCGAAGCTGGCCGCATGGGATTCCGGAAAGCCGTAGCTGCCAAAGCCTTTGATCTGCTCGAAGATGCGCTCGACGAACTGCGCCGTATAGCCCTTTTCCAGCATGCGAGAGGTCAACCGCTGGCGGTGCGGCTCCAGCCCGCCGTGACGCTTCCACGCGGCCATGCTGCGGCGCAGTTCGTCCGCTTCGCCCGGGGTGTAGTCCGCTGCGACGATGGCCAACTCCATCACCTGCTCCTGAAACAGCGGCACGCCCAGGGTCCGCTCGAACACTGGCACAAGCTCCTCGGAGGGATACGCAATCGCTTCCTCGCCGTTGCGCCGGCGCAGGTAGGGGTGGACCATGTCGCCCTGGATGGGACCGGGACGCACGATGGCCACCTGTATCACCAGGTCGTAAAAGGTCTTTGGCCGCAGGCGAGGCAGCATGGCCATCTGCGCCCGCGATTCGATCTGGAATACGCCGATGGTGTCGGCGCGGCTGATCATGGCGTAGGTCGCCGGGTCTTCCGCCGGCAGGCTTGCAAGGGTCCACCGTGTGCCGCGATAGCGTTCAATCAGATCGAAGCAGCGGTGCAGGGCACTGAGCATGCCGAGCGCGAGTACGTCGACCTTCAGCAGGCCCAGCAGGTCGAGGTCATCCTTGTCCCACTGGATCACGGTACGCCCGGCCATGGCTGCATTCTCTACCGGGACCAGCGTACTCAGGGGCTGCTCGGAGATGACGAAGCCGCCGGGATGCTGAGACAGGTGACGAGGAAAACCGATCAGCTCGCCCGTCAGTACCAGGACGCGACGTAATAGCGGATTCTCCGGGTCGAAACCGGCTTCAGTCAGGCGTTCATCGTCGGGAGGCTTATCGCTCCAGCGTCCGCAGCAGTCGGCCAGGGCATTGACCTGGTCGGGCGGCAGGCCGAGGGCCTTGGCCACATCGCGTACGGCCCCGGCCCCGTGGTAACTGCTGACCACGGCAGTGAGGGCGGCGCGCTCGCGGCCATAGCGACGGAAAATGTACTGGATGACCTCTTCACGGCGCTCGTGCTCAAAATCGACATCGATGTCGGGCGGCTCATTGCGCTCGCGCGACATGAACCGTTCGAACAGCATCCGGGTGCCCGTTCGTGCCGGGTCGAGTTCGGTAATGCCCAAAGCAAAACACACCGTGGAGTTCGCCGCCGAGCCGCGACCCTGACACAGGATGTGCTGCCCGCGTGCCCAGCGCACGAGGTCATGCACCGTCAGAAAGTAGCTTTCGTACTGCAGCTCGGCGATCAGGCCGAGTTCATGCTCGATCAGTGCCCGAGCCTTTTCTGGCACGCCCTCTGGCCAACGCCAACGGGCACCGTCTTCGACGAGTTTACGAAGCCAGGAGGTGGCGTCATGGTCTGTCGGCACCAGTTCATGGGGGTACTGGTAACGCAACTGACCCAGATCGAAGGTGCAGCGTTCGGCGATGCGCAGGGTTTCGGCCAGCAGTTGGGGCGGATACAGCTCGGCAAGCTCCTCGCGTCGGCGCAGATGACGTTCGCCATTGGAGAACAAATGGGCGCCAGCCTCGGCCACCGGCAGGTGATGACGGATGGCGGTCATGCAGTCCTGCAGGGCGCGTCGTCCACGGGCATGCATGTGAACGTCACCGCACGCCACGGCGGGCAGGCCGCAGGCCTCGGCCAGGTGGAGCTGTCGTTGCAAGTGCGCGGCGTCATCCGGCCCACGATGCAGCTCAATGCCGAGCCACAATCGATCGGCAAAGCGCTCGTGCAGCCAAGGCGCGTGAGGGGCATCATCACCGGCCAGCCAGATCGCCAGCAGGCCCTCGGTCGACTCCGCAAGGTCCTCGGCCAGCAGCCGGTAGCGGCCTTTTTCAGCGCGTCGCCGGGCCAGGGTAATCAAGCGCGAAAGCGCCTGATAACCGGTGAGATTCTCGGCCAGCAGGACCAGCCTGGGCCCGTCCTCAATCGGCATTTCGCTGCCGACGATGAGCGGCACGCCGCTGTCCTTCGAGGCCTGCCAGGCACGCACGACACCGGCCAGGGTGCATTCATCGGTGATCGCCAGCGCGCGATAGCCCAGACGCGCGGCGCGCTCGAACAGCTCCTGCGCGCTGGAGGCCCCGCGCTGAAAACTGAAATTCGACAGACAATGCAGTTCGGCATAGTCGTTCATGCGAACCAGCCATGCAGCAGCAGAGGGCCATCGGTGCCAACCGCCCGAAATGCCCAGCCACGCTGGCCGCTGCGCATCTGCACCACATAATAGTCGCGGCGTACATCGGCCCCGTCCCACCAGCCGGACTCGATGCGCTCGGGACCGGCGAGGATCTGCAGGGAGCTGTCGCGCAGCGGCTGAGGTTCGGCCAGCAGCCAGCCGGGGCGAGCACCAGACCGTGGCGGCGGGACTGAAGAGCCCGTGGACCAGGCGCACTCGGGCCGGTGATCGGCGCGGGCACCCAGGCCATGCACGGCGTCATCGCCCAGGCGCGCACGCAGGCGCTCGCGTAGTCGCTCCCAGGGCAGGGACTGCTGCGGACGCTCCTCGAACAGCTGGCCGTGCGCCGGGGCAAAGCGCGGTAGCTCACGGGCGACCAGCCGTACGGCCAGCACAGGTGCGGGCAGTTGCACCTGTTCGAGGCGGCTTCGAGTCAGTTCAAAGAGCATGCTGGCGTCGCGCTCGGCACTCAGCAAACCCACCGGCACCTGGCTGTCGGCCATGGCGCGGTGTTCCAGATGCAGAATGAAACGCTGTACACCGCTGTCGCGTCCGGCGAGGAAGGCGGCCAGATCAGATGTCAGCCGGCGCAGGGGGAACAGCAGTGCCTGATGCGACTCGACCTCGAAGTTCAGCTCGATGCGCTGCTCGAACACATCGGGTGGGCGGTGAAAGTCCAGGGCTAGCGGGCGGATGCCAAGCAGTCGATCCAGTTGCAGCAGTACCTCGGCAGGAAAGCGTCGACTCAGGCTGTCACGCGGCAGGGCGAGTATCCGGGCCAGATCGCGCAGGCCCATGCGGGCGAAGGCCGTAGCTGCTTCACGGGAAAACCCCAGGTGCTGCACTGGCAAGCGACCAAGGGCCTGGCGCAGTGTGTCAGCCTCCGTGATTGCCAGGCCATCATGGACGTTGGCCAGCACCCGTGCGGCGACCGGATTGGGGGCTGCGGTAATGCGATGGCGAAAGCCCAGCGCGCCGAGCTCCTCGCGCAGCCGTGCTTCGAAACGGGGCCAGGGGCCGAACAGGCCAAGGCACGAGTGCACCTCCAGTAGCAGGCAGCGGGGATAGTGCAGGCTGACCTGGGCGCTGAAGCCGTAGGCCCAGGCGGCGAGCAACTGCTGCCAGCGCTCGATGGCAACCGGATCGTAGTCGGCGGTGGCGAAGTTCTGGCTCAAGGCCTGAGCGGCGATCAGGGACTGGCCGGGCCGCAGCCCCAGCGCCCGCGCGGCGGGATTGACCGCCTGCAGCACGCGCCGTTGCGCAGGTCCTGCGAGCAGCGCCAGAGGCGAATCCGCATCGGCACGTTGGCGCAGCACGCCATCCATGGCCAGTTGCGGGAAGAGGATGCAGGCCCAGAGCATCGCCACCTCAATGCCAGCCACTGGCTGCAAGCGCAGGTGTCGCGATGGGCCGTGCGGGCGCCAAGCCGCCACGGCACTTGAGAATCCGCACCTGGCTGGCATCCAGAACCAGGCGCAGCGCCGCTGGTGAGGCATTTACGGCCTCGCTCAGAGGACGGTAGGCAAACGCCAGCGTTTTCCCGGTTTCGGCCGCCACCTGCAGACGGCGCAGGGCGCGGTCGTCCGCCTGCCTTGGCCAGCACACCACCGCACCACAGCTGCCCGAGCGCAGGCATTGCTCGGCAGCCCACAGCGCATCGCGACCGGCAGCCCGGACGATGGCCAGGTGGCGCAAATCAACGCCTGCGGCGAGCCACGCCTGGGGGTAGGGCACGTGAGGCGGCCCCACCAAAACCACCCTTTCACCCGTCTGGGTCAGGCTTGCCAGCGTCGGCCACAGCAGGCGAAGCTCACCGACGCCCGGGGCGGCTATCAGGATCTCGCTCAGCGCCGAGTTCGGCCAACCGCCGCCCGGCAGGGCAGCATCGAGCGCAGCATGCCCGGTCGGCTGGGTTGAGGAGGATGACGTGCCAATCGCCTGGCCACGCCAGACCTGGCGTGAATCGAGCAGGCGGTCGAGTGCGACCACAGAGGACATAGGATCGATACTACCGATACTGTATGGATAAACAGTATCCTGTTGTACCCTGCATCTGGTCAAGCCGAATTGAGATGCTCGAAAGGTAGACGCGCACACCTGATAGGGGCTTGGCATCTTTGCCGGGGGCAGGCGATGGAAAGTCGCGACGACCTCCCGTTGAGCTCAAAGCGCCTCCGTGACCCATTGCCCTCGATCAGCGGTTCGATGCCACCGCACAGGGAGCCTGTCATATCTGCCAGCTGGTTGCCCAAGCCTGTACATGAAACGCTGCTCAGCTCGGCTCGGCTTGTCAACGCAGCGCTATCGCCCAAGGTGGATCAGCACCGGCCCCTTGATTCGAGAGCGTATCGCGCACCGATGTCTGCGACGACCGCCAGGCTACGCTAATCACCCTGAAAGGTGACTTCGGAGGATTAATGAGGGCGGGGTGGGACCAATATCGACGCGCGCTGAGGCTGGTCCGAAAATACTACCCGGAGGCCTTTACTTACTTTGCTATCGCCTCGGCCATCCTGCTGGCGCTGGCTCTGTTGAATACGACCGTACCGGTGCTGCTTCGCGAAGCCACCAACCGGCTGTCCGCCGGTGAGGCAATGGCGGTCATCCTGGGTACCGCAGCGGCCTATGCACTGTGTTGGACCGGTGCCCAAGTACTGGAGTGGACCAAGAACATCATTTCTGCCGCCGTGCTGGTGCGCTGCGATGCCGCTTTCTACCGGGCGTTCTTCGATCACCTGTTGAAGGTGCCGTACACCGAGTTCCGCACGCTAGACCAGGGTGTGTTGGTCGCCGATGCCCAGCGCTCCAAGGGGGCGTTCAGCGCGTTGACCAGCACCCTGTTCTGGATCGTACTGCCCACGCTCGTCGAGCTGCTGTTCGTGTTCATCGTGCTGGCCAACCTGATCAACCTGGTGTTTGCTGCCTGCTTCATCGTCGGCATCATCGCCCTGGTAGGCCTGTCGGTGCGGCTGTCGCGCAAGACCAGGGGCATACACCAGCGCATCATGGAATCGAATAACCAGGTGATGTCCCATTTCGTAGAGCGGATGCGTCTGGTCGAGGAGATCAAGCTCAACAACGCCCAGCCCATGAGCAACAGCGCTACGGCGGCAAGGTCGGCGGTTTCATCGACAGCGTCACCCTCGGCAACCTGCGCATTGGCCTGCTGATGCTCCTTCAGGTCGCCCTGGTGGGCGCGCTGCTGCTGGCATCCACCCTGTATGTGGTCGGCCAGGTGGCCTCGGGCACCTACACGGTGGGCGACTTCGTCATGATCAACGGCTACGTCATTCAGCTGACGTTCCAGCTGGCGCTGCTGGCCAGTGTGCTGATCGAGTTGCGCAACCACTTCGTACTGCTGGACCGAGGCTTTCACTACCTGGACATGGAACCGGAACCCCAAGGCCGGCAGGCGCCCGATACGGACCAGGACATCCTGTTCGAGCTTAAGGCCGTCTCCTACTACGCCGAGGGCCGAGCGATCCTTCACAATGTCGACCTGCAGATCAGGCAGGGCCATACCTACGCGATAACCGGCCCCTCGGGCGCCGGCAAGACGACGATGCTGCGCCTGCTCGTGGGTCTGATCCAGCCAGAGCAGGGCACCGTCAGGACGTTCGGCGCCGAAGCAAAGGACCTCGACCGCACCGCGTTGCTCGATGCCGTCTCGGTCGTCACCCAGCATCCGCTACTCATCGCCGGCAGCGTGGCCGACAACGTCCGCTACGGTGCAAACGAACAACTGACCGACGCCCAGCTCAACGCCATTCTCAAGCAACTCGGGCTCGATACCCACGCCGCTGGCACCCCACTCGCGAACAAACACGTCGGCTTCGATGCCGCCGCCGTGTCGGGCGGTGAAAAACAGCGCATCGCCATTGCCCGGGCGCTGGCGCGCGGCACACCGACGATCCTGCTGGACGAGCCGACCTCAGCACTGGATGTCGCGAGCGAAGAGCGCACCATCGACCTGCTCAAGGCACGAACCCGAACGCTGGTGCTGATCACGCACCGCCCCTCCGTGATCGCCAGGGCCGACTACATCATTCATGTCGCGGGCGACGGCTCGGTTCGCGTGTCACCCCAGGCCTGAGCTAACGCCAGACCCTGTCAGATATGGCCCAGTGCGGTGGCCAAGGCGACGGCCCCGGCAATGTTGCCCGCATCAAGCTTGCGCATGGCGTTCTCGTGATGAAAACGCACCGTTCGCGCAGCGATGCCCAGGATCATCGCGACTTCCTCCTGGCTCTTGCCACGCGATGCCCAGAGCAGGCATTCACGCTCCCGCGTGGTCAGCGACTCACCATGGCAGCTTGCCGCCAGTTGACCCACCAATTGATGCAAGGTAGTCGCCACCCCAGACAGCAGGTACGCATCCAGTATCCCGATGTCCCGCCCATGGTGGTTATCGGGATACTGGCAAAAGCTCAATGAGGAAATCTGCTCGCCACGCGCATGCGCCGGTATGGACGCGCCCCTGTATGTATCAATCAAATGCCGCCGCGCACAGGCCAGAAACACCGCATCGGCTTCGCAGCCAATAGGCCTGGCAGTGACCTCGGACCAATGGAAGGGAAGGGCGCAGCGTCGTGCTCGTCGCATGAAGGGATCTATGCACTGATAACGGTGCTCGCGATACAGCGCCTGCCAGCAGGTGTCGAAGTTCGAGACGATAACCGGCGTCCCCTTGCCCAGCACCAGACCGTCGACGTAGATGAAGGCGTACTGGTCGATTCCCATGCGCGCAAACAAGCCGGCCAGGACCTGGTGCAGATCATCCAGGCCACCGGCCTCGCAGAGATCCTGAGTGGCGCGCCTGATCAGTTCGAGTTCCACGGCAGTCAGCTCCACGAGCAGGACGAAGACCCCAGCGAATAGCTAAACGCAGCCCACGGCGCTCAATGCTGTTTCAAGCGCGCATGAGGACAAAGGCAGTCAGGCGTACGTGGCCGTAGCCAATGCTACCTTCCAAAGCGAAACGGGCCGCCCGCAAGCAGACGACCCGCCAAGCGACTCAGCCGTGCACCGCGCTCGCTCCAAGCGCGCGGCGATACAGCACAGCCATTTCGTCGAGCAGCTCCTGAGCCGCATAGACCGTCATCTTCAACCGCAGATCCTGCGGGTAAAAGCCGTCAGGTCCAGCAATCTGCTCCAAGAGATTCTTGACGATGTCGACACGCAGTTCCGCCTCAGCGAGCACAGGCTGTCGTAATGCGACGAACGAGGAGGGCGTTTTCGGACGGTTAGGGAACAGGAGAAGTGTGGATTCAAGATCAGCCATGGCACACCTCCGAAGAGGTGACATGAAACAACGCTGATGAATCTAGGTGGAGCGCGGGCGTAAAAAGGATGTATCGCATGTTGCTTATGCTCCTCGAACTGGTTAAGGAGCCGTCACCCGCCGTTGCTACGCGGTTATGGGTGGCGGACCGCACGGGGGTAGCAAACCGGCGTCCGAGGGAACCGGCCAGGCCGAAGCCTGCCCCGCACGGCCCGCCATAGCAAAGCAGTAGCTTGATGCAAAGCACCAACTACCAGCTATGGCGCTGTCGCGCCCTCGAACGGTTTCAGGTTGCTACACCCGGTCGTGGGATTGACCACGACCGGCGCAGTCTAGCGCGGGGGATTGGGGGAGGGCAAACAGACTGGGGCGTAGGGCTAAGATCAATGCACCAGAGCCGCTTCGCCAGAGTCTGGCCGACCTCTATGAATCAAGGCGGGCGGTGAATTCAGATTGGCCAATCCGCAACCTAAAGTGTGTGGGTTGCCATTGGCAGTGTTATCCCTCTGTTAATAACGCCCGGCGCCGCTGAAGGTACTCGATTTTTGGAGCGCCCGCTTCGGGGGAACGTAACTTCTGCCCGTCATGAGGCGCTAAAAGATTTTTTAGCGCCTCATCTTCGCTAAGCTTGCTCCACTCAATATGAACGGTCAGCTCGTCATCAATGGTTAGATATCCCGCTTCAAATGCGCGATCCACAAGCAGTGATAGACATATCCCATTTGAAGGGTCTATTCGGATACTGTGGTCTTGGCTCCACGGTACGATATGGGACGCAATGAGAAAATTCTTGGTCTTAATTCCAGTTATGGCGCACTTAAAACCATAGTTTTTTTTCACGGCTTCGGCAAAGGCCCTTTGCGCACTGCCCCTAGTCTTGGTAGTTGCCAGAGTGTCAGGGACCGCAAAGTTATTTTGCTCAATTTGTGCTCTAAAATCTTCGACTTCTTCGAGGGAAACCTCGAATGTCTCAGCGGCTGAGTCCCCCTGTTGGGATGGGGGGAACCGTGTCTCCAGAAAAGCTATAATTTGCTCTGTGGTTGCTGTTACTGCCGGCGGCATTGCCGGAGCGTTGATCCATGCATCATGATTTCTGGAGGGGTCGAAAAATAGTCCGTATGCAGGGCTACGAAGGTAGTCTGACAGCTCTTTTCCTGCTTCAGCGTTGAGACTTTCTAGTACGTTTGTCAGGTTAGCAGTTGTCGCTAGCTGTTGTAGTGTCGCTTGGATATCGGAACTCGGTACCAAACCTCCACTTTCTATACTCGACCAGGCTAGCGCTTTGCTTTTAGTTGTCTTTTTTGCAAGGGCATGAATTTCTTGCGGGACGTTTTGCATGCTGGCCCAAGAGAACTCGTCGCTGGGCTCTTCTAGATAAGCACGCAGATGTAGGGTTGCAGGCTCATCCCTTAGTTTGATCGCCATCAGATATGGCTGACCAGCTCCGCTCGTTTGCAATAGCGTGAACTCGTGGTCAGCTGCGATACTGTCTAGGTGAGTAGGGTCACCCGGTATGGTTTCTGCGGCGGCTTCGTTGGGCGCTAGCGACATTTTCCACGCTTGAGGTGCGCCTCGAGCGGTATCCCATTTTAAGTGTGGTCTATCCGCTGAAACTCGGACGAGCGCGCCAAGGGTTGTTCCTGATGGCCACTTATACACGAGGGGGATTGATTCATTGCCTGTGAATAGCGATGGAAAGTGAGTTTTTAACGTATCGGCGAATGCGCTGCTTTTGTATAGCTGGATATAGTCCTTCGTATATGACGTCCCCGATAGGCGTCCGTAGGTTGCGCGATGAGCAGAAGAACCGTAGTGAATTACTAAAACCCATTCGACGGGTAGTGCAGTCATTTACTATTTCCCTATTATGATAGCTTCCGGCGATCTATGTGACTCAACTTCTCGTCGGCTTTGTGCGGCTAATGACCGATGCGTTGTAAACTGAATTATCTCGTTATCGGGGAAAAGTTCATGAATGAGCTCTGTGTCGCGATTGGACATTACCCATTTCACGCCTCTATTGGATAGTGCTGTGCAGATTTCAGCTAGCTCTATTAGGTCAGGAAGTTCAAAAGTTTTTGCTGTATACTTATTAAATTTTGCGGTGGGCTCTTTCTCAATCCCTGGGCGCGAAAACACAGGAAGGTATGGCGGGTCGAGGTAGACAAAGTCTCCGCAAGAAGCGCCGTTAAGAACTTCGCGGAAGTCCTTCGCGGCGATTTTTGCATTCTTTAGGACACCAGCCATGACCGCAAAGGTGGTCTCGTCAATATTTTTGAAGCAGCGGTCTCCCCAAGGGACATTCATGGCTCCGGTGCGGGAGTTTTCGCGCCAAAGATGGTTCCACGAGACCCCATTTAAATACAAGAAGCGAGCCGCTTTTTCAAGCGAGGTATTAGGGATTGTTGCTCGAACTTCGTAGTAGAATTCCTTAGAGTCTCGTGCTTGATACCAGTCTAGTAGTGGGCGCAGCTCACTTTGGTGGTCTTTTACAGCGATCCACGCAGCGACCAAGTGCTCGTTTAGATCGGCTAAGCGCGCGCATCCTGAGATGCGGCTAGAGCATGCAAGGAAAACGGCTCCTCCGCCCAGAAATGGCTCGTAGTAGTCTTTAATATTCCGCGGGACGTGAGGAAGGATGCGTGGAAGGAGTCGCGTTTTGCCGCCTACCCACCGGATGAAAGGCTTAATAGGCGGACTGGCTGGTTCGATCAATGGTAGCTCCAGATTGGTAGGCTTTTCGAGTATAATCTCTTGTTTTTCCACGTCTTTTGGCTCATTTGTCGCGAGGCGGTATTCTAACAGGAAGCGCCGGACATCGAGCGCATCGTGGTGTGGCAATCTCTGGTTCTGGTGGGCGTATGTCTGAGATTCAACTGATTTGGCCAAATAAAGACTTAGTCCTATGTGCGGCAGGCGCTGACGGCTATGAGTGGATGACCCCGAATGACAAAAGGCTGCGTGCCATTCCGTCGATTGAGGCACTATCTAGTCAACCGGTTAGCTCTCGCTCGAATGTGCTTGCAATCGGGGATGGATTGGATGTTCTGCAGGCGCTAGCAGAGAGAACCACGGTTTTCAACCAGGGAATCCGACTCGTCTATATCGATCCGCCATTCAATACTCAGGGTCAATTTCGCCAATACAGCGACGCGATGGAGCGCTCAATGTGGCTGAGCATGATGCGCGACCGGCTCGTGGCGCTACGATCGCTGCTAGCCGAAAATGCCAGCATTTGGGTGCATCTGGACGATGCTGAAGTTCACCGAGCAAGATCTATCATGGATGAGGTTTTCGGTGAGGATGCCTTTGTTGCATCAGTCGTTTGGCAGAAAAAAACTACACGTGATTCGCGTGCAGCATTTTCATCAAATCACGACACAATCCTCGTTTACGCACCAAGTGGTCCCAAAAAGTGGAAAACGTCAAGAAATCTGCTTTCGAAGGATAATAGTCTGCTGATCAACAAGGACAATGATCCTAGAGGCCCATGGTCGGATGCGCCGTTTACTGCCCCGGGTTTTCGTAGCGCGCAACAGTACGACATCGTTACTCCTACTGGACGAACATTGCGTCCACCGAGAGGGCGGTCTTGGTATGCCACGGAGCAGACCTACCAGGATTTGCTTGCCGACGGGCGTATTTGGTTCCCGAAGGGGGGTGATGGTTCTCCTCGACTTAAGCTCTTCGCACACCAGCTCCGAGGGTTGGTGCCCTTCACTGTCTGGGGAACATCCGATACCGGGACGAATGACGAGGCAAAGCGTCACCTGATGTCGCTTTTCCCTGACCGAGAGGTATTTGATACGCCGAAGCCGGAGCTTCTCTTAGAAAGAATTATTCACATAGCAACGAACCCAGGAGAGCTAGTTGTAGATCTCTTCGGTGGAAGCGGTACCACTGCTGCAGCTGCCCACAAAATGGGGCGCCGATGGGTTGTCGCTGAGCGCAATGCGCAGACCGTTCTGGATTTCTTGTTTCCACGCATTCAGCGCGTCGTCAATGGAACAGATCCGGGCGGAATTACCGAGGCAACGTCTTGGCTAGGGGGTGGAGGCTTTGAGGTCGTTCAGGTTTTGCCGCGAATCGGAGAGCTACCAGACAGTTTCTGCCCTGGGCCTCTCAGGCAAAGCTTGAAGTGGTTGGCGCGCCAAGAGTTAATCTCGACCGCATCCTGAGTGAGTGATTTATCGCTGCCTAGGCACGGGGGAGCAGTTGCTCAATGGTACGCCCTCGAACGCATAGGCGCTCATCGCTAGCGCTGACGCGACAGGGGCAGCCAGCCGATATTAATGACCTATATTAGCACTTCCCCGCGTCAGCGATGACCGCCCCACGGGTCGAGACGGCCCCGGCCGGCTCGATGCGCAGCACGCCAGCGCGCCCCGGCCCAGCCGGGTGACGCCCAATCTTTGCTCTCTTGCTCTTTTCCTTCCGTTGCCCGTCTCACACCCAGCAACCCCCCTCGATACCCCGCGACCCCATGCACCTACCTACACCGGGCATTTGCCGTTACAGTGCCAGCAGCCCCGTAGTCTGTTGCAAGGATCGCCGTCCGGATGGCTTCACCGACTCAACCCAAAAGCCTGATCTTCGATCTCGAAGTCGCTCCCGGCAAAGCCGACCAGCCCGACCGCATCTTCATGGTCGGCGCCCTGCGCCCAGATACCGGTGAAGAGCTCGAACGCAAGATCGACAAGGATCTGCCCCACGTCCTTGATGCGCTGGACAGCCTGGGGCAGGGCGCCAGCTTCGTCCTCGGCCACAACGTCATCGACCATGACCTGCCGATCCTCAAGGACCAGGCCCCACATCTGGCCCTGCACCAGCTCCCGGTGATCGACACCCTGCGCCTGTCGCCTTTGGCCTTTCCGCAGAACCCTTATCACCGGCTGGTCAAGGACTACAAACTCATTCGTGACAGCCTCAACTCGCCGCTGTCGGACTGCCGCTCCACGCTCACCCTGTTCAATGACCAGCGCCAGGCCTTCGCCCAACTGAACGAGACCCACCAGGCAGAACTCCTGTGCTACCAGACGCTGCTGGCCCCGACACTTAAAAGCGACCTGGGCTCGTTCTTCGCTTCCCTCACTGGCACCAGCCCCAAGCCCGTCATCGAGCTGCGCGGCCTGATCCCCCAACTGCTGGAAGAAACCGACCCGACCCTGACCCGCAGGCTCAAGGTCTGCAGCACGCGCCTGGAGCAGTTGCTGGAAACCGACCTCATGGATGAGGCCCTGCATCTGCCGTTGGCCTATGCACTGGCCTGGCTGCGGGTTTCGGGCGGCAACTCGGTGCTAGCCCCCTGGGTGCGGTACCAATTTCCAGAAGTGGGCCGGCTGATCGCCGAGCTGCGTGATACCCCCTGCGGCCAGGACAGCTGCGGCTATTGCACCACCACCCACGACCCGCGCCACGAACTCAAGCGCTACTTCGGCTTCGATGACTTTCGCACCGAACCGGACGGTCGCACCCTGCAGCACGACGTGGTGCTGGCCGGCATGCGGGGCCAGCACGTGTTGGCCATCCTGGCGACCGGCGGCGGCAAATCGCTGTGCTACCAGCTTCCGGCCCTGAACCGTTTTCACCGCAACGGCAGCCTCACGGTGATCATCTCGCCGCTGCAGTCGCTGATGAAGGATCAGGTCGACGGCCTGCTTGAGCGCAACGTGCAGTGCGCCGCGACCCTCAATGGTCTTTTGACCATGCCTGAGCGGGCTGAGGTGCTGGAAAAGGTGCAGATGGGCGATGTGGGGATTCTGCTGGTCTCACCCGAGCAGTTTCGCAACAAGGCCTTTCGCCGGGCGATCAAGCAGCGCCAGATCGGCGCCTGGATCTTCGATGAAGCGCACTGCCTGTCCAAGTGGGGCAACGACTTCCGGCCCGATTACCACTACGTGTCGCGCTTTATCAGCGAGCACAGCGGTGACAGCCCCCTGGCTCCGATTGGCTGTTTTACTGCCACCGCCAAACCCGATGTACTCCAGGATATTCAGGATCACTTCAGCGACCAACTGGGCATCCGTTTTGAGACCTTTTTGGGCACCCATGAGCGCACCAACCTTAGTTTCGAGGTTCTGCCCTGCACCCGTGCCGAGAAGTGGGCCCGTACCCACCAACTGCTCGAGGACCACATTGGTCGCGACCACGGTGGAGCCGTGGTCTTTGTCTCCAGCCGCAAAGGCACCGAGGAGCTCTCTGGCTTTCTGATTGGCCAGGGTTGGTCCTGCAAACATTTTCATGCCGGCCTCGAACCCCATGAGAAAACCGACATTCAGGATGCGTTCAAGGCCGGGGAGCTGCGAGTCATTGTTGCCACCAACGCCTTTGGCATGGGCGTGGACAAGGCCGACATCCGCCTGGTGGTGCATGCCGACATTCCGGGCTCCCTGGAAAACTACCTGCAGGAAGCCGGGCGAGCAGGACGCGACCAGGGTGATGCCCGTTGCGTACTGCTCTACGACCTGCAGGACATCGAAACCCAGTTCGGTATGTGCGAGCGCTCCAAGCTCGGCCTGCGCGACATTCAGCAGATCCTGAGCAAGCTGCGCACGGAAAGCGATCGACGCAAGGGCGCCAAGCTGGTCATCACCGCAGGTGAGGTCCTGCTCGATGAGGACATTGAAACCAGCTTCAACGCCGACGACCGCGATGCCGAAACCAAGGTGGTCACCGCCGTCGCCTGGTTGGAGCGTGGCCAGTATTTGAAGCGTGAAGAAAACCAGACACAGATTTTCCCGGCCACCCTCAGCCTGTCCCAAGCAGACGCCGAACAGCGCCTCGCCAAAGCCGATCTCCCCGCCAGGCGCCTGGAGGAGTTTCGGGCAATCTTGCGCTTTCTCTATGACGCCGGCGCCGATGAGCGCATCAACACCGATGCGCTGATGGCCCTGACCAGCCTGACTTCCGAAGAGGTCACCGCCACCCTCAAGCAAATGGAGGCGCTGGGCCTGCTGGAGAATGACTCCAGGCTCACGTGCTACCTACGCCATGGCACGGGCCGATCTGCCCGACAACAGCTCAAGCACACGCTGGAGCTTGAACACGCCTTATTCGATTGCTTGCGTGAGCAGGCCCCGGATGCGGAGAGCGGCGCGTGGCAGGACTTGAACCTTCCACCCTTGAGCGCCGCACTGAAAGACGCCACCGGCCAGAAGGACCTCATCCCGCTTGACGTGCTGCGTCTGCTGCGCAGCCTCGCCCAGGATCCTGACAGCGACAGTCAACGCAGAGGCACGCTTGAGCTGCGGCAGGTCAGCCGGGACTACCTCAAGCTGCGGATCAAGGGTGGCTACAGCTGGGCCCAGATTCAGGCTTTTGGCGAAAAACGTCGCGCACTCGCCGGTGTGCTGCTGCAGTTTCTTATCGGCAAGATCCCGGCAGGCCTGCATGGCAAAGATCTGTTGGTCGATACCACCTTTGGCGAGCTGGCTCGTGCGTTAGAAGCGGACCTGCAACTGTCGCACCTGATTCCACCGGAGCAGCGCCAGCGCGCCATCGAGTATGTGCTGCTGTACCTGCATAAGCAGGAAATCCTGACCCTCAACCACGGCATGACCGTGATGCGTCGTGCGATGACCATCGAGGTTGACGCGGACAGGCGCCGAAAATTCCGGAAAGACGATTACCTCAAACTCGACGAGCACTACCGGGAAAAGCGGATTCAGGTTCATGTGATGCGCGAGTATGCCGAGGTGGCCCTGGGCGAGATGGCGGCTGCGCTGAGTCTGGTGATGCATTACTTCAGCGATTCCAAACAGGACTTCATCAAGCGCTACTTCGAGGGGCGCGAGGAGGTGCTGAAGCTCGCCACCAGCGAGGAGTCCTGGAACACCATCATTGAAACCCTGAGCGCACCGCAGCGCCTGATCGTGGCCGATGACGATGACATGAACCGTCTGGTGCTTGCCGGACCAGGCTCTGGCAAAACCCGGGTAATTGTGCATCGCATTGCGTACCTGCTGCGGGTACGGCGGGTACCGGCCAGTAGCATCGTCGCGCTCACCTTCAACCGCCACGCCGCCAACGAGATCAAGCAGCGCCTACTGCGTTTGGTGGGTGCCGATGCCTTCGGGGTCAACGTCATGACCTATCACCGCATGGCCATGCGCCTGACCGGCACACGCTTCGAGCGTCGCGAAACGGTTGAGGAGGGCACGCTCAAACAGGTGTTGTCGGATGCGGTGGATCTGCTCGAAGGCAAGCGCCACGCCGAAGGCGACGATGACCTGCGCGAGCAACTGCTGCGTGGCTATCGGTACATTCTGGTGGACGAATACCAGGACATCGATGAGCTTCAGTATCGCATGGTGAGTGCCCTGGCCGGTCGCAAGGCGGACGAAGAAGGGCGGCTGTGCATCCTGGCGGTCGGCGACGATGACCAGAACATCTACCAGTGGCGCGAGACCAACAACCGCTACATTCTGCAGTTTCGGGAAGACTACGAAGCCACCACCAGCTACCTCATCGATAACTATCGCTCGTCTCGCCATATCATCGCCGCCGCCAACAGCCTTATCGAGCGCAATCCTCAACGCCTGAAACAGCAGCACCCCATTCAGATCAATGCGGCTCGCCGGGACCACCCCCGAGGCGGCGAGTGGGAAGAGATGGATGCCGAACGCTGCGGGCAAGTCATGCGCCTGGCCATACAGGGCGATGAGCGAACCCGGCCCAACCTGCAGGCTCAGGCCGCCGTTGCGGAGCTTCAGCGCCTGCTGGAGCTGGAAAGCGGTGAATGGAACGGCTGCGCCATCCTGTCTCGTCGGCACGAGTACCTATACCCCGTTCAGGCGTGGTGCGAGCAAAACGGCGTGCATTACTGTTTGGCTGCAGACAAGGATGCGGCCCTACCGCTCACCGGCCAGCGTGGTTTTGTAACAGCGGTCGAGCACCTGCGCTCGCAGAACGGGTCCCTGGATGCGAAGGGCCACTGGCGAGCAGTTCAGGGTGCATCGCTGGATGAGGAGTGGCACGCGTTCTTCGAAGTTGCCTTCGGGCAACTCCTGGTTGAGCTCGGCGAGTGCCAGCTCAGTAGCCAGGCAGTAATCGACTGGCTCTACGACTACGCGCGGGAACTGCGCCAGCAGCCCAAGCAGGGCCTGTATATCGGCACCGTGCATTCGGCCAAGGGCCTGGAGTTCCGGCACGTGGTGCTGCTCGATGGCGGCTGGCCAACCGGTACGGATGCGCTTAACGATGAGCGCCGGCTCTACTACGTGGGCATGACCCGCGCCGAACAAACCCTGACCCTCTGTGAATTTCCAGGCGGCAATCCGTTTAGCCGGTACCTGCTTGACGGGATCAGGGTGCGAGCCTTTGAAGGCGAGGTGCTGCCCGCGCTGGACAAACGCTACCTGCAGCTCTCGCTCAAGGACATTGACCTCGACTTTGCAGGACGGCAACCGCTAAGTGCGCCCATTCACCAGGCGCTGGCGAGTCTCGAGCCCGGCGATCCGCTCACTCTGAGCGCCCAGGATGAGCGTTATTTGATTTTTGACACTGACGGCCGGGTCGTGGGACGCACGGCCAAGTCGTTCAAGCTGCCGCTCGAGGTGGAGCACTGCGAGGTCGCAGGCGTCATGGTCCGGCAGTCCGGGCATTGCGAGGAGCAGTACCGGGCGCGGCACAAGTGCGAGCAGTGGGAGTTGATTGTGCCGAGGGTTGTGGGTGTTTGATCTGGTAGGCGCAGCAGCGACCAGGAACACGCAGTTAACGGTCGAGAAGAAGACGAAATGAAGAAGTCTAAAATCGAAACTTATTTGTACCCGTTTCGATACAAGATCCTAGCGCTGATGCTGATTGCGGTCCTGGTCAACAGCTACAGCCTGTCTGACGATTCCGGCGTCATGGCTGCGGCGGCCATCACGCATTTTTTGTTCGGCCAGGCGGTGTTTTCGTACCTCAATGGTTGGAGCGTGTTGATCGGACCTGGTACAAACTTGGACAGCACGGGCTGCAAGTACGCAAGGGATTTAATGGGCCTGGTGGCGTTCACGGCTTTTGTCGGGACGTTTCTGTTCAGGGGCTACTCGTAATCTCGTGGCTCCGCGGTCCCCGGCACACCATGACAAAAAGGAAGGACCCTGTGTCTCAGCTCTCCCAACTGCGAAGCCCCGCTTCCGTACAAGCTGCGATGGATGAGTTCGTGCAACTAGGCCGCACCAAATTCCTGGCGCGCTATGGGTTCGGTAAGTCGCGCGACTTCCTGGTCCGTGACCCAAAAACTGGCGTCGATTGCGATTCAAAGGCCATCGCCGGTGTCGCCTTCGGCAAGCAGTTTCCCGAGCAGGGCCCACTGACTGCCGACAGTTTCTCGGGTGGCGAGGCGACCGTCGTTCCGGCACTGACCAACCTCGGTTTTCGCATCATTCGTATCGGCGAAGACTGGACCGAAGAAGAGGTCCTGGCCACGGTCGAAGACTATTTCGACATGCTGCGCGCCGAGGCGGCTGGGGAGCCGTACAACAAGTCCGAGCACAACCAGGCACTGCGCCAACAGCTGAACGGCCGCAGCAAGTCCTCTGTCGAGCTCAAGCACCAGAACATCAGCGCCGTACTTGATGCCCTGGGCTTACCCTATATCAACGGCTACAAGCCACGGGGCAACAGCCAACTGCTGCTGCGTAAATCCGTACACGCCTACGTTCTGGAACATCAGCAGACGGTCGGCGCCCTTTTCGATGCCCTGGAGGAGGTAAAACTTCCGGGTGACAAAACCTACCAGGCGGCTTTGGTAGAACCGCCCGCCCGTGAAGTGCTCGTGCGTACCTCGGCATCCCTTCGGCAACGCCTACCGCGAAAGTTCGACTATGCCGCTCGCGATGAAGCCAACCGCAAGCTGGGCCGGGCAGGGGAGCAGTGGGTGATTGGCTACGAGCACCAACGCCTGACCGAACTCGGCCATCCGGAGCTTTTTCAGCGACTGGATTGGGTGTCCGACTCCCAAGGAGACGGTGCAGGCTTCGACATCCTGTCGTTCGAAGATGACGCCCGTGAGCGCTTCATCGAGGTGAAAACCACCAACGGCGGGGTTGGCTCGTCTTTCCTGGTCAGCCACAACGAGCTCGAGTTTTCAAAGGAAACGGGCGATCAGTTCCATCTGTATCGCGTGTTCCAATTTCGAGACGGTCCGCGCCTTTTCACGCTACCCGGCGATCTGAGCCAGCACGTGCATCTGAAGCCTACTGACTACCGGGCGAGTTTTCGGAATGTGGTGGGGTAAAAGCAGAGTCTGGTGGGGTCAATGGCGGCATTCGGCCAAAAGCGGCCATTCGAGACGACCTGAGCCAAGCACCAATACTACTCGGCAGACAGAATGCTTAGCTCTCGGGTTTGTTTTCCATCCTATTTCCGCGGCACGTCGCGTTGTCGTTTGCGTTGGCGCTGCAAACGCCTCCATCCCAACACTGTGCCACTGAGGCAAATGATCAGGCCGCCAAGGCTGAAAGCAATGATCAGAACCTCACGCAATCGCGGGCGCTCCAGTAGCGGCTGAACATCCCAGCTATGCAGCAAGTTGAACAGCCAGCGTCCGACTCGTTGCCGCTGATCGTGACGCGCGACCATCTCACCACTGGCAGGATCCAGGTAAATCCAGGTTTGCTCTGGATCATCGAAACGCACCCGCAGTACCGGAAGCGGCCGGTTCAGGGAGCCATACATGCTCTGCGCGTCGCGGGCAAAGTAGTAGGTGTCGAAGCGCTCGATCCAATCCGTTTGTTCTGAGATCGAGGGCGCCATAGCCCGTGCCGCAGCGAGCAGCCGCTCAGGCGGAAACTGTCGAATGATTCTATCGCCCAGCAAGATGCGACTATCGCCGGACGAGTCGCGCGCCACGAGATAGGTACTGCCATCCATACGGCGCCATTCCACCTCTACGGGGTTTAGTTCTGCGCCTATCAGGTTCAGCGCCCGCGCGACGGAGATCGAGATATCCGCGGCCTGCAGTGCCCCGCCCTGCATCGTTGTAGCATCGAGACGTGAGCGGCTGTCGGTCACGCTCCATGGACGCATGGACATCAAACCACTGAAAATCCATGCTACCAGCACCATCCCGAACAGCAGTCCACCAATGTGGTGCCAGCGAAGCCAGCCTGATGGATAAGGGCTGCGTGAGCCATTGCGGTAGGGTTTGCGCAGCCGCCAGCGCAGCACGCCGACCACCATACCCAGCACGGCCATAGCCGTGCCGAGCAGGGATAAACCGATCACCAGCACACGCCAGCCGTTGTCGAAGCCGAAGCCGCCCCGCAGTGGATAGAGCCAGTGCAGCCAGGCCCCCAGCCAGTTCCAGCGGCGCTCCTGCAAGCTGGCATCCAGCACCACCTCGCCGGTCTTGCCGGACAGATAAAGCCAGTACGGCTCTGTCTGCCCGACCACAACTCGGTGCAAGGGTCGATGCTCGTCCAGGCTACGCGAGCGCGTCCAAACGTCTTCCTCCGTTTGGCCGCCGTACAGTAGCGGCGCCTCGCCGGCATATTGCCTAGCGCTGTCCAGCGCCCAGGCCTCATCTGCTCGCTCGAGCGGCTTGCCGCTGCGAGCATCGAGCGTCAATCTGCGTCCGTCGTCCAGTTCCAGCAAGTAGAACGGTCGCCCTCCCAAGCTGGTCAGGCGCAGCCGCTGCAGCGGTGTCTGCGCCCACTGCGCCGGCACCTCGGCGCAGCATGCAGTCGGCAGAACCGGCAGGTGTCCGAGGCGTTCGCTCGGGGTCAGCTTGGGGTAGCCGACATAGAGCATCACCACCCCGGAGACAAACCACAGCGCCATCAGCAGGCATAGCGCGATGCCCAGCCAGCGATGCCAGAGGTAGAGCTGGCGTTTCAGTGCCATCAGTAGCGCCACTGCACAGCCATTTCCATGCTGCGCGGCTCACCCAGGTAGTACTGGGTGTTGCTCTGGTGGATGAAGCGGGCGTAGACCTCGTCGGTGACGTTACGCAGACGTGCGCTCAGTTCGGTGTGGACGTCCAGATCGTGTTTGAGGAACAACCCGTAGACCGTGTAGGACGGCACCCACATGGTGTTGGCGGTATTGGCATATACCGACGAGACGTAGCGCGCATCGGCACCCACCTTCCAGTCGGGCGCCACATCGTAGGTCAACCAGAGATTGGCGACACGATCAGGAATGTTCACCGGGTTCTTGCCCTTGCGTGAAATCACCATGCCACTGACAGTTTCGTTGAACTCGTCGTATTCGGCGCGCACCCAGGTGACGTTACCGGCAGCGAGCAACTGCGGCGTAACCTTGAACGAAGCGGCCAGCTCGATACCGGTAGAGGTTTGCTGTCCCGCCTGTTCGGTGGTGTTCGGCACGCTGGAGGACGGCACCGAGACATTCTTGCGCACGATGCGGTAAGCCGCTGCCGTGGCCGAACCGCGTCCATCGAGGATGTCGAACTTGGTACCGATCTCGACCTGGCGACCGGTGCTCAGATCAAGGCCGTCAACTTGGCCGATACTCGCGCTGGTGAGGGTGCCGCCCGGCGGCTCGGCCGAGGTGCTGTACTGGGTGTAGAGACTGACGGCCTCGGTCAGGTCATAGACCAGCCCGATACGCCCGGTGAAAGCATCCCAGCGTCGATCCAGTTGATTACTGCCCGCGTGATCAACCACATCGAAGTCGATATGGTCATAGCGCAGTGCGGTGATCAGCGCCAGGCGATCGGTCAGACGTGTGCGGTTCTCAACGAAAGCCGAGGAGGTATCGGTCCACGTGCTGCGGCCCTTGGTGCGCGGGGCGTCCATGCCGGGTATGTCGAGAAAATCGCCCGGATCGAAACCATTCGGATCAACCGTATCGAAGTCCGCCGAGATCGATAGCGGATAGTTGGTCTGCTGGTTACGGCTGTACTCCAGGCCAAAGGCCCAGTCGCTGTTCAGGCCGAGCAGCTCGCCGGCATGAGTCAGTTCGAGACGGTTGCCGTTCACCTCTTGATCATGCCGTTGTCTATAGGCGGCAGACCGCGTTACCTCGATATTATCCGCGTCGTACCGGTAGCGTTCGAGGTTGCGGTAATCTCGGTTGCCCTTGTAGTGGTAGAACGTATTGCGCAGCTGGGTGGCGTGGTCAAAACGGTATTCGGTAATCGAGCGCAGCCAGCGGGTGCGCTGCTCGTACCGACCATCCTCGACGTTGTAGTTGTTGAAGCGGTTGTGCTTGTCGATGTGCAACGTGCCGCTCAGCGGTTGCAGCACCGGCGTACCCCAATACGGGCTGTCTTCCTTTTCCTCCAAGTATTCGATAGCCAACGTGTGCGAGAGCTGATCGTTGATGTCGCTGAGCAGCGAGAAGGCCAGGTTTCCGGAACCGTTCTCCTGACGGTCGATGTAGCCATTGGTATGGGTACGGCTGTAATCCAGACGCGCATAGTGGCGCGGCCCGTCGCCCTCGTTGAGGGCCTGATTGAGGCCGATGGCGGTTTCCCATGTGTCGTAGCGCGAATAACTTAGCCGGCCTTCAACACTGTCCTCATCTCGGCTGGCCAGCTTGGTAATGAAGTTCAGGCTGCCGCCGACCGCACCGCTACCATTAAGAAAGGACGACGGGCCGCCCAGCAACTCCACGCGATCATAGATCCACGCGCCAACGGGGCGGGCCGAGCCGCCGTATTGCAGGTTGATGCCGTTAAATAACTGGCCAATCTGAGCGCCATTGAAACCACGGTAGGCCACGTAACCGCCCCAACCGGGCGGAGCCGAGGCATTCACACCAGGCAAGGCATTGGCAGCGTCCTGAAAGTTGCGCGCCCCGATGCGTTCCATGGTCGCTCGGTCAGCTACGCTGATCGATGCTGGATTTTCGCGGGCACTCAGATTCAGGCGAGAGCCGCTATCAATGACCCTGTTCAGATTGATACCAGTGGCCTCGTTGGGCTCAGCGGCGTCAGCAGTAACGGTATCTGCGGGTAGCATAAGGGCGTCGTTTTGCGCCCAAGCAAGCGGAGCGCTGGCAACAAGCAGCACAAAGGTTGTTGCTCGAAACATGAAGAGCTTCCTGAATTTATTTTTGATTCGACAAGCCCGCCACCGGCGTCAAAAAGCCGAGGTCGTGAAGGCGAACTTAGTTAGCAGGAAGCAGCTGTGGGGAGGCGCGAGGGTTGGCTGGAGGCCAGTGATAACGTGGCGTCGTCGGTAGTACAGGCGTAAACGGTGGTCGGACAGGGTTTGTTGGCAACCGGCCTACTAGACCAAACAGGGCGGCAACCATGACGGCGCCAAACAGGCTTGCAATGGCGCAACCAGCCCCAGTGACCGAGTTCATCGACGAGCTGTCGTGGCTCGCCTGAACGCTTTGGTTGTGATCGTGCCCATGGCTGCCCCCATGACCATCGGAGTGCGATGCGGCGTGATGATCGACGCTGGGCCCGGCAAGCTGGTGGCCTGCCATTTGTCCGTGGCAAAACGCACAAGCCAGCCCGGCGATGAAAACACTGAGGTAAAGACCCCAAGTAATCAGCGTACGTTGATGGCGGGCCGGTTTCATGAGGCGCAGCTCGGTTAGGTCATGGCAGTGAAGGTACTGTCGTATCAGGTAGGATGCTTCTAGCTAGCGCCGCCACGATAAACACCATAAGCGCTGCCGTCTATGCTCAGCCAAGTCGTTCTGTGCGTCGCAGTGTCACTGACCCCAATAAGAAAACAGCCGCGCCCTCAGCAATAACCCCCCTTAAAGCAAATAGGTGAAGGCCTGAATTCGATCTTCACTGTGGATGGTCGGCCGGGTATTGCACGAGATATAGCATCTTCAACAGACCACCAATCGCGGTTGCACTAATGGCGAAAACTCTGATTTCAGTCATCCACCCATTGGCGGCACATAACAATATCGCCGCCCCATGCTCAATTGACATTAGAGACGATCGGTCTAATATAGACGCCATGACTATAGCTAAGACTCATGCCCGCCGAGGGCGTCCGCCTAGTGCCCAAAGAGAGCATGGTGACACTCGCGAGCTGCTACTGCGTTGCGGCATGGAAATATTCGCCGAACAGGGATTTGCAGCTACGGGCATCGACGCTGTGCTGAAGCGGGTTAGCGTACCCAAAGGCTCGTTCTATCATTATTTTGATAGTAAGGAAGCCTTCGGGCAGGCAGTGTTACAACGCTATGCGGATTATTTTGGTCGCAAATTGGATCGTTGGTTGCTCGACGAGACGGAGCTCCCGCTTCGCCGCATACGCCATTTTGTCGACGACGCGAAGGAGGGCATGAAGAAGCACGAATTCCGCCGAGGTTGTCTGGTCGGCAATCTCGGTCAAGAGATTATTGTTCTACCTGAGAGTTTCCGCAACGAGTTGGAGAATATTCTGCTCGACTGGCAAAGGCGTCTGGCGGATTGCTTACGTCAGGCGGCGAGCCAGCGGCAAATATGCCTAAGCAGCAACTGTGATGATCTCTCTGCATACTTCTGGATTGGCTGGGAGGGTGCCGTAATGCGCGCCAGGCTGGTACGGGATGCGGTGCCGCTGGAGGTCTTCGCCGCTGGGTTTCTCGCTGGCATCACTAGGTAGAGTTTTTTCGACAATTAATAGACGATCGGTCTAAATGAGGAGCTGATGATGTTCAAGGCAATTCTTATCGAAAAAGATGCAGAGGCTTCTCGGGCTCGCTTGACTGACCTTGATGAAGCGCAGCTCCCTGAAGGTGATGTAACAGTTCGGGTGGTCTACAGCACGCTGAATTACAAGGATGGGCTAGCCATCAGCGGTGGCAGTCCAGTTGTGCGTCAGTTTCCGATGGTGCCCGGTATTGATCTGGCCGGAACCGTGGAAGCCAGCAGCAACCCTCACTACAAGATCGGCGACCGAGTCCTGCTTAACGGCTGGGGTGTGGGCGAAGGGCACTGGGGCGGGTTGGCGCAGAAGGCCAAGTTACGAGCTGAATGGCTGATCCCGTTGCCCGAGACATTGAGCGAACGCCAGGCAATGGCAATCGGAACCGCAGGCTACACGGCAATGCTTTGTCTGTTAGCGCTGGAACGCCAAGGTGTGACGCCGGAGCGCGGTGAAGTGCTGGTTACAGGCGCCAATGGCGGAGTTGGCAGCTTTGCCATCGCGCTGTTAGCGCGTAAAGGTTACTCGGTCATTGCGGCGACGGGTCGTCCGGCCGAAGCTGATTATCTGAAGCGTTTGGGCGCAACAACCATCATTGATCGCAATGAATTGTCCAATCCCGGGCGTGCTTTGGCAAAAGAGCGTTGGGCTGCGGCGATCGACTCAGTAGGCAGCCACACGCTGGCCAACGTATGCGCAGGCACACGCGCAGATGGGGTGGTCGCTGCGTGCGGTTTGGCCCAAGGCATGGACTTCCCAGCGACCGTGGCGCCTTTCATTCTGCGTGGGGTTAGCCTGATTGGTATTAATAGTGTCACTCGTCCCTACAAGGAACGTGTGGAGGCCTGGGGCCGCCTGTGCACCGACCTGGACCTGTCGATATTGGATGAAATAACTCATGAAGTTGGCCTGAGTGAAACCATACCGGTTGCACACGGGTTACTCGAAGGTAGAGTCCGGGGGCGCGTGGTGGTTGATGTAAATCGGTGAGCACCCGGTAACTGCCCTCACTGTTTATAGACTGCATTTTTTATAACGGAGCCGCCACCTTTTAGCTGCGCCAAGAGTTGACTGCTGTGGATGTGCAGCGCTCTTGCCAGCGATTCGTTCCTGCTGGCGGTCCCGCGGCGCGAGCTCAAGCGGGATGACGACCCACCTCGGGCGAGGGCAGCCAATCCGGCTGCTCGGACTGACAGAACACGGGCATAACCTGATTAGCAACCTGAGTCGACGCAGAAAACTGCCACAACAACTATGTCGGGGAAATGGAATGCCTCCAATGAAAAGCTTATGGCAAGCCCGGGTAACGTCTTGTCGTAATTCGACGAGCATCGGGCTGAAGTGAGCGGCCGCTTCTGGCCGAAACCAGCCATCGCCATAGATCCCAGCGTCAGCGATGAGCGCCCCAGGGCCGAGACGGCCTGCCGGCTCGATGCACCGCACGCCACGGCCCGCCTTGGCGGGTGACGCCTTGCACACGACACCTCGCCCTCAGGCCCAGACACCGTCTCCATCTTCTTCCAGCTGCCCGCGCTTTTATTGATCGAGACCTAACGACGCGCTTACCGACAAATCGCCTCGCATGGAATCCCATCTCCATCCCCATCAATTCGCGGATTACGGCACGTCCGAAGCTGAAACCTGGCCTCGGCGCAACTGCTCATCTGCCGGCAGGACTTGATCACCGAGCAGTTGAAGCCGCTCTGCTGAGGTGACGTCGAGGGAGGCCGTATCGATGCACGCTGCGACGTGGAGCCGCTTCGCTGTGCCTGCCGCCATTCAGAAGGCGCCACCTGCTCCGATTTCGGCAGTGACCAGATGCCTCGCTTGAACTCCTTCGCCACCGCTTCGAGATTCAAGAGACTGCGGTCCTTCAGGTAGTCGCGATACACCCAGGCGGCTCCGGTTCTGACCATCTCGGCGTTCACGTCGGTATTGCCAACTGTCACGCGCGCTACGGTGCGGCCGTAACGGTCGAGGTCCTGGATGTGGAGGGTGACGTCCTTGCCAAACACCAAGCCTGACAGGGCCTGCCGTGCACGATTGCCGTACGGCTGCTTCAATTCCGGTGCGTCGATTTCACCCAGTCGTACCCGCACCTGATCCTTGTGGGCAGTCAGGCAACTGAAGGTATCCCCATCGGCGATACCAATGACACGGCAGTCAATCGACTCGGCGGCTACCGGAAGGGCCGTGAAGAGGAGGGCGGTCAAGAAATAGCGCAGCATGGGCATCCGTGCGGTTAAAAGGCGCGAGGTTAGCAGGAGCGTCGCACACTGTCAGAGCGTCACGTCTCATGCGTGCCGGCTGTGTCAACGCACCTGCCGACTGTCTTCTTGATTATCAGAACGGCCGTTTTGCCGGCAATCTCCGCCGTACTGTGCACCTTAACGAATGACTCTGAGCTTTTCTCGATGTCCGTGAATCACGCCAGACTTGGCTATGCTGGGCTGGGTTAATGTGTCGAGACAGCACCCATCGACGGGCTGCCACAAGGAGGTGCACATGCGGCATTTTGGGTTACAGGCGGCGTTCGTGCTGATCGCCCTGGGCGCGGGTACGGCCCTTGGCGGGTTCTATCTGGGGGCGGCACCACAGGTGCCAGACGTCATTCGTCCACCGCTGGACATCATGGCGGATGCTGATGAAGTACGTGTCTGGGGCGCCTGGGATGTGCTGGCCGGATACGTGCCACCCGGCACGGGCGCCGTTGAAATCCGCTGTTTCAGGCACGCAGGGCTGTGTGTAGAAGCGCAGGCCAACCTGCTTCAGCACACCGAGGGCGAGGACTTGATGGCAGAGGCCCGGCTCTACCAGATCACGGCCTGGAGCGACGACATTGTCGAGGCTGCACAGCTCACCACGTCAGCTGATTGCGCACAGAACCGCTTGGAAATCCGTTTAGGTGAGCAGGGCGCTCGTCAATCCTGGAGTGGTATCGGAGAGTGCGAAGTCGATCCGGGGCACGCATACCTGGTCGGAGATCCGCTCTAGGCCGGGTCGCCGCCCGTCGCCGTACATCGGGTCGGCCTGGTGACGTTGACCCGCGTCAATCAGTCTGTTGCCTTGCTGGCGCAGGCTGAGATTTTCCCACTCGAAACGGAGCAGACAATGGATACAACCATGAAAGCCGCCGTGGTACGTGCCTTCGGACAACCGCTGGTGATCGAGGAGGTCGCGGTGCCACGACCGGGGCCTGGGCAGGTGCTGATGAAGGTCGAAGCCTGTGGGGTCTGCCACACCGACCTGCACGCCGCTGAGGGCGATTGGCCGGTAAAACCTGAGCCGCCCTTCATCCCTGGCCACGAGGGCGTCGGCCACGTGGTGGCGGTGGGCGCGGGCGTCACGCATGTACGCGAAGGCGACCGTATCGGCGTACCGTGGCTGTATTCGGCCTGCGGCCACTGTGTGCATTGTCTCGGCGGCTGGGAAACGCTGTGCGAAACGCAGCAGAACACCGGCTATTCGGTCAACGGCAGCTTCGCCCAGTACGTGGTGGCCGATGCCAACTATGTCGGTCTGCTGCCCCAGAACATCGGTTTCGTTGAGATCGCGCCGGTGCTGTGCGCCGGCGTGACTGTCTACAAGGGTCTGAAGGTCACCGACACCAAGCCAGGCGACTGGGTGGTGATCTCCGGCATCGGTGGACTCGGCCACATGGCGGTGCAGTATGCCAAGGCCATGGGCCTGAACGTGGCGGCGGTCGATATCGACGACAGCAAGCTGCGCCTGGCTGAACGCCTCGGGGCTACCCTCACGGTCAATGCGCTCACTACAGACCCGGCTGCCTTCATCAAGAAAGAAATCGGCGGTGCACACGGTGCGCTGGTCACTGCGGTGTCACCGAAAGCCTTCGCCCAGGCCGCCGGCATGTTGCGTCGTGGCGGCACGATGTCGTTGGTTGGGCTGCCGCCAGGGGACTTCCCGCTGGACATCTTCGGCATGGTGCTCAATGGCATCACCGTGCGTGGTTCGATCGTTGGCACCCGGCTGGATCTGCAGGAGTCACTTGAGTTCGCAGCGCAAGGCAAAGTTGGCGCCACTGTCGCCACGGATCGCCTGGAAAACATCAATGCGATCTTCGCGCGCATGCACAAGGGTGAGATTGAGGGCCGCATCGTGCTCGATATGACGCTGTAGCGGCATGCCGACACACCACCAGCGCAACGGGGAGCAGATTGTCGCCCTCAGCTTCGCGCTCGATCAGACGGCTGTGACATCGCTTGTCGTTCTGGTGGGCGCGCAAAAAAAGAAGGGGGGGCCGAAGCCCCCCTCTGGCCTATAACAGCCCGAGCTCGGCAAACGACACCTGCTCCTGACCCGCCACGATGATGTGATCGAGTGTGCGCACGTCAATCAGCTCCAGCGCGTCCTTGAGCTTTCGGGTCAGCGTCCTGTCCGCCTGGCTC
>NZ_JAMOHY010000032.1 GCF_024448695.1 Stutzerimonas stutzeri | reverse complement strand
CATGCTCTGTTAGAATGCGCGCCCTATGCGCATTCCAGACATCCACCAGCAGCTTGCCGATATCGGCGCCAAGCCCGTGCACATCGGTCAGATGACCCGTGCCTGGCTCAAGGGCCAACCGCTGGATGCCGGCATTCGCCACCAGAAAAGCGAAGACTTTCTGCCTCTGTCGGTGCGCAACGGCCTGCCTGCCATCAGCAAAACCGTTGAGGACCTGGCCAGCCTGCGCTCAGAACACCCGGCAGAGGATGGTTCTGCCCGTCTGCTGGTGGCGCTGGCCGACGGCCAGCTGATCGAGAGCGTTCTGCTGCCGCGTGGCGGCCTGTGCATCTCCAGTCAGATCGGCTGTGCGGTGGGTTGCGTGTTCTGCATGACTGGCAAGAGTGGCCTGCTGCGTCAGCTCGGTAGCGCCGAAATCGTGGCCCAGGTCGCCCTCGCCCGACGCTTTCGCCCGGTGAAGAAAGTGGTGTTCATGGGCATGGGCGAGCCAGCGCACAACCTCGATAACGTGCTCGAAGCCATCGACCTGCTGGGCACCGATGGCGGCATTGCGCACAAGAACCTGGTGTTCTCCAGTGTTGGTGACCCGAGGATTTTCGAGCGGTTGCCGCAGCAGAAGGTCAAACCCGCCCTGGCACTTTCGCTGCACAGCACCGACGCGACACTGAGGCAGGCCCTGCTACCACGTGCACCGCAGTTCGATCCCGCCGAACTGGTCGAACTGGGCGAAGCCTATGCGCGCGAGGTGGACTATCCCATTCAGTACCAGTGGACCCTGCTCAAAGGCATCAATGACAGCCAGGCGGAAATGGACGGCATCATCCGCCTGCTCAAGGGCAAGTTCGCCATCATGAACGTCATTCCTTACAACAGCCTGGATGATGACGCCTACCGGCGCCCCGCCGCCGAGCGCATTCACCAGATCATGCGTTACCTGCATGAAAACGGTGTGTTGACCAAGGTACGCAACTCCGCCGGTCAGGATATCGACGGTGGCTGCGGTCAGTTGCGCGCCCGCGCCGAGCAGGCACTCAAGGCACCGAGAAAAATCGCTGCCGGCTAAAGGCACGACCCGCGCTGTTGCTGGTCATAGCAGGCGCCCAGCGGATACCAGGACAAGCAATGCACACATTGGAAGCCCTCAGACGCGGCGAACTGGCAGGCATCACCCGGCTCGACCTTTCAGAAGGCCTGACGGAATTCCCGCCTGAAATCTTCGCCCTGGCCGACAGCCTGGAAGTGCTCAACCTCTCGGGCAACCAGCTGTCCAGTCTGCCGGAGGATCTGCCACGCCTGCACAAGCTGCGCATCCTGTTCTGCTCGGACAATGCCTTCAACGAAGTACCCTCGGTACTCGGCGACTGTCCTGCGCTGGAAATGGTGGGCTTCAAGGCCAACCGCATCCACAGCCTGCCGGCTAGCGCCCTGCCCCGGAAGCTGCGCTGGCTGATCCTGACCGACAACCGGCTCGAACAATTGCCTGCAGAAATCGGTCAGTGCGAGCGGCTGCAGAAACTGATGCTGGCCGGTAATCGCCTGCGTTCCTTGCCGGCAACACTCGGCAACTGCCAGCAGCTGGAATTGCTGCGCATCGCGGCCAATCGCCTGCCCGATCTGCCCGCCTGGCTACTGACAATGCCGCGCCTGAGCTGGCTCGCCTTTGCCGGCAACCCGTTCAGCGATGCCATCGAAGCCGAAGTGCTGGCGCAGCATCCGCTGCCGCCGATCACACGTGAGCACCTCGTTCTGGGTGAAGTGCTCGGCCAAGGCGCTTCTGGCGTCATCCATCGTGCCGACTGGCAGCCACCCGCACAGGCAGCAAGAGCCATGGCCGCCAAGCTGTTCAAAGGCAGCCTGACCAGCGATGGCCTGCCGCACAGCGAAATGGCCGCGTGCATCGCAGCAGGCGAGCACCCGAATCTGATCCGTATCGCCGGGCCGCTGGCCGATCGCGAAGATGCCCCGCCAGGGTTGCTGATGGAGTTGATCGACCCAGCCTTCAAGGTGCTGGCCAATCCACCATCGCTCGCCAGCTGCACGCGCGACTGTTACGCGCCGCAGCAACGCTTTGATGCCGAACAGGTGCTGCGCATCGCCACCAGCGTGGCCAGTGCCATCGGGCATCTGCATGAGCGCGGCATTCTTCATGGCGACCTGTACGGCCACAACCTGCTTGTCGATCCACTTGGCAGAACCTTGCTGAGCGATTTCGGTGCAGCCTCCTTCCATAACCCGCACGGTAATGAAGGGCGGATGCTGCAGCAGCTCGAAGCCAGGGCGTTCGGCTATCTGCTGGAAGAGTTGCTGGAGCGGTGTGATGACAGCGCACACGACCCGCGCCTGCAGCGATTGTCTGTGCTCAAACAGCAGTGCCTGCGGGATATACCCGCGCAACGCCCCGACTTCACAACCCTGACCCTGGCGCTGCAAGCTCTTGTCTAGCCTTCCGCCAATCACGGATGTGCAAGCTCATGAGCCCGAAGCCCATCTGCCGATCTCATCTCAACAGGCTGGCTGACCTGCCGTGTATTTGTCCGCAGGGTCGATCGCAGCGCCCAGGTCGCGGATGGTTTTTGCGCCGATCAGAAGTGGATAACTGAAATGCCTGCGATCAGTGAGGTTCACCTCGGTTTCGCGTAGCTCGTTGCCGATGCACAGTTGCATGCCGACAACCGGCCGTTCGACCCGCGGCGGCTCGCCATCAAGATCGATCTCATCCGCCTCTTCGGCGCGCGACTTGATCTGGCTGATACCGATCAGAGGCATTTCATAACGTGTATCGTCGGCGCCTTTGACGGCCAGACGGAAGCGAATCCAGTCTTCACCGTCGCGATGGAATCGTTCGATATCGTGCGCCGAGAGCGATGCTGTCATGGCCCCGGTGTCCATCTTGGCAGGCAGAACCTTGCCGATTTCTTCAACCTTGATATGTTCGTAACGACCATAGAGAACGGGCTCGGCCGCAAATGCCGGAAGCGCCAACAGCCCCGTGAGGAAAAGAATGCGAGACAAAACAAGCTCCTGAGTGTTGATAGTGAGAACTATCGATAGCCTTTCTGCCGTAGCGTTCCATCCAGCCCCTTACAAAACGTTTCGCCCGTTTGGCGCACAGCAACGTGATTTACGACGCAACGGGAGCAAACGCCCAGGCGCTCACGGCTATCATTCATTCCTTCTCGAAATCTGGCCTCAACCCATGCTCGCACCCGACTCGACCCCTCGCGCTACGTCCTTGGAACTCGACCCCTTCGTCATCGGGCTGAAACAGCGACTCCCCGAAGAGTTGCGTGAAAGTTTCTCCGATGAACAACTGCAGGGCCTGCGCAGTGCGCTCGCTACCCGCTCATGGGCACGGCACAAACTGGATCTGCGTGGCACCTTCAACCTCTGGCGCACCCAGTACTATTTCGTGGTGGTCGCCGGGCGCAACAAACGCAGCCTGTCACGCGCACAGCAGAAACTGTCGCTGGCAGCCAAGGCCGGTGCGATCACGATGCTCCTGTTTTTCTCGGTGCTGCTGGGGCTGGTCCTGCTCTATGTGCTGAAATCCGCGCTCGGCATTGATCTGCTGCCCGGCCACTCCCTGGGCTTGTGGGACTGGCTCAAGGGCAGTCGCTGAACGGCGCTGCGCTCAACCAGCCCCAAGCCGCAGCAGTGTGTGGCCCAGT
Organism: Stutzerimonas stutzeri; assembly: GCF_024448695.1. Lineage (GTDB taxonomy): Bacteria > Pseudomonadota > Gammaproteobacteria > Pseudomonadales > Pseudomonadaceae > Stutzerimonas > Stutzerimonas stutzeri_T. The sequence goes on along the minus strand of NZ_JAMOHY010000032.1, from coordinate 30,013 downwards.
CCGATATCGTCGACCTGCTCGACAATGGCGAAACCCGCTTCCTCGACAATGGCCAGAAAGTCGTCACTGCGATAGAAGCGGCTGTTGCCGTTGGCCAGGCAAGTGAAATACAGCGAGGTGGCATTGAGGCTGTAGGCTGCTGCCTCGAACTGCTGACGATCCCAGAACAGCTCCAGGATGTAGACGTGGGCATCCGGCTGCATGGCAGCGCGAACACGCCGCAGGATGCGCAGAATTTCCATGGGCGAGAAACAGTCGAGAAACTGGCTCATCCACCAGATATCCCCCTGCTCGGGCAGCGCCTGGCCTTCATCGAGGATATTCATCGGATGGCCGTGAATCCTGTCGGCAAAGCCGCGTTCGCGGGCATTGTCCATCGCCAGGGCGAGCTGGCGCGGCAGATCGACGATGGTCATCTGCACTTCGGCATCATGGGCGCAACACTGCAACGACCATCTGCCGGTATTGCCGCCGATATCGATGATCCGCTTCGGCTTGTGGGCAAATACCCGTTTGAGCAACTCGGGAAAGGCCCGGTCGCTGTAGTAGTGATCAAAGGCAAACCAGCTTTGCCGCGCCGGTTCGGGCAGCTGCGCCAGGCCCTCGTAGATGGTGGGCCAGTCGCCCAGCTCTTTCAGCCCTTCCGGGCGGCCATTGCGGATTGCCGCACTCAGATGCGCCATGGCTCGATAGCAGACGTCCGCAGTGAAATCCATGTTGACGCGCGTCATGGCATCGTGGAGCAGAAAATGACCCAGACGCGCGAGTCGATAGTTATCAGCCTGGTGGGTGACGATCAGCGCACTCAGGCCCATGTCCAGCAGCACCTTGACGCCGTATTCGGACACCCCGCTCTGTTTGGCAATCTCCGTGACTCCCAGTCCGGCAGGCCCTGCCTCGTCCAGAATTGCCAGAATGCCCAACTCCCGGAGGCTGCGTGCCGCCTGAAAGGCCACTGGCGCAAAGGCCAGTTTCTGCGCCTGCTCCTTGGCTTGCAGGGCTGTCAGGGGGTCCAGATCGTAATGACTCAACTCGCATCTCCTTGCCTGAATGAAACCCTGCGGATAAACGACCGCAGGCCGCGCGCATGCTACGGCGACCGACCGCTGAAAAAAATGATCGCCGACAGCCGCCGGCATGATGTCCAGATCACTCTACGTATTCCACGACTAGACTTGCAGCAGACAATGCTCTCGAGGTGCCTATGACTGACAAGCAGGAGCGCAAGACGCTCACGTTGCGGCAAATGCTGCAAAGCGTGCTGGCAGGTGCGCTGGGGGTGCAGAGTGGCAAGAACCGCGCACGCGACTTCAGCCAGGGCAAGCCCAGTCAATTCATCCTGTTGGGGGTGGGCTTTACCTTGGTCTTCATTCTCGCGATTCTCGGCATCGTCAAGCTGGTGCTGTATATCGCCGGATTGTGATGAGGGGGCAGTGAGTGATGTTTACTGCTGGCTGACCCAGAAAACCGCCGTCGCGACTGCCAGGATAATCAGCAGCAAAATGGCGGTGGCGTCCGCCCTGCTGTCATTGTTGCGGTTGGAGTGCTCACTCATCGATCTGCTCCTTTATCCAAACCTCATGCATGGCAGTTAAGACCAAGCAGGCAAGGCGCTCAACCCGGACAGTGTAAATACCCGAAAAGCACCATTTCGTTCTAAACATATTCCCAAACATCACTTTTGCGCATAACCGGTAACTGGTATCTTGCCGCCCTTCCCTCAATGGGTGCGCGGCCGTGCGCGCGACAAGCTGTAGACAGCCCTGAGAACAGGACACTCCATGTACGTTTATGACCAGTACGACCAGCACATCATCGAAGATCGCGTACATCAGTTCCGCGATCAGATTCGCCGCTACCTCGCAGGCGAACTCACCGATGCAGAGCTCCTGCCACTGCGCCTGCAGAATGGCCTGTACATCCAGCGTTATGCGCCGATGCTGCGCATTGCCGTGCCCTATGGGTTGATGTCCTCTACCCAGATTCGCAAGCTGGCGGAAATTACCCGCAACTACGACAAGGGTTACGCGCACATCAGCACCCGGACCAACGTGCAGCTCAACTGGCCCGAGCTGGAAGACGTGCCGGATATCCTCGCCGAACTGGCCACAGTGCAGATGCACGCGATTCAGACCAGCGGCAACTGCATCCGTAACACCACCACCGACCAGTTCGCCGGTGTGGCCAAGGATGAATTGGTCGATCCACGTCCGTGGTGCGAAATTATTCGTCAGTGGTCGACCTTCCATCCGGAATTCGCCTTCCTGCCGCGCAAGTTCAAGATTGCCGTCAATGGCGCCGTGAGTGATCGGGCTGCCATCGAAGTTCACGACATCGGCCTTGAAGCGGTGCAGAACGACGTCGGTGAGCTGGGCTTCCGCGTATCGGTCGGCGGCGGCCTGGGCCGCACCCCCATCGTCGGCAGCTTCATCAATGAGTTCCTGCCCTGGCAGCACCTGCTCACCTATCTCGACGCCATTCTGCGGGTGTACAACCGCTATGGCCGCCGCGACAACAAGTTCAAGGCCCGCATCAAGATCCTGGTCAAGGCACTCACGCCGGAAGTGTTTGCCGAGCGCGTCCAGGCCGAGTGGGAATATCTCAAGGATGGTCCCAATACGCTGAACGACGCGGAAGTCGAACGTGTCAGCAAGTTCTTCGTCGACCCGGCCTACAAGGCGCTGGAAGACCAGAGCGCCGCCCTCGCCCAGCTCGATACCGTGCATCCGGGATTTGCCCGCTGGCGCCAGCGTAACGTCGTGGCGCACAAGAAGCCCGGTTATGCCGCGGTTACGCTATCGCTGAAAAGCACGGGTGTTGCCCCTGGCGATGTCACCGACAAGCAGCTGGACACCATTGCCGATCTGGCTGATCGCTACAGCTTCGGCGAAGTGCGCAACTCCCACGAACAAAACATGATCCTTGCTGACGTTGAGCAGTCACGTCTGTTCGAGCTGTGGCACGAGCTGCGTGAACTGGGCGTGGCAACACCGAACATCGGCCTGCTGACCGACATCATCTGCTGCCCGGGTGGTGATTTCTGCTCGCTGGCAAACGCCAAGTCGATCCCCATTGCCGAGGCTATCCAGCGTCGCTTCGAGGACCTGGATTACCTGTTCGACATTGGTGATCTTGATCTGAACATTTCCGGTTGCATGAATGCCTGTGGCCACCACCACGTGGGCCACATCGGTATTCTCGGGGTCGACAAGAAAGGCGCCGAGTTCTACCAGGTCTCCCTCGGGGGCAGCTCAGGTCGCAACGCCAGCCTGGGTCAGATCCTCGGCCCATCCTTCGCCCAGGATGTAATGCCTGACGTGATCGAAAAGATCATCGACGTCTATGTGGAGCAACGTACCGAAGATGAACAGTTTCTCGACACCTACCGCCGTATCGGTATCGACCCCTTCAAGGAGCGTGTCTATGCAGCGAATCATTAAGGACGATCAGGTCATCGATGAAAGCTGGCACCTGCTGCCTCGCAACGTGACGCTGGACGAGCTGACCAATAGCGACGATCTGATCGTGCCCTTCCAGTTGTGGCTCGAACACGCTCATGCCTTGAAAGCACGTGACGGCGGCCTCGGGGTCTGGCTGGATGCCGATGAAGCTGTGGAAGAAATCGCCAACGATCTGCAGCATTTTCAGGTCATCGCGCTCAACTTTCCGGTGTTTACCGATGGTCGCCACTATTCCAGTGCGCGCCTGCTGCGTGAACGCTACGGCTACAAGGGTGAGATCCGGGCGATTGGCGATGTACTGCGCGATCAGCTGTTCTATATGCGCCGATGCGGTTTCGACGCCTTCGCCGTGCGTCCGGACCGCGATCCCTACGACGCTCTGCAGGGACTGAAGGACTTCTCGGTGACCTATCAGGCGGCCACCGACGAACCGCTACCGCTGTTTCGCCGCCGCCAGGCCTGATAGCTGGTCGCAGGTGTAAAAGAAAAACCCGCCTCGGCGGGTTTTCTCTTATTGGTACATCCAGAAGTTGGGGTGGTCGCCGGGAACCATTTCCTTTGAGTGCTTGCGAACGAAGCGTTCCCGTATCTTCTTTGCCAGTGCTTTCATGATCGATTCCTGCTGTTGCGTTCAAGAGTTGCATTAGCTTCTCTCAATCGAACGCAACAACGAAATCGATAATGGCTATGAAGCCTATAGCCGTGATTCTGCCCGCTCGGGTGTCACGGGCTGGCACTGCACGTTCAGTCCAGACGAACCAGCATGCGACCTACCTGCTGGCCGGCAAGAATGCGCTCGATGGCCTCAGGCAACGCTTGCAACGTGATCTCCTGCACCAGCCTGTCCATGTTCGGCAGCTTCCATTGCAGGGACAACTTGTCCCACATGGAGGCCTTGACCACCAACGGGATCTCTACCGAATCGACACCCAGCAGGTTGACGCCACGCAGGATGAACGGCAGAACGCTGGCCTGGAAACCGACACCAGCGGTAAGGCCGCAACAGGCAACGCTACCGCCACGCTGCAGCGATTTCACCGCGTTGAACAGGATATCGCCACCCACCGTATCCACTGCGCCCGCCCATTGCTCCTTGAGCAGGGGTTTTTCCACACCGCTCTGCAACGCAGCACGTTCCACAATCTGACTGGCGCCAAGACCTTTCAGGAACTCAGCCTGATCGGCCTTGCCGGTCACCGCAGCAACCTTGTAACCGAGGCTGGCAAGCAGCATCACCGCGATGCTGCCGACACCGCCGGTAGCACCCGTTACCAGCACGGGGGCTTCACCGGGTTCGAGACCCGCCTGCTCAAGCTTGTCTACGCACAGCGCAGCGGTCAGGCCTGCCGTGCCGAGAATCATCGCTTCACGCAGTGAAAGGCCGCTGGGGCGCTTGATCACCCATGCTGCCGGCACTCGAATGTACTGGCCGAAACCACCGGCGGTATTCATGCCCAGGTCATAGCCGGTGACGATGACTTCATCGCCCGGAGCGAACTCCGAGACACTGGATTCGGCCACGGTGCCGGCGGCATCGATACCCGGCGTATGCGGATAGTTGCGGGTAACGCCACGGTTGCCGCTGGCCGAGAGCGCATCCTTGTAATTGAGCGAGGAGTAGCTGACGCGAATCAGCACCTCGCCGACCGGCAGGTCAGCAGTGGTGCGTTCGACCACCTGGGCGTTGAAACGGCCATCGGCGTTCTCGCTGACTTGCAGTGCTTTGAAAGCTGTCATCTGTTATCCCCTTATTGCCAGAATCGTTGTTCATTCAGCCGGCTCCAGCCCTTGAGCAGGCCGCGCTCCATGACTGAACCCATCGCCATACCGAACCGCTCGGGCAGGCTTTTCTTTTCTACGTAATGCAGCTGGAACAGATCCGCCTCGTGCGAGCGTGCGGCCAGGTATTCATCGCTGGTCTTGAGTTCGTCAACCAGCTGTTTGCCGAGCGCAGCGATACCCAGCCAGACCTCGCCGGTTGCCACCTCATCAATGGACAGCTGCTGGCGGTAGCGGGCGACAAAGTTTTTGAATAGCTCGTGGGTGGTTTCCAGATCTTCCTGAAACTTCTCCCGGCCCTGCTCGGTGTTCTCACCGAATACGGTCAGCGTCCGCTTGTACTCGCCTGCCGTCAGCATCTCGTAGTCGATGTCGTGCTTTTTCAGCAGACGATGGAGATTGGGCAACTGCGCCACCACGCCGATCGAGCCGAGTATGGCGAAGGGCGCGCAGAGAATCTTCTGCCCGATGCAAGCCATCATGTAGCCGCCGCTGGCCGCCACTTTGTCCACGCAGACCGTCAGCGGCACGCCGGCATCGCGAATACGCACCAATTGCGAGGCGGCCAGGCCGTAGCCATGCACCATGCCACCGCCACTTTCCAGGCGCAGCACCACTTCGTCTTGCGGGGTTGCCAGCGTCAGCAATGCGGTGATTTCGTGGCGCATGTTCTCTACGGCAGATGCCTTGATATCACCATCGAAATCCAGCACGAATACACGTGGCCGGCTTTGCGGATTCTTTTTTGCCAGCTTCTCGACTTTCGCCTCGCGCTTGCGCTGCAGCTTGAGCTGATCCTTGTCTATCAGCGACTGTTCGAGACGCTCGCGCATCGTCTTGTAGAAGTCGTTGAGCTTGTGGACCTCCAGGTGCCCGCCCGTCTGCTTGCCACGCCCACGCCGTAACGCAGCGATTGCAACCAGCACCACCACGACGGCGATCACCAACGTTACGGTCTTCAACAGAAAGCTTGCATAGTCAGCAAGAAACTCCACAGATCCTCCTCGGATTACTTACGGCGCCAACGGAACTCCGGCGTGGCACAAACCGGCCAAGCATACCGACCGCCAAGGTATTGGAGCCAGCCCAGACAATTCAAACAAACGTATGATTTTTCGTTGACACTCCCCGTTGTTCTCCCTACCCTCGCGAAAATCCGGGTGTGGAGCAGAGCATGGGTAGTATCTACCTGATCAGACACGGTCAGGCGTCTTTTGGCGCGAAAAACTATGACGTCCTGTCGCCGCTCGGCTTTCGCCAGGCAGCTGCCCTGGGTGACTATTTCAATGAGCTGGACCTTCGCTTCGACCGCTGTATCAGCGGCGAATTGAAGCGTCAGCAGGATACGGCACAGGCGACGCTCGAGCAGTTGGAAAACCGCAGCGGAATACCTCAGCCTGAAGTTGAAATCCTTCCGGCATTCAATGAATTCCTCGCCGACGAGGTGATTCGGGCGCATATGGACGATCTGTTGCGCATCGAGCCTGACGCTCTGCGCATTTTGCACAATGCGGCCAATCACCGCGCCGAGTTCCAGCGCCTGTTCAGTCACGTGATTCAGCGATGGGTTTCGGGCGAACATGAAAAGGAAGGCCTGGAAAGCTGGCAGGGCTTCATCGAGCGCGTCGAGGGTGGCCTGAACCGCCTGCTTGAGCAGGCCGGTCCGAAGGACCGTATCGCGGTTTTTACCTCGGGCGGAACCATCACCGCATTGCTTCAGCTGATCCTCGGGATGCAGTCGATAAAGGCCTTCGAATTGAACTGGCAGATCGTCAATACCTCCCTCAGCCAGTTGAAGTTTCGCGAAAAGGAAGTCTCCCTGGCATCCTTCAACAATCACGTACATCTGGAACTGTTAAAGAATCCGGAGCTCATCACCTGGCGATAGGCTCCATTTCAACGCGATCAGAGATCGCATGTTTTTCACGATAAAAAGGACATATCCATGAGCACCGTCGACGACACCATTCAGGGCATGAAGGCCAAGTTCAACGCCAGCGCCGCCACTGGCCTGGATCTGGTTTTCCAGTTCAACATCACCGATGCAGAAAACTACTACCTCATCGTCAAGGACGGCACCTGCGACTTCAACAAGGGCGAATCGGCCGATGCCAACGTCACGCTGATCATGGACAGCGAAACCATGCAGGGCGTGATCAGCGGCGAAACCGACGGTATGCAGGCTTTCATGGCCGGCAAGCTGCGCGCCGAAGGCGACATGATGCTGGCGTTGAAGCTGAGCGAACTCTTCCCGGCCTGACCCGCCCGGATGTGCAAAAAAACCGAAATCGGAAGATTTCGGTTTTTTTATGGGTACATCCAATGACTATCCGGCATCAAGCACCTTGATTGCATGGCAACACCCCGGCCAATAACAAGCCGCTTCTCTTGGTGAAGACGACGCCCGGCACTTAGATTAGCCGTTAACCTGCTTACAGCATTGATTAGAAAGGGGCACGCATGGCGCTCACAGATCAGACCAGCCACATCCGAGAGGGTGAGCAACTGCCGGTCGATATCATCGATCCATACCTGAAGGCTCATATTCCAGGCCTTGAAGGTATGCCGCGCATTTCACAGTTTCCCGGTGGCGCGTCCAACCTGACCTATCTGCTGGAGTATCCGGGCCGGGAGCTGGTGCTGCGCCGCCCGCCGTTCGGCCAGAAGGCCAGGTCGGCACATGACATGGGCCGCGAATACCGCATCCTCAATCAGCTCAACGCCGGCTTCCCCTACTGCCCCAAGGCTTATGCTCACTGCACCGACGAGAACCTTATCGGTGCCGAGTTCTATGTCATGGAGCGGGTCAAGGGCATCATCCTGCGCGAAGACATGCCGGCGGAGCTCGGCTTCACGCCGGAGCAGACCCGTGCCCTGTGCAGGAGCTTCATCGACAAGTTCGTCGATCTGCACAACGTCGATTACCAGGCCTGCGGGCTGGCCGACTTGGGCAAGCCTGAGGGTTATGTGCAGCGCCAGATCAGCGGCTGGATCGAGCGCTACGAGCGCGCCATCACCCCCGATGCGCCGAGCTGGGAGCCGGTCAAGGCCTGGCTGCGCGACAAGATGCCAGCCGATCATCCCAAGCCCGCCATCATCCACAACGATTACCGCTTCGACAACGTCATCCTCAACCCGGACAACCCGATGGAGATCATCGGCGTACTCGACTGGGAGATGACCACCCTCGGCGACCCACTGATGGACCTGGGCAACACCCTCGCCTACTGGATCGAAGCTAATGACCCGGCGCCCGTGCAGTTGATGCGCAAACAGCCGAGCAACGCGCCAGGCATGCTCACGCGCCAGCAGTTCGTCGATTACTACGCTGAACGCGCCGGCATCCGCATCGACAACTTTGATTACTACTACACCTATGGCCTGTTCCGACTGGCCGGCATCATTCAACAGATCTACTACCGCTATTTCCACGGCCAGACCCAGGACAAGCGATTCGCCAGGTTCGTGCAACTCAACGCCCTGCTTGAGCAGATGTGTCTGAAGGTCATCCACAAGTCGAAGCTGTAGAACAGCTACCATCACAGGAAAACCGCACCATGAACAAAACCACTCTTTTCGACCTGGATGGCAAGATCGCCTTCGTCTCCGGCGCCAGCCGTGGCATTGGCGAGGCCATTGCCAGACTGCTTGCCCGGCAAGGGGCCCATGTCATCGTTTCCAGCCGCAAGATAGAGGGTTGTCAGGCGGTGGCCGACGCCATCAACGCCGAGGGCGGCAAGGCCACGGCGATAGCCTGCCACATTGGCGAACTGGAGCAGATCCAGGCCGTTTTCACCCGTATCCGAGAGGAATTCGGACGCCTCGACATTCTGGTGAACAACGCGGCGACCAACCCGCAGTTCTGCCACATCCTCGACACCGATGTCTCGGCATTTCAGAAAACCGTGGACGTGAACATTCGCGGCTATTTCTTCATGTCCGTCGAAGCCGGCAAGCTGATGCGCGAGCACGGCGGCGGCAGCATCATCAATGTCGCGTCGATCAATGGCGTCACACCGGGGCATTTTCAGGGGATCTATTCGGTCACCAAGGCCGCCGTAATCAACATGACCAAGGCCTTCGCCAAGGAATGCGCACCGCTGGGCATCCGCTGCAACGCCCTGCTGCCAGGGCTGACCGACACCAAGTTCGCCTCGGCACTGGTCAGTAACGATGCCATCCGTGAAGAGGCACTGCGGCATATCCCCCTGCATCGCGTAGCCAATCCCGAAGAAATGACCGGCGCGGTGCTCTACCTGGCCAGCGACGCTTCCAGTTACACCACAGGTCTGGCGCTCAATGTGGACGGCGGTTATCTCGCCTGAATGAAAAACGGGAGCTGGCAGGCTCCCGGGATCGATACCGCCCAGCTACCAATCCTTCATCGCTTGCTGGGCGGCGGCATTCACCGGCTGTGCCAGTGGCCCTGTCGGCGTCATCTTGATGGCATATTCGGCGCCGTCAGCGATAGGCAGGAAACTGACTCGGCGATGCTGTGCGGCGACCAGCAGCGAGCCACACTGACAGCGCTGCAACCAGGCCCAGAAATCCAGCCCCAGCTTGCTCTCTTCAAGCTCGACCCGCACATTGCGCGCTTGCTCCTGCTGTTCGACCGCCAGGTAGCGCCCAGAAAGTCTTTGCAGTCGAAAGCCGTTTTCCAGGCCGATCAAGGATGCCAACCCTCTCCACTGGAGCACGCGCAGATCAAGCTGCCAGAGGTCGCCTTCCAGCGTAACGAAGCGGGCCTGCCCTGCCTGTTCAAGCCTCACCTGATAACGCTGTTGTCCTTCGGGCTGAAAGACCAGTCGCGCCAGTGGCTCGTCCTGTGGCAGGGAGCGATAACGGGTGACATCCCAGGCAACCAGCCCAATCACACCGCCCAGCACGAGCAATAATAAGCCGAAGGAACCGCGCAACCACCCCAGCAGCCAGTTGCCACCCAACAGCACACGCAGCGCGACCAGAGCCGTTACCAGCGCAAGGAAGCCGACACCTACGGCAAGTCCCAGATATTGCATCTCACGCTTTCCTGAAAAAAGGGTGAAGCATTATCAGTGGCACTCTGCGTGGCATCCAGTATCAGCATGGAACACTGATTACGGGTCGACATTATGTCGCTGCTTCAGATTGTCAGACCGTTGGCTTGGCGCTGAGCAAACGGCATCATGCGCCATTGCATGCTTTTCTCCCCTTCGTCTCATTAGCAAGTGCCTCCATGCCCTTTCTCGAATTACCCCTGGATCTCTCCGTGCTGGCGGCCTTGCTGGTGGTTGCCTTTCTTGCCGGCTTTATCGATGCCATTGCCGGTGGTGGTGGCCTGCTGACCCTGCCTGCTCTGCTTACCGCCGGCCTGCCGCCCCACCTGGTACTGGGTACCAACAAGCTGTGCGCGACCTTCGGTTCAGCCACGGCCAGCTTCACCTTTTATCGACGCAAGCTCTTCGCTCCCCGGCAGTGGCGTCGTGCGCTGGTCGCCACTGCCATTGGTGCGGCACTTGGCGCCGGACTGGCGCATCTGATTCCTGCGCGCTGGCTAAACCAGCTGCTGCCCCTGGTGGTTTTTGTCTGTGGGCTGTATCTGCTGTTCAACCCCGTTCCAGCGACGCCCAAAGACAACACTGCATCGATTGGCAAACATCGCCAGTGGCCGCAGGGATTGGGGCTTGGCTTCTATGACGGTATTGCGGGACCCGGTACGGGCGCCTTCTGGACGGTCAGCAGCCTGTTGCTTTATCCGCTGGATCTGCTCAGGGCGAGCGGTGTGGCGCGCAGCATGAACTTCGTCAGCAACGGTACGGCACTGGCTGTTTTCATCATCAGCGGTCAGGTTGCCTGGGTGCTGGGCCTTGGCATGGGACTGGCATTGATGGCTGGTGCCTACCTTGGCGCGCGAACGGCAATCCGCGGTGGCTCGAAATTCATCCGGCCAATATTCATCTTCGTGGTTTTGCTGTTAAGCCTGCGCTTAGCCTGGCAGCACTGGTTCGGCGCGGCCTGAACGCCGAGCCAGGTACAGCTCGATGAGATAGCGGGCAATGGATTTCGGCGCGGGCAAGGCGGGTAGCTGGTCTATATGGAACCAGCCGGCATCCTCGATCTCTTCCGGCTGAAGGATGATGTCCCCCGCCGCATATTCAGCATGAAAGCCGAGCATCAGCGAATGTGGAAACGGCCAGCCCTGGCTGCAGATGTAGTGCGGCCTGTGGATAGCAATCCCTACTTCTTCGTGTACTTTCCGTATCACGCATTGCTCCACCGACTCGCCCGGTTCAACGAACCCGGCGAGGGTGCTGTAGACACCAGGCGCGAAGCGCGGCGAGCGTGCCAGCAAAAGCTCGTCGCCACGGGTCACCAGTACGATCATGCTCGGAGAGATACGCGGGTAGTGATGGATCCCGCACGAGGCACACTGCATCGCGCGCTCCGAGGGATGCTGACGCATCGGCTGGCCGCAACGGCCACAGAAACGATGCTGGTTGGCCCAGGTGCCGATCTGCGCGGCAAAACCAAGCATGCGAAACCTGTCGACATCCTCATCCTGCAGCATGAACTGGCGCAATCCCTGCCAAGACGCGCCAGGCACCTCGGCCTGGTGAGCCAGCTCGAACAGGAACACAGGCTCGCCATCGAAGTAACCCAAGCCCTGTTCGCTGATCAGTGGCAAGTCCAGACGTTTCAGCCAATCCCTGGGGAACAGCACGCCGCTGTCGTCATGGAGAAAGCCCTGCTGGCAATGCACCACCGCCCAGCCGTTTACACCCGTCGGATCGAGGCGTGCGGGTTGCCAGCGCAGGCTCACTCAGGCGGCTACCGGCAAACCGAGCGCGCGCACACTGTCGGCGGCCAGGTCCAGAACGCTGATGCGTGAATCGTCTCGACGCAGGATCGCCCCACCTTCGAGGTAGTACTCAAGGCTGGTCAATGCATCGGCGAGGGTTTCCAGCATTTGTTCGGAGGGCATCTGCACGCCTTCGATCATCTGCTTCTGAATGAAGTCCGAGCACGCGCCAATCAGTTCGGCAGCGCGATCCTGCTCGAGAAAACGCAGCCCGCCGCGAACTGCCATCAGGCTGAACGGAACATTGGCCAGGTGCAGTTTCTCGCCATTGGATTCCAGGTAGGCGGTGATGGCCCGCTTGGCCAAGGCAAGGCCAGCTGTTGCTTCCCCAATCACCACGATGCGGGCTTCGGTGAGCTGGTGGTTGGCAAAGGCCTGTGCTTCATTGCCGGGCTGAGCAATCTGCGGGCGTGTCTCCCGCCGTTCACCCCGCTCGAGGCTGGCCACCATGCTTTCGACATAGAGCACCGCATCGGCGAGTTTGAGCAGCGCTTCAGGGGCAGGCGGATTATCGGCAGTCCAGCCCGAAACCAGGCTCAGTTGTGCATGCAGGCCACTGGAAGCAGACGATAGTCCGACCATGCCAAGTGTCTTGGCCAGCTTGCCAAGCAGGCTGTGCAGATTGACATAGGATTCCGCGGCAGCGGTCTGGCGCTCGATCAGATCCAACAGGTCCTTGAGACTCGCGAGCTCCTCACGGATAGCCGAGGACAGCGAGCGCATCACTGCGTGGCCGGGGCCGGCCAGGCGCTGCGACTCGTCCTCGAGAAGATGATCGGTGAAAGGCAGCGAGGCCAGCGAAAATATCTCCCGGACCTGAGACACAAGCGGTCCGCCACTCTCTGCCAGCGCAACCAGATACAGCAACTCCTTGAGCAGGCTGCGCGGCGGTTCATGAGCGCTGTTGACGATCAGTTGCCGAAGCTCACGGTCGACCCTGGAAAACAGCTGCTTGCGTGACTGACGGGACAGCAGCTGACCATCGAGCTGCGCTTCCAGTGCAGCACTGCCCAGCCAGCACAGACGCCCTGCTGGTGTGTTGGCGTAGAGCATGTCCAGCCGACTGAGCGCTCGCCCCATGAGTTTGAGACTGGCCGATGTATTGGTTTCGCGGATGAATCCGAGCAGGCCAACCTGATACATCTGCCTCAGTCGACGCGCCTCGGCAATGCGCGCGGCAGGTTCATGCGCTGGCACTGCGACTGCAGGCCTCGCATGGTCGAGACGAACGCTGAAGAAAAAACTTTCCGGTAGCGCCGGCTGGGCACCGGCCAGGCGCAACGCATTGATCGGCGACAGAAGCAGTTCGGGCATTTCCTGACGACTGGCATCGACACTCTCCAGATAGCGCGCCAGCACGTACAGTGCATTGCTGAGTGCCGTCAGTTGTGTGTCTCGATCTTCTCCGGCACCCACGGGTATATCCGTGGCCAGTTGCAGGATCTCCTGTGCGAGTAGCTCGGCACCGGTCAGCTCGATAAGGCTCAGGGTGCCGCGAACCTGCTTGAGGTTCTCCACCGCCTGCTGCAGTAAGCCGCCGTTATTGCGGTCGATGATGAAGTGTTCGAGGCTCTGCTCGGCCTCTTCCATGGTGGCGAAAAGCTCATCGCGAACGAGGCTGAGTGAAGTCGCTCCGGTTACCATGCCTGGCGCACCCCCTGCGCAATGTTTGGCTGATGCATCAGTCGGCGAAGTCCGGTTTCTGTTTGCTCATGTGAGCGGTCATGGCCACCTTGAGGTCTGCCGACTGGAGCATGGCCGCATTCCAGGTGGCGACATATTCGAGGCCGTCATCGACGCGGTGATCACGCATGTAGCGAATCATTTCCTTGGTGCCGCGAATGGCCACAGGCGACTTGTCGGCGATCTGTGCTGCCAGCTCAAGCACTGCAACCATCATGGCTGACTGGTCCGGATAGGCTCGGTTGACCAGGCCGATCGACTGCGCTTCCTGCCCATCGACCGTACGCCCGGTATAGGCCAGCTCACGCATGATGCCGTCGCCAATGATGCGTGGCAGGCGCTGGAGAGTACCGACGTCCGCCGCCATGCCCATGTCGATTTCCTTGATGGAAAACTGCGCATCGAGTGTGCTGTAACGCATGTCACAGGCGGAGATCAGGTCGATGGCGCCACCGATGCAATAGCCCTGAATGGCCGCGATCACCGGCTTGCGACAGTTGTCCACGGCGTTGAAAGAGGCCTGCAGCTTGAGTATCTGGCGGCGCAAGCGGTCGGCGTTGCGCCCGATGTCGCTGCCCATGCCGCTTGCGGCCTGGGCCAGCAGTTGCAGATCGATGCCCGCTGAGAAGTGCTTGCCCTCGCCCGTCAGCACCACCACTCGCGCCTCATCGGAGTCATCGATCCATTGGAAAATGTCGACGATCTCGCTCCAGAACGCAGCGTTCATGGCATTGATTTTTTCAGGTCGGTTGATCGCCACATGGGCGATCCTGTCCTTCAGTTCCACACGAAAGGCTTGGTATTCGGTCACGCTATCTTCCTCGACTGCATGTGCCTGGGCAGATTGTCAGGTCTTCTCAGGAACCCTGTTTCAAGCCGCACAACTATAACAACAGCCGGCTGAAAGTCGATGCAAGACCGTGTGATGCAGCCCACGCCCTTGCACATCGCCGGGGCATTGGCATCAGCTCTGCACGATGCAGTCCACCGTATAGCGTGTTCCTTCGGGATGATCCTCGCGTTGCAGTCCATGCACATCGGCATCAAAGCCGGGAAAATGTAGGGCAAAGCGTTGGGCAAAGTCGAGATAGTCGAGAATCGAGCACGTCTCGGCAGTAAAACGCTCGCCAGGCATGATCAGCGGTATGCCCGGCGGATATGGCACCAGCATCACGGCTGCGATGCGCCCCTCCAGCGCGTCGATGGGCACGGCTTCGACTTCACCTCGCACCAGTTTGTCATACGCTTCTGCCGGCTTCAGCACCTGCTCCGGCAGCGCGGTATACATGCGCCGCATGGCTTTCGCGGTGGCATTATCCCGGTAGCAGCCATGCAGCGCATCGCACAGATCACGCAGGCCCATGGCGGAATAAAGGCTACCGCCAGCCTGCGCGACGCTGGGCAGCGCATCGCAGAGCGGAACGTTGTCGTCATAGTTCCGCTTGAATTCCAGCAGCTCGGTGAGCAGCGTGCTCCATTTACCTTTGGTGATACCCAGACTGAACAGCACCAGCATCGAGTAGAGTCCGGTTTTCTCCACCACCAGACCGCGCTCCCAGAGAAACCGGCTGACCACCGCTGCGGGAATGCCACGTTCACTGAGCTTGCCATCGGCCGTGAGACCGGGCGTGGTCAAGGTCACCTTGATCGGGTCAAGCAGCACGTAATCCGCAGCGACGTCACCGAAACCATGCCAGTCCGCCTCCGGCTGCAGCAGCCAGTCGGCAGTGGTCAGGGTCTCCGCGCCATCAGCGGCCTCCGGCTGCCAGATGCTGAACCACCAGTCATCAGCCGCCAGATGGTTGCGCAGATTGGCCAGCGCACGGCGGAAACTCAGTGCCTCATCAAAGGTTTCCTGGATCAATGAGCGACCGGCCGGGCCTTCCATCATGGCCGAAGCTACATCCAGCGAGGCGAGAATGCCGTACTGCGGCGAGGTTGAGGTATGCATCATGAAGGCTTCGTTGAAACGATCCCTGTCCAGCTGACGCTGCTGGCTGTCGAGCACATGGATCATTGAAGCCTGGCTGAAGGCGGCCAGCACCTTGTGCGGCGAATGGGTGGTGAAGACCAGCGGACCCTGCTCGCGAGTATCCATGCCATAGCGACCGTCATAGAACTCGTGAAAGGCCGCATAGGCATACCATGCCTCGTCGAAATGCAGCACGTCGACACTGTTACCCAGGGTGCGTTTGATCAGATTGGCGTTGTAACAGAGCCCGTCGTAGGTCGAATTGGTCACCACCGCCAGCTTTACCCGTGGCGGCCGACCACGCGCCAGCGGGCTGGCATCGATCTTGGCCTGGATGGAGGCCGGCGTGAATTCTTCCAGCGGGATCGGCCCGATGATGCCCAGCTCGTTGCGCGATGGGGTGAGGTAGAGCGGAATCGCGCCGGTCATGATGATCGAATGCAGAATCGACTTGTGGCAGTTGCGATCCACCAGCACCAGATCGTCACGAGCCACCATCGAATGCCAGACAATCTTGTTGGCGGTCGAAGTGCCATTGATGACAAAAAACGTGTGATCGGCGCCGAAGTTGCGTGCCGCTCGGGTCTCGGCAGCCGCCAGCGGCCCGGTGTGATCAAGCAGCGAACCCAGTTCCGGCACGGACACCGAGAGGTCGGAACGCAGGGTGTTTTCACCAAAAAACTGATGGAAGGCTTGCCCTACCGGACTCTTGCGAAAAGCGACGCCGCCGCCGTGACCCGGTGTGTGCCAGGAGTAGTTGGAGTCCCCCGTATGACGTACCAGTGCGCGGAAAAACGGCGGTAGCAACCCGTCCAGATAGTTGCGCGCCGCCCGCGCCACCTGGCGCGCCAGAAACGGCACCGTATCCTCGAACAGGTAGAGCAGCCCGCGAAGCTCATTGAGATCGACCATTGCTTCGGCGGGTGCATTTTCAATCGTGATCTGTTCGCCAAGCGCGAAGATTGGTAGTCGCGGCGCACGGTGGCGGGCCACCCGTATCAGCCCGACGACATCCTGCAGCAGGCGCTGGTTCTCCCCAGCGCCTTCCGCAGCTACGAGAATGCAGGCCAGCCCATGATGAGTGGAAGCAACGATCCGCCCTTCCGCGGCGCTACCGGTTGGCAGGATATGAAAACCGTCCTGCTCAAGCTCTGCGGCGATTTCACGGACCCGCTCACCGGCTACCGTGTCGGCTTTGATGTCGCGATGGACGATGAGAATGGGGAATTTCAGGTCTTTGTACATGAGGACTTCCTGAAGATGCTTCACCTCAGGGTAGAAGCTTCGTCCTCAAGCACCAAGCCTGAATAGTGAGTGTCGACTCAAGCTGGCGTCTCGCCTGCCTGCTCCAGCTGTAACCACAGGGGCTGAGCGCCTGCCGCTTTCTCGATGGCCTGCATGCGTGCCGAATGCGCGGCAATCTCTTCGGCACTGGCCCGCAGCACCTGGGTCATGGGGCGACTGGTCGGCAACCGACGAATGGGAGTGGCCTGCTGCCGTCCGCCGTTTTCACCCTCCGTGCCGTCGCCGGCCAGGGACAGGTTGGTCTGCCCACCCGTCATGGTCAGCCAGACATCGGCTAGGATCTCGGCATCGAGCAAGGCGCCGTGCAACTCGCGACCGGAGTTATCCACGCCATAACGCTTGCACAGCGCGTCGAGGCTGTTGCGCTGGCCAGGATGGCGCTCGCGGGCCATCAGCAGGGTATCGAGGATGCTGCAGTGATCACTCAGCTCGGCGCGCTCGCGTTGGCCGAGCAGAGCAAATTCATTATTGATGAAGCCGACGTCGAACGCCGCATTGTGGATGATCAGCTGTGCGCCCTTGATGAACTCGAAGAACTCATCGGCGACATCCCTGAAGCGCGGCTTGTCGACCAGAAACTCATTGTGGATGCCGTGTACCGCGATGGCGCCCTCGTCCACTTCACGGTCCGGCTGTAGATAGACGTGGTAATGCCGGCCCGTCAGGCGTCGACCGATGACTTCGACGCAGCCGATCTCAATGATACGGTGGCCATCGGTGACCGGCATGCCGGTGGTTTCTGTATCCAGCACTACGCTGCGCATGTTTGCATCTCTCTCAAGCGGTTTGTCGTTTGGCCTGGACTACGCCCCGGTTGGCCAGCAGGTCGGCATGCTCATTGCCTGGATGGCCGGTATGGCCGCGCACCCATTGCCAGGTGACCTGATGGCGGCTGACCTGTTCGTCAAGCAACATCCAGAGGTCGGCATTCTTTACCGGCTGCTTGGCCGCGGTCTTCCAGCCACGCTTCTTCCAGTTTGGCATCCAGTCATTGATGCCCTGCATGACGTACTGGGAGTCAGTGACCAGGCGCACCTGACAGGGCCTTTTCAGCTCCTCAAGCGCGCGGATGGCTGCCATCAGCTCCATGCGGTTGTTGGTGGTTTGCGCCTCGCCGCCCCAGAGTTCACGCTTCACGCCCTTGTAGATCAGCAGCGCGCCCCAGCCGCCAGGGCCGGGATTGCCTTTACAGGCACCATCGGTATAGATCTCGACCGCTTCATCACTCATGCAGATTACTGGCTCGCTAGTGTTCGGCATCGCGACGACTGACCTTCGCCACAGGCATCGGCAACAGCTGGCCCATACGCTCGCGGCGACTTTCCCGCAGGGGTCGCAGGCCCACCATCAGCTTGCGCGCCACCAGCAGATAGAAACCGCCCGTGGGCGCCTGCAATCGCTGGCCGATGGCTTCCAGCCCGGACAGTCGCGCCTGCCATTGGCTCGAAGAAAGCGGCGGACAATAGCATCCGAACCGGCGTTTCTCCAGCGCAAAGCCGAGCAGGTTCAGCCAGTCACCAACCCGTGTCGGGCGGATACAGCGGGCCTGGCGAAAAGCCTTGCGCGACAGCAGATGCGAAGCGCCCCAGGGACTCCATGGATTGATGCCGACGATCAGCAGGTGGCCTCCAGGCCGGACGCTGCGCGCGGCCTCACGCAACAACGCATGCGGCGACAGGCTGAAATCCAGGCCATGCTGTACTACCACAACATCCGCCGCATGCTCGCCAATCGGCCAGGATTGCTCCTCGCAGACGATCTCGACCCCTGGCAAGGGTGGCCCCAGCCGCACACTGCGCTTGAGCTTCTGCGGCTCGATGGGGGTATTGGCAAAAGGGCCGTAATGCACCAGGTAACTACCGAAGAAGCGCTCAAGCTCCTGAGCCAGCACATACTGTTCATGTTCCAGCAGTTGTCGGCCTGCGGGCCCATCAAACCAGGCGCTGGTCTTGCTCATCAGCGCCAGCCAGGTGCTATCAGCCCCGGCGCACGGCTCATCACTCATGGCTCGGCTCCAATGATCGCTGCGGTCGTTGCAACCGCAACTTGCGGTCGGTTCCACTTTCGAATCTGGCTGTTAGGATGCGCCTTTGCGACTGACTTGGCGACCCGCACCCATGTTGAAAATAGATGCTCTGCCCGCGTTCACCGACAACTACATCTGGCTGCTACAGGATACGCAACAACAACGCTGTGCCGTGGTGGACCCGGGCGATGCCGCTCCCGTTCAGGCCTGGCTGGATGCCCATCCGGGCTGGCAGCTGACGGATATTCTCATCACCCACCATCACCATGACCATGTCGGTGGTGTGCAGCAACTCAAGTCGCAGTACGGCGTCAGAGTTTACGGCCCCGCCGCCGAAAAGATCCCCGCAATGGATCAGGGACTCGCTGAGGGCCAGCGTATCCGCATTCTGGAACACGATCTGGACGTGATCGAAGTCCCGGGGCATACGCTGGGGCATATCGCGTATTTCCATGACGCTGCCGATTCACCCTGGCTGCTGAGCGGCGACACCCTGTTCGCCGCCGGTTGCGGACGTCTGTTCGAGGGCACTGCGGCACAGATGTTCGCCTCGCTGCAGCGGCTGGCGGCACTGCCGGCAGAAACCCGGGTGTACTGCACCCATGAATACACACTGAGCAACCTGCGTTTCGCCCAGGCTGTAGAGCCCGACAATCGGGATATTGCAGAGCGCCTCGAACAGGTCCGCCTGCTGCGCGAGTCTGGCCAGATATCACTCCCTTCGAACCTGCAGCGTGAGCAGGCGACCAATCCGTTCCTGCGTTGCAACGAGCCCGCCGTAGTGGCTGCGTGTCAACACAAGGGCTATCGGGGCGAAAACCCTGAAACCGTATTCGCCGCGCTAAGAGCCTGGAAAGACAACTTCTGAGAAAAGCGGGGATCTGCTGACGCTTCGCAATGAAACGCCAGCAGACCTGCACCAGTCCGCAAAACCGCAGCCTTTACTTGACCCACCGGTACGGCATTTCTACACTCCCCCGAATTTTGCGCCAGGGGAAGCCTTCAGCCAATGCCGTCCGACTCTTCGAATTGCCCATCTCCGGACGCCTTGGCAGCCTCCGGTCGGGTCCTGGTGCTGGCCATCTGTCTTGCCATTACCGGCTGCCAGAGCACCACCGCTTCGCGCGCACCGGCCACCCATGTCGAGCCACTCGCTGCCACATCGCTGAACCAGCAAACTCTGTGGCTGGACTCAAAACCTGCCGAGCTTCAACACGCAGATGTCTGGGGTCGTATCAGGGACGGTTTCAAGCTTCAGGAACATCTGGACAGCAATCCACGCATCGAACAACAGCGCCTGCTGTACGCCGCCCGCCCCCGCTCCATCGAGCTCGCCGGTGAGCGTGGCAGCCTTTATATCCATTACATCGTTGAGCAGCTGGAAGAGCGCAACATGCCGCTCGAACTGGCCTTGCTGCCCATCATCGAGAGCGCCTACAACCCGTTCGCCTATTCACCCGCCAAGGCAATGGGCCTGTGGCAGTTCATTCCCTCGACAGGCCGTCATTTCAATCTGCAGCAGACCAGTTGGTACGACGGCAGGCGCGACATCACTGCCTCGACTGCAGCCGCCCTGCGCTATCTCTCCTATCTGCACGGGCTGTTCAACGACGACTGGCTTCTGGCACTTGCGGCCTACAACGCTGGTGAAGGGACTGTGAGCCGCGCAATCGAGCGCAATCAGAAACTAGACTTGCCAACCGACTACTGGAATCTGCCACTGCCCAGGGAAACCCGCGACTATGTGCCCAAGCTGCTGGCGCTTTCACAGATGATCCAGAGCCCCGAAGCCTACGGACTCAATCTGAGCCCTATTGCCAACGAACCCTATTTCGAAGTGGTCGCCCTGAAACAGCAGGTGAACCTTGCTACCGTCGCGCAAATGGCCGATCTCGATGAAGATGAGCTGTATCAGCTGAACCCGGCCTTCACCCGCCGCATCACCCTCGGCGGTCCACAGCATCTGCTGGTACCGAGCGCAAAGGCGGAAATGCTGGCGGCCAACCTGGCGCTGATGAAACCGCAGGATGCCGTCGACTGGCAGCAGTACAAGGTAAAGCCCGGCGATACCCTGGGAGCCATCGCCAACCGCCATCATCTGTCCGTCAACATTATCCGTGATATCAATCATCTCAAGAGTGACCGTCTGCGAATCGGGCAGCTGCTCAGCATTCCGCAGCCCACGGATGCGCGCCCACGTGAACTGCTGCACGTTGTCTCCCGAAACCAGCCGCCAGCCAGAAACTACCGGGTCCGCAAGGGTGACAATCTCTGGGAAATAGCCAAGGCACAACAGGTTTCGGTACGCGACCTGCAACGCTGGAATGGGCTGTCCGGCAGCAGCCTCAAGGTGGGTCAGGTCCTGTCCATCCAGGCCGCTGGCGAAAGCCGTGGCAACAAACACCAGCCGACCTACTACAAGGTCAGAAAAGGCGATTCGCTGTATGAAATCGCCAAACGCTTCAACGTGCGCATCAATCACCTGAAAAGCTGGAACCCCGTGGATAGCACGTTACTCAAGCCCGGCCAGACGCTGACGCTGTATCTTGCGCCCTGATCGGCGCCGCAGCAGCCCGCGGCTGTCATCTGTTGACGCAAAGAGTGATGGGTGGCGACCTTTTTCCAGCGGATACAAGCTGTTACTGTAGCCGACCGAAAAGCCCGCAAGTGCCATGGATCGGATCTCCGTTTGATGCGCCCCGTCCTGCTGTTATTGATCTGTCTGGGATTGAGCTTTCCGTCTTTTGCCGCCATCAGCGAAAGTCACGGTTATGCCCAGTTCGGCACACTCAAATATCCCGAAAACTTTACCCACTTTGATTGGGTGAATCCGGACGCCCCCAAGGGCGGGCGCCTGAAGCTGATGGCGTCTGGCAGCTTCGACACGCTCAATCCCTACACCTTCAAGGGCACCAGCCCGATCGCCACGCCGGGTTTCTTTCAATACGGCGTCAGCGAGCTGAACGAGACATTGATGGCAGGTGGTGGTCTATACGATCCCTCCGGCGACGAACCGGCCTCGGTATACGGGCTGATCGCCGAAACCATCGAGTATAGCGACGACCAGAGCTGGGTCGTGTTCAATTTGCGGGATTCGGCGCGATTTCATGATGGTCATGCCATCACTGCATACGATGTCGCCTTTTCCTATCGTCTGTTGATCAGGGACGGTCACCCCCGCTATCGCACCGACATGCAAGGCGTCAGGCGGGTCGACATTCTCAACCGCCATAAAATTCGTTTTGTATTCGACAAGCCCGACAACACGCAGCTGATCATGCGTCTCGGAGAGTTGCCAGTGCTGCCTCAGCACTACTGGAAAGACCGCGATTTTCGCGCCACCACCTTCGAGCCGCCGCTGGGCAGTGGCCCTTACCGCATCAGCGATGTCCACCCCGGGCGTCGTATCCAGTTCGAGCGGGTGAAGAACTGGTGGGGTGCAAACCTTGCGGTCAATCGCGGCAAGTACAATTTTGACCGGGTCGAAGTTGAGTTCTACCGCGACAGCACCGTGGCCTTCGAAGCCTTCAAGGTCGGCGAATTCGATTTCTATATCGAACACCAGGCAAAAAACTGGGCCAACGGCTATCAGTTCCCGGCGCTTGCCAGAGGCGAGGTGGTGCGCGCCGAGATCCCGCACCAGATCCCGACCCAGACCCAGGCCCTGTTCATGAACAGTCGCAGGCCGCTGTTTGCCGATATCAGGGTTCGTCAGGCGCTGGGCATGCTGCTCGACTTCGAATGGACCAACCGGGCGCTGTTCTATGGCGCCTACCAGCGCAGTGAAAGCTACTACCCCAACAGCGATTTTGCGGCTACGGGGCGCCCGGAAGGGGGTGAATGGTTGCTGCTGTCACCCTTTCGCGACCAGTTACCCGCTGCGCTTTTTACCGACCCCTTCGAGCTGCCAAGGACTGAGGGACGCGGCATTCCGCGCGACACCTTGCGCGAGGCGCTAACGCTGCTCAAGGACGCAGGCTGGAAACTGAAGCCCGAAGGCCTTCGGGACAGGAATGGCCGCGCACTTCAATTCGAGATACTGCTGGTCAATCCGCGTCTTGAACGCATTCTTCAGCCTTATACCGGCAACCTCGCACGCATCGGCATCCAGGCCCATCTGCGCACTGTAGATGCAGCCCAGTACAAGCAGCGGCTGGATCAGTACGACTACGATATGATTCTCGGCACTCTGGGTCAGAGCCTCAGCCCCGGCCTGGAACAGTGGCTCTACTTTCATTCGAGCCAGGTAAATATCAAGGGAGGCCGCAACTATGCAGGGGTCACCAACCCGGTTATCGATCAGCTGCTCGAGAAGCTGATCGCCGCCAGAACGCGCGAGGAGCAGATATCTGCCGCCCGCGCCATCGACCGTGTGCTGTTGTGGAACCATTACAGCATCCCCAACTGGTTCATCAGCAATCACCGTCTGGCGTACCGCAACCGGTTCGCCCATGTCACCACACCGCCCTACACGCTCGGGCTGCGCGCGTGGTGGTTGAAGGACCTGGAGAAGGCTCAATGACAAACAGATTACGTTGGCCGTTCCTGCATGCAGGCGTCCTCGGGCTTTGCTGCCTGGCCGGCCTCGCCACGGCGGCACCACGGCACGCACTGACCCTGTATGACGAAAAACCAAAATATGCCGCTGGTTTCAGCCATTTCGAATACGCCAATCCCGACGCTCCCAAAGGTGGCGTACTGCGCCAGGCAGGCTTCGGCAGTTTCGATTCGCTCAACCCCTTCATCAACAAGGGCGTTGCCGCCGACGATATCGGCCTGATCTACGACACCCTGACCACCAGCAGCCTCGACGAACCCTTCACCGTCTACGGTCTGCTGGCGGAAAAGATCGAGAAAGGCCCCAACAACCAGTGGGTACGCTTTCATCTGCGTCCCGAAGCACGTTTCCACGACGGCGAGCCGGTCAAGGCCGAAGACGTGGTATTCACCTTCGAAACCCTGATCAGTCAGGGCGCGCCGCATTATCGCGGCTACTATGCCGACGTGGAAAAGGTCGTCGCCGAGACGCAGCGCCGGGTTCGCTTCGATTTCAAGCACGCCGGTAACCGTGAACTGCCGCTGATTCTCGGCCAACTGCCAGTCCTGCCGAAACACTGGTGGGCCGAACGAGATTTCAGCGCTACCAGCCTGGAGCCACCCCTGGGTAGCGGCCCCTACCGCGTGGAGCGGGTGCAGGCCGGTCGTTCGATTCGCTATGCCCGTGTCGAGGACTACTGGGGCAAGGACCTGCCGGTAAACCGCGGCTTCTACAACTTCGATCAGCTGAATCTGGATTACTACCGCGACAACACCGTGGCGCTGCAAGCCTTCAAGGCCGGGCATTTCGATTACTGGCTGGAAACCAGCGCGAAAAACTGGGCAACCGCTTATGACATCGAGGCAGTGCGCAGCGGGCGCATCATCAGGGACGAGATTGCTAACCACAACCCACAGGGTATGCAGGGCTTCATTTTCAATATCCGCAGAGAGCGCCTGCAGGATGTCCGGGTTCGAGAAGCCATTGCCCTGCTATTCGACTTTGAATGGACCAACCGCCAGCTGTTCAACGGCGCCTATACCCGTACCCACAGCTATTTCGACAACTCCGAGCTCGCGTCTTCCGGCACGCCGGACAAGAAGGAGCTGGCCCTGCTCGAACCCTTGCGAAATCAAATACCTGCGGAAATCTTTGAAAGACCTTTCGAGCTTCCACGTACCCGTGGGGATGGCGTGATTCGCGACCAGCAGCGCAAAGCCTACAAATTGCTGACGGAGGCAGGCTGGAAGATCCAGGACGACAGGATGGTTGATAACCTTGGCAAGCCGGTCAAGCTCGAGTTTCTACTGGTACAAGCCGAATTCGAGCGCGTGCTGCTGCCCTGGAAACGCAACCTTGCCGATCTGGGTATCGACCTTGAAATCCGCCGCGTCGATGTTTCGCAATACATCAACCGCTTGCGCTCGCGCGACTACGACATGATCGTCAGCGGCTTCGGCCAGTCGAGTTCGCCGGGCAACGAGCAGCGTGAATACTGGCACTCAGCCAGTGCCGATAACCCCGGCAGCCGCAATTTCATCGGCCTGAAGGACCCGGCAATCGACACCTTGGTGGAGAAGCTGATTGCCGCTGAGTCGCGCGAGGAGCTGATCAGCCGTACCCGCGCCCTGGATCGCCTGCTCCTCTGGGAACACTATGTCGTGCCCAACTGGCACATCAAGAGCTGGCGTGTCGCCTACTGGAACCATCTGGCACATCCGGCAACCACACCCCGCAACGATATCGGGCTGATGACCTGGTGGCACAAGCCCGACTCCGCAACACCCGATCCGAACGTCACTGACGAGCCGCCCGCTATCGAAGCGCAGGCCCCTGCCCGTTCAGATACGGAGCGCTAGGAATGCTTGCCTATATCTTTCGCCGGCTGTTGCTGGTCATTCCTACTCTGTTCGGCATTCTGCTGATCAACTTCCTCATCATCCAGGCCGCGCCGGGCGGTCCGGTGGAGCAGGCGATAGCCAAACTGGAAGGCTTCGAAGGCGCTACCAGTCGCATCGCCGGCGGTGGCTCGGAAGTGGCCATTGGTGGCAACAACTATCGCGGTGCACAAGGCCTCGATCCCGATCTGATCGCTGAAATCGAGCGCCTTTACGGTTTTGACAAACCCCCTGCAGAACGCTTCTGGATCATGCTCAGCAACTATCTGCGGCTGGATTTTGGCGAAAGCTTTTTTCGCGATGCCAAGGTGACCGATCTGATCATCGAAAAAATGCCGGTGTCGATCTCGCTGGGCCTGTGGAGCACCCTGATCATGTACCTGGCCTCGATCCCGCTGGGGATCGCCAAGGCCACGCGCCACGGCAGCCCGTTCGATGTCTGGACCAGCTCCGCAATCATCATCGGTTACGCCATTCCGGCCTTCCTGTTCGCCATTCTGCTGATCGTGCTGTTTGCCGGCGGAAGTTACTGGAACTGGTTTCCGCTGCGGGGGCTGACCTCGGGTAACTTCGAGGACCTGACGCTCGGCGGCAAGATTCTCGACTATTTCTGGCACTTGGCACTGCCGGTGACCGCGCTGGTCATCGGCAACTTCGCAACCCTGACGCTTCTGACCAAGAACAGCTTTCTCGACGAAATCAACAAGCAATACGTCATTACTGCGCGTGCCAAGGGTCTGAGCAAGAACCGGGTGCTTTACGGCCATGTGTTCCGTAACGCCATGCTGATCATCATTGCCGGCTTTCCGGCAGCTTTCATTGGCATGTTCTTCACCGGGTCGCTGCTGATCGAGGTAATTTTCTCGCTCGATGGCCTCGGCCTGCTCAGTTTCGAGGCGGCGATCAATCGCGATTACCCGGTGGTGTTCGGCACCCTCTTCCTGTTCACCCTTCTGGGGCTGGTGGTAAAGCTGATCGGCGACCTGACTTACACCCTGGTGGACCCGCGCATCGACTTCGAAAGCAGGGAGGCTTGAGATGACGCTTTCCCCACTCAATCAGCGCCGTTTCGCCCTGTTCAAGTCGCACAAACGCGGTTGGTGGTCGTTGTGGCTATTTCTCGCATTGTTCATTCTCAGCCTCGGTGCCGAACTGGTTGCCAACGACAAGCCCATCGTCGTGCGCTATGACGGCGAATGGTTTTTCCCGGTCTTCAAGCGCTATCCGGAAACCCGCTTCGGTGGCGAGTTTCCCATGCAGGCCAACTACAAGAGTCCGTACATACAGGAACTGATCGAGGCAAAGGATGGCTGGATGATCTGGCCACCGATTCCGTTCAACTATTCCAGCATCAACTACGACCTGCAGGTCCCCGCGCCCGGCCCGCCCTCGATGGCCAACTGGCTGGGCACTGACGATCAGGGCCGCGACGTGCTTGCCCGCATCATTTACGGTTTCCGCATCTCGGTGCTGTTTGCGCTGACGCTGACCCTGATCAGCTCGGTCATCGGCGTGATCGCCGGTGCACTGCAGGGTTTCTATGGTGGCTGGGTCGATCTGGTCGGACAGCGGGTACTGGAAATCTGGTCCGGGTTGCCGGTGCTTTATCTGCTTATCATCCTCGCCAGCTTCGTGCAGCCGAACTTCTGGTGGCTGTTGGGGATCATGCTGCTGTTCTCATGGATGAGTCTGGTCGATGTGGTACGCGCCGAGTTCCTGCGCGGGCGCAATCTTGAATACGTGCGTGCGGCGCGGGCGCTGGGCATGGGCAACGGCGCAATCATGTTCCGCCATATCCTGCCCAATGCCATGGTATCGACCATGACCTTCATGCCCTTCATCCTGACCGGCGCCATCGGCACGCTGACGGCGCTGGATTTTCTCGGCTTCGGCCTGCCACCTGGTGCGCCATCGCTTGGCGAGCTGGTGGCTCAGGGCAAGGCGAATCTGCAAGCGCCCTGGCTGGGCATCAGTGCCTTTATGGTTCTGGCAATCATGCTGAGCCTGCTGGTATTTATCGGCGAGGCTGCTCGCGATGCCTTCGATCCAAGGAAATAGCATGGCTGAGAATCTGATTGAAGTACGCGATCTGGCCGTCGAATTCGTCACCCTGGATCGGACACAGCGCGTCGTTGAAGGCGTCAGTTTCGACATCCGCAAGGGCGAAACCCTGGCACTGGTCGGCGAAAGCGGCTCGGGCAAGTCCGTGACCGCACACTCGATACTGCGGTTGCTGCCCTACCCGCTTGCCAGACACCCGGCAGGAGAGATTCGTTACGCTGGCGAAGATCTGCTCAAGGCGAACGAGAAACGCATGCGGCAAATACGCGGCAATCGTATCGCCATGGTCTTTCAGGAGCCAATGACCTCGCTGAATCCGCTGCATACGGTCGGCACCCAGATCAATGAAGTGCTGCAAATTCACAAAGGGCTGCGAGGCAAGGCGGCCAGTGCCAGAACCCTCGAACTGCTGGAGCTGGTAGGCATCCCGGAGCCGGCAAAACGCATCCGTGCCTACCCGCACGAGCTTTCCGGCGGCCAGCGCCAGCGCGTGGTGATTGCCATGGCCCTGGCCAACGAGCCTGAGCTGCTGATCGCCGACGAGCCGACCACGGCACTGGATGTCACGGTGCAGCTGAAAATCCTCGAACTGCTCAAGGAATTGCAGGCACGCCTGGGCATGTCATTGCTGCTGATCAGCCATGACCTCAACCTGGTTCGGCGCATTGCGCATCGCGTATGTGTCATGCAGCGCGGTCGCGTCGTCGAACAGGCGTCGTGCGAGGAATTGTTTCGCAACCCGCAGCATCCCTATACACAGGAATTGCTCGCAGCCGAGCCCAGCGGAGACCCGGCACCAGCTGAACCCGCGCCGCCTCTGTTGGAAGTAAAGGATCTGCGCGTCTGGTTCCCGATCAAGAAGGGCTTGCTGCGGCGTACGGTGGACCATATCAAGGCAGTCGATGGCGTCACCTTCAGCCTGCCCAAAGGACAGACGCTGGGGATCGTTGGCGAAAGCGGCTCCGGCAAGTCCACATTGGGGCTCGCGATCCTGCGATTGCTGTCCAGTCGCGGCGAGATTCGTTTTCAGAACCAGGCGCTGGAGAGCATGTCCCAGCGTGCGGTACGCCCCCTGCGGCGGCAGATGCAGGTGGTGTTTCAGGACCCTTTCGGCAGCCTCAGCCCGCGTATGTCCGTTGGGCAGATCGTTGGCGAAGGCCTCGACATTCATGGAATGGGCAACGCCGAGGAGCAGGCGCAGGCGATCATCGATGCGCTGGTCGAGGTGGGACTCGACCCGGAAAGCCGCCACCGCTATCCCCACGAGTTTTCCGGGGGCCAGCGACAGCGTATCGCCATCGCCCGGGCCCTGGTGCTCAAACCGGAGCTGATTCTGCTCGACGAGCCGACCTCGGCTCTGGATAGAACAGTACAGCGGCAGGTGGTTGAGCTATTACGCTCGCTGCAGGCCAAGTACAACCTGACCTACCTGTTCATCAGCCACGACCTGGCGGTGGTACGGGCGCTAAGCCATCAGATGATGGTGGTCAGGCATGGCAAAGTAGTTGAACAGGGAACGGCCAGAACCATTTTCGCCGCCCCCCAACATCCGTATACACAGCAGCTGTTGGAGTCTGCCTTTATGACAACAACGGCTGAACAACCAGAAGAGGGACAAGCACATGGGTTTTCTTAGCGGCAAGCGCGTACTGATCGTTGGCGTTGCCAGCAAACTTTCGATTGCCTCGGGCATCGCTGGGGCCATGCACCGCGAAGGCGCCGAACTGGCTTTCACCTATCAGAACGAGAAGCTCAAGGGCCGTGTCGAAGAGTTCGCCGCAGGCTGGGGCTCAGGCCCGGAGCTGTGCTTTCCTTGCGATGTGGCCAACGACGATGACATCGTCCGGGTCTTCGAGGAGCTGGGCAAGAAGTGGGACGGTCTGGACGGTATCGTCCACTCTGTCGGCTTCGCGCCAGGCGATCAGCTTGATGGGGACTTCACCGACGTCACCACCCGTGACGGTTTCAAGATTGCACACGACATCAGCGCCTACAGCCTGGTCGCCCTAGCCAAGGCCGGTCGTCCAATGATGAAGGGTCGCAACGGTAGCATCCTGACCCTGACCTACCTGGGCGCCGAGCGCACCATGCCAAACTACAACGTGATGGGCATGGCCAAGGCCAGTCTTGAAGCAGGCGTGCGCTATCTGGCCGGCAGCCTCGGTCCGGAAGGTACTCGCGTAAACGCGGTTTCCGCCGGCCCGATTCGTACGCTCGCGGCGTCCGGTATCAAGAGCTTCCGCAAGATGCTCGCTGCCAACGAGAAGCAGACCCCCCTTCGTCGCAACGTGACCATCGAAGAAGTCGGCAACGCCGGCGCTTTCCTCTGCTCGGATCTTGCCTCCGGCATCAGCGGCGAAATTCTCTATGTCGATGGCGGCTTCAACACCACCGCCATGGGTGCCATCGAAGACTGATTTTGCCGTCCACAAAAAAACCGCATCCAGATGCGG
>NZ_JAMOHY010000031.1 GCF_024448695.1 Stutzerimonas stutzeri | reverse complement strand
TTTTTACATCCACCATGGCGCCGCTCGGTGAGTCGCCACCCGGTGGATCGCCACCCGGTGGATCGATGAAGCGTGATCCACCCTACGCGAGGACATGATTCGGGTGTCTGCTCCCAGATCTTCTCGCTTACTGGTAACCCAGCGAATGCAGCGCACGCTCATCGTCGGACCAACCGCTCTTGACCTTCACCCACAGGTTCAGCATGACCTTGGAGTCAAACAGTACTTCCATGTCCTTGCGGGCTTCCTGACCGATGCGTTTGATGCGCTCGCCCTTGTCACCGATGATGATCTTCTTTTGCCCGTCGCGCTCGACCAGGATCAGCGCGTGAATATGCAGCACACGACCCTGCTGCTTGAAGTCTTCGATCTCGACGGTAATCTGGTAAGGCACTTCCGCACCCAGCTGACGCATGATCTTTTCGCGCACCAGCTCGGCGGCGAGGAAGCGGCTGCTGCGGTCGGTGATCTGGTCTTCGGGGAAAAAGTGTTCGCCTTCGGGCAGATGCGAGGCCACCAGCTTCTCGAACACATCGAGATTCTGCCCGTGCTGAGCGGAAATCGGCACGATCTCGGCGTTGGGCAGCTGCTGCGCCAGCCACTCGAAGTGCGGCAGCAGCTCTCCTTTGTCTTCAACGCGATCGGTCTTGTTCACGGCAATGATCACCGGACCTTCGACATACTGAACCCGCTCAAGCACCAGCTGATCTTCATCTGTCCAGCGCGTGCGATCGACGACGAACACCACGACATCGACATCCTTGAATGCCGACGAAGCCGTACGGTTCATATAGCGATTCAGGGCTGTCTCGCCATTCTTGTGCATGCCGGGGGTATCGACATAGACGGCCTGAACGGCACCGTCAGTCTTGATCCCGAGCATGTTGTGCCGGGTGGTCTGCGGCTTGCGCGAGGTGATGGCGAGTTTCTGCCCGAGGACATGGTTGAGCAGCGTCGACTTGCCGACATTGGGACGCCCTACGATGGCCACGTAACCGCAGCGGCTTATCTTGTCTTCTGTCTGTTGTTCAATCATGACCATTCTCCACGCCCAGGGCGATCAGGGCCGAAGCGGCCGCGACCTGTTCGGCAATGCGCCGACTGGCACCCTGCCCTTGCGTCTTTTCATTGAGCAGCGCCACCTGACATTCGACGAAGAAAGTTCGGCAATGCGGTTCACCCTCGATAGCCACCACGTCATAACGCGGCAGCTCGCAGGCACGCGACTGCAGAAACTCCTGCAAACGGGTCTTCGGGTCTTTGTTGGTGTCGACCAGCGTCAACCCTTGCAGTTCGTTGGCCAGCCAGGCCAGTACGCGATCACGCGCCGCTTCCATGCCGGCATCCAGATAGATGGCGCCGATCAGGGCTTCCAGCGTGTCGGCCAGGATCGATTCGCGGCGAAATCCACCGCTCTTCAGCTCGCCCGAGCCCAGGCGCAGATATTCGCCAAGCTCGAAGCCGCGGGCCAGCACCGCCAGCGTCTCGCCCTTGACCAGACGTGAGCGCAGCCGGGATAGCTGCCCCTCTTTGGCCTGAGGGAAGTGCGTGAACAAAGCCTCCCCGGCGATGAAGTTGAGAATGGCATCGCCAAGAAATTCCAGACGCTCATTATTGCGTCCGGCATAACTGCGATGGGTGAGAGCCAGAAGCATCAGCTCCTGATCCTTGAATTGATAACCGAGCTTGCGCTCGAGACGGGCTAACGAAGTGCTCACGGCATCCTTAGGCGATATTCTTTGTCGAAGTTCGCCACCAGATCCAGATTGCGGATCAGCGGCTCGCGCTTTTCGTAATTCAGGTGAACCCTGAATTCATTGTTTTCAATCACGACCTTCAGCGCCTCTTCCAGATCCAGGTCGCGAATGCCGTTGACGTCCATGCCCCGGCGAACGTGGCCGTAGAAGTCACGCACGCTGCGCACTTCCGTGGCCTGATCACTTTCCACCCCTGATATGATCTTGTCCATGGACATATAGTCGAAGTAATGCGGCAACATCTTGAATGCCGTGCTGGCGAAGAACGCCACCAGCGCAAGCACCACGATCCAGCTCAGCATGGACAAGCCTTTTTGCGAACGAGCGAAACTCATGTCGACCTCTATGTCGTGCATTACCCACCGATCGGGGCTGGATAAATATAGCGGGACGGGGCGCAGGAACCGGGCCGTGATTCACAGACTCAGTGAATCAGGCCGACCCGGGAAAAGTGGGGCAGGTTGCTGAGCTTCGGATCGGGCCAGCTCATCCACACCGCAAACGCCTTGCCGACGATATTGCGATCGGGAACCATACCGGCGAACTCGGCGGCAATCGCCTCGTCCTGCCAATAGCGGCTGTCGTTGGAGTTGTCGCGGTTGTCGCCCATCATGAAATAGTGACCTTCCGGAACGCGCCACTCACGATCGGGCTCAACTCGATAACGGATCATTTCCTTGCGGATCAGATGCTCAGCCTCGCCCAGTTTTTCCTGATACAGGCTGGCGCTGCCAAGACTGCCTGGCTCTTCAGCCAGCAGCATTTCGGGCACCGACTGACCATTGATGCTCAACCGCTTGTCGCTGCCATAGCGAACAAGATCACCTGGCAGCCCAATGACGCGCTTGATGTAATTGATGTTGGGGTCGTTGGGGTAGCGAAAAACCATTACATCGCCGCGCTTCGGATCGCTAACGTCGATAATTTTGGTATCCACAACCGGCAGCCGAATCCCGTAAGCGAACTTGTTGACCAGAATGAAATCGCCCACTTCCAGCGTCGGGATCATCGAGCCGGAAGGAATCTGAAACGGCTCGATCAGGAAGGAACGCAACACCAACACGATCGCCAGCACGGGAAAGAAAGACTTGCCGTACTCGATCAGCACCGGTTCCTTGCTCAAGGCCTCCAGCGTGCTCTGATCGAGCTCGCCTGTATTGCGTTCGTAATTGGCTATCGCCACCCGCCGACGAGGTGCAAAAAACACCAAATCGAGGAGTGCAAGAAAACCGCACACGGCAACGGCAATCACCAGCAACAGCGGGAAATTGATCGACATATCAACTATCTACCTTGAGCACCGCAAGGAATGCTTCCTGCGGAATTTCCACGTTGCCAACCTGCTTCATGCGCTTCTTGCCCGCCTTCTGCTTCTCCAGCAGTTTGCGCTTTCGGCTTACGTCACCGCCGTAACACTTTGCCAGAACGTTCTTGCGCAACGCTTTTACGGTGCTTCGAGCAACGACCTGACCACCAATGGCGGCCTGAATCGCGACGTCGAACATCTGCCGAGGGATGAGTTCCTTCATCTTCTCGACGAGCATGCGGCCCTTGTAGTGCGCATTGTCGCGATGCACGATCAGCGCCAGCGCATCGACCTTGTCGCCGTTGATCAGGATATCGAGACGGGTCAGGTTGGCCGACTGGAAGCACTCGAAACTGTAATCCAGCGAGGCGTAGCCACGGCTGACAGACTTCAGGCGATCGAAGAAATCCAGCACCACCTCACTCATCGGCAGGTCATAGCGGACCTGTACCTGGGAGCCGAGGAACTGCAGATCGCGCTGCACGCCGCGCTTTTCGATACACAGCGTGATGACATTGCCCAGATGCTCCTGTGGCACCAGGATATTGGCGCGCACGATGGGCTCGCGCATGTCTTCGATGGCGGACAGATCCGGCAATTTCGACGGACTGTCGACGTAGATGGTTTCGCCGTTTTTCAGCGCCAGCTCGTAGACCACGGTCGGCGCAGTGGTGATCAGATCCAGATCGTATTCGCGCTCGAGACGCTCCTGGATGATTTCCATGTGCAGCATGCCGAGGAAACCGATACGGAAGCCGAAACCCAGGGCATCGGAACTTTCCGGCTCATACTGCAGGGCGGCATCGTTGAGCGTCAGCTTCTGCAGCGCGTCGCGGAAATCCTCGAAATCATCCGAGCTTACCGGGAACAGGCCGGCATATACCTGCGGCTTGACCCGCTTGAAGCCGGGCAGCATCTCGACGTCCGGAGTGTTGGCAAGCGTCAGGGTATCGCCCACCGGCGCGCCGAGAATGTCCTTGATGCCGGCGATGATGAAGCCCACTTCACCGGCCTTGAGATCGACCGTACTGGTGTGTTTCGGATTGAACACACCAACGCTGTCGACCTGATGCGTCTTGCCAGTGGACTTCACCAGCACTTTGTCGCCTTTCTTGATCCGGCCATGGCGGACACGAACCAGCGAAACGACGCCCAGATAGTTGTCGAACCAGGAATCGATGATCAGTGCCTGTAGCGGCGCCTCGATATTTCCGGTGGGAGGCGGGATGGTGGCGACCAGACGCTCAAGCACCTCATCGACGCCCATTCCGCTTTTGGCGCTGCAGGCTACGGCATCAGTTGCATCGATACCGATGATGTGCTCGATCTCGTCCTTGACCCTGTCCGGATCAGCCTGAGGCAGATCCATTTTGTTCAGCACCGGCATGACTTCCAGGCCCTGCTCGATGGCCGTATAGCAGTTGGCTACCGACTGCGCCTCCACGCCCTGACCGGCATCGACCACCAGCAGCGCGCCTTCACACGCTGCCAGAGAACGGCTCACCTCGTAGGTAAAGTCCACATGCCCGGGCGTATCGATGAAATTGAGCTGATAGGTCTTGCCGTCGCGCGCCTTGTAATGGAGGGTCACGCTGTGGGCCTTGATGGTGATGCCGCGCTCGCGTTCGAGGTCCATGGAGTCGAGGACCTGGGAAGCCATTTCGCGCTCTGTCAGGCCACCGCACATCTGAATGAAGCGGTCAGCCAGGGTCGACTTGCCATGATCAATGTGCGCGATGATGGAAAAATTGCGGATATGACTCAGGTCACTCACAGCTAAACACCCGGATATGCCGCAGGCTGATTGCCCGCCGAAAAATAGCCGCGGATTGTACCTGATCGGTCTTTTCAGCGCCACGCCGAGTCAATGCCTCACGGCTTGCGCAACGGCGGCACAGAACAGCGCGACCGAGTCGCCCTGTTCTCGGCTGCAGCGCTCTATTCGGCAAGCTTGAAGGTGATGAAGCTGGCCCGCCCCTGACGCAGCACGCGCATGGACACCGAGCGATTTTTCGGAAGCTCCTCGGCAACGCGAGCAAAGGTGGCAGCGGAATCAATGGCCTGATTATTCAGATGTGTGATCACATCGCCGGGGCGAAGGCCGATCATCGCCGCAGGCCCATTGAGCACTTCGGTAATCACCACACCGCCCGACAGGTCGAGACTGCGCTTCTGCTCGGCAGTCAGCTCCGACACCTTCACGCCCAGCCGGTTACTGCTCTTTTCCGCGCGCGCGCCTTTGGCCGCGACCTCTTCACCCTCTTCCGGCAACGCACCGATGGTGACCATCAGGGTTTCGCGACTGCCCTCGCGCACGATGCCTAACCGGGCCTTGGTATCGGGCTTGATAGTGCCAATCAGGTGCGGCAAGTCGGCAGACATATCAATCGCATCGTCATTGACACTAAGGATGACATCACCCACCCGCAAACCACCCTTCGCAGCCGGCCCGCCATCCATGACCTGTGCAACCAGCGCCCCCGTCGGACGCTCAAGCCCGAAGGACTCGGCCAGATCCCGGTTCACTTCCTGGATGACCACGCCCAGCCAGCCTCGACTGACCTTGCCCTCAGTGCGCAACTGCTCGGAGATATCCATCGCGACATCAATGGGAATGGCAAACGACAACCCCATGAAACCACCCGAGCGGGTAAATATTTGCGAGTTGATACCAACAACCTCACCCTGCAGATTGAACAGCGGCCCCCCGGAATTGCCCGGATTGATCGCGACATCGGTCTGGATGAAGGGGACATAGCTTTCATTGGGCAGATTACGCCCGGTGGCGCTGACAATACCTGCCGTCACCGTATGGTCAAAGCCGAACGGGGAGCCGATGGCCAAGACCCACTCACCAGCCTTGAGCTCGCTGGATTTGCCCAGCTTGACGGTCGGCAGATCCGAACCCTGGATTTTGAGCAGTGCGACATCGGTTCGAGGGTCGGCACCGACAAGCGTCGCTTCCAGCTCACTGCGATCCGGCAGGCGCACGATAATCTCATCAGCGTCAGCCACCACATGATTGTTGGTCAGCACATAGCCATCAGCAGAAATAATGAAACCGGAACCCAGAGACTGTGCTTCGCGCTGCTGCCCCCGACCCGGCAGGCCCGGAATACTGTGTTCGAAAAACTCTCGGAATATGGGTGGCAAGCCTTCCAGATCAGGTAGCTGCGGATGGGCGCCACGAACCGGCACTTTCTGCTTGGTGCTGATATTGACTACCGCCGGCGAGGCGCTTTCAACCAGAGGCGTGAAATCAGGCAGCTGAGCCTGTGCCACCGCCACCGGCCCCATAAGAAGCAGCGCAGCGACAAACGCGAAGCAGCTAGTGCGTTGAACCTTCAAGATCATTCCCCCTTGGCGAAAACGAAACGACCGCCGCGTCACTACCGGCCACGGCCAGCATGACCCGCACTACCACCGGTTGCAGCGCGCAGTCCCCTGCCGCTCGCCGGCTGCGCGCGCGCACGACGAACCATGAAATCAGGAAACCGCCGAGCCCGGCCAATATCACGAACGGCTCCGATGCCGACAGCAGGGAAGCCAGCAGCGAAGAAGCCAACAGTACGATGAGTGGGAAAAGATAAACAAGGACTGCGCCGCGCAGCAAGACATCTTCGCGAATGCCGATGACGACCGAATCACCCAGCTGCAGGTGCTGATCGGACAGAGCGCGGATCAACCCGCGCCGCTCACGGACGCCCAGCTTGTCCATCAGCCCCTGTCCGCAACCATTTCGGGCGGAACAGCCAGAGCAGGTACTCTTGCGCTGAGTCTCGACCCAGACAGCGCCGGACTCCACCGCAACTACACGCCCCGGCTCTTCTATCATCGCGAGGCCTGATCTGCTCCGGCCCGCATCGACAGCGCGACTCGCTCGGCAGTACCGAGCGGAACCTCGCCGACAACAGTCACCATCACATCACCATCCGCAGTGGTGAGGCGCTTCGATACGGCAACGGTAGGCCCCATATGGCTACGCGCATCCTCCACGACAGCTCCCCGCAAGGGCTCTAGAAATACCGAGAAGCGTGCCAGTCCGTCACCATAGGACAGCCAGGCCACAGGTTCATCGGAAGCAGGGCTGGGACGTATATTCGAGTCGAGCAGCTTGAAGCCTTCCGGCAACCAGTCGGAACGCCACTGCGGCTCAACTGCTTCGCTTTCGGCAGCGAGCGAAACAGTCAGACAGGCTGAGCCTGCCTCGACATCAGCAGGCTGAACACCGTCGGGAGAGAAACTGACGAACTGGAAACGCTCGAGCAGCTGCCCACTTTCATTAAGCAGCAACGACTTGAGGGGTAGCGCCGTTTCACTGTCCAGGTGCAACTCGAATCCGTAGCGGTGCTGATCCTTTGGCCGCACGGCAATCGCTTTCGCAGGCCTTCCCGCTACCCGCGAATCGCCAATCAGCTGAAAGTCATACCACTGGCCGAGCGCCACTGGATCGAACTGCGCCTGTTGCCAGGGCGTCACATCCCTGACCTGAGAGGCTAGTTGTTCACTGGCGCATTGCACCCGACCATTCACCAGCAGGACTTCCGCCGCGGATCCGTCGAGCTGCAGTAGGCGCTCGTAAAGCTTGTCATTTTCGCTCAGTTGCCAGATGGCATGACTGGAAAAGCTACCGTTACGCTCATACATGAAAGTGCCGTGGTAGCTCTGTTTTTTTTCAGACGTCGCAAGACGCTGCAACCAAGCATCGGCATCAGCAGCAAAGGCCGGCATTGATAGCCAGCCTCCGAGCACCACACAAAGCGGTATTACACGCATGTTGTTCCTTAACGATCTTCCATACTGGCAGCGCGCGCATAGGGCAACGCGCTTTCGGACTCGCTACCAAAGGCAGCCTGCTGTGCATGCTGGCGTACATAAGCCGGCAAACGTTGTTCATGCCAGCCTTCGGCAGGCACCTGACTGGTGGAAGCTTGAGCCTCCATCGCCTCGGCATTGTCGCTGCCATTATAGCCAGCCAATACCGCCGGCCCCTGTGCAGCTTGTGGAACGGCGATGCTCGGCTGCGCAGCCTGCTGCGCCATCTGAGGCCCAGCCACCTCGCCCTGATTGTACAGACGAACACCCGCCAGCACAGCCACGGTCACCGAGGCAGCCACTGCCAGGCGGCCCATATTGCGCCAGGCAAATTTCTGCGGCTTGGCGGCACTGATGGCCGGCTCATCGGCCAGGGCAGCAGATACTGCCGAGGCGATATCCATGCGCGGCTCGATCAACTCCCTGTGCATGGCGGCACGAGCGACTTGATAACGCGACCAGGTCGCACGCATCTCGCTTTCGCCATCCGCTGCGAGCACTCGACGTAATTCCAACTCGTCCGCTTCGTTATCCATCACTGCGGACAGCGATTCATGCAGGGCTTCACGACTCATGGCGGTTCCTCTCTTGGCTGTCGCCGCTGTCTCAGGACTCATGCAACAAGGGTTGCAACGATTTATCTATGGCTTCCCGCGCCCGGAATATCCGAGAGCGGACTGTACCCACCGGACATTGCATGACGTTTGCAATGTCTTCATAACTGAGACCATCAAATTCGCGCAGTGTTAGAGCCGTGCGCAAATCTTCTGGAAGCTGCTGTATGGTCCGGTGGACCGTATCTTCGATTTCATCCCTGAGAAGAGCTCGCTCCGGCGACTCGATGTCCTTGAGGGCGTGATCGCCATCATAGAACTCCGCATCTTCGGAACTGACATCACTGTCTGGTGGCCGCCTTCCTCGGGCCACCAAATGGTTTTTCGCCGTGTTGATTGCAATCCGGTACAGCCACGTATAGAAGGCACTGTCGCCGCGAAAATTCGCCAGCGCCCTATAGGCCTTGATGAAAGCTTCCTGCGCAACATCCTGCGCTTCATGGGAGTCATGCACGAATCGCACGATCAACCCAAGAATCTTGTGCTGATATTTCAATACCAGCAAATCGAAAGCCCGCTTGTCACCCCGCTGTACTCGTTCGACCAGTTGCTGGTCCTGCTCCTGGGTTAGCATAAACACTCCTTCATGACCCGGAAGGGGTGCGGCTTTTGCCAGCGAGCTGACCTGCCAGAATAGACCCGGGCTTTACGCA
Organism: Stutzerimonas stutzeri; assembly: GCF_024448695.1. GTDB lineage: Bacteria > Pseudomonadota > Gammaproteobacteria > Pseudomonadales > Pseudomonadaceae > Stutzerimonas > Stutzerimonas stutzeri_T. The sequence continues at coordinate 27,306 of NZ_JAMOHY010000031.1, read as the reverse complement.
AAAGTTCTCCCCCTTCCTAGCAAGCTGTACTGCACACGCCTGACGGCATTGGCAGGCGATGCCGCAAACCTGATTGGTTCGCCTCGCCTGCCCGGTATTTCACAGCAAAAACCTTCGGCCCACTTTCTTCGATGAGCCCCCGGCTTGTATCCACAACTATCTATAGAAAGAGTTCGGCATAAAAAGTTCCAGCATTCGCGAAGAAAATGCACGAGTGCTTTTTTGCCGACACACGCACTCTATATACTGCCCTCGCTTCCAATGCGAGTAATCAAATGAGCCAGCATTATCAATACGACGTTCTAGTCATCGGCAGCGGTGCGGCTGGTCTTACGCTGGCCCTGAACCTGCCGACTACGCTGCGTATCGCCATACTCAGCAAAGGCGATCTGGCCAACGGATCGACTTACTGGGCGCAAGGCGGTGTCGCCGCCGTGCTGGATACCACCGACACGGTGGAATCTCACGTCGCCGACACGCTCGTCGCGGGTGCTGGCCTGTGCAGCGAAGACGCTGTGCGCTTCACCGTCGAGCATAGCCGCGAAGCCATCCAGTGGCTGATCGAACAGGGCGTTCCCTTCACCCGCGATGAGGCTGATCGCGAAGATGGCAGTTTCGAGTATCACCTGACGCGTGAAGGGGGGCACAGCCATCGACGCATCATCCATGCAGCTGACGCCACCGGCGCGGCTATTTTCAACACCCTGCTCGCTCGCACCCGGAACAGATCCAACATTGACCTGCTTCAGCAGCGCGTTGCTGTCGACCTGATTACCGAACACAAGCTGGGCCTGTCCGGCAGGCGCTGCCTGGGTGCCTATGTGCTGAACCGCGCCACAGGCGAGGTGGATACCTTCCAAGCCAAGTTCGTCGTACTGGCAACCGGCGGGGCGGCAAAAGTCTATCTGTATACCAGTAACCCTGACGGCGCCTGCGGTGATGGTATTGCCATGGCCTGGCGCGCCGGATGCCGGGTCGGCAACCTGGAGTTCAACCAGTTCCACCCGACCTGCCTCTATCACCCCAAAGCCAAGAGCTTCCTGATCACCGAGGCGTTGCGAGGCGAAGGCGCCCTGCTCAAGCTACCCGGCGGCGAGCGCTTCATGCCTCGCTTCGACGAGCGCGCCGAACTGGCCCCGCGCGACATCGTTGCGCGCGCCATCGATCATGAGATGAAGCGGCTCGGTATCGATTGCGTGTACCTCGACATCAGCCACAAGCCGTCGGCCTTCATTCGGGAGCACTTCCCCACCGTTTACGAGCGCTGCCTGGAATTCGGTATCGACATCACTCGCGAACCCATTCCAGTGGTGCCCGCCGCGCATTACACCTGCGGCGGCGTCCTCGTCGACCAGGCCGGAAAGACCGATATTCCGGGCCTCTACGCCATCGGTGAAACCAGCTTTACCGGCCTGCACGGAGCCAATCGCATGGCCAGCAACTCGTTGCTGGAGTGCTTCGTATACGCCCGCTCCGCCGCCCAGGACATGCTCCGTGAACTGCCGAACATCGAACAACAGAGTGCACTGCCAAGCTGGGATGCGAGCCAGGTAACCGATTCGGACGAGGATGTCATCATTGCGCACAACTGGGACGAACTGCGGCGGTTCATGTGGGATTACGTCGGCATCGTCCGTACCAACAAGCGCCTGACACGCGCCCAACACCGGGTACGCATGCTGCTGGATGAGATCGACGAGTTCTATTCCAACTACAAGGTCAGCCGCGACCTGATCGAACTGCGCAATCTGGCCCTGGTGGCCGATCTGATGATCCGTTCGGCGATGCAGCGCAAGGAAAGCCGGGGCCTGCATTACACCCTGGATTACCCCGAGGCGCTGACGCAAGCCAGCGACACTATTCTGGTTCCACCCACCTACGGCGACTGAACTTCAGCCGCACCCGCAGGCGGCGATGCTGTTCAGCCGGCATCGCGTCCCGCGCAACGCACAGGCCACGGGAAAACAATTGGCCCGGCACCCTGAAACGCAGGACTACCATCAGTGGCAGCGCAAGGCTGTCGGGACGCAACTGCACAGGTTGCCAGCCTGCGCCCCGACTCCAGAGGGACCAGCCCTGCTGATCCTTGCGCAGGCCTCGCCAGGACGAGTCGCGTGAAAGCAGAATGCGCGAAGGGAGCACCCAGCAGGCATGCAACAGGCATAGCAGCAGACCGAGCATTCGCAACCACTGCGGGACAGGCACCATCAGCAGAGTGACAACTGCCAGTGCCAATGCCGTCATATAAAGCACCAGCAACAGGCGCGATGCCTGCCAGCGGCACTCAAAAGACCCGTTATTTAGGTTGGACACGATCAAGGATCATGCGAACGATAAGCCGCAGATCCTCATCATCCGGCTCTGCGCGCTCCATGAACCAGCCGAACATGTCCTGGTCTTCGCAGCTCAACAGCTCGCGATAGCGGCGCTGATTCTCTTCATCCAGTTGCGGATAAACCTCCTGGGTGAAAGGCACCAGCAGGACATCCAGCTCCAGCATGCCGCGACGGCTCTGCCAGAACAGGCGATTCAGTTCGGATTGTTCGACCATGCCCATGCTCCTCGATTTAAGCCCGGCATTATAGCCACAGGCGCAGCGCCCGACACGCTCTTGCTCGAAGGCCTGCCTGCGCGCAGTGCCAGCTGGCGCACGCTGTGTTTTCAAGCGGTCCTGCTATGATGCTCGCCTGTTTCACCACGGCGACCGATCATGACCGACACTGCTTTTTTCTGCGTCCTGTCGCACGAAGGCGTTCTGGCCGTACGCGGCCCGGACGCCAGCAAGTTCCTGCAGGGCCAGCTGACCTGCAACCTCAACTACCTCAATCCCCGACACTCAAGTCTTGGCGCCCGCTGCACGCCCAAGGGCCGCATGCAGTCGAGCTTCCGTATTCTTTGCCAAAGCGATGGGTACCTGCTGGCGATGGCCAGGGAACTGCTGGAACCACAACTGACAGATCTCGCACGATTCGCTGTTTTCTCGAAATCGAAACTGTATGACGAAAGCGCGGCCTGGGTGCGCTTCGGCCTGCGCGGGGGCGACGGCGCGCTGGTCAGCCTTGGTCTGGACCTGTCACAAACAGCCGATGAAGTGGCGACCGGGCACAACCTGATAGCCATTCGCCTCCCCGATGGCCGCGCCGAACTCTGGGCACCCGCGACCGAAGCAGAAACCATCCGGCAGCGACTCGCTGCCCAGCTGACTGAAGCCTCGCTTGAGCACTGGAAACTGGACCAGATCCGCGCCGGCATCGGCCAGGTATTCGGCGAAACCCGCGAGCTGTTCATTCCGCAGATGATCAACCTGCAGGCGCTGGGCGGTGTCAGCTTCAAGAAGGGCTGCTACACCGGTCAGGAAATCGTCGCGCGCATGCAGTATCTCGGCAAACTCAAGCGCCGCCTGCATCACCTGGCCCTGCAGAATACCCAGACATCGGTGCCGACAGCCGGGCAGGAGCTCTTTTCACCCGTACACAACTCCAGCGTTGGTGAAGTGGTCATGGCGGCCTGCGCCGACGGGTCCCTGGAACTACTCGCGGTACTGCAGGAAGACGCTGCCGCCGACGGGCGCATATTCCTTGGTTCGGTCGATGGCGAGCCACTGACCTTGCTTGACCTGCCCTACACTCTGGATGCAGACCAGGAAATCCAGCGCTGACAGCGCTGCTCTAGAACTGTCTGCCAGCCATCGGCGGCCACCTTTTATATGGAATCAGAAGGAATCACATGAGCACCCTCGCCGACAAAGTCCAGCAGGAACTGATCAAGGCCATCGAGAATGATGAACTGGTCCTGCCGACCCTTCCGGAAGTCGCCCTGCGCGTGCGCGAGGCGGCGGAAGACCCCGATGTCAGCATTCCTACGCTGTCCCGGGTGATCGGTAACGATACCGCGCTCACCGCCCGCATCATCAAGGTGGTCAATAGTCCCTTGTTGCGTACCAATCGGGAAATCAATGACCTGCAGATGGCAATCAGCCGTCTGGGCATCAACTACACGGCCAACCTCGCAACCGGCCTGGCCATGGAACAGATGTTTCAGGCGACGACCGACGCGGTGGATCGCAAGATGCGCGAGGTCTGGAACAAAAGCACCGAGATTGCAGCAATCAGCCATGTGCTGTGTCGCAACTTCACCCGCTTGCCAGCAGACCAGGCAACCCTCGCCGGCCTGGTCCATCAGATCGGTATCCTGCCGATTCTCACCTATGCCGAAGAGCACGGCACCTTGCTTGGCGACTCGATCAGCCTCAACCATGTGATCGACCGAATTCACCCGATCATTGGCGAGAAGATCCTGCGCACCTGGGAATTCCCAGACCCAATCGCCGCAGTGCCCGGCCAGTATCTGGACTTTTCACGCACACCGGACAAGGCCGACTACGTCGATATCGTCCAGGTTGCGACCCTGCAAAGTCTTGTCGGCAGCACCCACCCCTACACACAGCTCGACTGGAGCCGGATCCCGGCATTCGCCAGGCTGGGGCTGGACCCGAATACGCTGCTGCAGGAGGACGAAGACCTATCGGCCGCGATGGATGCAGCCATGAGTATGCTGCAGTAGAGCCATTCGCCCGCTCACCTTCACACCTGGAAGGAACCGCCACCACGCGGTCCAGTCTTAAAAAGACGGCATCCTGCCGCTTTCAGGTGATTAAAGGAGAGCAATGTGAACAGCACAACCAAAGCGTTCCTGTCGGGCACTACTGCACTTGTCTTCGGCATGGCTGCAACCCTTGCCTTGGCTGTCGATGGTGAGAACTTCGTTGACGAAGCCTCGGCCAAAGGCATCGCGGAAATCGAAACCGCCAAGCTGGCGCTGGACAAGAGCAACTCCGAAGACATCAAGACCTTTGCCCAGAAAATGATCGACGACCACTCTCAGGCCAACCAGAAGCTCGCCGAACTTGCCGGAAAGCACGACGACCTGGAGCTTTCCGACGAAGCCACATTGATGGACAAGGCCAAGGCCATGATCCTCAAGTACCGCGAAGGTGACAATTTCGACAAGGCCTATGCGAACAATCAAGTCGTAGCCCACGAGCAGAGCATCGAACTGTTCCGTGAATACGCCCAGAACGGCGAAAACGCCGAACTGAAACAGTTCGCCGAATCGACTCTGCCGAAACTGGAGCAGCATCTCCAGCAGGCCCAGGAGTTGGCTACGGCGCACGGCGCCAAACAGTAATATTCGGTTAGCGGCGTCAAGCCTGGCGCCGCCTCATACCTCTGCCGGCAATTGCCAGTCGATGGGTTCCAGGCCGTGCTGCCTGAGAAATTGATTGGCTCGACTGAAGTGCCCATTGCCGATAAAGCCGCGATGCGCCGACAACGGCGATGGGTGAACGGACTTGAGCAGCAGATGCCGGGTTGGGTCGATCAACTTAGCTTTCCCCTGCGCATGTGCACCCCATAGCATAAAGACCACGTTTGAACACTGCTCGCTGACCACCTCGATGATCCTGTCAGTCAGCCGCTGCCAGCCCATTTTCGCATGCGACCCAGCCAACCCCTGCTCCACCGTGAGCGATGTGTTGAGCATCAGCACGCCCTGATTCGCCCAGTGCTGCAAGTTGCCATGACGCGGAATTTCCAGATTCAGGTCGCGCTTGAGTTCCTTGTAGATATTCTGCAGGGACGGCGGTGTCGCAACGCCCGGCTGGACTGAAAAACACAGACCATGTGCCTGTCCAGGACCGTGATAAGGGTCCTGGCCAAGAATGACCACCCTTACCTGCTCCAGCGGGGTGGAATCCAGGGCACTGAAGATCAGCGGGCCAGGCGGATAAATGACCTTCCCGGCGAGCTTTTCCCGACGCAGGAAGTCGCCCAGCTCACGCATATATGGCTGCGTAAATTCGTCACGCAAGACCGCTTTCCAGCTTGCTTCAAGCTTGAGGGGGTGTTCCTGACTCATAGTTGCACCTGCAGCTGACCTTTAAAATGTCGAGTTTGAAACAAGCACCAGTCCACAAAGAGCATGATCCAAAGCACTACCGCTCATCAGCAGCTTTCGATAATGTTGCCCAGCGCACGCCTGTGAGTTCTACGACCATTTAAAGGGTGACGAATTGGCGCAGGCCACTGTACAAAAGCGTATCTGCCAACAAAAAAGCATAAAAAGGACCCTGCGATGAAACGGATTAGCCTCTTGGCCCTGGGGCTGGGTTTCTGTCTTGCTGCCCAAGCTGCAGACCCGATCACCCTTGGCCTGAATTATCCCCGCACTGGCAGCTATAAAGAAGAAGGGTTGTCGCAGATGCGCGGCGCCCTGCTCGCCATCGACGAAATCAATGCCCGCGGTGGTGTGCTTGGACGCCCACTGCAGATCATTAGCCGCAACACGGCTTCACGCCCCGAAAAAGCGGTAGTCAACGTTGACAGAATGGCCGATGAAGGCGCAGCCATGCTCTTCGGCGGCGTATCCAGCGCCGTGGCGATCGCCGCCAGCAAGCGTGCCAAGGAGCGCGGCCTGCTCTACTTCGGCACCATCACCTACTCCAACGACACCACCGGCAAGGACGGCCACAGGTACATGTTCCGTGAGTGCAACAACGCCTGGATGAGCGCGCGCGTGCTGGGCCAGTATCTGAACGAGACCATGCCGAACAAGCGTTATTTCTACCTCACCGCCGACTACACGTGGGGGCATACCAGCGAGAGCTCATTGCGTCAGGCAACCGGCACTACCGATCAGGCCAAGCATCCGGGCGCCAAGACGCCCTTTCCCGGTGCACGCCTTTCCGATTTCCGCAAGGCATTGCTGCAGGCCGAACAGAGTGGCGCCGATGTACTGGCACTGGTTCTCTACGGCGAAGACATGGTGCGCGCCATGCGCATCGCCGACGAGCTGGGTCTGAACAAGAAGATGCAGATTGCGGTGCCCAACCTGAGCATGACCATGGTCGAGTCCGCTGGCCCCGATATCATGCGCGGCGTACTGGGCACCGAGCCCTGGACCTGGCGCGTCCCGGACATTGAAGGCTCCGAGCACGGCAAGGCCTTTGTGAAAAACTTCGGTGAGCGCTACCAGTCCCACCCCTCCAGCTCTGCTGCAATCGCCTACACCATCGTTTATCAATGGGCCGATGCGGTCACACGCGCCAAGAGCCTCGATAGCGAAAAGGTCATCTCTGCGCTCGAAGGCCACCGCTACACCTTGCTCAAGGATGAACAGTACTGGCGCCCCTTCGATCACCAGAGCGTACAGACCGTCTACGCTGTAAGGGTGAAACAGCGCGAAGAGGTTTTGAAGGACAAATACAGACAGGACTACTTCGAAATCGTCCATCGCCTGTCAGGTGAAGCGGCAGCACCTACTCTGGCCGAGTGGCAGGAAGAGCGACGCTCTGCCAACCAACCGCTGCAACTGCAATAACAGGCACGGCGGGAATGGCGGAGCTACCATTCCCGCTTCAGCCAGCAAGGGAGTTGCAACCCCCGGCGCCTCGGCAGAGTCTGTAACTCAGAGTCCTGACCACACTGCGAGGATAAGCCATGAGCAACGCACTCGAACCTTACAAGCCCGGCATCTTCGATCTGACCCACAAGCTGACCGTTGAAAAACACGGTCATACGGCGCTGATCACCATCAATCATCCCCCCGCCAATACTTGGGACCGCGAGACATTGATCGGCCTCAAGCAGGTAATCGAACACCTCAATCACGACAAAGACATCTATGCGCTGGTGATCTGTGGCCAGGGTGAAAAGTTCTTCAGCGCCGGTGCAGACCTGAAACTCTTCGCCGATGGTGATCGGCTGCGTGCGCGGGAAATGGCGCGACGTTTCGGCGAAGCCTTTGAGACCTTGCGAGATTTCCGCGGGGTATCCATCGCTGCCATCAACGGCTTCGCCCTGGGCGGCGGTCTGGAATGCGCATTGGCCTGCGATATTCGCATCGCTGAGAGGCAGGCGCAGCTGGGGTTGCCAGAAGCCTCAGTGGGTTTGCTGCCTTGCGCCGGCGGTACTCAGGCACTGGCCTGGCTGGTAGGTGAAGGCTGGGCCAAACGCATGATTCTCTGCGGCGAGCGCATCAATGCCGAAACAGCCCTGCGCATCGGCCTGATCGAACAGATCGTCGAGGCCGGAGAATCCCGTGGCCACGCACTCCTCCTGGCTTCACGCGTAGCCCGTCAAAGTCCGGTAGCAGTGCGCACCATCAAACCCCTGATCGACAGCGTGCGCAGTCGCGGACCCAACACCTTCGCCGCCGCCGAGCGTGAGGCTTTTCTTGGCCTGTTTGAAGCCCAGGACACCCTCGAAGGTGTCAATGCCTTCCTTGAAAAACGCGAGCCACGCTGGACAAACCGCTAGCACCCACCATCACCAGCGTCAGGACTCAGTCCCGCCGGTAACCTCGCTGATTGAAATCACGCCGTTGAGCGGGCCGGTATTCACGCCCCTGCCGCGGACCGTGATCCGGGCGATAGCCTCCAGGCCGCCGCTCGTGCTGCCAGCGCTGCGGATGATCCATTCCTGGCTGGCGTCCATTACTCCAGCGCTGCGGACGATCAGCACCGCGGTGCCTGTCGTAATACTGCGGTGGCAACTGGCCCTGAAAGCGTGGCGGCAGATTTTGCTGATACTGACGATGCTGCGGGTAGGGGCTGCGTGGATCGTACTGATACGAACCACTGCCGATGCGATAGCTGCCGCCGTCCGGTTGATAGACCCAGACACGCCCCGGCGCATCGGCCTGCACCGGCAACGCCAGGCTCAGGCCCAGTAGCAGTAAAAGGGTTCTGACATTCATCGAGGAGCCTCCGAAAACGAAGCCGCGAGAATCGTCCACGGCACCTTCAATCAGACCATAGCCTGAACGCATATGAACCGTCACCAGACAGCCGGTGAAGCCTGCGACAGCCAGTCGCGACTTGTATGGCCGCGACCGCTTGCCGATAATGGCCGCCTTTTAGCCTCGGGCTCGTACAGAGCACCACAGGAACCCGCATGACCGAACTCGCCCTGATCATGGTTAGCGCCATCCTGGTCAACAACTTCGTGCTGGTACAGTTTCTCGGCCTGTGCCCGTTCATGGGCGTCTCGAAAAAGGTCGAAACCGCCATCGGCCTCTCGCTGGCCACTACATTCGTGCTGACGCTGGCGGCGATGTGCAGCTATCTGCTCCAGCAATATGTACTTAAACCGCTGGATCTCGAATTCCTGCGCACCATCAGCTTCATCCTGGTGATCGCCGTGGTGGTGCAGTTCACCGAAATGGTGGTGAACAAGACCAGCCCTCTTTTATACCGTGTGCTCGGCATCTTCCTGCCACTGATCACCACCAACTGCATCGTGCTGGGCGTCGCCCTGCTCAATGCCAACAAGTCGGAATTCACCTTTATCACCGCCACCGCAAACGGCTTTGCCGCAGGCCTGGGCTTTTCTCTGGTACTGGTGCTGTTTGCCGCCATGCGTGAGCGCATCGCCATTGCCGATGTACCCCGGTCGTTCCAGGGTGCGGCCATCGGCATGATTACTGCTGGTCTGATGTCGCTGGCGTTCATGGGCTTTACCGGGTTGATCAAGCTATGAGCATGGTGGCGATTGCGGTTCTCGCCCTGCTGGCGCTATGCCTGATATGCGGGGCGATCCTGGGCTTTGCAGCGGTGCGCTTTCGCGTCGAGGGCGACCCGATTGCCGAGCAGATCAACGCCCTGCTACCGCAGACCCAGTGCGGTCAATGCGGCTATCCGGGCTGCAAGCCTTACGCCGAAGCCATTGCCGGCGGCGACAAGATCAACAAGTGCCCCCCGGGAGGCGAGTCCACCATCCAGGCCCTGGCCGACCTGCTGGATGTGGAACCCGAGCCGCTGGATGCCGTCGAGGGCGAAGTACCGCCACGCGTTGCCTACATCCGCGAGGCCGAATGCATCGGCTGCACCAAGTGCATCCAGGCCTGCCCGGTGGATGCCATCGTCGGTGCCGCCAAGCAGATGCACACCGTGATCGTCTCCGAATGCACCGGCTGCGACCTCTGCGTCGAGCCCTGCCCGGTGGACTGCATCGACATGATCGAGCTGGGCAGCAACCTGCAAAGCTGGAAATGGGACCAGCCGCTGGCGCCAGGCCAGCTGATCGCCAGTGACCGGGAGCAGGCCGCATGACTTCGTTGAACGTCTGGGACATCCATGGCGGCATTCATCCGCCCGAGCGCAAGGCCCTCTCCAACCGCACGCCGGTCCGGCAGATGCCACTGCCTGCGCGGCTGGTTCTGCCGCTCGCCCAGCATCTTGGCGCACCCGCCGAACCCTGCGTCACACCCGGCGAGCAGGTACTGAAGGGCCAGGTGATCGCCGAGGCAAGCGGCTTCGTCAGCGCGCCACTGCATGCACCCACCTCTGGCACTGTCAGTTTCATCGGCCCGCAGCCTTACCCGCACATATCGGGGATACCCGCACCCGCGATCGTGATCGAAAGCGACGGTCTGGACCAATGGATCGAGCTGCAGCCCCGCACCGACTACCGTCAGCTGCCACCGTCCGAATTACTTGAGATCATCCGCCAGGCCGGCGTCAGCGGCCTTGGCGGCGCCGGCTTTCCGACAGCAGTAAAGCTGACCGCGCCACCTACGCAGGCGATTCACACGCTGATCATCAACGGCACCGAATGCGAGCCCTATATCACCGCCGATGACCTGCTGATGCGCGAAAAGGCTGCCGAACTGGTGGCGGGCATCGAGATTCTCGAACACCTGATCAAACCGCAGCAGGTGCTGATCGGTATCGAGGACAACAAACCCGAAGCCATTGCGGCAGTGCGCGCCGCCGTCGGCGAGCGCCCCTATGTGGTCAAGGTATTCCCCACCAAATATCCCTCCGGCGGCGAAAAGCAGCTGATCCAGATCCTCACTGGCGAAGAGGTGCCCAGCGGTGGTCTGCCCGCCGATATCGGCATGCTGTGCCAGAACGTCGGCACCTGCGTTGCCATTCATGATGCCGTGTTGCTGGGCAGACCGCTGATTTCCCGCATCACTACCCTGACGGGCGAGGCGCTTGCCGAGCCGATGAACGTCGAGGCGCTGATCGGCACACCAGTGGCCGAGTTGCTGGCTTTTGCCGGGCTCGACAGCAGCAAGCTCAACCGCCTGATCATGGGCGGCCCGATGATGGGCTTTACCCTGCCATCGCTGGATGTGCCGCTGATCAAAACCACCAACTGCCTGCTGGCCAGCACCCGCGCCGAACTGCCGCCACCGCCGCCCGCTCTGCCCTGCATCCGCTGTGGCGAATGCGCTGAAGTCTGCCCGGCCAGCCTGCTGCCGCAGCAACTGCACTTCTTCGCGCTGGGCCAGGAGCACGAGCAACTCAAGGCCTACAACCTGTTCGACTGTATCGAGTGCGGCGCCTGTGCCTACGTCTGCCCCTCGAGCATTCCACTGGTGCAGTACTACCGTGCTGCGAAGGGCGAAATCCGTGCACTGGAGCAAAAACAGCAGAAGGCCGAACACTCCCGGCAGCGTTTTGAAATACGCCAGGAACGCCTGCGTCGCGCCGAGGAACAGAAGGAAGCCGACCGCCAGGCCCGTGCCGAGCGTGCTGCTCGCGCCAAGGAAGCCCAGGCACAAGCCGGCACCACGCCAAGCCAGGACGACCCGGTCGCCCGCGTGCAGGCCCAGAAGGTCGGACTCTCGGACGAGCAGAAGAAACTCAAGATTGAAGCCAGCATGGCCCAGGTTGCCCTGAAGAAAGCCGAGAAGCAGCTTTCCGCCCATGCAACGCCTGAACTGGAAGCCCAGGTCGCCGAGCTGCGTATCGCCGCCAGCAATGCGCAAAAAGCGCTGGATGAAGCCAACGCCGCCGCACCGCCTGTTGAAGCCACCGCCGCCCCGGCCAACGACGAAGCCGCCAAGAAGGCCAAGATCGAAGCCGCGATGCTGCGAGCGCAGGTGCGCAAACTGGAAAAACTCGAAACCCGCGATACCGAACAACAAGCCGAACTGACGCGACTGCAAACGCAGCTGGCCTCAGCCGAACAGGCGCTGGCCAACGCCCAGCAAAGCGCTCCGCCTGCCAAAAAGCCGGTTGCCGACGAAGCCCTGAAGAAAGCCAAGATCGAACTGGCGATGAAGCGCGCCGAACTCAAGAAAGCCGAAAAGGCCGGTGCCGACGAAGCCGAACTGAACAAGTTGCGCGACGGGCTGGTCAGCGCCGAACAGGCCCTGCACGCGGCAGAAGAAAACTCTGCCAAGCCCGCACCCGAACTGGTTCGTACCGAAAAGCGCCCGATAGACGAGCAGGCCCGTGCTCTGAAGACCGAAGTAGCCTTTGCCCGCGCCGATCTGCGCAAACTGGAACGCGCCACCGACAGTGATACTGCCGCAATCGAGGCCGCACGCCAGCGCCTGAGCGACGCAGAGCACCAGCTACAGAAACACACTGACTCTTAAATAGCGGCGCCCCGGGCGCCACTATCCGGATAGTCGCAAGCGTTATCGAACGCGGCTGCCCGTACTACATTCGACCGGAGCGCCAATGGCACTGCCACGCATCACCTCACCGCACAGCACCGGCAGCAACCGCACCCAGCGGGTCATGCTGCTGGTGCTGGCCGCAACCTTGCCAGGCGTCGTCGCCCTCACCTGGCTTTACGGCGCCGGCACGCTGATCAATCTGTGCTGGGCCAGCGCTGCCGCACTGGGTTTTGAAGCCCTGATGCTCAGGATCCGACAGCGTCCGGTGCAGTTCTTCCTGCGGGACGGCAGTGCTCTTGTCACCGCTGTGCTGTTGGCGCTGGCGCTGCCACCCTACTCACCCTGGTGGCTGACACTGATCGCCGTCGGCAGCGCCATCGTTCTCGGCAAACAGCTCTACGGCGGACTGGGCCAGAACCCTTTCAACCCGGCGATGATCGGCTATGTGGTGGTGCTGATCTCCTTTCCGGTAGAAATGACCTCATGGCCTGTGCCCCACAGCGTCGGTTTCGGCCCAGGCCTGCAGCATATTCTCGGCATCGCCACACTGCCTGATGGCTGGAGCCAGGCCACGGCGCTGGACGCGATGAAGCTGAACAAGAGCCTGACCGTTGACGAGCTTTGGGCCAACCCCGCATTCGGGCACTTCGGCGGCATCGGCTCGGAAGTGGTCAATCTGGCATTCCTGGCAGGCGGTCTGTACCTGCTGCACAAGCGGCTGTTCAGCTGGCACGCACCAGTGGGCATGCTGGCAGCGCTGATACTGATGAGTCTGGTGTTCTGGAACGGTTCGGGCTCCGACAGCAACGGCTCGCCGCTGTTCCACCTGCTCAGCGGCGCCACCATGCTCGGCGCTTTCTTTATTGTTACCGACCCGGTGAGCAGCGCTACCAGCACCCTGGGGCGACTGCTCTTCGGCGCGGGCGTAGGCATCATCGTCTACGTGATTCGCGCTTGGGGCGGCTATCCCGACGGCGTGGCCTTCGCCGTACTGCTGATGAACCTCGCAGCGCCAACCATTGACTACTACACCCGTCCGCGCACCTACGGCCACCGCAAGGCCGAGCGCGGCTTCAAGTTGGGCGAATGACATGATCCTTCCCGAACTCAGCCGCTCGATGTTCAGAAACGCTTTGGTGCTGGGCCTGTTCGCAGTCGTCACCGTTGGCGCGGTGACACTGCTGCAGCAGTTCACTGCCGAGCGCATCCAGGCGGCCGAGCGCGCATCGCAATTACGCGCCCTCAATGAAATCCTGCCCCATGGCAGCTACGACAACCAACTGCTCGACAGCAGCGTCGACGTGCACCATCCACTGCTCGGCACCCGACACCCCACTCCCGCCTATATCGCCCGCAAAGACGGCGAGCCCAGCGCGGTGATCCTCCAGGCCATCGCACCGGATGGCTACAGCGGCGCAATCCACCTGCTGGTTGGCGTGCTTGCCGATGGCCGCATCGCCGGCGTGCGTGTGGTCCGGCATCGCGAAACCCCCGGTCTGGGCGACAAGGTCGAGCTGGCCAAGGGCCGCTGGATCCTGAGTTTCGATGGCAAGTCCCTGAGCGACCCGCAAGCCAGCGGCTGGGCCGTGAAGAAGGATCGTGGCGACTTCGATCAGTTCGCAGGCGCCACCATCACCCCACGCGCCGTGGTCGGCGCCGTGCATCGCGCGCTGCAGTATTTCGATGCCCACAAGGATGAACTGCTCGGCGCCAGCACCCGTCCGGTTGAGCCAGACCAGGCGCTGCCCGAGCCAGACGAATCCGACGAAGCGACCCGCCACTCCCGCGCCGGTAGCGCTGCAACCCGGGACGAGATGCTGATCACCGATCCGCAACCCGAACAGACAGGTGAGACGCCATGAGTACGCCCAGCTACCGCGAACTGAGCATCAACGGCCTGTGGAAAAACAATCCGGCCCTGGTTCAGCTGCTGGGCCTCTGCCCCTTGCTCGGCGTCAGCAACTCGGCGGTCAACGCCTTGGGGCTCGGCCTTGCCACGGCCCTGGTGCTGATCTGCTCCAACATCGGCGTGTCGCTGGTGCGCGGCGTGGTCAACACCGCGGTGCGCCTGCCCGCCTTTGTAATGATCATCGCAGCGCTGACCACCTGCATCGAACTGCTGATGCAAGCCTATACCTATGAGCTGTTTCAGATTCTCGGCATTTTCATCCCGCTGATCACCACCAACTGCGTGATCCTTGGCCGCGCTGACGGCTTCGCCGCCAAGCACAATCCGCTGATCGCCGGGTTCGATGGCTTTGTCATGGGTATGGGCTTCGCGCTTGTGCTGCTGGTACTGGGCGGCCTGCGCGAACTGTTCGGCACCGGCGTACTGTTCGCCAACATGCAGCTACTGTTCGGCCCTATCGCCGCCGACTGGCAGATCACCGTATTCAGCGACTACAAGGGCTTCCTGCTGGCGATCCTGCCGCCCGGCGCGTTTATCGTCCTCGGTCTGCTGATCGCCCTGAAGAACCGCATCGATCACCAACTGGCCGAGCGGGCCAAAGCACAACAGCCCGAAGCACCGGCCCAGAGCCGCCGTGTGCGGGTAACCGGGGTGATCGAGTAATCATGAATGCGGAAAAACGCCGGGAAATATTTCGCCGCTTTCATGAGGACAACCCTGAACCCAAGACCGAACTGGCCTACAGCACGCCCTTCGAGCTGCTGATCGCGGTGATCCTCTCGGCGCAGGCTACGGATGTCGGCGTCAACAAGGCGACCGCCAGACTCTATCCCGTCGCCAATACCCCAGAAGCCATCTACGCGCTCGGCTACGAAGGCCTGTGCAGCTATATCAGGACCATCGGCCTGTATCCGAGCAAGGCGAAGAACGTCATTGAAACCTGCCGCATCCTGATCGAGCAGCATGGCAGCCAGGTCCCGGACAACCGCGAAGACCTCGAAGCCCTGCCCGGCGTCGGTCGCAAGACGGCCAACGTAGTGCTCAACACAGCCTTTCGGCAGTTCACCATGGCTGTCGACACGCATATCTTTCGGGTGAGCAACCGCACCAACATCGCACCCGGGAAGAATGTGCTGGAGGTCGAACGCAAGCTGATCAGGTTCGTGCCCAAAGAGTACCTGCTGGACGCCCATCACTGGCTGATCCTGCACGGGCGCTACGTCTGCAAGGCACGCAAACCCCAATGTGGCAGCTGCCGCATCGAAGACCTGTGCGAATACAAGCACAAGACTTCCGACGATTGAGCGTTTAGGGGTAAAAGCTATCAGTCGATTGAAAAAATCTTTTTTACGACCCTGTTTTTTGTCGCTATAAGGTGCGCCAACAACGCGCCCCAGCCGTGGAGTAAGACAAGTGTCCGAGAAAGAAGAAATCGAGATTGAAGACGACTTCGCCGGTGAGGACGAAGACGATACTGCTGAAGCCCCGGTCGAAGTAGCCAAAACCAACCTGACCAAGCGCCGGATCATCGACAACCTGCTCGAAGAGCGTCGACTGCGCAAGCAACTCAACGAGTTCGACTTCGATCTCTGATGAAAAAGCCCCGAAACCGGGGCTTTTTTCTGCCTGACGCCGCGTCAATCCTTGCGCGTTGGCGACAGCAGTTCAACCTTGTACCCATCCGGGTCTTCGACGAAGGCCAGAATGCTGCTGCCGTGCAGCATCGGCCCCGGTTCGCGGGTGATCTTGCCGCCACGGCTGCGGATGTCTTCGCAGGCCTTGTAGACATCTTCCACTTCCAGCGCGATATGGCCATAGCCTGTACCCAGCTCGTAACTGTCGACACCCCAGTTGTGGGTCAGCTCCAGTACGCTGTTGTGTGCCTCGTCGCCATAGCCGACGAACGCCAGGGTGAACTTGCCGTCCGGATAATCCTTGCGTCTCAGCAGGGTCATGCCCAGCACTTCGGTGTAGAAGGCGATGGATCTGTCCATATCGCCGACGCGCAGCATGGTGTGGAGTAGTCTCATTGCATTCTCCTCGATGAATGGGTAAATGAAAGAACCCCAACCTGGGTTGGGGTTCTCGGGTCAGAGAGAGCTTACCAGAGCGACGCTTGCAGCCCCTCCCTGTGAGCCTTACTGGTGCTCGTAACGCGGCGAGCGTGGTCCATGCAGCAGCCCATTGGTTTGGCCAGCAGACAGCAATCGATTGCTGGCGATTCCGGCAATGGGATAGGTCGCATCGGTCAGCGTATTGAGCACCTGATTGACAGCGGCGCTGACCAGCATGCCAATCAGACCGCCGCTGTTATTGTTGTTCTGACTGACCGCCAAGGCCGAACCACTCCACAACAGCGCGCCAGTACGCAGGTCAACCAGCCGTGCCTTGGCTTCGACATGCACCGTGCTGTCGATCACCGTATAGCGAGAGCCGTACTGCACCACCGTGGTATAGAGCGCTGCGTCTGCACCGAAAATCTCGCGCAATCTGGCCGGAGACACCTGCTGAATATCCGCAGCGTTATCCAGACCATTCTGGCGGAACGTCTCGCTAACCAGCGCCACGGGCATCACGTAGTAACCCGATTCAGCCAGCGGCGCGGACATCTGGGCCAACATGCCGGCGGTTGCGTTGATTTCCGGCGTTTCGTTCAGCGGCGGCAGGACAAGGATCGAGGCCGGGCGACTTTCCCGGAACGCCGTGTAGTCGTGAGCAGGAGGGGGAGTGGTCGCGCAACCGCTGGCCAGCACAGCCGCCGCCAGCAGGGCATACACTCGGGACAGGGATTTCATTGGGCACCCTCCTGCTGAGTCTGCTGCTTCAATAGAAAGGCCATATAGGGCTTGGACTCAGGGAACAGGGCCTCCTCACTGCGGAACTGCTGCACCACTTGATCACCCTGGCCGATTTGCGCATAAAGCAGTCCCAGATGCGCGTGGTAACCAGGCGGAGGCGTATTGCCACGACTGCGGATAACCTGCAGGCCTTTTTCCAGCGCTGCAATCTGCTCTTCAAAACTGCTCTCGCCCTTCAGGTAGGCGTAAACCTGAGGCTGATAGCCTTCCCACTGATACAGGGATTGTGGTCGATTGCTGCTGCAGCCCTGAACCAGAGCGACAGCGAGCGCAGCAAGGCAAAGCTGCGCCCCTCGTTTAGCGAATGGGATATTCATATCCAGCTCCTTGCGTAAATAAGGTTAAAAAACCTCAGGGCTTCCAGATGCCCTGGTCAACGGCAACCACCAGTTGCTGCACAGCTTCACGCATGGCCAGATCAAGCACTTTGCCGTTCAGCGTCGAGTCATAGCTGGCTGTACCGCCGAAGCCGATGATTTCGCGGTTGGACAGCTCATATTCACCAGCACCCTGAGTGGAATACACCACCTCGGAGGTGCTGCTATTAACGATGTTCAGGCTGACCTTGGCATAGGCGATCTGTTTCTTGCCGCGACCGAGGATGCCAAACAGCTGATGATCGCCTACTTCCTTGCGACCAAACTCGCTGACGTCACCGGTTACGACATAGTCGGCGCCTGCGATCTTCTGCACTTTTTTGCTGAAACCGGCTTCCTGGTTCAGCTCGGCAAGGTTGTCGCGATCCAGCACGCTGAAGCGATTGGACTGCTGCAGATGGGTGATCAGAATGGTCTTGGCCTGCCCGCCGAGGCGGTCGACGCCATCCGAGAAAATCCCACGCAAATAGCTGGAACGATTGTCGAACTTGCCCACCGAAATCGGCGTGCGGATGCCGGCATAGTAAGTGTTGGCGCTTTGTACCTGCACGACAGCCAAGGAGCGCGAACTCTCTGTGGCACAACCTGCAGACAGCATCAAAAAAGCGGCAAGCGCCGCCACTGATACAACCTTGATTCCTTGCACATAACCCTCCTGGCCTGGCTCATTGAATTGGCGGCGAACAATACCATTTCGCCATCATTCGGCGACAGCTGGACGATGGAAAGGAAGAGGCTGAAAGGCAGGAGTGTGAAGGAGGCAGCATACCGGCCCCCACCATTGCGGTGGAGGCCGGGAAAACTTACAGCGGGCTGCGACCCTTGCCGGCAGCAATGCGCAGGCGCAGGGCGTTGAGCTTGATGAAGCCTGCGGCGTCGGCCTGGTCGTAGGCGCCGGCATCGTCCTCGAAGGTGGCGATATTGGCGTCGAACAGGGACTCATCGGACTTGCGACCGGCAATGATGATGTTGCCCTTGTACAGCTTCAGGCGGACTACGCCGTTCACCGTGGCCTGGGAAGCGTCGATCATCTGTTGCAGCATCAGACGCTCCGGGCTCCACCAGTAGCCGTTATAGATCAGGCTGGCGTACTTGGGCATCAGCTCGTCTTTCAGGTGCGCGACTTCGCGGTCCAGGGTGATGGACTCGATGGCGCGGTGGGCCTTGAGCATGATGGTGCCGCCGGGGGTTTCGTAGCAGCCGCGGGACTTCATGCCCACGTAGCGGTTTTCCACGATATCCAGGCGACCGATGCCATTCTCGCCACCGATGCGGTTCAGCTCGGCCAGCACGGTAGCCGGGCTCAGCTCCTTGCCGTCGATGGCGACGATGTCACCGTTACGGTAAGTCAGCTCGATATAGGTCGGAGTATCCGGCGCGGCTTCCGGGGACTTGGTCCAGCGCCACATGTCTTCTTCGTGCTCGGTCCAGGTGTCTTCCAGCACGCCGCCCTCATAGGAGATGTGCAGCAGGTTGGCATCCATGGAGTACGGCGATTTTTTCTTGCCGTGACGCTCGATCGGGATGGCGTGCTTTTCGGCGTAGTCCATCAGCTTCTCGCGGGACAGCAGGTCCCACTCGCGCCAGGGGGCGATGACCTTGACGCCCGGTTTGAGCGCGTAGGCGCCCAGCTCGAAACGCACCTGGTCGTTGCCCTTGCCGGTCGCGCCGTGGGAAATGGCATCGGCACCGGTTTCGTTGGCGATCTCGATCAGGCGCTTGGCGATCAGCGGACGGGCGATGGAGGTGCCCAGCAGGTATTCGCCTTCGTAGACGGTGTTGGCGCGGAACATCGGGAACACGAAGTCGCGTACAAACTCTTCGCGCAGGTCGTCGATGTAGATTTCCTTGACACCCATGGCCTTGGCCTTGGCGCGGGCCGGCTCGACCTCTTCGCCCTGACCGAGGTCGGCGGTGAAGGTCACTACTTCGCAGTTATAGGTATCTTGCAGCCACTTGAGAATCACCGAGGTGTCCAGGCCACCGGAATACGCCAGGACTACCTTCTTTACGTCGGCCATTGCCATCCACTCCCGGGATTGAAGGAAAGCGGCAATTCTACTGGTCGCGACGTTTGTTTTACAGGGGCACGGCCTTTCACAGCCCGGATTACCGTCAGGATGACGGACTGACTGCTTCGGCAGCGGCTGTACTGGTAGCCGGCTCACGATACAGGCTCAGGCTCACCCGGCGATTCTTCGCGCGACTGGCTTCGTTCCGGTTGGGTACCAGTGGGTATCGCTCACCGTGAAAACGCAGCGTGATCTGCTCCTTCAGCACACCGTTGGCCAGCAGATACTCTTCCACGGCCAAGGCACGCCGCCGAGAAAGGTCGCGGTTGGACAGACGATTGCCGCTGTTGTCGGAATGGCCGTCGAGCTGGATGCGATTGACCGTCGGATCGGCCCGCAGGTATTGCAGGATGATGTCGAGCTTGGCCTGAGCGAGCGGATCGAGTGTTACGTCGCTGCTGGGGAAACCGATCTGCGACTGGCGAATCTGGTCGAAATTCACCGGCAGCAGCTTTGCCGTGCAGCCGCGGAAATCCTCGTAGGCCTTGCCGAAACGCGCCGGCAGCAGGCGCACCTCCAGCGCCTCACCACCGTGCAGAGTGCGATGACGCACCACCGGACTGCGACCGTCGAGCAGACCACTGAGCAGGCGTCCAGCCTGCAGGTGCGAGCTGTTGAACGGAATATCGCCCTCACCCACGGAAACCACACCCAGGTTGATATCACTGCGGCTCGGCTGCCAGGGCGCAGCGGCTGCCAGCAGTGTCGCCGAGCCGGCCCCCAGCCAGCGCTCCGGCGAGTTCAGACGGAAAATCGCCTCCTCACCGGCACGTCGCACGAACTCACCACGACCAAAACCGGCAATGGGCTGCACCAGTCTGCACTCGAACTGATCCCCTTCGACCTGCCACTGCACCCTTTCCAGACGGGTCTGGAAAGTCAGGGCATTGGCCGGCGAAGCCAGCAGGCAAGCCAGAATAAGAGGGCGCAGGCGCACAGGAGGCTCCACGATAAAGGACATTCAACCTGTGTATCGGTGCCCCCTGCGAAAACTTGAACACACAGCGCCTTACCTCAGGCGCGCAACTGTCGGACAACGAGCCCCTTTCGGCCCGGCGCCTCCCGTCTGCGGCGATTTTTCCGCTCGTTTCCGGTAGCATTCGTGCACGTTTGATCCGCTTGGAAACCCGCATGTCCGACCGCATAACCCTCCTTCGCCCCGACGACTGGCATATCCACCTGCGCGATGGCGCGGCGCTGGTCCACACCGTGGCAGATGCCGCACGCCAGTTCGCCCGCGCAATCGTCATGCCGAACCTGGTGCCGCCGGTGCGCAATGCCGCCGAAGCGAACGACTATCGCCAGCGGATCATTGCAGCTCGCCCCAAGGGCAGCGCTTTTGAGCCATTGATGGTGCTTTACCTCACCGACGGCACGCAGCCCGACGAGATTCGTGCAGCCAAGAGCAGCGGCCATGTTTACGCGGCCAAGCTCTATCCGGCGGGTGCCACCACCAACTCGGCATCCGGCGTGACCCGCATCGACAATATTTTCCCGGTACTGGAAATAATGGCCGAGGTCGGCCTGCCGCTGCTGGTGCATGGCGAAGTGACGCGCTCGGAAGTCGACATCTTCGACCGCGAGAAATACTTCATCGACGAACAGCTGAGCCGGATCACTGAGCGCTTCCCGACGCTGAAAGTGGTCTTCGAGCACATCACCACCCGCGATGCGGTGCAATTTGTCGAAGGCGCCTCCAGCAACGTCGGGGCGACCATTACTGCGCATCACCTGCTCTACAACCGCAACCACATGCTGGTGGGCGGCATTCGCCCGCACTTCTTCTGCCTGCCGATCCTCAAGCGCAACATTCACCAGGAAGCGCTGCTTGACGCGGCCACCAGCGGCAGCCCGCAATTCTTCCTCGGCACCGACTCGGCACCCCACGCCCAGCACGCCAAGGAGAACGCTTGCGGTTGCGCCGGCTGCTATACCGCCTTCGCGGCTATCGAGCTCTATGCCGAAGCCTTCGAGCAGCGTAATGCGCTGAATCGCCTGGAACCCTTCGCCAGCCACTTCGGCGCCGACTTCTATGGCCTGCCACGCAACACCGAGCAGATCACCCTGGTGCGCGAACCCTGGAGCGTGCCGGGCAACCTGCCCTTTGGCGAACACAACCTGGTGCCCCTTCGCGCCGGCGAAACCCTGCAATGGCGACTGGAGGCACACGCATGAGCGAGGATTCGTTCGACGACGAACAGGAAAACAACCTTCCCGGCAAGCCGCGCTCCCCCATGGCGCAACGCTTCCGTGGCTTCCTGCCGGTAGTGGTCGATGTCGAGTGTGGTGGCTTCAATTGCGCCACCGACGCCCTGCTTGAAATCGCCGCAGTAACCATCGGCATGGACGAACAGGGCCTGCTTTACCCGCAGGAAACTCTGTTCTACCGCGTCGAGCCCTTCCCCGGCGCTAATATTGAAGCCGCCGCGCTGGAGTTCACCGGTATCAAGCTGGACCACCCCCTGCGCATGGCTGTTCCCGAATTGCAGGCGATGGGCGATATCACCCGTGGCGTGCGCAAGGCCGTGAAGTCGGCAGGCTGCAAGCGCGCCATCCTGGTGGGCCATAACAGCAGTTTCGATCTGGGCTTTCTCAACGCAGCAATTGCCCGCTGCGACATCAAGCGCAACCCCTTCCACCCCTTCTCCAGCTTCGACACCGCCACCCTCGCCGGCCTCGCCTATGGCCAGACCGTACTGGCCAAGGCCTGTCAGGCCGCCGGTATCGATTTCGACGGGCGCGAAGCCCACTCGGCGCGTTATGACACCGAGAAGACCGCCGAGCTGTTCTGCGGCATCGTCAACCGCTGGAAGGAAATGGGCGGCTGGGAAGAGTTCGACGAGTAAAGCGGCACACCAGCAACGTGTAGGCGTAGGGTGGATGACGCTTTTTTCATCCACCGAAAGCCCGCTCGGTGGACCGGTGAAGCGTGGTCCACCCTACGGACTTCACCAATCCGCCAAGCAGAAGCGTGGTGGGTCGATAAAACCGGCATCCCCAGCGCTGTCCAACACAAAGAAAAAGGCCATGGCCTTTTTGCATTCAGGGTCGCTTACAGCGGCTTGCCGCGATTGCCATGCTGACTGACAAAGGCCTGCATGGCCTTGAGGTCATTCGCCAACACAGTGCAGCGCTCGGGCCGCCCGAACAGATCGGCCAAATGCGCCGGCAGTTCCAGAGCCTTGCCAACACCGGCCTTCTCCACCGCCTCGGGGAACTTCACCGGATGCGCGGTACCCAGCGTCACCATCGGCGTCGACAGGCTGCGACGGCACTCACGGGCGGCATAGACGCCAATGGCGGTGTGAGGGTCCAGCAGCTCACCCGTGGCCGCAAACACCTCGGCAATGGTCTTGCAGGTCTGCTCATCATCCACGGCCAGCGAGTCGAACAGCTTACGCGCTTCGGTCCAGCGCTCTTCCTCGACCGACAGCTTGCCGCTGGCCTTGAACGAACTCATCAGCTCGGCCACTGCCGCACCGTTGCGACCGTGCAGGTCGAACAGCAGACGCTCGAAATTGGACGACACCATGATGTCCATCGATGGCGACAGCGACGGATGCAGGGTGTCCTTGTCGTAGCGGTTGCCGCTCATGAAGCGGTGCAGGATGTCGTTGCGGTTGGTCGCGACCACCAGCTGGCTGATAGGCAAGCCCATGTTGCGCGCCAGGTAGCCGGCGAAGATGTCGCCGAAGTTGCCGGTCGGTACCGAAAACGCCACCGAACGCGCCGGACCGCCCAGCTGCAACGCGGCATGGAAGTAGTAAACGATCTGGGCCATGATCCGTGCCCAGTTGATCGAGTTCACCGCCACCAGGCGGGTGCCCTTGAGGAAGCCTTGGTCGGCGAAGCTATCCTTGACCATCTCCTGGCAGTCGTCGAAGTTGCCTTCGATGGCGATGTTGTGGATGTTGTCACCGAAGATGGTGGTCATCTGGCGACGCTGCACCTCGGACACGCGCTGGTGCGGATGCAGGATAAAGATGTCGACGTTGTCGCAACGGCGGCAGCCTTCGATGGCCGCCGAGCCGGTGTCACCCGAGGTCGCTCCGATGATCACCACACGCTCGCCGCGCTTGGCCAGCACGTAGTCGAGCAGGCGCCCCAGCAACTGCAGGGCAAAGTCCTTGAACGCCAGGGTTGGGCCGTGAAACAGCTCCAGCACCCACTCGTTGCCGTTTAGCTGGCGCAGCGGAGCAACAGCGCTGTGGGCGAATACGCCACCTGGGCCGGTCGCGTAGGTTTCCTCAAGGATCTGTTTGAAGTCGGCGTCCGGAATGCTGCCTGTCACGAAAGGGCGCATGACCTTGAACGCCAGCTCGTGATACGGCAGGCCGGCCCAGGAGGCGATTTCCTCGACGGTAAAGCGCGGCAGGTTTTCCGGAACGTAGAGACCGCCATCGCTGGCCAGACCGGCCAGCAGCACATCTTCGAAATTCAGGGCCGGGGCCTGGCCACGGGTGCTGATATAGCGCATTTGTTCAAACCTTCGGTTTAAGCCGCAAGCTGAGCGATTCGCCCCAGCTCCCGGCTCTGAGTTAATTCAGCTGTTCAACACGAATCCGCACGACCTTGCCAACCACATCATCGAGAGTCTCGAGTGCGGAAATGGCGTTGTCGATGCGCTGCTCCACCACCCGATGGGTGACCAGGATGACCGGCACCAGGCCGTCATGCTCTTCGGCTTCCTTCTGCATGATCGATTCGATATTGATGCCATGCTGGGAAAGAATGGTCGCGACCTGAGCCAACACACCGGGATGATCCTTGGCCTGGATACGCAGATAATAGGCGCTCACGCAGTCGCTCACCGGCAGGATCGGATGAGCTGACAGCGTATCCGGCTGGAATGCCAGTGGCGGTACGTGATTGCTCGGGTCGGTGCCCAGCGCACGCGCCACGTCCACCAGGTCGGCAACCACCGCCGAGGCGGTTGGCTCCATGCCGGCGCCGGCGCCGTAATAAAGCGTGCTGCCAACGGCATCGCCATTGACCATCACCGCGTTCATCACGCCGTTGACGTTGGCAATCAGACGGTCAGCGGGGATCAGCGTCGGATGCACACGCAGCTCGATACCGGCGTCGGTGCGGCGCGCCACGCCCAGATGCTTGATGCGATAACCCAGCGCCTCGGCATAGTTCACATCCGCCGTGGTCAGCTGCGAAATGCCCTCGGTGTAAGCCTTATCAAACTGCAGCGGGATACCGAATGCGATGGAGGCGAGAATGGTCAGCTTGTGCGCGGCATCGATACCCTCAACGTCGAAGGTCGGATCGGCCTCGGCATAACCCAGCTCCTGGGCTTCCTGGAGTACGTCCTCGAAGGTGCGACCCTTCTCGCGCATCTCGGTCAGGATGAAGTTGCCGGTGCCGTTGATGATGCCGGCCAGCCAGTTGATACGGTTGCCCGCCAGGCCTTCACGGATCGCCTTGATCACCGGAATGCCACCGGCTACCGAAGCCTCGAAGGCGACAATGACGCCCTTTTCACGGGCGCGGGCGAAGATTTCATTGCCGTGAACGGCGATCAGCGCCTTGTTGGCAGTGACCACATGCTTGCCGTTCTCGATGGCCTTGAGCACCAGTTCGAGGGCCAGGGTGTAACCGCCGATCAACTCGACGACGATGTCGATCTCAGGGTTGCTGGCAACCGCAAAAACGTCGTCGGTAATGGCGATGCTACCGGTGTCGCAACGGGGATTCGGATGCCGGGTCGCGATCTGCGCAACCTCGATTCCACGCCCGATGCGACGGGCAATCTCCTCGGCATTGCGCTTGAGCACATTGAAGGTTCCGCCACCGACGGTTCCCAGCCCACAGATGCCAACTTTCACCGGTTTCAAACTGCACTCCCCATTGCCAGCGAACGACCCTATGCAGCAGCCGAACAAAAGAGTCGCACATTACGAAGCGCACGGGATTTAGTCAAATCGGCTGGGCATACGGCAGGGCTGTCTCCTCCCCGCGGGGCCCACTTGTAGGGCGGAATTTATTCAGCCTCCGTCACCACATTAAAGGCCGACAAGTTCAGCCCTAGGGGCCGGTGAGTCGCGCGTACAGATGGCCGATGAATTCGGCCCTGACTTAGTTTTGCGCACCGCCCAAGCCCAGGCGCTGATGCCACTGCGCCAGAGACTCATCCGGATATTCAGCAAAGCATTTGTCGCCAGCCTGAACGTGCGGCTCGACCCAGCTTGCCTTGGAGTCGAGCATCAAATGAGTGTGTCCGGGCGGCGTGGGCAGATCGGTATCAATGGCCGAAGCCTGCGGGTGGACCAGCTCCGGCCAACCTGGGTCCCATAACCAGAGCGCACTGCCGCAGTGCTTGCAGAAATGACGCTGCCCTTCGCTGACGGTGACCGCCCCGGTTTCAGGATTGACCATACGCGCACGATAGACACTCAGATGCTCTGACCCCTCTATCGCGAGCGTTCGATAGTCGCCACCGAGATTAATTGCATAGCCGCCGCCACCTGCCGTCTTGCGACAGATGGAGCAATAGCAGCACATGAATGGATAAGGCGTAGCCGATTTCAGCGAGAAACGCACGGCTTTGCAGTGACAGGAACCTTCGAGTTTCATGATCGCCCCCTTCGCATGTCTTCAGACTTGGAACGCGGGGAGCGATACAGTTCACTCAGCGTGACACCGGGCGCCTGGAGAAGGCGCCTTCCATCACTTGGCCTGGAGCGCCAACTCGGCCAACTGCGGGGCAGGCTGGTAGCCGGGAATGATCTGGCCATCGGCGAGGATGATTGCCGGGGTTCCCTGCACGCCGATCATCTGGCCCAACTCGTACTGCTCGGCAATCGGGCTGTCACAAGTCGCAACCGGCACTTCTTCGCGGGCCTTGGCCTTGTTCATAGCGGCCTGTTGATCCTTGGCACACCAGACGCTGGTCAGCGTGCTGGCCCCGTGGCTCGCCATGCCTTGGCGGGGAAAGGCCATATAACGCACCTCGACACCCAGGCGATTGAGCTCCGGCACTTCGCTGTGCAGCTTCTGGCAATAGACGCAGTCGGTATCGGTAAACACCGTGATATGGGTCTTGGGCTTTTCCGGGGCAAACACCACCATCTCACCTACGGGAACCGCTGCGATGGTCTGCGCCACCGAACGGCTCTGGGCCTGCTCGGTCAGGTTGATCGCCTGGCCATCCTTGAATTGGAACAGATAACCCTGAATCACGAACTGACCGTCGGCGCTGGCATAGAGCTGACGCCCGCCCTTGACCTGCACCTGATAAACGCCAGGCATCGGGCTTTCGGCGATGGCTTCGATGGGCATATTGGGCTGGATCGACTGCAACGCCTCACGGATCGCCTTGTCGGCATCGGCGGCCACAGCAACGGAGCCGAGCAGACCGAAGGTCGCGGCAGCAAACAAACGAATCACGCGCATGGAATCTCCTGGCGACTACGACCAACAAAAAAAGAGACGCAGACTAACACAGGTAATCCGCCAAGGCCGATGGCTCAGCGCGTGACTTATCGACCCGCGTGACCTGATGCACACTTGGCCGCAGAAGGACAAAAGCGCTCATGACGGCCCGCTCACCCGCCATAAGCGTTTGAAAAAGCAGGCGGAAAAAGCACGACCCAAGGCTTGACACGCACCCACACGACGAGAATAATGCGCGCCACTTGGCTACGTAGCTCAGTTGGTTAGAGCATAGC
>NZ_JAMOHY010000030.1 GCF_024448695.1 Stutzerimonas stutzeri | reverse complement strand
CCGCTGCCAGGGCAGCGGTTCTTTATGGCGCAACCGGACTTAGTAGGCCAGTTCGAAGTGGGCTTCGTCCATGTCCATCAGGTTGTCGGCACCGGAAAGCATGGTTTCCACATGTGTACGTGTGCGCGGCAGAATACGCTGGAAGTAGAAGCGCGCCGTCTGCACCTTGGCGGTGTAGAAACCATCGCTGTCTTCGCCGGCGGCGATCTTCTCGGATGCCACACGCGCCATGTCTGCCCAGAAGTAGGCCAGGCAGGCGTAACCGCAGTACATCAGGTAATCCACCGAAGCGGCACCGACTTCCTCACGGTTCTTCATGGCGGCCATGCCGACCTTCATGGTCAGGTCGCCCCATTCCTTGTTCAGCTTGGCCAGCGGCTCAACGAACTGCTTGATCGATTCATTGCCTTCGTTGGCCTGGCAGAACTTGTGCACCACCTTGGTGAAGCCCTTCAGCGCTTCACCCTGAGTCATCAGCACCTTGCGACCAAGCAGGTCGAGTGCCTGAATACCAGTGGTGCCTTCGTACAGGCAGGAGATGCGGCTGTCACGCACGTTCTGCTCCATGCCCCACTCGGCGATGAAGCCATGACCACCGTAGACCTGCACGCCATGGTTGGCAGCCTCGAAACCCACTTCCGTCATGAACGCCTTGGCGATCGGAGTCAGGAACGCGAGCATGGCGTCAGCCGCCTTGCGCTGCTCTTCGTCCTGGCTGCGCTGGGAGATGTCGACCTGCTTGGAGGCGAAGTAGAGCATCGCACGGTTGCCTTCGGCGAAGGCTTTCATGGTCAGCAGCATGCGGCGTACATCGGGATGGACGATGATCGGATCGGCAGCCTTCTCGGGCGCCTTCGGGCCGGTCAGCGAACGCATCTGCAGACGCTCGCGAGCGTACTTGATGCCGCCCTGGAAACCGATCTCTGCATGGGCCAGGCCTTGCAGTGCGGTACCCAGACGTGCGGTGTTCATGAAGGTGAACATGCAGTTCAGGCCCTTGTTCGGCGGTCCGATCAGGAAGCCGGTGGCGCTGTCGAAGTTCATCACGCAGGTCGCGTTGCCATGGATGCCCATCTTGTGTTCCAGAGAGCCGCAGGACACACCATTGCGCTCGCCCACGCCGCCGTCGGCGTTCGGCAGGAACTTGGGCACGATGAACAGCGAAATACCCTTGGTGCCTTCCGGCGCATCGGGCAGGCGGGCCAGCACGATATGGACGATGTTGTCGGCCATGTCGTGTTCGCCCGCGGAGATGAAGATCTTGGTACCGCTGACCTTGTAGCTGCCATCGGCCTGCGGCTCTGCCTTGGTGCGCAGCATGCCCAGGTCGGTGCCGCAATGCGGCTCGGTCAGGCACATGGTGCCGGTCCATTCGCCGGAAACCAGCTTGGTCAGATAGGTCTGCTGCTGCTCGGGAGTGCCGTGTTCGTGCAGAGTATTCATGGCGCCATGGGACAGGCCGGGGTACATGCCCCAGGACCAGTTGGCTTCACCGATCATTTCGCTGATGGCCATGCCCAACGACTCTGGCAGCCCCTGACCGCCGTGCTCGACGTCGTGGGCCAGGCTCGGCCAGCCGCCTTCAACAAACTGTTGATAGGCTTCCTTGAAGCCGCTCGGCGTCTTCACACCTGTCTCGCTCCAGGTACAGCCTTCCATATCGCCTACGCGATTCAGTGGCGCGATGACCTGTTCGCAGAACTTGGCGCCTTCATCAAGAATCGCGTTGACCATGTCCGGGGTGGCATCTTCACAACCCGGCAGGCTCTGGTAATGCGCCTCGTAGCCGAGCAGCTCATCACGTACGAAGCGGATATCGCGCAAGGGGGCCTTGTAGTCGGGCATAGCGTAAACCTCAGCGGTGAGTTCTTTGTTCAGGCGACCGGGCGACCAGCCAGCCCTGGATGGGATTCTGACCGCTCGGCAATGCACGCAGCGGATCAAACAGGCGTTTGAAACATACGTTTCGGCCTGAGCGATGTCAAGCCGTGATCGGAACACCGTAGCGGCATTCTGTTCAATCAGTAAACAAAGCACGAGAGAGAGCCCGGAACGGGCATCGACAACTGGCCAGAACGGCCAGCAGATCAGGCGAGGGTGTTGATCAGGGTCCCGAGCACCTCGTCGGCACTCTGAATCATTCGCACACCGGCATTGGCTGCGTGTTCGCCG
Source organism: Stutzerimonas stutzeri (assembly GCF_024448695.1). Classification (GTDB taxonomy): domain Bacteria; phylum Pseudomonadota; class Gammaproteobacteria; order Pseudomonadales; family Pseudomonadaceae; genus Stutzerimonas; species Stutzerimonas stutzeri_T. The sequence continues at coordinate 34,400 of NZ_JAMOHY010000030.1, read as the reverse complement.
ACTTTCATCTGCACGAGTTGCTCGGTTAGCTCCACCACTTCAGCGACAACCTGGGAATTGTCAGCAGCAGGCAGGCTGGCACCGGCAATCGCCGCGCCGGCCTCATCGATACGCTGTTGTCCGGCCTGAAAGGCACCAAGACCGGATGAGATGAGACTGTTGATTTCCATGATGCAGCTCCTGCAATCAGCTGGCCATCATTGAAGCAGAGACTGCGGTCTGGCGCCAGCGACACCTGGCTATAACGAACGCGTTGTTATAGCCAGGTGTCGAAGAACTGATCAGCGCAGCCGCTCCAGATCAAGCAAGCACGCGACCTCAGCGGCGTTGGCTACCGGTAAACGCGGCACTCGCCCCAGGCAAGGTGCAGCCAGGCGCTCGCCCAGTGTCGCAAGGTTCTCATCCAGGCGTGACGTCGCCGGGTCGACGATATTGGCAACCCAGCCAGCGAGCCGCAAGCCATCGCGCTCGATGGCTTCGGCGCTGAGCAGTGCGTGGTTGATGCAACCCAGGCGCACGCCCACCACCAGAATCACCGGCAGCCCAAGCAACAGCGCAAGGTCGGACAGGTTCTCGCGGCCCGCCAGTGGCACGCGCCAGCCGCCCGCGCCTTCCACCAGCGAGAAATCCGCCTGCAACGCCAGCATTCGCCTGACAGGTTCGGCCAGCCGCTCGGCACTCAGCTCGACGCCGGCTTCGCGTGCGGCCAGATGGGGCGCAATAGCCGGCTCGAAAGCAAAGGGATTGACCTGTTCATAACGCATCGGCAGCGTGCATTCGGCCAGCAGTGCCAGCGCATCACTGTTGCGCAATCCGCCGGCAGTCATTTCGCAGCCGGAGGCGACAGGTTTTGCCGCCGCGGTGCTGAGCCCCGCCCGCCGCGCGGCATGCAGCAAACCAGCGGCGATGGTGGTCTTGCCAACTTCGGTATCGGTGCCAGTGACGAAGAAAGCCGCAGCCATTTCAGGATTCCTTGCGCAGCACGCCATACACCACCTGATAGGTGGCCGGCAGACCGGATGGCGTGCGCAACTGCTCGTAGGCCTCGATCAGCGCGCGGATGCGGGCAGGGCCGGTGAGCCCCTCGGGCCGTCCGGGATTGAGGTTGTGCGCGCCCAGCGCCTTAAGTTCGTGAGTCAGCTGGCGCAACTCGACAAAATGCAGCACCTGAGGCTGCACCTCGATGCTTGTCAGCTTCAGGCCGCTGCCGACGCACAGGTTCTGGTAGGTTTCGATTGTCCGAAAGCGATTGACGTGGGCGAAACCGTCCACCGCCTGCCAGCTGTCGCGCAGCTCTTGCAGGGTGCCGCTGCACAGGCTGCTAAAGGCGAAGACGCCGCCAGGACGAAGCACGCGCTCGGCCTCGGCCAGCACGGCGGCAAAGTTTTCGCACCATTGCAGGGCCAGGCTGGAGAAGATCAGATCAACCGAGGCGCTGCGCAGCGGCAGGTTTTCGGCATCCCCCGCCACGAACGAAGCCGCACCGCCCTGCGGTGCGGCATGCCGCAGCATGCCTTCGGCGATATCCAGCGCCACACCTTCGCACTGCGCAAAACGCTGCGCCAGACGGCGCGAGAAATAGCCGGTACCGCTGCCGAGATCGAGCCAGCGCGCAGGTTGCAGGTCCTCCGGCAGGTGCTCGATCAGACTATTGCCGACTCTGCGTTGCAGTTCGGCCACGGCGTCATAGCTGGCGGCAGCACGGGAAAACGAAGCGGCGACGCGGCGCTTGTCCGGCAAGGCCGATGCAACATCTGCCACAACATCGTTCATGCGCCACGTCCTTCAATGAAGGCGACCATGCGTGCTGCCAGCTCATCGGCGTACTCCAGCGGCAACGCATGGCTGGCATCAGCCAGCACCGCGAGGTTGACGCCGGGCATCCAGTTGCGCAGCGCCGCAACGGCGGTCACCGGCACCAGTGCATCGCCCTCGGCAAACACATGCAGTTGCGGCCCGAAGTAGCCATGCAGTGCATCCCGGCCATCCAGTTGCGCCAGCAGTTGCAGACCCGCATCCAGCACCTCGACAGGCAGTTGCGCCTGACTGACCTGCAGTTGCCGGGCAAGCGTGCGCGGATCGAAGCCGCCACGGCTGCAGAGTGAACGAAAACGCTTGAGCGTTTGCTCGGGGTCGAGCCGGAAGGCTTCCTGAAAGGCATCGAAAATATCCGCCGGCATCGCCTCGGGCCACTGCGGACGGGCACGAAAACAGGGATTGCTGGCGAGGGTGATCAGGCCGGGGCAGTCATCGACACGCCGCGCAGCCAATTCGGTCGCCAACATGCCGCCCAGCGACCAGCCGGCGAGCCAGGCATCGCGGGGCAGGCGGCGATCCAGCTCATCCAGCCAGGCGCTGGCATCAGCCAGCTCCGGCAACGGCTCGATGCTTGTCTCAAGATGTGGCGCATGCTGGTTCAGTGCCTCGCACAGCGGCTGCAGGGCCGCCGCACCGAACGCCCAGCCGGGCAACAAAATCAGCTGATCACGCATGTTCTTCTGGCTCCTCGGCCAATCGAGTCCAGCATTCGGCCAGGACTTCCAGCAGATGTTCCACCTGCGCCTCGCCATGCGACGCACTGAAGGTGACACGCAGTCGCGCACTGCCGACCGGCACCGTGGGCGGGCGAATCGCGCCAACCAGAATGCCGCGTGCCTTGAGCGCAGCGGACAACGCCAGCGCACGTTCGCTGCTGCCGATCAGAATCGGCTGGATTGGCGTCGGGCTGTCAATCAGGCTCAGACCGATCTCGGCGGCCCCCTGGCGGAAACGGGCGATCAGGCGATTCAGATGCTCGCGCCGCCAGTGCTCGCTGCGCAGCAACTCCAGGCTTTTCAGCGTCGCGCAGGCGACCGCCGGTGGCTGGCTGGTAGTGTAGATGTAGGGCCGGGCAAACTGAATCAGCGTTTCGATCAGCTCCTCGCTACCCGCAACGAAGGCCCCTGCCGTGCCGAAGGCTTTGCCCAGGGTGCCGACCAGCACCGGGACGTCGTCGATGCCCAGGCCGAAATGCTCGACGATACCGCCACCGGTGGCGCCCAGCGGGCCGAAACCGTGGGCGTCATCGACCATCACCCAGGCGTCTCGCTGCTTCGCTTCGGCGCAGATCGCCGGCAGGTCGGCCAGGTCGCCGTCCATGCTGAACACGCCGTCAGTGACCACCAGCGTATTGCCGCAGGCCTTCTCCAGGCGCTTGGCCAGGCTCTCGGAATCGTTGTGCAAATAGCGCGAGAAACGCGCGCCGCTAAGCAGTCCGGCATCCAGTAGCGAAGCGTGGTTGATACGATCTTCAAGTACCGTATCGCCCTGCCCCACCAGCGCGGTGACGGTCGCGAGGTTGGCCATGTATCCCGTGGAAAACAGCAGTGCACGCGGCCTTCCGGTGAACTCGGCCAATGCCTCTTCCAGCTCATGGTGCGGTGTGCTGTGGCCGATCACCAGGTGCGAGGCACCCCCGCCGACGCCCCACTTCGCCGAACCCTGCTGCATCGCGGCGACCACCTCGGGGTGATTGGCCAGGCCCAGGTAATCGTTGGAACAGAAGGCCAGCAGCCGTTCGCCATCGACCATCACTTCGGGCTGTTGCGGACTCTGCAACAGCGGGCGCTGGCGATAGAGATGCTCGGCGTGGCGGGCGGCCAGGCGGGAAGCGAGATCGAAGCTCATGGGAACACCGCAAACAGGTGGATAACCGCAAGCGGATTATCCACCCTATGAAAAGGTTGGGCTGGCGTAGGGTGGATCGGGGCGCGCAGCTGGCGCTTTATCCATCCACCGAACGGACCATCAGACCGCTGCGTTGTAGAACAGCTTGGAATCGCGCTGCTCGATCAGCGCCTGCTCGATGGCGGCCTGATGAACCTCGTCGGCGTGTTCGTGGCGCTCCTCGGGCTGGATGCCAAGGCGCTTGAACAGCTGCATGTCCTTGTCGGCCTGGGGGTTGGTGGTGGTCAGCAGCTTCTCGCCATAGAAGATCGAGTTGGCGCCCGCGAGGAAGGCCAGGGCCTGCATCTGCTCGTTCATCTGCTCACGACCAGCGGACAGGCGCACATGGGATTTAGGCATCATGATCCGCGCCACGGCGAGCATGCGGATGAAGTCGAACGGATCGACGTCTTGTTCCTCGGCCAGCGGCGTGCCCTTGACCTTGACCAGCATATTGATCGGCACCGACTCCGGATGCTCAGGCAGGTTGGCCAGCTGGATCAGCAGGCCGGCACGGTCATCCAGCGACTCGCCCATGCCGAGGATACCGCCGGAACAGATCTTCATCCCCGCGTCGCGCACGTAGCTCAGCGTCTCCAGACGGTCGCCATAGGTGCGTGTGGTGATGATGTTGCCGTAGAACTCCGGCGAGGTATCCAGGTTGTGGTTGTAGTAGTCGAGCCCTGCAGCGGCCAGCGCGCGCGTCTGCTCCTGGTCAAGCTTGCCGAGGGTCATGCAGGTTTCCAGACCCAGCGCCTTCACCCCTTCGACCATCTTCAACACATAGGGCATGTCCTTGGCGGACGGATGTTTCCAGGCGGCGCCCATGCAGAAGCGCGTTGAGCCGATGGCCTTGGCTTCCGCCGCCGCCTCCAGCACTTTCTGCACTTCCATCAGCTTTTCTTTATCCAGACCGGTGTTGTAGTGGCCGGACTGCGGGCAATATTTGCAGTCTTCCGGGCAGGCGCCGGTCTTGATCGACAGCAGGGTGGAGACCTGCACGCGGTTGGCATCGAAGTGCTGGCGATGCACGCCTTGCGCCTGGAACAGCAGATCGTTGAAGGGCTGCTCGAAGAGCGCCCTGACCTCGGCGAGGCTCCAGTCGTGACGCGTGGCGCAAGCGGCAGTGGCGCTCATGGGGCATTCCTTGTACATAGGGTTTGGCACGGAAGCGAAATGGTTAGCCAAGCCGAAGACACTGTCAACCAGGAAAGGAATCATGGTTTACAACTGGTTAAAAATCGAACACTTCTGCCCGCTCTGCGATGAACGCTGCGAAGGCGATCACTCGCTTTGCTCCGCCTGCGAGGCTGATCTGCCGTGGCTCGGTGGACAATGCTCCATCTGTGCACTGCCACTGCCCGCAGCCGGCATGACCTGCGGCCAATGCCTGAAACGTCCACCTGCGTTCGATCATGTGGCCACACCCTGGCGCTTCGACTTTCCCGTAGACAGCCTGATTACCCGTTTCAAGCACCAGTCGCGCTGGCCGTTCGGACGACTGCTTGCCGAGCAGCTGGCGCGGCACCTGCTGCACGCCTTCGATGAAGGCCTCCCCCGCCCGAGCGCCCTGCTGCCGGTGCCTCTGGCGCACAAGCGGCTGCGCCAGCGCGGTTTCAACCAGGCGACCATGCTGGCCGACTGGTTGAGCCCTGTTCTGGAGATCCCTGTACGCAACGACCTGCTGCAACGTATCCATGACACGCCCTCCCAGCAGCAGCTGGACGCCGCTGCGCGACACCGCAACCTGCGCCGCGCCTTCGCCCTCCCTGATCCGCAACCGCTACGCGGCCAACATTGGGCGATCATTGATGACGTTCTCACCACCGGCGCCACGGCCGAAGCGCTGGCTCGCCTGCTGAAACGGGCCGGCGCGACGCGGGTGGATATCTACTGCCTGGCGCGCACACCGAAGCCGGGAGATTAGGCCTGCCGCGGCTCATCAGGACTGCGCCGGTTGTTTAAAACCCCCGGTGCAATACACTGATCGGCCCATTCGCGGAGCCGCCCATGAGCCATCCTTTCGACACACTCACGCCGGACCTTGTGCTCGATGCCGTGGAAAGTGCCGGCTATATCAGCGATGCGCGCGTGCTGGCGTTGAACAGTTACGAAAACCGGGTTTATCAGGTCGGCATCGAGGACGGGACCCCGCTGATCGCCAAGTTTTACCGCCCCGGACGCTGGAGCAACGAGGCCATTCTGGAAGAGCACCAGTTCAGCCAGGAGTTGGCGGACCGGGAAATCCCACTGGTAGCGCCCTTGTCGCGTGACGGTCAGACACTGTTCGAGCACGCCGGCTTTCGCTTTGCACTGTTTCCGCGTCGTGGCGGTCGGGCGCCAGAGCCGGGCAATCTCGATCAACTCTATCGCCTGGGCCAGTTGCTCGGACGCATGCATGCGGTCAGTGCCAGCCGTCCGTTCGAGCATCGCGAATCCCTGAACGTGGAAAATTTCGGCCATGCCTCGCTGAATACTCTGCTCGAGGGCAACTACGTTCCGAAAAGCCTGCTACCGGCTTACGAGTCGGTGGCGCGCGACTTGCTCAAGCGGGTCGAAGACGTGTTTGCGCAGACGGAGTTCCAGCCGATTCGCCTGCATGGCGACTGTCACCCTGGCAACATTCTTGCCCGCGACGATGCCTTTTATCTGGTCGATCTGGATGACTGCCGCATGGGACCTTCGGTGCAGGACATCTGGATGATGCTCGCCGGTGAGCGCCACGAGCGCCTCGGGCAGCTGTCGGAACTGGTCGATGGCTATAACGAATTCCACGATTTCACCCCGCGCGAACTGCCGCTGATCGAAGCCCTGCGAGCCCTGCGCCTGCTGCACTACAGCGCCTGGCTGGCCCGCCGCTGGGACGACCCGGCCTTCCCGATGAGCTTTCCCTGGTTCGGCAGCGAACGCTACTGGGGCGATCAGGTGTTGATCCTGCGGGAACAGATGTCAGCGCTGCAGGAAGAGCCGTTGAAGTTGTTCTAGATCCCGAACAAGTCGGCTTGCGTAGGGTGGATGTCGCTTTTTACATCCACCTTTGCCTTCCGGGTGCCTTGCGGTGGAACGATGAAGCGGGATCCACCCTTGTATGACCGGGGCCAAAAGGCGTTGCGGCTACAGTGGGAACACCACGTGCCGGCTTTGTTGTGCGCGAAGCCCACTCTACTTTCGCGAAGCAGCGGCTTCAGGCTTACGCCTGCTTCTCCTCAATCAACCAGTCCAGCCGCCATCCGCCTTCGCTCTGCGCCAGCTGCTCGGCCAGCCAGGGCAGCAGCTCGCGCAACTCCTCTTCCAGCCCCCATGGCGGGTTGCTGATGGCCAGCCCGGAACCGTTAAGACGCAGGGCTTCGTCGGTGGGATGGACGAACAGTTCGGCGCGCAGCAGCTTTGGCGCGCCGCTGCGTGACAGGTCCTGATAAAAGCGCCGGAGCTGGCGTTCGTCCTTGATCGGGTACCAGATCACGCCGATGGTCTGGCGCATGCGGCCCAGCGCTTCCTTGAGTGCCGTCACGCAGCGGCTGAGCTCGTCGGCCTGCTCGAAGGGCGGATCGATCAGCAGCACCACGCGCTTTTCCCGTGTCGGCATCAACGCGCGCGGCACGTGCCAGCCTTCACCCAGATGCACGGCGACACGCTCGTCGGCCATGTTGTCCTTCAGCAGGCGGCCATCCTCGGGATGCTTTTCATTGAGCTGCAGGTGATCCTGTTCACGCGTCAGTTGTCGCGCCAGCTCCGGCGAGCCGGGGTAGTAACGCAATGCGCCATCGGGATTAAGTGCACGCACCACGCCAAGGTAATCATCGAGCAGCGCTGGCCTGTCTTCGGCCCGCCAGATACGCTCGATGCCCTGCAACCACTCGCCGGTACGGCTCGCCTGATCGCCTGCCAGGTCGTAAAGACCAACGCCGGCATGGCTGTCGAGGTAGGCAAACGGCGCCTCCTTGCGTGACAGCAGGGCAAATATCCTGCTCAAGACCAGGTGTTTGAACACATCGGCATGGTTGCCGGCATGGAAGGCGTGGCGGTAATTCATCGGGCGCTCCTCAAGAGCCGCGCAGTTTACCGTGCTGTCCAGAACTGTGCAGAACGATGATGACCAACGTCGTTTCTCCCATGCCGGTCACGAACTACAGTAACCACTCTACAAGACGACTGAACGGAGCTGACCCATGGATCTGCGTAACCTTCTTGGCACCGAGCTGCCCATCATCCAGGCGCCCATGGCAGGTGCGCAGAATCACCTGCTGGCTGCTGCGGTCTGCGAAGCCGGCGGCCTGGGCTCGATTCCCGCGGGCATGCTCGATTCCCAGACGCTGGAAGCCGAACTGAGCGCCATCGAGGCGCTGACCGAGCGTCCCTACAACGTCAATTTCTTCTGCCACCAGACGCCAACCAGCGACCCGTCGCGCATCGAGGCCTGGCACGAACTGCTGGCGTCCTGGTTCGCCGAATTCGGCATCGACCCGGCTCACATCCCCAGCGGCCCGACCCGCCAGCCGTTCGATAGCGCGATGGCGGACGTGCTGGAGCGCCATCACCCGGCAGTGGTCAGCTTCCACTTCGGCCTGCCATCAGCCGAACTGCTGCAGCGCGCCCGCGCCACCGGAGCGAAGATCGCCTCCAGCGCCACCACCCTCGAAGAAGGCCTCTGGCTGCAGCAGCACGGTGTCGACCTGGTGATCGCCCAGGGACTGGAAGCCGGCGGCCATCGCGGGATCTTTCTCAACGAAGACCTGACCACCCAGCTCGGCACCTTCGCCCTGCTGCCGCAGCTGGTCGAAGCGCTGGATGTTCCGGTAATAGCCGCCGGGGGTATCGCCGATGCCAAGGGTGTCGCTGCAGCCCAGGCCCTGGGCGCCGCTGGCGCGCAGCTCGGCACCGCCTACCTGCTGTGTCCGGAAAGCCGCACCAATGCCCTGCACCGTGCCGCGCTGAAAAGCCCGCGCGCGCGGCACACGGCGCTGACTACGCTGTTCACCGGACGCCCGGCACGCGGCATCCTCAACCGCCTCATGCGTGAACTCGGCCCGTTGCCCGAAGGCATACCGGACTTCCCGCTGGCCGGCAATGCCATCAGTGCACTGCGGCAAAAGACAGAAAGCCTCGAGCTGGATCACTGCACGCCATTGTGGGCTGGGCAGAACGCCAGCGGCTGTCGCGAAATTCCGGCGGCGCAGCTGACCCGTGAGCTGGCGAGCGGCTGGACCCGCTGACAGCTGCACACGGCCTGTTCAGCCAACGAACAGGCCTGCCAGGCCACAGCAGCCAGACTTGACCACAGTCAAGGCAGATGGCCATCACCTGATCAATGTTTGCCTTCGGCTCGCCACCCGCGGGGCCGAAGGCCTGCTCTCGCCTGTGGACCGGTTCGATCTGCTGGTCCATTGCGACACTTGGAGGCCGTTCGAGAACACCCATAACCACAACAAGACAGTGGAACATCGAGCATGGCAAACATCATCCGGCAACTCCCGCTGCGCGTTTCGCTGATCATTCCGATCCTCTTCATTTCGACACTGCTGTTGACTGTGCTCCTCTGGCAACTGGCATTCGTCTACTGGCCGCAGGCACAGCAGGCGCAGGCCTACCGGACTGCCAACCTGATGTCGGACAGCCTGCTGGAAGCCGCCGCCGAACAGGCCAAGGAACGCGGGTTCACGGCAGGCCTGCTGGGCAACGACGCAGCGACCGGGCGCAACGAGGCGTCACGGGCGCAGATTCGCGAGGCACGCCAGAAAGGGAATGAGGCCCTGTCGCGGGCACTCAGCCTCGCCAGCGAGCTGATGGAAAGCGGCTGGGCCGTACAGCGGCTCGGGCAGAGCGTCGCCAACGTCCAGCGCACCCGGGACAGCGTTGAACATCTTCGCCAGCGGATCGACGCACGTGAAACGGGCAACACCGTGGAGGTTACTCACTGGGTCGGAGCAATGTCAGCGTTGATTTCCGCCGGAGCGCGCTTGCGCAATGACGCCTTTCTACCCAACACGCCGCTTGCCAACGCCGCGTTCAAGAACACCGAACTCAAGCAGTCGATCTGGCTGGCATCGGAATACGCCGGTCGCGAGCGCGCGCAGTTGGCCGTGATCATCGCCCGTCGCCAACCCCTGGATGCAGCGGCCCGGGAAAGCCTGCTGAGCAACCGCAGTGTGGTCGATGCCCAGCTGGCATACCTCAGGGAAGTGGGGCTGCCGTTTCTGGCCAGCGAGGCGAACCCGGCCATTTCAAATGCCTGGGAAACGCTGGAAAAAAGCTTTATCCGCGACTTCGAGCGCCTGCGCAACCAGGTCCATGTCGCTGGCACCACGGGCGATTACCCGATAACCGACCAGCAGTGGCTGGAAGCCGCCACGGCCGCCATCGACAGCCTGCTCGCCTTCGGTCAGGCCATCAGCGCCAGTGCGGCGACCGATGCTTCCCGGGCCAATGATGAAGCGCTGCGCGGCTTCTGGGTTTCCATCCTGATGAGTGCCGGCGTCCTGCTGATCACTGCGGCCCTGTTCCTGCTGGTAAGGGCGATTTGCACACGCCTGCAGCGGTCGGTGGTTTCCATTCAGCAGGCAGAGCGCAACAACGACCTCAGCCTTCGTCTGGACGAAGCAGGGCGTGATGAGCTGGCTCAACTTGGTCGCGCCTACAACGCCATGCTGGAGCGCTTCGGCAACATTATCGAGGCAGTGAACGAAGCAGCGGCCACGGTCAGCAGCGGCACCGAGCAGGTAGCAGCCGCAGCCACGCAGACCGAAATGGGCGTCAGCCGACAGCGTGATGCCATCGCCCAGGTAGCAGCGGCCATGACCGAAATTGCCGCAGCGGTACAGGAAGTGGCCGGCAATACCAGCCTGGCAGCGCAAGCCTCCCAGGAAACCGACATCCAGGCCCGCAGCGGTCGTGACGTGGTGCAGAACACCGCCAACAGCATCGATCAGCTGGTGCACGAAATCGGTCAGGCGGCCCAGACCATACGCGACCTGCAGACGGACAGCAGCCAGATCAGCGTGATTCTGAAAGTGATCAACAGCGTCGCCGAGCAAACCAACCTGCTGGCGCTCAATGCCGCCATCGAGGCTGCCCGGGCCGGCGAGCATGGACGCGGTTTCGCCGTGGTTGCCGACGAAGTGCGCAGCCTGGCCACGCGGGTTGGCCAATCCACCGAGGAAATCAACGCCATGATCAGCCTGCTACAGGGCCAGGCGCATCAGGCAGTCGAGACGATGGAGCGCAGCCAGCAGGAGGCCGATGCCAGTGTCGCCTTGACCAGGGAGTCCGGCAGCGCGCTGCTGCGCATCGTTTCATCCGCCGAAACCATCAACCAGATGACGGCACAGATCGCCACCGCAGCCGAAGAGCAGACCTGCGTGACCACCGACATGGATCGCAGCATCTCGGAGATCGAGCTCATCGCCGAAGAAAGCACCCGAGCAGCCAGCGAGACAGTCAGTGCTGCGAGGGAAATCAGGCAGAGCATGTTGCGCCTGAAGCAACTGGTGGGGCAGTTCCGCGTGCAGGCGGCCTGATCAATACTCAGGGAGTGCGCAGCAAGGGCGTCTGCGCCAGCTCAGCCAGATTCGCCGAACCGGTGCAGAAGCAAACGATCCGCAACTGCTCGGTCAGGACCCGAAAGTGCTCCACCACGGCCTCGCTGGAAATCAGCGCGCTCTCCAGTACGGCGGCGGCCTGGCCGACCAGATTGGCGCCGAGACGGATCGCCTTGGCCGCGTCAATGCCATTGGCGATGCCGCCAGAGCCGATCAGGATCGCATCGGGGCAGGCCTGACGCACCGAGGCAATCGCCTGCGCGGTGGGAATCCCCCAGTTGGCGAAGGCTTCGGCCACGCCGCGCTGATGGGCATTGACGGCCCGTTCGCTCTCGACCGCCGCCCAATTGGTGCCCCCGGCGCCGGCCACATCAAGTACCGCAACCCCGGCATCCAGGAGTTGTCGGGCAACCCGCGCCGACAGTCCCGAACCGACTTCCTTGACCACCAGCGGCGCTTCCAATACAGCAGCCAGGCGCTCGATGGCACTCAGCACGCCGCACCAGTTGCGATCACCTCGATTCTGCACCGCCTCCTGCAGCGGATTGAGATGAATGATCAGCGCATCAGCGTCGATCATTTCCAGCGCCCGGCGCGCCTGATCCACGCCATAACCCTGCACCAGCTGCGCCGCACCGATATTGCCCAGCAGCGGCACGCTCGGCGCCAGCCGTCGCAATTCCCGCGTCAAGCCCGTGCCGTCACCGCCCCGCTCCAGCGCAACCCGCTGCGAGCCCACCGCCAGGGCGATGCCCAATTCCTCGGCGGCCTCGGCAAGGTGATGATTGATCGCTTCGGCGCGCTGCGCGCCACCGGTCATCGAACTGATCAGCAGCGGCGCTGCCAGCGGCTTGCCGAACAGGGAGGTGGAAAGATCCACCGCCGCCAGATCCAGCTCCGGCAGTGCGCAATGCTCGAAATGCAGGCATTCGAAACCACTGGCGACAACCGGCCTGGCGCGCTGTGACGCCAGAACGATATCCAGATGCTGGTTCTTGCGCGTCGTCAGTTCGGTTTCGCTCATGCGCTGCTTCCCCCTTTGTCAGTTTGGAGCGCACGCAGGATGCCAGAAGTTCCCTGACAAAGGGCCAAGGGCCTGTTAGGTGCTGCCATCACGCGAATAGATGGTGCTGTCCCCGCAAGACGCTGCTTCGTAGACTCCGGGCATAAAACCGGAGGTCATATCCATGTCCGAAACGCTGCTCTGCCCGCGCAACCTCGCCTTCGAGCTCTATGAAGTGCTGGACGCCGAAACGCTGACCCGGCGCGAGCGCTTTGCCGACCACAACCGCGAAACTTTCGATGCGGCCCTTGGAACGGCCCGCCACATCGCCGAGAAGTACTTCGCGCCGCACAACCGCACATCCGACGAGCATGAGCCGCAGTACCTGAACGGTGAAGCCGTGCTGATCCCTGAAATCAAGCCAGCAGTGGATGCCTTTATCGAGGCGGGCTTTCACAACGCCCAGCGCAGCTTCGACGATGGCGGCATGCAACTGCCGAATCTGCTGTCGCGGGCCTGTTTCGCACATTTCCAGTCGGCCAATATCGCCACCAGCTCCTATCCGATGTTGACCATGGGCGCGGCGCACCTGATCGAGGCTTTCGGCTCCGAGGAGCAGAAGCAGCGCTTCCTGCAGCCGATGATAGAAGGCCGTTTCTTCGGCACCATGGCGCTCACCGAACCGCATGCCGGCTCCTCGCTGTCGGACATCCGCACCCGCGCCGAACCGGTCGGCGACGGCAGCTATCGCCTCAAGGGCAACAAGATCTTCATCTCCGGCGGCGACCATCCGCTGTCGGAAAACATCGTGCACATGGTGCTGGGCAAACTGCCGGACGCACCGCCCGGCGTGAAGGGCATCAGCCTGTTCATCGTGCCGAAGTTCATGGTCAACGACGATGGCAGCCTGGGCCCGCGCAATGACGTGCTGCTCGCCGGCCTGTTCCACAAGATGGGCTGGCGCGGCACCACCAGCACGGCGCTGAACTTTGGCGACAACGGCGCGTGCATCGGTTATCTGGTAGGCGAGCCGCACAAGGGCCTGACCTACATGTTCCAGATGATGAACGAGGCGCGCATCGGCGTCGGCATGGGCGCGATCATGCTCGGCTACGCCGGCTACCTCTATTCACTGAACTACGCCCGCGAGCGCCCCCAGGGCCGCCTGCCGGACGACAAGGACCCAGCCTCAGCGCAGGTGCCGATCATCGAGCACACCGACGTCAAGCGCATGCTGCTGATGCAGAAGGCCTACGTCGAAGGCGCCTTCGATCTCGGCCTGTACGCGGCGCGTCTGACGGATGACCAGCAGACCGCCGACAGCGAACAGGAACGTCGCGATGCCGGCGAGCTGCTCGATCTGCTCACGCCCATCGTCAAGTCCTGGCCCTCGGAGTTCTGCCTCAAGGCCAACGAGCTGGCCATCCAGATTCTCGGCGGCCATGGCTACACCCGCGAATACCCGGTGGAGCAGTACTACCGCGACAACCGCCTCAACCCGATCCATGAAGGCACCCACGGCATCCAGTCGCTGGACCTGCTGGGCCGCAAGCTGATGCAGAACAAGGGCGCGGGTCTGCGCCAGCTGCTCGGGCTGATTCAGGACTGTTGCGAACGTGGGAGTGCACATGAAACGCTGACGCCTCTGCGCCAGCCTCTCGAGCAGCATATTGCGCATCTGACTCGCGTGACGCAGACGCTGCTCGGCGACCTGATGGCAGGCAGGGTCAATCAGACCCTGGCCAATTCGGCGCTGTACCTGAAGGTATTCGGCCATGCGGTGATCGGCTGGCGCTGGCTGGAGCAGGCGATCCATGCAGAGCACGGCCTGGCTGGGGGCAAAGAAGCAGACAGCGACTTTTACAGAGGCAAGCTGCAGGCCGCTCGTTACTTTCTGACCTGGGAAGTGCCGGGCTGCAGACAAGAACTGGCCCTGCTGGAGGCGCGTGACGATACCTGTCTAACGATGAACAGCAGTTGGTTCTGATTTACTGACGCGCATGAATGCCTCTTGTCCAAGAGGCATTTTTTTTGACAGTCCGTCAAATCATCGGGTTAGAATCGCTGGCATGTCCCGTGCATAAGTTGCCGGGAAATCTTGCTTTTTGCGGAGGCTGCATTTGGACGTCGGCAACATCAACCACCTTTTTTTAGTCGGTGCCCTGTTGGTTGCTGCCAGTATCCTGATGAGTTCCCTGTCTGCACGTCTGGGCGTGCCGATTCTGGTCATCTTTCTCGGTGTCGGCATGCTGGCCGGGGTCGACGGCATCGGCGGAATCGTCTTCGAGGACTACCGCCTCGCCTTTATCATCAGCAACCTGGCGCTGGCGATCATTCTGCTCGACGGCGGCATGCGAACACGCAAGGCCACCTTCCGCGTCGCGCTCTGGCCCTCGATGTCACTGGCTACCTTCGGCGTGGCGATCACCGCAGGCATGACCGGCGTCGCCGCCACCTGGCTGTTCGACCTGCGCCTGATCGAAGGCCTGCTGATCGGTGCAATCGTCGGCTCCACGGACGCTGCGGTCGTGTTCAACCTGCTCAACGGCAAGGGCCTGAACGAGCGTGTCGGCCCGACCCTTGAGATCGAATCGGGCAGCAACGACCCGATGGCGATGTTCCTCACCGTCACCCTGATCAGCATGATTGCGTCAGGGCAGACCTCATTCAGCTGGACCGTGCTGGTCAGCCTGATCCAGCAATTCGGTATCGGCATCCTGCTCGGCCTCTCCGGCGGCTGGCTACTGCTGCAGCTGATCAATCGCCTCTCCGTAGCCGATGGCCTCTATCCCCTGCTGGCGGTCAGCGGCGGCATCATGATCTTCGCCCTGTCCGGCGCGGTGGGCGGCAGTGGCATCATCGCCGTGTATGTCTGCGGCCTGATGCTGGGCAACCGGCCCATTCGCAACCGTCATGGCATTCTGCACATGTTCGATGGCCTGGCCTGGCTCAGCCAGATCGGGATGTTCCTGGTGCTTGGCCTGCTGCTGACGCCCAGCGAACTGCTGCCGATTGCCGTTCCCGCCCTGCTCCTGTCGCTGTGGATGATCCTCATCGCGCGCCCGCTGTCGGTGTTTGTCGGCCTGTTGCCCTTCAAGGGCTTCAAACTGCGCGAGCGGCTGTTCATCTCCTGGATCGGCCTGCGTGGCGCGGTGCCGGTGATTCTGGCGGTGTTCCCGTTGGTGGCCGGCCTCGACAATGCCCAGCTGTTTTTCAACGTCGCCTTCTTCATCGTGCTGGTCTCGCTGCTGTTGCAGGGCACCACCCTCGGCTGGGCGGCAAAAAAAGCCAAGGTTGAAGTACCGCCAGCCCCCGCACCCATCTCCCGTACCGGCCTGCAAGTCCACACCACCAGCCAGTGGGAACTCTTCATCTACCGCCTGACCTCCAAGAAGTGGTGCATCGGCGCTGCGCTTCGCGAGCTGAAAATGCCACCAGGCACGCGCATCGCCGCCCTGTTTCGTGGCCACGCCCTGCTCCACCCGTCCGGAAGTACCCGCCTGCAGGAGAACGACATCCTCTGCGTCATCGGCCACGAAGACGACCTGCCCGCGCTCGGCAAGCTGTTCAGTCAGGCGCCGCAACGTGGCCGGGACATGCGCTTCTTCGGCGACTTCATTCTCGAAGGCGACGCCGAGCTGGGCGCCATTGCCATGCTTTACGGTCTCAAGCTTGGCGATGTGGATGGCAATCAGCCGATTGGCCAGTTCATCTCCGACAAGATCAGCAAACACACTGTTGTCGGCGACCAGGTGGTATGGAACGGGCTGATCTGGACCATCGCCGAGATGGATGGCGACGATGTGCTCAAGGTCGGCCTGCGCTTCCCCGAAGCGGAAAAGCCCGGTCCGCAGCTGATGTTCTGACCTTCAGTCGCACGCTGATCCCCCTTGACCCCGACGGACTCGCACTCGCCCAGCGCAGCCCGTAGACTCAGCGCTCGTTCAGCTCTTTGACGGCAGACATGTCTTTTTCACGCGCCTTTCTGCTGACCCTTCTGGTCAGCTTTCTGCAGATTTTCAGCACGCTTCAGGCACAAACCCTCGACAGCCTGACCGGTGGCCAGCAGGCGGCTGAAGGCGAAGCCAGACCGGCGCAACCCAGCCTGGCCGACCAGGTGAAGCAGTTTGACGAGCAGGCCAGCGCCCGCAGCCAGCAGCTCGCGACCCTGCAGAAACAGCTCGCCCAGGCGCCGCAGGAAATCAGTACCGCCCAGCGCGATCTGGCACGGCTCAAGGCAGGCCCGGCACCCGAGCCAAGCGAACGCTTCGCAACCCTGGGCGTCACAGCGCTGGAGCAGCGCCTGGCCACGCGCCTTGCCGAGCTGAGCGAGTGGAACAAGCAGCTGACCGACGCCAACAGCCTGATCATCACTGCCCAGACACGGCCTGAGCGTTCCCAGGCCCAGATCAGCACCAGCCAATCGCGCATTCAGGCGCTGCAGAATCGCCTCAAGAGCGGTCAGGACAGTGGCAAGGCGATCAGCGATGAACAGCGCAGCCTGTTCGAAGCGGAAATTTCGGCCCTGCAGGCCCAGATCGAACTGCGCCGTCAGGAGCTGACAGGCAACAACCTGCTCCAGGACCTTGGCAAGGCCCGACGCAACCTGCTCGCCGAGCGCATCGCCCGCGCCGAGCAGGAAACCCAGGCATTGCAGGGCCTGATCAACGCCAAGCGCCGCGCCGAGTCCGAGCAGACCGTGGCCGAGCTCTCAGCCAGGGCGCAGCTGGCAGGCTCCGATACGCTGGTGGCGGCTGAAAGCGCCGAAAACCTCAAACTCTCCGACTACCTGCTGCGCGCCACCGAGCGGCTCAATCTGCTCAACCAGATGAACCTGCAAGCACGCCAGCAGCTCGACACACTGAACCAGGCCGACAAGGCGCTGGAAGAGCAGATCGCCGTACTCGAAGGCAGCCTGCTGCTGTCCAGAATCCTCTATCAGCAGAAGCTCAACCTGCCCAAGGTGAAGCTCGACCGGAATCTCGCCGACGAAATTGCCGACCTGCGCCTCTACCAGTTCGAGCTGAACCAGGCGCGCGACCGTGCCGGCAATCCGGAAACCTACGTCGATCAGTTGCTGGTGGGTCAGCCTGAGGAACAGATAACACCCCAGGTGCGCGCTGCCCTGCTCGACCTGGTCAAGACCCGCAGCGAACTGCTTGATCGCCTGAACCGCGAACTCAATGCGCTGCTCAACGAATCCATCACCCTGCAGCTGAACCAGAAACAGCTGCACGACACTGCCAGCGCGTTGAGCGCCACGCTGGATGAACAGATGTTCTGGATTCCCAGCAACAAGCCGCTGGACTTCAGCTGGCTGACCAGCTTTCCGCAACGCCTGGAACGGCAACTGGGCACCATCGGCTGGCACTCGGCCCTGGCGCAGATGGCTGCCGGGCTGAAGGAGCGTCCCCTGCTCTTCTTGCCACTGCTGCTATCCATCGCCGTGCTGCTCTGGCGGCGAAAGATGATCAACACCAAGCTCGATGAGCTCAGCCAGGATGTCGGGCATTTTCGCAATGACAGCCAGCAGCACACCCCCCTGGCGTTGCTGCTGAACATACTGCTGGCATTGCCGGGCGCCCTGTTCCTGGCCCTGTGCGGCTATCTGCTGCAGATGGATGCACGCGGCCAGAACCTTGGGCTGAGCGCCGCGATGTACCAGATGGCGCAGGCCTGGTTGGTGTTCTACACCGCCTATCGACTGCTTTCGCCGGGACGGCTGGCCGAACTGCATTTCCGCTGGTCGCACCCGCAGGTCGCCTTTCTGCGCAATGAAATCCGCCGTCTCGGCCTGGTGGTGCTGGTCTTGGTCGTGGTCGTCAGCATCGCCGAACAGCAACCGGCAAACCTCGCCGAAGACGTACTCGGGCTGCTGGTCATTATCGGCTGCTACGCACTGATGAGCTGGCGCCTGATGCGCATCCTCCTGAGGGGTCCGTCCAGTGAAAACGCACCACCGGCCCGGCTGTTTCTGGGCGTGGTGTTCAGCCTGCTGCCACTGGCGCTGATCGTGGTGGTCGGCATGGGCTACTACTACACCGCGCTGAAACTTACCGAACGTCTGATCGACACCCTCTACCTGCTGATGATCTGGATCGCTCTGGAGTCCATGCTGGTCCGCGCGCTGACCATCGCCGCGCGCCGCCTGGCCTACCAGCGGGCCATGGACAGGCGCCAGGCGGCGGAGGAAGAAGGTGCCAGCGAACACCCGGAAAACATCGAAGAACCCAACCTGGATATCGAACAAGTCAATCAGCAATCACTGCGCCTGACCCGCCTGGCCACTTTCGGTCTCTTTCTGGTGGCGCTGTACTGGGTCTGGTCGGACCTGATTTCGGTGGTGTCCTATCTCGATAATGTCGCGCTGTACGAATTCACCAGCGGCTCGGGCGATGCCCTCACGACTTCGGCCATCAGCCTCAACGACCTGCTCGGCGCCCTGGCCATCGGCGGTATCACCCTGATCCTGGCGCGCAACCTGCCGGGCCTGCTGGAAGTACTGGTTCTGTCGCGCCTGCGCCTGGCGCCGGGCAGCGCCTACGCCACCGGCACGCTGCTGTCCTACACTCTGGTAGGCACCGGCATCGTCTCGGTGCTCTCGACGCTGGGCGTGAGCTGGGACAAGCTGCAGTGGCTGGTCGCCGCGCTTTCGGTAGGGCTGGGCTTCGGCCTGCAGGAAATCTTTGCCAACTTCGTCTCCGGCCTGATCATCCTGTTCGAGAAGCCGGTGCGCATCGGTGACGTGGTGACCATCGGCAACCTGTCAGGCACAGTGAGCCGCATCCGCATTCGTGCCACCACCATCACCGATTTCGATCACAAGGAAATCATTGTCCCCAACAAGACATTCGTCACCGATCAGTTGGTCAACTGGTCGCTGAGCGATACGGTTACGCGGGTGACCATCCGCATCGGCGTGGAATTCGGCTCCGATCTCGAGCAGGTGCGCGAACTGCTGTTCCAGGCCGCACGGGAAAACCCTCGCGTGCTGAAAGACCCCGAACCCCAGGTGTTCTTCCTCAGTTTTGGCGACAGCCGTCTGGAACACGAACTGCGCCTGCACGTGCGCGACCTGGCCGACCGCAACCCGGTGATTGATGAAATCAACCGCAGGGTCGACCGCGAATTCCGTGAATGCGGCATCACCATCGCCTTCCGCCAGCTGGATGTGCACCTGAAAAACCGTGCCGGCCAGGAGCTGGCGCTGCCGGAGAGCCGGGACGATAAGGCCTGACGTGCCCTTGGCATTCGCGGCCACGCCAGCGTTGGACATCGGTTCGCGGGCATGGCCCGTTCCTACGGCGACGGCTAGTCTTCAGCCTTCAACTGCGTCGGATTACGCCTTCAGCTAATCCAGCCTGCATACTGCCCAACCCCGTTCTTGGCCTGCTTGTTGGAGCCGCCGTGAAAACCCTGACCCAGCTGACCTTCGACAACCGCTTCGCCCGCCTGGGCGATACCTTTTCCACGGCGGTGCAGCCGCAGCCCCTGAGCGAGCCGCACCTGGTGGTGGCGAGTGAGGCGGCCATGGCCTTGCTGGACCTGGACCCGACGCAGGCCGAGCTGCCGCTGTTCACCGAACTGTTCGCCGGGCACAAGCTGTGGTCCACCGCCGAACCTCGGGCAATGGTCTATTCGGGTCACCAGTTCGGCAGCTACAACCCACAGCTCGGCGATGGCCGCGGCCTGCTGCTCGGCGAGGTGCGCAACCAGGCCGGAGCCTACTGGGACCTGCACCTCAAGGGTGCCGGGCAGACACCCTATTCACGCATGGGCGACGGGCGTGCGGTGCTGCGCTCCTCAATCCGCGAGTTTCTCGCCAGCGAGCATCTGCATGCCCTTGGCATCCCCAGTTCACGCGCGCTCTGCGTGACCGGTTCGAGCGAGCCGGTGTACCGCGAACGCCAGGAACGCGGCGCCATGCTGCTGCGTCTGGCGCCCAGCCATGTGCGTTTCGGTCATTTCGAATTTTTCTACTACACCCGCCAGCACGACGCTCTGCGGCAACTGCTCGACCATGTGCTGACCTGCCATTTCCCCGAGTGCCTGCAACAGGCCGAGCCCGAGCGCACCTTCTTCACTCAGGTGGTCGAACGCACCGCCGAGATGGTTGCCCGCTGGCAGGCTTATGGTTTCTGCCACGGCGTCATGAATACCGACAACATGTCGATCCTCGGTATCACCTTCGATTTTGGCCCCTACGCCTTTCTCGACGACTTCGACGCCCGCTTTGTCTGCAACCACTCCGACCACGACGGGCGCTATTCCTTCGAGAACCAGGTGCCCATCGCCCACTGGAATCTCGCCGCTCTGGCCCAGGCCTTGTCGCCCTTCGTCGCGGTGGAGCAACTGCGCGAAACCATGAGCCTGTTCCTGCCCCGCTATGAAGCCGCCTGGCTCGACCTGATGCGCCAGCGCCTGGGCCTGCGCACGGCGGAGGACGCCGACAAGGCGTTGGTGCAAGGTTTGCTGCAACTGATGCAGAACGGCGCCATCGATTACACGCGCTTCTTTCGCGAACTGGGCGACAGCGCACCCGAACAGGCCTTGCGCCGTCTGCGAGAGGATTTCATTGATCTTCAGGGCTTCGATATCTGGGCCAGGGACTATCAGCAGCGCAGCGAACGCGAAGGTATTGACCAGACCGAGCGTCAGGCACGAATGCACGCCGTCAACCCCAGATACATTCTGCGCAATTACCTCGCCCAGCAGGCCATCGAGGCGGCGGAACAGGGTGATTACGCCCCGGTGCGCGAACTGCATGCCGTGCTCTCACGCCCCTTCGATGAACAACCCGGCATGGCGCGTTATGCCCAGCGCCCACCCGAGTGGGGCAAACACCTGGAAATCAGCTGCTCATCCTAGGAAAAGCGACTGCGTTGCCAGATTTCTCAGACGCGTATTCAACGCTGGCTTCAGGATGCGCTTTCCAGCGGCAGCGTGACGCGAAACAACGCACCCCGGCCTTCCTCGCTTTCCGCCTGAATGCGCCCCCCGTGGGCCTTGACGATCTGTTCGCTGATGAACAGACCCAGGCCAAGCCCGGCGCTGTTTTCGCTGCCCTCGGCGCGCTCGAACTGCTGAAAGATGCGCCCCAGGCTTTTCGGGCTGATGCCGATGCCCTGATCGCGTACCTCGATACAGGCCCCTTCGGCGGTGGCGAAGACGCTGACCTGCACCGGCTTGCCAGCGCCATAGCGCATGGCATTGGTGAGGAGATTGGCCAGCACCTGCTCGATGCGGAACTCGTCCCAGACCCCCAACAGCGGCTCCGGTCGCTGGAACAGCAAGGTGCAGCCACAGGATTCCAGCTGCGAAGCGAAGTTTTCCAGGACGCTGGCGACCAGCTTGCCAAGATCGATCATTGCGGGCCTGATCGATAACTTGCCGGTACGAATGCGTGACACGTCGAGCATGTCGTCGATCAGCCGAATCAGGCTCTGGATCTGCCGCTCATCCTTGTCAGCCATCTGCCGCAGACGATCCTCGCTGAACACCGCGAAATTGTTCCGCGCCAGCTGCAGCTTGCGCAGCTGCACCTCAAGAATCAGCGTGTTGAGCGGGGTTTTCAGCTCATGGGAAACGATGGACATGAAGTCGTCACGCATGCGCACGGCCGCCTCCAGCTCGCCCTGGGTTTTGCGCAGCTCATTGAGCAGCACTTCCTGCTCGCGGCGGCTGCGCTCAAGCGCTTCGAGCTGGCGAGCCATGCGCTTGCGGCTGCGGTACAGGTCAACGAAAACACTGACCTTGCTGCGCACCGCATGGGTGTCCAGCGGCTTGTGCATGAAATCCACTGCGCCGCTCTCGTAACCCTTGAAGGCATAGTTGAGCTCACGCCCGGCGGCGCTGACAAATACGATGGGAATCTGCTTGGTGCGCTCGGTGCCGCGCATCAGTTCGGCGAGCTGGAAGCCGTCCATGCCCGGCATCTGCACGTCGAGGATGGCCAGCGCGAACTCGTGGCGCAGCAACAGCTCGAGCGCCTGCTCTGCCGACTCCGCCTGATGAACCCGGATACCCGGCGCCCGCAGCAAGGCATCCAGCGCGAGCAGGTTCTCCGGCAGGTCATCGACGATCAGCAGGTTCGCTTCATCGGTTTGGTCAGGCATGGGTCACTCCAGTTCGCGCAACAGTCGATGAATATCGCGCAGGGGCAGAATATGGTCCGGCGCAAAGCGCTGGAGTGCGGCGAGCGGCATGGTCGGCATCTCGGCCTCGACGGGGTCCTGAACGATGGTGAGACCACCAGCCTGCGCGATCATCCGCAGACCCGCAGCCCCGTCCTCGTTGGCGCCGGTCAGCAGAATCCCGGCGACCCGCTCACCCCAGACATCGGCGGCGGACTCGAACAGCGCATCGATGGAGGGTCGGGAAAAATGCACCGCATCATCCTGACTGAGCGATAGCGTCAGGTCCGTTTCCACCAGCAGGTGATAGCCCGGCGCGGCAAAATACAGCGTTCCGCCCTCAATCGCGTCCTTGTCATCGGCTTCCTTGACCCGCAACGCAGTCTTGCGGCGGAAGATGTCCGCCAGTTGGGTCGGGCCACTGGCGGGCACGTGCTGCACCACCAGCAGCGGCAGCCGGTAGGTGGCAGGCAGGCCGCTGAGCAGCACACTCAGCGCCGCCAGACCGCCCGCCGAGGTTCCTATCACCACGGCGTCCACGGCAGATCGCCGCACACCTGTGCTGGGGGCCAGGTCTTTCATAGTTTGCGAAAGATCCTCTGTTCTTTGTCGAAGGCGTCGAAGCGCCCGCTGCTCGCCGAAAACTCGATGGTTTCCTTACTGCCCAGGCCAAGAAAGCCGCGATGGCAAAGGGAGTCGTGGAAAAGCTCGAAGGCTCTGTTCTGCAGCGGCTTGTTGAAATAGATCAGTACGTTGCGGCAGGAAATCAATTGGGTCTCGGCGAACACGCTGTCAGTCGCCAGGCTGTGGTCGGCAAAGGTCACCTGTTCTTTCAGGGACTTGTCCATGATCGCCGAGTCATAGGCCGCCGTGTAATAGTCACTGAGGCTCTGCCGACCGCCGGCCCGCTGGTAGTTGGCGGTGTACTGGCTCATGTCGGCGATATTGAAAATACCCTGCCGCGCACGCTCCAGCGAGCGTGGATTGATATCGGTGGCATACAGGATGGTGCGCTCCAGCAAGCCCTCTTCCTTGAGCAGGATCGCCATCGAATAGACTTCCTCACCGGTGCTGCAACCGGCGATCCAGATCTTCAGCGAGGGATAGGTACGCAGCACCGGCACCACCTGCTCGCGCAAGGCCAGGTAATAGCCGGGGTCACGAAACATCTCGCTGACCGGGATGGTGAGGTACTGCAGCAGCTCCATGAACGCCTGGGCATCGTAGAGAATCAGGCCCTGCAGCTGCGAAATGCTGTCGCACTTCATCTGCCGCAGCGCCAGCAGCACCCGGCGCTTGAGCGAAGCCTGGGAGTAATTGCGAAAGTCGTAGCTGTAGCGCAGGTAGATCGCTTCGATCAGCAGCTTCAGCTCGATACTCTGATTGCGCTCCGGCATGTCACAGCAGCTCCACTTTCGGCAGCCAGACGCGAATCAGCGAGAACAGGCGATCAAGGTCGATGGGCTTGGCCAGATAATCGTTGGCGCCGGCACGCAGGCAGCGATCCTGATCATCCTTCATCGCCTTGGCAGTGACGGCGATGATCGGCAGCTTGGCGAAACGCGAGTCCTTGCGAATCTCCTGCATGGCGGTAAAGCCGTCCATTTCCGGCATCATGATGTCCATCAGGACCAGATCGATATCATCAATGTTCTGCAGTTGCGTGATGGCTTCAAGGCCATTGCGGGCGATTTCAATCAGTGCGCCCTTCTGCTCCAGGGCGCTGGTCAGCGCGAAGACGTTACGCACATCGTCATCGACCACCAGAATCTTGCGACCCTCGAAGGCCTTTTCCCGACTGCGCACGCTCTTGAGCATCCTCTGCCGCTCGGGCGGCATGTCCGATTCGACCTTGTGCAGGAACAGGGTGACTTCATCGAGCAGCCGCTCGGGCGAGCGCGCGCCCTTGATGATGATCGAGCGCGAGTATTTCATCAGCGCCGCTTCTTCATCGCGAGTCAGGTTGCGCCCGGTGTAGACGATGACCGGCGGGAAGGAGCAGATCTCCTCGCGGGCCATGCGCTCGAGCAGTTCGTGACCGTCCATGTCGGGCAACTTGAGGTCGATGATCATGCAGTCGAACAGGGTCGAACGCAGGTGCTCGAGGGCCTGCGCGCCAAACTCGACGGCCGTGATTTCCACATCCTCGTCCTCAATCAGGAGCGCCATGCTCTCACGCTGCAGCGCATCATCCTCGACCAGCAGAATGCGTTTGACCTTTTGCGCGAGCTTGGCTTCCAGCCGCTGGAACACTTCCTTCAGTTCATCGCGGGTGGTCGGCTTGGTGGCATAGCCGATGGCGCCCATCTGCAGCGCGGTCTCCTTGCGGTCCTCGACGGATACGATATGCACCGGAATGTGCCGGGTGAGCGGGTTTTCCTTGAGCCGCTCAAGAACGGTCAGGCCGGAGTGGTCAGGCAGGCGCATGTCCAGCAGAACAGCATCAGGCCGGTATTGCACCGCCATATCGAAGCCCACGTCGGCGTTCTGTGCGAGCAGGCAGTTGTAGTTCAGCTCGTGGGCGAGGTCGCGCAGGATGCAGGCGAACTGTGGCTCGTCTTCGATCACCAGCACCGAGCGCTCGCTGAAGGGGAAACCCTTGCGGTCATCTTCCAGCGGTGGATGCTCGATAGCGTATTGCACCGGCGCAGGCGGTGTTGCCAGCTGCGTCACGACAGGCTCAGCAGGCTGGGCAGGCGGCGACAGTTCCGGCGTGGCCGGCTCGCTGTAGTTTTCCGGCAGGATCAGGGTGAACAGACTACCGGCGCCTGGTGCGCTGCTCACTTCGATGGTGCCGCCGAGCAACTGGGCCAGCTCGCGGGAAATCGACAATCCCAGGCCGGTACCGCCGTAACGCCGATTGGTGGTGCCATCGGCCTGCCGGAAGGCCTCGAAAATCACCGCCTGCTGCTCCTCGGCAATGCCGATACCCGTATCACGCACCGCAAATGCGATGCGCTGTTCGTCATGCCGGCTGACCTGCAGTACAACCGAGCCTTGTTCAGTGAACTTGAAGGCGTTCGACAGGAGATTCTTGAGAATCTGCTCAAGGCGCTGGCGGTCGGTAAACAGACTCGCCGGCAAGTCGTCATCCAGCTCGATCTCGAAACGCAGCGATTTCTCCAGCGCCTGGGCCAGGAACAGGCTTTTGAGCCCCTCAAGCATGCGCGTCAGAATCAGCAACTCGGGATATACGTCGAGCTTGCCGGCCTCGACCTTGGAAATATCGAGGATGTCATTGATCAGGCTGAGCAGGTCATTGCCCGCCGAATAGATGGAGCGCGCGAACTGCACCTGGTCGTCGCTGAGATTGCCCTGGGGATTGTCCGCCAGCAGCTTGGCGAGAATCAGCGAGCTGTTCAGCGGCGTGCGCAGCTCGTGGGACATGTTGGCGAGGAATTCCGACTTGTAGCGGCTGGCACGCAGCAAATCTTCGGCGCGCTCTTCGAGCATCAGTTGGGCATCGTGCAGGCGGCTGTTCTTCAGATCCATTTCGTCGCGCTGGCGCGACAACTCCTGGGCCTGGTCGGCCAGCTGCTCATTGATCTGTTCCAGCTCGGCTTGCTGCTCTTCCATATGCGCCTGGGACTCACGCAGCGCGTTGGACTGTTCCTCAAGCTCCTCATTGGCCGCACGCAGCTCTTCCTGCTGAACCTGCAACTCCTCATTGAGCTGCTGGGTATCAGCCAGCACGCGCTGCAGCCGCTGACGATAGCGCGCGGCTTCAATGGCCGAGCCAACACTTTCGCTGATGCGCCGCAGCAGCTCGCTGTCTTCTTCACGCAAGGGCCGCAGGAAGCCGAGCTCCAGCACGGCGTTGAGCATGCCGCTGTCCTCAACCGGAACGATCAGCAACGACTGCACGTCGGTGCTGCCAAGCGAAGAACTGACCTTCAGATAGCCCGATGGAACGCTCTCAAGCGTCAGCATGCGGCGCTCCAGCGCCGCCTGACCGACCAGACTTTCGCCGAGCTCCAGCGTCCGCCCCTGATTCTGGCCCTCTTTGCTCCAGGCGAATTCGGCAACACGCTGCAGCCTGCCCTCCTGAGCCACGTACAGCGCACCGACGGCCACGCCAAGATAACCGGACAGGAAGTTGAGAACATTCTGACCCAGGGTTGGAAGGGTCTGCTCGCCGATGATCGACTCGCTCAGTTGCGTTTGACCGCTGCGATACCAGGCCTGTTTTTCCAGCGCATCCGCGTGCGCCTTTTGCTGACTCAACGAGTGGGCATAGCTATCGGACAGGCTGATCAGGTCGCGCCGACCGAAATACACCAGCAAACCACTGAAGATCAGGCTGAACAGCAGAAAGCCACCGATCAGAAGGGTGGTGACCAGCTCCGATCTGGCGGTACGTTCACTCCTGGCCTGACGGTCGCTGGCAATGAACTCATAGAGCAGCCGACGCTGTTCCTGTTTCAGCTCCATGCCACGCTGACTGCGGATGTAGTCCGTGACTGACTCGTCCCGGGCACGACGGGCAATGGCGGTATCGGCAAACTCCACCCACTGGTCCTGCATGGCCGCAACCCGCTCGATGCGATTGAGCTGCAGCAGGTTGTCCTGGGCGTATGCCTTGAGCTGCTCCAGTTCGTGGTTCAGGAGTGGCAATTCGCGCTGATAGGGTTCGAGAAAGACATCGTCGCCAGCAATCAGATAGCCACGCATCGACGCTTCAAGATTGCCGATCAGTTTCAGCGTTTCGTGAGCATGCGACACGCCCCGGACCGATTGATCGACCCACTCGCTGACGCTCAGCAGGTAGTAGACGATGGCGCTGAAAAAGAATGCACTGAGGAACCCGAAACCAAGGGGTACCGCGACGTTGCGATTGAGAATACGCCTGAACTGATTTTGTTCGATGAAAGAGTCGCCCATGTGATTCCTTTCCGGTCACTTCGCGTGCGCCTGGCTCGGCTGCCAAAAGGTAACAAGCCCAGGAGGTGAATGCCTGATCCCGACCTGTTCAAAGTGTTTCGCGTGAAATAGGCCGGCTGGCGACTTTATCATTGACCTTATGGCAAGCCCATAGCGCCGCGAAAGCTACATCCTGAGCGGTAGCGGTCACAGGTCTAGCGACGGGCGATGATCCAGACTGCGTGCACGATCCCGGGAATGTAGCCCAGCAGCGTCAGCAGAATGTTCAGCCAGAAGGCGCCGGCAAAACCGACCTGAAGAAAAACACCCAGAGGGGGCAAAAGAATCGCAATCAGTATGCGCAGCAGGTCCATCTTCAATCTCCTCTCAGCAGAAAACCCACGCTGAATCGACCCGAACACTGCTGCGGGGTTCCGTGGTGGCCGGGCGAGATGAACGTCATGGCAAAAAAGAAAGCGCCAACCGCTGCCGGAGCAGCGGTTGTCGAACCGGCGGCAACCGTTTGGGTCACCGGGGCGCAATAAAGCGCAAAAGGAAGAAGACGCGACTGGCCAGGGTCGGGCCAGTCCTGCTGCGTCGATGCGAGTCGCCTTGTGAGCCATACGCACCGCCAAACTTACGCTTAGCAAGCTAACCATCCCAGATAAAACCAGCCGTTACCATTCGCTGAAAGTCGAACATGGAGTGATCCGGGCTTTCCCGCGGTCTGTACACTGAGGCAGGGCTGGCTGTGTCACAGCGCTGTCGGCCAATCCCGGAATTCGACTGTAAAGAGGTCCCGATGTCGATGCGCCCCCTCACTGCCGCTGCCCGCCTGTTGTTTGTCAGCCTGCTGCTGAGCCTGAGTGCCTGCGCGCTGCTCACCCCACGCGACCCATTGAATGTGCAGGTCGCCGGTATCGAGCCGTTGCCCGGCGAAGGCCTGGAGTTGCGCATGCTGGTGAAACTACGGGTGCAGAACCCCAATGACATCGCCCTCGACTATAACGGCGTGGCGCTTGAGCTGGAGGTCAACGGTCGACGCCTGGCAAGCGGCGTCAGCGCCGATCAGGGCAGCGTACCGCGCTTCGGTGAAAGCCTGTTGCAGGTGCCAGTGACCGTCTCGGCCTTCTCCGCGGCGCGCCAGGCGTTCGGGCTGGCCGAGCGCTTCGGTCAGGATGAGGTGCCTTATGTGCTGCGCGGCAAGCTGGCCGGGGGACTGTTCGGCACCCAGCGCTTCGTCGAGAAAGGCACGCTGAATCTGCCAGAAGCCACCAGCAACCCGTATCGAAGCAAACCCTGACGGGACCGGGTCACGTTCAACCTAGTCCGCACAGAACCCGGCCCGACAGCGGTTTGCCTCGTGAGCGGGATCTTCCTGCATCAGTTTGCGGGTGACACCGTTGGTCCAGCCGAACCCGTCCTGCAGCGGATACTCGCCGCCTCCTGCATGGTCGGCACATTGGCGCAGGACATACTTCTCCACCAACTTGCCTTCCCGCTCGAACAGGTAGGCGACGATGCTCAGCCAGCGATCCTCGATCTGCAACGCCAGCGCATCATGGCCGTAATGCTGTAACCCGCGAATAGCCATCCACTGCAAGGGTGCCCAGCCGTTGGGGCGATCCCACTGCTCGCTGCTGGCACTGCTCTCGGTGGTCGCCAGCCCGCCAGGGGCAAGCAGACGACGGCGCACGATATCGGCCACACGCCCGGCCTGCGTGGCACTGGCGGCCTGCACGAACAGGGGCGTAACGGTCGCTGCCGTGAGATTGTTGCGCTGTACCTGCAGCGTCCAGTCGTAGTCGAAATAGGCGCCCTCGTGCTCATTCCACAGATAGTGATCGATGGCTGCCAGGCGCGCCGAGGCTCGCTGGCGGAAGATCTCGGCGCGTTCGTCCTGTCCCTTCACCTCGCTGAGCCGGGCGATCTGGCATTCCAGTTTGTAGAGAAAGCAGTTCAGGTCCACCGGAATGATGCGGGTGGTACGGATACTCGACAGCCGTTCGGAGTCGTCCAGCCAGCGGGAGCTGAAATCCCAGCCGGACTCGGAGCCGGCAC
Organism: Stutzerimonas stutzeri; assembly: GCF_024448695.1. Lineage (GTDB taxonomy): Bacteria > Pseudomonadota > Gammaproteobacteria > Pseudomonadales > Pseudomonadaceae > Stutzerimonas > Stutzerimonas stutzeri_T. The sequence goes on along the minus strand of NZ_JAMOHY010000030.1, from coordinate 5,103 downwards.
GCAGATCTCGGTAGACCTCATGTACCGGACGACCCGACAGGCGTGCGGTCTCGATGTCTTCGTGATAGGCCTCTTCACGCGGGGTGTCGTATTCATCCCAGTAGCGATTGAGCACGCTGCCATCGCCCAGGCAGACGCAGCGTCGATGCGCTTCGCCCGGTTTTAGCTGATCGCCCCCCTCGGTCCAGAAAGCATGCTCCTTAAACAATTGCGGTAGGTAGTCGCTGGCGCGATACACGCCGCTCTCCTCGAACAGATCGGTCATCAACGCGAACACCGGCGGCTGCGAGCGGCCCAGGTAATAGGTGCGGTTGCCGTTGGGCACATGCCCGTAGGTGTCGATCAGGTAGGCGAAATTGTCGGCCATGGACCGCAGCAGCTCGCAATGCCCGCTCTCATCCAGCCCCAGCATGGTGAAGTACGAATCCCAGTAATACAGCTCGGTGAAGCGCCCGCCCGGCACCACATAGTCATGCGGCAGCGGCAGCAGCGAGGAATGCGCCGGATGTTCCTGCGGATGCCGGGTCAGCACGGGCCAGAGCCTGTCGATATGCTCGCTCAGGCTGTCATCCGGGTTGGCGACGAAGTTCTTGGGCGGCACGTCAAAGGGACTGAAATGCTCGGCGACGAAGGCCGGCAGGTCGAAATCCGGCTCGTCACAGCGCGTCCGGTAGACCTGCAGAATCAACTCGGGGTGCATGCGCGGCGCGCAATCGACGAACGTCTTGCTGTCGGGAAAAACGCGCTCCAGCTGCACCGCGATGAACAGCTCCTGATAGCGCTGCGCAGGTGTCAGGGTGTCGGCAGCCGACACCGCGTGAATATCGTAGTTGAAGGGGCTCGGTTCGATATCGCTCATTGTTCGCTGTAGTTCCATAGCAGTCCGCCATCTATTACCAGTGTAGTACCCGTGATGTAGCCGGCTTCTTCAGAGGCGAGAAAGGCCACCGCACCGGCCACATCCCGCGGCTGCCCGAGGCGCCCGGCGGGGATGTTGGCAAGCAGCCTGGCGAGCTTGTCCGGTCGGTTCATCAGGGCGCGGTTGATCGGCGTCTCGATCGCCCCAGGTGCGACGTTGTTGACCGTGATGCCCAGCGGCGCCAGCTCGATTGCCAGGTTACGCATGAACATCTTCAATCCGCCCTTGCTGGCGCAATAGCTGGTGAAGTTGGGAAACGGCAGCTCTTCGTGAACCGAGCTGTTGTTGATGATCCGCCCGCCACGCCCGCTGTCGCGTAAATGCCGCACAAAAGCCTGGGCAAGAAAGAACGGGCCGCGCAGGTTGACGTTCAGCACCTGGTCATAATCAGCCTCCTCGGTATCGAGAAACGGGCTGTGTGTCTGCATACCGGCGTTGTTGACCAGGATGTCGAGCCGCCCCATCCGTGTGATCGCCTCGCTCACCAAATGGCGGCACTGGGCGACAACGCCGATATCGGCAGCGATGAAGCAGGCCCGGCGCCCCAGCGCGCGAACCTGCTCGACGGTCTCCTGCGCCTCGCTGCCATCTTCCCGGCCATGGATGACCAGATCGGCGCCCTCTTCGGCCAGCCGCACGGCAATACCGCGGCCTATACCCTGGGAACTGCCGGTGACCAGTGCAATGCTGTTCAGCAGTTTCATCGTGCACCTCGTGTGGCTGACAGGCCGCGACGGCAGCTCTACGTTGCTATCTGTGACGGCCCGCGTGCCGCTGCGGTTCAACGGCGCCTGTTTGCAGATGCTTCACGAGTGCTCCGGGCACGCTCACAACGGCAGACAGGCATCGATTATCAGGCGCAGAATGGCCAGCTCTTCACTGCCTGATTCTGGACATCCATGGCTACCGCCGATTTGCGCAAGGGGTATCTGCTGGGGCTGACGACTTTCTCTATCTGGGGTCTCTTCCCGCTGTATTTCAAAGCCGTCGAGCAATACGCTGCGCTGGAAATCGTCACCCAGCGCGCCATCTGGTCGGCGCTGTTCGGCGCCCTGGTGCTGCTGCTCTGGAAACATCCGGGATGGTGGCAGGAGCTGCTGGCGCATCCGAAAAGAATCGGCGTGCTGATGATTTCCAGCGTGCTGATCGCCAGCAATTGGCTGATCTATGTCTGGGCAGTGAACAACAACCACATGGTCGAGGCGAGTCTGGGCTACTACATCAACCCGCTGGTCAACGTGATGCTGGGTCTGCTGATCCTGCGCGAGCGGTTACGCCCCCTGCAGTGGCTGGCGGTGGCGATGGCGGCGCTCGGAGTGGCGCTGCAACTGATCACCCTGGGCGAATTTCCCTGGGTGTCGATTGCACTAGCGCTGAGCTTCGGCAGCTACGGCCTGCTGCGCAAGCAGGCTCCCGTGGCAGCATTGCCCGGCTTGGTGGTGGAAACCTGGCTGCTGTTGCCGCTGGCGCTGGTCTGGCTGCTGTTTTTCGGCAGCGGTACGAGCACCGAGCCGGCGTTCTGGCGCACCACAGACGCCCTCTGGCTGATGGCAGCCGGGCCGGTGACGCTGATTCCGCTGCTGTGCTTCAACGCGGCGGCTCGCCACCTGCCCTACTCGACCCTGGGTTTCCTGCAGTACATCACGCCGACCCTGTTGCTGATCCTGGCCGTGTGGGTCTATCACGAACCCTTCCCCGCCGACCGCCAACTGGCCTTTATCTTCATCTGGGCGGGGCTGGCCGTATACAGCTACGACGCCTGGCGCATCATGCGCAAAACGGCGTGAACGCCGGCTTTCAAGCTGAACGTCGAGCCGAATGAAAGATACACAATGCCTCGACAGGCACTGAACGCAGCGCCCTTGAGTGGACTGATTTTCCCCTGCGCTTCATGTAGTATCGGTCGGCCCGGACTACACGAGATATCGGTCCGACCGATTTCAGCAAAACCAAGTGAGGCGAGTAATGACTGAGCGCGTTCAAGTCGGTGGCCTGCAGGTCGCCAAAGTCCTGTATGACTTCGTCAACAACGAAGCGATTCCTGGTACCGGCGTCGATGCCGCCGCCTTCTGGGCTGGCGCCGACAGCGTCATCCACGATCTGGCGCCGAAGAACCGCGCGCTGCTGGCCAAACGTGACGATCTGCAGGCACAGATCGATGCCTGGCACCAGGCTCGCGCCGGTCAGGCCCATGACGCCGTTGCATACAAGGCGTTCCTGCAGGAAATCGGCTATCTGCTGCCGGAAGTCGAAGACTTCCAAGCTACAACCCAGAACGTCGACGAAGAAATCACCCGCATGGCCGGCCCGCAGCTGGTAGTGCCGATCATGAACGCCCGTTTCGCCCTGAACGCCGCCAACGCCCGCTGGGGCTCGCTGTATGACGCGCTCTACGGCACCGACGCCATCTCCGAAGAAGGTGGCGCCAGCAAGGGCCCAGGCTACAACGAAGTTCGCGGCAACAAGGTCATCGCCTACGCCCGCGCCTTTCTGGATGAAGCCGCAGCGCTGGAAAGCGGCTCCCACGCAGACTCCACCGGCTACCGCATCGAAGGCGGCAAGCTGGTCGTTTCCCTAAAGGACGGCAGCACCACCGGCCTGAAAGACCCGCAACTGCTGCTCGGCTTCCAGGGCGATGCCAACGCGCCGATCGCCGTACTGCTCAAGCACAACGGCATCCACTTCGAGATTCAGATCGACCCGACCAGCGCCATCGGCCAGACCGACGCTGCCGGCGTCAAAGACATCCTGATGGAATCGGCGCTGACCACCATCATGGACTGCGAAGATTCCATCGCCGCCGTCGATGCCGACGACAAGACCATCGTCTACCGCAACTGGCTCGGCCTGATGAAGGGCGATCTGGTCGAAGACCTGGAAAAAGGCGGCAAGCGCATCACCCGCGCGATGAACCCGGACCGCGTCTACACCAAGGCTGACGGCAACGGCGAACTGACCCTGCACGGTCGCTCCCTGCTGTTCATCCGCAACGTCGGTCACCTGATGACCAACGACGCCATCCTCGACAAGGAAGGCAACGAAGTACCGGAAGGCATCATGGACGGCCTGTTCACCAGCCTCGCCGCCATGCACAACCTCAACGGCAACACCAGCCGCAAGAACACTCGCACCGGCTCGGTCTACATCGTTAAGCCGAAGATGCACGGCCCGGAAGAAGTGGCCTTCGCCACCGAACTCTTCGGCCGCGTCGAAGACGTGCTCAAGCTGCCACGCAACACCCTGAAAGTCGGCATCATGGACGAAGAGCGCCGCACCTCGATCAACCTCAAAGCCTGCATCAAGGAAGCGCGCGAGCGCGTGGTATTCATCAACACCGGCTTCCTCGACCGCACCGGCGACGAGATCCACACCTCCATGGAAGCCGGCCCGGTGGTACGCAAGGCCGCCATGAAGGGCGAGAAGTGGATCAGCTCCTACGAGGACAACAACGTCGACGTCGGCCTGGCCTGTGGCCTGCAGGGTAAGGCGCAGATCGGCAAGGGCATGTGGGCCATGCCTGACCTGATGGCGAACATGCTCGAGCAGAAAATTGGCCACCCCATGGCCGGCGCCAACACCGCCTGGGTCCCGTCGCCGACCGCCGCCACGCTGCACGCCATGCACTACCACAAGGTCGACGTGTTCGCCCGTCAGGCCGAACTGGCCAAGCGCACCAAAGCCTCGGTAGACGACATCCTGACCATCCCGCTGGCCAAGGACACCAACTGGAGCGACGAGGAAAAGCGCAACGAGCTGGACAACAACTCGCAGGGCATCCTCGGCTACATGGTCCGCTGGGTCGAGCAGGGCGTAGGTTGTTCCAAGGTGCCGGACATCAATGACATCGCCCTGATGGAAGACCGCGCCACCCTGCGCATCTCCAGCCAGCACGTGGCCAACTGGATGCGCCACGGTGTGGTCACCCAGGAGCAGGTCGTCGAAAGCCTCAAGCGCATGGCGCCGGTGGTTGACCGCCAGAACGAAGGTGATCCACTGTACCGCCCGATGGCACCGGACTTCGACAACAGCGTGGCCTTCCAGGCTGCTCTGGAGCTGGTCCTTGAAGGCACCAAGCAGCCCAACGGCTACACCGAGCCGGTACTGCACCGCCGCCGTCGCGAGTTCAAGGCCAAGAACGGCCTGTAACCCGCGCAGCTGCGTCAGAAAAAACCGCCCTCGGGCGG
>NZ_JAMOHY010000029.1 GCF_024448695.1 Stutzerimonas stutzeri | reverse complement strand
ATTACGCTTCGCTAATCCAGGCTACGAACTATTTCCAGCACTGCTCCACTGATTTGGCATCCGAACCGGTGGCACTGCGGCCCTTGATGCCTATTGCGTTCAAGGTAAGGTTGCCGCAAGCCGGATCACCGAAGTGCTGTGTGGCGGTCAGCGTATAGCCGCCATCGTTGGCGACAGTGCCCACGGTCAAAGTGTATTTTCCATTGTCCGACGTGACGGTGCTGCCGCTGGTGCCGCGCAGCCCCAGCTTTGCGATATCGGCGGCAGCGGTTACGTAGTTATTGTTCTGCGCAAAGAATCGCTCTTGGCTCGCCGCTGCATCCTGAAGTAGCGCCTGCCCCTCACTTCGGTTGCTGCGCTGTATGTACTCCATATAGTTGGGGTAGGCGATCGCGGCGAGAATTCCCAGGATGCCTACCACGATCATAAGCTCGATCAGGGTAAAGCCTTTGTTGTGCTGCTCCATGCTCAATTACCTATTACTCGCCAGGATTGGCGGCCAATGCTGGATGGGTCCGGGTAAATCGTCTGGCATACCAGGCCGGTGCAGGCTTCGAAACCGCTGTCGGGATTCTGTGAAATGGTAATGCCGCCTTCACCGTCCTGTTTGATACCGCTTACGACATGTACAACATTATTGCTGTCGACGTGCCTGAGGTCGAAAGCATGGAATAGAGTCTTGCCGCCGGTAAAGGGATTGAGTGCATAGGTCCAGTTACTGGCGCCATCGGCACATGGGTCATCGTTGGGGACCAAAGTCTGGAAGAAAATGGTCTGGCCGAGGGGGGACATTTTCTCGATCAGCATCTCGCCTTCGAACTTGTCCTCGTTTACTGCCAGATCCAGATACCAGCCATACTTATTAACGCTGACAACGCCATCGGCATTGGACGTGGTCCATTGCACAGGATTATTCGAGATCGTGCGAGCCGGGTTGGTCCCGCCTTGGGTATAGGTTCCAGTTAATTGTTCGATGATCGTCTGTTTCACCAAGTGACCACTGGCTTCATCGTCAGTCCGCTGGATGGTGAATGCGCTGGTGCTCTCTGCGCGGGTTTTGGTGTCCCATATCCCATAGATGCTTTGGGCGTGGGTTTTGACGCCATCTTTGTCCTCTGCCTCGAAGAACTTACCGGTGCCGAAGATCACCAGATAACCCATGCGGCTTGGATGACGGATAAGAGTAGGCGCGGCGGTAATTGACTGGGCCGCGGTATCCTTGCTGGACGCTGCGGTGAACATCGGCTTCCCGCCGTAAGCGACCTTGAACTCCTCTGCTGTGACAGTACCCAGCGTATCGCGAGAAAGAGGATTGCCGCTGTCCAGATTTCCATCGCCATCAGAATCAGAGTTCTCTGTAGGTAGAAGATCGAAACGCCAGAGATTGCCCTGCAGGTCGCCGGCATAAGCGTAATCGGCTACACCATCGGCGTTATAGTCGGCCAGCACCGGGCTGGAAAGTCCGTTGGCCACGCCGTCGGTTCCAGAGACTTCCAGGCTCTTGGTGAGCTCGCCGGTCACGGCGTCGATGACGTAAAGTGCTGCCTTGCCATCGCTGGCCCCGTTCTCATAGCCGTTACCGGTAACCACGGCCCAGCGGCCATTATGTAGACGGGCAACGGTCGGCGTTGAGAAGCTGTAGCCAGGCTTGACGGCAGCCTCATCTTCGATATCGCTCGCATCAAATTCCCATAACAGCTGTTCGCTGCCAGGTGTCGTGACGTCCAGGGCGAACAATGCCTTGCCGCCGGCACGCAAAGTGCCAACTAGAATAGTGCGCCATTTGGTGCCATCGTAAATATCAGCAACTACTGGCGAGCCATCGACATAAAATTGATGGCTGTAGTTCTTACCCGTCAACTTGTTGAGTTTGTCAAAAACTGCGGTAGGGATGAAGGCAAATTCTTCGACACCGGTTTCAGCATTGAAGCCATGCAGCATGCCGTCGTTACCGCCTACATAGACGCGACCTGTGCGTTTGGTTGCTCCTTCTTCCGTTCCGTTGATCTTCGCCAGAAACGCAGAGTATGAGCTATCGCCAGGAGCTACCGTGCCATCAGAACCTATATGTCCCTCCAAGCGATTGGCGAAGCCTTCGAGATAACGTGCGCCAGATACTACTACAGGGCTGGAACCATACAGATCACCAAGCACCGCGGTGCGCTGGCGGAGGTCACTTGCATTAGAACCCTCGTTGCTACGATCTCCGCGAAGGTAGCTGAGGCGCTGTTGCCACTTACCGTCTGCTGATTCTCCGGCTACTTCCGGGTTTATGTTTAAGGCGTAGGCAAGGCTTCCCTTGATTTCCGGGTCACCTGCATTACCGATTGCGAAGTCTTTGAGCTTGCTGGTGCCTGCACCATTTTCGTTGGATATTTTTATCGTGCGGCCTCCGGGAGTCGGAAGCTGTTTCTGCGCGCTCCAGTCTTGTGTATTTTCAATTACGTATTGGTCATCAGCATTCTTCACCAGCTTTTTGGAGAAGCGCTTCAAGTCACCTGACCAGTTTTCGTCACTAGCATAGGTGGTTTGGTAGGAAACACTGGTAGCGGTGTCGTCGATCACTAGCCCTGAGCTGATTGCGGGTCTGGCTGCGGTTGATTTTCGCTCTGCAATCCGATTCAAAATCTCATCAAAGGCCGAAACCATGGCGTCAGGACTGTCAACGCTAAAGAACTCGCCGCGAGAGTTGATTGCCGCGTGCCATAAATCATAAACGTTATTATTTGAGCCTGATGATGCTTTGGGCCAACTCTTCGTGCCGTCTAGTAAGGCCTTATAACCTCCTGAGAACGTATCTCCTTCCCATGGCAGGCCGCTAGCGTTCATTGAACTGGTAAGCCCCAAGCCCATGATGAAGTTGCTCATATGCTGCCAAGTGGCAGGGTCATTTTTGGCATTCCAGTACTTTTCAGTGTCCGTCCCTTCCTTATCTGAAAAATAGGGGCTGATTCTGTTGTCTAATTTAGTGTTGAGATCGGTGGCCCAGTAATGCATTGCCAAGTCTGCAAGTGTGCTGGATGTATCGTCTTGGTATGGACGTTGCTGGATGTATTTTTTGCCGTCAGGTAAGTTGATGTCGATGCCATCATGTCTAAAAGAGCTGGGATTGCCAGTTGTGGCGTTCCACATTCCATCGGTCATAAGTATGTGATAGCTCGGTCGGCAGGCATATGTATTGTCTGATGTGTTTTTATCAGATGAGACGCGAGCGTTCGGGAATTTATGCCAGGCAACGTCCTCCTTGAGAAACTCGCCGGCCTTTTTCATTGCGGCTGGCAGGGGCGTGCCGCTGTTGAAATATACATCTTTGAGCCAGCTATAGAATTGCCCCTTATGCTGAGCATCATATTGACGGAACTTGTTGTCTTTACAGTTCTTGGTGTCGCCCCCGTTGAGGCTTGTGCATAATGCAAGATTTTGCCAGCCTAAACGGATGGTCGGGGAAAGTTGGGCAAAAGCCAGGCTGGTAGCGGATAAGGTCGCGAGCGCCCTTGTTCTGTAAAACGAGTACCAGATAGCGAAATTTGTCTTCTCGCTGTCTCTGGCGAAGACAAGCTTGTAGCAGCTTGTTTTCGTTTTGTCACAACTGCCCGCGAGTGAGTCATCATAAAGGTAATAATATGCTGGCGTTATAGCAGTGTAGGTGTTGTTGTTTCTTGTGCAAGAAAAGTCGCTGCTATCCAGGACTGGTCCTGCTTGCTCAATCGTACATGTGTAGTTGCTTCCGGATCGGGTTACTTTAAATTCGATACCTGCTGCACTGGTTTTTCTTTCGGTAGCGCCGTTTGAAACCGATATGGAAACGCTGAAATCATCGCTTGGGTTGTTGACTCGCTGATGAGTGCCGGTTGGCATTCGGTACTCTTTCCCCGTGGGCCTATAGTGGTCGGACAGGTCAAGTTTTCCATCGTTTGGTCTGAAGCCATTTATGGGCGCGCTTGTGAAAGATGTTGTTAGCTCGACTTTATTACCATTCGTGTCGAATGATGGCGGTGCTATGTATCTGATGTTGGGGTTGTAATACATCGGGTTGTATTCTGGTGCTGCATACAAGCGCGTTATGGTACTGCCGCTTATGACTTGGCTCTCTATGGCGTCAGGGACAAAACCCCAAGACATGCTGCCCGATTCATCAAGCGTGAAAATGATATTCGGTGGAACGCCTACCGTCAGGCTGAGCGGGCTTTGCGATACGGCTGCCTGCAAGTTCATTGCTGCACTCATCAGAGCGGTTCCAGCAACGATGCTCATGATAAAAGTAGTCGAGCTGTTGATCTGTCTTCCTTTCATTTCTTCAACTCTCAATTATTCAGGCCGAGATAGATGTTCGCGGTAGTGGATTGCACAGCCCATTCGTCTGCCGCTTGTCCATTTACTACGTAGAAGTAGGTTCCCCGACCTTCCATGACTGCGCCGTATTCAGGGTTCAATGAGGATTCATCTTCGTTCATGGCAATCAGATGAGTATTCCAGTAGGCGCTGCGATCGCTACTGGTCACATTGCTTTCATCGCTTTCATTTTCTCCTGGCACTGTTCCCCGATATGGCATCCAGGTTATGAAGGCGGTATTTGCAGCAACATCGCTATCTGCCCCTGTCTTGTTATCTGCAGAGCTGTTTTTCAGGAAGAGCAATGGGTTGAGTACGAAATCCAGGCGGTCTTCTGCTGCGGTTATTGCCAGCAGGCACGGGCGATTGGCGCCGTTGGCTTGCAGTTTGTTTTCCTTTCGGCAATTAGATTCTCGGGGCTCGAGCTTGTCGCGCAGATACGCAGGACCATAGAACCGGAACTCTCCTTCGCGTAGAGCGGCCTCTGCTACGGTTTGTAGGCGTTGGGTCTCTGCTCTGTTCCCTGTTATTCGCGACTCCAGCACGACGCCGCGCATGCTGGATACGGCTAGAACGGTCAGAATTAGCAGCATGACCAGCGCAACCAGTAGGGTTGCGCCCCGTTGCCGGGCGTGATTCAAGGCTTTCATGGCATTAGATTCCTGATCGTCTGAGTGCTGCTGGCAACCTGGTAGATACGATTCTTATCTTCTGCGGTCAGGCGGGCTTTGCTGGTGGCGTCTGCTTTATCCAGCCATGCATCGAATATGGCGGATTCACCGTCGCGTTGTTCTTCACGGCTGGCCAGTAGTAGCGAGTAACGCACTGCTCGGATTGGGCCACTATTGATCGTCCATGTGCTGGCATTGATGAACCGACTGCTGTCTTCCGTCAGCTTCTTCTCGAACATGTCCTTGCTGCCGAGGCCGAACTCCAGTCGCATATCTGCGATCCCTGCCAGGAGCTCCATTGATCTGGGGGACTTTGCGTTAAGGTTCTTGCATTCAAGCAAGCCCTGATGCAGTTCGGTGGCTGGCGTGTAGTTGAGTGCCAGGGTGATAAGAGCGCTTTGAGGCGGAGCCTTGAAGGGCTTGCTGTCGTCGAACGCCTTGCTTTCGTCACCTTGGCAGTCGGATTCGCCGCTGACGAGCGGTTGATAGCGCAGGCAGATACCGAGTGAGTTTCTGGTGGGAGCAATGACTGCACCTTTGGCAAACGCCTCGCAGTCACTATTTGCCGATACTTCGGGAAATGCATCTTCGAGCAGTTGGGCGGGATCTCGACGATAGCCGGCCTTGCCAAGATAGTCGTTGAGCATCAGCGCAACGAAGCGGCTACCTTCCGAGTTCGTGGACTGGCTTTGTTGAAATAGGTGGTTACGCTGATTATCAAGGTAGATTTGGGAAATGCCGAGTAGCAGGAAGCTGCTGATAGCCAGCGCTACGAGCAGTTCGATCAGGGAGATGCCCCTCTGTTGGGGCATGAGGGAAATTTTCATAGCTCTACTCGCGTTCTGTAGATGCAGGTGGTGGCGTTGGGTGCTCTGTCATCGGGGCAGGCACCCGCCTTGACGGTCCAGGCCAGCTGGATTTCCAGCATCGAACCATTGCCGTCACAGGTCCCGGGTGCGGAGCTGCGGCAGATATAGAAGGCGGATTCGAGGAGATCCTCAACGCCAGGTAGAGAGGCTTCAACGGTTTCTACCCAGCAGTTGCGCATCTCGATGGCGCTCGTAGGATTGGCGACACAGTCCGCTGGAGCAGTCGTGAAATCGCTGCCTTTGTCCTTGTAGAAAAGAGACGAGTCCTTGAAACCGCTATATAAGGGCTCGGCCGGCGGGGTCCTCGTGAATACTTCGCCAGGGTTGGCGCGAATGATCTCGACCAAGTCGCTGGCTAGCATGATTGCTGTGTTTCGTTGTACCGAATCCTGGGTGTACTGAATGCTGCGGCCCTGCATGGCAACCATGCCGAGAATGCCGATGGTGGTCAGTACCAAGGTGACCATCACTTCAATCAGGCTGAAGCCTTTATTTTTTGTCATGACGATCCTCATAGCGTGCAACTCGTCAGGTCGCTTCCATTCGTATTTTTTCCACGTTCGTGGCGTATGGGGGAGCCGCTCGCTCGTACTTCCACGACGTAGGCTGTTTCGGGCTTGTCATCGCGGCAAATGGTGATAATTGCAGGGGTTGCAGTGCCGTTGGCGCGGTAGGTAATGGTTGTAACATTCGCGTCCATTTTGGCTTGGCTGGCGTTATGGCTCAGTTCCCTCGCGGACTGGCCGGCGACGCTTACCTTCCAAGGGCCGGTGTCATCGACGGCCACCTCTGCTGTGGTTCGCCGTGTGACGGCTTCCCCACGGGCATATTGCAGAATGGCGACAAGATCATCGGCCTGACCCTGTAACTGGGTTCTCTGGATGAACGCAGTGAAGTTGGGCACTGCAATGCCTACCACTATCGTCAACAGGGCCAAGGTGATCATCAGCTCGATCAGGGTGAATCCATGCATGTCGCTGCGGCGTGACATGGTGCGCTCCGTTTGAATTCTTGAGCGGATAATGATTCGGCTTGGGTGTTTTGTCCGTTATGCCGGGATAGCCGGTGCGTTTGTCTGGATGACCGGCTGTCGGCGCGATTATCAGGCTTGTGCACGAGCTCCGGCGTGATCGGGGCCATGCTTTGGTGTCTTGCCGCTGTTTATCAGGATGTACACAGCGAGGCTTTGCTGGCGTTGTCTGCCGCAGTGCCCTGTCGCAGCCGGCCCTGGCGGCTGAGGATCAGTTGCCAGGCGACGCGCTGCTTGTAGCACTGGTAGAAGCGGCCATTGCTCCAGGGGCTGGTGCCATTGTCGTAAAAGCGTATCCGCTGATCGCCGAAGCCACTCCAGCGCAGTTCATCGGCGGCGGCCAGCTGGGTCACGTCAAGTATTGTGTCGGTTGCCTCCGTTCGGGTCATCCAGCCGTTGACCCAGCTGCCGGAACAGCTGGTCGTATCTTCTGTGCCGCAGAGCACGACTGTCTGACGATGCAGTACCGCCTTGGCGCGGGCTTTCTGGATGGCATCCTGTACCTGGGTAAGCAGGACTTGCTGGCGGTTGCGGGCGATAAGGTCGGCCATTGCCGGGACAGCAATGGAGATCACAATGGTGAGGATTGACAGGGTGATCAGCAATTCGATCAGCGTGAAGCCTTGATTTCGATTCATCATGGTGCAGGTCCTTTGCAAGTATGATGCTGCGCCGTCCTGGCGCGAGTGATGTCTTGCGTATTAGAGGCTTTATGACTGGGCAGTCAAGCCGTGCCGGGCAGAAGTGTGAATCAGGTTCAGGGGACTGTTTTGAAGCAAGAAACCATCATCATTGGCGGCGGCGTTATCGGTCTGCTTTCGGCTTATCAATTGGCCGACGCAGGTCAGCATGTGGTTCTGCTCGAATCTGGCGAGACGGGCAGCGAGGCTTCCTGGGCCGGGGGCGGGATCGTTTCGCCGCTGTATCCCTGGCGTTACAGCCCGGCGGTTACGGCGCTGGCGCATTGGTCGCAGGATTTCTATCCGGGTTTTGGCGATAGCCTCTACGAACAGACCGGGGTTGATCCCGAAGTGCATGAGACCGGTCTGTACTGGCTGGACCTGCATGACGAGGAAGAAGCGCTGGCCTGGGCCGAGCGTCAGGGAAGGCCTTTGCAGCGGGTAACGGTGGAGCGGGTGCGTGCTGCCGTGCCTGCGCTTGGCAAGGGGTTCTCGAAGGCGGTTTTCATGCCTGGAGTAGCCAATGTGCGCAATCCTCGCCTGTTGCGCGCCTTGCGTGAGGCGCTGGCGCGGATGGCCAATGTACGGATTGTTGAACACTGCGCGGTGACGGGCTTCATGCGTGAGGATGGGCGGGTTCTGGGTGTCCAGACGGCGCAGGGCGAGATACGTGCCGAGCGGGTGGTAGTCGCCGCCGGTGCCTGGAGTGGCGAGCTGCTGGCGACGCTGGGGTTGGCGTTGCCGGTCAAACCCATGAAAGGCCAGATGATCCTGTTCAAGTGCGCTGAAGACTTTCTGCCGAGCATGGTGCTGGCCAAGCGGCGTTACGCGATTCCACGGCGTGACGGGCATGTGCTGGTCGGCAGCACACTGGAAGATGTCGGTTTCGACAAGACACCCACCGAAGATGCACTCGACAGTCTTCGCGCCACCGCCGTCGAGCTGCTACCGGCCTTGGCCGATGCCGAGGTGGTCCGACATTGGGCGGGGCTGCGGCCCGGCTCGCCGGATGGCGTTCCTTATATAGGTGAGGTTCCCGGCTTCGAGGGGCTCTGGCTCAACTGTGGGCATTTTCGCAATGGCCTGGTGCTGGCGCCGGCGTCTTGCCGGTTGCTGGCGGACCTGATGCTCGGGCGTACGCCGACGCTCGATCCGGCGCCTTATGCAGTGGCGGGGCGGCTGGTTTTCTAAGGCGCGCATCGCAGCAAGCAATCCCACCGGCTTGGTGCGGCTTCCCTTCACGGCATGGACTCGGCGTCCCCGCCCTTCCCACGAAAGCAGGCTGCAGGCTCGGCTTATGGGCGCGAAGGTTTAGCGGCGGGCGTAGGGATTGTTCGCAGGTGTGGCCTGCTCTTGCAGGGACGGCGTTTGCCGGTGTCGATAAAGCCTGGCTCGACGGGTATAGTTTCGGCGTTTCTTCTTTCATTCAAGAGGCTTGTGTGGCCAGGAAAACCACCTCTTTATCCGGCCTTGGCGGGCTGGTTTTTTCCACCGATACGGGGCGGCACTGCCCTGATTGCAGTCAGCCAGTGGATGCCTGTACTTGCCGGAAAACGGTGATTCCCGAAGGTGATGGCATCGCCCGCGTTCGTCGCGAGAGCAAGGGGCGTGGCGGCAAGACCGTGACGACCGTTGCCGGCGTACCGCTTGCCGAGGATGAACTCAAGGAGCTGGCCAGCGCGCTCAAGCGCCGCTGCGGCACCGGTGGCGCGCTCAAGGAGGGTGTCATCGAAATTCAGGGTGATCATGTTCAACTGCTTCTCGATGAGCTGCAAAAGCGCGGATTCAAGGCCAGGAAGTCCGGTGGCTGAGTTCATGCCAATCTCGGCTTATGCGGCTGTCTCTTCGCGCACCTGCTGTTCAAACGCAATATCCAAGCGTGCCTAATGTTCGGTCGGGGTGGGTAGGATGGAATCGCCGCAGACGCTTCCGTCATTCACCACCAGCGCACTCCGGGCACGGGTGAAGCCGGGGTCGTTGTCGACGGATTACGCTTTGCTAATCCATCCTGCGGCGGCTCGTACAACATCATTCAGAACAGACGCACGTCTCGGACAAACTCCACACCCACTTTCAGGAGGCTTGAATGCCCGTTAGACGCACACGTAAAGACGATGGCAGCCAGTGGACCGCAGCTGATAGCCGTAGCGTCTATGGCATCCGCCACTGGGGTGCAGGTTATTTCTCGATCAATGATGAAGGTCTGGTTGACGTACGACCGCAGGGACCGACTGGCGGGCCGATCGAGTTCAATCGGCTGATCGAGCAGTTGCGTGAGGCAGGGCTGACGCTGCCTTTGCTGGTGCGCTTTCCCGGGATTTTGCAGGACCGCGTGCGGCATCTCACCGGGGCATTCGACGCCAATATCGAGCGGCTCGACTATCAGGGGCGTTACACGGCCCTGTATCCGATCAAGGTCAACCAGCAGGAGGCGGTGATCAAGAACATCATCGCCACGCAGAACGTCGCCATCGGCCTTGAGGCCGGCTCCAAGCCCGAACTGATGGCTGTGCTGGCGCTGGCGCCCAAGGGTGGCACCATCGTCTGCAATGGCTACAAGGATCGCGAATTCATCCGCCTGGCGCTGATGGGGCAGAAGCTGGGGCACAACGTCTTTATCGTCATCGAGAAGATGTCCGAAGTGGAGCTGGTGATCGAAGAGGCCGCCGAGCTCAAGATCGTGCCGCAAGTCGGGCTGCGCGTGCGGCTGTCGTCCCTGGCGTCGAGCAAGTGGGCCGATACCGGTGGCGAGAAATCGAAGTTCGGCCTGTCGGCGGCGCAGCTGCTCACGGTTATCGAGCGCTTCCGGACGGCAGGTATCGAGCAGGGCGTGCGTCTGCTGCATTTCCACATGGGCTCGCAGATCGCCAACCTGGCCGACTATCGCGCCGGTTTCCGCGAGGCCATCCGCTATTACGCCGAACTGCGCGCGCTGGGGCTGCCCGTCGACCATATAGATGTGGGCGGCGGGTTGGGCGTCGACTACGACGGCACTCATTCGCGCAACGCCAGCTCGATCAACTACGACATCGATGAATACGCCGGCACCGTGGTGGGCATGCTCAAGGAATTCTGTGACCGCCAGGAGCTGCCGCACCCGCACATCTTCTCGGAAAGTGGTCGGGCGATGACGGCGCACCACGCGGTACTGGTGATGCAGGTGACCGACTTCGAGCGCCACAATGACGAGGCGCCGACCATCGAGAACTACGACGAACTACCCGATATCGTCCAGTCATTGGCCGATCTGCTCGGCCCCAGCGACCCGGAGATGGTCACCGAAACCTACTGGCGCGCCACCCACTATATGAGCGAGGCTTCGGCGCAATACGCCGCAGGCAAGCTGTCGCTGGCCCAAAAGGCGCTGGCTGAGCAGAGCTATTTCGCCATCTGCCGCCGCCTGTACAACCAGCTTAAGGCTCGCCAGCGCTCCCATCGCGCGGTGCTCGACGAACTCAACGACAAGCTTGCGGACAAGTACATCTGCAACTTCTCGGTGTTCCAGAGCCTCCCCGACACCTGGGCGATCGACCAGATACTGCCCATCGTGCCGCTGCAGCGGCTGACCGAAGAGCCGGTACGCCGTGCCGTGCTGCAGGATCTGACCTGTGATTCGGACGGCAAGATCAGGCACTACGTCGATGAACAGAGCATCGAGAACAGCATGCCGGTACATGAGATCCAGGCGGGGGAAGAGTATTTCCTCGGCGTGTTCCTGGTCGGTGCCTACCAGGAGATTCTTGGCGACATGCACAACCTGTTCGGCGATACCGATTCGGTGAATGTCTACCAGCGCGAGGATGGCAGCTACTATCACGCCGGCATCGAGACCCACGACACCATTGAGGACATGCTGCGCTATGTGCACCTGTCACCCGAGGAATTGATGACCCATTACCGCGACAAGGTCTCCAGCGCCCGGCTCAGTGCAAAGGAACGTGCGCAGTACATCGATGCCTTGCGTCTGGGGTTGACGCGCTCGTCGTATCTCACGCCCTGATCGGGCGTGGCATTTCGTTGCGTTCACCGGGTTGCGTCTGTCGCCCCGTCGTCGGGTTAAGCCTTCGGACACCCGGATTACGCCTACGGCTAATCCAGGCTACGGTCTATGGGTGTCTTGTAGGATGGAATCGCCGCAGGCGCTTCCGTCAAACATCGCGGATGACGCCACACCAGTGCGCTTGTCGGGTTTCCTCGAAAGCCGGAAACCCGGCTTGCATTAATGAGCGGGGGGTAATGCTCAGACCTTGCGCACGAACTCGGACTTCAGCTTCATCGCGCCGATACCGTCGATCTTGCAATCGATGTCGTGGTCACCGTCGCACAGGCGGATGTTCTTCACCTTGGTGCCGACCTTGACCACCAGCGAGGAACCCTTGACCTTGAGGTCCTTGATCACGGTGACGGTGTCGCCATCCTGCAGGGTGTTGCCTACCGAATCCTTGATTACCCTGTCGTCATCGGCGGAAGCTTGCGACTCCGTCGCCGACCACTCATGAGCGCACTCGGGGCACACCAGCATCTGGCCGTCTTCATAGGTGTATTCGGAGTGACATTTGGGGCAGGGCGGTAAGCTCACGGCAGATCCTTGGTATGAATAATGACAAAGGCCGCTGATTATATAGGGTCTTGTGACATGGTGTCGGAGTGAGCCGCACGCCCACCGCCGACTGCGCTCATCCCCGGCACTTCTGTGCTCAGTTGTTCTTGATGGCCTGGTAGCGTTCTTCCAGTTCACGGCGAATCTGTCGACGCTGCTGGGCCTGGGCAAAACGGCGTATCTGGTCCGGCGTGCGCGGTTGCAGCGTGGGTACGCTGGTGGGGCGACCGTCCTCGCCAACCGCAACCATGGTGAAGAAGCAGCTGTTGGTATGGCGAACAGTCTTCTGACGGATATCTTCGGTAATGACCTTGATGCCAATTTCCATCGAGCTGCTGCCCGTGTAATTGACCGAGGCGAGGAAGGTGACCAGTTCACCGACGTGGATCGGTTGGCGGAAGTTGACCTGATCGACTGACAGCGTCACAACATATTCCCCGGCATAACGGCTGGCACAGGCGTAGGCCACTTCATCGAGGTATTTCAGCAGCGTGCCGCCGTGTACGTTGCCGGAAAAATTGGCCTTGTCCGGGGTCATCAGTACGGTCATGGTCAGTTCGGCATGTCCATCAAGCATGGTGTACGGCTCGTGCAGGCAAAAGGGGGTGCTACTTTAGTCGAATACGGAGCACTTGTGTGGCCAATTGTCGCGCCTGGTTCGCCGTCATTACGCTTGCCGATCCTCGGGCCGCACGTGGCCGGGAACGGCGTTCAGAAAGTGTGACGGCTGCGTCAGAAAGCCGTGGCTGAGCGCCCTTTGTGATGGCTTTATTGACCTGCGCCGGGTTTTGCCGCGTTTCTGCAAATTATAGTCCGCAGCCCAACAGCTGCTTGCAGCACGGCCCTCTTCTTGGTTACGGACTCATCCATGCGCATTTTTGTCTGCTTTCTGCTGAGCTGTTTCGCAACCATTGCCTTCGCTGATGACGAGGCGATGACCCGCTTCAACTACCTGATGGGTGATGAGGAAAGGCGTCAGCAGGCATACGAGGCCGGGCGCGAGCGGGCGCTGTTCTGTGGCTACTGCCACGGGGAGAACGGCAACAGCAAGCGTCCGCACATTCCTAACCTGGCAGCGCAAAACCCCATCTACCTGTTCCACGCGTTCGAGCAATTCGCGCGCGGGGAGCGCGTCGACTACGTGATGTCGAATCTGGCAAAGAATCTAACCATGGAAGACCGCGTCAATATCGCGGTTTATTTCAGTCAGCAGAAGGTCGTGCCCTCGACTGTTGTCGCCGATGAAGCCTTGAGCAGGCAGGGCGAAACACTGTTCAAGCGTACCTGTGTTGCCTGCCATGGTGAGCACGGGCAGGGCATGGAGAAAATGCCGCGGTTGGCAGGCCAGCCCGGTGAATATGTGCGCAAAGCCTTGACGCGCTTTCGCAACAACGACCCCAGCCGTGCGGGTTCAGTGATGATCGGTGTCGCCAGCCAGCTTTCCGAAAGCGATATCGAGGCGCTGGCAAGCTTTCTCCCTCAGTTGAAACTGACCGAGAAAGAAGAACAGCAGAACATGGCCAAGCTGCTCGGGATTGCACACTGATCGTCAGCTACCTAAAAGCTAGTGGCTGAAGCCCCGCCCACAAGCGCTGCATACAGGCTTTTCGTAGGAGCGACTTCAGTCGCGAATGGGTCGGCAAGAATCCGCGCCTGAGGCTGAAACAGGAGCCTCTGGCGCGAGGGACCCTGAAGTTGGTCATCGGTTGTTCAGCTTATGCCGTCCGTGATGCGCAAGCCGCTCTGGCCGTTGCCCATGCGCTGCACCTGAATCTGCACCGGAATGCGCTCGTGCATCTGCGCGACGTGAGAGATCACTGCGACCTTGCGGCCCTGGGCCTGCAGCGAGTCGAGGGCGTCCATGGCGATCTGCAGTGATTCGGGATCGAGGCTGCCGAATCCTTCGTCGATAAACAGCGATTCGATCTTCAGTTTGCTCGACGCCATCGAGGCCAGGCCCAGCGCCAGCGCCAGGGATACGAGGAAGGTTTCACCTCCGGACAGCGAATGTACCGAGCGTCGTTCATCACCCATCTCGGTATCCATCACCAGCAGACCCAGCGGGCTACCGCCGCGCTGCAGGCGGTAGCGGCGGGCAAGCTGGCGCAGTTGCACGTTGGCGTGCTGCACCAGCAGGTCGAGGTTGTAGGCCTGGGCGATCTTGCGGAAAGCGCCGCCGTCGCTCGAACCGATCAGCGCGGCAATACGCCCCCAGCGCTGATTTTCCGCCATGGCAGCGTCAATCTGTAGCAACAGCGCCTGACTCTGGTTGCGACGATTGTCGTCGTCCAGCAGCAGCGCGCGCGTTTCGGCGCAGCGCCGCTCGCTGTCCTCACAGGCCTGCGATTGCTCGGCATGACGGCGCTGCAGCGTCTCGACATCCGGCACTTCGTCGTCCGGCGTTCCGGTCTGTTGTGAAAGGTGCGCGGACAGGCGCTCTATGCAGCCTTCCAGGCGCTCGCGACAGCGGGTCAGGGTATCGGTGTTGTGCTGCAGACGCTGGCGCGTTTCGCTGAGCTGGTTGTCGTCCATGCGCAACAGTTGCGCCAGGGTTGCATCGTTCAGCTCGGGCTGTGCAGCGCGCCAGCTTGAAAGTTCGGTATCCAGCTCATCGCGCTCGTGCTGCAATTCGTCGCGGCGCTGCCGGCAATTGGACTGCTCGCTGGTCAGGCGGGCAAGTTCGAGCCTGCCGTCGTTGAGCTGGCGTTCGAATTCGGCCTGCTGTTGGCGAGCATGCTGGATGGCACTGTCCAACTGCTGTTGCCAGACTTCGGCGGCGGGTTGGTCGCCCAGACTGCTCCGCAAGGCCTGCTGGCAGGTCTGTAGCTGATTTTCACGTTCGGTGAGGCGTGCGGCGCAGGCTTTCTGCTTTTCCTGACGATGCACCTGCTCGCGGCGCTCCGCGTTCAGCTGTTCTTCGTAGTGGCGCAGCTGTTCGGCCTGCTCGGCCTGTTGTTCCAGCTGCTGCAGGCGCACGGCGATCTGCGCATCCAGCTCGATAAAGCTTTGTGCAGGGTTCTCTCGCCAGTGATGCAGGTGCTCGGCTGGCAGCAGGTCGGCGAATTCCGCCAGTTCCTCTTCGAGGCGCTGGTTGTCACGGGCGAGTGCCTCATGTTGCTGGGCGAGCTGCTGGCTGGCCTCCCTGGAAATGTCGTGGGCCTGTTGCCAGACCTGTCGCAGGTTTTGGCTGCGCTGCTGCAGGTCGAGCAGGGACTGCTGCAATTGACTGGCTTTAGCGATGCTGGACCTGAGCTGGTCCAGTTGTTTTTCCAGCCATAACGGGCGCTCGGCTTGTGGCTGTTGCAGCAGGCGCGCATGGCTGGGCAGCACCTGCAGGCGCTGGGTCAGCTTTTGCAGGTCATCGCCGAGTGTCGTCTGACGCTGCTGCCCCTGGCGGAGCAGGGTGTTCAGGATAGTGTGACGATCACGCAATTCCTGCAGGCGCTGGTCCTGGGTATGCAAGGCCTGGCGCGCACGTTCCGCCTCGTCGTCGTCCTGTTGCGTGAGGCTGGCCAGCAGAGCGTCGGCTTGATGCCAGGGGTGCTCGCCGCTGCCGCATACCGGGCAGGGTTCGCCTGGCACCAGCGTCGCACGCAAGGCTTCGACGCTTTCGCTGCGGGCCAGGCGCTGGCGATCAAGCAATTCGAGGGTGAGCTTGAGCGCCTGTTCGGTGGTATCGCGCTCGCTGCGTAGCTGCTTGCCGAGAGCAGTCAGGCTGTCCAGCTCGGTTTGCTGCCGGGTGCACTCGGCCTGCAGGGCCTGTTGCTCGGCAAACAGGCCGAGTTGTTGGCTCCAGAGTTGCTGCAGGCTTTCATGTTCGCGCTCGGCCAGGCGCCAGTCGTCCAGTTGCCGGTGCAACCGGGGCAGTTGCTCGGCAAGCTCGGCTTCGCTGCCCAGTTGTTGTTGCAGGGCATCCAGCGCCTTGCGGGCCGTGTCCTCTTCCTGTTTCGCGCGCTGGGTACGTTGCTCCAGCGCCGGCAGTTCGTCACGGCCCTGGCGCAAGCGGGCGCTCAGTTGCACGAGCTGCTGCAGGCGTGGCCGGTAGGCGTTCCAGCTGGCGCAGAGTGGTTGCAGGGAAGTGCCGGCTCGCAGCTGGTGGGTCAGTTCGTCCAGCTGCGTGGTGGCGCGTTGGTGCTGGTCGACAAGTTGCCCGAGGCCGGTTGTGCCTGCCGTGACGGCGCTTGCGGCCTGGTGGCTTTCCTCGCGCAGTTGCGCCAGGTCGGCATGCAGATGGCGCAGGCGTTCTTCTTCGCGGCGGGCCACGGCCAGTGCGGGTTCGGCAGCAAGGCGTGCTTGCTCTGCGACCTTGAGCTGCACCCCAGCCTGCTGGTGCAGCCGTTCGAGTTCGTCCTGGCCTTGTTGCAAGGTGTCATGAGCAGTCTGCTGACGGGCCAGGGTGGCGTCGATTTGCGTCAGCAAGCTCGGCAGCTCGGTCTGGCGCAGGAAACGGTGACGTTGCGGGGCCAGTTGTTCGAACAGGCCGAGAAGGTGTCGGGCATCGGCAAGGCGCTCATGCTCGTCTTCGGCTTGCTGCAGCTGGAGCTGTGTGGTGTCGCGTTCGCCTTGCAGACGTGCACGCTCGGTCAGCCACAGGCGCTGCATCTCCAGCGTCTTCAATTGCGTCTGCAATGCTTTCAGTTCGCTCAGTTGCTCGTCATGGCGGTTTTCCAGTGCCTGGCGTGCGTCTGGGGTCATGGGTTGCACGCCACCGGCTTGCTGTTGCAGTTGCGCGAGGGCTTCACGGGTGTGCTTGGCTGTTTCGAAAGCGGCCTGGCCCAGACGGCTGTAGAGGCCGGTGTCGGTGAGTTTTTCCAGCAGGCTGCCGCGCTCGTTGTCGTCGGCCTTGAGAAAGGCGGAGAACTCGCTCTGCGCCAGCAACACCGCGCGGGTGAACTGGGGCAGGGTCAGGCCGAGCCGGGCTTCGAGCAGTTCCCGGAACTCGCGTTTCTTGCCGCTGGCCAGCAACTGATTGCTGTCCAGGTCGAGCAGGCTCTGGTTGCTGGCCTGCAGGCGACCGTCGCTCTTTTCACGCGCGCGTTTGACCTCCCAGCGGGCGCGATAGCGGCGGTTATCCACGCCGATAAAGTCCACTTCGGCGTAGCCACTGGCGCAACCGCGGCGCAGCAGGTTACGTTCGTCGCCACCGCCGATCTCGTCACTGCCGTCGGGCACCTTGTTCAGTGGCGACACACCGTCCAGCCGGGGTGTGCTGCCGAACAGTGCCAGGCACAGGGCGTCGAGGAGGGTGCTTTTGCCAGCGCCGGTCGGCCCGGTGATGGCGAACAGGCCGGCGCTGGCCAGTGGCTCGGCGGTGAAGTCGATGGCCTGCTCACCGGCCAGTGAGGCGAGATTCTTCAGACGGATGGCGAGGATCTTCATTGGACTTTTCCTGCAGCCAATCCTTCAGCGGGCTCTCCAGCTGAGAGTTCGACGCCTTGCAGCAGGCTGGCGAAATCCTCCAGTGCCTGGGTGTCCGGCGGGTTGCCGAAGCGTTCCGTCCAGGCGCGGATGAAGAGTTCCTCGGGTGTGATCTGGTCGAGGCCGAGCAGCGCTTCGGTCTCTGTTTCACCACGCTTGCCGGCATATTCGCTGGTGATCCGCACCAGGCGGCAGGCCTTGCCGCTGATGGCGCTCTCGATCCGCTGGCGCAGGTCCGGCACCGGCTCATCCAGCTGTACGCGCACTTCCAGCCACGGCAGGTGCTCGGCGAACAGGTCGGCTACCGGCAGGGCTTCGAGTTGGGTGATGACCTCGCTCAGCGATGCACGACCGATGCGGATCATCTCCACGGCGCGTGGCACCGGCAGGCTTTCGACCTTTTCTAGGCGTTCGCCGTCGAGTTCGACCAGTAGCACCTGATGCGGGTAGTTCACTTCGGCGAACGACAGCGGCAGGGGTGAGCCGCTGTAGCGGATACGTTCCTGGCCGGCCACGCGCTGCGGTTTATGCAGATGGCCCAGGGCGACGTAGGCGATGCTCGCGGGGAACAGGCTGGCCGGCAGCGCCTCGGCATGGCCGATGACGATGTTGCGCTCGGACTCTTCCGAGACCGCGCCACCGGCCATGTGCGCGTGGCTCATGGCGATCAGTGCCTGGCCCGGCTGGCGTAGGGCTTCGGCGGCGCTGACCAGCCGCTGGTGGACCTGACCGATGCCGCTCAGGTAGTCCTCGCCGGTGGCGAGGCCGGTGACTTCGGCGGGTCGCAGGAAGGGCAGGGCCAGGCACCAGGCGGCCACCTCGCCGCTGGCATTGTGCAGTGGCAACAGCAGCCGCTGGTGATCGAGCTGGCCGTCTGCGACCCAGCTGATGCGTCCGATGGCGTGGGTGTTGAGGCGCCTCATCAGCGGCGCCGGCAGTTCGATGCGTCCGCCCGAGTCATGGTTGCCGGCGATCATGACGATATCCAGTCGTGGCAGCTTTCCATGGGCGCTGACGATGAAGTCGTAAAGGCGTTCCTGAGCCTTGAGCGGCGGGTTGACCGTGTCGAAGATGTCTCCGGCGATCAACAGGGCGTCCGGCTGCAGAGTCGCCAGCTGATCGAGCAGCCAGCCGAGGAATTGCGCGTGCTCATGGTCACGCTCCTGGCCGTGCAGGGTTTGGCCAAGGTGCCAGTCGGAGGTGTGGATCAGGCGCATGCGGGAAGTCTGTTCTGAATGGAGGGCGTTAGCGCGGCCATTATAGGAGCTTCGGCGAAATCCGTTGCTGCGGGCGTGGCGCATGCGTGCGGGTTGCAGTGCCGTGACAGCTGGATGTCAGCCGATGAACGGTTTGAATCTCCCAGTTAAATACAGGGTCTTTGTATCAGGTACAGCCCACGAGATACCTGATGAAAACCTTGTCCCGCCATCTGGCCGATAATTTTCCAGCCGAATACCAGACCCGTGTTGAGCCGCAGTCCAACGGCAACCTGGTGGTGCGCGTCGGCTATCCGATAAAAGGCACTGAATCCATACGCATGGTGTCGGGCCGACAGGTCGATAACGGCCTGCTTGTGGAAACCATTCTGGAGGACATGCGCAACGAGCTGGCCCGCGTGTAGTAGGAGCGGGCCGTGCCCGCGAATAATCACGCTCCGAGGGTTGTCCCTTTCGCAGGCATGGCCAGCTCCAGCAGAGTCTGAAAACCGCTTGTGGCCTGTCACTGTTTCTGTTTCGGCAGCCGAATGCTTGCCCGCAACCCGCCGAGTGAACCCTGCTCCAGCGTCAGGCTGCCATGCCAGGCGGTGAGCATGTCCCGTACGATACCCAGCCCCAGACCGTGGCCCTCGGCGCGTTCGTCCAGACGTGCGCCACGCGTTAGAACGCTGTCACGCAGCGCTTCGGGAATGCCCGGCCCGTCATCCTCGATGGTGATTCGATAGCTGTCGGCGTCCTGCTCGATCTCCAGTCGCACCTGTGATGTTGCCCATTTGCAGGCGTTGTCCAGCAGGTTGCCGAGCAGTTCGAGCATATCCTCGCGATCCCAGGGCAGGCGGCAGTTGTCCGGCGCGTGCCAGTGCAGACTCAGACCGCGCGGATGAATCATCTGCAGTGTCTCGAACAGGGCTGGCAACTCTCGTCCACAGTCGAAATGGGCACCGGGCAGTGCCTCGCCGGCCATGCGTGCGCGGCCCAGCTCGCGCGAGACCCTTTGCTGGATTTGTTCCAGCTGTTCACGCAGGCCGGCCTGCAACTCAGGGTGGGCGCTCAGTTCTTCACGTTGTATGAGGCTGCCAAGTACAGCCAGCGGTGTTTTCAGCGCATGGCCAAGGTTGCCCAGTGCATGCCGCGAACGCTTGAGGGTGTCGTCGGTATGCGCCAGCAGATGATTGATCTGCGCCACCAGCGGTTGCAGCTCATGGGGCGCCTGGATATCGAGCTGGCGGCGCTGGCCCTGCTGCAGTTGCGCAATCTGCTGGCGCGCCCGTTCCAGCGGGCGCATGGCAAGCTTTACCGCATAGCGCTGCAGCAGCAGGAAGACCAGCAGCGCGACTCCGACCAGACCGAGCCCGCCGAGGCGAACCTGGAGGAAACTGTCGAGAATCGGCGTGTAGTCCTGTGCGACGGCGATGATGATGCGCTGACCGTCGCGCTGGTACTCGGCGCGGTAAGCCAGCAGCCGCTGGCCCTGCGGTCCCTCGGTCAGCTCGGAGGCCAGGCCCTGCTGCTGCGGCCATTCGGGCGTGGCATCCCAGAGCGAGCGCGAACGCCAGCTGCGCTCGGGTAGATCAATGCGGAAATAGTGACCGGAAAAAGCGCGCTGGTAGCGGGGGTTGAGCCGGCTGGTATCCAGCCTGAAGCCGTCCGTGCCTTGCACCACGGCGATCAGCAGGCCTTCGGTTTCCTCGCGCAGATCGGTTTCCAGGCTGCGTCGCAAGCCGGCTTCGAACAGCCAGAGGCTGGTCTGCAACAGCAGCAGGCTGACGATCAGCAGGGCGGCGACCAGGCCCAGACTGAGGCTGCGCTGAATCGATCTCAAGAGGCGCCGCCGAAGCGATAGCCCTGACCCCGGCGGGTTTCGATCAGCGCGCGGCCCAGCTTGCCGCGCAGGCGGTTGATGTGTACCTCGATGACGTTGGAGTCACGCTCGGTTTCGCCGTCGTAGAGGTGTTCGGCCAGCTGGGTTTTCGACAGCAGCTGGCCAGGATGCAGCATGAAATAGCGCAGCAGGCGGAATTCCCCGGCGGTCAGCTCAATGTCCTGGTCATCCTTGCGGCAACGCTGACGCGCTTCGTCCAGCGCCAGCCCGCCGACTTGCAGCAAGGGCTGATTGGCCACGCCATGAGCGCGGCGCAGCAATGCCTGGATACGCAGCAGCAGCTCTTCGGGGTGGAAGGGTTTGGTCAGGTAGTCGTCCGCGCCGGCCTTGAGCCCTTCGATACGCTCGGCCCAGGAGTCGCGTGCGGTGAGGATCAGCACGGGCGTAGCCAGGCCACGGGCGCGCCAGTCACGTAGAACTTCCAGTCCCGGCTTGCCGGGCAGACCGAGGTCTAGAACGATCAGGTCATAGGGCTCGCTGCTGCCCTGGTAGTCGGCATCGCGACCATCGGCCAGCCAGTCGATGGCATAGCCGTGGCGGCCAAGGCTGGCCAGCAGTTCGTCGGCCAGGGGGACGCTGTCTTCGACCAGCAACAGGCGCATCAGTCTTCCTCGTCCTTGAGCAGACGGCCATCGCGTGCGTCGAGTTCAAGTTCACGGGCGATACCGTCGGCGGTGAGCAATTCGATTTCATAGATGTAGATGCCGTCATCTTCCTCCAGCTCTGCCTCCAGCAGGCGTGCGCCGGGATAACGCTGCATGGCCTGCTGCAGCAGGCTTTCCAGCGGCAGGATCAGCCCTTCGCGGCGCAGTTTCAGGGCTTCGTCCTGGTCCAGGTCGCGACTCGCCGCCGGGGTGGCGGCGAGCAGCAAGGCCAGCGAAAGCGTGAGGAAGGTGTTGCGCATCAGTCGTCCTGGTGGTCCTTGAGGATTTCGCCGGTCTTGGCGTCGAGTTCCAGGTCCCATTGCACACCTTTGTCGTCGCGCAATTCAAGCTGGTAGATGTAGCGACCGTATTCTTCTTCCAGTTCGGTCTCCTCGATGGTGGCGCCGGGATGCTTGGCCAATGCCGCTTCGTTGAGCTTCTCGAAGGACTGGATGGTGCCGGCATCGCGCAGCTTCAGCGCTTCGTCAGGGCCGAGGTCGCGAGCGGTGGCCAGGTTGGCGCCCAGAGCGAGAGTGGCGGCGGTAAACAGGATTGTCAGGGTTTTCATGAGTTGTTCCTCTGTGGGTTTGGACAGGCACAGATTACGAGGCCAGGCTTACGCGAAGCTGAATGGTATTTGTTCTCGTGAGGGAACCCTGCCCAGCGGCGAGGCTCGTATTTAACAGGGCTGCGACGCAGCCGCATCTCGAAAATCAGAAGAAGGAAATAGCCATGTACCACAAGAAACTGACCGCTGCCCTTGCCATCGCCGTTCTTGGAACCGCCAGCGGGATCGCACTGGCCGACAAACCCGGCGCCGACTGGATCACCCTGGAGCAGGCTGTAGAGAAGGCCAAGTCGGCCGGTTATACGCAGTTGCACTCCATCGGCGCCGACGATGATGTCTGGGAAGGCGAAGGCATGAAGGCCGACGGTAAGGTGTGGGAGTTCAAGATGGACGGCAGGACCGGGGAAATGACCAAGGAGAAGGAAGACTGATCAAGCCTTGTCCTGCTGCTGAGCTGCTCATTCGTGACTGAAGCCACTCCCACCATGGGCCAACGTATACCGGACCCGTGGGAGTGGCTTAAGCCTGCAGCCGAAGCTGGCGTAAGGTCTGCGCTGCTTTAAAGCGCTCGGTTATCATCGGCACCCCTTTCGCCATACGCCTGTTGCCATGTCCGCTTCCAATGCCCGCAGCACGCTGCATTTACCCCAGGGTGATTGGCGTACGGTGCTCGATTGCCTGTGCGCTCACTTTCCAGCCATCGACCGTGCCACCTGGCTGGATCGCTTCGCGCGTGGCCGCGTGCTGGGGGCGGATGGGCAGGCGCTGGAAGTGACACATGCCTATCAGGTCGGGCTGCGGATTCACTATTTTCGTGAAGTGCCCAACGAGCAGCCGATCCCCTTCGAGGCGCACATCCTGCACCTTGACGAACATCTGCTGGTGGTCGACAAACCGCATTTTCTGCCAGTGATGCCGGCGGGTGGATACGTCAACGAAACCCTGCTGGCGCGACTCAGCAAACGCCTGGGCAATCCCGATCTGGTGCCGATTCACCGTATCGACCGGCTCACCGCCGGGCTGGTGCTGTTTTCCACCGATCCGGCCAGTCGTGGGGCTTATCAGGCGCTGTTTCGTGAGCGGAGGATCGACAAACATTACGAGGCGATCTGCCCGGCGCTGCCGGAACTGGCATTTCCGCGCCTGGAGCGACTGCACATGATCGAAGGCGAACCCTTCTTCCTGATGCGCAAGGGTGACGGCGAACCCAACAGCGAGACCCGCATCGAGGTGCTGGAGCGCCGTGAAGATTGCTGGCGTTACGCCCTGTATCCGCTGACCGGGCGCAAGCATCAGTTGCGCCTGCAGATGGCCACGCTGGGCGCTGGCATCTGCAACGATCCGTTCTATCCCGAGCTGATCGAACGCGCGCGGCGCGATCGGGACGACTACAGTAAGCCGCTAAAATTGCTGGCGCGTGGGTTGGCGTTTTGCGATCCCTTGAGTGGCCAGCCGCGTACCTTCGAGAGCGAATTGCGGCTGGACTGGTAGCCGCTGCCCGTGGCCGTCTATGCTCCGCCTTTTCCGATAGCCATGTTCCAGTCATGGGGTGCCTAGGCCGGGTGGAAGGGGTCAGGTGGGAGCGGACTTGTCCGCGAGCTTTGCTTTTCTGCGTCAGCCACCGCCAAAAGCTCGCGGGCAAGCCCCCTCCCACAAAAGCGCCTGCTTCGCGCAACCCATGATAGGACATGGCTTTTCCGATACGAGTGAAGCCCCGATGCGTACCCTCCGCATGCTGCTAACCGCCTGTCTGGCCTGGCCGGCTCTCGCCAGCGCCGAAACCCTGCTCGACCTGCTGGTCGGCACTGCACCACTGCGCGCCGAATACGTCAGCTCGCCCACCGAACGCGAACGCGGGCTGATGGACCGCACCGAGCTGGCGACTGACGCGGGCATGCTGTTTCGTTTCGACGATTTCCGCCGTCATTGCCTGTGGATGAAGAACACCCCGTTGCCATTGTCCGCCGCATTTCTGGATGAACAGGGACGCATCGTCGATCTGATTGATCTGGAGCCGTTGAGCGAGGCGATCCGTTGCTCGCGCAAGCCAGCGCGCTATGCGCTGGAGGTCAACCAGGGCTGGTTCGAGCGCCAGGGGATCTGCCAGGGGACTCCGGTGTTGGGAATTCCTCAGCGATAACCTCCCGCTGGCAAGGCCGCTGTTTCGTAGGGTGGATAACGGCGAAGCCTTATCCACCGTTTAATCCCGGCTCAATCCAGCGGTAGCTCGGTGGTGCGCTTCACTTCACTCATGGCGATATGCGAGTGCGCCTCCTGCACATGGGGTTGCTGCAGCAACTGGTCGCGTAGAAAACGCTCATAGCTGTCGATATCCCTGGCCACCACCTTGAGCAGGTAATCCGATTCACCGGCCATGGTGTGGCACTCCAGCACCTCGGGGTAGCCCACCACAGCCCGTTCGAATTCATCCAGATTGCTGCGCCCGTGGGCTGACAGTTTGATGTTGACGAACACCGTCATGTTCAGCCCGAGCTTCTTTGGATTGAGCAGCGCGACCTTGCGTTCGATCAGCCCCTCTTCCTGCATGCGGTGAATGCGCCGCCAGCACGGCGATTGCGAAAGCTCCACCTTTTCGGCGATCTCGGCGGCGGACAGATCAGCGTTGTGTTGCAGCAGCAGGAGAATCTTGCGGTCGATGCTGCTCAGCGGAGTCTGCATGGTTGTTCCTGCTTGGCTGTTTTTTGTGGATCGATCATGCACCCGATAGCGCATCTACCGTAAAAATAGAAAGGAAATCTCGTCTCGTCACGGCCAGACTCATAACAGATGCGAAAAGGCGGGGCGAACTCCTGCGGTTTTCGCCAGGCGGGCAGCGCATAAGCCGCCCAGACTCCGAACAACAACAGGAGCGCCCCATGACTCTGGCCGAGATCCGTCTGGATGACAAATACCGGCTTGCAACCGGGCATTTGTACCTCACTGGCACCCAGGCGCTGACCCGCCTGCCGATGCTCCAGCACCAACGTGACCAGGCTCGGGGGCTGAACACCGGCGGTTTCATTTCCGGCTACCGTGGCTCGCCACTGGGCGGGCTGGACAAGAGCCTGTGGGATGCGCGCGACTACCTCACGCAGCACGCCATCCATTTTCAGCCGGGGCTGAACGAGGAACTGGCCGCCACCGCGGTGTGGGGCAGCCAGCAAGCCAATCTGTTTCCGGGTGCCCGATACGACGGTGTATTTGCCATGTGGTACGGCAAGGGGCCGGGGGTGGACCGCGCCGGTGACGTGTTCAAGCACGCCAATGCCGCGGGCGTCTCGCCCCACGGCGGCGTGCTGCTGCTGGCTGGCGACGACCACGGCTGCAAGTCCTCGACGCTGCCGCACCAGAGCGAGCACGCCTTTATCGCCGCTTCGATCCCGGTGCTCAACCCGGCCAACGTCCAGGAAATTCTCGACTACGGCATCATCGGCTGGGAGCTGTCGCGCTATTCCGGCTGCTGGGTCGCGCTCAAGACCATCGCTGAAAACGTCGACTCCTCTGCTGTGGTGGAGGTCGATCCGCTGCGGGTGCAGACGCGCATCCCGCTGGACTTCCAGCTGCCCGAGGACGGCGTGCACATCCGCTGGCCGGACCCGCCGCTGGCCCAGGAAAAGCGCCTCAACCTGTTCAAGATCTACGCCGCACGCGCCTTTGCCCGTGGCAACAACCTCAACCGGGTGATGCTCGATTCGCCCAGCCCGCGTATGGGCATCATCACCACCGGCAAGAGTTACCTCGACGTGCGCCAGGCGCTGGACGATCTGGGGCTGGACGAAGAACTCTGCGCACAGATCGGCCTGCGCCTGCTCAAGGTCGGCATGAGCTGGCCGCTGGAGCCGGTCTCGGTGCATGAATTCGCCCACGGCCTGGACGAAATCCTGGTGGTGGAGGAAAAACGCAGCATCATCGAGGACCAGCTCACCGGGCAGCTCTACAACTGGCCGGTGGACAAGCGTCCGCGGGTGGTCGGCGAGTTCGACGAGCAGGGCTGTTCGCTGCTGCCCAACCTTTCCGAACTGACTCCGGCGATGATCGCCCGCGTCATCGCCAAACGCCTGGAACCTATCCTCACCAGTGAAATGATCCAGTCGCGACTGGCTTTCCTCGATGCCAAGGAGAAAGCCCTGGCCGCGCGCAGCTACAACACGGTGCGCACGCCGCACTACTGCTCGGGCTGCCCGCACAACACCTCGACCAAGGTGCCCGAAGGCAGTCGTGCCTCGGCGGGCATCGGCTGTCATTACATGGTGCAGTGGATGGACCGGCGTACCGAGACCTTCACCCAGATGGGCGGCGAGGGCGTGAACTGGATCGGTCAGGCGCCGTTCACCGACACACCGCACATCTTCCAGAACCTTGGCGACGGCACCTACTTCCATTCCGGCAGCCTGGCGGTTCGGGCAGCTGTGGCGGCGCGGGTGAATATCACCTTCAAGATTCTCTACAACGACGCCGTGGCCATGACCGGCGGCCAGCCCATCGACGGCGAACTGCGCGTCGACCAGCTCAGCCGCCAGGTACATGACGAGGGTGTCCAGCGCATCGCCATCGTCAGCGACGAACCGGAGAAATACCCCAGCCGCGAAGGCTTCGCACCCAACGCCAGCTTCCACCATCGCCGCGAGCTGGACGCCGTGCAGCGCGAGTTGCGCGAGTTCAAGGGCGTCTCGGTGATCATCTACGATCAGACCTGTGCCACCGAGAAACGCCGCCGGCGCAAGCGCGGCAAGCTGGAAGACCCGGCCAAGCGCGTGTTTATCAACCCCGCCGTATGCGAGGGCTGCGGCGACTGTGGCGAGAAATCCAACTGCCTGTCGGTATTGCCGCTGGAAACCGAACTGGGGCGCAAGCGCGAGATCGACCAGAACGCCTGCAACAAGGATTACTCCTGCGTCGAGGGCTTCTGCCCGAGTTTCGTCACCGTGCACGGCGGCCAGTTGCGCAAGCCCGAGGCGGTGGCCGGCGGTATCGAAGCGGCAGCGCTGCCTGAACCGCAGCAGCCATCGCTGGAACGCCCATGGAACGTGCTAATTCCCGGCGTTGGCGGCAGCGGCGTAACCACCCTCGGCGCGCTGATCGGCATGGCGGCGCACCTGGAAGGCAAGGGCTGCACGGTGCTCGACCAGGCAGGCCTGGCCCAGAAGTTCGGCCCTGTGACCACCCATGTGCGGATTGCGGCCAAGCAGGGCGACATTTACGCCGTGCGCATTGCCGCTGGAGAAGCCGACCTGCTGCTGGGCTGCGATCTGATTGTTGCCGCCGGTGATGAATCGCTGACCCGGCTCAACGAGCAGATCAGCCACGCCGTGGTGAACAGCCACGAATCGGCCACCGCCGAGTTCACCCGCAACCCGGATGCCCAGGTGCCCGGCGGCGCCATGCGCCAGGCCATCAACGATGCGGTCGGAGCGGAGAAAACCCATTTCGTCGATGCCACCCGGCTGGCCACGCGGCTGCTGGGTGACAGCATTGCCACCAACCTGTTCCTGCTCGGCTTTGCCTATCAGCAAGGGCTGTTGCCGCTATCCGCCGAGGCCATCGAGAAGGCCATCGAGCTCAACGGCATGTCCGCCGAACTGAACCGCCAGGCCTTCCGCTGGGGTCGTCGCGCGGTACTGGAGCCTGAAGGGGTGGAGCAGTTGGCCAAACCGGGGGACGTGGCGAAGCCCATTGGCAAGACCCTCGAAGCGATCGTCGACTGGCGTGTGACTTTCCTCACCCGCTATCAGGGGGCCGGACTGGCGCGCCGCTACCGCAAGCTGGTCGAGCGGGTGCGTGAGGCCGACACTGCGGATGATCTGGCGCTGTCCAAGGCGGTGGCGCGGTACTACTTCAAACTGCTGGCTTACAAGGATGAGTACGAGGTGGCGCGGCTGTACAGCGAACCGGAATTCCGCCAGCAGCTCGAAGCGCAGTTCGAGGGCGACTACAGGCTGCAGTTCCATCTGGCGCCGGCCTGGCTGGCAAAGACCGATCCCAGGACCGGCGAGCCGCGCAAGCGCGAGTTCGGTCCGTGGATGCTTGATGCGTTTGGTGTGCTGGCGAAATTCCGCTTTCTGCGCGGGACGCCACTCGACCCGTTTGGTCATGGTCACGACCGGCGTGTGGAGCGCCAGCTGATTGTTGACTATGAAAAGACCCTGGGCGAGCTGCTGGTGCAGCTCAAACCGGGCAACTACCGCACCGCCGTGGCCATCGCCGCGCTGCCGGAACTGATCCGCGGCTATGGCCCGGTGAAGGAGCGCGCCATCGCCAAGGCACGCCAGCAGGAAAAGCTGCTGCGCGAGCGGTTTGAGCGGGGGGATGAAGTGCAGAATGTTCGGCTGTTCCAGCCGACCGTGTGATGTGCCCGGTTGCGCGTCTATGCGGGCGCCTGGGCACAATCGCCAATCCACGAAGACACACGAGGTAATCATGTCCGTATTCGCTCATCCCGATTTCGACCAGCATGAGCAGGTGGTCTTCTGCCATGACCCCGCGTCGGGCCTCAAGGCCATCATCGCCATCCACAATACGCACCTCGGTCCAGCGCTGGGTGGCTGCCGGATGTTCCCCTACGCCACCGAGACCGATGCCCTGCGCGATGTGTTGCGCCTGTCCCGCGGCATGACGCTCAAGTCTTCGCTGGCCGGTCTGGCGCTGGGTGGCGGCAAGGCGGTGATCATCGGCGATCCGCATACCGGCAAGAGCCAGGCGCTGCTGCATGCCATGGGCGATTTCATCGAAAGCCTCGGCGGACGCTATATCACCGCTGCCGACTCGGGCACGGGCGATGCCGAAATGCAGGCATTCGCCCAGCGTACCCGGCATGTGGTCGGGGCATCGTCACGCACCACGCTGGACGGCAGCATTGCCAGCGGCGATCCCTCGCCCTCGACAGCGCTCGGGGTTTTCGTCGGCCTGCGCGAGGCGATACGCCAGCGTCTCGGGCGCAATGACCTTGCCGGCCTGAAGGTGGCGATTCAGGGGATGGGCCATGTCGGTCTGAGCCTGGCCCGGCGGCTCAAGGCTGCCGGCGCCGAGCTGTGGGTCTGTGACATCTTCGATGCCAATGTACAGCGCGCAATGGACGAACTGGATGCCCGGGTGGTGCGTCCAGAGGACATCTACGGGCTCGATGTCGAGGTGTTCGCGCCCTGCGCCATGGGTGGCATCCTCAACGAGCAGACCCTTGAAGTGCTGCGCGCGCCGGTGATTGCCGGTGCGGCCAACAACCAGCTGGCCACGCCCGAAATCGGTGCTGTACTGCAGCGGCGCAACCAGCTCTGGGCGCCGGATTATGTGATCAATGCCGGCGGTATCATCGACGTCTACTACCAACGCATCGGCGGCAGCGCGGCGCAGATTGATGCGCACGTCAAAGGTATCGGTGAAACCCTGCGTGAAATTTTCCAGCGCGCCGAGCAGGCGCAAATTCCCACGTCTCTTGTCGCCGATCGCCTGGCGCTCGAGCGCGTGCAGGCTGCCGGCAGACCCGAAACCGGCGCGCAGCGCCTGTTGGCGTAGGGTTGCTGCGGGTCTGACGGCTGAATGTGCAAGTCCGGCAGACCCGTTGAGGTTCTCCGTAGCCGTGTGGTGGAGACCTCGACCGGTTTCAGCCTGTAGAACTCATTCGCTCGTCAGCTCACCGTAACGTCGGTCCGCCGATCAGGTTAGACCCTGTTTACGGCCTTCTGCGGTTCTGGCCGCTTCGTCGGTACGTGCTGCCATGATGAAGTCGTTGCGATGCAGGCCCTTTATCTTGTGACTCCACCAGGTGACCGTGACCTTGCCCCATTCGGTGAGCAGGTCAGGATGGTGGCCTTCGGCTTCAGCGATCTCGCCGATGGTGTTGGTAAAGGCCAGCGCCTGGCGGAAGTTGCTGAACAGGAATGTCCTTTTCAGCTCCTGATGACCGTCGCGGGTCTCGACGTTCCAGTCCGGAATCTCCTGGATCAGCTGGGCCTGTTCGTCATCGGCAACCCTGGGCGCGTCGGCCCGGCAGGCTTCGCAGTGAGCCTGGTTCAGTGTGGTCATGTGTCTGTCCTCGCATGGGTGGGTGAGGCCTGACGGCAAGCCGCGGTGACAGCGACGACCATCGGTCTGGTCGCCTGCGGTCAGCATTCGATGATGTTGACGGCCAGCCCGCCGCGGGCGGTTTCCTTGTACTTGCTCTGCATGTCGGCGCCGGTCTGGCGCATGGTACGGATGACCTTGTCCAGCGAGATGAAATGGCTGCCGTCGCCGCGCAGGGCCATGCGTGCCGCATTGATGGCTTTGACCGCACCCATGGCGTTGCGCTCGATGCAAGGCACCTGAACCAGGCCGCCAACCGGATCGCAGGTCAGGCCGAGGTTATGTTCCATGCCGATCTCGGCGGCGTTCTCGACCTGTCGCGGCGTGCCGCCAAGCACTTCGCAGAGCGCGCCTGCGCCCATGGAGCAGGCCACGCCCACCTCGCCCTGACAGCCGACTTCGGCCCCGGAAATCGAGGCGTTCTCCTTGTAGAGCATGCCGATGGCGGCTGCGGTGAGCAGGAAGCGCACCACGCCGTCCTCGCTGGCGCCGGGCACGAAGCGCATGTAGTAGTGCAGTAACGCCGGAATGATTCCCGCGGCCCCATTGGTCGGTGCAGTGACCACGCGACCGCCGCTGGCGTTTTCCTCGTTGACGGCCAGCGCGTACAGATCGACCCAGTCAAGCACGTTGAGGCTGTCGCGCAGGTTGGCTTCCGGGCTTTCGCCGAGCTGGCGGTAGAGCTTGGCGGCGCGGCGCTCCACCTTGAGCCCGCCAGGCAGCGTGCCTTCGGTGCGGCAGCCGGCGCGCACGCAGTCCTGCATGACCTGCCAGATATGCAGCAGCCGCGCGCGGGTTTGCGCCTCCGGTCGCCAGGCTGCCTCGTTGGCCAGCATCAACTGGCTGATCGACAGGCCATGCTCGTCGCATAGCGTCAACAGTTCGCGGGCGCTGTGGAAGGGGAAGGGCAGCGGCGTCTGGTCTTCGACGATGCGGTCGCTGCCGATGGCTTGCTCATCCACGACGAAGCCACCGCCCACCGAGTAATACGTGCGGCTGCGGATTTGCAGGCCGGCGGCATCAAACGCGCGAAACAGCATGCCGTTGGGATGGAACGTCAGTGGCTTGCGTGTCATCGTCAGGTGCTCGCGCTCCACGAAGTGGATTGGCTTTTCACCCAGCAGGTGCAACGTGCAGCTTTCCCGGATCACCGCCAGCCGCGCAGGTATCCGGGTGGTATCGATTTGTTCCGGCTGCTCGCCTTCGAGGCCGAGTAGCACCGCCTTGTCGCTGCCATGGCCCTTGCCGGTGGCGCCGAGCGAGCCATGCAGCTCGATGCGCACGCCTTCGGTAGTGGCCAACAGGCCATCGCGCTGCAGCCCTTCAGCAAACCGCGCCGCCGCGCACATGGGGCCGACGGTATGCGAACTGGAGGGGCCGATGCCAATCTTGAACAGGTCGAAGATGCTGAGGGACATAAAGGAGGTCGCTCGCCGGTGAGACGACAGCCACCCAGGCGCCGTTGCGGGCGTCCGGGTGGTTTCTGTTTTCAGCTTAGACCGCTATTCAGCGCGGCATGCCGGCAAGTGCTTCCTGAGCCTTGCGCTCGGCAAAGTAGGCGTTGGTCAGCTTGACCACCACCGGGCTCAGCAGCAGCAGGGAGATCAGGTTTGGAATCGCCATCAGCCCGTTGAGGGTGTCGGCGACCAGCCAGGCGAAATCCAGCTGAGCGATCGCCCCAAAGGGCACGGCCAGGACCCAGATCACCCGGAATGGCCAGATGACCTTGGTGCCCATCAGGTACTCCCAGCATTTTTCGCCGAAGTAGCTCCAGCCGAGAATGGTGGTGAAGGCGAAGACCACCAGTGCAATGGTCAGGATGGCGCCGCCGAAGCCGGGCATTGCCGACTCGAAGGCCGCAGCTGACAGTGCCGCGCCGCTCTCGCCGCTGGTCCATACGCCCGAGCAGATAATGGCCAGGCCAGTCATCGAGCAGATAATGATGGTGTCGATGAAGGTGCCGAGCATGCCGATCAGGCCGGAGCGAACCGGGCTGTTGCTGGTGCCTGCTGCCTGGGCGATACCGGCGGTACCCAGGCCTGCTTCGTTGGAGAAGATGCCGCGCGCCACGCCGAAGCGAATCGCCGCGATCACTGCTGCGCCGGCAAAGCCGCCTGTGGCTGCTACCGGGTTGAAGGCGGATTCGAAGATCAGTGCGAATGCGCCGGGGATGGCCTGGAAGTTGACCGCCAGTACCACCAGCGCCGCGATGATGTACGCCACGCACATGAAGGGCACCAGGGCCGCGGCAACCTTGCCGATGCGCTTGATGCCGCCGAGGATCACCATGCCGACGATGGCCATCGAGACCACGCCAGTGATCCACATCGGTACGCCGAAGGTCGTTTCCATGGCATGCGCCATGCTGTTGACCTGCACCATGTTGCCGATGCCGAAACCGGCCAGCCCGCCGAAGATGGCGAAGGCGCCACCAAGCCACAGCCATTTTTTGCCAAGACCGTTCTTGATCGCATACATCGGGCCGCCGACATGCTCGCCGCGGTCGTCCTTCTCGCGGTAGTGCACCGCCAGTACCACTTCGCAGTACTTGGTCGCCATGCCCACCAGCGCGGTGCACCACATCCAGAACAATGCGCCCGGTCCGCCCAGAAAGATGGCGGTGGCCACACCGGCAATGTTGCCGGTTCCCACGGTCGCCGCGAGGCAGGTCATCAGCGCCTGGAAGGGGCTGATTTCGCCCTCCGCGCCAGGCTCGTTTTTACGTCCCTGCCACATCAGGCGGAAACCACGGGGAATGGTTCGCCAGGGCATGAACTTGAGCATGATCATGAGGATCAGCCCGGTGCCGAGGATGAGCACCAGAATCGGTGGGCCCCATACCAGCGAGTTGATTTGGTTGACCAGATTATTCAGAAATTCCATGTCGACTCCGCTTGTAATTTTTTGGTTACGGCACGTCGGTGTGCGAAAGACAAGGCACCCAATAGAGGCTCTGGCTGGCAAGTGCTGCCCTTGTGCAACCAGGCAACACAGTCGTCAGTCGGATCCAGTCTCTGCAACAAGGCAATACCGATGCCAGCTTTATGTAAATACTCAGGTAATCAATAGGTTATGCGTATAACCGGCCAAGCCACATGGAAGCCTTGTACTGAAATCGATACAGCATTCCGGTTCGGTCGTTATGTTCAGCCTGCGGAGCAGCTGCATGCATTTCAGTACGCTGTATTCAAATCAATACAGCTGGCGCGGCAAAACGCCGCAGGATGAGGCAATAACGGACAGTTGGTTGAGCAATTGTTTCCGAAGGTGACGTTTACGGCAACCTTATCTGTGGCCGCCGATGCCATATTTGCGCAAGCGCATGGCGATGGCGCTGTGTGAGCTCTTCAGTCGACTGGCCAGCAAGCGCGTAGAGGGATGGCTTGCGTAAAATCTTTCCAGAATCGAGCGCTCAAAGGCTTCCATGGCCTCGCTGAGGCTGGGGATTTCCTCCTCCTGGCACGCCAGGCGGGTGCGAGCGATATCCAGGTCGTCGAGGCCGATGATGGTGCTGTCGGACATCGCCGCGGCGCGAAAGATGATGTTCTGCAGCTGCCGCACGTTACCGGGCCAGTTATTGCCCAGCAGCGCCGGGTAGGTTGAGGGTGCCAGACGGCAGGGCGGGCGCTGGATCTGGGTACAGGCCTGCAGTAGAAAATGTCGCGCCAGCAGCAGGATATCCTCGCTGCGTTCACGCAGCGGCGGAACGCTGAGGTTGAGTACGTTCAGCCGATAGAACAGGTCCTCGCGGAAGGCGCCGTCGCCGACCAGCTGTTCCAGGTTGCGGTGGGTGGCGCTGAGGATGCGTACATCGACGCGTATCTCGCGCTCGCCGCCAACTCGACGAAAGCTGCCCTCGCTGAGGAAGTGCATCAGCTTGGCCTGCAGGTAGGGCGACATCTCGGCGATTTCGTCGAGGAACACCGTGCCGCCGTTGGCCAGCTCCAGCAGGCCGGGCTTGCCACTGCGCTGGCTGGCGTTTGCCGTGCCGGGTGCGTAACCGAAAAGCTCACCATCGGCCTGGTTTTCCGGCAGGGCTGCGCAGCTGAGCGTCAGGAAGGGCGCATTGCTGCGCGGGCTGGCGGCGTGGCAGGCGCGGGCGACCAGTTCCTTGCCGGTGCCGGTTTCGCCCTGGATCAGCAGCGGCGCATCGAGGGCTGCCACGCGCACGCCTCGGGCCTTGAGCGTGCGGATGGGGGTGGAGTCGCCCAGCAACGCCTCGAAACTTTCCGCATGGTGAGGGTGCAGCGCGGCCAGGCGCTCGCCCAGCCGGCTGGGTGCATAGAGTGTCAGCAGTGCGCCAGCAGCGGGCTGTGATCCGTCGGCGTTCAGGGTTTCGGCAACCGGCATCACATCGATCAGCAGGGATTGGCCGTTGAAGATGATTTCGCGCATGGGCAGGCGGAAATGCTGTTTGAGCATTGCGGCCTGCAACTCAGGCGCGTCGAACAGCTCGCCGACGAACCGGCCTTCGGGGTCGAAGCCCACCAGGCTGATCAGCGCCGGGTTGGCCATCAGGATCTTGCCGTCGCCATCGACCGCCATCAGCGGGTCCGGCATGGCGTGCAGCAGGGCATCGAGCTGCAGGCGTCGCTGCTGGCCGGGCAGCATGCCGACCACCTGGATGTCCTGTACCCCGCGCACGTCGCGCAGCGCCTGGCGCAGCTCGTCCAGCACGTGAGTGTCGAGTGCAGGTGCGTCTATATAGACGTTGGGCGGCACCATTTCGACGGCGTCCAGATTGAGGTTGCGCGCCACCAGCAGGGCGAGCACTTCCTGGGTGATGCCGATGCGGTCAATGAAGGTAACGTGAATGCGCATGCTATTCGGGCTTTGGTCGAGAGCGGCAGTATGCCTCCTTGCCAGACTGAAGGCATCGCCCGCAGGTCTCTCTTGTGAGACGTGGCGCGATTATCAGCTGGATCCGCCCCAGGGATTGCTTTCCAGGCTGTTATGCACCGCGGTGGCAGCCTGGGCGGCTTGCCCAATGGCGACACTGATCTGCTTGAGACCGGCTACGACGTCGCCAAGTGCATAGAGCCCGGGCGTCGACGTTTGCTGATGGGCATCGACGATCAGCGCGCCCTGTTCATCGCAGGCGGCGCCCAGGCTTACCGCCAGCTCGGAGCGAAAGCGGGCGCCCAGGTTGGGGTAGATGATGTCGAAGTGATGGGTGCCCTGGTGGGCAGTGACCAGCTCAATGCCCTGTGGGCAGCGGTGCAAGGCTTCGACCTTGTCGTCGAGCAGTCGAATGCCGTAGTGACTGGCCAGTTTCCTGGCCGCCTCGCAGGCAGGTTGTTCGCCGTGGATCACGACAGTCACCTGATCGGTGAAGGTGCGCAGAAATACGGCGTGGCGGATGGTGTCTTCGGCTTCGCCATAGACCGCGGTGTTGTCGCCGTTGACCTCATAGCCGTCACAGATCGCGCACAGGCGCAAGCTGCCCTCGGCGATAGCTGAGTGGGCGTCGGGCATTTCCGGCAGCGTGTCTTCTATACCGGTGGCGAGGATGATGCGGCGAGCGAAACAACGCTTGTCGGCGTAATGCGCAATGAAGCCCTCGGTCTGGGCTTCGATGCGCTCCACGTGGCCTTGCTCAAACTGTGCACCATGGTTGCTTGCCTGCTCGCGCAGCCGGGACAGCAGCGCATCGCCGGATATGCCAGGCGGGAAGCCGGGGTAGTTGTGTGATCGGGGAATCAGTGAAGCGCGGCTGGCGCCGGCATCCACCACCAGGCAGTCGCGGTGGAAGCGGGCCAGATAGAGCGCGGCTGTAAGTCCGCCCGGCCCGGCGCCGACGATCAGGCAGTCGGTCCGGGAGGGTGGCGGGAACGCAGGCGTGGTTGGGTTCATGGTGTGCAGGCTGCTTGACTGTCGTCTGTAGAAGCGGTCAGTCAGGCAAAAGTTCGTCTGTCCGGATAAGCGTCAATGACTTTTCCTGCGGGCTGGTACCCGAGTGCCGTGGGGTCTTCAAGGCAGGCGTCTTCCGGCAGGGCAGGTTGGGGAGCTCTGCTCCGCGTGGCGGTCGAGTTGTTCTTGCAGCCATTCGGCCAGCACCTGCGCATTGTTATGCCGTTCGTCACGTGCGGCGTAGATGAGCGTGATGCGCTCCTGGCCGGCAGTGCTCAGCAGCGGCCACCAGTGCTCGGGATGTGCGGCGAGTTCTTCGCGGTAACGTTCGCGGAAGAGCGCGAAGCTCAGGTCGCCGGCCTTGAAGGCACGGCGCAACTCGTCCGATGGCGCCAGCTCCTTGTGCCATTGGTCCAGCTGCAACGCTTCCTTGCGGCAGTTGCGTGGCCAGAGCCGGTCGACGAGGACCCGCCGGCCATCATCTGCAGCAGGACGTTCGTAGGCGCGTTTGCAGAGGATCATGAACGGCCTCGGTTAAGGGTAAAAATCACCCTTGTGAGTGTCATAAAAACCCTTTCCACCAGGGTTGATAGTACATTGCCTTTGCTAAGGTATTGATCTGCGTCAACTGAATTGCCGGCACGCTTCGTGAAGAGGATGAAGTGCAATCCCTATCTTTCCAAAGGAGCGTTTCGCATGAACAAGTCGATCATGATGGCGAGTGTACTGCTGCTGGCAAGCACTCTGGCGAGTGCCGATGAGATTGTGACAGTAGAGAAGGACCGCATGGTGGGTGGCGGGTTCGGTGGCCTTGGCGGCTTTATGCTGGGGGCGGCTGCTGGTGGTCCGATCGGCGCATTGGTGGGAGCTGGCGTAGGCTATTTCGCCGGTCAGGGCGTCCAGGAGGTAGCGGGCCTTGAGCATAATCTTTATGTGCTGAAGGATGAGCAGGGCAATACCACTCGGCTGCGGACCTCTGCCGATGGTTTCGAGGCCGGCCAGCAGGTCGAGCGTAGCGGTAGCCAGCTGGCTGCGGTGAATCACTGAGTCTGCGCGACAAGGCTGTCGGTAACAGGGGGCTGGGCTCTGCTAGGCTGGCCGCCTGAACAGCCCAAGGTGTAGAGATGAGTTATTCCCTGCTGCATGTCACCCATTTAGTGGGTGCGATCTTTTTCATCGGCACGCTGTTTGTCGAGGTGGCTGTGCTGGCCAGTGTGCGCAAACAGATCGATCCTGAGCTGATGCAGCGCGTCGACAAGGCGGTAGGTGCGCGGCTGCGGGTGGTGCTGCACTGGGTGGTGCTGTTCGTCTACGGGGCGGGCATAGGACTGGCCTGGTATCACCGGCACCTGCTTGCCAATCCATTCGCCAGCAGCTTCGGCACCCTGCTGACGCTGAAGATCGTGCTGGCCGTTGGCGTCTTCTTCACCTTTGGTGCGGTGGCCATGCTGTTAAGAAGCGGGCGGATGACCCCAGGACGCTACCGGGCCATCCACTGGGCGATTTTTCTGCAGATGGTCGGCATCGTGGTGCTGGCCAAGGCGATGTTCTACCTGCGCTGGTAGCCGGTGTCGGGTTCTTGG
>NZ_JAMOHY010000028.1 GCF_024448695.1 Stutzerimonas stutzeri | reverse complement strand
ACCCTGGGCGATGCCGTTGACCCACATCGAGGCGATGTAGAGCACGGTGCCGATGGTGGCCAGCCAGAAGTGACCGTTGATCAGACCGATGCTGTACATCTGCTCGCGACCAAACACTTTCGGGATCAGGTGATACAGCGCGCCGATGGATACCATGGCTACCCAGCCGAGGGCGCCGGCGTGTACGTGGCCGATGGTCCAGTCGGTGTAGTGAGACAGGGCGTTGACGGTCTTGATGGCCATCATCGGACCTTCGAAGGTCGACATGCCGTAGAACGCCAGCGAAACCACCAGGAAGCGCAGGATCGGGTCGCTGCGCAGCTTATGCCAGGCGCCCGACAGGGTCATCATGCCGTTGATCATGCCGCCCCAGCTTGGCGCCAGCAGGATCAGCGACATCACCATGCCCAGCGACTGCGCCCAATCCGGCAGCGCGGTGTAGTGCAGGTGGTGCGGGCCGGCCCAGATGTACACGGTGATCAGCGCCCAGAAGTGCACGATCGACAGGCGATAGGAATACACCGGACGTTCGGCCTGCTTGGGCACGAAGTAGTACATGATCCCCAGGAAGCCGGCGGTCAGGAAGAAGCCTACGGCGTTATGGCCGTACCACCACTGCACCATCGCATCGGTTGCGCCGGCATAGATCGAGTAGGACTTCATCGCCGTGACCGGGATTTCCAGGTTGTTGACGACATGCAGAATGGCGACGGTCAGAATGAAGGCACCGAAGAACCAGTTACCGACATAGATGTGTTTGACCTTGCGCGTGGCCAGCGTGCCGAAGAAGACGACCGCATAAGCCACCCAGACGATGGTGATCAGAATGTCGATCGGCCACTCCAGTTCCGCGTATTCCTTGGAGCTGGTAAAGCCCAGCGGCAGGGAAATCGCGGCCAGCAGGATGACCAGTTGCCAGCCCCAGAAGGTGAACGCGGCCAGTTTCGGTGCGAACAGGGTGGTTTGGCAGGTGCGCTGGACGGAGTAGTAGGAGGTCGCGAACAATGCGCAGCCACCGAAGGCGAAAATCACCGCGTTGGTGTGCAAGGGTCGCAAGCGCCCGAAACTGGTCCAGGGTAGGTCGAAGTTAAGTCCGGGCCACGCAAGCTGTGCTGCGATGAAAACGCCGAGCCCCATCCCGACGATTCCCCACACCACCGTCATGATGGCGAATTGGCGGACCACCTTGTATTGGTAGGCGGTACTGGTTGCTGTGTTCATGTATGGGCTTCCATCCACGGTAATGAGCGTTTTTTGTTGCGTGTAAGCAGTTGTTTCTTTC
Source organism: Stutzerimonas stutzeri (assembly GCF_024448695.1). Lineage (GTDB taxonomy): Bacteria > Pseudomonadota > Gammaproteobacteria > Pseudomonadales > Pseudomonadaceae > Stutzerimonas > Stutzerimonas stutzeri_T. Next base: position 40,789 of record NZ_JAMOHY010000028.1, on the reverse strand, counting down.
AATAGAAAGCGGGGGCAAGCATGGGGAAAGGGCAAGTGGCCGGTATTGATCGGGATCAATACACGCAGGGGGTTGAAATTCCATTTGTCCGGGTGGATAGCCCGCGTGATAAGGCCTCTGCGAGCTTAATCCTGGCGCACGGGGCAGGCGCGCCGATGGACAGCCCGTTCATGCAGGCGATGACCGAGCGCCTTGTGGCGCGTGGGATCGAGGTGGTTCGTTTCGAGTTTGCCTACATGGCAGCGCGGCGGCTCGATGGGCGCAGGCGGCTACCGAATCCACAGCCCCGGTTGCTGGAGCAGTGGCGCGATGTGCATGCTCTGGTGCGACAGCAGACCGCAGGCAGGCTGGCCATCGGCGGCAAGTCCATGGGGGGAAGAATGGCCAGCCTGCTGGCTGACGGGTTGCAGGCCGATGCGCTGATCTGCCTGGGTTATCCCTTTCATGCTGCAGGCAAGCTGGAGAAGCCACGGGTAGCGCATCTTGCCGAACTGCGCACGCCCACCCTGATCATTCAGGGTGAGCGCGACGCCCTCGGTGACCGCCAGACTGTGGCCGGCTACGCGCTGTCACCAGCAGTTGAAATGCACTGGCTGAGCGCTGCCGACCATGATCTGAAACCCCTGAAACGCTCGGGCCTGACCCATGATCAGCACCTCGACAGTGCTGCGCAGCGGATCGCCGATTTCCTGCAGTCGCTCTGATCAGCGGTTGAAGCGCTCCACCAGTTCGTTCTGTGCCTGCGCGGTTGCGGCCAGGTCCTCGGAAAGCAGCGCTGTGCTCTGCGCGTCTCCCAGGGTTTGATCGGCCAAACGGGCAATATTGCTGACGTTGCGGCTGATCTCATCGGCCACTGCACTTTGCTGCTCGGTGGCTGAAGCGATCTGTGTCGCCATGTCGATAACGCTTTCCACGGCGGCGCCAATGCCGGCGAGTGCCTGGTCAGCCTCTTTTACCTGCTCCACGCCCACACTTGCCTGGGCTTTGCCCTGCGCGGTGGCTTCCACAGCCTGGCGTGCCTGGGACTGGAGTGTTTCGATCAACTGATGGATCTGCCCGGTGGCGGCTGCGGTACGTTGGGCCAGCTGGCGGACTTCATCGGCAACCACCGCGAAGCCGCGCCCGGACTCCCCTGCACGTGCGGCTTCAATGGCGGCGTTGAGTGCGAGCAGATTGGTCTGATCGGCAATGCCCTTGATGACATCCACCACCGTGCCGATTTCATCGCTGTTGCGTGCCAGTTCGGTAACGGCATCACCGGCTGCGCTCACGGTGTTGGCCAGCAATTCAATGGCCTTGCGGGTTTGCGCGCTGGTTTCGCGCCCCTGACTGGTTAATCTGCTGGCCTGTTCAGTGGCGCTGGCAGTCAGCGCCACATTGCCGGCTACTTCCTGGGTGGTTGCGGCCATCTGGTTGATTGCCGTGGCCACCTGTTCGGTTTCATGCTGCTGACGCGCCAGGCCGCCGGAACAGCTATGTGCCAACTCATCGGCACGCATGGCTTGCTGTTGAAGCTGTACGGCACTGTCCTGCAGGCGTGTCAGGCAGGTCTTCAGGCGTGCATGCTCGCTAAGCATTGCCATCTCCAGCCGGGCTTCGGCGCCGCTGCTGTCCGTATACATTTGAGCAATCAGCGGGTCGCTCAGTGATTGCTCAGCCAGGCGTACCAGGCGGTTCGTGCCGCGCATCTGCCAGTGACGGCCAGCAAGACCCAGCGGAATGGAAAGCCCGACAGCCAGTACTAACGCCCAGGCATGATCAAGCCAGGCGCCCACTGCGAAGCCGATCAGACTGGTGAGGATGAAGGGTAGCCAGCCGACGACGAAAGGCATCCATGTGTCCCGCAATGGCACACCGCGCTTGCCGGCATTGAGCCGTGCATAAAGTGCTTCGGCGCGTTTTATCTGTTCGGGAGTCGGTTTGGTGCGCACCGATTCGTAGCCCGTGACCTGGCGTTGCATGTCCAGTATCGGTGTCACATAGGCGTTGACCCAATAATGGTCGCCATTCTTGCGGCGGTTCTTGACGATGCCCATCCAGGGCCGGCCATCCTTGAGCGTCGCCCACATATGGGCGAATGCGGCAGCGGGCACATCTGGATGACGGATCAGATTGTGCGGCGCGCCGATCAGTTCGCTACGCTCGAAGCCGCTGACTTGCGCAAAGATATCGTTGCAGTAGGTGATCTGGCCTTTGAGGTCTGTGGTGGAAATCAGCCGTTGCTGGTCCGGGAACGCGTATTCGCGCTGTGTGATGGGCAGGTTGTTTCGCATGCGGGAGGGACGCCTGGCAGTCTGATTATTTTTTATTATTTATATAGGGGATAGAGCACTCTTGGAGCGCAGTTATAGAGTGCTTGCGGATTGACGTCAAAAGATAATGCCTGTTCGACCAGCCCTTTATCGGCAGTCAAACCAACAACTTAGGTAAAAATCGGACCAACGGGTCAGTGTTGCAACGCCTGCAGGGCGCAGGCGTTGCCAGCGAGCGGCTATGACGCCTTGATCAGCTGCCGCAACACATAGTGCAGGATGCCGCCTGCCTTGAAGTACTGAACCTCATTGAGCGTATCGATGCGGCACAGGGTCTGGAACGCATCCCGTGAGCCATCGCTGCGTTCCACCTCGATGGTCAGCAGCTGGCGCGGCTTGATAGCGTCGTCCAGGCCGCGGATCGAGAGTTTCTCGCTGCCGCTCAGGCCCAGCGATTTGCGTGTCTGCCCGTCAAGGAACTGCAGGGCCAGTACGCCCATGCCGATCAGGTTTGAGCGATGGATGCGCTCGAAACTCTCGGCAATCACGGCTTTGATCCCCAGCAGGTTGGTGCCCTTGGCTGCCCAGTCGCGGCTCGATCCGGTGCCATACTCCTGGCCGGCGATGACTACCAGCGGTACGCCTTCGGCCTGGTAGCGCATGGCGGCATCGTAGATCGACAGCTTCTCCCCGCCTGGCTGATACAGGGTGTTGCCGCCTTCCTCACCGCCGAGCATTTCGTTGCGTATGCGGATGTTGGCGAAGGTGCCACGCATCATCACTTCATGGTTGCCCCGGCGCGAGCCATAGGAGTTGAAGTCTTCCGGCTGCACGCCCAAGGACTGCAGGTACAACCCGGCCGGCGAGCTGGCCTTGATGTTGCCGGCAGGGGAGATATGGTCGGTGGTGATGGAGTCGCCGAACAGCGCCAGTATGCGGGCGTTCTCGATATCGGTGAGCGGTGCAGGCGGCTGGCCGATGTCCTCGAAGAACGGCGGATTCTGCACATAGCTGGAAGCGGCGTTCCACTGATAGGTATTGCCGGCAGTGACGGGAATCTTCTGCCAGTGTTCGTCGCCACTGAACACGTCGGCATAGCGGCTGCGAAACATCTCACCGTCGATGTTGGCGACTGCTCCGGCAATCTCTGCGCTGCTTGGCCAGATGTCCTTTAGAAAGACCGGCTGGCCCTGCGGGTCGTGGCCCAGCGGCTCCTTGTTCATGTCGATGCGGGTTGTGCCGGCCAGGGCGAAAGCCACCACCAGTGGCGGCGAGGCCAGCCAGTTGGCCTTTACCATCGGATGCACGCGGCCTTCGAAGTTGCGGTTTCCGGACAGCACAGAGGACACGATCAGATCATTGTCGGTGATGGTTTGGCCGATGGCATCCGGCAGCGGGCCGGAGTTGCCAATACACGTGGTGCAGCCGTAACCCACCAGATTGAATCCGAGCTGATCCAGATACTGCGTCAGACCAGCGCGTTCCAGATAGTCGGTGACCACCTTCGAGCCAGGCGCCAGCGAAGACTTGACCCAGGGTTGGCGCTTGAGGCCGCGCTCGATCGCTTTCTTCGCCACCAGGCCTGCCGCCATCAATACGTTGGGGTTGGAGGTATTGGTACAGGAGGTGATGGCGGCGATCACCACGGCACCATGCTTGAGCGCAAAATTTTCGCCAGCGACGGCAAAGTCCGTTTCCGTTTGCTGCTGGCGACCACTGGTTTGCAGCAGCAGATCGAAATTCGCGCCGATGTCGCCAAGCGTCACCCGGTCCTGGGGTCGTTTGGGGCCTGCAACGGATGGCAGCACCTGGCTCAGATCCAGCTCCAGGGTGGCGGTGAAGACAGGGTCCGGCGAGTCACTGTCGCGCCACATGCCTTGAGCCTTGCTGTAGGCCTCGACCAGCGCGATGCGTGCTTCATCACGGCCTGTCAGGCGCAGGTAGTCGAGGGTTACCTGATCCACCGGGAAGAAGCCGCAGGTGGCACCATACTCCGGCGCCATGTTGCCGATGGTGGCGCGGTCGGCCAGGGGCAGATGATCCAGTCCCGGGCCGTAGAACTCGACGAATTTGCCCACCACACCCTGCTTGCGCAGCATCTGGGTGACGGTCAGCACCAGGTCGGTGGCGGTGATGCCTTCATTGAGTTTGCCAGTGAGGCGGAAACCGACCACTTCTGGAATCAGCATCGATACAGGTTGGCCGAGCATGGCCGCCTCGGCTTCGATGCCGCCGACGCCCCAGCCCAGAACGCCCAGGCCATTGATCATGGTGGTGTGCGAGTCGGTGCCGACCAGGGTGTCGGGGTAGGCGTAGGTCTCACTGTGTTCATCGCGGGTCCAGACGACCTGGCCAAGGTATTCGAGATTGACCTGATGGCAGATGCCGGTCCCCGGCGGCACAACCCGGAAGTTGTCGAAAGCCTGCTGACCCCAACGCAGAAACTCGTAGCGTTCGCCATTGCGCTGCATCTCGATCTCGACGTTCTGCTCGAAGGCCTGGTCGCTGCCGAAGCGATCGACCATCACCGAGTGATCGATCACCAGATCGACTGGCGACAGCGGATTGATTCGCTGCGGATCGGCACCGGCGCGGGACACCGCATCACGCATGGCGGTCAGGTCCACCACCGCCGGCACGCCGGTGAAATCCTGCATCAGCACGCGAGCGGGGCGGTACTGGATTTCGCGCTCCGAGGTGCGCGCCTTCAGCCAGCTCGCCAGCGAATTGAAGTCATCGGCGCGTACTGTGATGTCGTCTTCCCAGCGCAACAGGTTCTCCAGCAGTACCTTGAGCGAGGTTGGCAGGCGGCTGATGTCGCCCAGGGTCTTCGCCGCTTCAGGCAGGCTGTAATAGAGGTAGGTCTTGCCGTTGACATCAAGGCTTCGACGGCAATTGAGGCTGTCCAGGGATCGCATTGGTCTCTCCTTGCGCCCGCACGGTCGGGCTGACTGAGGTCGGGGCCTTGGTTGAATCTAGTCTCTGAGGGGCTGTTTGGCCATGTGTTTACTGGACAGGGCCGGCCACCCGGGGGTTCCCCTCGCGATCATGAAGCCTGGTTTTTGTGTCAATTGCGGATATCCGGGCGGTGACGCTGCGCGGCATCTGGGCGACAATGCCGGCCTCTTTTCTGGAGTCTGTATGTCTCGATCAGCCGAACTGCCCGTCGATGCGGTGCTCGATGCCAGCGGCCTCAATTGCCCCGAGCCGGTGATGATGCTGCACAACAAGGTGCGTGCCCTGGGCGGTGGCGAGCTGCTCAAGGTCATCGCCACCGATCCGTCTACCCAGCGCGATATTCCCAAGTTCTGCGTTTTCCTTGGCCATGATCTGGTCGAGCAGCAGGCAGAGGAAGGCACCTACCTGTACTGGATTCGCAAGAAAAGCGATTGAGGCGCGGCGCTTATGCTCCTACAAGAATCTCAGCCTGCAGCGCTTATCGCGATAAGGCGCCGGCCTCCTGCCGTCGCCACATCCGTTTCAGCCAGCGCCAGGTGATCCAGCCGGCGCCCAGCAGATAGATCAAGCCGCCCGGCACCCACATGATCAGCCCGGCCAGTTGCTGGTCGGCTACGTCCCGGGATTCGCCATAGAAGGGTGTGCTGGCGAACGTCAGCAGAGCGCCCAGCAGCCCGGTATGCATCAGTGTGAGCAGGTTGGCCATCAGGGCCTGTGGCACCTGTTTTGGGTTGGCGCGCAGGGTCGACCACCAGAACAGCCAGGCAGTGAACAGGAAGCAGGCATGCTCGATGGCGTGCCACCAGAGATTGTCCAGCGCGAGCAGGTACAGCCTTGGGGTGTGCCAGATCCAGATGATCGCGCCGTGCAGCATCGCCAGCGCCACCGGATAGCGCCCCCAGCGCAGAATGGTGCTCCACACCGGCTGTGCCACGCGACCGGTGACGGCGCGCCATTGCGGCAGAGGTCGCGCCAGTGCCCACATGGGCGCGATTACCACAATGAACAGCATGTGCTGGGTCATGTGCCAGCTGGTGCTGGTTTCCGCCCAGTCGTCGATGGGGCCAAACACGGCGAAAGCCACCAGCAGCATGGCCGCGTGGAACCAGGCGGCTTCGCTGCGCCGGGTCGGAATGCGCCGGCTGCCGAGTATGTACAGGCCCCAGGCCGTGGCGAGGATGAATGCGGTGATGAACAGTGGCGCGCGCTCGACGAAGTGTCCGTCGAACAGGCCGTGGGCCAGCGCCGGTTGCGGCAGCAGCCCCGTCAGGAGCAGCGTCAGGCGCCAGCGGCCACTGGACGTCATATGCATGGTGGCAAAAACGCGAGTTGCAGCCCGATAAACAGGGTGGACAAGGCCGCAATGAGGTGAATGCCCGCGGCGAGCCGGGTGACGAACAGTTGTCGTTCGTCCAGTTCGTACGGCGGGCGTGACAGCTGCCAGGCGCGATGTCCGAGCCACAACAGCAGCGCGACCACTGCCAGCGTGGCAAGGCCGAAGCTTGCGTTCAGCCAGTTGAAGATGCCCTGCGCTGGATCAGGCGGGCTGATGGCGCAGGCGACGCCGTGAGCACCGTAGATCCCGGCAAACCAAACACTCCAGATGATCAACCCGAGGACTATCTGGATGGGATGCAGGCGTGAGGTTCGGCGTTGCTTCATCAGGCGCCTCCCCAGGTGCTTGGAAACAGCACGATGGCGGCATAAGCGCTCCATAGCACGCCCAGGTTGTAGTACCAGAGCTGTTCCACCACCACGGTTTCGTAAGGTGCGTGCAGCCCGACATAACCCTTCATCACCCGCCATGCCTGCAGGATGGTCAGAATGGTCGCCAGGGCGCAGTGGATCAGGCTGTAGCTGAGCATCACGAAGATCACCGCATCATGTGCGGTTTCGGTTATGTCGAGGTTGGCGTCCAGCAGCAGCCAGAGCAATGCCGCACATTGCACCAGGCCCAGGCCCGCGCTGATGCACAGGTCGCGCAGCAAATGCACGGAGGTGCCCCGGCGCAACTGTGCCGGCACTCGGCGCATCCACAGGGTGCCAACTGTCAGCAGCAGGGCGCTGGCGAGCATCAGCCAGCCATTGAGCTCGGACTGCTCCGGCACCTGCCATTCGGGCGAAACCGTCCACAGGTAGAACCAGCCGAACAGCAGGCACAAGTACAGCGCGCCATTGGCCAGCAGTGTCACGCCCATGCCCCAGAGGCCGGGACCGTCGAAGGTGCGCGAATGCAGCGGCGGCTCGCCCGGCTGGGTGCGGGCATCCGGTGCGGCGTTCGGATGGGTGCCGTTTTCCCAGGACCAGCGGAGCAGCGCCACCAGAGTTGCCACTGTCGCGGCGAGGGCTATCCAGTACGCCTTGTTCAACAGGCTCAGGCAGAGCGCGGCAAGAAACAGCGAGGCGATGAAAGGCAGCCAGCTGTTGCCGGGCAGATGGATGATTTCACGCACCTTGCCGGTCAGGGGATCGACGCCCCAGGTTTCCCGGCGACCATGGTCGATGGTTTTCAGCGCGTGTTCGCCGCGCGCGATGCTGTCGGGAAGATTCGGGTCCTTCCACAAGGGATGGCGATCATCGATTTCCGGCAGGCTGACGAAGTTGTACGGACTGGGTGGCAGGCTGGTGGCCCATTCCAGGGTATCGGCGTTCCAGGGGTTCTTTTTCGCCGGCTGGCCGAAACGAAAATGCAGCAGGATATCCAGCAGGATGGTGGCGATGCCGATGGCCATGATGAAGCTGCCGATGGACGACACCAGGTTGGGTATGTCCCAGCCCAGGCCGGTGTCGTAGGTGTAGACCCGCCGCGGCATGCCGATCAGTCCTGTCCAGTGCATGATCAGAAAGGTCGTATTGAAGCCGATGAAGACCAGCCAGAAGCCCCAGCGGCCCAGTCGCACCGAAGGCATCCGCCCGGAAAAGTGCGGCAGCCAGTAATAGAGTCCGGCCATCAGCGGGAAAAACATGCCGCCGACCAGCACATAGTGCATGTGCGCGACCACGAAATGGGTGTCGTGCACCTGCCAGTCGAAGGGCACCAGCGCCACCATCACGCCGGTCAGTCCACCGGCGACAAACACGATCAGAAAGCCCACCAGCCAGAGCATTGGCACGTGATAGACCGGCCTGCCCAGCCACAGCGTGGCGATCCAGGCAAAGATCTGCACCCCGGTGGGGATCGCCACCAGCATGCTGGCCGCCGAGAAAAAGCCCAGCGCCAGAGCAGGAATGCCGACCGTGAACATATGGTGGACCCACAGCCCGAAGCTCAGGAAACCCGTGGTCAGGACGCCCATCACCACCCAGCGATAGCCCACCAGCGGTCGCTGGCAGAACACCGGCAGCAGCGTCGAGACGATGCCTGCGCCCGGCAAAAAGATGATGTACACCTCCGGATGGCCGAACAGCCAGAACAGATGCTGCCAGAGCAACGGATCGCCACCGCGCGCCACATCGAAGAACGGCAAGCCGGCGGCGCGCTCCAGCTCCAGCAGAATGCTGCCCAGGATCAGCGGCGGGAAGCCGATGACGATCATCATCGCCATCACCAGGATGTACCAGGCGTAGATCGGCATCTTGTGCAGCGCCATGCCGCTGGCACGGGTGCGCAGGATCGATACCACCAGCTCGACGCCGGCGCTCACCGCAGAGATCTCCACGAAGGTGATGCCCAGCAGCCAGAAATCCGAATTGACCCCCGGCATGTGCGCCGAGCTCGACAGCGGCGTGTACATGAACCAGCCGGCCTTTGGCGCCACGCCAAGGAATACGCTGGACAGCAGGATGATGCCGCCGAACAGGTAACAGTAGTAGCCCAGCGCCGACAGGCGTGGGAAGACCAGGTCCCGCGCGCCGAGCATCTTCGGAATCAGGTAGACCGCCAGCCCTTCCATCATCGGCACGGCGAACAGGAACATCATCACCGAGCCATGCATGGTGAAGATCTGGTTGTAGACATCCGGCTCCATCAGCACATAGCCGGGCAGGGCCAGCTGAGTGCGGATCAGCATGGCCATCAACCCGCCGATCAGAAAGAACACGCCCCCGGTAATCAGAAACCGCAGGCCGATGGTGGTGTGGTTGACGATGGTCAGCGCCTTCCAGCCGCGCGGGTTGCCCCAGACGTCGTTGAACTGGTCGTGCAACTGATCCGGGTCCGTGGCTGGCGCCTTGCTTTGGTCGAAATAGCTCATGGCGCAAGCGTCTCCAGCCAGGCAGCAATCTGTTCGAGGGTGTCTGCCGGCACATCGTCATGGGCCGGCATGGCGTTGCCGAATTTCAGCGTCTTGTGCTCGTGCAGCCAGCGCCGCAGACCTTGCTCATCATTGTCGATCACCCCGGCCCCGAGGCTCGGGCGGGTCGCCAGATCGCTCAGGTCCGGCGCCCGATTGCCGTCACTTATGCCTGCCACGCGGTGGCACTGCCCGCAACGCTCCGCGAAGACCTCGCCGGCAGCGCCGGGTGCGGGTTGCTCAACGCTGAAATCCTCCCGCGCAGCGATCCAGTCCTCGAAGCCCGCGGTTGTCATCGCTTCGACGTGAAGCTTCATGTGGGTGTGCTGCAGGCCGCAGAATTCCGAGCACTGGCCATGGAATATCCCCGTGCGGTCCGCCTCGATACGGATGACGTTGGTCCGCCCCGGCATCATGTCCATCTTGCCGCCCAGTCGCGGAACCCAGAACGAATGCACCACGTCGGCGCTGGTCACATGCACATCGATCAGGCGTTCGGCGGGAATGATCAGTTGATTGGCGGTGGTGACACCGCTGTCGGGGTAGTGAACCTCCCACCACCACTGATGGCCGGTGACTTCGACTTTCAACGGCTGCTCGCCGTCGACCGGCAGCGGGATCATGCCGCGTCCGGTGGGAATGCCGAAGATCAGCAGCACGACGATACTGGCGCTCGGCAGTATCAGGCCACCGCCGATGATCCACTGGCGGTTGATCCGGCTGGCCTGTTCCGCGCTGACCGTGCGCGGCTTGCGCAACATGGCGTAGATCCACAGCGCACTGACCACCAGCAGCACCAGCGTGGCGAAGGCAAACATGCCCCACCAGACATTCGCCACCTGGCGCGCCATCGGGCTGGCCGGGTCGAGCGCCGACAGCGGGCCGCCACAGGCGCTTAGCCAAGGAACTGCCAGCGCCAGCGTGGTCCATTTCAAGAGGCCACCGGTTCGCATGGCCCGTTTTTCCGTTTGCCACTGGAGGGCCGAATGGCCAAGTTTCGAGATTCCATCCATAGCCGCGCCGCGATTGCCGGACATCCGCTGCACCCGATGCTGATTCATTTCCCTGTCGCCGCATTGACTGCGCTGCTGCCGGTCGATCTGGCGCACCTGTGGACGCTGGATGATTTCTGGTGGCGTGCCGGCCTGTGGCTGGCTGGTGTCGGCGCGCTGGGGGGCTGGGTCGCCAGCCTTTTCGGCCTGATCGATCTGCTCACGGTGAACGAGATTCGCCAGAAGATCACCGCCTGGTGCCACGCCATCCTCGCCGTGATGATGCTCTCGCTCGCCTCGCTCAACTGGCTGCTGCGCTACCAGAACGACGGGCAGAACATTTACTTCTGGGGCCTGTACCTGTCGGCCATCACCGCCGTGCTGATCGCCCTGGCGGCCTATCTTGGCGGGCGCCTGGTCTACGAGCACGCGGTAGGCGTCGATCTGGACAAGGTCTGAGGGGTGATGTGCCTTGGGTTCGGTCATGGGCGCTTGCCGGGTTATTCGTCGTGGGGTTAGAAAGGCTTGGCCAGGACCAGCCAGAGCGTCGCTGTGATAAATGCCGCGATAAACACGCCAAGCACGCGACACTGGATGCTGGCGCTCCGCTCTGGAGAGCGTTCGATGCGCAGTACCAGTACGCCGCAAAGTGCGTGACACAACACCATGCCGGCCACTGTGGTGAGCTTGACGATCAGCCAGCCGGCGACAAGCCCGTCACGCAGGAAAATCGCACTGCCCGAGCCAATGGCGACCAGCGCTGCCGGCGTGGCGATCAGGTTGAACACCATGCGCGTCAGGTGGGCATGGTCCCGATAGAAAAGAGGATCACTGCGTCGGGTGCCGGCGGCGATAAGTGCCGGCAGATACAGCAGGGCGCCGCACCAGCACAGCAGGCTCGCGAAGTGCAGCAGTTTGAGCAGGGGCATTCGCGTCTCCATCCAGCCCACGGCAGGTCAGAGGTTGTGACAACCTTGTACCGGGGCGGTTCGGAGCCAAATGCAGGGTGTCGCGCCAGAGCGGCCAGCCTTCAAGGCCGTGCAAGACTGGCGTCAGGCTTCGGTGTCGGCTTCAACCCGCTTGAAGAGCTGGCTGCCACAGCGACTGCAGAACGATGCGTTGGGTTCGTGACTGATCTTTTCGCAGCTCGGGCAACGATGCTGCATGGTGTCCGCACGCATGGCTGTTGCCAGTTCGGCGGTAAAGATGCCGGTGGGTACCGCGATGATCGAGTAGCCCGTGATCATCACCATGGTCGCGACCGCCTTGCCCATCGGTGTATGCGGGACAATATCGCCAAACCCGACTGTGGTGATGGTGACTACCGCCCAATAGATGCTCATCGGGATGCTGGTAAAGCCGTTTGCCGGCCCTTCAATCACATACATCAGGGTGCCGTAGATCAGCACCATTGTGGTCACACTGAGCAAGAACACGATGATCTTCTGCTTGCTCCCACGCAGTGCGACCAGCAGGAAGTTTGCCTGGCTCAGGTACTGGGTCAGCTTGAGCACGCGGAATACACGAAGCATGCGAATAGCCCGTACCACCAGCAGGTATTCGGCGTCAGGAACCAGCAGGGCGATGAACGCCGGAACCACCGAGAGCAGATCGATTGCGCCATAGAAACTGAAGACATACTTGCGCGGTTCGGGGTGGCAATAGATGCGCAGCAGATACTCGATCAGGAAAATGAGGGTGAACATCCATTCGAGACTGTCCAGCAACACGCCATGGCGGTCGCGGTAAACAGCTATGCTATCGAACATCACCACAACGAGGCTGGCGAAGATAACGACCAGCAACCAGGTGTCGAAGCGCTTCCCGGCCGGTGTGCTGGTGAAGAAGATGATGATGTACAGGCGTTCGCGCCAGCTCATCGCCTGGAGGGCGTCGTTGTCCATGTGCTGCTCCCGGAAACTGATGACAAAGTATCTCCGAGTTCGATCGGTTCGCGAAACGATCGTTGCAGTTGCCCGGAATGTGCGCCGCAATCGAAAGGTGTCCTGATGGCCTCTGCGCCCGCCTGGGTGAATTTATGGCGCTTGCGCCTGGTCAACCATTGGCCCTGAACTTTGCTTCTCATGTGCATCGGGAATAGTCTTACCCATGCGCATCATGCCGCTGGAGAGCTAAATGCCGGATTCACAGTTGGTCGACCCTTTCGGCCGGCGCATCACCTATCTGAGACTCTCGGTCACGGATCGCTGCGACTTTCGCTGCACCTACTGCATGAGCGAGGACATGGTGTTCGCGCCGCGCGCGCAAATCCTGACGCTGGAAGAGCTGTATGCAGTTGCCGACGCGTTCATTGCGCTGGGCGTCAAACGGATTCGCGTGACCGGCGGCGAGCCGCTGGTGCGCAAAGGGCTGCCCGATCTGCTGGCGCGCCTCGGTGCGCGTGAGGAGCTGGAAGACCTGGCGATCACCACCAATGGCTCGCAACTGCCGACGCTGGCACCGGTCTTACGGGCTGCCGGTGTCAAACGGTTGAATATCAGTCTCGACTCGCTCAAGCGTGAGCGCTTCGCCGAACTGACCCGTCGTGACAAGCTTGACCAGGTGCTCGAAGGCATCGATGTCGCCCGTCAGGCAGGCTTTCGCCGGATCAAGCTCAACAGCGTGATACAGAAGGGCCGCAACGATGACGAAGTGCTGGATCTGGTGAATTTTGCTGTCGAGCGCGGCCTGGATATCAGCTTTATCGAAGAAATGCCGCTGGGGAGCATTTCCAGCCATCAGCGTGAGATCACATTCTGCTCCAGTGAAGAAGTGCGCGAGCGTATCGAGGTGGGCCACAGGCTGGTACGCAGCAGCCACACCACCGGCGGCCCGTCGCGTTACTGGCAGGTGGCGGACAGCGAAACCCAGGTGGGCTTTATCTCGCCACACAGCAACAACTTCTGCGGCAGCTGCAACCGTGTGCGCGTTACCGCCGAAGGCAAGCTGGTGCTCTGCCTGGGGCATGAGGGCGCACTGGACCTCAAGAGCCTGATGCGCCGTTACCCCGGCGACCGCGAGCGCCTGCGCCAGGCGCTGGTTGATGCGCTGCAGCTCAAGCCGGAAAAACATGAATTCCGCACCGACGAGCAGGTCCAGGTGGTGCGCTTCATGAGCATGACCGGCGGCTGATTTCATAGGCTATGCCCCGGTTAGCTGTTGCAAGCCCTTGAGATGTAAGCAGCCTTCTGTGGGAGCGGTCGGGCGGCGTTCCGCTTCAGCCACGAATCTCGCGGATAAATCCGCTCCTACTACAGCAGGGTTGCTCCACCAACACGCAACTGGGACAGAGCCATCCAATAGGGCGGGTGCCGGCTGTTTTCTCTGGGAACGGGCCATGCGCGTGATCGGCTCTGCGCTGTGGTGTTGGTCTTTTCCGCAGGCATGGCCTGCTCCTGCCGGTGTGGCAGCCTACCGCCAAACCTTGAGAAACCCCTCCTGCAAGGTGCCCCGGCCAGCGTGATAAACTCCGCCGCTTTCACGCTGCCAGGAATTGCGATGTTCACGGCGATCCTGCTTGCTCATCTTCCCGTTGACCGCCACGGATAAGGCCCCGCATGCGTCTGAAAAGCATCAAACTTGCCGGCTTCAAATCCTTCGTCGATCCCACCACGGTCAGCTTTCCGAGCAACATGTCTGCCGTGGTCGGCCCGAACGGCTGCGGTAAATCCAACATCATCGATGCGGTGCGCTGGGTGATGGGCGAAAGTTCGGCGAAGAACCTGCGTGGGGAGTCGATGACCGATGTCATCTTCAATGGCTCCAACACGCGCAAGCCGGTGACCCAGGCCAGCATCGAGCTGATCTTCGACAATTCCGACGGCAGCCTGACCGGGGAATACGCGGCCTTTGCGGAAATCTCCATTCGTCGCCGCGTCACCCGCGATTCGCAGAACACCTATTTCCTCAACGGCGTGAAATGCCGCCGTCGCGACATCACCGACATCTTCCTCGGCACCGGTCTCGGGCCGCGCAGCTACTCGATCATCGAACAGGGCATGATCTCCAAGCTGATCGAGGCCAGGCCCGAGGACTTGCGAAACTTCATCGAGGAAGCCGCCGGCATCTCCAAATACAAGGAGCGCCGCCGCGAAACCGAGAACCGCATCCGCCGCACACACGAAAACCTGGAGCGCCTGACCGACCTGCGCGAAGAGCTGGAACGCCAGCTCGAACGCCTGCACCGCCAGGCGCAGTCCGCGGAGAAGTATCAGCAATACAAGGCCGAGGAGCGTCAGCTCAAGGCGCAGCTGTCGGCGCTGCGCTGGCAGGCGCTGAACGAGCAGGTTGGCCAGCGCGAGCAGGTGATCGGCGATCAGGACGTGGCGTTCGAGGCGCTGGTGGCCGAACAGCGCAATGCCGATGCCAGCATCGAGCGCCTGCGCGACGGTCACCACGAGTTGTCCGAACGCTTCAATCAGGTTCAGGGGCGTTTCTATTCGGTGGGCGGCGATATCGCGCGGGTCGAACAGAGCATCCAGCACGGCCAGCAGCGTTTGCGGCAGTTGCAGGACGACTTGCGCGAAGCCGAGCAGGCGCGCCTGGAAACCGAATCCCATCTGGGCCACGACCGCACCCTGCTGGCCACTCTCGGCGAAGAGCTGGCGATGCTCGAACCCGAACAGGAACTGGCCGGCGCAGCAGCGGAAGAAACCGCCGCGCAACTGGAAGCAGCCGAAACCGCCATGCAGCTTTGGCAGGAGCAATGGGAGCGGTTCAACCAGCAGAGCGCCGAGCCGCGTCGTGCCTCCGAGGTGCAGCAGTCACGTATCCAGCAGCTCGAACAGAGTCTCGAACGTCTGGCCGAGCGTCAGCGACGTCTTGAAGATGAGCGCGCCTCGCTGGCCAGCGACCCGGAAGATGCCGCGATGTTGGAAATGGGCGAGCAGCTGGCCGTCAGCGAACTGAATCTGGAGGAGCTGGCCGCTGCTCAGGAACACACCGAACAACAGCTGGAACAACTGCGCGAGCAGCTGCAGGGTGCTGCTCGGGCGCAGCAGCAGGCGCAGGGCGAGCTGCAGCGCCTGAATGGCCGCATCACGTCGCTGGAGGCTTTGCAGCAGGCGGCGATGGACCCCGGCAAGGGCGTGTCCGAATGGCTGCGCGAACATCAGCTTGACCAGCGTCCACGCCTGGCCGAAGGGCTTCGCGTCGAGCCGGGCTGGGAACTGGCGGTCGAAACCGTGTTGAGCGCGGATCTGCAGGCGGTGTTGCTGGACGGCTTCGACGGCCTCGATATGGGTGGTTTCGAGCAGGGTGATCTGCGTCTTGTCAGTCCGTCGACCAGCATATCCATTGCCGGCAGCCTGCTGGACAAGGTCGAGTCCGCCACGGACCTTTCGTCCTGGTTGGGCCGGGTGCGGCCGGTGGAGACGCTTGATCAGGCGCTGGCTGGTCGTGCTGCGCTGGTTGATGGCGAAAGCCTGATCAGTCGTGATGGTTATTGGGTTGGGCGGTATTTTCTGCGAGTGCGGCGTGCCGCCGAGGCTGAGTCCGGATTGCTGGCGCGAGGGCAGGAACTGGAGCGGCTGCAGGACGAGCGTGATGAGCGCGAAGCCGATCTGGAGTTGCAGGACGAGCGCCTCGATCAGCAGCGCGAGGCGCAACGTCAGCTGGAGGAAGAACGCGAACAGCAGCGTCGCCGTCAGCAGGATGAAGCCCGTCAGCAAGCTGAACTCAAGGCGAAGCTATCGGCCAGTCAGGCCCGGCTGGAACAGCTGAGTGTGCGTCGTCGTCGTCTGGACGAAGAGCTTGCCGAACTGGCCGCACAGCGTGGCCTGGAAACCGAGCAGCTGGCCGAAGCGCGCCTGCAGTTGCAGGACGCGCTTGATGCCATGGCGCTGGACACCGAGCAGCGCGAGGTGCTGCTGGCAAGCCGCGATGGTCTGCGCGAAAAGCTCGATCGGGTACGCCAGGAGGCCCGACAGCACAAGGATCAGGCGCATCAGCTGGCGGTGCGTGTGGGCTCGCTCAAGGCCCAGCACGACTCGACCCGCCAGGCCCTTGAGCGTCTCGAACAGCAGTTCGAGCGAGCAATTGAGCGTCGCGAGCAGCTCAGCCTGAACCTGGAAGAAGGTGAGGCGCCTCTGGAAGAGCTGCGCATGAAACTTGAGGAGCTGCTTGAACGGCGCATGGGCGTGGAAGATGAGCTCAAACTGGCCCGACTGGCGCTCGAAGATGCCGACCGTCAATTGCGTGACGCCGAGAAACGCCGGACCCAGGCCGAACAACAGGCGCAACTGGTACGCGGCCAGCTCGAACAGCAACGCATGGAATGGCAAGCGCTGAACGTGCGGCGAAAGGCACTGCAGGATCAGTTGCATGAGGAGGGTTACGACCTGCACGGCGTGCTCGCGACTCTGCCGGATGGCGCGAGCGAGGCGGAGTGGGCCGCCGAACTGGAGCGTCTGGACGCGCGCATCCAGCGTCTGGGCCCGATCAACCTGGCGGCTATCGACGAATATCAGCAGCAGTCCGAGCGAAAACGCTACCTGGACGCACAGAACGATGACCTCAGCGAGGCGCTGGAAACGCTGGAAAACGTCATTCGCAAGATCGACAAGGAAACCCGCAACCGCTTCAAGGAAACCTTCGACCAGATCAATGCCGGCCTGCAGGCGCTGTTTCCCAAGGTTTTCGGCGGTGGCAACGCTTATCTGGAACTTACCGGGGAAGATTTACTCGATACCGGGGTGGCGATCATGGCGCGTCCACCGGGCAAGAAGAACAGCACCATCCACCTGTTGTCGGGCGGCGAGAAGGCACTGACGGCATTGGCGCTGGTATTTGCAATCTTCCAGCTCAACCCGGCGCCGTTCTGCATGCTCGATGAAGTGGATGCGCCGCTGGATGACGCCAACGTCGGTCGCTATGCGCGGCTGGTCAAGGAAATGTCGGAGACCGTGCAGTTCATCTACATCACGCACAACAAGATCGCGATGGAAATGGCTGACCAGTTGATGGGCGTGACCATGCACGAGCCGGGTTGCTCGCGTTTGGTTGCTGTCGATGTCGAACAGGCCGTGGCACTTGTAGAGGCCTGAGGTGTGGCCGCGTCAGCCGGGGAGGGTTTGTAGCGGTGGCTTATAAAAGAGAGGCGGCAGCGGTGCACATCTACCGTTCGTCGTGCTAGTTTAGAGCGCAATTTTTACGATGCGCAGATTGGCCTGTTCAGCGGCTGTTAATTTGCGTCTTTATCATCGAATTCAGGGGTTTACGCATTAATGGATATCGGTCTGCGCGAGTGGCTGATCGTCATCGGCATCATTGTCATCGCCGGCATTCTGTTCGATGGCTGGCGGCGGATGCGCGGTAGCAAGGGCAAGTTGAAATTCAAGCTGGATCGCAATATTGCCAATAGTTTCCCCGACGACGATGAGACCCATGAAGTGCTCGGCCCGCCGCGCGTCATAAACCGTAACAGCGAGCCGGCGCTGGACGAGGACGATCTGCCGTCGATCAGCGCGCGGGATAACGGTAATCGCCGCACCAGCGAACCTCACCAGGGCGACTTGCATTTTTCAAGTGACGAGCCGGTGCCGACGCTGCTCAATCCGGTTGCCGATGAATATGACGAGCCGGAAGGCAAAGAGCCCGAGCAGGAGCTGCCACCTGTCGAGGAAGTGCTGGTCATCAACGTCATCGCCCGTGATCCGTCCGGCTTCCGAGGCCCGGCGTTGCTGCAGAACATTCTGGAAAGCGGTCTGCGTTTCGGTGAAATGGACATCTTCCATCGCCACGAAAGCATGGCCGGCAACGGCGAAGTACTGTTCTCCATGGCCAATGCGGTCAAGCCCGGCACTTTCGATCTGGACGACATCGACCATTTCACTACACCTGCGGTGAGCTTCTTCCTCGGGTTGCCAGGCCCGCGTCATCCCAAGCAGGCCTTCGACGTGATGGTCGCCGCTGCTCGCAAACTGTCTGCCGAGTTGAACGGCGAGCTGAAGGACGACCAACGCAGCGTCCTCACCGCACAAACCATCGAGCATTACCGCCAGCGCATCGTCGAATACGAGCGCCGCAAGATGACGGTCAAGCGTTAAAAGCCGATAAGAGCGCTGGAGGCTTCACGGCCCTTGTAGGGTGGATGTCGTTTTTTACATCCACCGTGACTCCGCTCGGTGGATCGCCACCCGGTGGATCGGTGAAGCGTGATCCACCCTACGAACAAACGAGCTGTAGGGGCGGGCCACGCCCGCGAACAAGCCATACTCTGACGCGGAATCATTCGCGAGCATGGCTCGCTCCTACGGTGTTGCGCGGCGGTATGCCGAGGGGACGTGACGCGACCGGCTAATCCCCTATGTGGGAACGGGCCATGCCCGTGAAGCTGCTAATCCAGGTGCAGGTGCCCACACGCTGTAGCCAGCCTTCCAATCGACTAGAATCCACACCCTTCATCACCTCGCTACGGCTCCGTCATATGCCTTCCGCCCAAACTGCTGCCGAGCGCATCGCCGAACTGCGCAGCGAAATCGACGCCCACAACTACCGCTACTACGTCCTCGACGAACCCAGCGTTCCCGATGCCGAATACGACCGCCTGTTCAATGAACTGAGAGCGCTGGAAGCCGAGCATCCCGAGTTGGTGACACCCGAATCGCCCACCCAGCGTGTTGGCGGCGAGGCGCTGGCGGCGTTCGATCAGGTGCGCCATGAAATACCGATGCTCAGCCTCGGCAATGCCTTCGAGGAACAGCACCTGCTCGACTTTGACCGCCGAGTGCGTGAAGGGCTGGATCTGCCAGCGGGTGATCTGTTCGGTGATGGCGCGGAAGTTGACTACAGCTGCGAGCCCAAACTCGATGGCCTGGCGGTGAGCCTGCTCTACGAAAACGGCCATCTGGTGCGTGGCGCCACCCGTGGCGATGGCAGTACTGGTGAGGACATCAGCGCCAACGTGCGCACCGTGCGCAATATCCCGCTCAAGCTGCACGGGGCCGGCTGGCCGGCAGTGCTCGAAGTGCGTGGCGAAATCTACATGCCGAAGGCCGGCTTTGAGGCGCTTAATGCACGGCAGCTGGAAAGCGGCGCCAAGCCCTTCGCCAACCCACGCAACGCCGCAGCAGGCAGCCTGCGCCAGTTGGATTCGAAGATCACCGCCAGCCGTCCGCTGGAGCTGTGCGCCTATGGCGTGGGCCGTAGCGACGGCGAATTGCCGGGTACCCATATCGGCATTCTCAACGCGCTGAAAGGCTGGGGCTTGCCCATCAGCCGCGAGCTGAAGCTGGCCAAGGGTGTTGCTGAATGCCGCGCCTACTACGATGCCATCGGTGCAAAACGCGATGCGCTGCCCTATGAAATCGACGGCGTGGTGTTCAAGGTCAATTCCGTGGAACAGCAGCGCGAACTGGGTTTTCGCGCCCGCGAACCGCGCTGGGCCATCGCTCACAAGTTTCCGGCGCGTGAAGAAATCACCGAACTGCTGGATGTGGAATTTCAGGTGGGCCGCACCGGCGCTATCACCCCCGTGGCGCGGCTCAAACCGGTGCAGGTGGCAGGCGTTACTGTCTCCAACGCAACCCTGCACAACATGGATGAAGTCGCGCGCCTGGGCGTGATGATCGGCGACACCGTAATCGTGCGCCGCGCCGGCGACGTGATCCCGCAGATTCTCGGCCTCATCCCCGAACGCCGCCCCGCCGATGCCCGTGCCGTACAGGTGCCCGAGCAGTGCCCGGTGTGCGGTTCTGCAGTCGAGCGCACCCAACTGATCAAGCGCAGCAAGGGCCGCGAGTCGCTCAGCGAAGGGTCGATCTATCGCTGCGTCGGCCGTCTGGCCTGCCAGGCGCAACTCAAGCAGGCAATCATCCACTTCGTATCGCGCCGCGCCTTGGAAATTGACGGCCTGGGCGACAAGATCGTCGAACAGCTGGTGGACAAGGGGCTGGTCAATTCCCCGGCGGATCTCTACTGCCTGACCCATAAGCAGGTCATCGAGCTGGAAGGCTTTGCCGAGGTGTCCACGCGCAACCTGCTCAACGCCATCGACGCCAGCCGTAAGCCAACGCTGGCGCGTTTCGTCTATGCGCTGGGCATTCCCGATGTCGGCGAGGAAACTGCCAAGTTGCTGGCACGCGCACTGGGCTCTCTGGAGCGCATTGGTCGCGCACTACCGGATGTGCTCGTCTACCTGCCAGAAGTGGGCCTTGAAGTCGCCCATGAAATCCACAGCTTCTTCGAAGACGAGCACAACCGCACGGTCATCGCCCAACTGCGCGAACGTGGCGTCGAGCTGCAGGAGGAGGGCGAGCTGCATCCCGAATTCGCCGCCTGCGCCACCCTGGCTGGCTTGATCGACAAGCTGAACATCCCCTTTATCGCCAGCACCGGCGCAAAACGCCTGGCGGATCGCTTCGGCAGCCTGGAGGCAATCATCGCCGCCGGCTGGCTCGACCTGCGTCAGGTCGAACGCCTAACTGAAAAGGCTGCTCGCTCCCTGTGCGATTACTTCGACAACCCCGAAAACGCTACCCGCGCCCGCACGATCGAAGCGCAATTGCGCGAATTCGGCATGCACTGGGAGAGCGAGCGTAAGGAAGCCGCAGGCCTGCCACTCGCCGGCCAAACCTGGGTCCTGACCGGCACCCTCGAAACCATGAGCCGCGACGAAGGCAAAGCCCGCCTAGAAGCCCTCGGCGCCAAAGTCGCCGGCTCTGTATCAGCCAAAACCAGCTGTGTGGTTGCGGGGCCGGGTGCGGGGTCGAAGCTGGCCAAGGCTAATGAGCTGGGGCTGGAGGTGCTGGATGAAGAGGTGTTTCTGGAGCGGTTGGCGGGGTTGGAAGGGTAAGGCGCAGGGTTAGGAGCTTGTTGGAAAGCGTGCGGCTTCCTGACCAGAGAAAAAGCTCCGGAGCACACCACCTGGGTGCTACATAGAACCCGGTGGTTCCCACGCTCCTTCGTGGGAACCGGCTTGGGACGCTCTGTGCCGCTGCAACACGAAGCGGCTCTGGTTGCGTTCCGACGCGGAACATCGGGAAGATCGATCCTGCCTGCAGGACCGGGCCGCCATACAAGGGGATTTTATGTACCCCTTCAAGCAACTCCAGTAAGCACTTTGGGCGAACGCAGCTTCAGCCACGAAGCTTTTGCAAGTGCTCGTAACGGTTCACTGCGGCACACCCTTCTTGAAAGCCTGCTCACCATGAAAGCTCGCATGCCAGTCATGGAGGTGCCATTAAATTGATGGCATTCTTGCGGGCGGCGAAGGCCTAGGATGCTTTTGGTCTGATCCTTGCTCATGGCTTTAAGGCGACGGCTAACTGACACAAATGGGAGCAGGCGCAGCCACTCATCTCGTCCCGCCGATCTGCAACATCGTGCCTCATGGCTCCATGGGTAAGGCGTGATGCGATATAAATACAGTGATTAGCCTGGCCGGCAGGACTCTTTAATGGCAGTGATGACCTGCGACAGCCTCTCACAAGTGTTGAATGCCATTGCCCGCCTGCCGGAAAAGCCCCAAGGCGAGATCAATTTCTTTTCCAGCGGTGGCCGTGGCTATCTGAAAAAAACCACCTCCAGCTTGATGGCCTTGTTCGTGGGAGCTAACCCGCAGGTGCCCTCCTGGTTGAGCAAGGCCTTGCTGTGCTGCCTGGTGGAGCATGCCTGATGGAAACCTCTAATCTTGCACCGATCAACTGGCAAAGCATCGCTGCCGAGCGTGAGCAGCATTTCGAGGAAGAGCTGCCGCAGGAAGGCGTGAGCCGGGTGACCAGCGCACTGACCGGTGACGGGATCGACACAGCTGTATCCACGCGTAGCCAGACTTGGAGCAATGGTTATCGTGCACTGCGTTTTTTTCCGGCCAACTGGGCGCAAACGATACCAGAAGCCAATATTACGCTTGCCTATTTTCAGAATATGGATGTAGCGGATAGCGCGGTAGGGTTCGAGATTTTTCTGTATCTGAATCGAGCGTTTATACAGGAAAGGCAGGAGGCAATAGAGAATGCTTTCCATGAGGCTGGAGCCTCGAACCGATATGCTTGGTTCTGCGCTGAAAAGCCCTGGGTCGAAGGAGGCAAGACGTCTTACCTTGGATTCAAGGTATGGGCCGGTTCATACACGAGAGAAGGCGCTTTGCAGGCTTTGGGGGGAGTTTGCGCAGTGGGCTCAGGGGGTGGTTTTTAGATGATGGCGAAGACGGTTATTACCTATGGAACTTTCGATATGTTCCATATTGGTCATCTGCGATTGCTCCAGCGCATGCACGATCTAGGTGAGCGGGTGATCGTGGCTGTTTCTACTGACGAGTTCAATGCTATCAAGGGGAAGAAAGCATTACTGCCATATGAGGAGCGCAGGGAGATTCTTGAAGCGCTACGCTGTGTCGACTTGGTGATTCCTGAAGTAAGTTGGGAGCAGAAAGTGGCGGACATTACAGAGCATAGTGTCGATATTTTTGTGATGGGAAGTGACTGGTCCGGTCGATTCGATTATCTCAGAGATATTTGTGAGGTGATTTACTTGGAGAGAACCCATGGCGTCTCATCGACTGAGTTGCGGGAGTCTTTAGGTAGATTGCTGTCCAGCGAGTATGAGGGTGAGGAAGTACATCTATTGCTGAAGGCGCTTCGCAGTGATTGAATTGGTGGTTTTTTGAGTTTTAGCGTGAATTGAATTCGCAGTATTGCGCAGATAGTATTAATTATGCGTTTTCTCAAGTGGTTTGAATTAGCTAATGGTTGGAAAGTGGCTCTGTGTCGACCCGCTGTGGTGTGCTCGGTTTCGGTAGCATAGATGTTGGGCATTGGCTCCTGTTCTGTCTTTAATTACTGTGTTGATGAGGTGTAAAATGAAGGTGGTTGCATTTCTTCCTGCTAAAGGAACCAGTGATCGTGTTGAAAATAAGAATACACGTTTGTTGGATGGTAAGCCCTTGTTTTTGCATACCTTGGAAAAGCTGATGGCATGCTCTTTCATTGATGAGGTTTACCTCGATACGGAAAGTGAAGATATTATGGAGCTGGCGTCAGCCAGTGGTGCGAAAATACTGCGCCGAAATCCCAGTCTTGCTACAAACAAGGTTGATGGCAATGCTCTGTTTATGAATGAAGTGGCGCATGTTGAGGCTGATATTTATATCCAGGTTCTTTGCACTAGCCCCTTCATAAGTCCTCTGCGTATCTTGGAAGGCGTTAATGTACTTAAGAATCAGCCAGAGTTCGATTCTGCTGTGCTGATAAAGCGTGAAAAGCAATATACATGGAATGGCAATGGGCCGATCTACGACATCAATCATATTCCTAATAGCGTAGACTTGCCGGATACTGTAATTGAAACGATGGGATTGTATATTGTCAGGCGCAATGCTGCATTGAAACTGCAGCGCCGTATAGGTGAGCGTCCCTATCAGATAGAAGCAACGGTTGAGGATGCCTTCGACGTAAATTTCCCGGACGAGTTTGAAATGGCCAACTTGTTGGCGGCGGGGCATAGGGAGAGAGACCGTAAGTTGCTTAATAACGTCAAGGGGTTTATGTCCTCGTCGCTACTTTCAGATATTCTCGATGATCTTGGGTATCGCTCTCAGATAATCAAGGGGCTGCAGCCCAACATCCAAGGGTGCAAGCTTCTGGCTCGGGCAAAAACACTGCGACTACGCGCTTTACATGACGGGGAACGGTTTGAGGGTATCTACCAGGCGTTACAGTCGTACAATACTATTATTCCCAACGACATCATCATGGTTGAGAACGACCTGTGCGATTATGCCTATTTTGGTGAATTGAATGCCAATCTGGCAATTCGTGCCGGTGCGGTTGGGGCCGTAATTGGCGGCAAGACGCGTGACAGCTCAGAGGTTTATGGGCTGGGCTTCCCAGTATTTTCTAGCGGTTACACTTGCCAGGATGTCAGGCAGCGGGCGACTGTCGACTCGATCAACAAGCCGATCAGCATCTTTGGGGTTTCAGTAACCGTGGGGGATCTTGTATTTGCTGATAAGGAAGGTGTTGTAGTCATTCCGCGCCAAGTGGAAGATCAGGTGATTGATTCGGTGATTCAGCGCGGCGGTAGCGAGAAAAAAATTCTGTTGGATATTTCTATGGGTATGAGCGTCAACGAGTTGACCAAGAACCATGGTTTTTTCTGAATGAGCCGGATTGTAGAAACACCAGTGTTGCATGCTCAACTGATAGAAGAGGCGCTGGCTGGCCTGCAGGCGCAGGATTGGAAGAGAGCTGCCACCCTGTGGCGAGAGTTGTATCGGTTGGGCGCACTGACCTGTACGGAAGATTTTCACGCTTGCGCTCGAGCACTTGAGGCTGTGCAGGATTGGGCTTTGCATGAGCAGGTTCTAGCAGAGGCCGTGCTCTTATTTCCCGAGAATTCCGAGTTGGTCTCGCGAGTCTCCTATCGTCAGGCTATGCAGATCTATGCTGACGCCCGCTGGAGAGAGGCCTTCGAGCTGCTGCATCATCTGGAGAGGAGAAAGCCGTCCAGTTGGGCGTTCCCTGTTGGTTATTACCGCTGGCAGGCATTCATCCAGTCACTTTTGGAGCTTGATGGGGCTCCCGAGAGGCGCTTGCAGCAAGTGGTACAGCAGGCTTTCTTTAAGCATCCCTGCTTGTTTTCCCGGCAGCTGGCCGGGTTGGACTTGGTCATCGATTGTATGGGTTGGTCAGATGAGCTGGTCTTCGAGTTCCGTCAGCATCTGGCCTTACTGGTTTCGGTGCTGGCACAGACTGACCGGAATCTCTCGACCGTAATTGGGCCTTGGTCACTCCCTTCTGTCCAGGGGGTGGCTAATTTTTTTAGAGCCGAACCTCAATTACTAGTCAGTCTGCCCAGACCTTATGTGCATTTTCTGGCTCGGTTATTTCTACTGCATGGTTTTTATGACCTGTATCGTCGTTTTCGTGCCGACTTCGTAGAGAAAACGGCAAGAGCAACTATTCCCCCCTCGCACGATTCCTGTTTGCCGGAGTTCTTCTTTGCGGTGGCTTTTCAGAGCGAGAATGGAGATGAGGCTGGCATGCAGGCTCTGACTGCACAGGTTTCAGAACGAAAAGTAGGGGAGCGGGCTGCTGCTGAGAGAATCGTGACGTTGTCCGAGTTGTACT
This sequence comes from Stutzerimonas stutzeri, assembly GCF_024448695.1. Classification (GTDB taxonomy): domain Bacteria; phylum Pseudomonadota; class Gammaproteobacteria; order Pseudomonadales; family Pseudomonadaceae; genus Stutzerimonas; species Stutzerimonas stutzeri_T. The sequence continues at coordinate 15,287 of NZ_JAMOHY010000028.1, read as the reverse complement.
TCCCGAGGCGGCCCCAGGGGGAATATCCACGAATGCATGAGGATACAGAGTTCGCCGAGCTGATTCATGGCAAGAGTATTGCTGTTGTCGGGCCCGTAGATGTTGGCTTGGATAATGGACGTGAGATAGATGGCTTCGATTTGGTCATTCGTTTTAACCCTCGACCTTCGGTTGTATTAGCATCGGAGCGATTCGGTCAACGCACTGATATTGGCTATTATTCGACTATTAATCTGATGAACGGTTGCGCCGAATATCTAGACGCGATGAATGCATTGCTCTGGGTGGTGGTTGAGGAGCGTAATAGACCCGATGTGCGATGGTTGGACAACGTTTGCACCCCTGTGCGAGAGCACTTGCGTGGTTGGGGATACGAGAGCCCGTTTCTATTCGGTGCCCCTAATGCGGTACAACGTGTGTTAATGGATGTATTGCGCTTCCAGCCGGCGCGGCTGAAGGTCTTCAATTCTAACTTCTACGTCACAGCCAATTTCGCAGGTGGTTATCGCGATTGCCAAATGAATATGTTTCCTGCGCTGGCAATTCATGATCCAGTTAGTAATTTCCTGTTTACTCGGCAATGTCTACGCAACTGGAATGTGGAGGCGGATTCTGTGGTTGGTGAGGTGCTTAGTTTGGAGGTGGATGATTATATGGATCATTTGGGCCGGCAGTATGCCCGCTTTGCTCGTTGATTTCAGGAAGTGCTAATGAGGCGTAAATATATGGGAGCAACGAGACGGTGAATGTTCTGGTATTTCCCTGCGGTTCAGAGATCGGCCTAGAGATCCATGCGGCCTTGGCTTGGCAGAAGAATATTACCCTGTATGGGGTTTCATCGGTTTCCGATCATGGTGAATTCACCTATGGTAATTATCGACAAATTAGTGCAAGTGTTAGTTCGGAGGATTTCATTGGTCAGCTGAATGAGTTGGTCGATGAGTGGTGCATCGATATAATTATGCCTGCTCATGACAGCGTTTTCCTGCGCCTTTCCGAAGCTGCGCAGTCACTATTGGCGACTGCCGCTGTTCCTGACTTGGAGCAGGCTAGAATCTGTCGCAACAAGAACAGTACCTATGAGTTCTTCGCCGATTGCGATTTTATTCCACGACCGGTAAGCCTAGCTGATGCAAACTATCCGATCTTTGCCAAACCGGCTGTCAGCCAGGGCTCACAGGGAGCTGAAATCGTGCATGATGCCGGACGGCATCAGGAGTTACTCAATGCGACGGTTGAATATGTATTCTCCGAATATCTGCCTGGGTTGGAGTTGACGGTCGACTGTCTGTCGGATACCGATGGATGTTTGAGAAATATTGCACCTCGTGAGCGCTGTCGGGTCAAGTCAGGTATTAGCGTGCGCACCCGCCCCTTTGATGCTGACGCATCCATCATGGACATTTCTGAGCAGATTGCTCAGCGATTGAAACTCAAGGGGGCTTGGTTCTTCCAGCTTAGGCAGGATACCCAAGGGCGGTGGAAGTTGTTGGAGATTGCTCCACGCATAGCAGGCTCAATGGGCTTGTCGCGGCATCTAGGGATCAATTATCCCTTGCTTTCGCTGTATGCTCACCTCGGATTGCCCTTTCGTCTGCTTGTGCAGAGTTATCCCATCGTTATGGATCGCGCATTGCGCAGTCGCTACCAAGTTAAGCTGGAGTATGACCAGGTCTATATTGATCTGGACGATACCCTGTTGCATCGAGGGCGTGTTAATACGGTACTGATTGTGCTGCTGTATCAATGGGCGGCTGGTGGTGTTCCGGTGCACCTGATCACTCGGCACAAGAGTTGTCCTTATGAAACCTTAGCCAGGTATTGCATTGCCAAGGAGCTGTTCGTCTCGATCATTCATATCGTTGATGAGCGCTTGAAAAGCAGCTATATCCAGAAGGGCGATCATGCCCTGTTTATTGATGACTCTTTTCGTGAGCGGTTAGATGTCAGTGAGGCTCTCGGTATTCCAGTATTTGATTTGGATAGTATTGACCAGTTAATTGACTGGCGCGAGTAAGGTGAGTGTGATTATGTCTGTTGAAGGCGCAGCGCCGCTATTGTCGATTGTTGTTCTGGTTTACAATACGGCTAATTATTTGCAGGCCTGTTTTGATTCCTTGTTGACTCAAAACTACAGGAATATTGAGATCATCGCGATTGATGATGGTAGTCAGGATGAAAGTTATGAAATCTGTCAGTCCTATCAGTCTCGGTATACTAACTTTAGATGTATTCGGAAGGCCAATGAAGGGGGGGCTATTGCTGGTAATTTGGGATTGACGATGGCCCGTGGTCTTTATGTGGCACTGGTTGACTCGGATGATCTAGTGACCGCTGATGGCTATGCTCTAATGATGCATGAGGCCATAGAGAACTCGGCTGATGTGGTGATAGGCCGTGCTGCGCGTTTAAACGCCAATGGTATCTCCACCGTAACTTTTCTATATGAGCCTTTTGTCTGGAAGACTCACCGGGTGGTTGATAGCGTTGCTGATTTCCCCGATCTTCTCCATGATCCGTTCTACTGGAACAAGATTTTTCGTCTTGAGTTTCTGCGAAAGCATGGGTTGGGCATGGAGCCTGGTCTTTTATATGCGGATGGCGTTTTCGTTCGCCAAGCTTATTTCTATAGTCAGCGGACGGTAATCATTCCACAGCTGGTCTATATCTGGCGTTTGCGTAATGCCGAAGGCGAACGGTCCATTACGCAGCGGAAAAACGACCCAGAGAATTTCCGTGATCGTGTCCGCTCTATGTATATAGACTGGCGGAATTTCGAAGGTGTTCCCAATGCTGAGTGGTATAGGCAACTGGTAGCCGTAAATAATCTACATCGGGCTTTACATGTTGCTGGTGGAATTGTTGGCTCGATAGCCTTCCGTAGTGTTTATATGGAGAGTATGCAAGCTCTACTTGAGCTTTATGGCGATCTGGATATTCAAGCACTGGGGCCTAGGCGCCTCATGTATCTTGCGTTGATTAAAAGGAACGAAATCGCTGGCCTCTGTTATCTTTTGGGGCTTCCGCTTGATGCGGGAGTAGTTGAGCGTGATGGCAGGGTGTACTGGAGTCAGCCGTTCTTTAATAATCCCGAATTCGGTATTGATTCTTCCCTGGCTGAGGTGCGTTTTCCCGTGGTCGGCTTCTTCCATGTGTCTACCCTGAGTCTTGGCGAGCACTCTGTATACCTCGAATTGCAGATTGCAGAAAGCATCAAGGCCGGTTGCAATCTGGAGTTTGAAATGCAGGGCTTGTGTGGAGAGGGGAGTTTTCCTTTTCGGGAGCTGGGGCGGAGAGCAGAAGGGATATATGCCTACGAATTATCACTACTCCAGGTTAGGCCGCCTCGTGACAAGTCTATTGTCTATGGCTTGGTGATGAATTACCGGATGGGCGATATCTGGGGTTATTTCCGTATAGGGCGAGCCCTGTTGACACGCGATGTGTTACAGACCTTGCCGTTACAGCATGCTTCTGGATATGAGGTCTTCTGGTCTGCCGAGGTGGGCGGTGTTGGCATGCGAACCCTCCCAGATAGCGAGAGGTTAGCGAGTTTGGTGCCTGGTCATTGCGTGTATCCATTGGTTTTCGAGGGGGTCTGATGAAAGCGCGTATTCCTGTGACACGGCCATTGTTGCCTCCTCTGGAAGAGTTCCTGCCCTATCTGGAGCGAGTCTGGGCCAGCGGTATCCTCACTAATGGTGGTGACATGCACAAGGCCCTAGAGCAGGCGTTGTGCGAATACTTAGGGGTCGAGCACATCGCGCTATTTGCCAATGGCACGCTAGCTCTGGTTACGGCATTGCAGGCGCTGCGAATCACTGGTGAGGTAATAACTACACCCTATTCGTTCGTGGCTACCGGGCATTCGCTGCTATGGAACGGCATCAAACCAGTATTTGTGGATATCGACCCACATACGCTGAACCTGGACCCAGCGAAGATCGAGGCTGCCATTACTCCGCAGACCACGGCAATCATGCCCGTGCATTGCTATGGCAACCCATGCGACGTTCGGACCATCGAGGCCATTGCTGACAACTATAACCTGCGGGTGATCTATGATGCTGCCCATGCCTTTGCGGTGCGCGACGAGGGTGGAAGTATTCTGCGGCATGGGGATCTTAGTGTGCTCAGTTTCCATGCTACCAAGGTGTTCAATACCTTTGAGGGCGGGGCAATTATCTGTCCAGATGCCAAGACCTATCAGCGTATTGGGCATCTGAAGAATTTTGGTTTTGTTAATGAGACGACGGTGGTTGCGCCAGGCATTAACGGCAAGATGAGTGAAATCAATGCAGCATTCGGCTTGTTGCAACTTCAGTATATTGACGATGCGCTGGCACGGCGTAAAGAAATCGATACGCTGTACCGGCGGCGCCTTTTTGGTGTTTCGGGTTTACATTGTGTTGAGCTTCATGGGCAGAGCTTCTCCAATCATGCATATTTTCCCATTCTTTTGAGTGAAGCTTTTGGGTTGAGCCGGGATCAGTTATATGAGTGCCTGCGAGCACACAGCATTATGGTGCGCCGTTATTTCTACCCGCTTATCAGTGACTTTCCTATGTACCGCGGATTGCCATCCGCAGCACCTGCATTATTGCCTGTGGCCAAGGCGATCTCTCACAGCGTATTGTGTCTGCCGATTTACCCTGACTTGGCAGACGATGAGATTGAGGCGATTTGTGCTTTGATCCGTGAATTAAGCGAGAAGCATGAACGGATATAGCGGAAGGCTAGGACGTTTCGCACGTTGGCTTCTGCCTTTGTGGTGGGTTTATGACCGGCTGTTGCCGAAGCGCAGGGATCACTGGGCTTTTTTTGTCCATCCGCTGAAACCTGATCAATTCATAGAGAATTCCCGTGCGGTATTTGAGCAAGTCAAGAATGATCCAGCTCTGTGCAAGGTTGTTTTCACCCGTGGACGTGTCAGCGGGCTGCGTTTAGAAGATTCATGTAATCTCAAGATTGTCGACGTGCAGAGCGTGACAGGGCTTTGTGCGTTGGCGCGTTGCGGTGTGCTGCTGTTGACCAATTCGATTGCTTTAGACATTTCGTGGCGTTGGAGCGATGGGTCTTTTGTGGTGCTTCGACCGGACTACACACGCCGGATAGTGGTCAACTTGTGGCATGGTATCCCACTCAAGCGGCTATTTGCCTTGACCAGGCCGGAGCTGCGCCAGCATGTCGACAGGATAGAGCTGCGACGCAAAGAGCGTGCTCATTACCACGGGTTGATCAGCTCGTCGGATGTCGATAGTCATGCCATGGCGGCGATGTTCCATCCGATTGATCCGTCCTGCGTATGGGTTACCGGCTTGCCCCGCAATGATTTTTTGCGTAGAGGCGAGTCTGATTTGCCGGCGTTTTTGCGGGATGAAATACAGGCAGTTCGTGCGTTGAAGCAGGGGCGAAAGTTGATTGTTTATGCTCCAACCTATCGCGAAAGTAGTGTTGCAGCTGCCCAATATTATCAGTTCAGTGATGATGAAATAGAGCGCTTGCGTGCGCTATTGCGTAAGCATAGTGCAGTGCTGGGCTTCCGTATGCATTACTTTCGCAAGGGCGAGCAATTATTCAATCTGGAGCGTTATATAGATGGCGATACCATCGTCGATCTTGGCCATACCCGGATCAATGAGATTGCCCCTGTGCTGCGAGAAGCTGATCTGCTAGTGACTGATTATTCATCAGTTTATATTGATGCGTTGTACATCGATAAGCCTGTGTTCAGCTTTGCCTATGATCTGGAACATTATCAATCTCAGCAGAACGGTCTGCTTTACGATATGGAACTGGCCTTTCCCGGGCCGGTGGTAACCACCTTCACCGAGTTGCTCGTTGCACTGGAGCAGGAATTACTTCAGCCCGAGCAGGTCGCCAGTATGCGTTACAGGATAGCCCGGAAATTCTTTTTTAATCATCAGGACGACTGCAATGCTGCGCGTGTGGTAAGTCGCCTGAAATCCTTGATGGCAGAGGCGCAAAATGGTTAATGATTTTGACGGTGCGCCATTGGCCAGCATCGTCATGCCGGCATATAAGAGCATGTATCTGACCGAGGCTTTGGAAAGCATCCTGCACCAGACCTACCGGCCCATTGAGCTGATCGTGTGTGACGATGCACGTAATGACGATGTTTTACGGGTGATCGAGGCGTTCCGTTCGCGGGCTGATTTTCCCATCTACTATCAGCACAACGAGCAACGTCTCTGGGAGATGCGCAGTACAGCTCGTGGTGTGACATTGGCGAAAGGGCGCTATGTAAAGTTTTTGCACGACGATGATGTGCTGCATCCAGATTGTATTGCCTCTCTGGTGACGGTCATGGAAGCAGAGCCAAGCGTGACGTTGGCCAGCTCGCGTCGCCAGCGCATCGACGAGGAGGGCAGGCCGCTGCCAGATATTCTCGCAACGGTATATCCCTTCTCGGAAGATGCTTTGATCAAGGGTCGCGATCTGATCTCGTTCTTTGCCGAACACACAATTAATTTCATCGGTGAGCCTAGTACTGTTTTATGTCGTCGTGATGACCTGCTGGATTTCACAGAAGGCTTGTCGGTACTCAATGGAGTTCGTATCACTTGGGTGGCCGACTTGGCGCTATATGCAAAGCTGCTCAGGCGCGGCAACCTCGCCATGCTGGCCAAGCCACTGACGAGTTTCCGTGTATCCCGTGAGCAATTCAGCCAACAAGGCCGTGACAAACCCGGCATTGGCGAAAAAGGCCACGCCGATTTCCGTCAGGCTATTCGCGATCTGGGCTGGTATCGCACCAACGAAGACAATCGCTTTGTGCGAGTGGCGCCGATCACCCAGCTGAAGGCGCGGGTGTACAAGCCAGTCAATGTGCTCGCAGCCATTCAGCGGGCTGGAGGGTTGGGCAGTGTGCCGTTGTCTGCCTGGCTGGGTGAGCGCTGGCCCAAGGATGTGCAGCAGGGACTGATTGATCAACATCTGCAAGCCAATGCTGGCGGACCGCGCATCGCGATAATGCTGCTTGATGGCAAAGGTGAGGCGGAGGCGGTTGAGCGAACGCTGCTCAGCCTGGAAAACAAGAACCGATACCGCAATCTGGACGTTCGGGTGCTCTCGCCATTGGCTTTGCCTGGCGTCCAGGGACGGGCCGAAGTGTTACCGCTGGCTGATGGTCAAGAAGTGGCGGCACTCAATGCGGCGGCTGCCTCCAGTAAGGCCGATTGGCTGCTGACTGTGGAGGCGGGGGTTGAATTTACCACCAGTGGCCTGCTAATTGCGGCGCTGGATCTGCTGGGAGCGCCAGACTCTTGTCTGGCGGTGTATGCCGATGAGCTGATGCGTCTGGAGAATGGCGAGCACGGGATTGCCCTACGCCCGGATCTGAATCTGGACCTGTTGCTCAGCTTCCCTGCGGGACTTTCCCGGCACTGGCTGCTACGGCGTGACGTTCTGTTGGAGCAGGGCGGTTTTGCAGCGGAGTGTAAAGAGGCCTTCGAGTTGGAGTACCAGTTACGCCTGATCGAACGTCATGGCCTGGCTTGCATCGGCCATATCAGTGAACCTCTGCTGGCCAGCGACGCTTTTGCGCTGCGGGATAGTCTGCAGGAACGAGCGGTGATCGAGCACCATCTGCAGGCTCGCGGTTATCAGCAGGCCCGAGTGGGCAGTCGTCTGGCGGGGCGCTACGAGCTTGACTACGGGCACGCGCAGTTGGGCTCGGTAAGCATCCTGATCGTGGTCCATGATCGCTTGCCGCAGATACAGCGCTGCATGGAAACCCTGCTGGAGCATACCGGGTACACCAATTACGAAGTATTGTTGCTTGATCATGGCAATCAAGCTCCGGAAATGTGCGAGTGGCTGGCGGGCGTGGAGGCAATGGATACGGATCAGCTGCGGGTGTTGCGCTTCGATTCTGCCTTGTCGCGTTCTACTCTGTGCAATCAGGCAGCCCAACAGGCGAGAGGGGATTTTCTTCTGTGGTTGGGCGATGGCGCAGGGGTCATGGACAAGGATTGGTTGCAGCAATTGCTCAATCACGGCCAGCGTTCGGAAGTTGGTGCAGTGGGCGGCAAGCTGCTATCGGCAGATGGCAAGGTGCGCCACGCCGGATTTTTGCTCGGTCTTTGTGGGCCTGCGGGGCATGCCTTCGAGGGTGCCTCGTTCGACGATCCCGGCTATATGCAGCGTTTGCAGGTCGAACAGAATTATTCGGCCCTCAGCGGTGAGTGCCTGATGATTCATCGCGAGGTTTTCCAACAGGTCGGTGGTTTCGACGAAGCGCCTCTGCTGGCGCGCTGGGCGGATGTGGACCTTTGTCTGCGGCTGCAACAGGCAGGCTATCTGAATGTTTGGACGCCACGGGTCCAGTTGCTGATGGATGCACCCCCGGAAGTTGCGCCGACAGCCGCGCAAGACGATGCGATCTATGAGCGCTGGTTGCCGGTTATTGCCCGCGATCCGGCCTACAACCCTGGTTTCAGTTTGCAGGCCGAGCAGGGTTTCAAGCTGGCCGATCCGCAATTGTCCTGGCAGCCCTTGCAATCCTGGCGGCCTCTGCCGGTCGTACTGGGCCATCATGCGGATCGACAAGGCTGTGGCCATTACCGGATGATCCAGCCGTTCAACGCCATGCGTGATGCTGGATTGATCGAGGGGCATCTCTCCATGGGCCTGCTGTCGCCTGCGGAGCTGGCCCGTTATGCGCCAGATGTCGTTGTGTTGCAGCGCGCGGTGCTCGATGAGCAATTGGAAAAGATGCGCCGGATGCAGGCGTTCTCTGAGGCTTTCAAGGTTTTCGAGCTGGACGATTACCTGCCGAACCTGCCGATCAAAAGCATCCACCGTCTGCATATGCCCAAAGACATTCTTCGCAGCCTGCGACGAGGGCTGGGGTATGTCGATCGTTTCGTCGTGTCCACCCGACCGCTGGCCGAAGCCTTTTCCGGACTGCATGGCGATATCCGGGTGATCGAGAACCGCCTGCCTGTGGGGTGGTGGATGGGCTTGCAGAGTGCACGCGGCGTGGGTGGGAAACCCCGTGTTGGCTGGGCTGGAGGGGCGGGTCACACGGGTGATCTGGAGCTGATCGCTGACGTGGTCAAAGAGCTGGCTGAAGAGGTTGAGTGGGTGTTCTTTGGTATGTGCCCGGACAAGCTTCGACCTTACATCCATGAATTCCATGCGGGCGTGTTTATCCATCAGTATCCGTCGGTACTGGCCAGTCTGAATCTGGATTTGGCTTTGGCACCGCTGGAGCAGAACCTGTTTAACGAATGCAAGAGCAATCTGCGCTTGCTCGAATATGGTGCCTGTGGTTACCCCGTCATCTGTAGCGATGTGCGTAGCTATCAAGATGGCTTGCCCGTTACCCGGGTTAAGAATCGCTTCCGTGATTGGGTGGATGCGATCCGAAGCCATATCAGCGACCTTGATGCTGCAGCCAAGGCGGGAGACGCTTTGCGCGCCACTGTTCTGAGTCAATGGATGCTCGAAGGGGAAACCCTTGAATCCTGGCGCAAGGCGTGGTTGCCGGATTGAGCTGAGGCGGAAATGGAGAGGGCGCTACGTCGGTTGGTAGGGGCGTAGCGCGCCATGTCACACCCTTTCGTAAAGTTCATGACGGAAGCGCCTGCAGGCCGTCAATCCTGCCTGTCGCTATTGATCGTCCTGAGCCTCAGCTTTTCTGCCAGCCTGCCGAATCAGTGTTTGGCGGCTGAGCAGTCAAGGGAAGTCAAGCGAGCTGGATAATTTTTCCAGTTACCCCCTAAAGCTTTCGAGGTCAGCGCCGAAATAGAGATTGAATGCGAACTTTATGGGTGCCTGGGTACGTTCCCTCCCCAAGGTCGCACACTCAGGCAAACAAGCTAGGTCCGATGGAGGACACATATCATGGCTTTGACCGTCAACACTAACGTTGCTTCCCTGAACACTCAGCGCAACCTCAGCAACTCCGCCAACTCCCTGCAGACCACCATGCAGCGCCTGTCCACCGGTAGCCGTATCAACAGCGCCAAGGACGATGCAGCCGGCCTGCAGATTTCCAACCGTCTGGGCAGCCAGATCAGTGGTCTGAACGTTGCGGTCAAGAACTCCAACGACGGCATCTCCATGGCGCAGACTGCTGAGGGCGCGCTGCAGCAGTCCACCAACATTCTGCAGCGTATGCGTGACCTGTCCCTGCAGGCGGCCAATGGCTCCAACAGCGACTCTGAGCGTGGCGCACTGAATGACGAAGTCACTCAGCTGAAGAAAGAGCTGGACCGTATCAGCAATACCACTACTTTCGGTGGTCGTCAGTTGCTCAATGGCGACTTCGGCACTGCCAGCTTCCAGGTGGGTGCAGCCGCCAACGAGATCATCAGCGTTTCCATTGGTGAGATGAGCTCCAAGTCGCTTGAGGCCACTCATTACGAATCTACCATTGATGCTTCGGATGTCGGTGGTACTGCAGCTGCCAGTGGAGCTGTTTCTGTCGGCTTTACCGTAGCTGGCAAAACCTACTCGGTCGATGCGAAATACGCCAAGGGTGATACCGACGTTCAGGTAAACCAGAAGATTGCTGCTGCAATTAACGACACTAACTCTGGCGTCGGTGCTTTCGTAGATAAAGATTCCGGTGACATTACTATTGTTGCGAAGGAAGGTGAGGCGGGCGAGTCTTCATTCGAACTTACCAGCATGACTCAGGTAAGTGGTGCTACTGGCGCCTTCACTGCAGGAGCTACTACAGTTGCGACTACTGACGGTACCTCTACCGCGACTACGATCAGCAAGATTGATCTGACTACAGCCAAGGGTGCTCAGATTGCTGTACAGGCCATCGACGAGGCGATCAAGTCGATCGATTCGCAGCGTGCCGAACTCGGTGCGGTACAAAACCGTTTCGAGAACACCATCGCCAACTTGCAGAACATTGGTGAGAACGTCTCGGCAGCCCGTGGCCGTATCCAGGATACCGACTACGCCGCCGAAACCGCTGCACTGAGCAAGAACCAGATCCTGCAGCAGGCTGGTACCGCGATTCTGGCCCAGGCCAATCAGTTGCCGCAGGCGGTCCTCAGCCTCCTGCAGTAAGCTGAACAGGTAGGTCTGCAATAACTGCGGGAGGAAGTGCTTGAGCGCTTCCTCCCGTTTTGCCATTGCGAGGTGATAAAAATGGATATTGCTATTTCAACCCGGTTGCCGAGTCAGACGGTTCAGGCGCAGGGGCAGCAGGATGGGCCGCGAGGCATTGCAGGCAGGCAGGGTGATTCTGCAGTTGCAGACGTTGCTTTGGCTGAACAACCACAGGCGGTTAGCGCTGAATCGCTGGGTGAGGCGGTCGCCAGCATCAAGGATTTCGTACAGACCATCCGTCGAGACCTGAATTTCGACCTGGATGATTCCAGCGGCAAGATGGTGGTGAAGGTGACGGATCGTTCTACCGGTGAGGTGGTGCGGCAAATTCCCACTGAAGACGCGCTGCGTCTGGCCGAAAACCTGGAAGAGGCACGCAGTCTGTTGTTCAAGGCTCAAGCGTAGCGGCGCGGTTCTTGCTGCTATCTGGCTTTGTTTGAATAGCGTCAAACCCATGACGAGGTGGTGAAAATGGCAGGTATCACAGGTATTGGCTCAGGCATGGACATCGATGCGATGGTCGGTGCTCTGGTTTCTGCAGAAAAGGCTCCCAAAGAAGCGCAGCTGAACCGCCTGGAGTCTGCGACCACCACAAAAATATCGGCTCTGGGTACGTTGCGTACAGCTCTGAGTAGCTTCCAGACGGCACTCAAGGATCTGAACGACATCAAGTTGTTCGAGAACCGCTCTGCCAAATCTTCCAATACCGACCTGCTGACCGCTACCGCCAGCAAGACTGCTCAGTCGGGTACCTACAGCGTCAAAGTCGAGCAGCTGGCTACGGGTAGCAAGACGGCTACCGCAGCGCTGGCCAGTGATTTCAAGACGACCGCCGCCGGCACCCTGACGGTCAAGGTGGGCAGTGGTGAAGGCATTGAAGTCGCAATTGGCGCAGATGCCTCGCTTGAAGACGTAAAGAATGCGTTGAATGCAGCGCTCAAGGATTCCGGCGTCAGCGCCAACCTGCTGACAGACCCCAGTACGGGCAAAACTCGACTGGTAATGTCTTCCAGCACGACCGGTGCGGGCGAAGATGTTTCGATCAGTGCCAGCGCGGGATTGAACTCGCTCGCCATTGATACTGAAAACAAGGCCACTCCAGATGCCGGTGGGGTGCTTGAGCGAGCACAGAATGCCAAGTTCAGCATCGATGGCTTGGCTATGGAAAGTAAGACCAACAAGGTTGAGGGCGCCATTCCCGAAGTCACTCTGGACCTGGTTGCGGCAGATGATAAAAAATCCATTACAGTCAAGGTTGCCCAGGACCAGGATGGTGTTACTGCCAATGTCAAGAAGTTCGTTGCCGCCTATAACAACCTGATCAACACCACCAATTCTCTGACCCGCGTGACCAAGGTTGGCGAGGATGGAAAACCGTTGACGGGAGGGTTGGTTGGCGACTCCAGCGTCCGCAGCATTCTGTCCGGCATTCAGAATGAGCTGATTTCAGCAGGTAGCGGCAATGGCGTCCGGATACTGTCTGATCTGGGCATCTCCACGCAGAAGGACGGCACACTGGCGATTGATGATAAGAAGCTCAAGACGACACTCGACACTAACTTCGATGCCGTTGGACAGTTTTTTACTGGCGAAACCGGTTTGATGAAGCGCCTTGACAGTCGGGTCGATGGCTTCAGCCAGACCGGGGGCATCCTGGCACAGCGGGTTTCGGGACTTGAGTCGACCAATGCCGATATCAAGGCCCAGCGCGAAAAGCTGACGTTGCGGATCGAGTCGATATCAGCCCGCCTCTATTCTCAATTCAACGCCATGGACACGATGGTCGCGCAGCTTTCCAGCACCAGCAGTTGGTTGGAATCGACGCTTTCCAGCCTGCCGGGTGTGGTCAAAAAGACTAAGTGATCGCTTGCGACCGTACGGTGTAGCGCTGTCCCTGTAGGGGCGATCTTGCTCGGGGTCATGGCTCGGTGCTCACATGCGCTGTTGTGTAAGTTCAGGCCATGCCTGCGAACAGCACCTTGCCATGGCTGCGGGTTTTCGCGGGCGTGGCCCACTCCTACAGGCAAGCTTTGCCTTTTCAGCATTGAGCGCAGCCGCGTTATCTTGCATGAGATATGTTCCGAACCTTTATTGCATACCCTGTTAAAGCTGCGCCAGTGAGTGCCGATATAGGGGTTAGTCCGCAACAAATGGAGCACAATTCCCATGTATGCAATGGCAGCCATGAAGCAGTACCAATCGGTCAATACCAATGCGCAGCTTGTGGATGCAAGCCCGCATCGTCTTATTCAGATGTTGATGGAAGGGGGGCTTGCGCGTCTTGCGCAGGCTCGTGGCGCAATGGAGCGGGGCGATGTGGCGCTGAAGGGCATGCTGATCGGCAAGGCCGTCGATATTGTCGGCGGGCTGCGTGAAGCTTTGAACCAGGAAGCAGGCGGCGAAGTCGCAGCTAATCTGGATAACCTCTACGCTTACATGACCACGCGTCTGCTCGAAGCGAACCTGAAAAACGATTCGGCGATTCTCGATGAGGTAGCCGGGTTGTTGCGTGAAGTCAAAGCTGGTTGGGACGGTATCGCCCAGTAGTATTTACTGACGGCCTACTAATGACGAGCGCCTCGTCCACCTGTCGAACCCTCGGAAGACACTCATGCAACCCATTATTCAGTCACTTGAAGCGCTCCAGGCAGATTTGCGTGAAGCTCTGGCTCAGCAGGATTGGGAAGCGATAGGTGCGCTGGATGTGCAGTGCCGCGAGCTGGTGGCTGAAGTGGGTGAGAATAGCGACCCGGCTCTGCGCGAGCAGGTCGAGGCCTTGTCGAAGCTCTATATCGAGCTGCAGCTTGCAGCTCGGCAAGAGCGCGAGCGAATCGCCAGCGAGCTGACCCGGCTTAATCAATCGAAACAAGCCAATCGAGCATACGAGAGTCTTGGCTGAAGGCGCTGGCCCCCGCCAACCTTCGCAGGTTGAATTAGCCGCAGGCGTAATCCGACATAATTACAACGCCATTCCCGTAATCTGATTGACGCTGATGATCTGGCCGTTCCAGATCATCTCGTAATGGGCCGTCTGGATAATTGATGTCACAGGTCTTGGGGTCATCAGCGCCCAGCAGGTATTGCCGGGTGAGCGGACTGAGTTGTAGCGCAGGCCGGGGCATCCTTCCCGTTTTGTTTCGTGCCCTAATCGCCGAGAGTGGGTGTAGTCGTCAGGGGCGTATACGGGATCAGTCAGCGGGATCACTGTGGCGTCTCTCATCCCGGCATCGTTAAAGCTACAGCTCAGACCTCGGAAGGTAAATCGCTCGTAATTGAGCCCCTGTACGTTTGCCCAATAGCGGCCCTGGTGGTGGCGCACTTCGGCAATCGTAGTGTCCATCTTGTCAGCCAGATAGAGTACGCCGAAGCTGCCGTCGCTGAAGCGCGACCCTTCGGGGTTCAGGTGGGTGAAGGGGGCGGCTGCATACGAGCAACCAGCAATACCGAACGGGATTTCGTCGCGGGCAATCAGCTCTAGCCGACCCATTTCGTTCTGCAGCCTTGGGTTCGTTAATGTCTGAAGTTGGTAGATAGCGTCGAAATCTCTGGCATCAGCCACATCATCGAACAAGGCAATGGGCGGGAATTTGGAGTTCACCAAGCGGTAAGCCTGCAGGCTTTTTCCGCTGGAAGCGGGGAGACTGCCAAGCATCACCACTGGGCGGCTCTTAATGCATCGATCCGTCTGAACGTCTCGTATAGCGAGATCATGTCGCCCTGGGCCATGATCTCGAGTGGTGTGCGCCCATTGAAGAATTCGTTGCGGTTTTCCATGGAAGGGAAACCGTAGACATTTTCAGGATTGTCGAAAACAAGACGAAGCGCTGCGTGAATATTTAGCACCATGCTGATGCGCTGCAATTGGTCGGCGTCCAGCCCGACGGACCATTCTGCGTCACGTTGCCTGGCGCGGGTGTAGGTGCTGCGAGAGATGCGCAGAATGCGACAGGCCTGATCAGAAGACGCGGCCCACTTATCCAAGATGTTCAGTGCTGCGCGGAGGCCGGCAACGCATTGCTCTCTTGAAAAGTCATGGGCTTGAAGGGCTGTTGCCATAAATTGGCACCTCGATATGGTTCTGTAGACCTGAAAATATATCAGTTGCGTCTGTAGATCAATTATTGAGGCTCAGTTTAGTGGCGGTATTTGGCAGCCAATAAAAAAGGCCACTCATTTCTGAGTGGCCTTTC
>NZ_JAMOHY010000027.1 GCF_024448695.1 Stutzerimonas stutzeri | reverse complement strand
TGGAAGCCTCAGATGAAAATCTGAGGCTTTTTTGTATCCGCAGGACTCTAACTTGGGAGTAGGCCCCAGGCTATTCGGAAAGCCTCCAATACCGGATTACGCCTTCGGCTAATCCAGGCTACGGCGGCATGCTTCGTAGGACGGAATCGCCGCAGGCGCTTCCGTCGTTGGTACCCCGCACGACGCGCGGCACCACCGCCATCGCCGGGTTACGCCTTGGCTACGTTCTGTTTCACGAGCATGGGCCACTCCCTGCAATCGACATGGCCCCATAAACAAAAACACCGCCAACCCTTGCGGGAAAGCGGTGCTCGTGAAGCGACTCCAATTACTGCGCGGCGGCTTCCGGCTCGACTTCTTCTACCGGCGCCTGGGCTTCGTCACCCTTGATGCCCAGTAGCTCCAGCTCGAATACCAGCACCGAATTCGCCGGAATCAGCGGGCTCGGGCTTTGTTCGCCGTAGGCCAGGTCACTGGGGATATACAGCTTGTACTTCTCACCAACGTGCATCAGCTGCAGGCCTTCGACCCAACCCTGAATCACGCCGCCAACCGGCAGGTCGATGGGGCTGCCGCGCTTGATCGAGCTGTCGAAAACGGTACCGTCAACCAGACTGCCTTCGTAATGAACAGTGACGACATCATCGGCAGTGGGCTGAGCGCCTTCGGCCTGCTTGATCACTTCGTACTGCAGGCCGGATTCGGTAGTGGTTACACCGTCACGCTTGGCGTTGTCCTCAAGGAACTTCGTACCGGCAGCGACCGCTTCCTTGTTCATCTCGTCCATACGCTCTTCGGCGCGAGTCTGCAGGTAGGCAAAGGCCTCCATCAGCTCCTCGTCGGTCAGCTTCTGATCCTGCTTGGTCAGGGCATCGTCGATACCCTGCGCAACAGCGGCCGAATCGAGATCATTCATCCCTTCCTGCGCCAGACTTTTGCCCATGTTCAGGCCAATGCCGTAGGAGGCCTTCTGAGCTGGCGTGTCCAGCTTGACGCCAGGAGCGCTGGTATCGCTGTCGCAGCCCGCCAGGACCAGGCCCACCAGGGCAATCGCCGGAGCCAAACGCTGATATCTCATGCTGTTTCCTTATAACGCTAAAAGGGGGTAACGCAAAAAAGCAGTCGTCGAGCTTAGCAGGCGGGCACAATCACTGGCTACCGCACTTCACTCGGCTCTGTAGTAGACAACTCGCATCGGTGATCTGCATCACCACTTCACTGCGCATGTGTTGCAGCCCATTCAGGCCCTGACCCTTGCTGGATTCCCAAGCACCGTGCAACCGGGAGGAACGTCGCGCGTTACCACACTACCGGCACCGATCAGCGCATCGTCACCAATGCTCACGCCCGGCAGGATGATCGCTCCGCCACCGACCCAGACATTACGCCCGATATTGATCGGTCGCCCGAACTCAAGCCCCGATTCACGCTGCGCCGCATCGCGCGGATGGTCGGCGGTGAGTATCTGCACACCAGGGCCGATCTGGGTCATGTCACCGATGGTCACCGCGACGACATCGAGAATCACACAATTGAAATTGAGGAACACTCCTTCACCCAGACGGATATTGAAGCCGTAATCGCAGTGAAATGGCGGACGGATATTAACCCCCTGCCCGACTGCCACCAGGCGCTCTATCAGCAACGCATGCCGCGCCTCTACCGACCACGCAAGGGCAGCGTTGTAACGAGCCAGCCAGTGCATGGTTGCCATCATGTCGGCCTGCAACTCGGCATCGGAGGCGTCATACAGCTCGCCTGCCAGCATCTTCTGTTTTTCCGTTCGAGACATTTTCGTCAGCCTTTGCAGACATGTCGTTTCTCGGACAGCACAGAGCGGAATTTGATGCCGACAAAGAGTCTGCCGAATAAATTCGGCTCTACGACTGAGCGCTTTGCGCTGGAGATCGACTGTTTAGCCAGAAGAGAAACAAGCCTCAGAGCGCGCCGGAAGAATACCGGACGCAGAAAAACGAAAAGCGGCCAATGGCCGCTTTTCGTGTAGCTTCAGGGTGTTCAGTGGACCCATGAAGCGAATTTGGCGCAGCGGACGGGACTCGAACCCGCGACCCCCGGCGTGACAGGCCGGTATTCTAACCGACTGAACTACCGCTGCGCTAAACCTCGAGTGGTGGGTGATGACGGGATCGAACCGCCGACCCTCTGCTTGTAAGGCAGATGCTCTCCCAGCTGAGCTAATCACCCGTTTGCTCTCGAAGTGGGGCGCATTCTAGAGAGGGTTCCGCACCTTGGCAACCCCCTTTTGAAAAAAAAATTGAAGAACTTACAAAGACTTAGGAAACCCCTCTGTTTACGGACGATTTCATGGTTTCCATCGGCGCAGGGTTGGCCTCGGCTCCCGCCAGGGGAATAATGCGTGCTTTGCCTTTACCGGAGTTACACATCGCCATGTGGTTTCGCAACCTGCTCGTCTACCGTCTCACCCAGAACGTCCCTTTCGATGTCGAGACACTTGAAGCTGCATTGGCCGCCAAGCCCGCCCGCCCCTGCGCCAGCCAGGAACTGAGCACCTACGGTTTCGTCGCCCCACTGGGCAAGGGTGCGGACGCGCCACTGGTACATGCCAGCCAGGGTTTTCTGCTGATCTCCACGCGCAAGGAAGAACGCATCCTGCCCGGCAGCGTGGTCAAGGACGCGCTAAAGGAAAAGGTCGACGAAATCGAAAACGAGCAGATGCGCAAGGTCTACAAGAAGGAGCGCGACCAGCTCAAGGACGACATCATCCAGGCCTTCCTGCCGCGCGCCTTTATCCGCAAGTCCGGCACCTTCGCTGCCATCGCCCCGGAACAGGGGCTGATTCTGGTCGATGCGTCCAGTCCCAAGCGCGCCGAAGACCTGCTTTCCACCCTGCGCGAAGCCATCGGCTCACTGCCGGTGCGCCCACTGACCGTGAAGATCGCTCCGTCCGCGACCATGACCGAATGGGTGAAAACCCAGAAAGCCGCCGACGACTTCTTCGTGCTGGATGAATGCGAGCTGCGCGACACCCATGAAGATGGTGGCGTGGTGCGCTGCAAGCGTCAGGACCTGACCAGCGACGAGATCCAGCAGCATCTGGAAGTCGGCAAGCAAGTCACTCAGCTGTCGCTGGGTTGGCAGGACAAGCTGTCCTTCGTGCTGGACGACAAGATGGTCATCAAGCGTCTGCGCTTCGAGGAGCTGCTGCAGGACCAGGCCGAACAGGACGGTGGCGATGACGACCTCGGGCAGCAGGATGCCAGCTTCCTGCTGATGATGCTGACCTTCGGCGAGTTCCTGCCGGCACTGTTCGAAGCGCTGGGTGGTGAGGAAATACCGCAGGGGGTCTGATCCGCTCCGCAAGCACATGCACGGGCCGAACGTGTTCGGCCTTTGGGGCAGCATGGAAGGACGCGGGCTGAATGTTTCGGCCCAACAAACACCCGCAGCCACAGCAGGTCTGCCTCGGCTTGCCCGAAACGGGCTGATGTGCACAATAGCCCGAGTGAGGACGACCTCACCGCTCGCTCAAGCGACCCTACCGGGGACGACCCCAACTTTTCCTGTTGGAGCCCGTATGTCCTGGTTCATCCTGTTCCTCGCCGGCCTGTTCGAAATCGGCTGGGCCGTCGGCCTGAAATACACCGAGGGCTTTACCCGCCCGCTACCCACCAGCTTGACCATCGCTGCCATGGCGATCAGCGTCGGACTGCTCGGCCTGGCCATGAAATCCCTGCCGCTGGGCACCGCCTATGCCATCTGGACCGGCATCGGCGCAATCGGTACCGTGATCGCGGGGATCATCCTGTTTGGCGAATCAGTGAATCTGTTCCGCCTGGGTAGTGTGCTGCTGATCTGTACCGGCCTGATCGGATTGAAGCTCAGCCACTGACAGTCAGGCGCCCTGCTCTCAAGGTTCGGGCGCCGTATCGAGGTTGCCGGTGACCCACAGCCGGAAGCGGACAAGGAATTCCGGCACCGAGCAAAATATCCAGCCAGTTACCAGCACATTGAGCAGGGCCACGGCCAGAAACAGCTGCGGGATCGACAGCTCCGCCACGCTCAGAAAAAGGATCGACAGGATCGCCGACACCACCATAAACAGGGCGTTGAGGATATTGTTCGCCGCGACCACACGGGAGCGTTCCTGGCGTACGGTGCGCGACTGGATCAGGGCGTAGAGCGGCACGATATAGAGCCCGCCGAAGGCGCCCAGCGCGAAAATGTCCAGCAGCACCCAGCGTGTGCCGGCCTCGCCCAGCAACATCAGCCAATCGCGGGATTCGAGCGCTGGCGGCACGCTCGCGGCATGCCACCAGAGCGCAATACCGAACAACGTCAAACCGAGTGAACCGAAGGGCACCAGCCCCATCTCCACGCGATGTCGGGACAAACGCTCGCAAAGCAGCGAGCCCAGCGCAATGCCCACCGAGAACACCGCCAAAATCAGCGTCACTGCACCTTCGTCGCCCTGCAGCAGGTCGCGGGCGAGGGTCGGTATCTGTGTCAGGTAGACCGCACCGAGAAACCAGAACCAGGAGTTGCCGATCATCGCCCGCGAGACGGCACGCTGCTGACCAAGCCCCAAGCGCATGATCTGCACGGACTGCCGCAGAATGTTCCAGTCCAGACGCAGGCTCGCCAGCGCAGCCGTGGATGACGGAATCGCACGGCTGGTCAGGTAGCCGATGCTTGCCAGCACCACCACGACCACCGAAACCAGCACGGCATATGCACCACGGCTCATCAATAGACCGGCGAGGATGGTGCCGCCGAGAATCGCCAGAAAGGTGCCCATTTCCACCAGCGCATTGCCACCCACCAACTCATCGGCGCGCAACTGCTGCGGCAGGATCGAGTATTTCACCGGCCCGAACAGCGCCGACTGCGTACCCATACAGAACAACACCGCCAGCAGCATCGGCAGATTGCCCAGCAGCATGCCGAGCGCACCCGCGAGCATGATCAGGATTTCAGCGAACTTGATCCGACGAATCAGCCAGGCTTTCTCGTATTTCTCGCCGAACTGACCACCCAGAGCCGAAAACAGAAAGAACGGCAGGATGAACAACAGCGCGCAGAGATTGACCAGCAGATGGACATCGGCCTCACTGCCCAGCTTGTAGAGAATGGCCAGCACCAGGGCCTGCTTGAACACATTGTCGTTGAAGGCACCCAGTAGTTGCGTCACGAAGAAGGGCAGAAAGCGCCGCTTGCCGAGCAGGCTGAACTGGGAATGCTGGCTCATCGCATGCCTCCACCGTGACGCTCGCAGTCAGTGCTCACAATGGCAACTGCCCGAACGCCCAGCGCAGCAGGAAAAAAACCAGCAGGCCGCCCGCAATGGTCGCCAGCAGGTTGCGGCTCCATGCTGCGATCAGGATCGCCAGCAAGCCGGCCAGCAAATAGGCGTTGTCCCAGCGCAGCGCCCATTCCCCCTCGGGCATCAGCATGCCGGGCGCCACGATGGCAGTCAGAACGGCAACGGGCACGTAATGCAGTCCCTGCTCCGCCAGGCGAGGAAAACGCAGGTTCGGCCAGGCGAAAAAGCTGTAGCGGATCAGGAAGGTGATCACCAACATACCGATTATCAACAGCCAGATCAGCATCGCTGCGCCTCCTGTCGCGCACGGCGTTCGGCCATACGCTCAAGCCAGACGCCGACGACGATGCCTGCCAGCGCCGCGGCAATCAGCCCCAGCTTGTAGGGCAGTTCCCAGGTCAGCAACGCGACACCACCGGCCACCAGTGCCGAGGCCACCTGCGGTGACGTGCGCATCATCGGCACGGCGATACCGATAAAGGTCGCGATCATCGCGAAGTCCAGCCCCCAGCTCGCTACATTGGGCACCGCCTGACCGAAGCCTATGCCGATCAACGTTGCCAATTGCCAGCTCAGATACATGGTCAGCGCCGCGCCAAGGAAGAACCAGTGCTTGTGCGGTGAGGCATCGTCACGGGCATAGCGATGCTGGATCACCGCGAAGGCCTCGTCAGTCAGCCAGAACGCCAGGGGTATCCGCCAGCGGCTCGGCAGATGCCGAACGAACGGCTGCAATGCCGCGCTGTAGAGCGCATGGCGCAGGTTGACCACAAAGGTGGTCAACAACACAACCGCCGCGCCCACACCACCGCTGATCAATGTCACCGCAATGAACTGAGCCGAGCCGGCAAACACCAGCAGCGACATGCCCATGGCTTGCCAGCCGGACAGCCCGGCACCAATGGCGAGGGTGCCGAAGATGATGCCGAAGGGCACACCGCCGACGATCAGAGGCAGGATATCGCGGCAGCCATGCAGAAACTCTTGCGAGCGGGTCATCGGTTTCCTTGGAGGATTAACGCAAGGCACGCGCTGCGCGCCTTCATTGGAGTTGAAATAGCCAAGCATGAAGCGGCGTCATGACAAAATCGAGGTAGACCTTAACTCAAATCGGAAGCCTGTTGGCACAGACCTGCACGACATGAATCAGCTCGGCGAGCACAGGAGCAAAAAGTATTAGGTGATCTTCCGCACATTTCGTGCGAAGCGTCTGGAATGGGGCTTCCATCGACTCAAGAGTCTGCCGCCAGCTTATTCGACGTTGGTCGCAACCCCGGTCAGGATGCCTCTTTTACTGCGAAGATTTGCCCATACCTCTACCAATAAGCGGCAGCGTCGAGTGATCTGAAGCTGTCGAACCTGAATTGTCGCCCTCATCCGGTCAGCATGTTCAGCCTCAGGCCAGTCGGCCAAGGGGCCGGGCTCTGCTTTAATGACCGCTACCCAGGCGTCGTCAGGTCTCGATGAACTCTTCATTTCGACGCCCGCACATCCTTGCTGTCTGGAGTCTGCATGTCGTTGTCTGGTGGGCTGATCGCACTGGTCGCCTTCGCCTATATGGCCCTTTTGTTTGCCATCGCCTTCTATGGCGATCGCAACCGTGACCAGATGTCGCCGCGCCTGCGGCCCTGGGTCTACAGCCTGTCGCTGGCCGTCTGGTGCACCAGCTGGACCTTTTTCGGTGCGGTCGGGCAGGCCGCCGAACAGCTCTGGTCGTTCCTGCCGATCTATCTTGGCCCGATTCTGCTGATGCTGCTGGCGCCCCATGTGTTCCAGAAGATGATCATGATCAGCAAGCAGGAGAACATCACCTCGATTGCCGACTTCATCGCGGCGCGCTACGGCAAGTCGCAGCTGCTGGCCATCGTGGTGACGCTGATCTGCCTGGTTGGCGTGCTGCCTTATATCGCCCTGCAGCTCAAAGGCATCGTGCTCGGCGTGAACCTGCTGATGGGCAATCGGGCCGAGGCCGTCGCCGGCTCCGGCACGCAGGACACCGCCCTCATCGTGTCCGTGGTGCTGGCGCTGTTCACCGTGCTGTTCGGCACGCGCAACCTGGACGTGACCGAGCACCATCGCGGCATGGTCCTGGCGATTGCCTTCGAGTCGCTGGTCAAGCTGCTGGCCTTCATGGCGGTCGGGGCCTTCGTCACCTTCGGCCTGTACGACGGCTTCGGCGATCTGTTCAACCAGGCCCACGCCAGTGCGGAGCTGGCGAGCTTCTGGGAAGTCACGGTGAACTGGCCGGCGATGGTGGTGCAGACCGGTGTTGCGATGATGGCCATCGTCTGCCTGCCCCGACAGTTTCACGTCACCGTGGTGGAAAACATCGAGCCGAAGGATTTTCGCATGGCGCGCTGGGTATTCCCGCTGTACCTGGTGCTTGCCGTGGTCTTCGTCATCCCCATCGCGCTGGCCGGACAGATGCTGCTGCCTGCGGGCATCAGCCCTGACTCGTTCGTGATCAGCCTGCCGTTGGCCGAGAGCCATCCGGCCCTGGCAATGCTGGCTTTCATTGGTGGCGCCTCGGCCGCAACCGGCATGGTCATCGTCGCCAGTGTGGCCCTGTCCACCATGGTGTCCAACGACATGCTGCTGCCCTGGCTGCTGCGCCGCAAGGAAGCCGAGCAGCCATTCGAGGCGTTCCGCCACTGGATGCTCTCGGTACGGCGCATCAGCATCGTCACGATTCTGCTGCTGGCCTATGTCAGCTATCGCCTGCTGGATGCCAGCGCAAGCCTGGCGACCATCGGCCAGATCGCCTTCGCCGCCCTGACCCAGCTGGCGCCAGCCATGGTCGGCGCGCTGTACTGGAAACAGGCCAACCGCCGCGGCGTGTTCGCCGGTCTCACGGCTGGCGCGTTGATCTGGTGCTATACGCTGATTCTGCCGCTGCTCGGCTGGCCACTGGAAATGTTCCCCGGGCTGCAGTGGCTGTACACCACCAGCCTGCCCTTCGGCACCAGCGCACTGACGTTCGGTGTAACCCTGTCGCTGCTGGGCAACGCAACCCTGTTCTTCTGGGTTTCGATCCTGTCCCAGACCCGCGTTGCCGAGCACTGGCAAGCCAGCCGCTTCATCGGTCAGGAAATTCATCCCGCCGCCAGCTCGCGGCGCCTGCTCGCGGTCCAGGTCGAAGACTTGCTGCAGCTGGCGGCACGCTTCGTCGGTGCGGAGCGTGCGCGGACCAGCTTCTACCGTTTCGCCCGTCGCCACGGCCAGGACTTTTCCCCCAAGCAGCCGGCTGACGGCCAGTGGATTGCCCATACCGAACGGCTACTGGCCGGCGTGCTCGGTGCTTCCTCCACTCGCGCGGTAGTCAAGGCTGCCCTGGAAGGCCGCGACATGCAGGTCGACGACGTGGTGAGAATCGTCGGCGAAGCCTCGGAGGTGCTGCAGTTCAACCGCGCCTTGCTGCAAGGCGCCATCGAAAACATCACCCAGGGCATCAGCGTGGTCGATCAGTCCTTGCGGCTGGTGGCCTGGAACCATCGCTACCTGGAGATGTTCGAGTACCCGGAAGGGCTGGTCTACATCGGCAGGCCGATTGCCGATGTGATTCGTTATAACGCCGAGCGCGGCCTGTGCGGCCCCGGCAATCCGGACACCCACGTCGCCAAGCGGTTGTACTGGATGCGCCAGGGTCGTGCCCACACGTCCGAACGCATGTTCCCCAATGGGCGGGTGGTGGAGCTGGTGGGCAACCCCATGCCGGGCGGCGGCTTCGTCATGAGTTTCAGTGACATCACCGCTTACCGCGAGGCCGAGCGCGCCCTCAAGGATGCCAACGAGGGCCTGGAACAGCGCGTCAGCGAACGCACCCAGGAACTCTCCGAGCTGAATCAGGCGCTGACTGCGGCCAAGAGCACCGCCGAAGCTGCCAACCAGTCGAAAACGCGCTTTCTCGCGGCGGTCAGCCATGACCTGATGCAGCCACTCAATGCCGCCCGCCTGTTCTCCGCCGCGCTGTCGCACCAGCATGATGCCCTGCCGCGTGAAGCACAGGATCTGGTTCGTCATCTGGATAGCTCGCTGCGTTCGGCCGAGGACCTGATTTCCGATCTGCTGGATATTTCACGCCTGGAGAACGGTCGCATCACGCCTGACCGCAATCCGTTCCCGCTTGCCACCCTGTTCGACACCCTGAGCACCGAATTCACCGTGCTGGCCGCCGAGCAAGGCGTCGATTTCAAAGTGCACGGCAGCCGCTTGCGCGTCGACAGTGACATTCGTCTGCTGCGGCGGGTATTGCAGAACTTCCTCACCAACGCCTTCCGCTACGCCAAGGGCCGGGTGGTGCTCGGCGTGCGTCGCCAGGGTTCGTCGCTGCGACTGGAAGTGTGGGATCGCGGCCCCGGCATCGCCAGGGACAAGCTGCGGGTGATATTCGAGGAGTTCAAGCGTCTGGACAGCCACCAGACCCGCGCCGAAAAAGGCCTGGGACTGGGACTGGCGATTGCCGACGGCTTCTGCCAGGTGCTCGACCATCCGCTGTCGGTACGCTCCTGGCTCGGCAAGGGCAGCGTCTTCAGCGTGACCGTGCCGATTGCGGCCAATGTCGTGAAACAACCCAGCCACAGCGTAAAAGTCGAACCGCAGCAAGCCGCACTGACGGGCGTGCAGGTGCTGTGCATCGACAACGAAGACAGCATCCTGATCGGCATGCGCAGCCTTTTGTCACGCTGGGGCTGCCAGGTCTGGACCGCCAGCAACCGGGCCGAATGCGAGGCGCTGCTCAAGGAGGATGTACGCCCGCAAATGGTGCTGGTCGACTACCACCTGGATCACGGCGAAACCGGTTCCGAGTTGATGGCCTGGCTGCGCACCCGTCTCGGTGAACCGGTGCCTGGCGTCGTGATCAGTGCCGACGGGCGTCCCGAGCTGATTGCCGCAGTCCACGCCACCGGCCTGGACTTTCTCGCTAAACCGGTCAAGCCGGCGGCGCTGCGTGCACTGATGAGCCGTCACGTACAGCTGCACTGATCATTCCTGCCGGGTCTTGCCGCAGCGCAAGACCCGGCAGTAGCAAGACGCTAGACTGCAGCGGTTGCCGCTTCGCTGCCAGCCATGACGAAACAGGCCTGTCCCCCAACTTCGGTGCCTCTCCATGACCCTTGAGCTGTTGTTGAACCTGGCCACCGCGCTCGGTGTTGGCCTGCTGATCGGAACGGAACGCAGCTGGAGCGGGCGCGACAACGGCGGCGAGGAACTGGCCGGCCTGCGCACCTTCGGCCTCAGTGGACTGTTCGGCGGGCTGGCAGCATTGAGCGCAGGCCACTTCGGCGCGGCAGCCTGGATCGCGATGCTCGTCGTACTGGCGCTACTGGTGATCGCCGGTTACTTGATCGAGTCCCGCTACAGCGCCGATCACGGCATGACCACCGAAGTGGCGCTGCTGCTGACCTTTCTGCTCGGCAGCCTGGCGGTCGCTGAAAGCCGCATGCTGGCCGCCTCCATCGCTGTTGTCGTGGCGCTGCTGCTGAGCCTCAAGGCGCGCCTGCATGGCGCGCTGCGCAAGCTCAGCGAAGCTGAACTCGGTGGCGCACTGAAGCTGCTGTTCATTTCCGTGGTGCTGCTGCCAACGCTGCCCAATCAGGGCTACGGCCCCTGGCAGGCGTTCAACCCCTATACCACCTGGTGGATGGTGGTGCTGATCGCCGGAATCGGCTTTGCGGCCTATGTCGCCATCCGCCTGCTGGGCACCCGTCATGGACTGATGGTCACCGCGTTGCTCGGCGGCATCGTGTCGTCAACCGCAATGACCATGACCCTTGCCCGGCTGGATTCGGCCAAGCTGCGACCGGCACTGGCCGCTGGCCTGCTGGCCACCTCGGCACTGATGTTTCCACGGGTGCTGCTCGAAGTCGGGCTGGTCAACCGTACGCTGCTGCCGGCACTGATCGCACCCCTGCTGACCGCCGGATTGATCTACGCAGGTGGTGCATTGTTCTACTACCTGCGCGCCGCCCAACAGCCTGACGCCACCACCGAACCACCGCTGAAAAACCCCTTCGAGCTGGGCCCGGCCATGCGCTTCGCCGCACTGCTGGTACTGATCCTGTTTCTGGTCGAAGGTGCACAGCGCGGGCTTGGCGATACGGGTGTCTATCTGGTTTCGCTGGTATCAGGGCTGACCGACGTGGACGCCATCACGCTATCGCTGGCCAACAGCGCCCGTACCGAACTGAGCGAAGAGGTTGCAGTACGCGGCATCTTCCTGGCCGCATTGAGCAACAGCCTGGTCAAAGCGGTGCTGATTGGCCTCATCGGTGGCCGCTCCATGGCGCTGCTGACAGTACCCTTCATGGTTGGCGGATTGCTTGCCGGGTTCGCGGTGCTGTTACTGGTTTGAGGTTGTCGGTCATTCTTCATTGGCAGGCAGCGTCTCAGCTCCTGCCCGCTCCAGCCAGTCGTTCGGCAGACGCTTGCTGGCGCGGGCGCCGAGCAACTTGAGCTGTTCGGCACGACCCACCAGATTGCCACGGCCATCGGTGAGCTTGTTGCGCGCCCCCAGGTAGGCTCTGTCCAGCTGTTGCAGGCGGCTGCCTATCTCGTCCAGATCCTGAATGAAGGCGACAAACTTGTCGTACAGCGCCCCCGCCCGCTCGGCAATTTCGCGGGCATTCTGGCTCTGCCGCTCCTGGCGCCAGAGGCTGTCGATGACCCGCAGCGTTGCCAGCAATGTGGTTGGACTGACGATGACGACGTGTTTGCCATAGGCCTCCTGAAACAGCTCGGGATCGGCTTGCAGCGCCGCCGCGAACGCCGCTTCGATGGGCACGAACAGCAGCACGAAATCCAGACTCTGCAGGCCCTCCAGACGCTGGTAATCCTTCAGAGAAAGCCCCTTCAGATGATTGCGCAACGACAGCACATGCTGCTTGAGTGCCTGCGTGCGGCTGTCCTCATCCTGGGCGCTGGTCAGCATCTGGTAGGCCGTCAGGCTGACCTTTGCATCTACCACCACCTGCTTGTCGCCGGGCAGCTGGATCAGCACGTCCGGCTGGAAACGCTCACCATCGGCGCTCTTCAGACTGACCTGGGTGTGGTATTCGCGGCCCTTCTGCAGACCGGCATGCTCCAGCACCCGCTCCAGAATCATCTCGCCCCAGTTGCCCTGGGTCTTCTGCCCCTGCAGGGCTCGCGTCAGGTTGGTCGCCTCATCGCCCAGGCGCTGGTTGAGCTGTTGCAGCCGCTCCAGCTCACGGGCCAGGGAAAAGCGCTCGCGCGCCTCGTTCTGATAGCTTTCCTCAACGCGCTTCTCGAACGACTGGATGCGCTCCTTCAGTGGGTCGAGCAACTGGCCCAGGCGTTCGTGACTGCTTTCGGCGAAGCGTTTCTCGCGTTCCTCGAAGATCTTTCCGGCCAGCTCTGCGAATTGTGCGCGCAGCTCGTCGCGGGCGCCCTGGAGATCGTCCAGGCGCTGCTGATGGGTTTTCTGCTGCTCGTTCACTTCAGCGCTGACACTGGCATGTGCAGCGCTGAGAGCACGCAACTCGGCCTGCTGGGCGTCACGCTCTGCCTGCAGGTCATCGAGCCTCTCGCGGGCTTCCAGACGCTGCGCCTGCAACCATTCGCTCTCCCGGCGCAGTGCCGCCAGTTCAGCCTGTAATGCCGCGCGGGACTCCATGAGATCAGCCTGTTCCAGGCGACTGGTTTCCAGCTGCGCGTTGAGTCCTTCCTGAACCAGGGCAGCCTGACTCAGGCGTTCATCCAGCAAGGCGAGTTGCGCCTGTCGCTGAGCCAGACGGCGCTGTAACACAGCCGCAAGCATCGCCAACACGAGACAGAGAAATACAAGCCCGGCAAGCAGGTAGGAAGGATCTAGAGGCATGGACGCTCCGATAAAATTGCGGGGAAGTATAGCTGCCGAGTCAGGTCTTCTGACCCGCGGGTTGCGCCTTTGCCCTATCCAGTCTGCAAATCAAAAAGAGCAACTCGAAGGCTCTACCTCGCTGAGCTCGAAAACGCGAAGCAGAGCGCAGAAAAATTAATCCACAGAAGCTGTGGATAACTCTGTGAACAAATAGGTAACAGTTTCCCCTAGCGCCGATGATTGCAGGCCTGAGCTTAAACTGGCGTTTTTTTCACCAATTAAAAATACCTATATTTATCAATAACTTATTATCGGTCTATACCAAGACGAGGTTTGCGACACTTTGTCATAAGCGCTTGACAAGACAGGCGACAGGAATGTGCACAAGTTTGGCGCACGAAACACAAAACGCCCGTTCCAGGCACGTTCCTGCCCTTCGCGCGGAACTTCCCAGCCATCAGCTACTCCGCAACAGCGGCGGCAAACGGATCGCAACGGGGCATCGGCCAGCTTATGCTGTGCCGCTATCGACCACGGGACAGGCCATGGCCAAGCGGCGCGCTACCCTACTGTTTTCTGTTTCAGTCACGCTTTTACTGATGCTCGGTGCCGGTATTTACGCCGGATATCTGTGGCAGACGTTCAAGCGCGAACAGGGCATTGTCGCGCTCGAGGTTCATGGCTGGCGGCTGGCGGCGGACGGCCTTTTTCTGCAGCACATCAGCCTGACCCGAGAGACCGACGACGAACGGCTGACGTTGAATATTGACGGTCTGGCGCTGGGTCTCGACGCCTGGTGGCGACCGCTGCCACTGCGTTCACTGAGCATCGATCACCTGCGGGCAGACTGGCAGGATGTAGCACACACGGATCAGCACATCGACGACGACACGCCGCTGAGGCTGCCCGGTTCTCGGCAATTGGAGCAGTGGCTCGCCTGGCTTCCCCGCCAGGGTCATGTCGCCTCACTCGATTTCAGTCTGCCCTGCGTCAACGGCACCTGCCGCGAGCAGGGCCAGTTGCACTGGCAACAGGCCGGCGAGCGACCATTGCCGGCTGAAGCGCGCCTGCAACTGCAGCGCAACACGCACACGCTTGTACTGCTGGCCAACGCCTACGAAGAAAGCGCCGGCACTCATCTGGACGTGCACGTGCAACTCGACGGTCTGCAACGCCTGAGCCTGCTCAACAGGGTGTCGCCCCATACCGACGCTACCCTCTGGAGCGGCACTCTGGCCATGAGTGAGCTGCCGGAAGCGCCCTGGCTGCTGGAATGGCTAAGCGACTGGCTGGACTACCAGCCGCCGACACTGCCAGAGCTGCCCCAGCAGATGCGTATCGGTGCCGGCTGGGCGCTTCAGCTCGACTCATCGAACCTGATTGATACATGGAAAACCCTGGATGGTGACCTAAGGCTATCCGCCAACCTGCCTACGCCCTGGCCGGTACCGGGTATCGGCCAGCTTCAGGGCAAGCTCGACCTCACGGCCAAGGCAGAGCAAGGCCTCTGGCTACCCACAGAACTGGCCGCGAACCTGCAACTGGAGCCCACCGCCGATCTGCTCGCAGTGTTGCCGGCATCGCTGCGCCCACACAGGCTCGGCCTGATTGCAACGCCCGGCGCGGCGCGTGGCTCCGCATCGAGGCTGCCACTGCAGGTAGAACTCCAGGCAGAAGGCCCAGCACCGGCCACACTGCAAACGCACTTACTGCTCGATACCGCTGCGCCCTATGGCCTGACTGCGGAACAAGGACGTCTGCGACTGCAGAGCCAGAATCTGCCCGAACTTGGCGCGGAAGGGCTGGCGCTAGACCTGCGCTTCAAGGCTCAGGCATCGGCGCAGGCCGCGACATTTCGACTGGCTGAAGGCTCAACCATCCGCCTCGACAGCCTGAACAGCGCCCCGGATCTGTCGGCAGAAAAACTGAGCATGCAGCTATCAGGCGTCAACATAGAGGCAAACCTGACCGAGCAGCAGCTGCGGATCACTGGAGCGCCACTGATAGAGGCAGGCAGACTGCACCAGACATCGCTACGTTCACAGGGATGGCGCTGGAATCCGAGTCTGCACGGCAATCAGCAACGCATTACCCTCGACGGGCCGCTCACAAACGATGCCGGTCTTGCTCTGTCACTGGCGCTCAGGCATGACTGGGCGGACACCACGACCCGCATCGACGCCAAGCTTGGGGAACTGTTTCTGCGCGCCGGCAATCCGCTCGCCGCCACCCTGGCCGACTGGCCGCAAACACTGGAACTGAATACCGGTCGCTTCGAGGCTCAGGGGCGTATCGAGCTGGCCGCTGACAAAGCGCCCAGCGCCACGGCAACGCTCAATGCCAGAGGCCTGGGCGGCATTTTCGACCGCACCGAAATCAGCGGTCTGGACAGCGAGCTGAAACTCAATCTGCAACGCAATCAGCTACGCCTGGAAATTGCCGAGCTGAAGGTGCAGCAGGCCAATCCGGGCTTCAGTTTCGGGCCGGTGCAGTTGCGCGGGGACTACACGGCGGATATCCAGCAGCTCCAGCGGGGGCGCCTGAACTGGTCCACTGCCGAAATCCAGGTCATGGGCGGCAGGCTCTGGCTGGCTCCAGGCACAGCCGACCTGGCCGCCAGTGAACAGCGTCTAAGCGCCCAATTGCGCGGCCTGCAGCTACCGCTCCTGCTCGAGGCCTACCCCACCGAGGGCCTGTCCGGCAGCGGAGTCATTGATGGTGAGCTACAACTGCAGCGCAGCCAGCAGGGCCTGAGCATTGAACAGGGCTCTCTACTGGCACGCGAGCCCGGCGGCACCCTGCGCTTTCGCTCGGCGAAGATCCAGGCGCTGGGGCAATCCAATCCGGCCATGCGTCTGGTCGCCGAGGCTCTGGACGACTTCCACTACGACCTGCTCAGCAGCAACGTACGCTACGCCACCGACGGCACACTGAACCTCGGGCTCCGCCTGCACGGACGCAATCCGACACTCGAAGGCGGTCGTCCGATCAACCTGTCGGTCAACCTGGAAGAGAACATTCCAGCCTTGCTGACCAGCCTGCAATTATCCGATCGTGTCAGCGAAACCATTCAGCGGCGCGTGCAGGAGCGTCTCAGATAAGGCAATGTAGCGGTCCCCACAGAGGAGAAACCGGTCATGCGGTTGTGCTATCCCATCAGCATCCTGGCGCTGGCGCTGCTGGCCAGTGCCTGCACCCCGAGGGTGGAACTGGCCGTGCCCAACGAGCCGATCAATATCAATCTCAACGTAAAGATCGAGCACGAGATTTATATCCGGGTCGACAAGCAGCTCGACGCCATCATCAACGAAGACAGCGGCCTGTTCTGACCCGCCTCGAAGGAAGTGCCATGAAAATCTCTCTGAAACTCGGCTCGCTGCTCATCGCGCTGTGCCTGGCGCTGCCTGTGGCGGCCATGTCCCTCAACGAAGCCATGTCTGCACTGGGCCAGGCCAAGGCCAGCGGCCAGCTCGGCGAAAGGCCTGACGGCTACCTGGGCGTGGTGCAGCCCGGCGGCCAGGCCGAAGCCATCGCCAGTCAGATCAACCAGGCACGGCGTGCCGAATATCATCGTGTGGCGCAGAAGAACGGCATCAGCGTCAGTGACGTTGAAGCCATCGCTGGCAAAAAGGCCATCGAGAAAACCCCTGCCGGACAGATCGTCCAGCTCAACGGAAGCTGGGTGAGAAAGTAGCTTGAGTTGAGCAGGGCCAGGGAAGGCCTTGCGGTCCATGCTCGGTCGATTGGGCAGTCACGAGGCGGAACCCGTCGAACCGAATCGCAGCCGCCAGGGGCGATAACGCCTGTTTATGGCGCAGCAGCCCATGTCCTGATAAGTCCCCGCCCGGCAGATAGCTGGGCTAGTCTCTAGCATCCAGTTCCGGACGGAGACACGAACATGATAGATGTCCAAGGCTACGCAGCCCTTGACCCGAGCAAGCCTCTCGCACCGTTCAGCTTCCAGCGGCGCACGCCGGGTGAGCGTGATGTACAAATCGAAATCCTCTTCTGCGGCGTCTGCCATTCCGACCTGCATACGGCCCGCAACGAATGGCACAACACGCTCTACCCTTCAGTGCCCGGTCACGAGATCGTCGGTCGTGTCACTGCAATCGGCCAGGCCGTAACGAATTTCAAGGTGGGCGATATCGCCGGCGTGGGCTGCCTGGTCGACAGCTGTCGCCATTGCGCCTCCTGCGGCGAAGGCTTGGAGCAATATTGCGAAAAGGGCTTCACCGGCACCTACAACGGTCCTGTATTCGGCGGCGAAAACACCTTTGGTGGCTATTCGGACAGCATCGTGGTGGACGAGAAATACGTGCTGCGCATCAAGCATCCGGACAACCTGGCTGCCGTGGCCCCGCTGCTCTGCGCCGGCATCACCACCTATTCACCGCTGCGCCAGTGGAAGGTCGGCCCCGGCCAGAAGGTTGGCGTCGTAGGCCTCGGGGGGCTCGGCCATATGGCGGTGAAGATCGCCAAGGCCATGGGCGCGCATGTCGTGCTGTTCACCACATCCCCGGACAAGAAAGAAGACGCTCTGCGCCTTGGCGCCGCCGAAGTGGTGATATCAAAGAACAAAGAAGAAATGGCCGCGCATGCCAGCAGCCTCGACTTCATCCTCAACACCGTAGCCGCCCCCCACGACCTGGACGCTCTGCTAGCGTTGCTCAAGCGTGACGCCACAATGACCCTGGTGGGCGCACCAGCCACGCCCCACCCCTCGCCCAGCGTGTTCAACCTGATATTCAAGCGCCGCCGCCTTGCCGGTTCGCTGATCGGCGGGATTGCCGAAACCCAGGAAATGCTCGACTTCTGCGCCGAGCACGGGATCGTCGCGGACATCGAGATGATCCGCATGCAGGACATCAATGAGGCTTACGAACGCATGCTCAAGAGCGATGTGAAATACCGCTTTGTCATCGACATGGCGACCCTGCAGCAGCGCTGATGCCGCAATAAGCGGCGTTCAGGCCCCGATCACGCCACCGTCGTCCTTGGTGATGAGCACTGTCGAGGAGCGTGGCCGGGTCTTGCCGTCGCCCGCCGGAAAGCTCAGCTGCGGATGTTGCACGTTGACCCACATCGCGCGGTAGTCCGGACTCCAGGTGATGCCGGTGATCTCGCAACCACGCGGGCCGACTAGAAAGCGCCGCACCTCACGGGTTCGCGGATCGGCGCAGAGCAGTTGATTGGTGCCCATGTTCTGCATCGCCGGGTCGTCATCAGCGTAGTCGGTCTGAATCCACAAGCGCCCGGCAGCGTCAAAGGCCAGCCCGTCCGGCGAGGAAAAGATGTCGCCTTCGATAGTGCCGATCAGGTTGGCGGGCACGGCTTGCCCACCCTCACGCCGTGCACCGGGTTGCTCACCCGCCAGGAGAAAGACTTCCCAGGTGAACGCGCTGGCGCTCGGACTCCCGCCCTGCTCGTTCCAGCGCAGGATCTGCCCGTGCAGGTTGTTCGGTCGCGAGTTGGCCTTGTCCAGCGGCTGCCTGCTGCCACGCCCGTCATTATTGGTCAGGGTCACATAGACTTCGCGGCTCTGCGGATGCACGGCCACCCACTCGGGGCGATCCATGGGCGTCGCCCCGAGCAGGTCGGCAGCGGCCCGCGCATTGAGCAGTACCTCGGCCTGGTCGGCAAAACCGTTTTCGCCGCTCAGGCCATTCTGGCCATGCACCAGCGCCAGCCAATCGCCACTGCCATCAGCGTTGAAACGTGCGACGTAGAGCGTGCCACTGTCGAGCAGGCGACGATTGGCCTGGTCCGCGCCGGGTGTGTAGCGGCCCGCGGGGACGAACTTGTAAATGTATTCGCCACGGGTATCGTCGCCAGAATAGAAAGCCATGCGCCCGTCCTCGCCCAGCGACAGCACCGCACATTCGCGGCAGTAGCGCCCAAACGCGGTGCGCTTGACCGGCTGGCTGTGCGGGTCGAAGGGATCGATCTCCACCACCCAGCCGAAGCGGTTGGGCTCATGCACATGACCGCCGTGAGGCTGCGAGACATCCGGCGTGGCGTTGAAGCGCGGGTCGACGGTTTCCCAGCCGTAGTATTTGCTCCGGCTACCTCCACCCACGCCATAACGTCTGTGTGAAACACGCCGGGCCAGGTCATCGGCGTCCTGGTTGACGAAGTAGTGGTGCCAGTTCTCCTCGCAGGCCAGATAGGTGCCCCAGGGCGTCATGCCGCTGGCGCAGTTGTTCAGGGTGCCGAGGATTTCACCTCCGGCAGGATCAGAAGCGGTCTTCATCAACTCATGTCCAGTCAGCGGTCCGGCGACAGCCATCGGCGTCATGGCTGAGATGCGGCGGTTGTAGCGCGACGGCATGACCCGCTGCCACTGCCCCTGAGCATCCTTCCTCACTTCGATGACGCTGACACCATGCGCCGCCTGCTCCTTGCGCACCTCGTCCAGCGGACGCTGGCCGTCGGTGAAGGTCATGCCGTTGGGGTGCAGCGGCGGGTTGACGTACTCGTGGTTCATCACCAGCAAGCCGTGGCTGTCGGGGTTATCGGCAAAGGGAAAGAAATGCATGCCGTCATGGTTGTCACCCGCCTGCCTGAGCTGGGCCTGCCAATCGTCGCTGGCATCGGGGTTCCACTGCGGCGCATCGGCCAGCACGGCATCGCCCCAGGAAAAGAAGGTCCGCACGCTGTAGCCCGGCGCCACCTTTACGCTGTCGAAGGCAGGGTCGAGTTGCGCGGGAATGCTGCTGAACCCCATCAGCGATTCGTTCTGCAGCGCGCTGCGGCAGGCACCCAGGCTGCCGCCGAGAAAACCCAGAGCAGCCAGCCCCAGCCCACCCTTGAGCACACGCCGGCGGCTGCCATCCACCAGCTGCGCCAGTGAAGGGCTGGCGGCGGGATTGATGACCTGATCGTCATGGGCCGAAAGCTCGGCGTGAAAGTACTGAAACTCCTGTTTCATGGGCAGCTCGCTGTGCGAAGGGAGGGATCGGATGCGCAGGCAGCCCTCTCTCTATCACATGCAGGTTACGCTTCAGCGACACCCGGAATCTTCACGCTGCATTAGCACCCTCACGCGCACCCTTAGAACCGCACACTGAGGTTGCGACACGGCAGCCAATAGCCGAAAAAATCACGGCGGGATTGGCTTTCTGATGATGCAAGTAATCGGTAGACCAAAAAAATCGATCAGCAGCTGTGCGCCTCGGCAAGGGACCCGACGACGCCGGACACGTTCATGCCCGCGGCCTTAGCGCCGAACGACGGCGAACAAACCGGGTCGAAATCAGCGGTTACGACGCCACATAATCGAGGACTGATCATGCACATCACACCGCCCGCCATCGCCCTCTTCGCGCTGCTGACAGCAGGCGCGGCCTATGCCAACGAAGCCCCCAGTGACAGCACGCACGACGCTGCCGATCACAATCAGCAGCAAACCGAAGATGACTCCGCGCATGGCTACCAGAATCCCACCGGAGTCGATCCGGACCCGCGCATGGACGACCACCCTGCCCCCAACACCCATGAGCACGACGAAGACAACGATGACTGAGGCCCAGTAAAAAGCACCTGATCCCGCTTTCTTCTTTGCAACGCAACGGTTAAGGTCGCCGGCCTTCGCTGAGGAGCCGGCATGCCTTACCTGATCTTCGTCACTTTGTTGTGGGCGGTTTCCTTCAACCTCATTGGGGTTTATCTGGCTGGCGCGGTGGACAGTTACTTCGCCGTGCTCACCCGCGTGGTCCTGGCAGGGTTAATCTTTCTGCCAATGACGCGCTGGCGCGGCGTTGCACCGGGATTTATCGCCGGAGTAACGGTGGTCGGCATACTGCAGTTCGGCGTCACCTACCTGTGCCTGTACCTGAGCTTCAACATGCTGACGGTAGCCGAAGTGCTGCTGTTCACGGTGCTCACACCCCTGCATGTAGCACTGATCGACGACGCGCTTAACCGACGTTTCAATCCCTGGGCATTGCTCGCTGCCGCCGTTGCCGTACTCGGCGCCGGGCTGATTCGCTACGACGACCTCAGCAGCGATTTCCTCGGGGGTTTCCTGCTGATGCAGCTGGCCAATTTCACTTTTGCTGCCGGCCAGGTCGGCTACAAGCATCTGGCCCGGCATTACCAGTCGCAGATTCCGCTGCACCGCCGCTTCGGCTATTTCTTTATCGGCGCCCTGCTGGTGGTGCTACCGGCCTGGCTGCTGCTGGGCGATCTTGAAAAGCTGCCGGCTACTTCCACCCAATGGGGCGTACTGGTGTGGATGGGCGTGCTCGCTACCGCCCTTGGCCAGTTCTGCTGGAACAAGGGCGCAACCCTGGTCGATGCCGGCACATTGGCAGT
Source organism: Stutzerimonas stutzeri (assembly GCF_024448695.1). Lineage (GTDB taxonomy): Bacteria > Pseudomonadota > Gammaproteobacteria > Pseudomonadales > Pseudomonadaceae > Stutzerimonas > Stutzerimonas stutzeri_T. The sequence continues at coordinate 21,211 of NZ_JAMOHY010000027.1, read as the reverse complement.
CATGAACAACCTGTCGGTGCCGGTCGGTCTGATCATCAATTTCCTGGTCTGGGGCAGTGAAACCCGTCTCGACCTGTTGCTAATCGGTGGGCTGCTGATCCTGGGCTCGCTGTGGATCAATCGCGCCGGTCGCCTTTTCGGACAACAAACTTAACTGGCTGATTTTATTGATGATTTATCTGTAGGTCAGCGGTAACATGCCGATCTGTCGCATGGACGCGCTTCTCAGTTTGCCGTCGAGATATCCATGCGTCCGCTTATCCTGCTTTTTCTGCTGTTGCTTCCGTTCGCCTCGGTACAGGCCGACGCACCACGCACCTTTCGCGAAGCCAAAAAGATCGCCTGGACGATCTATGCCGAACGCCCGGTGGACTTCTATTGCGGCTGCACCTTCAAGGGCAACCGGATCGACCTCGACAGCTGCGGCTATGTTCCGCGCAAACAACCCAAACGCGCCGCACGGGTCGAATGGGAGCATATCGTTCCAGCCTGGGTCATCGGCCATCAACGCCAGTGCTGGCAACAGGGCGGTCGCAAGCAATGCACCGCCAAAGACCCGGTCTTCAGCAAGGCCGAAGCCGACTTGCACAACCTGGTGCCGGTGGTGGGTGAGGTGAACGGTGATCGCAGCAACTACGGTTTCGGCATGCTCAGCGAAAAGCCCAGCCAATACGGTGCATGCCCTTTTGTGGTGAACTTCAAGCAGCGCACCGCCATGCCGCCGGAGTACAGCCGTGGAGCCATCGCCCGTACCTACCTTTACATGGCCGAACGCTACAACCTGCGCCTGTCCAGACAGGACCAGCGCCTATACGACATCTGGAATCGCCAGTACCCGGTCAGCGAATGGGAACGCTGGCGCAACCGCAGCATCGCCTGCATTCAGGGCAACGCCAATCTGCATGTTGGCGAGATCAATCAGCACACTTGCGGACCGCGCAGAAGCATCGTCAGCCGCTAGCCTGTTGCCGCCAACGCGGCCAGGCTGCATCCTGTCGCCACGCCTGCGGGGAGACAGCGACACATGCAGCAGAACACGCTTTACATGGCACTTGGCCTGACGGTACTGCTGGCACTGATCCTGTCCGGTATCGCGCCATACGATCACGCCACCTGGTTGCTGGAGGTCTCGCCAGTGCTGATCGCCGCGCCGATTCTGCTGCTGACCTGCCGACGCTTCCCTCTCACCCGCCTGCTCTACGTACTGATCGCATTCCATGCGCTGGTACTGATCCTCGGCGGTGCTTATACCTACGCGCGCGTACCGCCGGGATTCTGGGTCCAGGAGCTGTTTGACCTTCAGCGCAACCCCTACGACAAGCTGGGGCATTTCATGCAGGGCCTGGTTCCGGCCTTGCTCGCGCGGGAGATTCTGCTCCGGCTGCGCTTTCTGACAACGGGCAGAATGCTGGGTTTTCTATCGATCTGCGTGGCGCTGGCCTTCAGTGCCTTCTACGAGATGATCGAGTGGTGGGTCGCACTGATCGCCGGACAGGGCGCAGAGGACTTTCTCGGCACCCAGGGCGACCCATGGGACACCCAGTCCGACATGCTCATGGCGCTGTTAGGCGCCTGCGTTGCGGTCATCGGCCTTGGCCACGTTCAAAACCGGCAGATCGCTTGCCTGGAGCGGGATGTCACCAGTAGTCGGTAGCCGCCTCAGATCTTCAGCTCGAAGTCGTCGCCATCGTGATAAGCGGGAAATTTCTCACGAAATGCGGCCAGATTACGGGCGCTCAGGGTCACGCGAAACACGCCCTCGGCATCACCGGCTTGCAGCAACGAATCGCCCAGATAATCCAGTACCTGGCTGTCGCCACTGTAGGGATGCCCCTTGCCGTCCTCGCCGACGCGATTCACTGCAGCCACGAAGCACAGGTTCTCGATCGCGCGCGCCGGCAACAGGCGGTTCCAGGCGTTGCGCCGGGCCGCGGGCCAGTTGGCCGTGTAGATCAGCAGGTCGGTGCCGTGGGCATCACGGCTCCATACCGGAAAGCGCAGGTCGTAACAGATCAGCGGGCGCACGCGCCAGCCGTTCAACTCGAACAGCGCCTGGCGCTCGCCCGCCGTGTAGTGCTGGTGCTCGCCGGCCATGCGAAACAGATGACGCTTGTCGTAATGCAGGATTTCACCGTTCGGACGCGCCCAGAGCAGACGGTTGCGATAGCTGCCGTCCGCTGCCTCGATGATCACACTGCCGGTGACAACGGCCTCCAGACGCGTGGCCTGCTCACGCAACCAGTGGTAAGTCGGCCCCTCTTCCGGCTCAGCCAGTCGCGCGGCACTCATGGAAAAGCCGGTAGTGAACATTTCCGGCAGAACGATCAGATCGGCGCCACGCGCCTGATCCAGCAGCCGGGTGAAATATTCGCGGTTGGCGGCGGCATCCTGCCAGGCCAGGGTGGCCTGGATCAGCGCCAGGTCGAGGTCGGGCAATGGGGTCAGATCGCGCATAGTCGTACCGCTGCCTGCCGCAGCGTTTCCTCCCGTTTGGCAAAGCAGAAACGCACCAGCCGCAAATCTGCCGGCGCATGCTGGTAGAAGACCGAGATGGGAATGCTCGCCACACCATGTTCGCGGGTCAGCCACTCGGCCATCGCCACATCGTCGAGGTCAGGGCGGATAGCTGAATAATCCGCCAGCTGGAAGTAGGTACCCGCCGCGCGTGTGAAGCTGAAGCGCGAGCTGGCCAGCAGTTCGCAGAACAGGTCGCGCTTGGCCTGATAGAAGCCCGGCAGCTCGGCGGTGTGTTCTGGATGCACGGTCATGTATTCGGCCAGCGCCCATTGCAGCGGCGTAACGCCGGTGAAACTGACGTACTGATGCACCTTGCGCAACTCTGTGGTCAACAGCGGTGGCGCCACCACATAGCCGGTTTTCCAGCCAGTGACGTGATAGGTCTTGCCGAAAGAGCTGATCACGAAAGCGCGCTGATAAAGCTCTTCATGACGCAGGACGCTGGCATGCTCACGCCCGTCGAACACCAGGTGTTCGTAAACTTCATCGCTGAGCAGGTAAATATCGCGACCACGAATCAGTGTGGCAAGGCGGTCCAGATCCTCGCGTTCGATCAGCGCACCGCTGGGATTATGCGGCGTATTGAGCACGATCATCCGCGTGCGCGGCGTGATCGCATCCGCCAGTTTCTGCCAGTCGATGGAAAAATCCGGCAGGCTCAGCGGTTGATGGATGCAGACGCCGCCTGCAAGCTCCACTGCCGGTTCGTAGCTGTCGTAGCAGGGATCGAAGACGATCACCTCGTCGCCGGCACGAATCACCGCGTGAAGCGCGCAGAAGATCGCCTGCGTCGCGCCCGGCGTGATGGTGACTTCGCTATCGGCACTCACCGTTCGCCCGTACAGCGTCGAAACCTTGAGCGCCACCTGCTCGCGCAGCGCCGGCAACCCGGCCATGGGCGCGTACTGGTTACGCCCGGCCATTACCGCTCGGCCTGCCGCTTCGCGCAGGGCCTGCGGCCCATCGAAATCGGGGAAACCCTGGGACAGGTTGATCGCACCGGTCTCGATCGCCAGCTGCGACATGGTGGTGAAGATGGTGGTACCCACGTTGGGCAGCTTGCTGGTGATCATCGGGCTCGCTCAAGGCTGGACACTGAAAATCAAAACCGGAAGCCCTTGAGAAAAAACGTCCAGCCTGACGCTTCAGGTTCGTGGCTATTTCTTGTCCCGGCGCTTCTTCTCGGCCTTCTTGTGGTGCGACATAAGTCGGCGCTTCTTGTTCACCTGACGGTCGGTGAGGGTGTTTTTCTTGCCCTCATAGGGGTTCTCGCCGCCCTTGTACTCGATGCGGATCGGCGTACCGACCAGCTTGAGCACGCGACGGTAGGTATTCTCGAGATAGCGCGAATAGGACTTGGGTACCGCATCGACCTGGTTGCCGTGAATCACGATCAGCGGCGGGTTGGCGCCACCCAGGTGCGCATAGCGCAGCTTGATGCGACGGCCGGAAACCATTGGCGGCGCATGCTCACGCACCGCGTCCTCGAGAATCTGCGTCAGCCGGCTGGTGGGCCAGCGGGTGACGGCAGAAGTGAAGGAGGCCTGTACCGACTTGTACAGATTGCCGACGCCCGTGCCGTGCTTGGCCGAGATGAAGTGAATGTCTGCAAATTCGACGAAGAACAGCCGGCGCTCAAGTTCTGTTTTCACATAATCGCGCTCGCCCGGCTCCATGCCGTCCCACTTGTTCAGCGCGATGACCAGCGCACGGCCACTGTCGAGCACGAAGCCGAGCAGATTAAGGTCATGCTCGACCACGCCCTCGCGGGCATCCATGACGAAGATCACCACGTTGGCGTCCTGAATCGCCTGTAGCGTCTTGACTACCGAGAACTTTTCCACCGCCTCGAAGATCTTGCCGCGACGACGAACGCCTGCGGTATCGATCAGCGTGTACTTCTCATCCCCACGCTCGAAGGGAATGTAGATGCTGTCGCGCGTGGTGCCTGCCTGGTCATAGACGATGACCCGTTCCTCGCCAAGCATGCGGTTGACCAGTGTCGACTTGCCGACGTTGGGACGACCGATGATGGCGATCTTGATGCCATCCTTCTCACTCGGGCCGGGAATGCGCTTGAGCTCCTGGCCTTCGATGGCTGTCTCGCCCTCTTGTGCGGCCTCTTCCTCAACCTCGGCGTTGTCCTTGGGAAAGATCCCCAGCGCCTGTTCAAGCATGTAGGTGATACCACGACCGTGCGCGGCGGCGATGGGCAGCGCATCACCCAGACCCAGAGGACTGAACTCGGCGCGGGCGATATCCGGATCGATGCTGTCGACCTTGTTCGCCACCAGAAAATGGCGCTTGTTCATCTTGCGCAGATGCTCGGCGATCATCTGGTCGCCTGGCGTCATGCCTGCACGAGCATCGACCATGAACATCACCGCATCGGCTTCTTCCATGGCCTGCAGGGACTGCTCGGCCATCTTGGCATCGATCCCTTCTTCGTCGCCTGTCAGGCCACCGGTATCAATGACGATATAAGTGCGGCCCTGCCATTTGGCTTCGCCATACTGGCGATCACGGGTCAGACCGGCATACTCGGCGACGATGGCGTCACGACTTTTGGTCAGACGGTTGAACAGGGTGGACTTGCCGACGTTCGGGCGGCCCACCAGGGCGATTACGGGAACCATGCGGCTCTCCACTGCGATATTTCAGAAAACACGAAGGCCGCTGCGGGGCAGCGGCCGGGTATAACGCGTTCCGCCAGAGGCGAAACAGCAGGCGGACAGTTTGAAGCGATCAGTCCGCCTGGCGAATGGTCAATGCGACCAGCTTGCCGTCGTTGCCATAGGTGTACAGCCAATCACCCTCAACCACAGGGCGAACGCGCAAGCCGGCACTGTCAATGCGAGTACGGGCAACAAAGCGGCCATCAACCTGACTCAGCAGATGCAGATAGCCTTCCTTGTCCCCTACCGCAACATAGCTGGAAAACACGGTGGGACCGGAAAGCTCGCGGCGCGCCAGGGAATCGTTGCTCCAGAGAACCGTTGTCGAGCGTTCGTCGATACCCACTACCGAGCCGTCGGCCTGGCTGACATAAACGCTGCCATAGCCCAACGCGACACCGGCTGAAGTGGAGGCGTCGCGCTGCCAGAGCACGCGTCCGCTTTCCAGATCCAGCGCCGCCGCGCGTCCCTGGTAGGTGGCGACATAAACCACGCCCCCCGACAGCAACAGGCCACCGTCGATATCGACGACACGCTCAAGTTCGGAACGGCCCTGGGGAATCGCCACGCGCTGCTCCCACACCGGCAGACCACGGCGGGTATCCAGCGCGACCACCTTGCCACTGGACAGACCGGCTATCGCCAGCTCATTGGTCAGCAACGGCGCACCCGTTCCGCGCAGCGTCAGCACGGCAGGAGAACTCTCGTAACTCCAGCGCTGCTCGCCGTTATCGATATCCAGCGCAATAACGCGGTCGTCCTGCGTCTGCACCACAACCACGTCGCCATTGACGGCAGGTGCGGCCAGCACTTCACTGCTGACCTGGCTACGCCAGCGCTCTTCACCTGTGGAGACATCCAGCGCAAGCACTTCGCCGCGTAGTGTACCGACCAGGATCAGGCCATAACCGGCACCCACCGCACCGGAGACCGGTACATCCAGTTTCTTCTTCCAGTTGACCTTTCCGCTCTGGCGGTCCATCGCCACCACCAAGCCTTCGATATCGGCGGCAAATATCTCATTGCCGTAGACCACCGGAGCCAGCAGGTTGTATGTCTCGCCCTGGCCTTTGCCGACCGAACGACTCCATTCCTTCTTCAGATCGATTTCAGCATCGAACTTGACCAGTTCGGCCGGACCGGGCTCTTTCTTGTCGTTGCTGCTGCACCCTGCAGCCAGAATGGCCAGGGTCAGCAGTGCTGCAGTTTTCCAACGCATCAATTCACGCCTCTCCACGAGCCAGGTCATCCAGCTTCAGTTGCAAGCCACCGATGGCGGCATCCTGCGACAACGACTCTTTCGCCTTGGAATAGGCGGCGTGAGCCTCGTCGTGACGTTCAAGCTTGAGCAGCAGATCGCCGCGCAATTCCTCACGGCTGGCGACAAAGGCATCGGGCGCCTCGCCAGCAAGCAACTCCAGCGCAGCTTCGGTCTTGTCCTGAGCAGCCAGTACGCGGGCCAGACGCTGACGGGCAAGCTCTTCGAGTGTCTTGTCCGCAGGCTTGTCCAATACGCCCTGCAGTTCTGCTGCCGCCTCGTCGAGACGACCGGATTCAACGGCTACCTTGGCAACGAAAAGGCTGCCGTATTGCGCGTAATGCGTACCGGCAAAATCCTTCTTGAGGCGCTGCCCCAGGCGCGAGACCTCTGCAACATCAGCTGCAGAGTCATTCAATGCCGCCATCAGCAACTGCTGATAGATAGCCGAAGCGCCATACGCCTGATTGGTCTGATGCTTCTGCCAGAACTGCCAGCCAAACACCAGCGCCAACGCCAGGACAGCGCCCGTCAACAATGGCATGCCGTTACGCTGCCACCACTCCTTGATCTGAGCCAGTTGTTCTTCATCGTTACCCGAGGTCACGCTGTTACTCCTTTGATTCGCTGATTTCAAACCTGTCGATCAGACCAGACAGGCAGCCAGACGCTCGGGCAGAGCATCCCAGGCAATACTTTGTTGTTCACTGTCGTCACGCAGCGGCTTGCAACCTACCACGCGACCAGCCAGTTCGTCCTCACCCAGAATCAGTGCGAAACGTGCGCCGCTCTTGTCCGCCTTCTTGAACTGGCTCTTGAAGCTGCCAGCACCGGCATTGACCAGCAGGCGCAGACCCGGCAACTCATCACGCAGGCGTTCAGCCAGGGCCAGAGCGGCCAGTTCGGCTGCCTCGCCAAAGGCACAGATATAAGCATGGGCTGGCTGGTTGAGCGTTTCGGGAATCAGCTCCAGGGTTTCCAGCAACAGCACCAGCCGCTCCACGCCCATGGCAAAACCCACACCCGGCGTCGGCTTGCCACCGAACTGGCTGATCAGCCCGTCGTAGCGACCGCCAGCACAAACGGTGCCCTGTGCACCCAGTTTGTCAGTGACCCACTCGAATACGGTGCGACCGTAATAGTCCAGGCCTCGCACCAGTTTTGGATTGATTTGATAGGCAATGCCGACCGCATCGAGCCGCGCCTTCAGCCCGTCAAAGTGCACGCGAGACTCGTCGTCAAGAAAATCGCTCAGGGTCGGCGCCTCGGCGAGCAATGCCTGAGTCTGGGCGTTCTTGCTATCGAGAATACGCAGCGGGTTGGTGCTCAGGCGACGCTGGCTGTCTTCGTCCAGCTGGTCGAAACGCTGCTGCAGATAAGCCACCAGTGCATCACGGTAGGTCGCGCGAGCCTCGCTGGAACCCAGGCTGTTGAGCTGCAAGGTCACGGCATCAGCCATACCAAGCTGCTTCCACAGACGCGCTGTGAGCACGATCAGCTCGGCATCGACATCCGGCCCCGGCTGATTGAAAACTTCCACGCCAATCTGGTGAAACTGTCGATAGCGCCCTTTTTGCGGTTTCTCGTAACGGAACATCGGCCCGCTGTACCAGAGTTTCTGCACCTGGCCGCCACCGGTCATGCCGTGCTCCAACACGGCACGAACGCAGCCCGCAGTACCTTCGGGACGCAGGGTCAGGGATTCCTCGTTGCGGTCGAGGAAGGTGTACATTTCCTTGTCCACCACGTCCGTACCTTCACCGATACCGCGGGCAAAGAGGTCGGTAAATTCGAGAATCGGCAGACGGATTTCGCTGTAGCCATAGCTGTCAATCAGCTGCGCGAAGGTGCTTTCCAGGTAGCGCCAGACCGGTGTCTGCGCCGGCAGGATATCGTTCATGCCACGAATGGCTTGCAGGGACTTGCTCAAATCGGTTCCTTAATCAGCTGCGCAGGATCAGTGCCGCATCGCTCTCGGCTTTCTCGGCAGCCTTGCGGCGAATCAGCTGTTCGAGCTCATTCACCAGATTTTCGTTATTCAGCTTCTGCGCCGGCTTTCCGTCGATGTAGATGAGGTTGTTCGGAGTCCCGCCAGTGAGGCCGATATGCGCCTCCTTGGCCTCGCCCGGACCGTTGACAATACAGCCGATGACCGCCACATCCATTGGCACCAGCAGATCATCCAGGCGCCCCTCAAGCTCGTTCATGGTCTTGACCACATCGAAGTTCTGCCGCGAGCAGCTGGGACAGGCGATGAAATTGATCCCGCGTGAGCGCAGCCGCAACGATTTGAGAATATCGAAGCCAACCTTGATCTCTTCCACCGGATCAGCCGCCAGGGAAATACGGATCGTGTCGCCAATGCCTTCGGCGAGCAACATGCCCAGACCCACCGCAGACTTCACCGTACCCGAACGCAGGCCGCCGGCTTCGGTGATACCCAGGTGCAGAGGTTGCTCGATTTCCCTGGACAGCAGGCGATAGGCCGCAACGGCCATGAACACGTCTGAAGCCTTCACGCTGACTTTGAAGTCGGGGAAATTCAGCCGATCAAGATGCTCGACGTGGCGCAGCGCGGACTCCACCAGCGCCTCGGGCGTCGGCTCGCCGTACTTTTTCTGCAGGTCCTTTTCCAACGAACCGGCGTTGACGCCGATTCGGATCGGGATGCCTCGATCCCGCGCGGCATCGACCACGGCACGCACCCGGTCCTCGCGGCCGATGTTGCCCGGATTGATGCGCAGGCAATCGACGCCCAGTTCAGCCACCCGCAGGGCAATCTGGTAATCGAAATGAATATCGGCGACCAGTGGCAACTGCACGCGCTGCCTGATCTTGCCGAAGGCCTCTGCCGCATCCATCGAGGGCACCGACACACGCACGATATCGGCGCCGGCATCCTGCAGGCGCTCAATCTGCGCAACGGTTGCATCGACATCGCAGGTTTCGGTGTTGGTCATGCTTTGCACGGCGATGGGCGCATCGCCACCGACCGGCACGCTGCCTACCCAGATTTTGCGAGTAAGCCGGCGTTTGATGGGAGACTCAGAGTGCATGGATTACTGTCCGAGCTTGAGACGCGCAGTCTCGCCACGCGTGATGCCTGAAAGATTGACGGCTTCGCCGTTGAAGCTGACTTGCGCGCCTGCCGGGAAGCCGAGATGCAGATCCAGCGGTGTTTTGCCGACCAGGGTGCGGCTGCTTCCGGCTTTGGCCAGCGCACTGTAGAGCACTTCGCCATTCGCATCGGTCACACGTGTCCAGCAGTCGTCGGTGAATGTCAGCGTCAACCGACCCTCACCGGGCGCTGGCGCAACAGCCTCAGCCGCTGATGCCGGCGTTGGCGTTGGCGTAACGGGTTCCGTGACAGGTTGCACAGCGACTGGCGCTTCGCTCGTAGCAACGCTCTCGCCCGTTGACTGCTCGACCGGCGCCTGCTCAGGCTGCCCTGGCGAGGAAAGAGTCTCGGCCAGTGGCGTATCGCGCGGCTCGTCCGGGCCAGGCTCGGGCAGTTCTTCATCACGTTCAAACAGATGAATTTCGGTAGTGCCGTCTGCCGCCTCCACTTCGATCTGATCCAGAGAGGAAAGCGCCGGCACCGACTGGCCGCGGGTTGTCTGATCCTGCCACCAGAACAGTGCAGCCGCAGCGACAATCAGGATCAATGCGAACACGAAAAAGCGCATCACACTGCGTGACAGCCGCACCGGCTCATCGATATTGCCCAGACTGTTGATGTTGCTGGCGGCAGCACCGGTGCCGGTATGGTGATCAAACTCGTTGACCAGGCGGTTCTGATCAAGTTCTAGCAGCTTGGCATAGGCACGAACGTAACCTCGGGCGAAGGTCAGCCCCGGCATTCGGCTGAAGTCACCGGCCTCGATCTGGGCCAGCGAGCGTTCCGACAGGTTGAGCTGCTGGGCTACCGAAGAAAGCGGCAAACCTTTTTCTTCACGCGCAGCGCGAAGCGTTTCGCCAGGGTTGGCAGCCGTTGAGGCAGCCGCTTCGGAATGGGGCGCTGTCATCGTTGCTCCGAAAGAAACTGTTGGTATTCAGGCGTACCCGGATACAACCGCTTGAGCTGTAGCCCCAGGCTTGCGGCCTGATTGCGGTCCTGATGGATATTGGCCAGACGTATGCCCAACAGCAAGCTGCGGGCATTCTGTTCGGCCAGGCTGCTGAAGCCGTCATAGTAACGCTTGGCCGGCACGTAATCCTTGGCCTCATATGCGAGCAGAGCCAACTCCAGCAGAGCGCGCGGCTGCCGACTATCGAGGCGCAGCGCACGGGTAAAGTAGGTTTCGGCCTGCTCACGCTGGCCCAGCTGCAGTGCGGTCATGCCCATATTCTGAAAGACCCGCGCACGCTCACCGTACAGATTGTCCTCTGACGCCTTGGCGAAACGCTCCATGGCCTCCGGGTAGCGTTTTTGCTCGAACAGGAAACTGCCGTAATTGTTCAGAATACGCGCATCGTTTCGGCCTGAAAGCGCCTTGCGATAATGCTCATCAGCAAGCTGGTATTCCATCTCGTTCTGGAATACCAGAGCCAGCGCTGCATGTGCATCCGCACTGCCGGGATCCAGCTCGAGCGCCTTGCGCAGCGGTGATTTGGCCCGCGCAGCTTCACCCTGCTGGAGATAACCGATACCGAGCTGGATATAGGCATCACGCGCCTGATCACGTCCACTCGAAGTGCGCAGCGGATCGCCGGAGCCTGAAGAAACACAACCGGCCATAAGGCCGGTAAGTAGAAACAGCAGCGCAATGCGCAAGGTCATCAGTAGCATCCCCCTCAGGATCGATTTGTGGCAATGGGCGCCGCACCGGATTCGGACTGCAATTCACGCACAGCGATGTAACGCTCGCTTCGGCGTGTCCGATCCATCACCTGCCCAACCAGTTGGCCGCAGGCTGCATCGATATCCTCACCCCGCGTGGTGCGCACCGTCACATTGTGCCCGGCTTTATGCAGGATGTCCTGAAAACGCCGGATGGCGTTGTTGCTGGGGCGCTCATATCCCGAATGAGGGAATGGATTAAAGGGAATCAGGTTGATTTTGCAAGGTATCTTCGCCAGCAGCTCGATCATCTGCTCGGCATGTTCGGGTTGATCATTGATCCCCTGCAAAAGGGTGTATTCGATGGTGAGAACACGCTTCTCGCCCAGGCTGGAAATATAGTTCTGGCAGGAAGCCAGGAGCATTTTCAGCGGATACTTCTTGTTGATCGGCACCAACTGGTCACGCAGCTCATCGTTCGGTGCGTGCAGCGACAAGGCCAGTGACACATCGATGACCTTGGACAGCTCGTCGATCATCGGCACCACGCCGGATGTCGAGAGCGTCACCTTGCGCTTTGAAATCCCGTAGCCGAGATCGTCCATCATGATGTGCATGGCGGCGACGACATTATCGAAATTGAGCAGCGGCTCGCCCATGCCCATCATCACCACATTGGTGATGGCGCGATCGACCTTGGCCGGAACGCTGCCGAAGGATTTGCTGGCAATCCACACCTGGCCTATCACTTCGGCTGCGGTGAGGTTGCTGTTGAAGCCCTGTTTGCCGGTGGAGCAGAAACTGCAATCCAGCGCACAGCCCGCCTGGGAGGAAACGCACAGCGTGCCACGGCCTCCCTGGGGAATATAAACAGTTTCGACACAACTGCCCGAAGCGACACGAACCACCCATTTGCGAGTGCCGTCGCTGGAAATGTCCTCACTGACCACTTCCGGGCCGCGTATCTCGGCACAAGCCTTGAGCTTTTCGCGCAAGGCCTTGCCGATGTTACTCATGGCATCGAAATCATCGACGCCAAAGTGGTGAATCCATTTCATCACCTGACCGGCACGAAAGCGCTTCTCCCCGATGGACTCGAAGAAGCTTTCCAGCTGTGGCTGGGTCAGCCCCAGCAGATTGACTTTGGCAGTCGTGGCAATCATGGAATTCACCTGTCACTCAGCGAATGCGCGCACAGACTTCGGTTTGAGCGAAGAAGTAGGCGATTTCGCGAGCAGCGGAGGCTTCGGAGTCCGAACCGTGTACGGCGTTCTCGTCGATGGAGACGGCGAAATCGGCACGGATGGTGCCTGCAGCAGCTTCCTTGGGGTTGGTAGCACCCATCAGTTCACGGTTCTTGGCAATGGCATCTTCGCCTTCCAGAACCTGAACGATGACCGGACCGGAAACCATGAAGGCAACCAGATCCTTGAAGAAACCGCGCTCGCTGTGCTCAGCGTAGAAACCGCCTGCTTCGCGCTCGGACAGTTGAACCATCTTGGAAGCGACGACGCGCAGGCCGGCCTTCTCGAAACGGGTGGTGATTTCGCCGACGACGTTCTTGGCGACAGCGTCAGGCTTGATGATGGAGAAGGTACGTTGCAGGGCCATGTGAAGCTCCAGTCTGGTGGGTTTAAAGCAAACAAGTAAACCCGCGGATTATACGCGGGTCGGGAAGCAAAATATAAGGGCAGCCACACGCTTCAAGAGAATCAGTGCAGACCGGGCCGAACGCCGCGGCCGCAGGTCATGGCTCGAAGCCGCCGTCTAGGCTTCTTCTATCCAGGCCGCCTGAATGGCTTCGAGAACCTTCTCGCCACCGCGCGCCGGATCATCGGAAAACTCTGGCAGCTCGACCACCCAGCGGTGCAGGTCGACGAAGTTGACGTAGCGCGGATCAACGTCCGGCCTGGTTTCGGCAAGCTCGATGGCGATATCCAGCACATCCGCCCATTTGAGACTCATTATGATGCCCTCGCCTTCAATGGCCTTCGGAAACCTGGTTGATGGTGTATTTGGGGATCTCCACCACCAGATCGGCGTTAGCCACGACAGCCTGACAGGACAGCCGTGAGTCAGGCTCCAGGCCCCAGGCCTTGTCCAGCATGTCGTCTTCCAGCTCGTCGGAAGCTTCCAGCGAAGCGAAGCCTTCGCGAATTACGACGTGACAGGTGGTGCAGGCACAGGATTTCTCACAGGCGTGCTCGATATCGATGCCACTGCGCAGCGCGGCATCCAGCACGGTTTCGCCAACCCGGGCTTCTACTACCGCCCCCTCCGGACAATGGTCTGCATGGGGCAGGAAAACAATCTGCGGCATCTGGGTCATTCCTCGATATCGTTGAGCTGCCGTCCGGCCAGTGCGGCCTTGACGGTTGAGTCCAGGCGGCGCGCTGCGAAGGCATCGGTAATCTGGCTGAGGCGCTTGATCTGCCGCTCGATGACAAGGCCATCCTGACTGTCGAGCAAGTCACGCAAGGCCTGCATCTGCAGCATGATCGCGCCACGCTCTTCCTGACTGAGCAAACGCTCGCCATCCGCCGCCAATGCAGTCTCGACCGCTTCGAGCAAACGCTGGGCATCAACCAACTGTTCACGCAGCGCACGAGCGACCTTGTCTTCGCCCGCCTTGCGGAAGGAGTCTTCGAGCATCCGCGCGATCTCGCCATCAGTCAGCCCGTAGGAAGGCTTGACCTGAATGCTCGACTCGACACCCGACGCAAGCTCGCGGGCGGAGACACTGAGCAGCCCGTCGGCATCGACCTGGAAGGTGACGCGAATCTTCGCCGCTCCAGCGACCATGGGCGGAATGCCACGCAGTTCGAAGCGCGCCAGTGAGCGGCAGTCGGCGATCAACTCGCGCTCGCCCTGCAGGACATGAATCATCATGGCCGACTGGCCATCTTTATAGGTGGTGAATTCCTGCGCACGCGCGACCGGGATGGTGGTATTGCGCGGGATGATCTTTTCCATCAGTCCACCCATGGTCTCCAGGCCCAGCGACAGAGGAATAACGTCCAGCAACAGCAACTCTTCGCCATCACGGTTGTTGCCCGCCAGGGTTTCGGCCTGGATCGCGGCACCGATGGCCACCACCTCATCAGGATCGATATCGGTCAACGGCTGGCGACCGAACATCTCGCCCACCCGCTCACGCACACGCGGAACCCGCGTCGAACCGCCAACCATCACCACCGCGTGAACGTCTTCCAGTTCGACCGCCGAGTCGCGCAGCGCACGACGGCAGGACTTAAGACTGCGGGCGATCAGCGGATCGATCAGTTCGTGGAAAATCGTCCGCGTCAAAACCCCCTGCCAATCGGCATACTTCAGCTCGACAGATTCTTCAGCGGTGAGTCGCTCCTTGGCATCACAGGCTAGCTTGAGCACTTCACGCTGCGCACCCGGAGCCAGATCTGACGAAGCACAGGCCTGAGTCAGAATCCAGCTGGCAATTGCATGATCGAAGTCATCACCACCCAGCGCCGTATCACCGCCGGTGGCCAACACTTCGAATACACCCTTGGTCAGGCGCAGAATGGATATATCAAAAGTCCCGCCACCCAGGTCATAGATGGCCACGACACCCTCGGCCTGGCGGTCAAGACCATAGGCCACAGCTGCAGCGGTCGGCTCGTTGAGCAGGCGCAGTACATTGAGATTGGCCAGACGGGCGGCATCCTTGGTCGCCTGCCGTTGCGCATCGTCGAAATACGCCGGCACGGTGATCACCGCACCCACCAGCTCACCACCAAGTGCCGCCTCGGCGCGCTCGCGCAGCGCCCGGAGGATTTCGGCGGATATCTCCACCGGACTTTTCGCCCCCTGCACCGTCTCGATGAAGGGCATCTGCGACTCGCCTTCGCTGAAGCGATACGGCAGCTGGCCACCCAGCTGCATGACGTCGCCGACACCACGCCCCATCAGGCGCTTGACCGACAGAATGGTGTTTAGCGGATCGCTGGAGGCTGCCTGCTTGGCCGCCCGCCCCACTTCGACACGATCAGCGTGATAACGCACGGCCGAAGGCAGTATCACCTCGCCGTCAGCATCGGCCAGTGGTGCGGTAATGTCGCTACGCAACGCAGCCACGAGGGAATTGGTTGTGCCCAGATCAATACCAACCGCCAGACGGCGCTGGTGAGGTTGCGGGCTTTGTCCGGGCTCAGCTATCTGAAGTAAGGCCATGTCTGTCTGATATCGGGCGCAGCGCCAGGCGCTACGCGGGGTTAATCGTCGAGGCGCTCTTCCAGCAGGCGCACTTCCTGGGACAGCTTGTCGAGAAACTGCATACGGCGGACCAGCCGCTCTGCTTCCTCGCGATGCGCAGGGTCCTGCCAGGTACGGGAGAAGGCTTCATTGATGTCCTGCAGGGCGGCCTTGAGGCGAGCCTTGAACGTCATGACGCCCGCCACATCGGCCTCGTCCTGCAGCTCTTCCAGTTCTTCACGCCATTGCATCTGCTGCAGAAGGAACTCCGGATCCTGGACGGTCGCTTCAAGGGGCATGTCCTGCCCCTGCAGCGCAAGCAGGTAACGAGCGCGCCGCGAAGGGCTTTTCAGGGTCTGGTAGGCCTCGTTCAGATTGGCTGACTCTTCAACCGCTCGCCGCTGCTCCAGCTCACTACCATCAGCGAACCGGTCGGGATGAACCTTGCGTGCCAGCTCGCGATAACGCGACGACAGCATGTCCAGATCAAGATCGAATGCCGGCTGCAACTCGAACAGCGCGTAATGACAGGGAATACCCACGGCGCCCTCAGATATTGAAGCTCTCGCCGCAGCCACATTCACCGCGCACGTTGGGGTTGTTGAACTTGAAGCCCTCGTTGAGGCCTTCACGAACGAAATCGAGCTCTGTGCCGTCAAGATAGACGAGGCTCTTCGGGTCGATGATGATCTTGACGCCGTGATTGTCGAAAACCGCATCCTCGGCAGCCGCCTCATCGACGAACTCAAGCACGTAGGCGAGGCCGGAACAGCCCGTGGTGCGCACACCCAGCCTGACCCCGACGCCTTTGCCACGCCCTTCGAGAGAGCGACGCACGTGATCGGCGGCGGCAGTCGTCATACTGATAGCCATCGATACCTCCTCCGCTTATGCCTGGGGCAGGCCTTTCTTCTCACGATAATCGCGAACGGCGGCCTTGATAGCGTCCTCGGCCAGCACCGAGCAGTGAATCTTCACTGGCGGCAGGGCCAACTCTTCCGCGAGTTGCGTGTTCTTGATGGTTTCGGCTTCTTCGAGGGTCTTGCCCTTCATCCACTCGGTGGCGAGGGAGCTGGAAGCGATTGCCGAGCCACAACCGTAGGTCTTGAACTTGGCATCTTCGATGACGCCCTGCTCGTTGACCTTGATCTGCAGACGCATCACGTCACCGCAGGCCGGCGCGCCGACCATACCGGTGCCGATGGAAGGGTCCTCTGCGTCGAACTTGCCGACGTTGCGGGGGTTTTCGTAGTGGTCGATGACCTTTTCACTGTATGCCATGGTGCAATCCTCGTTGATTCTGACTATGCGCGGTGCAGCGGCTTAGTGGGCCGCCCACTCGACCGTGGAAAGGTCGACGCCGTCCTTGAACATGTCCCACAAAGGTGAAAGTTCACGCAGTTTGGTGACGGCCTCGCTGACCTTCTGCGCGGCATAGTCGACTTCTTCTTCAGTGGTGAAGCGTCCGAAAGTGAAGCGGATAGAACTGTGCGCCAGTTCGTCGTTGCGACCAAGGGCACGAAGCACGTAGGACGGCTCCAGCGAAGCGGAAGTACAGGCCGAGCCGGACGAAACGGCCAAGTCCTTGAGCGCCATGATCAACGACTCGCCTTCCACATAATTGAAGCTGAGATTGAGGTTGTGCGGCACACGTGCCGTCATGCTGCCGTTGACGTACAGCTCCTCGAGATGCTCGACCTGCTTGAAGAAACGGTCGCGCAGCGCACGAATACGCTCGTTTTCCGCCGCCATTTCCTCCTTGGCAATACGGAAGGCCTCACCCATGCCGACAGACTGATGCGCCGCGAGGGTACCCGAACGCATGCCGCGCTCGTGTCCGCCACCGTGCATCTGCGCTTCGAGACGCACCCGCGGCTTGCGGCGAACGTAGAGGGCACCGACGCCCTTGGGGCCGTAGGTCTTGTGTGCGGAGAAGGACATCAGGTCAACCTTCAGCGTCTCCAGGTCGATCTCCACCTTGCCGGTCGACTGCGCTGCATCGACATGGAACAGCACACCACGTGAGCGGGTCAGCTCACCAATGGCGGCGATGTCATTGACGGTGCCGATCTCGTTGTTCACGTGCATGATCGAAACCAGCACCGTATCGTCGCGCAACGCAGCTTCGACCATGGCCGGCGTGATCAGACCATCGGTAGTCGGGTCGAGGTAGGTGACCTCAAATCCTTCGCGCTCAAGTTGGCGGGTGGTATCGAGTACCGCCTTGTGTTCGATCTTGCTGGTGACAATATGCTTGCCCTTGGACGCATAGAAGTGGGCAACACCCTTGATCGCGAGGTTGTCGGATTCGGTCGCGCCGGAAGTCCAGACAATCTCGCGCGGATCGGCATTGACCAGTTCGGCCACCTGGCGACGCGCATTCTCTACCGCTTCTTCAGCCTTCCAGCCAAACGCATGGGAACGCGAAGCCGGATTGCCAAAATTTCCGTCGGCAGTCAGGCACTCAATCATCTTATCGGCCACACGTGGATCGACCGGCGTGGTAGCGGAGTAGTCCAGGTAAATCGGCAGTTTCATCAGGTATCTCCTATTCGGCTGTCGCCCGGATCATTCGATGGCGGACGCTTCAATCTTGTCGAGCTGCGGCGCTTGGCCATTGGCATGACGCATATTCTGCCGCAACGCCACCTCCTGGACCTCACGCCGATTGACCAGATCGGCCAGGCTGATGCCACTGAGGAATTCGTGAATCTGCTGACTCAGGTCACACCAGAGGTGGTGGGTCAGGCAGGTATCGCCCGAGTGGCAATCGCCAAGCCCCTGACAGCGCGTGGCATCAACGGACTCGTTGACCGCGTCGATCACCTGCACGACCTGTATGTCGGCCATGGCACGGGACAGCTGATAGCCGCCACCTGGCCCGCGAACACTACTGACCAGGCTGCCACGGCGCAGCTTGGCGAACAGCTGTTCGAGATAGGAAAGCGAAATACCCTGGCGTTCGGATATGTCCGCAAGTGAGACAGGACCCTGCTGCGCATGAAGCGCCAGGTCAAGCATCGCGGTTACGGCGTAACGGCCTTTGGTAGTCAATCGCATCGGTTTGCACCAAGCATCAAGGTTTGACGCAAGTATGCAATACCCGAGTATTTAGATCAACTATATGACCCTTTAATTTACTCAACCTTTCCGGCAGAACAACCGCTTTCGGCGAAGCACAACTCAACCAGACCGCATCATACCAGCTCGCATCCACCCCGCCATCAGGTACGCGGCCCTTCGCCCTCGTCCTTGATTTCGGCGAAATCCTCTTCACGCAGCGAAGGCATCTCTCTGGCACAGTAATCGCTGCCCAATGCGGCAAGCGCCTGCCCCATTTCCTCCATGCGCGCCTCCACCGCCTGCACATGATCGAGCAACTGCCCGATTGCACGGGCCACAGGGTCTGGCATGTCCTCACTGACACCATAGGCATCGAAGCCAATCTTCTCGGCCATCGCCTTGCGCTTGGCCTCCTGGGCATCATCGGACTTGATGATGATCTTTCCGGGAATGCCTACTGCAGTCGCCCCCGCCGGAACCTCGCGGGTCACCACCGCATTGGAACCGACCTTGGCGCCCGCACCGACCGTGAACGGCCCGAGAATCTTCGCGCCCGCACCGACGATTACGCCATCCTCCAGAGTCGGGTGACGCTTGCCCTTGTTCCAGCTGGTGCCACCCAGAGTCACCCCGTGATAGAGCGTCACATCGTCACCAATCTCGGCGGTTTCACCGATGACGATACCCATGCCGTGGTCGATGAAAAAGCGCCGCCCGATTTGCGCGCCGGGATGAATTTCTATGCCGGTGAGCCAGCGCGCCAGATTGGAATTCATCCGCGCCAGCCACTTGCAGTCCTTGCGCCACAGCCAGTGGGACAGCCGATGAAGCCAGACAGCATGCAGGCCCGGATAGCACGTGACGACCTCGAAGGCATTACGCGCTGCGGGGTCACGATGGAACACACTCTGGATATCTTCGCGCATGCGTTCGAACATCAATCCTATCTCCGCTTGTGTGGCTCTCCACGAACGGCTTTCTGAGTCTCGGTCAGGATGCCGCGCAGGATGTTCATTTCCAGCTTGCTGACGCCACTGCGACCGTAGAGCCTGCGCAACCGGGGCATCAGATGGCGCGGCTTGGCCGGATCGAGAAAACCGATATCGATCAGCGTCTGTTCAAGATGCCCGTAGTAATGCTCCAGTTCGTCGGCTGTCACCGGCTGCGCATTGAGCAGCGAAGTGGTTTCCAGCTTCTCCTGCTTGCTCGGCTGGTCATGGGCGGCCAGCCAGGCCATGCGCACTTCGTAGGCGAGCACCTGCACGGCTGCGGCAAGGTTCAGCGAACTGAACTGCGGGTCCGAGGGAATGTGCACGTGGTAATGGCAGCGTTGCAGCTCTTCGTTGGTCAGCCCCGCATATTCGCGACCGAAGACCAGCGCCACTTCGCCGCCCTGCTCAGCCTGCTCGATACAGGCCGAACCCGACTCGCGAGGGTCCAGCAGGGGCCAGGGAATACGCCGGTCACGCGCACTGGTGCCAAGCACGACACTGCATCCCACCAGCGCTTCCTCAAGGGTTGCAACGACTAGGGCCGCATCGAGGATATCGGTTGCGCCCGACGCCCGCGCCACCGCCTCGGAACTGGGAAAGTCCTCGGGGTCGACCAGCACCAGCCGGGACAGCCCCATGTTCTTCATGGCCCGAGCGGCGCCACCAATATTGCCAGGGTGGCTGGTATTGACCAGCACCACGCGAATGTTCTGAAGCGACACAGTTTCTTCCCGGCCAAAAGCAAAGGCAAAAGCTTACAGGAAGCAGCCGCTGCTTCGCCATTGAACTGCGGTACAGACAACATATAGCGAATGCTTTCTGCTAGAATTTGCGGCTTTCTTTAAACGACCAGGTATTTGATCGATGCAGCCCATGCTGAATATCGCGCTGCGCGCCGCCCGCAGCGCCGGCGAAATGATTATTCGTTCCACCGAGCGCCTGGACGTGATCTCGGTCAGCGAAAAAGACGCGCGCGACTACGTCTCTGAAATCGACCGCAACGCCGAACAACTCATCATCACAGCATTGCGCAAGGCCTATCCGAACCACGGCATTCTTGGCGAAGAAAGCGGACTATCACAAGGCTCCGGTGATGGCGCCGATTACCTGTGGATCATCGATCCGCTGGATGGCACCACCAACTTCCTGCGCGGCGTTCCGCATTACGCAGTCAGCATCGCCTGCAAGTACCGCGGCCGCCTGGAACATGCCGTGATCATCGACCCGGTCCGCCAGGAAGAATTCACCGCCAGCCGGGGTCGCGGCGCCGCCCTCAATGGCCGCCGGCTGCGTGTTGGCTCGCGCAAGAGCCTTGAAGGCGCCCTGTTGGGCACCGGCTTCCCGTTCCGTGACGGACAAATGGACAACCTGGACGCCTACCTCAACATGTTCCGCAGCCTGGTCGGCCAGACCGCCGGTGTGCGCCGCGCTGGCGCTGCGAGCCTGGACCTGGCCTACGTTGCCGCCGGTCGCTTCGACGCCTTCTGGGAATTCGGTCTTTCCGAATGGGACATGGCTGCAGGCGCACTGCTGATTCAGGAAGCAGGCGGCCTGGTCAGTGATTTCTCCGGCGGTCATGGCTTCCTTGAAAAAGGCCAGATCGTCGCCGGCAACAACAAATGCTTCAAGGCCGTATTGACTGCGATCCAACCGCACCTGACACCCTCGCTGAAACGCTGACGGCTGCACAAAAGTCAGCCACAAAAATCTATGGTCA
>NZ_JAMOHY010000026.1 GCF_024448695.1 Stutzerimonas stutzeri | reverse complement strand
GGCGGCGTGTCGTAGGGCAGCAGGATCATGCCCGTTACGCGGCGCTCGATGCCGTCATTCCAGAGGGAAATCAGTAAATAAATCAGCCCTCATTTTTGTCCATTCAAAATTTTCACTTTTATTCGTTGCGGAAAAATTCAGAACAATTAGATAGATCCTTCAAGATCTTTTTCCCATTGTAAATTTAGACGCACAAAGGGTCATCAAACGTTCCTGTAAGGTGTTGGCATACACTGCCATTCTGCTCTTTGTAAACACAGACGGTGTCCGAAATAATAAATTCTCTGCTGGGGCTTTTGATTTTTATAGATGGTTCATGTAATACATACACAGTCTCATATATGGACCCGCCTAGCTGAGTAATGCTTTGGTATGTGCCCGTACTGATGGCAGTTGCATCAACAGGGATCGATCCAATATATATTGCTTCCGATTTTTTTGATGGTGCGATAAATAAATCGCGCTGAGCATTAAGCCCTAGCTCCTCATCTGTCGGCCATGAAGTAATCATCCACTTTTCATTAGGAAGAGCAACCAGATCATACGTGAAATTTGAATCACACACCCGCCTAGGATTCTTGATCTTAAACTCCAAGTCGTTCGTGGAAAGGGACACTTCTCTTCCATCAATATTGGCCGCTTCTTGGCATGCCAGGTTGGCTTCCTGGCTGCTAGCTAAAGAGTTAATGCTAAAAAAATATAAGAAGTATATTAAATATCTGTTAGGCATCTGTTTGATCCCCTATGTATTTGGGGAAAGGGGAAAAGGGGACAGATTTATTTGTCCAGTATGCAGCCTTAAAAAATAAATCCGTCCCTTTTTTGCGTCCATTTTTTGTTTTTTTGGTCCCCTAGTAGTGTGCTATTTACCTTCAGTTAACGGCTCTACGATCTTTTGTACTATCTTACCCTTATCATAAGACTCGAAGTAACTATAAGCATCTCCTGTAGCGGGGTCACAATATGTGCCTTTTGTAGAGATAAGTTCCAACGAGTTGTCGCTGATTTTGTACTGTTCACTCCATCGGTCACAGGCGCTAGAGGAAAAACACTCGCCCGAAATTAATTTTTTATCAGCATCTATTTTGATGCATGGAATATCGCTTAGGGGTTGATTTTTTTTGTAAATCCCATCTGACTTGTCAAATATAAAGACTGACGACATTTTAACTTGTCCTGTTGGTCGGTGCTCAACTAAAATATCAAGCTCTCCGTCAAAGTTAACATCCACGCAACTGACCTTGTCTTCTTCGGTAGAGCCTTCATCCGGCACTTCTTCTGTTCGATCTCTTGAGATGCACAATATGTCATTATTGCACTTGTGCACCTCAACCTGCTGGCCGCCAGAGATACATTGCGTTGCGAGAGCGCTCTGAGCTGAAAATAATAGTACTGTAAAAATGAAATAATTTTTCACGGTAGTTGTCTATCCACAATAGAGGGAAATAAAGACATGCCACCATTTTCAGGAAAGTGGTGTTCAGATAAAGTCAGCAAGCAGCTAGAGAATACTACACGTCGTGGTGTTAGTCCGTTGACTACCCCCGTGCCGGTGGGGTTCCCAGTGTTAACTCCGCGGGTAACAGGTTCCAACTGCGGGCAAACATAGTAATTAATATCACTCAATGCTGCCAGGCACTGTCTTTGTGGGTAGCTGTAGTTAGTGCAGATATTTTCCAGTTCTTGGACTTGTAGAGTGGGAAATGTGTCTGCGTATCTGCTAAGGCAAAGTGAGTTATTTACCGGGCGAGCGGTGCTTACCCAATAGAATCCAGCGCTCTCGGCGGCATGAGTTAAGTCAGTTTCAAGTACTTCACGAAATGTTGGTATTTCTGAGCCGGTCCTAAATTTTGTATATCGCTTATAATTTTCTTCCCAAGTTAACTGCATCATGCCTCTGCCATACCAAGGGGCATATGATAGTGTGGATCCGCCGCCTTCAGCAGTCCTAGATAAATAAGTTGTTTCCTGAATTGAGTTTGCAAGGAAATAACTCATTCGATCTTTGCTAGATGATACAAGGAATTTCCTCAACATCTTATTCAGGTGGATACTAAATCTATTTGCCCTAGTAAGAGCCGTGTTCCAAGTAATAGTGGATTGCGGGTAAACGGTCTGCCCCTGACTGCGCGTTTGCTCAATTACCTTTCTTGGAATGCATTGGGCCAGCTCACGTGCGCTTAACCACCCACATTTTCTAAACAAACTAATTATCTCTCTGGGGGGGAAATGCCAATGCTTTGCTGCAATACCCTCCAGTGCCGCATCTTCCCAAAATGCCAATTCTTCGTGATGCTTACGGAGTCGGTTGTAGCTTTCCTCAGATAACGCCCCACCGGGCGCCACCTTTTTCAGCCAGCCATAGCGAGTATCGAAATCGCTCTTGGTCCATTCACTCGGGAACTTACAGATAAAACGCTTGAGTTGATTTTGCGCGACAGGGTCTCGTAAGGCCGCTTCGTTTTGCGCGCGCTCTTGTTCGTAGCGCTCCGAGAGTTTGAGCTTCTCTTCTTCCGATAGGCTGGCATAGGCAGGTGACAGTGCAATGCTCACTGCATCCACCTGATCGGACACCACCTTGCCGTCATCCAAGCGCAACAGGCTGCGAATGAAGGGCGACTGGTAATGGCTATCGGAGTCGGTGTCGTCGTCGATCAATTGCCAGCCTTGCCAATGGGGGAAGTCCGCGTCACTAAACTTGGCGACCGTTGCGGCATTGAGGTTTACCCACCCTGTTCTGGGGGAGGCGCCTGCCTGGGCGGGGAGTGCTATTTGCCGCCAGTGGGCTGCATCTGCTGGTTGCAGGGTGTCTGGCCCTAGAACCCTGCCGAAGCGAAGCAGTTCATAACCGGCGCTGGGGCGCTGAGGGTAGAGGTTGGTTGCAGTTCGATACAGGTTGTATTCGTAATCGGCTACCTCTTGATGCGCGCCAATCTCTTCGCCACCGATCATAAATGAGGTCAAGGTGCATTGGCCGCGCTCATAGCGCATACGCACGAAGATGCCTTCCTGCAGTTGATTGGCAACTGCCCACTCGTAGCCTTGAACTGGAGGCGTGGGCTCTGTTGCTACTCCATTTTCGGAGGAACCACCTTCCTGCACAGGTGGTAATCCAGTGGGGAAGGCCGGACAGCGATAGACGACCGGTGCATTATTTTCAGCTTGTCGCAGGTTAGCGGGTGGGGCTTCATAGACCAGTACTTCCGGAGGAACAAAGAAGTACATGTCACCCCAACAGCTATCAGTCCTACCATTGCCGGCTTGATGGTTGAGTGTTCTCTCGCTACGGCCAATCAGATGTGAGATTTGGCTCTGATCAGCAACAATTTCGAAGTGAATACGGTCGTTCTGACCATAGATTCGCCCAGCTTCTCCTATCGCGTCCTTGCGGTAGACCGCCATACCCTTGGTTGGGTTTGTCAGGGTGATCTTCGATAGGTGCATATAGACGGAGTAGAAGACCACCGTGGAGAGGGGGCCCTCACCAATCTCCGTCTCATGTTTGAGGACGATGCAGCCATTGTCAGTCCATTGATCGCGGTAACGCAGGCCATGATCCGCCGGGGTGCTGGCTTCTTCTGTGGGCTGGCGGAAATAGGCCAAGGTGGCATCCGCAATTGCCCTTACAGGGAGAGAGGAAGTTCCTTCGCGGGGAGCGGTAAGGTGCATGCCGCCATGCCAATTCAAGTCAAAGCTAAGAGGAAATGCGCCGTCTCCTGGGATGCCGCCGAGCATGGCGCGGTTGATAAACGCATCGTCATTTTCCCCGGCTATTGTGCGGGGAATGAAAGGTGGGCTGATCAGCATTGCGAGTACCTAATCCTTAGTGTTTATCGTCCTGACGTTAAAGAGAGAACGGATAGTCCTTGGAAATAACGGGGTTGGGTTTAGTTGATGTATTCAGCAACGCCTCATCCAACAAACTCCCCGCTTTGTCGCGATCCGCCGCCCCTGGCAGTACCGGTGGTTTGACCTTGATCCCTGAGCCCTTGCCTGGTGCGCCGCCGGCGTTGATTTTGGCCAGTGGGCCGCTGAGGGTGATGCCGCCGGGGTCGAGTTTGATAAAGCTGTCGCCGGCTTTGAGGGTCAGTTCGGTGCCGGCTTCGATGACCATTTTTTGCCCGGCTTTGAGGTGGATTTCGCGGCCGGCTTTGGTCAGTTGGGCGGTGCCGAGTTTGATGTGCTGGTTCTGCCCGACGGTGAGGTGGTCGTCGGGCCTGACCTCGACCTTGCGCTCGGTTTTTACCGTCAGGTTTTCTTCGGCTTTTAGCTCGGTGTAGCTATTGGCTTCAACGGTGTCGTGGCGTTCGTGGCCGACGCGGATCTTCTGGTCGTGCTCGATGTTTTCGTCCCAGTCGCGCTGGGCGTGCAGGTAGATCTGCTCGGCGCCTTTTTTGTCTTCGATGCGCAGCTCGTTGTAACCGCCACCGCCCGGTGTGCTGAGGGTTTTGAATACGGTGCGAGTCTTGTTCGCCGGCAGGTCGTAAGGCACAACGTGTTCGGCGTGGTACAGGCAGCCGGTTACCAGCGGCTGATCGGGATCGCCTTCGAGGAAGGTCACCAGCACTTCCATGCCGATGCGCGGGATGGCGATGCCGCCGTAGCCATCACCGGCCCAGCTGGAGGCCACGCGCAGCCAGCAGCTGGTTTTGTCGTCGGCCTGGCCTTCGCGGTCCCAGAAGAATTGCACCTTGATCCGGCCGTATTCGTCGCAGTGGATTTCTTCACCCGCGGGGCCGGTAACCACGGCGGTTTGGCTACCGAGCACCTTGGGTTTTGGATGGGTCAATGGCGGGCGGAAAGGCACGTCCCAGGGGGTGGCGGTGAAGTGGTTGCGGTAGCCCTGGGTGAAACCATCGCTGGCGGCGGTATGGCTGGTGACTGACTCTTCCAGCACCTGGGGCTGTTTGCCTTGGTGGATGACCTCGTGCAGCAGCCAGAGGTCGTTGTAGTCCTGGCGCGGGTGGTCGGAGAGTTCGAGAAAGTGCCCGCTGAGCAGTTTCGGCTGGTCACCACGGCCTTCGGCCAGGCGGTAATCGGCGCGGTGGCGTTCGAGGTGGCGTTGGCTGAGGTGTTTGCCGCGCGCACGGTCGACAAAGCGGCCGGGGTAGTCGTAATCCTCAAGGTCCGGCAGCGGCTTGGCCTCGGGGGCGCGATCTTCCTTGAAGGCGGCCTCCATCAGCAGGCGCGGTTGCTCGAAGTCGTAATCGCGGCGGGTGATGCGGCTGGTACGGGTTTCCAGGCGCACGGCAAAGCGCTTGATCACCGGCTCATCGGCGGTCATGCCGTTGTCCTGCAGGTAGGCGGTGGGCTGGCCGAGTTTGCCGAAGGCGCTCTGGTCATCACCGAAGACCAGCACGTGGCCCTGCTCGCTATGCTGGAAGTGGTAGTGAATCCCTTCCTCCTCGCACAGGCGCTGGACGAAGTGCAGATCGCTCTCGTCGTACTGCACGCAGTAGTCGCGCTTGGGGTAAACCGTGGGGCCAAGCTGGAACTGGTAACCACCAAGGGCGATGCCGTGCTCCTGCAGCACCTGGGCAACGATCTGCGGCACCGTCAGGTGC
Organism: Stutzerimonas stutzeri; assembly: GCF_024448695.1. GTDB lineage: Bacteria > Pseudomonadota > Gammaproteobacteria > Pseudomonadales > Pseudomonadaceae > Stutzerimonas > Stutzerimonas stutzeri_T. Next base: position 38,134 of record NZ_JAMOHY010000026.1, on the reverse strand, counting down.
TGGAAAATCCGCTGGTTGGTGCGCAGGGCCAGGTAGCTCAGCTGCGGCACGATGCTCAGTTTGTAGCGGGTCAGGCGCTTGCCGGATTCGGCCTGGGCGACCTGATAAATCAGGCCGTGAATGCCCAGGCCGTCTGGGGTAAAAGCGAGAAAGGCGCGTTGATGCAGCAGGCTCTGCAGATCCAGCTCGGCGTTCTCGCTGATCAGTTCCACCTCGAAACGATAGGGCTGACTGATGGCTTCGCGGCCGCTGAACTCGAGCACTTGCAGGTCGTGCTCAAGGCCTTCGATGCTCAGGCTGAAGTGGGTTTCATTGGCCGGGTTGAACATAGTCATTTCCTTGTTAAAAAATCATCCATTGATGCTGCTGATCCGCGCGTGCTGCGTTCAACTGCGCCGCAACCAGCGTCGCCAACCGCTGGGCACGGGCTGACGAAATACCTCAAGCAACTGTGCGCAGCTGATGTGGCGCTGCGCTTCATCGAATGCCAGCGCGGTGCGCAGGGCGGGCCAGCAATGCGCCGGTAACTGCTCGGGGCGTTGCAGCTGTTTATCCAGCTCCATGGCCTTGGCCTGTTTGGCGCTCTGCCGGCTGAACGGGTGGCGCCCGCTGGCCAGCTCATACAGCACACAGGCCAGGGCATAGACATCGGCAGCGGCGGTCAGCGGCGCACCGTCGAGCAATTCCAGGGCGGCGTAGCGCGGCGTCCAGGCGCTAAAACGGTTGCGGCACAGGCGCGGCAGGCCGGGGAGCAGCCCTTCCACGGACTGGCCGAGACCATAATCGAACAGGCGCAAGCCGTCTTCGGCGAGCATCACATTGCTAGGTTTCAGGTCGCCATGCAGTACGCTGAGGCTGTGTGAATAGCTCAGAGCATCGAGCAGGGCGATGGCGATGTCCTGTAGCTTGCTCCAAGGCAGGCCCTCGGGACGTTCACTGAGCAGCTGATCAAGCGTCAGGCCCTTGAGTAGCTCCAGGGTGAGGAAGGCGCGCTGGCTCTGCACATCTACCTCGAAGCCGAACAGGCGCACCACATGCGGATGATTAAGCCGCGCGGTGAGGGCGAACTCGCTGTACAGCAGCGCGTTGGCGTCCGGGTATTCGGCGAAGTCATCGCTGAGGGTTTTCAGGGCCACATAGGGCTCAGGATCACCGAACTGTTCGCGCAACAGATCATGGGCGCGATACACCGCGCCCATGCCACCGACGCCGAGCAGGCGCTCGATCTTGTAGCGGCCGCCGAGCACCTCCGGCAGTTCGCTGAGTACTTCGCGCGGGGCTTGCGCCGCTGGTTTGGCAGCCGTCGCGGCCAGGGCGAAGTAGGTCAGGTCGCTGGCCGGGCTGCTGGCTAGCGGCAGATCGTCGAGCAGCTGTTCACTCATCCGTGAGTCCTCATCGGCGGATTACCACCGCACTCAGGTTGTCCCGCGCCGGGCCGTCGAGCGCCTGCTGGAATAAACGATTCAGGGTCAGCTGTGGCGATGGCAGGTTTAGCGCCGCGCCGAGGTCGTCGACGGACACGCCTTGGTACAGGCCATCGCTGCACAGCAGAAAGGCATCGCCAGGCAGCACATCCAGTTCGAGAATTTCCAGCTTCAGCTCGTCACTGGCACCGATGGCACGGGTCAAGGCGTGCGCTGCCGGATGCCGAGCGGCCTCACTGGGGCTCAATTGCTGTTCATCGATCAGTTGCTGCAGCAGCGAGTGATCGCGGCTGAGCTGATACAGCCGACTGCCGCGCCACAGGTAGCAGCGGCTGTCGCCTGCCCACACGCAGGCGGCGCGGTCACCTTCGATCAGCAATGCCACTACCGTGCTGCCGATCACCGGGTCGGGATGGGCGGCGGTGACCGTCAGCTCCTGGCCCAGGCGACGGTTGAGCGCGTGCAGGCGCTTGCGCAGCTCATCCAGACGCTGCGGCAAATCACCCCCGCTCGGCTCGGCCAACTGCTCGACAATCAAGCGGCTGGCCAGGGCACCGTTCTGGTGCCCGCCCATGCCGTCGGCAACTACCCACATGCCCTGTTCCGGCAGGGCCAGAAAGGCATCCTCGTTGCGCGCCCGCACCTTGCCGGTGTCGGTACGCGCAGCGCTGCGCCAGAGGTTGGCAACCGCCTGCATCAGAGCGTGGCCGGCAGTTTGAAGCTGCGCAGCTGGTCCAGGTCAAACGGGTTCGGCGAGCGCTGGCTGTGCAACAGGTAGTTGGCGCGCAGGCCGCCGAGGTCGGCCTTGAGCATCAGCACGTCGCGGCCGCTGTGGTAGTCCACGCTCATCAGGTCGAGCAGGCGGAACAGCGACCAGGGGCCGGTGTTCTTCTCGATACCGACTTTGCGCCCGCCGAGTTCTTCCACCACCAGGCTGGTGCGCCCTTCATTGGCTTCGGCCGGCCAGCTGAAAGCGGTCTGCACGATTGGCCCGTGGCGGTATTCCATCTGTTGGTTGCCGAAGCGGAAGTCGGCGCGGCCCAGGCTGGAATCCAGCGAGTAGGGTTCGAGCTTGAACAGCACTTTCGGCTCGTTGGGGTTCTCGGCGAAGAAGCTGCGGCGGATGGTCTGGGTGTGGCTCATCTGCAGCAAAAACTCGCGTGACAACGGCAGGCCACGGCCATCGACACGGCGCAGTTGGTACTGGCCGGCGGTGCCACTGACGAACGGCTTGAGGTAGTTGTCGAAGAAGCGCTCGGCAATTCCCTGTGCCTTGAAGAACTCGCGGAAATCGGCAATCGCCACGTCGCTTTCGCTGTGGGCGCTGAACGGATAACGCTGCTTTAACGAGCCGTCATAGGCGGCATACAGCTCGCTCTTATAGCGCTGGTTGAGGTAGTGGTAGGCGTCGTTGAGCACCAGCATCCAGCTGTCTTCGGCGAGCAGGCCGAGCCAGTTGCCGACCGGTTGCGGCAGGCGCGCGGCATTGCTGCGCACCTGGTTGATCGCATCACGCTGGCCGGCCATGCGCGCCTTGGCCAGTTCGAACGCAGCCTGCTCCGGTGCACTGGCATGCGCCAGGCTGGCCAGTTGCAGTTGCAGAGCATCCAGCGCCTGCAGAGTGCTGGCCAGTTCCGGGCCGGCACCGCCGTTTTCATCAAGCAGGCGGTGCAGCGGTTCGAAGCGGCGCTCCAGGGTTTTCCGCGCGGTGTCCGGCAGGTTTTTCACCAGTGCCGCTTGCGCCTGTTCGGCGGCAGCACCGGCGAGCTTGGCGACTTTACCCAGCTTGCCCTTGGCGCCTTCCAACGCTTCGGCGGCGGCGCCGGCATCATCGGCGGCTTCGGCCAGGCCTTTGAAGCGGGTGTTGTCGCGCACTTCCACCAGCAGTTGCAGCAACGGTGAATTGGCGGCGGTCAGGCCGGCCAGTTGCAGGGCACCCTGGCCGGTGCTGCCGATCGGGTCCAGCGACAGTTGCGCCAGGGCTTCGCCCCAGTAATTAGCGTAATCGCGGAAGTACAGCTGCTCCATTTCCACCAGCAGCCGGCTAAGGTCGCCCGCGCTAAGGGTGTCGCCTTCGCCAAGTACCCAATTGTCGCGCAGCAGTTCGCGCACCAGGTCAGCGCCTTTAGCGGTGAAAGTTTTCTGGTAGCCAACCTGGGTGTAGAAGCCCGGAATGGCGTAGTCGCTGCCGGCGAACAGAGCGGCCTGCGGGCCGAGTTTCTGGCTCAGGCGGTAGTCCGGCAGGCTGCGCGCTTCTTCGCGGAGCATGCGGTAAACCACATTGGCCAGCGATTCGCTGCGCAGGATCTGCCGGGCCTGGGCGACCAGGGGTTGATTCAGCGAGTAGGGCGCGAACGACTCGGACAGCAGGCGCTCGAAGTGCCCGTTCAGGCCGCGTTGACCTGTGCTATTGCCGGCGTAGCGCAGCGACCAGTCTGCCGCCAGCCACTCCTGCAGGAAGGCTTTGTCACGGCGTTCTTCCAGATTAAGCATGAGGTAGGCGCGCAGGCTGTTGAGCAGGCGATCACGGTCATTCAGGTTGGCGCGCACTTGCGCTTCCAACTGGCGGCCTACGCGGCTTAGCAGCAGGTTTTCCAGTTCGCCGCGGTAGGCCTGTTGCAGCGTTGGGTCGACTTTTTCACCTTGATACAGACCGCCGCGTTGCAGATAGGACACGTCACCTTTTGGCGGGAATACCTGGGTCGCGGCATAGCTGTGATCCAGCGCCTTGAGGGTGCGCAGGGCGTCATCCTGAACGCTCAGGCTACCGTGCTGCTGAGTCAGTTGCTGGGCCAGGTCGCGCAGTTGTTCCAGGCGGCCATGGTTACCAGAGAAACCGCCCGCCCAGACCAGGCCGAATACGCCGAGCACCACCAGCGCTGTGGCGTACATGGCACGTTGGCCCCAGTCGATACGCCGCACTTCCTTCTGGTCGAGGCCGGCAAGGTCGGCTTCGGGGAAGATCACTCGGCTGAGCAGGTGATTGATAAAGCGTGCACGACCGGTGCGGAAGGTCGGCAGGGCGCTGCTGGACAGGCCCAGGTTGCGGCCGATGCTGCTGGTACTCGGGTCGAGCTGGTCGTTCAGTTCCGGCGCGCTGGTCAGGTAGAAGCCGCGCAGCTGGCTAGCGCGCTGGTAGCGGTTGCCGCTAAAGGCCAGCTCGCTGAACAGGCACAGACGCTCGCCAAGCAGGCCCAACTGGTGAGGGAAATCGAGGATGCGGCCACGGCGCTGGGTGTCGCGCTCTTGGTGCATGCGTAGGATCACCTGGCTGTTGAGGCGGCGCAGCAGCTCTTCGAACTCCTGGCGAATCACCTGCACGTCGGTGGCGTTCTGCTCTTTGCGGAAGCTAGCCCCCAGCACTTGATCGCTTTCTTCGCGTGACAGCTGGTCGAAGAATTCATCGAAGCCGAGCACTTTGTCGGCTTTGCTCAGGACCAGGTACACCGGTACATCGGCACCCAGGCGCTGGTGAATATCCTGCAGACGCTGACGAGTCTGACGGGCGAGGTTTTCCAGTTCGACCTCGCTGCCGCCTTGCAGCTGCTCGACCGGAATATTGACCAGCACGCCGTTTAGCGGACGTGCACGGCGCTTGCGCAGCAGGCCCAGCAGGGTGTCCCAGGCGCGGCTGTCGATGGCCGGGTCAGGTTGGGTCAGGTAGCGCCCGGCGGTGTCGATCAGCACCGCGTGGTCGGCGAAATACCAGTCGGCATAGCGGGTGCCGAAAACGTCCTTGGTCAGGCGTTGCTGATCCGCGCGGTTGAGCGGGAAATCCAGTCCGGAGAAATCCAGCAGGCTGGTCTTGCCGCTGCCCTGTGGGCCGAGCAGCAGGTACCAGGGCAGCTCGTTGCGCCATTTCTCGCTGCGACCACGGTACAGGCTGGAACGTTTGAGGGTATGCAAGGCCAGCTTGAAACGGTTGCGCAGCTCACTCTGCTCTTCGTTGATCAGGCCTTCGCGGCGCAGGCGCTCTTGGGCGTCGGCATCGTCTTCCTCGGCCTTCTTGCGGGCGGTGGCCTTCCAGCTGGCGAACACCATGGCCAGGCCCCAGATCAGGAACAGCAGGCTGATGCTCAGCAGGCGGCTGGTGGCCGATTCCCAGAACTTGTAATCGTTGACCGCCAGCAGCGGGCCGACAAACCACATCAGCAGTGCCAGAACCAATACCAGACACAGGCTCCAGACCCAGGTCTTGCGGAAAAATGCGGCTAACTTGCCGAAAAAACTCTTCATTTCAGATCATCCATGCTTACACCCGCAGACGGGTCGAGTTGCTCGAACGGCTGCAAAATAGTTTCGCGCTGCTCGCCCAGTACCCAGGCGAAACCGCCATACATCACCACCAGGCACACCAGGGTGAACAGCGCCACCAGCCACCACGGCACGATGCGCACCAGGCGCCTGCGGGTGTCTTTCAGACCCTGCCAGTGCGGCGAAACCTCACGTGGTACGTCACCGCGCATCTGGCGGATCTGCCGATACAGGCTGTCGCGTACCGCTTCCAGTTCAAGCATGCCGCGCGGCAGCACGCGGTACTTGCCCTCGAAGCCGAGGGACAGGCACAGGTACATCAGCTCGAGCATCGGCAGGTGCTTGACCGGGTTGCGCGACAGGCGCTCGAGCAGCTGGAAGAATTTCTCGCCGCCGAAGGTCTCGTTGTGGAACGAGGACAGCAGGCTCATTTGCGACCATTCGCTCTCGTTGCCCCACGGCGTGGTCACCACGGCCTCATCGACCACGGTGCAGAGCACGTAACGGGCGGCCATCACCTGGCTGCTTTCCGCACCTTCATGCAGGGCGCGGTGCTCGAACAGCTTGATGGCGCTGGCCAGGCGCTGGTTGAGCGCGTGCATGTCTTCGCTGTCGAAGCTGTGTTTGAGGCGCACCACTTCCGAGAGCAGGGTGGCGGCGGCTGCGACCAGCGGGTTGAGGCTGATATTGAAGCTCTCAGCCGGGCGCAGACGTGCGGCGTAGATCATCCGCTCTTCCAGCTGCTCGAATTTCGGCGGCGCGGCGAAGTCAGTCAGCGGGCTGTGCGCGGGGGCATCACCTTTGCGGTTGAGGATGACCGTTTTGTCGTCCTGGCCGTATTCCATTTCCTTGGTGGTCATCATCAATTCCTGATCGCCCAGAATTTCATCTCAAGCCCGGAGAACTCGCCGGACACGTGGAAAGCGAAGCCGCCGGAGCGTTCCAGCTGCGCCAGTTCTTCGGAGCCCAGTTCCAGGGCGAAGTAGGTTTTCCCCGAGTGGAAGGGGATCTGCCGTGGGGCCACCGGCATGGGTTTGACCTTGATCCCCGGCAGGTGCAGGTTGACCAACTGGCGAATCTGCTCCACCGGGCCGACCTTGAGGTGCGCCGGCAGGCGCTGGCGCAGCTCTTCCGAGTCGCACTGGGCGCTGGCGGCGAGGACGAAGGTGGAGGTGGCGAGCAGCTTGTGGTCGTGCAGCGGCGACACCTGAATGCCGTATTGACGCTGTTGCAGGAGCATTTCGATGGCGTGCTGTTCCAGCACCATCGACAGCACCTGGCGGATCGCATCCATCAGCTTGCGGAAGCTCACGCCCTGGTCGCTGTGCAGATAGCGGCCTTCCAGGCGTGGGCGCTTGATCTCGCTGGAGAAGGTCGCCAGCTCGCCGAGCAGGCCGAGCAACTCGCGGTAGATCTGTTCCGGGTGTACTTGCTCGATGCCCAGGTAATGGCGCAGCACCGGTTCGAAGCGGTTGATCAGTTGCAGCATCATAAAATCGCCGACTTCCGCTCCGCCGACCTTGCCGGTGGCGCGAATACGTTCGGCCAGAATGTCGCCCCGGTGGGCGAGCATGCTGATCACTTCCTTGAGGCAGCTCAGCAGGTAGCCGGAAGCCTGGAAGTTGACGTAGGTCGGAATAAATTCCGGATCGATGCTGATCACCCCGTCCGGGGTGGTGTCGAGCACGTCGCACAGCTGCAATTTGACGTAGGCCTGGTCGCTCTGTTGCTCGCCGAGCAGCAGGCGGAAATCCGGCCGGCCACAGCTGACCTGGCTGGAGGCGCTGTCGCCAGCGTTGGAGTCGGTTACTTCCTCATCGAAAGCGGTAAAGCGCGCCAGCACGTCCTGCTGCTCCGGGCGGCGGCTCTCGATATGGTTGCCGGTGACCAGTGGCAGGGCCAGGTAGACCGGGGTGTTGCCGGTGTTCGGCGGCACGTCGAGGGCCAGCGGCTCGCGTTCGGCACCGATATCGAACAGGGTGCCATCGGGCAGAATGCCGCTGGCCTTGCTCACCACCAGCTTGCCCATATTGAGGAACTGGCGGTCGATCTCCAGCTCGAAAAAGCCCCAGGCGTAACTGTCGAGCTTCTGCGTGCGGGTTTTCAGTTGGTAGTCGTAGTAACGGTCGTTCTGCTGGAAGTGCTGCGGGCGCAGCAGCATGCCTTCCTGCCAGACCACTTTATGCATGGCCATGGCTTATTTCCCTTCCTTGTTGATGTCGTCCTGGGCCTTGATGCCCAGGGCATCAAGGGTCAGCACGCTGTAGTTACGCTCGCGCTCCTGCAGCGGGATGACCACGCGCCAGTTGCTTTCCGGCAGATCGCGGTAGGCCGCCAGTACGCCGACATAGCGGCTGCCCGGCTGTAGCGAAAGCTTCATTTCGCGTTGCTCGCCCGGGCGCAGTTCCAGCTCTTCGAGCACCACCATATCCGGCGACAGGGCTTCTTTCGGGCGCTGGTAGAGCGAGAAGAAATCGGCGGTTTCAAAGGCGACCGGGTGCTTCAGCTCGATCAGGCGCAGGACGATCGGCGAAGGGCGGCCATTTAGGTCCGGGTTGAGCTCATCGCTACCGTTGAGGGTCAGGTCGAGCTTGGTCATATCCGAATAGGGCGAAAGCGCCGCGCAGCCAGTCAGGCTGAGCAGGGCGGCCAACAGGGCCAGGCAGGTGAAACGGTGCATGGAGATCATCCTTGAACGTCGTTGTTGAGGGTGGCGATCAGGCGAACCTGTTCTTCGTAGGTGTTGGCGAAGTCGCGAGCGAACAGGCGGTCGCTCCAGTCGTCGTTCTGCTCGAGAGCGCTGTGCAGGCGACGGTAGGCACGCCAGCGGCTGCCGGCGGTAGCGATCAGCGGCTTGCGGCCTTCACGCTCGAACCGCAGGCTCAGCTGCTCCGGAGACAGCTGCTCGAACATGCCCTTGACCGCTGCACGGCTGGCGGCGAGCAGCGCCACCTGGTGCGCTTGCAGATCACGGAAGCTGCGGCTGATGGTCTGCTCGGCGCTCAGTTGCCCGGCCTTGCCACCACGCAGCAGAGCGCTCAGCGCTTCACTGCTGTCGGCGGTGTGCTTGAGCGGGTTGTTACCGGCGCTTTGCACGGTGGTCAGGGCCAGGCGCAGCTCGTTCTTCAGCTCGCTGCGGGTACGCAGGCTTTGCTGCAGGCTGCCGATGCTCTGCTTGAGCAGCTTGGCGCTGTGGATGGCCAGGGCTTCGCGGGCATCGTCATCGAGGTCATCGATTTTGACCCCGAGGGCTTCGCCGAACTTTTCCCAGAAGGTTGGCGGCAGGCGTACCGGTTCCGGTGCACGCTTGGGCTGCGGCTCTGGCGTTGGCATCACCAGCGCAGGCACCAGTAAGTTTTCTTCATCGATCTGCGCGTAATCGCGCTGCTGAGCCTGCACGTTATGCGGGCGCAGAATCGCCGTCAGGTCATCGACCTCGGCATACACGCGCTCCTGCTGATCAAGGGCGGTCATCGGGTCGAGATCGAGAAAGGCGTCGTCCGGGATGATGCTGCCGGCCGGCTGCGCACGGCCGATATCGCCGGCAAACAGCGCCGGGTCCTGAATCAGCCGCGCGCGAATCTCGAAGTCACCGAAGCAATACACGCTGCCATGCTCGATACGCTGGGCCTCGCCCTTGCGCAGGCTGGCGCCGCTGTCTTTCAGTTGAATGCCATTGCTGCTGGTATCGGTCAGGTAGAAGGAGCCATTGCGATAGCTCACCTCGGCATGCCGGCTGGACAGCACACGCTTGCGATCCGGAATCACCCAGTCGCATTCCTCCGCCCGCCCAATAATGCCGCCGGCTTGCTTGAAGGTTTTGGTGGTCAATAGACCTGGCACGAACTGCTGTGCACTGACCACATCGAAGACCAGTTCCATGGTTGTTAACTCCTTGCGGTCAGTTGCCGCGTTTCACTGCTTGCGGTTCGCCCAGGGGGCGATATTCGTCATCGTTGAACTTGTAATTGCCGCTGCAGGCGGTGAGGCATAGAGCCAGGGCGAGCAGGGCGGCAGTAGCTGTGTAGCGGTGCATAAGACGGTCCTTATCTAGTTGAAGCGGGACGATTTTCGAGGTTTCGGGGCTGGCTGTCGTTGATGTCATCGACGCTGTTACGCATAGGCACGCCCTTCTGATGACGGAATCTTGGCCAGCTTTTCAGCTTGCGTATTTTCGTTTATCGCACGCCATTCGCTGACCAGCTCTGCAAGATCGGCGCGTTGGGATAGATCGCCGAAAACGTCTTCACGAGTCAGTGGTCGATGCGCCTGATTGAGCAAACGATTGCGTGCGCGTATCAGCGCCTCGCGCTGCTCGTTGCTGAGTTGGCGTGCCAGAGTTATGCCTTCTTGATAGAGCTGGCGTAACTCCAGATCCGACTTGTTGTAAAAGCGCGTGTCATGCCGCAGACGTGTTTCACGGCGGAATTCGACAAAGCTGTGTGGCTGCCAATTGGCCAGCTGCTGTTCGACCTGCAGCACCTGGGTCTGAATGTCTTGCATCTCTTCTGAGGTGAATAACGCGCCATTACGCTGCTCAACACTGGCATTCCAGCGCAGCAGGGTGGTCAGCATTGAGCGGCTATAACCGCCATCGCTGGAGTGTTCAGCCGCAGAGAGCGCCTGACCAATCAGCGATTTGCGCTTGGGCATATCGTTTTCAAGGTCCACTGCGCCGGCATAGCTTGCACAGGCCTGCTCGTCGATCAGTGCGCAGCCTGGCTGCCAGAGAATCGCGGTTTCACTGCCGGCATTCGGTTTGCGCGGCATAAAATGGCGTTGTTCGCCGTGATGCTCGTAAGGATCGCCACGCAGGTTCAGCAGCCCGCCCAGCAACAATGCGATGCCCACAAGTGGTGAGCTGAACAGCGCAACTGTGCCGGGTAAGGCGAGCTTCCACTCGGCATCCATCCAAGTGAACGGCACACCTGGTATCGGATCGTTATGGTTGACCAGGCGGTGGTGAGTCAGGGCTGCGGCGCTTTGAACAAAGGCCCGGTCGCCTGCGCGGGGAGAGCCGAAGGTGTACAAAATGACGTTAGGTGCAGATGGTAAGCGCCTCAGCCATTCAGCTAGCAACAGAGCAATGGCACCACCCAGGCTATGGCCGCAGACGATCAGGGTTTGTTCGCCTGTATAGAAAGCTTCTAGGTAGCGCTGAGCAAAGGTCTTTGCAGCCAGGAATGCATCATGAAATCCGCGATGTGCCTGACCGTTGCCTGCTGCATAGGGCACCTGTCGGGCATCCAGATCGCGAAGAATATCGGCTGTTTCCTGGGTGCCGCGTAGTGTAATCAAGACCAGCTTGTCGCTATGGGTGATAAATGCCTGGGTCTCCGAGTCTTCGTGATAGAGAAAGTGCACGTCTTCGGGTTTTTTCCAGCCTTTTTCGGCCTCTGCGCTATAACGCTCTGGATCATGCGGCATAATTTCCAGTCGCCTAGAGTAGGGCACCTCTTCGCAGAGCAGATGGTACTGGGCGTCATTGAAACGGCTGGGTTTGACCTGGCGCGCCAACTGCTCGCGCAGCACATGGCCGATGGTGCCAGCCTGCGCATATGGGGGAGGGGATGAGGTATAGGACTTACCAAATACCTTAGGTTTGTCGAAGGGTGCATAGACAAGCGCACTCATCACCGCCAAGTGGTAAGCATTCAATGCGCAGAAGTCTTTGCTGCTTGAGAGCAACGGGCTATAAGCCCGCAGCGCCTTCACTTCCAACACATGGTGCAGATTGGGTTTCAGGGCCGCACCTGGCTGATCTTTTGCTAGCCCTGCGTTCTGCTTAAGTGGAGCCGATGGACGTGGAGCCCAGTCGTTATCAGTGTCCGGCAGGTGCTTGGTGGCTTCGGCAAAGTCACTGACTTCAACCCGAAGAAAGCGGGCATTTTCTCGTGCTGCCCGTTCTTCTGCCAGATAAGTTCTGCCATCAGAATGGCGAGGTCCGGTTGGGGATTGTTCGGCGGCTACTTGTAGTGCCGTTAGTGGCAGCTTGAAGGCTTTACGATCAGCAAAATGCTCGTACCATTTCTCTCCTCCGCCGTAGCCGGCAATGAAGGACAATACGGGCGGGCCGCAGTAGAAATCCTCGATTTTTGCGTATCCATCGCTATCCAAAAAACCTTCATATTTTTGCCCTTGGCTATCATGTAGTAGATAGGCTAAACCGGCATATGGCTGGCCTTCACCATGCTCATTCACCAGACGAAAGCTGACCCAATCGCGGCGAAACGGGCATTCTAGCGTTGTATCCCTATTGGACTTAGTCGAGTCATTCATCCCTGATTACTCCGTGCAGCTAGGGTAAACGGTGCATTCGCGACCGTTCATTTTGAAAGTCTTGAAAATAGGAGGCGTCTGGCAGCGCTCAGAAGCTTCAGTTTCTTGACAGGGCTTCCAGCCTGCAGGTATTTCTATCCAGCGTCTGTCGTAAGAGGGGGTTTCTTTCGGATTTACCCGGAACTCCAATTTGACGGTTTTACCTGGTAGCTCTTCGCGTACTAAATGCGCCCCTGCACCCTTGCAGTTCAGCAGTTTCGATAGTTCTAGGTAGAGCTTGCTGACCTGGAACCACCATGTACATTCAGCCTGCTTGGTGAGCGTGCCGTTGGACTGAAAAACTGGTGCACCCTGTGGGAGTTTGTCAACTATCACCAAGTTACCGTTGTCATAGGTCTGCTGCCAGTCTTTGTCACCATAGCGGCCATGGATAAACAACCCGACCCTGGCCAAATGCATTTCACATAGTCCATCGCGATAGCTGACCGGGATGTTGAAACGGTAATGCTGCGGATCACTCTGGAAGCCGCTTTCGAACGACTTGGCTTGGCTGCGACCGTCACAACCATTGGCCACGTCATAGTGGGCCTGGGCCTTGAGTGAGAAGTCGGCCGGCAGTTCGCCTTCCAAGGTAAAGCTCTCACCACCCAGCGGGTTGAGTGAACTGCATGCGCTAAGCGAGAGGCCAAGTAAGCAAGGCCCTAAAAGTGCGCGGAAATGCTGTGCCTTAATGGGGCGTCTCATTACTACTCACTCCGTGCAGTCGGGCAAACATAAGTTCTAGTTAAAAGCGTCATAAGGAACTAACAATGTGTCGATCGAAATATCGATTGGCAAAGATACTAATGTGATTACGGGACATACCCCATAATCCAGCAGGCTACAGTTGCGCCGTTAGCTTCTTTGTTCGTGTTATTCAGGCCTAACAACATAAGATTGCCTTGTGTTCCTTTGTAATAATTACTTTCTATGGCAGTGCTTTCGGATCTTCCGATTAAAGTTCCGCAAGCCGTCAGGCAAAGTAAAGTTGCCACTAAGAATCCAGTTCTTATTACAGTGCTCACACTAACTCCCCTTCTAAGCTTTGATATGGATTGGTGCTTGGCTGCACAGCATTTCCGTTGCGTAAAACTTTGCAGGCCGCCAACTCACGGCTACTGCGCGCGAAGTGGGCATCCGCTGTTTCATGCTCTACGGGAGCCCAGGCAGGGTGCGCAGCGAGGGCCGGATCGAGTTGGTAACGCAGCAGAAACTGAATGCGTTCCAACGACTGCCACCGCCAGCTTTTGGCTTGGGCAAGTTGCGTGTCGAGCCAATTGCTCAAGAGTTGTGTTTCTGCCAACTGAGCGGTTGCGACGCAGTGGTTTTGCCACAACCACTGCTCCAGGTTATGGCGCTGGATTGCCTGGGTGACGGCCTCTGGTTCGGCAAGCTCCTGCCAAGGTTTTTTGAAGGGCGCCGGGTACAAGTCAGGGCGCGGGTTATGGATGCTTTGCCAGGCTTGGCCGTCCCAACATAGAGCGCTGTTTAATGGCCCTAGCAGCAAGGGGCGTTGCGTCTCGCTGAGTTCGGCAAGATGGCGGGCGATTACGCGGTTGTCCTGAAAGCGGTAAAGCGCACGTTGCTCTTGCTCATCAATCAATATGCGTTCACGCCAGTGCTGGCTGAGGGCGGGCAGATCAATATGCACTGCGCTGGCCAGCCAGCCCCAGTCGCTCTCAGGTGTATCGAGCAGCGTTTGTACAAATGCTGCATCAGGATTGTGCAACCGAACGAGCCAGGGGCCGGAATCCGCCATATCGGCGAATTCGGTGCCTTGGTAGAGGTTGACGTAGTCCTGCATCAGGTCCGCGCCGAACAGAGCCTTGATCGGGTCTGGTTCGGCGAGGCGGTCGACGATCAGCAGCAGTTCGCGTTGTTGGGCAAGCTGCTCGGCGATCCAGTCGGAGGCAGTGATTGCCGGAGTAAGGGCTTGCTCTGCCTGCATCATGCAAGCCTCCACAGTGACCAGGTTTTCAGCGCTTCGGAGGCAAGAACCAGGACAACCAGAATGATCTGATGATCTGACCAGTAGCCTCCTGCTACGAGAATCAGCGAAACAGATGGGTATACGAGCAGGAGGCGGAACGGAATCTGCGCAAAGCCGAGATAGCGAGCCCATCGGTAACCGCACAGGAACAACGCGGCGCTTACGATGATGGAAAACTGCAGGAGCCATGATAGGGCTGCCACTGCCATATTGGCGGCACCCAGTTCAGCGCCAAGCGTAAGGGTGTTGGACAGGTCGCTGATATACGGGATACGTCCGCTTTTCCAGCTTGTCAGGCTGTACCAGACGACATAGAAGGCATCCAGAAGCCCCCATATCAGCAGCGTTTTATTTGCCCGCGTCAGTACGTTGATCACTTTTCGGAATCCTTGTTTTCATAAACGGTATTGGCGGTGACAGGCTGCCAGTGCCACGACTTTCCTGACACTTGCCAGGCGTCCTGTCCTTCCAGATAGGTCTGCTTGATCCTGCGCTCCTCGCCGTAGCGACGAATAAGCGAGCTGGCAGCAAGGTGCTGCTCGTTGTCTTCTAGCGGTTGCCAGGCCTGGATCATGGTGCGGATCGTGTTCTGGTAATCCTTGCCGTCCGAACCGAAGACGCGGCCTTCATCGCCCATCGATCCAGCTCGGTTCATAAACATCTTTAAAGTGTTGCTCATGCCGTCGTAGTCAACTTCCTGCGTGACCCACTTACCAGGGCCGCTTGTGGCAGATGCAGCAGTGTTGGATGCGGTGGCAGGTTGTGCCGCAGAGCTTATTGGTGCCAATGCAGTGGTGGGTGATGCTGCTAATGCTTTCGGTTGTACCGCGCAGATTCCGTCCCGGCAGGCCTCGCAAATCGGGCAGCGACTTGCACCAATCTGACGTGCTTTGCGGGCCATCTGCAGTTGGACGTTGGCCAAGGCGAGCTGAGGCTTTTCCCCGGCTTTATCCTGATCCGCCGCGCCCGGAATAGTGAGCGGCAGAATCGCGATCCCCGTGCCTTTGCCCGGTGCACCACCCGAGTTCATTTTGATGGTTGCACCGCTGAGCGTGACGCCGCCCGGATCAAGCTTGAGGAAGCTACCGCCGCCGCTGGCGGTGAGTTCCATGCCGGCGTCGATCACCACTTTGTTGCCGGCGTAGTAGTGGATTTCGTTGCCGGCTTCGACGAACTGGCCGACGCCGACTTTTACGTGCTGGGTCGT
The DNA here is from genome assembly GCF_024448695.1 of Stutzerimonas stutzeri. Lineage (GTDB taxonomy): Bacteria > Pseudomonadota > Gammaproteobacteria > Pseudomonadales > Pseudomonadaceae > Stutzerimonas > Stutzerimonas stutzeri_T. Next base: position 22,941 of record NZ_JAMOHY010000026.1, on the reverse strand, counting down.
ACCAACCGTGAGGTGGTCGTTGCTGCGGGTTTCCACTTTGCGGTCGGCGTGGGTGGTGCGGTGTTCTTCGGCGAGGAACTGGCTGTAGCTGTTGGCTTCGACGGTGTCGTGGCGCTGGTTGCCGATGCGAATTTTCTGGTCGTTCTCGATGTTTTCGTCCCAGTCGCGCTGGGCATGCAGATAGATCTGTTCAACGCCTTTCTTGTCTTCGATGCGCAGCTCGTTGTAGCCACCGCCGCCGGGGCTGCTCAGAGTCTTGAACAGGCTGCGGGTCTTGTTGGCCGGCAGGGCGTAGGGCACCACGTGTTCGGCGTGGTACAGGCAGCCGGTAACCAGTGGCTGATCGGGGTCGCCTTCGAGGAAGGTCACCAGCACTTCCATGCCGACGCGGGGGATGGCGATGGCGCCGTAGCCATCGCCGGCCCAGCTGGAGCTCACGCGCAGCCAGCAACTGGTTTGGTCGTCACCTTGGGCTTCTCGGTCCCAGTGGAACTGGACTTTGACGCGGCCGTATTGGTCGCAGTGAATTTCTTCACCCGCCGGCCCGGTGACCACGGCGGTCTGGCTGCCCAGTACCTTGGGTTTTGGATGCTTCAGCGCAGGGCGATGCAGCACATCCCAGGGCGTGGCGCTAAAACGGTTGCGATAACCCTGCTGGAAGCCGTCGTTAGCTGCGGTATCGCTGGTGACGGATTCCTCCAGTACTTGCGGCTGTTTGCCTTCGTGGCGGATTTCCGTCAGCAGCCAGAGCTGGTTCCAGTCTCCCCGCGGGTGTTCGCTGAGGTTGAGGAAATGACCGCTGACCAGCAGCGGCTGGTCGCTTTCGCCAGTGGCCAACTCAAAGTCACTGCGGTGGCGTTCCAGGTTGCGTTTGGCCAGGTGTTTGCCGCGCTCGCGTTCGACAAAACTACCGGGGTAGTCGTAGTCCTCAAGGTCGGGCTGGAACTCGCTGTTGAAGGCCGCTTCCATCAGCAGTTTGGGTTTTTCGAAGTTGTAGTCGCGGCGGGTGACGCGGTTGCTGCGGGTTTCCAGGCGCAGGGCAAAGCGCTTGATCACCGGATCGTCGGCGACCAGACCGGAATCCTGCTGGTACGCAGTCGGCGCCAGTTTCGGGAACACCGTCTGGTCATCGCCAAACACCAGCATATGGCCTTGTTCGCTGTGCTGGAAGTGGTAGTGAATACCTTCTTCCTCGCACAGGCGCTGGATAAAGTGCAGGTCGGATTCGTCGTACTGCACGCAGTATTCGCGTTCTGGGTAGACGCTGGGACCGAACTGGAATGTATAGGCATTGCTCTGGATGCCGTGTTCTTCGAGCACCTGGCTGATGATCTTTTCTACGCTCAGGTGCTGGAAGATCCGCTGGTTGATGCGGTGCGCCAGGTAGGCCAGCTGCGGGCGCAGGGTCACGTGATAGCGGGTCAGGCGCTGGCCGGAGTTGCCCTGGGCGATACGGTAGATCAGGCCGTGAATGCCGGTGCCGCTGGGGCTAAGGGCGAGGAAGGCCGGCTGGTGCAGCAGGCTTTCCAGATCGAGATCGGGGCGCTCGCTGATCAGCTCCAGCTCGAATACGAACGGCTGGCTGATGGCTTCACGGCCGGTAAATTCGAGCACCTGCAGATCGTGGCTGGCACCTTCGATGCTCAGGCTGAAATGGGTCTGATTGGCGGCGTTGAACATGCTCTTCTCCTTAAGCCTTACACGTCAGCCGGGCTGATATTCAGCCGCTGCATGCGGTACAGCAGGGTGCGGCGCGGCAGGCCGAGTTCGCAGGCGGCGCTGGTCTGGTTGCCACGGTTCTTGCGCAGGCAGTCGAGCAGCAGGCTGCGTTCGACGCGCTCCATGCGTTCGCGCAGGTTCATCCCGGGGTCATCGTTGTTGCCGGCCTGGCGCAGGTCGAAATGTTCCGGCAGCAGCTCGCCGCCTTCGCACAGCAGTACGGCGCGTTCGACCAGGCCTTTGAGCTCGCGCACATTGCCGGGGAAGGGGTAGCGGGCTAGGTGATCGAGGGTGCTGTCGGCCCAGCGGCATGGGTTGCGCTGCAGAAAGCTGCTGGCCTTGTCGGCGAAGTAGCGCGCCAGGGTGAGAATGTCCTGATCGCGTTCACGCAGGGCCGGCAGCTCGATGGGGAACTGCGCCAGGCGATAGAACAGGTCTTCGCGGAAACGGCCTTCTTCCACCAGGTTGCGCAGGTTGTGGTGGGTGGCGGCGACGATGCGTACATCGACCTTGTGTGTGGCAGTGGAGCCCAGCGGGCGTACTTCGCCTTCCTGCAATACGCGCAGCAGTTTGGCTTGCAGGCTCAGCGGCATATCACCGATTTCATCGAGGAACAGGGTGCCGCCATTGGCCGCATCAAACAGGCCCTGATGATCGCGGTCGGCGCCGCTGAAGGCGCCTTTGCGGTAGCCGAACAGTTCGCTTTCCAGCAGATTTTCCGGCAGCGAGGCGCAGTTCTGCACGACAAAGGCTTTGCTGCGGCGGAAACCACAATCGTGGATGGCGCGGGCCACCAGCTCCTTGCCGGTGCCGGTTTCGCCCGCCAGCAAAACGCTGACCGGGTTGTGCAGCACTTTGCTGATCAGCTGGTAGACGCTGCGCATCGCCGGGCTGTCGCCAATCAGGCCATAGCCGCTGGCGCAGGGCGTGCTGACCACGGCAACCGGCTGCTCGCTGCGCGGCGAACGCAGGCGCTGCAGCAGGTGCAGTTGGGCGACAACAAAGCTGCCCAGATGGCCAAGTGAGTCGGCAAAACCCTGTAGCTCCCGCGAGCGCTGGCTGGCAATCAGCAGCAGGCCGGTGACGCCTTTCTGTTCATCCAGCAGCGGCTGACACAGCAGGCTGCGCCAGGGTTTTTGTGCCTCGGGGAGGAAGCCGGTCTGGTGCAAGCTGCTGTCCAGTTCATTGAGGCTGAGCGTCTGGTTCTGGCACAGGCAGTATTGCAGCAGCTGTTCGCCGTCGTAGTCGCTGGACAGGCTGGCGTCCGCGCGTGGCTGCAGCAGGCCGTCCTGCCATTCGGCAGACAGGGTCAGGCGCGTGTGGGTGTCGTCGAGCAGGTACAGCTGGCTCAGTTCGCTGCCGGACAGCTGCGCGGCACTTTCCACCAGGCCGCCGAGCAGGGCGTCGCAGTTGGCCGCGCGGGCCAGCGTGGCGAAGCGTTGCAACAGCGCTTCGGCATAGCGCAGTGGCTGCGGCACCTGGCTGAACATCAGCGACACGTTAAGCGAACTCACAGACCACCGTCCCTTCGCCGTCCAGGGTGGCGTGTACGCGTTGCAGGCTTTCGCCGCTGGCCATGGCGTCGAGCAGACGGTCGACCACCAGCGGTTGCAGGTGCTGGTCGATCAGGTGATCGATCAGGCGGGCGCCGCTGTCGCTGTGGCTGCAACGCTCGGCGAGGTTTTCCAGCAGCGCCGGGCAATGGCTGAACTGCAGCTGACGGCGCTGCAGGCGCTCGCTAAAACGCGCGAGTTTGAGGCCGACCAGCTCGTTGAGCACCTCGCCATTGATCGGGTAGTACGGCACCACGCGCATGCGGCCGAGCAGCGCCGGCTTGAAGTGCTGAGTCAGGGTTGGGCGAATCGCCTGTTCCAGATCTTCTGCATCCGGGCGCTGGCCGCCCTGACAGAGGCTGGCGATACGCTCGCTGGCGAGGTTGCTGGTCATCAGAATCAGGCAGTTGCGGAAGTTGATCTCGCGGCCTTCGCCGTCGTTGGCCACGCCCTTGTCGAAGATCTGATAGAAGACGTTCATAGCGTCCGGATCGGCTTTTTCCACTTCATCGAGCAGCACCACCGAATAGGGCTTCTGCCGCACGGCTTCGGTGAGCATGCCGCCTTCGCCATAGCCGACGTAGCCGGGCGGCGCGCCGATCAGGCGGGAAACGGTGTGCTTCTCCTGAAATTCAGACATGTTGATGGTGGTGAGGAAGCGCTCGCCGCCGTACAGCAGATCCGCCAGGGCCAGCGCGGTTTCGGTTTTACCGACGCCGCTGGGGCCGACCAGCAGGAATACGCCGACCGGCGCATCGGCGCGATTGAGGCCGGCGGCGGTGGCGCGCATCGAGCGGTCCAGTGCCGCGATGGCTTGCTCCTGGCCGCGTACGCGCTGGCGCAGGTCGCTGGCGAAGGTCAGCACCTTGCTGTTGTGTTCGCGGGCCAGCTGGCTCAGCGGCACGCCGGTCCAGTGGCTGATCACTTCCGCTACCAGACGCGGGCAGACTTCGAAACTGACCAGGCGCTCATTCACCTGAGCGCTGGCCAGCTCGGCTTGCACGGCGCGTAGTTCGCCTTCCAGTTGCTCCAGCTGCACGGCCTGACTGTCACTGTCTTCAGCTTCGGCTTCGCTAGGATTCTGACGCAGGCTGGCGCATTGCTTGCGCAATTCCAGCAAACGTTCGGCCAGTTCGCGCTGCACTGCCCAACGGGTTTCGATCTGCTCCAGTTCGGTGCGGGCCTGGCTCAGGCGTGCTTCGAGCTGTTCGAGAATGTCGCTGTCGATGTTCAGGCCGGCTTCCATATCGCGGCCCATGGCCTCGCTCTGCCGCTCACCTTCGGCGATTTCGCCGCGCAGACGCTCCAGCGCTTCTGGGGCTGCGGCCAGGCTGATGCGTACACGGGCGCAGGCGGTGTCGAGTACATCGACGGCTTTGTCCGGCAGCTGGCGGCCAGCCAGGTAGCGCGCGGACAGTTCGGCGGCAGCGACCACCGCGTCGTCACGCAGGTAGATGCCGTGGCTCTTTTCATACACCGGTGCCAGGCCACGCAGGATGGTCACGGCTTCATCGACCGTTGGCTCATGCAGCTGCACCAGCTGGAAGCGCCGGGCCAGGGCTGGGTCCTTCTCGAAGTACTTCTTGTATTCGCTCCAGGTGGTGGCGGCGATGGTGCGCAGCTCGCCACGCGCCAGGGCGGGCTTGAGCAGGTTGGCGGCGTCGCCGCTGCCGGCCTGACCACCGGCACCGATCAGGGTGTGGGCTTCATCGATAAACAGGATGATCGGCTTGGGCGAGCCTTTGACTTCATCGATCACGCCCTGCAGGCGGCGCTCGAACTCACCTTTAACGCTGGCACCGGCTTGCAGCAGGCCGAGGTCCAGGCACAGCAGTTCGACACCTTTGAGTGCATCCGGCACTTCGCCGGCAGCGATACGCAGGGCCAGTCCTTCGACGATGGCGGTTTTACCAACACCGGCTTCACCGACCACGATCGGGTTGCTTTTACGCCGGCGCGCGAGGATGTCGATCATCTGGCGGATTGCGCCGTCACGACACAGCACCGGGTCAAGCTTGCCGTCGCGTGCTTGCTGGGTGAAGTTGTGGGTGAAGCGCGACAGGTTCGACTCGCCGCCGGGCGCGGGCTTGCCTGCCGCCGTTTGCGGTTGCTGGGCCATGGCAAATTCACGCAGGCGCTCGGCATTCAGCTTGGCCAGCAAGGGTTGGTAGTGGCTGCCGGCATAGCGCATCGGGTTGCGCAGCAGGGCGAGGATCAGCGCGGCTTCATCGACCTGGCTCTGGCCGAGTTCCAGGCTGGCGACCAGCAGGGCGTCCTGCAGCCATTGCACCAGTTCAGTGGCAAATACCGGGTTGCGCGATTCGCTGTGTTCGCCGCGCGGTTGCAGCGCCCGGGACAGCTCGCCAGCATCTACTTCGGCATCCTGCAGGGCGCGGCTGAGCAAGCCTTCGGGGCGCTCCAGCAGGCCGAGCAGCAAGTCTTCGACGAGAATTTTGCTGCCGCCGCGCACGACACAGCGTTCGGCAGCAGTTTCCAGGTCATGTTTGCTGGCGGCGTCGAGGGCTTGAACCAGTTGCTGTAAATCGACGTTGATCATCTTCATCAATCCTTAATGAGCTTTGCTGCCGAGGGTGACCACGCCGTCGGCGTGGTCACGCCCCAGCCAAGTGGTCCAGCCCAGCAGGCAGGGGTTGTCCGCGCCGAGGCGCAATTCGCGTATTTCGTCCTGGCGCAGTTCCAGGCGGATGTCATAATCCAGCGGGTCGCGCAGGGTGAAGCGCACCAGCGCGCAGAGCGGTTGGTAGCCGCTGCCGATGGGCAGAAATTCGTGGAAGCGAGCCCAGTTCAGTTGCTGTACGTGAATGCGAAACTTGCCGCCGCGATCGCGTACGAACTCGCCGAGCACCAGGCTTTCACCCAGTTGGCTGTTGGCCAAGCCCAGGCGGTTGCGCTGCTCACCGAGAATCTCTACTTGGCGCTCCAGGCATTGCTCGATATGCAGGTCGGCATGCTTGAAGTAGTAGCGCAGCACCGATTCGATCAGTGCTGCCGAGTGCGCGCGCAGGCTAAGCAGGCCAAGGTAGGGCAGCAGGCGTTTCCAGTTCAGCTCTTTGGCCTGGCGAATGGTTTCGCCGCCTAAGCCGATCAGGGCAAACAGCTGTGCCGAAAACGGGTCGACCGCGCCGCTCTGAAAGCGCGTGTGGTAACGGTATTTCTGCCAGGTGGGCAGCAGCAGACGTTGCAGGCGGTTGTTGAACAGGTCGAGGAAATCCCGGGTCGGGTTGCCATCTTCGCTATCGCCCAGCGCCTGTTCGCCATAAAAGGCCGGCAGCGGTGAGCCGGCACCAAACAGGCTGACCAGGTTGATGCGCATGCGCGCACGCAGTTCGCCGTGCTCTTCAAAAAACTGCACGCGATCAATGTCACTGCCGGGAAAGCCCATGCTCGGGTTGGCCTGCAGCTCCAGGCGCTGATACAGCGCCTCCTCATCCAGCTCAGGATGAGCAGCCTGCAAGCGTTCCAGCACCAGCTGCACACCCTGAAACAGGCTGTACTCGCGGATGCCTCGGCTAAGCCGATTTAGAGCAGGGGCTGTAGCCCCATACGCGGCGTCCATTGGTACACCTCTCCCTGGGTGCTCTGTACGCGCAACTCGTGGTACGAGTTCAAGCTGGCATACAGGGCGAAAAATTCATTGAGTACCGAGGCAAAGAGGAACAGGTCACCTTCACCGACATAGCCTTCGGGGTTGATCGTCAATTGGGTGCGCACGCCACGTACCGGCAAGCCACGATGCAGGCGGTCGACGTGCTGGTGGCTGATGCTTTTCAGTCCATCAAGCAGGCGCTTGCTAACCTTCTCCGCGTGCTGGTCGTAATAACGCGGCAGGTCATAAGTTTCGAGAATGACTTTGAGTGCTTCAACGTTGGCTAGCGACAGGTAGTTCAGCGACATATTGCTGATCAGCTTCCAGAGGAAGTCGCGGTGCAGTGGCGGTGCATAGCTCGGCGTTACTGCACTGATATTGCGGAAGGTGAGGAATTCCGGGGTGTCCTCACTGGGCATGCAGATATCCCCCAAGCCCAGCTGACGCGGCAGGTTCTGGTTGGTGCAGGTCAGCTCAATCGACAGGGTTTCATGCTGGTCGAGGTTACGCAGGCCGAAGCTCAGGTAGGTTTCCAGGCCATCACCCAGTAGTGACGGTTGCTGACGCACGCTGTAATGCGGACGCGCCAGGGGCACGTCGAAACTGGCGTCATGCTCGAAGGATTCGAACGGCACGTACTCTTCATAACCCTTGCCGCCGGGCTTCCAGCCAGTGACGCGATCTACCGAGAACACGCCGCAATGCTCGGAGTCGAGCTCCGAGGGCAGTAGCAGGTATTGATCCTGCTTGCCGTCCAGACGAATCGGGATGGCGTCGTGCTCAAACAGGTTAACCACAGGCGTGCAGTACAGCCGGACGTTATCCAAGGTTGGGCGAATGCGCTGTACGCCGGCCTTGTGGATATCAAAACGCAGCTCCAAGCCGCGCGCCTGCTTGAGTACGTCTTCGGGCAGGCGCTTGAGCGCGTCCAGGCCAAGCAGGTCGACGAACAGGAACTTGTCCTGGAAGGCGAAGTATTCCTGCAGGTAGCGGTACCCGCGGAAGGTGCTCAGCGGGTAGGGGATCAGTGCCTGATCTTCGGCAAAACCCACCGGCTGCATACTGCTGGCCGGCAGTTGCAACGGCAGCAATGGGCGCTCATCGGCCCCCGGCAACGGCTTGCCGGCCGCATTCAGCAGCACCAGCTGCACACCGCCGAGATGGCGCAACAGGCTCAGGTACAGCAGCTGGCTGATATAACGCTCACCGGATAGATGCAGACGCAACTGCTTGAGGTCGAGATCGCCCAGATGACCATCGGCGCTCATCGCCAGGCGCAGGCTGAGCAGCGCACCATCACCCTTGACCGAGTAATCCAGGCCATTCAGCGCCAGTGGCAGCACCTCGGTAGCAAAGGCGGTGCGGAAGCGGCAGGTCACGCCCTGGATCGGTTTGGACTCCACCGGCGTATGCCGTGGCACCAGCAAGGCGCCGCCCGGACGCTTGAGCGGGTCGAACTGCAACATGCTGAACGCCGGTAGCGGGCGCATATAGTTCGGCCACAGCAGATGCATCAGCGAGTGAGTCAGCTCCGGCAGCTCGTCATCAAGCTTTTGCCGTAGGCGCCCAGTCAGAAAGGCGAAACCCTCCAGCAGCCGCTCGACATCCGGGTCGCGCCCGCTCTGCCCAAGAAACGGCGCCAACGCCGGGGTGCGCTCGGCAAAGCGCTTGCCGAGTTGGCGCAGGGCGGTGAGTTCGCTCTGGTAGTAGTGGTTAAAAGACACGAGTCATTCCTTGATGGAGTCTTTATCAGCGTCGTGGCGATCTGGAGACAGCCGAAGCACCTCTTCACTTTTCAGGTAAACGACATCTCCGCCGTCATAACCCCAGAAGTCGCTGTTTTTGAGTGGGAGGTCTTGGTACGAAACCCACCCTGCGGTCCAGACATCACCGTTTTCGTAACGTATTTCCACGAAATACCGAGGTGGCTCGGCGCGGGTTATTTCAAAGAAGGTGCCGCCATCGACTCCGCCGCTCCAATGAGCGTTCGGGTGATCGCGTAGTGGTTCAGGAGGTGCCGCCACGGGCTCCAGCTGCAGAAAAGCGGCAACTAACAAAACAACGATGAAAATCAGCGCCGTTGAAACTAGGGCTATCCACTTGAGTGCTTTCAATCGGATATCTCCAAAGTTTCGGTGGTGTAGTCGTAATCCAAATCGGTTTCGCTAAGTTGGAACTGCTCCATGTAGACACTGGACACGACCACTCGCGTGCGAAAAGGACGGCCTAGACCGATGTGATCCAACAGGTCGGCGACGAAAGTCATGCAGTTGTGGTTACCGAGGTCATATTCCTTGCGCGCGGGGTTGGCGTTCTCTGCCTCTTTGGCCTCCAGCCAAGCAAGCGCCTGATCGAACACCTGCCCTCTGAGCACTACTCCGGAAATACGTCCGTGCTGCCCATGCTCACTTGAAATGGCCCGTAGGGTTCTGTTGAGAGAGGATTCGACGATAAATCCGGTTTTGAGGCGAATGTCTGGAATACGGCCGCGACGCGTACGTCCAGCCGGACCAGGCCCTGGATAGCGGCCATACTCATAGTATTTCGAGAGTCCCGACTTACCGTTGATGACCAGCACGCCAGCATGTCCAAGATAGGGTGCACTCTGTGCTGGTATCTCGAATTTTCTGCCGAAAAGCGTTACTTCGTAGCCATCGATATGAATCTTGTAATCAGGGAAGACTATAGGTATTACGAAGTCCTCTTCACCGCTCAGATAAACCTGTGCCGGTGATTGATCCAAGACGGGGGTGGTCGTAACTGTACCTGCGGGAATCTGCTGAGCTTGTGGCATGTCATTCCCCTCGCAGCAGCCAGCTCGGCTTTACGGACAGCGCGATGGTTTGCGGTGTGTCCTTCTTACCGAGGGTGTGGGTCAAGCCATTTGCATCAGTTGTACCGTGCACTTCGCTGCCATCCTCCAGGGTCGCGGTGTAAGCCATATTTTTCATCGGTGCACCGCTTGCTTGGTCAAGCAATTGCACGCAGATATCGAATCCCTTCAAGAGTAGTGGTAGGGGCGCCGTAAACCCCGCCCCACCCCCACTAGCCCCAATCAACACCGTCCCCGAACCCGCAGTTACCGGATTGCCATGGCTACCCACGGTGCCGAGCACGGTGGCTGGCTTGTTGTTGATCAGCACGGTGGGGATGACCGCGCTGGCCAGTGAGCTGCCGCAGTCGGTGGGGTCGCCCATGCGCGCAGCGGGCAGGCTGTCGAACAGCACGTCGGGGGAGCCGGCGACAATCGGATTGGTGCCGTGGCCTGGAATCGGGCAGGCAGTAGGGTCGCTGACGCGGGCTGCGGGTTTACCGGACATGGGCTCTCCTTAATTGACCTTGACCTGTCCGCTGCCGTCCAGGCGCGCGGAGAAACTGACTTGGCGTTTAAAACCGTCCACTTCCAGCAGGCCTTCGATGGCAAAGGCCAGGCTCAGCGGATTGTTGTCGCGGGGCAGTGAAATCACCCGCACTGCGCTTAAACGCGGTTCGTACGCTTCGATAAAGCGTTCGATAGCGATACGTGCCTGCTGCAGCGAATCGTGCAGCGACAGGCGCATATCGTTGAGATCGGGCAACCCGTAGTCGGGCAGCGTTTGCACGCTGCCCGCCCGGGTGCTGAGCATTTTCGCCAGGTGGGTAGCCACCGACGCCATGGCGGCAACCTCGCGGCTCCAGCCAGCACGCTGGCTGGCTTCACCGCCGAGGCGTTCGAATAGGCTTCCGTACCCGGCCATAAGGATGCTTATTCCTTGTCCAGCCTGCCGACGAGCGACAGGGTGAAATCAGCACCCATGTACTTGAAGTGCGGACGCACGTTGAGGCTGACGCGGTACCAGCCCGGCTCACCATCTACATCACTGACGATCACCTGAGCGGCGCGCAGCGGACGACGGCTGCGTACTTCGGAGCTTGGGTTTTCCTGGTCGGCAACGAACTGACGGATCCACTTGTTGAGTTCCAGTTCGAGGTCGGTGCGTTCTTTCCACGCGCCGATCTGCTCGCGCTGCAGCACTTTCAGGTAGTGGGCCAGACGGTTGATGATGAACATGTACGGCAGCTGGGTGCCGAGCTTGTAGTTCAGTTCAGCCGTTTTGCCTTCTTCGCTGATGCCGAAGAATTTCGGCTTCTGCGTCGAGTTGGCGGAGAAGAACGCGGCGTTGTCGCTGCCTTTGCGCATGGTCAGGGCGATAAAGCCTTCTTCGGCCAGCTCGTATTCACGACGGTCGGAGACCAGTACTTCGGTCGGGATCTTGGTTTCGATCTCGCCCATGCTTTCGAAGTGGTGCAGCGGCAGGTCTTCTACCGCGCCACCGCTCTGCGGGCCGATGATGTTCGGGCACCAGCGAAACTTGGCGAAGCTGTCGGTCAGCTTGGAGGCGAAGGTGTAGGCGGTGTTGCCCCACAGGTAATGCTCGTGGCTGTTGGCGACGTTTTCTTTGTAGACGAAGGTCTTCACCGGGTTGTCTTCCGGGTCGTACGGGTTGCGCAGCAGGAAGCGCGGTACGGTCAGGCCGACGTAGCGGGCATCTTCCTGCTCGCGGAAGCTCTGCCATTTGGCGAACTGCGGGCCTTCGAAGTGATCCTTCAGGTCTTTCAGATCTGGCAGGCCGGTGTAGCTTTCCAGGCCGAAGAACTTCGGACCGGCAGCGGCGATAAACGGCGCGTGGGACATGCTGGCGACACTGGCAACGTATTGCAGGGTCTTGACGTCAGGCGCGCTCGGGTCGAAGAAGTAGTTGGCGATCAGGGCGCCAACTGGCTGGCCACCGAACTGGCCATATTCAGCGGTGTAGATGTGCTTGTACAGGCCGGACTGCATGATTTCCGGGCTGTCTTCGAAGTCATCCAGCAGATCCTGCTTGGAGGCGTTGATGATCTCCAGCTTGATGTTTTCGCGGAAGTTGGTGCGATCCACCAGCAGCTTGAGGCCGCGCCAGGAGGATTCCAGCGCCTGGAACTCGGCGTTGTGGAGGATTTCGTCCATCTGCCGGCTGAGCTTGGCGTCGATCTCCGCGATCATGCGGTCGACCATGGCCTTTTTTACTGGCTCATTTTCGTTTTGCGGCTTCAGCAACTCTTCGATAAAGGCCGATACACCGCGCTTGGCGATGTCATAGGCTTCGTCGCCCGGAGTCAGTTTGGTCTCGGCAATGATGCGGTCGAGGATGCCGAGGTCGGCGGCGCTGCGACCGCTCTCTACTGCTGCACTAGTGCTCATGAATTAGCTTCCTTGTTAATTGAATCAGGAGTCCAGCTTGCCTTGGGCAGCCAGGCCGAGTTCACCGAGTACGCGGTCACGCGAGTCGTCGTCAGCCAATACGCTTTCGATCGCTTTGCGGAAGGCCGGGGCATTACCCAGTGGGCCTTTCAGGGCGACCAGGGCGTCGCGCAGTTCCATCAGCTTTTTCAGTTCAGGCACTTGCTCGACCAGGTTGGCCGGGTTGAAGTCCTTCATCGAGTTGATGTTCAGCTGCACGGCCATTTCGTCGTCGGTCGGCTCGTCCTGCAGACGGTTAGGCACGGCGAAAGTCAGGTTGAGTTCCTGCTTGGCCAATACTTCGTCGAAGCTGTTCTTGTCGATGCTGATCGGCTTGCGGTCTTCGATCTTGCGATCGTCGGCGCGCTGGGTGAAATCACCCAGAACCATCAGTTTCAGTGGCAGTTCGATCTCTTCCTGGGCGCCGCCGGTAGCGGGTTTGAAAGTGACGTTAATGCGTTCCTTGGGGGCTACCGAGCCTTCTTTGGCCATGGGTGTTCTCCTTTGCGTTAATGGCCCGGGGGCCTTGGTGGCGTGTTCAGGGCAGGTCGAGGCGTCACCTGACCTGAACACGCCTAGTCCAGCACCACCTCAATATCGAGGTGGCATAACCTGCGGTATATCTCGTCCTTGTGTTCGCGCACCGCATGGTTCTGCGGCAGCAGTTCGCAACAGCTGTGCAGCATGCGCAGTACGTCGAGGGCGAGATCGGGTTCCCAGTCGCCGAGGCCGGTGGCCTGCAGCGTCTGATCCAGTGATTCGAGTTGGGTCTTGGCCAGTTCGTATTTCTTCGCGCTGTAGCACAGGCGCGCCAGGGTCAGTTGCCAGAAGAAGCGTTCGCGGCCGCCGCGCGCCTTGGCCAGGCCGAGCTTGAGCTGTTGCACGGCGGATTTGAGGCCGTCCTTGCGCAGTTTGGGCAGTACCTGTTGCAGGGCCTCTTCCCAGGCTGGGGTGGCGCCCTGCTCGCTGGATGTGGATTTCTTCTCGGGTTTCGGGGCCTGCAGGTGCGGCATGACATGGGAGCTGAGCCAGGCGCGGGTCTGCGCATCGGCAAAGGGGCTGCCATCGTGATAGCGCAGCTCTTCCAGGCCGCTCATGCGCTGCATAAACAGTGCAAGCTGGATTTCCACTTCACGCATGGCCTGCTCGGCATCCAGCTCATGCAGGCACTGCCAGACCAGATGCTGGCCGTCGAGCCAGAACGGGGCGCGGGCGATACTGGCCTCCAGGTCGACCAGCAGGTCGGCGTACTGACCGTTCTGATAGCGCTCCTGGTAACTGGCCAGCTTGTCGGCTGGCAGGCCACGCAGCGCGGTGATCTGTTCGGCATTGCGCTCAGGCAGGCTGTCGATGGGCAGCCAGAGCAGGGTGCGGGCCAGGCGCAGGGCGCGCAGATCGCTGGCTTTCTGCTTGAGCCAGTAGGCGCAGAGTGGTCGGGCCTGGTCTTGCAGGTTACGCAGGCTCTTGTGCGCTTCCTTTTCGCTTTCGACCGGGGCGCCAGGGGTGAGTATTTGGCTAGCCACCTGCTTGACCTGGGCGAGTGCGGCGCTCACAGAGCCGGGTTCAGGTTGGCTCTGGCTAGCACGCTTGACCAGTTCATCGAGGCGGCGACACAGCGGCAATAGCAGTGGCGCGTCTTCACCCAGATGTTCGGCCAGGCAGGCTTCGAGGGTGCGCAGTTGTTCGGCCAGGCTACGGAACAACGCCAGCTGTTCGCCAATTGGTACATGCTCGGCCAGCGCCTGTTCCATTCGTGGAATCAGCCAGCTGATAGCGGCGCCGCGGGTGCGCGCTTTACGCGGGTGCAGCTCAATCCAGTGGTTGAGGCACAAGTAGTGCAACAGGCCCAAGCCGGCTTGCAGGCCGACGAAAGATTCGCGCTGATACAGGCCCCAGATCAACCAGACGGCAACGCGCAAATCCTTGGAGTGGGCGCTGAGTAGGGTTTCACTGTTTTCGCGGACTTTCTGCCAGTCGATGGCGGTGCTTTCATACAGGGCGTTGGCCTTACCCAGCTCGTTTTCCAGTGCTTCGTATTCACTGGAATAGCGCACATCGCTGCCAGCAAAACTCCCTTCATTAACGGGACTCTTGGCAAGCTCTAGGTAATGGGCGGTGAGCTTGTTCGAATAGGTCATTCCATGACTCTTTCTAGTGTTTGAAAGTTTTAGTGCGTGAGCTCGTAGAGGTAGGTTTGATAGAAAAAGCTACAACTGATTACGCGAATAGGTTGCGTTCAGCTCTGGTGCGGCGGGCATCCTAGCCTTGGGCCGAATATCGGGCAAGCGCGCAAGTGTGAAGCATGTAGCATCAACAAATAATTGATGATTAATCCTTTTGCTATGACTGATTGTTGCGGAGTGCTGGCGCGGAGTTAAATAAGGCTTGCGGCGCTGAAAGTAATTCTTACATACAAAGAAATAATTATTAGCAACCGTAGCGCGTCAAGAAAATCGCTATCTGCTGGCAGGATAATGTGATCCGCATCCGGGTTTAACTGCCGTGAATGTGTGTGTTCAGGGCGGTGGGCCTTGGGTTTCTGGAGAGGCTAGGAATGACCAGAAATAGCGATGTATGCCTTCACATAACCAAACTGGCTCGTGCTCGATCAGAACAGGTGAATACAGAGAGATTGTTTGTAAGCCGTGCACTTAAAAAGAGTGCGCAACTTCTTGCACAGTCAATCTGGATAACCCTGTGGATACCTTCTCCTGAGCGCGATGCTCATTGGGCTGGAGTCCGCTGCGCAATTTCTTGCGCAGTGCCGTGCAACAAGTTGCGCACTTTTCTGAGACATACTTCGCTTTATGGCTTTATTACTATTTCTGGTCACGCTATCTATATGATTTAAGTGACGTTTATGAAACTGGCACGCTTCTCGCTCTAAGTGTGGTTCCCGGATCATTCTTGATCCATGACTCAAGGCAAGGAGAGCACTCATGCCAACACCCGCATATCTATCCCTCGAAGGCACCAAACAAGGTCTGATCACCGCTGGCACCTTCACCGAGGACTCGGTCGGCAACATCTTCCAGGAAGGTCATGAAGACCAGATTCTGGTCCAGGCATTCAACCACCAAGTGATCATCCCGCGTGACCCGCAGTCCGGTCAGCCGACTGGCCAGCGTGTGCACAAGCCGCTGATGATCACCAAGGTCTTCGACAAGTCCTCGCCGCTGATCTTCAACTCCCTGACCTCCGGTGAGCGTCTGAACAAGTGCCGCCTGGAGTGGTACCGCACTTCCTCCACCGGTACCCAGGAGCACTACTTCACCATCGAACTGGAAGATGCCGTGATCGTCGACGTGCAGTCGCGCATGCCTAACTGCCAGGACCCGAACATGTCGCACTTCACCCACCTGGAAGACGTGTACTTCACCTACCGCAAAATCGTCTGGACCCACGAAGTCTCCGGGACTTCCGGCTCCGACGACTGGCGTACACCGATCGCCAGCTAAGCGGTGATTTATCGGTAATGCGCACCTCGCGCCAGGCATCGTCCTGGCCGAGGTGTTTCAACGACAAGGGACAAAAGATAAATATGTAGGGTGCGGGCCAAGTCTTATCCACGCCCTGACGTGCATGCCTTCGGCGTCTGATTTTCTACGCGTCACGCCATAAAAACTCGAGTGCATCCAGCCAACCGGGCAGCGTATTCGTAAAATGGCGGGCCTGTTCATGGAATGAAACAAGAGGAACAACGAATGTTCGCCAAGGCCAACCAGACCCATTTCAGCCTGACCATCGAAGGCGTCAGCCACGACTTGCAGGTACTCGAATTCAGCGGCCGTGAGGCGATCAGTCAGCCCTTCGAGTTTGATCTGGAGCTGGTCAGCGAGCGTCCCGACCTCGACCTGGAAAGCCTGCTGCATCAAGCGGCCTTTCTGACGTTCAACCCGGCCGGCAATGGCATTCATGGGCAGATCTACCGCATCGCCCAGAGCGAATCGGGCAAGCGCCTGACCCGCTACCACGTCACCTTGCGCCCACAGTTGGCGTACCTGGCGCACCGCACTAACCAGCGGATCTTTCAGCACCTTTCGGTTGCAAAAATCATCAGCCAGGTGCTCGAAGAACACGGCATCCAAGGCAACGCCTACCAATTCCAACTCGGCTCGATCTACCCCGAGCGCGAGTACTGTGTGCAGTACGACGAATCTGACCTGCACTTCGTCCAGCGTTTGTGCGAGGAAGAAGGCATTCACTACCACTTCCAGCACAGCGAGCAGGGCCATGTGCTGGTGTTTGGCGATGACCAGACGCCGTTCCCCAAACTGGCCCCCAGCGCCTACCAGCAAGACAGTGGCCTGGTCGCCGACGACCCGGTGATCAAACACTTCGGCGTGCGCGTGGAAACCCGCACCAGCCGGGTGACTCGGCGCGACTATGACTTTGAAAAGCCCAAGCTGCTGCTCGAGGCCGACGCCAAGAGTGCCTTCACCCCGGACCTTGAGAATTACGACTACCCCGGCCGCTTCGTCGATCGTGAGCGCGGCAAGCACCTCAGCCAGCGCGCCCTGGAACGTCACCGCCACGACTTCGAGCTGGCCCAGGGCGACAGCGACCAGCCGCTGCTGCTCAGCGGCCACTTCCTCGCCCTGACCGAGCACCCGGGTGCCGCCTGGAACGACCTCTGGCTGCTCACCGAACTCAGCCACGAGGGCAAACAGCCGCAAGTGCTGGAAGAGTCGGTGACCAGCGACACCCAGGCCAGCGACGGCTTTACCCAGGGCTATCGCAATACCTTCAGCGCCACGCCCTGGACCGTGCCCTACCGCCCCCAGCTCAAGCACCCCAAGCCGCGCATCCGCGGCAGCCAGAGCGCCGTGGTCACCGGGCCTGAGGGTGAAGAAATCCACTGCGATCAATACGGCCGAGTCAAAGTGCAGTTCCACTGGGACCGCGAAGCCCAGGGCAACGACACCAGCAGCTGCTGGCTGCGCGTCAGCTCCAGCTGGGCCGGCGACCGCTACGGCGGCATCGCCATCCCGCGGGTCGGCATGGAAGTGCTGGTGACCTTTCTGGAAGGCGACCCCGACCAACCCCTGGTCACCGGCTGCCTGTACCACGCCGCCCACGTCGTGCCCTACGACCTGCCAGCGAACAAGACCCGCAGCGTCTTCAAAACCCTCAGCAGCCCCGGCGGTGGCGGCTACAACGAGCTGCGCATCGAAGACAAAAAGGGCGACGAGCAGATCTACATCCATGCCCAGCGCGACTGGGACGAAAACATCGAGCACGACCAGAAGATCCGCGTCGGCAACGAGCGCCACGACACCGTCGAGGCCAACAGCTACAGCGAATTCAAAGCCGAAGAACACCGCACCACCCACGCCGACCGCAAGAGCGAAGTCAAAGCCAACGACCACCTCACCGTCGGCAACAACCAGCACATCAAAATCGGCACCGGCCAATACATCCACGCCGGCCAGGAAATCCACCTCTCCAGCGGCCTCAAAGTCGTCCTCGACGCCGGCAGCGAACTGACCCTCCAAGCCGCCGGCAGCTTTATCAAACTCGACGCCGGCGGCATCACGATGGTAGGTCCGGTGATCAAGTTCAACTCCGGTGGCGCGCCGGGTAAAGGCTCGGGGGCAGCGCCGGTGTTGCCGGGCAAGGTCAAGCAGGCGGATGCGGATAAGGCGGGTGTACCGCTGGAAGCCTTGCTTAAGCAAAACCTGCTATTTCGCAGTACTCGAGCGGGCGTATGCGAACTATGCGAGGCGGCCAAAGCACAGCAGGAGACCAAGGTATGAGCGCACCCACGATCACAGGCAATGGCGCCATTCTGCTAGACGGTGCGCGGTATGAAAACGCAACGGCCTGGCTCTATCAGAACTTTCCCAGCCATCAGCCCTGGCCTTTACTGCTCAACACTCCCTATGAGGCAATCGCTGAAGCAGGGCCTATCCTGCTGGATGCCCCCATGGGTAGCCCAGCCTATGAAGCCTGGAAGCACGGCAGTGGAATTAAGGACAGCGTTTGGCTGGAAAGCGATGCCTCAGTGGAAGAACTACACCGCATTCTGCAGCGCCGTCTGCGCATCTTTACCCCAGAACACCGCGAGCTCTGGTTGCGTTTTGCTGACGCCCGCCCTTTGTACCAAGCGTGGCAAAGCAAGGCGCAATGGCCAGAGGGTTTCTGGCATCGCATCGCACGTATCTGGCTCCATTACGAGGGCACAACTTTCTGTGCCTGGAACAATGAATACCCAGAAAAAGACGGCGCCCCGACCAGTCAGGGTATCGAGGCCCAAGTGACACTTGACTGGTCGCTGCTGGAAGCACTTGCCAAACAGGACGACACGGCACAGGAGGCTGCTCTATGACCGCTCAAATCACCGCACCAGCCAGCTTGACGGTAGCCGCCTGCCCACTGCTTAGCGCCGTCCTGCCGTTGCGCTATGCGCTCGGACCAACACTGGCGGTGGATACCGCCGCCTATGATTTGCCCGCACTGCGGGGCAACTTCCCCGCCATCGGTGATTACTTCGAGCCCCTGCAAGGCCGTCCGCTTAACTACACTGCTCGCCTTTTGCGTGATGGCTGGTTATACGTTTGGCAGAGCACCCTGCAGCAATTAGTCGAGTACCGCGTCAGCCAGGCAACCTTCTCCCAGACAGCCCGTGGCGGGAAGGTCATTGACGGACGTAGCTTGCCCTACCTGCTTCTCCCTGCCGGGACACCCGCGATGTTGGTCTGGTCGCCGCAGCAATGGGCCGATGCGTCATTCGCGGCAGCCAAAAACAAAGCAGAGGTGCGCCAGCGCGTGATGCGTACCATCACTCCTGGCGCCGCACCCTTCAGCGGCCAGGCTCGCACCGTCCATGAGCGTATCGGCGACTACATGGACGCCAACTGGTATGGCTGGAGCTGCGAGCCATCAACATCCCAACGCCCAGCCTGGCCACAACTGCTGGAAGATATGCAACGCTGCGAACAACAGTCCTATATCTTGATCGACGATCCCTGGGGCGTACTACTGGATCTGGCTGAATTGCTCCGCGCGCGCCAACAAGCGTTCAACGTCACCCGGGAAGTCCGTGGCGAAGATTGGGCCATGGCCGGTGTGCTCAGGTCTCTGGCCGAAAGCGATTCGCAAATTGGCGGGCAGCTACGCAGCATGACCAATTACCGCAAATTGCAAACCGCTTGGCAGGAGCAAACTCAGGAAGAAGATACATACAGTGCAGATGTGCGTCGTCTCAGTGAACTCTGGTCGGCCTGGTTCAACACCCTGGCACAACGTGGCCCCGCCAGCCTTGACACTGCCTGCGGTCACTTCGACATTACCCAACCGGACCCACGAGCAGAACTGGAGCTGCACTTCGCCGCGGCCTGCCTTGGCCCAGCGACAACAGGCCCTGGCGCGCAGGCCATCGCCAACGCCTTAATGCTTCAGCAACAAGCAGGTAAACCCTGGTTGGTCTGGTCACTATTGGGGCTGGGTAAACGCCTGGGTATTGGCGAGATCAACACCATTGTCGGGCTGGCCGATGGCGCCAGAGATAATGGTGCCAGTGCCCTGTCCGAAGCACGCAAGGTGGCGGAACTGCTTAACCAAGCAGCCGAAAAACTGGCCCGCCATATTCAGGGATCAGCACTGGAAGGGCTGTTCACCGCCCTAGCCCCAATTGCTGGGGTGGGCCTGCAACAAGCCAATGATGGCACCAAGGCTGCCGGACGCCTCTACCTGGCTGCCGCGCTGGCACGCAGCCAGCAGCGTCTGGCTATCGAGGCCGTCAGTCAGCGCCAAGTCGGGGAGTGGATGAGCGACCTGATGGGCACACGCCCCCAACTGCCCGCCAAACTCAGACCCACACAACTGAGCGTTGCGGTCAGTGATGCCTTGCCGTTCTTCCGACTGCTACCGGCCAAAGACCTACCCGCGTTGACCGGGCACTTGGCAGCCGACGTCAATCTCAGGGGAATGCTCGACCTTAGTAAAGGGGCGATGGAAAAGGCTCCGGTCAAGTGTTTGGTGGCTCTAGTCGCAGGAATGAATTTTGTTTGGGGTGGGGCACAGCTGACTGAAAAGCAGTCAGGTAAAAGCTGGCTGAGTTTTACAGGAGGAGCTTTTGGTGTTGCCTCTGCTACATCCGCAATAGCACAAAAAGTTGCCGAAGTAGACTGGGAAGCAACCACCAAGGTTGCAGGTTCCCGTTCTCTTTCGTCACAAGCCGCTCTGACCAAAGCCTTGGGCATTGGCGCAAGCACCGCTTTATTGCAATCGGTTACTTCAGGCTTTGATGTAATGGTCTTCAGTATTGAGGCATTGGAGTCCTACCAAGCTGGCGATATCGATACCGCGAGTATCAATGCCGGACTTACCCTGGCCTCCGCCGCCAACCTGCGGTTGTACGTGCAGAGTTTTCGCGCGATACGCGCCGCCCGAGCGGCGGTGATCGCTGGCGAGGCGGCGGCCATAGGACGAGGGATTAGCGTAGTCCCGCACCTGGCTACCCGTGCACTGGGCTGGACCCTGCTGATTGTCGGTGGGGTCATCGCCCGGCAAGACACGCAAGACACGCCTCTGGAAACCTGGGTCAAACGCACCCGCTTTGGCATCCGCCCTGCGGACTGGGCCGATAGTTACGAGAAATCGATGACCGAGCTTTATAAAATCGTCTTCCCCATCAGCTTCCAGGCTTATCGTCTCAACGAGCTGAACCCCTATCGCGGCATGCAGACAATCACCTATGTACTGCTGCGCCTACCGGGCAGGGATACCCTGACCGACGAGATGATCCACTTCAAGGGGCACGAAACCTGGGGCACCTTTCTGGGCTTCGGCGGCACGCGAAAAGCCGTTGAATGGACGGGCAAAGATTTTGATCATCACGGCGGCACTCGAGTCAGAACCGAACCTGGCGTTGCTGTCTACCGCCGCGTTTACCATGAAAAAAACGGCGACGAACTCGATGCCATTCATGGCGAAATAAGCTATTCGCCCATCGAGGGCCTGACCCTGCCACCTATTGAAATCAAGGAACTCGCATGGCTGTAAGCGACCTGATCCAGCAAGCCCGCGCCCGCTTCGGACAAGCGCCCAGTGTGCTGTTGCGCGCCGACCAGTCCACGGGAGAAAAGCCTTGGGAGATGTTCGTTACCGACGAACATACCGAACACTATCTGGCCTTAAAGGCAGGAGGCGATACTGATAGGGGAATGCTTACTGGAGTAATGGGCGGTGTTGGAGGATTAGCCACAGTTCTCATGAGTGCCATTCTGATCCTGACTGGGAAAATAGATGGCGTTTGGATGGGACTGGCATTGGCTGTCATTTTCTTCATCGTCCCTTTTCTCTGGGAAACCCGCCGCCCTCTCCCCCTGCCAATCCTCTTCAACCGCCGTACCCGCGAGGTCTATTTCGATCACAACGGTGAGCTCTACCACAGCCCATGGGACGGTATTCAATCGCTGGCCGGTGAGTACGTGATGGTCGGCCCCCATACCGGCGGTATGCGTAACGCTTCGTTGGAAGTTCTGGTGCGCCGTTTGGGGGAGCCAGATAAGGCGCTGCTCGTAAGTCTCGGCCTGCCCATGGGCAAGACACTGCAAATGCAAAAAGGCTTCTGGGAATGGCTGCGTGCCTATATGGACAACGGTCCCTGGTTCGATGAAAACGGCCAACGCAGCGATTCGGATGCCTATATCAAGGAAATGCTCAAGGCCAGCAATATCAAAGGTACTGACTGGCACTCACTGACGCTGGCCAAGATAGCCAAGAAGAAAGCAGCCAACGGCGGCAAGAACTATCTAGAGTGGACCGATGCTTTCATGCTGGTTTGGGAAGTGCTGTCTTACCCGACGAACTGGCTGCACGAGTACACCTATAGAATCGCCAAACGCCGCTCGCGCAACCGCTGGCCTCAGATCGTCAGCGAGCGCCTGCAGCCCGATGGCCCAACTACAAGATTGATCGATCTGGAGCGTGAGCGGGGGCTGGACGTATAAATATGCCTCGGCCTGAACGGAAGCAACTCGCATGGCTGTAAGCGACCTGATCCAGCAAGCCCGCGCCCGTTTCGGGCAGGCGCCCAGCGTGGTGCTGCGTGCCGACCAGCCCACTGGAGAAAAACCTTGGGAGATGTTCGTTACCGATGAATATACCGAACACTACCTGGCACTGAAGGCGGGAGGGGATACGGATAGAGGGCTGGCCACTGGGGTGTTAGGTGGTGGAGGGGTAATGCTGTTAATTGTCGTGGTGTAGTAGCCTAATTTCCCCAGACACCTCGATAGGTGGAAAATCCACTGACAGGGGAATTATCTATGAGCCGTAAACGCAGAGAGTTCGACGCCAGCTTCAAGCTGCAAGTCGTGAAAATGGTCAAGGAACAGGGCTTGACAGTTCCGTAAGTCTGCCGGGACATGGATCTTGGCGAGACCGCCGTGCGTCGCTGGGTGCAGCAGTACGAGGCGGAGTCATCTGGCCAGACCGGGATCGGGAAACAGCAAGACCGCCCCACACCCACTCTCAGGCACGAACGGCAAACGGAGTGCGCAGGCGTCAGCCGACCAGAGGGAGGGCACGATGGACGCCCGCAGGGTCGAGATGGCCTGCCGGCTCGATACACGACAGCGCGGCCCGGTGAAGCCGGGAGACGCTTATCGCTGCTTAACAAGAACAGGTGTCGCGTCAAAACCGTCGCCCTGCGAACGCAGCAGCTGTTCAGGGGCCTAGCTTGCGCCATCTGTGGCCGTAGCAAGCGGAGTCAAGTCTCATCCATCGTGATCGACCCGGTGGCGAGGAGAAATTTCGCATCAGTCGTACGGCGGCCATGCAAGCACTGCCGCTTT
>NZ_JAMOHY010000025.1 GCF_024448695.1 Stutzerimonas stutzeri | reverse complement strand
ATTTGGCTCCGCGACCTGGACTCGAACCAGGGACCCAATGATTAACAGTCATTTGCTCTACCGACTGAGCTATCGCGGAACTGCGGTGCGTATCCTACTGTTTATTAAGGGTAAGTCAACCCTGGGCCCGGTTCAGATCACCTGTACGATGGCATCGGTGACGTGGTCCAGATTGTCGTGGTTCAGGGCGGCGGCGCAGATGCGTCCGGTGCCGATGGCGTAGACGCCGAATTCCACGCGCAGGCGCTCGACCTGTGCCGCTGTCAAGCCGGAATAGGAGAACATGCCGCGCTGCTTGGCGACGAAGCTGAAGTCCTGTTTGGCGCCTTTTTCGGCCAGCTGGCGAACCATGCTCAGGCGCATTTCCTGGATGCGGGTACGCATCTCGCCCAGTTCGGTTTCCCACATGGCGCGCAGTTCGGGATTGTTGAGAACGGCCGAAACCACGGTCGCACCATGGGTCGGTGGGTTGGAATAGTTGGTGCGAATCACGCGCTTGATCTGCGAGAGCACGCGAGTCGACTCTTCACGACTTTGGGTAACCATCGACAGCGCGCCGACGCGCTCGCCATACAGCGAAAAGGATTTGGAGAAGGAGCTGGAGACGAAGAAGGTCATGCCCGATTCGGCAAACAGGCGCACGGCGGCAGCGTCTTCCTCGATGCCGTCACCGAAGCCCTGATAGGCGATGTCGATGAAGGGCACATGATCCTTGGCGCGCAGGACTTCCAGCACCTGTTTCCAGTCTTCTGGCAGCAGGTCGACGCCGGTTGGGTTGTGGCAGCAGGCATGCAGCACCACGATGGAGCGGGGCGGAAGGCTGTTCAGGTCTTCGAGCATGGACGCGCGGTCGACGTCATGGCTGCTTGCGTTGTAGTAGCTGTAGTTCTGCACGGCGAAGCCGGCCGACTCGAACAGGGCGCGGTGGTTTTCCCAGCTCGGATTGCTGATGGCGACGACGGCGTCCGGCAGGATGCGCTTGAGGAAGTCGGCACCGATTTTCAGTGCGCCGGTACCGCCCAGCGCCTGGGTGGTGACGACGCGACCATCGGCAACCAGTGCCGAATCCGCGCCGAACAGCAGGCCCTGGACCGCCATGTCATAGCTGGCGATCCCTTCGATGGGGAGATAACCGCGTGGTGCATTCAGCTCCAGGCGCGCCATTTCCGCCGCGGCAACGGCGCGCAGCAGGGGAATGCGACCTTCTTCGTTGTAATAGACGCCAACTCCCAGATTGACCTTGTTCGGCCGCGTGTCGGCGTTGAAGGCTTCATTGAGGCCGAGAATCGGATCGCGCGGCGCCATTTCGACAGCAGAGAACAAACTCATGGTGGGAGGCTCGAAGACAAGGAGGTGAGTGATACAGCACCCTCGCTTCGCGCTGAGGGCTGTGCGCAAACGGGGCAAGAGTATAGCGGCCCCGGCTCTTCGTCGCGAGATGCCTGAGCGGTTTTTCTGACAGAATCGCTCGGTTCACACGGGCGCATTGCCGTTGTTCGGCGTCCGGAAATGGCACAATTGGCAATTCAGCCGCGCCCTGACAGGGTCGGTTCGCAATCCAAGAGGTCGCTATGTCGCAGCAGTTCGAATTGGTCACACGCTTCAAGCCTGCCGGTGACCAGCCCGAAGCCATTCGGCAGATGATCGAAGGCATCGAGGCCGGCTTGTCGCATCAGACACTGCTGGGTGTTACGGGCTCCGGCAAGACCTTCAGCATCGCCAACGTCATTGCCCATGTGCAGCGCCCGACGCTTGTGCTGGCACCGAACAAGACCCTGGCCGCGCAGCTCTATGGCGAGTTCAAGGCGTTCTTTCCGCGCAACGCGGTGGAGTATTTCGTTTCTTATTACGACTACTACCAGCCTGAAGCCTATGTGCCGTCGTCTGACACCTTCATCGAGAAGGATGCTTCGATCAACGACCATATCGAGCAGATGCGCCTGTCCGCGACCAAGGCGCTGTTGGAGCGCAAGGACGCCATTATTGTCACCACGGTGTCGTGCATCTACGGCCTGGGCGATCCGCAGTCGTACCTGAAGATGGTGCTGCACGTGGACCGCGGCGACCGGCTCGATCAGCGTGAATTGTTGCGTCGCCTGACTGGTCTGCAATACACCCGCAACGACATGGATTTCGCCCGTGCGACCTTTCGTGTGCGTGGTGATGTGATCGATATCTTCCCTGCTGAATCCGATCTGGAGGCGGTGCGTATCGAGCTCTTCGATGACGAGGTCGAAAGCCTGTCGGCCTTTGATCCGCTGACCGGGGAGATCATTCGCAAGCTGCCGCGCTTCACCTTCTACCCCAAGAGCCACTATGTGACGCCGCGCGAAACCCTGCTGGAGGCGGTGGAAAAGATAAAGGTCGAGCTCAAGGACCGGCTGGATTACCTGCGCAGCCAGAACAAGCTGGTGGAAGCGCAGCGGCTGGAGCAGCGCACCCGTTTCGATCTGGAAATGATCATGGAACTCGGTTACTGCAATGGCATCGAGAACTACTCGCGCTACCTTTCGGGCCGCGACAGTGGCGAGGCGCCGCCAACCCTTTATGACTACTTGCCGGCGGATGCGCTGCTGGTGATCGACGAGTCCCACGTCAGCGTGCCGCAGGTCGGCGCCATGTACAAAGGCGACCGTTCGCGCAAGGAAACCCTGGTGGAGTACGGCTTTCGCCTGCCTTCGGCGCTGGATAACCGGCCCATGCGCTTTGATGAATGGGAGGCGATCAGCCCGCAGACCATCTTCGTTTCCGCCACACCAGGCCCCTACGAGGCCGAGCATGCAGGTCGGGTGGTCGAACAGGTGGTGCGACCTACCGGACTGGTCGATCCGCAAATCGAAATACGCCCGGCGTTGACGCAGGTCGATGATCTGCTGTCGGAAATCAGCAAGTGCGTGGCCAAGGAAGAGCGCGTGCTGGTCACCACCCTGACCAAGCGCATGGCCGAGGATCTGACCGACTATCTCGGTGACCACGGCGTGCGGGTGCGCTATCTGCACTCGGATATCGACACCGTTGAGCGAGTCGAGATCATTCGCGACCTGCGCCTTGGGGTGTTCGATGTGCTGGTGGGTATCAACCTGCTGCGTGAAGGGCTGGATATGCCGGAGGTGTCGCTGGTGGCGATCCTCGATGCGGACAAGGAAGGTTTTCTGCGCTCCGAGCGTTCGCTGATCCAGACCATTGGCCGGGCCGCGCGTAATCTCAATGGCCGGGCCATTCTTTATGCCGATCGCATTACCGGGTCGATGGAGCGGGCGATTGGCGAAACCGAGCGGCGGCGTAATAAGCAAATTGCCTTCAATGAGGCGCACGGCATCATCCCGAAAGGCGTGTTCAAGGACGTTCAGGACATCCTCGAAGGCGCCACCGTGCCGGGTTCGCGCAGCAAGAAACGGCGCGGTGAGGCCAAGGCTGCGGAGGAAGCGGCGCGTTACGAGAACGAGCTGCGTTCACCCAGCGAGATCACCAAACGTATCCGTCAGCTGGAAGAAAGAATGCTTGCCCATGCCCGTGATCTGGAGTTTGAAGCCGCTGCACAGACGCGCGACGAGATCCACAAGCTGCGTGATCGGCTGTTGCAGGTCTAAACCCTCAAGCACCTCAGTCTGACTCCGCCTGTTCTGCTGTCGCCGTCAGCGCCTGCAGGCAGCGTTCCTCGGCAGTGTCGAGTTCCAGTTGCATTTGCTGGATATCCAGTAGCTGCTGTTCGAGTTGCAGGCGGCGTTCGGCGATCATGGCGAGCATGATCTGCAGCTGCTTCCGGTTGCCGGCACGGGGATCGTAGAGCTCGATCAGGGTCTTGCATTCGGCCAGGGAAAAACCGATGCGCTTGCCGCGCAGAATCAACTTCAAGGCAACGCGGTCCCTGGGGCTGTAGATGCGCTCCTGGCCGCGCCGCGTGGGGGCGAGCATGCCCTGTTCTTCATAGAAGCGGATGGCACGGGTGGTGATATCCAGTTCGTTGGCCAGATCGGAAATGCTGTAGGTCGGCTGCGCCATGAGACGTCTTCCTGTATGTCAAACGGCGTTCTGCCGCGCCCGCGCGACTCGCGAGGCGTTGGGGCGGCCCAGCACATCGCTGATGCGCTGTCCGGCGGCGACCAGCGCAGCCAGGTCGATGCCGGTGTCGATGCCCAGTCCGTCGAGCATGTAGAGCACGTCCTCGCTGGCCACATTGCCGCTCGCGCCCTTGGCATAGGGACAGCCACCGAGCCCCGCGACCGAGCTGTCGAATACGCAGAGGCCTTCGAGCAGGCTTGCATAGAGGTTTGCCAGTGCCTGGCCGTAGGTGTCGTGAAAGTGCCCGGCAAGCTTGTCGCATGGTACGCCGTGGCTGACTACTTCGATCAACTGACGGGTCTTGCCAGGCGTGCCGGTGCCGATGGTGTCACCCAGGGAAATCTCGTAGCAACCCATGGCGAACAGCTCACGCGCGACATGGGCGACGTGCGCCGGATCGACTTCCCCTTCATAGGGGCAGCCCAGTACGCAGGAGACATAGCCACGCACCTGAACGCCATTGGCGCGGGCCATTTCCAGCAGGGGAGCGAAACGCGTCAGGCTTTCGTCGATGGAGCAGTTGATGTTCTTCTGTGAGAAGGCCTCCGACGCGGCGGCAAACACCGCGACTTCACTGACGCCTGCCGCGATGGCCGCTTCCAGTCCCTTGAGATTGGGTGTCAGGGCGGCGTAGGTCACGCCTGGCTTCTGCTCGATCCGCGCGAAAACGTCGGCGGAACCGGCCATCTGCGGCACCCACTTGGGCGAGACGAAACTGCCGACCTCGATGTACTGCACGCCGGCAGCGGAGAGGTCGTTCACCAGTTGCACCTTGTCGGCGATGCTGATCGGCTGTTTCTCGTTCTGCAGGCCGTCGCGCGGGCCGACTTCGACCAGACGAACGTGTTTGGGCAGGGTCATACGTGCTCCGTAGGGTGGAAAACTGCGCAGCATTTTCCACCTGATCATGGTTTGCGTGTGGTGGAAAAACCTTCGGCGTTTTCCACCACACGATATTCAGGGTTCGTCCATCTCCAGCAAGACCGCACCTTCGCTGACCATCTCGCCTTCGCTGCAGAACAGGCGCTTGACCACACCGGCCTGGGCGCTGCGAATGCTGTGCTCCATCTTCATGGCTTCCAGTACGATCAGCGCGGTGCCGGCTTCAACCCGCTGGCCGACCTCGACCAGCACGCGGACGATGTTGCCGTTTATCGGGGCCGTCAGGCCGCCCTGGTGCGAGTGGTCGGCTTGCGCGGCGGCGATGGGGTCGAATGCCGTGACCGCCTGCAATTCGCCGTTCCACTGCAGATATAAAGTGTCGCTCTGGCGAAAGGCCTTCGGCTGGCGCGATACCCCTGTAGGCGCGAGCTTGCTCGCGAAAAGGGTTCTGGTTGAACTTGTACCGTCACCGTCACCGTCACCGTCACCGTCACCGTCGCGAGCAAGCTCGCTCCTACATGAAGCTGCCGCGAGTCGAACTCGACGGCTTTCACCGTTGCATTTCACATGCACGCAGATTTGCCTGGACATGCCCAAGCGCAGGCCCTCACGTTTCGCCCAGGGTGAATGCACATCGTCGCTGCGTACCCGAGCCGGTTCGGTTTCGACGAACAGCTCGGCAGCCACATGCCAGAATTCATCCGTCAGTTCGCCGGCTGTGCGCAGCAGCTCATCTGCATAGCGCGGGATAAAGCCGGTGTCCAGTTCGGCAGCGGCAAACGCCGGATGGCCGAGCACTCGACGCAAAAAGGCGAGGTTGCTGCGTACACCGCCAATATGAGTTTCAGCGAGCATCGCCAGCAGGCGCAGGCGCGCTTCCTCACGGTTCTCGCCCCAGGCGATCAGCTTGCCGAGCATGGGGTCGTAGAAGGGCGAGACGCTGTCGCCCTCGGTTACGCCGCTGTCCACACGCCGGCCGGGTCCGGCTTGAGGTTCACGGTACAGGTCAAGGCGACCGGTGGCGGGAAGAAAATCCCTGTCCGGGTCTTCGGCGTACAAACGCACTTCGATGGCGTGACCGTTCAGCGGAACCTGTGTCTGAGTAATCGGCAACGGCTCGCCGCGGGCGACACGAATCTGCCAGGCCACCAGATCCAGACCAGTGATGGCTTCAGTGACCGGATGCTCCACCTGCAGACGGGTATTCATCTCCATGAAGAAGAACGCGCCAGCGGCGTCGAGCAGAAATTCCACGGTGCCGGCGCCGACATAACCGATGGCCTGCGCCGCCTTGACAGCGGCCTCACCCATGGCGCGGCGCAACTCCGGCGAAAGGCCGGGGGCTGGTGCTTCTTCGACGACTTTCTGGTGGCGGCGCTGGATTGAGCAGTCGCGCTCGTTGAGGTAGAGGCAGTTGCCGTGCTGGTCGGCGAACACCTGGATTTCCACATGGCGCGGCTTTAGCAGGTACTTCTCCAGCAGCATGCGTGAATCGCCGAATGCCGACTGCGCCTCGCGCTGGGCCGACTGCAGGGCTTCGGCCAGATCGGCTTCGCGCTCGACCACTTTCATGCCTTTGCCGCCGCCACCGGCAGTGGCCTTGAACAACAACGGATAGCCAATGCGCCCGGCGGCGGTGCGGAAGCTGTCCAGCGTCTGGTCGTCGCCGTGATAACCGGGCACCAAGGGCACGCCGGCCTTTTCCATCAGCGCTTTGGCGGCGGACTTGCTGCCCATGGCGTCGATGGCAGAGGCGGGCGGGCCGAGAAAGATCAAGCCGGCGTCTTCGACAGCGCGAGCGAAATCGGCGTTTTCGGAAAGAAAACCGTAGCCGGGATGAATCGCCTGAGCGCCGCTGGTCTGCGCGGCGGCAATAATTTTATCGATCAGCAGATAGCTTTCGGCCGGCTTGGCGCCACCCAGATCGACACATCGGTCGGCCTCGCGGACATGCCGGGCGTCGCGGTCAATGGCGCTGTGAACCGCCACCGTGGTCAGGCCCGTGGCTTTTGCGGTGCGCATCACGCGGCAGGCGATCTCGCCCCGGTTGGCGACCAGCAGGGTATCGATGGGGCGGGTCATGATTGGCTCTCCTGCCAGGCAGGGCGGCGTTTTTCCAGAAAGGCATTCAGGCCTTCCTGGCCCTCGGGGCTGACGCGAATCTGCGCGATGGCGTTCTCGGTATAGCGGCGCAGGGCCGGGTTGAGCGAGGCGCTGGCCGTTTCACGCAGCAGATCCTTGCAGGCGCGCATGGCGTGCGGGCCGTTGAGCAGCAGGGTGCCGATCCAGTCCTCCACGCATGCGTCCAGCTCCTCGGCGGCGTAGATCTCCGACAGTAGGCCCAGCTCACAGGCCTTTTCAGCGCTGAAGCGCTCGCCAGTCAGGGCGTAGCGGCGTGTCGCGCGTTCGCCGATGGCCTTGAACAGCAACGGACTGATCACCGCCGGAGCAAGGCCGATGCGCACTTCCGACAGTGAAAACTCCGCGCTGCTCGCACCGATGGCCATGTCGCAGGCGGCAATAAGGCCGAGTGCGCCGCCGAACGCAGCTCCCTGCACCACGGCCAGCGTCGGCAGTTTCAGGTGGTAGATGCTGTACATCAGTTTGCCCAGCTGACGCGCATCGCCGAGGTTGGCCTCGAAATCCAGCGCTGCGCATTGCTGCATCCAGGCCAGATCGGCGCCGGCGCAGAAATGTCGCCCGCGCCCGCGCAGCAGCAGAAAACGCAATGACGGATCCGCCTGTACCTGGTCGATGGCGAGTACCAGTTCGCGAATCATTTCGGCATTGAAGGCGTTGTTCTTTTCCGGCCGATTCAGCCAGAGGGTGGCTAAGCCGCGCGGGTCGGTTTCAAGCTGTACGGTAGTGAAATCGGTCATCTGAACTCCAGCGCCGGGCGGGTGAAACCCGCGAGTGTTCGGCGGGCTGCGCCCGTCCTACGGTTATCACATGCGGCCCTTCACATACGGAATACGCCGAAACGCGTTGGCTCGATGGATGCATTGAGGCTGGCCGAAATCGCCAGGCCCAGCACGTCGCGCGTCTGCGCCGGATCGATTACGCCGTCATCCCACAATCGTGCACTGCAATAGTACGGGTGGCCCTGGCGCTCGTACTGTTCGAGGATTGGCTGTTTGATGGCTGCCACCTCTTTGTCACTGAGCGTGTTGCCGGCACGCTCGCTCTGTTCCTGCTTGACCTGGGCCAGTACGCCGGCGGCCTGTTCACCACCCATCACGGCGATGCGTGCGTTGGGCCACATCCACAGAAAACGCGGATCGTAGGCGCGCCCGCACATGCCGTAGTTACCCGCACCGAAGCTGCCGCCGATGATCACCGTGAACTTCGGCACCCGCGCGCAGGCCACGGCGGTGACCAGCTTGGCGCCGTGCTTGGCGATGCCACCGGCTTCGTATTTCTGCCCGACCATAAAACCGGTGATGTTCTGCAGAAACAGCAGCGGGATGCCGCGCTGGCAGGCCAGTTCGATGAAGTGCGCGCCTTTCTGCGCGGCTTCAGAAAACAGGATGCCGTTGTTGGCCAGGATGGCGACGGGGTAGCCGTGCAGGTGGGCGAAGCCGCACACCAGCGTGGTGCCGAACAGCGCCTTGAATTCATCGAACTCGCTGGCATCCACCAGTCGTGCGATCACTTCGCGCACGTCGTAAGGCTGTTTGGTCTGGGCTGGAATGATGCCGTACAGCTCATCAGCCGGATAGAGCGGCGGCCTTGGCTCGCGCACCTGCAGTTGTCCGTGCTTGCGCCAGTTGAGATTGGCCACACAGCGGCGGGCGAGTGCGAGGGCGTGTTCGTCGTTCTCGGCGTAATGATCGGCGACGCCGGAGGTCTTGCAATGCACCTCGGCGCCGCCCAGTTCCTCGGCGGTTACCACCTCGCCGGTGGCGGCTTTGACCAAGGGTGGGCCAGCCAGAAAGATGGTGGCCTGTTCGCGCACCATGATGGTTTCGTCGGCCATCGCCGGCACATAGGCTCCGCCTGCCGTGCAGGAGCCCATGACCACAGCGATCTGCGGGATGCCCAGGGCGCTCATATTGGCCTGATTGAAGAAGATCCGACCGAAGTGTTCGCGGTCGGGAAACACCTCGTCCTGGCGCGGCAGGTTGGCGCCGCCGGAATCCACCAGATAAATGCACGGCAGACGATTTTCCTGGGCGATGGCCTGGGCGCGCAGATGCTTTTTTACTGTCAGCGGGTAGTAGGTGCCGCCTTTTACCGTGGCGTCATTGGCAATGATCATGCACTCGATGCCTTCGACTCGGCCTATCCCGGCCACCACGCCGGCGGCGGGCACTTCTTCGCCATACACCGCGTGCGCGGCCAATGGCGACAACTCCAGAAACGCCGAGCCGGGATCGAGCAGGCTGTCGATGCGCTCGCGCACCAGCAGCTTGCCGCGTGAAACATGGCGTTGCTGGGCCGTTGCGCCGCCGCCTTCGCTGATACGACCGAGCAGGGTGCGTAACTCGTTCACCTGATCCAGCATCGCTTCGCGGTTGGCCGAGAACTCGGGTGAGCGGCTGTTGATCCGGGTATTCAGGATGGCCATGGTGTGGCTCCGGTTTCGGGTGGATGACGCTTTATCCATCCACCGGCTCTGGTGGAAAATGCTTGGTGATTTTCCACCCTACCGCTCACTTGGTTTCGTTGAACAACTCGCGCCCGATCAGCATGCGGCGAATCTCGCTGGTACCAGCGCCGATCTCATAGAGCTTTGCGTCGCGCAGCAGGCGGCCAGTGGGGAATTCGTTGATATAGCCATTGCCACCGAGAACCTGGATCGCCTGCAGTGCCATTTGCGTCGCCGCCTCGGCGGTGTACAGGATCACCCCAGCGGCGTCCTTGCGGGTGGTTTCGCCACGGTCGCAGGCTTGCGCAACGGTGTAGAGGTAGGCGCGGCTGGCGTTGAGCTGGGTGTACATGTCGGCCACCTTGCCCTGGATGAACTGGAACTCACCGATGCTCTGCCCGAACTGCTGGCGGTCGTGGATATAGGGCAGTACCACGTCCAGACAGGCCTGCATGATGCCGACCGGGCCACCGGCCAGCACTACGCGCTCGTAATCCAGACCGCTCATCAGCACCCTGACGCCACCGTTCTCGGCGCCCAGCAGGTTCTCTTCCGGGACTTCGACATCGTCGAAGAACAGCTCGCAGGTGTTGGAGCCGCGCATGCCGAGCTTGTCGAACTTGTTGCCACGGGAGAAGCCTTTCCAGTCGCGCTCGACGATAAAGGCGCTGATGCCATGCGCGCCTCCGCTCGGGTCGGTGCGGGCGTAGATCACGTAAGTGTTGGCGTCGGGGCCGTTGGTGATCCAGGTCTTGCTGCCGTTGAGGATGAAGCGGTCGCCTTTTCTCTCGGCACGCAGTTTCATCGAAACCACGTCGGAGCCGGCATTGGGTTCGCTCATTGCCAGTGCGCCAACGTGTTCGCCGCTGATCAGCCTGGGCAGGTACTTCGTCTTCTGTTCGGGGTTGCCGTTGCGGTTGATCTGGTTGACGCACAGGTTGGAATGCGCGCCGTAGGACAGCGCCACCGAGGCCGAGCCCCGGCTGATTTCCTCCATCGCCAGCACATGGGCCAGGTAGCCGAGGCCGGCACCGCCGTACTCCTCGGAGACGGTCACGCCGAGCAGGCCCATGTCACCGAACTTGCGCCACATGTCGTGGGGGAAGGCATTGTCGCGGTCGATGGCTTCGGCGCGCGGCGCCAGCTCGCTGGCAACGAAGTGCGCCACCTGATCACGCAGCATGTCGAGGGTTTCGCCAAGTGCGAAATTGAGCCCGGAATGATTCATCAAACCACCTGCCTGTTGTTGTTCTGGTCAGTGGAGCGCCGTGCGCTGGAAACAATTCGTTCCCTTTACGTTAACGTAAGGCGGGCCTTGCGCTATTGTCAATTGGGCTCAGCCTGCCCAGGATTTTCCAGTGTGATTTCAGTAGCGAAGGCTGTCCGGCACCCTGGCGTCAGAGGGTCGGGCCCGGTCGATGCCTTCAAGAAAACCTTTTCGGAAAGCCGCGGAGAAGACAATGAACACCGATTCAATCGTGATTCTAGCCAGCGCCCGCACGCCCATGGGCGGCTTTCAGGGTGATCTGAAAAACCTCCGTGCGCCGGAGCTGGGAGCGGCGGCCATTCGCGCCGCAGTGCAGCGCAGCGGAGTCGCAGCTGACAGCGTGCAGCAGGTGCTGATGGGCTGTGTGCTTGCCGCCGGCCTTGGCCAGGCGCCTGCGCGGCAGGCGGCGCTGGCTGCCGGGTTGGGCCTGGGCACCAGTTGCACCACGCTGAACAAGATGTGCGGCTCCGGTATGCAGGCGGTGATCATGGCCCACGATGCGCTGTGTGCCGGTAGCGTCGAACGGGTGGTCGCGGGCGGTATGGAGAGCATGTCCAACGCACCCTATCTGCTGGAAAAGGCCCGCAGCGGTTATCGCATGGGGCACGGCAAGGTGCTTGATCACATGTTTCTTGACGGCCTCGAAGATGCCTACGACAAGGGTCGACTGATGGGCACCTTTGCCGAGGATTGCGCGCAGAGCCATGGCTTTACCCGTGAGGAGCAGGATGCCTATGCCATGACCTCGCTGCAGCGCGCCCGTGACGCCATTGCCACTGGGCGATTCGCTGATGAAATCGTCCCGCTTCAGATTACACAGGGCCTCGAGCAGCGCGAGATTCGTGATGATGAGCAGCCGCCGAAGGCGATGCCGGAGAAGATCGCTACCCTCAAGCCGGCCTTTCGCGAGGGCGGTACCGTTACGGCTGCGAACTCCAGTTCCATTTCCGATGGTGCGGCGGCATTGGTGCTGAGCCGTCTTGGCGAAGCCGAGCGACTGGGCCTGACGCCACAAGCGGTGATTCGCGGCCATGCGGCGTTTGCCGATGCCCCCGGCCTGTTCCCGACGGCCCCCATCGGCGCCATCCGACGGTTGCTCGAACGCACCGGCTGGCGACTCGACGAGGTGGATCTGTTCGAAATCAACGAGGCATTTGCCGTGGTCAGCATGGTCGCCATGCGCGAGCTGGGTCTGGATCACGCCAAGGTCAATGTCAATGGCGGCGCTTGTGCGCTCGGCCACCCGATAGGGGCGTCCGGCGCGCGCATCCTCGTCACCCTGATTGCGGCACTGCGCGCCCGCGGCTTGCGCAAGGGCATCGCGGCCATCTGCATCGGCGGCGGCGAAGCGACGGCCATGGCCATCGAACGGGTTGGTTGATCGGGACTCGTCGACTCGATGGAGCGTGAACCGATTTACGAAGCCAGAGCGTGGGAGCGAATCCATTCGCGAGCTTTTCATGGCGTCCAGAGCAAAAGCTCGCGGACAAGTCCGCTCCCACCAAAAAGCCGAAGGCGTAATCCGGCGACCCGAGGCTATTGCAAGGTCAACTCTTCGCCACGCTCCTGTTGCCAGTCGTCCAGGCTGGGCGCCGCTTCTTCGCCATCCAGGCGGTGGATGATGCTGAAGTAATCCTGCTTGAAGCGGTCCTGCATGATGTCGTTGCGCGAGCGCACGCGCACGGCGTAGATGCCCTGCACGTTCTGGTGATCGAAACCGCGCCAGTACTGTTCGTCCTTGAGCAGGCTGTAGCGGTGGTCTTCGAGCGCCTCGATGACCGCCTGGCTCTCGACGCTGCCTGCTCGCTGCGCGGCAGCCGCCCATTGTCGGACAATGCCGTAGGCCGAGGCTGCGGTGCTGCCCGGATAGCTCTGATGCTGTTTGATATAGGCCTCGACGAACGCCAGACCCTCTTCGCTGCCCGTCTGCGCCGGAACACGCCAGGTCCAGGCCTTGGTGCCGACGACGTGCTCCATGACCTGTGGTCCGGCCTGTTCGACGATGCTGGCGGTCAGGTTGGGCACGATGACCTGTGCGCGCCTGTTGAACTGGAGATCGCTGGCAAGGCGCATGGTCTGTACCAGGTCCTGTCCCAGCAGCACGACCACCAGCACATCGGCATTGCTGGCCTCGGCCTTCTTCAGCGCCGCCAGGTAGTCGTCATGGCGTGCGCCATGGGCTGGAATGCGTGTGTAGCCGTGCCGTGCCCGGTCCCGGCTTTTGGTTGCTTCGCGCAAGGCCTGTTCCATGCTGTGACCCCAGGCATCATCGAGGCTGATGTAGTAATAGCGCCGGTTGGGCAGGTGCCAGCTGAGGTATTCGCCCAGCACCCGCGCGCTCATCCAGGCGCTGTTGGTCTCCCGGAACAGATGGCGATGACCTTCGCGGCCAGTGATTTCATTGGCATAACCCAGCGTGGGGAAATACAGCAGCCCCAGTTGTCGCGCGCGCTTGCCGGCGGCGATGGCCTCTTCGCTGGTGGCACCACCGAATATCATGCGCACGCCCTGGGCGGCGAATCGATCGATATTGGCCAGCGCCTTTTCTTCCCGTGCCGCCGAGTTTCGGCTGATGAGTTCCAGCGGCTGGCCCAATACACCGCCCCGGCGGTTGACTTCCTCGACAGCAAGCAGCGCGCCACGCCGCAACTCAAGACCTTCTGATTTGTAATTGCCGGTGCTGGGGTAGTTCAGCCCCAGACGGATCGTTTCGCTTGCCTGGGCACTGGCGGCAACAAGGGTCAGCAACAGGCAATGAAAGAGCGAACGGAACATGGCTCGTGTCCTTGTGAGCGGAGGAGGGGCTGTTGTACGGCGTGTGCAGGGTGCGCGAAATACTCTTTTCAGGCACATGGGACGCGACTTCGGTGCAGGTTGATGGCCCTTTGAACAGTCGAAACACAAGGTTTGCGCGCCCTCTGGTGGGGTATTGCTACCAAGGAAGGAGGGAAATCGGTACTGCGGGCAATTGTTGAGATGGCGCCTTGATCCAAGAATCGGCAGCAGACCGGGAAAACTTCCCGGCGACGATAACAATGAACCCGCAGAGGTAGCCGCAATGAAGCACACCGGTCTTCGCAAACCCTTCGCATTGACAGCGTTATGCGCCAGCATCGCACTGTCCAGCGTATCGGCCTGGGCCGTCACCGATAAGGACATAATCAGTGACGCCAAGACTACCGATCAGATCGTGACCAACGGGCTGGGGCTGCAAGGGCAGCGTTACAGCACGCTGGATACGCTCAATACCGAAAACGTCACCCAGTTGCGACCGGTCTGGGGCTTTTCTCTGGGTGGAGAGAAACAGCGTGGCCAGGAATCGCAGCCGATGATCAAGGACGGGGTGATGTACGTCACCGGTTCCTACTCAAGGGTGTTCGCCATCGACGCACGCACCGGTAAGGAACTCTGGCAGTACGATGCGCGGCTGCCGGACGGCATCATGCCGTGCTGTGACGTGATCAACCGTGGCGTGGCGCTGTACGGCGACCTGGTGATCTTCGGCACACTGGATGCCAAGCTGGTCGCACTGAACAAGGACACCGGCAAGGTCGTCTGGCGCAAGACGGTCGCTGACTACAAGGCCGGTTACTCCATCACTGCGGCGCCAACCATCGTCAAGGGCAAGATCATCACGGGCGTTGCCGGTGGCGAGTTCGGTGTGGTCGGCAAGGTCGAAGCCTACGACGCGAAAAACGGTGAGCTGCTCTGGAGCCGCCCGACCGTTGAAGGGCACATGGGCTTCGTGATGAAGGATGGCAAGAAGGTCGACAACGGTATATCCGGTGGCGAAGCCGGCAAGACCTGGCCGGGTGACCTGTGGAAGACCGGCGGTGCGGCGCCCTGGCTGGGTGGTTACTACGACCCGGATACCGACTCGCTGCTGTTCGGTACCGGTAACCCGGCGCCGTGGAACTCGCACCTGCGTCCCGGCGATAACCTGTACTCCTCGTCCCGTCTGGCCTTGAACCCGGATGATGGCTCGATCAAATGGCATTTCCAGACCACGCCGCATGACGGCTGGGACTATGACGGTGTCAACGAGCTGATTTCCTTCGACTACAAGGAAGGTGGCAAGACCATCCAGGCTGCCGCCACTGCAGACCGTAACGGCTTCTTCTACGTACTCGATCGCACCAACGGCAAGTTTATCCGCGGATTCCCGTTCGTGGACAAGATCACCTGGGCCAAGGGCCTCGACAAGAATGGTCGTCCGCTCTACAACGACGATTTCCGTCCGGGCGCTCCAGGCAGTGCCGACAAGGGCAAGTCGGTGTTCGTGGCGCCGTCGTTCCTCGGCGGCAAGAACTGGATGCCAATGGCCTACAGTCAGGACACCGGGCTGTTCTATGTGCCCTCCAACGAGTGGGGCATGGATATCTGGAACGAGGACGTGGCCTACAAGAAGGGCGCAGCCTATCTGGGCGCGGGCTTCACCATCACGCCGCTCAACGAGGAATACATCGGCGTACTGCGTGCCATCGATCCGAAGACCGGCAAGGAAGTCTGGCGCTACAAGAACTACGCGCCTCTTTGGGGCGGCGTGCTGACCACCAAGGGCAACCTGGTCTTTACCGGCAACCCGGAAGGCTATCTGATGGCCTTCGATGCCAAGAGCGGCAAGAAACTCTATGAGTTCAACACCGGCTCCGGCATCGTCGGCTCCCCGGTCACCTGGGAAATGGACGGCGAGCAGTATGTCTCCGTGCTCTCCGGCTGGGGTGGTGCGGTTCCGTTGTGGGGCGGCGAAGTGGCCAAGCGTGTGAAGGACTTCAACCAGGGCGGCATGGTCTGGACCTTCAAGCTGCCGAAGGAGCTGGTCACGGCCAAGCGTTGATAACAGGCGTGCTGTAACGAAGAAGGTCGGCTATCTAGCCGGCCTTTTTTCCGTCTGCCGTTTTATATCACTCGAACAATTCGCGACTGATTCAGCAAGTCTCCGGCAATCCCCGGACCCTGATGAAGCAGGGCGGTATGTATCTGCACCAGTTCGGCTCCAGCGGACAGGCGTGCCTGAAGGTGTTCGCGGGTCTGGATGCCGCCCACCGACATCAACGCCATATCCTTTGCGCACAGCCGATGTAATGCCTCGATCTGGCGGCAGGCCTGTTCCTGATGTGCAGGGTTTTGCCAATCCAGGTAGCGTTGGCGAGTCGCTGGCGGACCGGGGTCATGAGCGGCCAGCAAGCCGTCGTACCCCAGCTCGAGGAGCATTTGCGCCAGCGCCAGCGGAATCTGTCCGGGCAGGCTGCGCACCTTCACGGCCAGCGGTACATGGCGTGCCGTGGTTTGTTCCAGAGCGTGCCGCTGACGCAGGAGTTCGCTCAACAGGTGACACAGACGGGGTCGTTCCCGCCTGTCGAGCAGCACCTCGCTGCCAGGACCGATCAGGTTGAGCATCAGGTAGTCGGCGTGTGGCCAAGCGCGTGCAAGTCCCTGGCACAGCGCCTGATCAGAACGGCCTGGATCAAGCCTCAGATTGATCCCAAGGAGTGCGCTTCCTTGCAGGTTGAGCGGCAGCCTGTCCGGCAGTGATGCCGCGTCCAGACTGCCGATTTCATTGAAACCGAAACCCAGCGCCGATGCGCTTTTGCCCAAGTGACCGAGCGGGTCGAAACCGGCGGCGACGCCCAGCACGGTCGGGAACTCCAGCCCCATGGCCTGAATGCTTTGCCGAAGTTCAGGCCCAGCCATGACGCCGCTCGAATTCAGCCATGAATCCCAGCAGCCGCTCGACGCCCGCGAGCGGCATCGCGTTGTAGAGGCTGGCGCGAATGCCGCCCATCGCGGCATGTCCACGCAGATTGTGCAGGCCCTCGAACTCAGCCTGAGCGAAAAAGGGCTCCAGTAGACGATCATCGTTCAGATGAAAACAGGGGTTGACCCTCGAACGGTCGTCTGCGCGCTGTCGGCACCGATAGAGCGGGCTGGCGTCGATGAAGTCATACAGATGTGTACTTTTCTCCAGGCTGGCCGCGGCCATGCGTACCAGTCCACCCTGGTTCTGAATCCAGTGCAGCATCAGCGCGGTGCAGTAGATAGCGAACGTCGGCGGTGTGTTCAGGCGGCTTTGCTGCTGTGCTTGCAAGGTATAAGAGAAGGGGGATGGCAGTCCCGGTCTGGGCAGTCTGAGCAGGTCTTCATGAATGATCACCAGGCAAAGCCCGGCAATGCCGAGGTTTTTCTGAGCGCTGGCGTAGATGAGTCCGAAGCGCTCGATTGGCACCGGGCGGGTGAGAAAGTCCGAGGTCATGTCCGCCACCAGTGGCACCGCCAAGTCAGGGAAATGCTGCATCTGCAGGCCGTTGGCGGTTTCGTTGCTGGTGACATGGCAATAACCCGCATTTGGATCGAGGCGCCACTGGTGGCGTGGTGGCATGGCCTGAAAACCGTTGCCGGCGCTGCTGGCAATGACATTCAGCGGGGCATGGCGGCGCGCTTCCAAGATCGCCTTGGATGACCAGTGGCCACTTTCCAGATAGTCGGCGGACTGGCCGGGGGCGAGCAGGTTCAGCGGCAACAGTGCGAACTGGGCGCTCGCACCGCCCTGCATGAACAGCACCCGATAGTTCGAGGGGATCGCCAGCAACTGGCGCAGATCCGCCTCGGTCTGCTCCATGAGCGCCCTGAAGCGTGAACCTGTAAAGGGCTGCTCCAGAATCGACTGCCCACTGCCTTGCCAGTCGGGCAGTTCCTCGCGGATCTGTTCGATGACGGCCTGTGGCAGCATCGCCGGACCGGCGGCGAAGTTGTAGGACTCGGCCTGCGCTGCACGGGCGGGCGCCTTAAAGGAGATGCAGGCCATGACCGGCGAACGCCATCAGAAACAGCACAGGGAAGGACAGGATGGTGTTGGTGCGAGAGGACAAAAAGGTGATCCGTGAACAGCGAATCCGTTCTTCCAGCGTGGCCGGAACGAAGCCGAGCAGCTTCTTCTGGTGCGGCCAGAGCACCAGCCACAGGTTTAGCAGCATCAGGGTGCCCAGCCATGCACCCAGACCGATGGCGGCCAGCGGTCCTTGAAGCAACAGTGCATCCGGCAGCCAGCCGCGTTGCCAGAGCATGAACAGGCCGCTGAACCAGACCACCAGCGAGGCGTAACGGAAGATGCCGTGCTCACGCTTCATGCGTGCTTCCAGGTCGCGGTTCAGTGTCGTCACATCGATGCCGTTGTGCAGGGGGACGAACCTGGGGTTCTGCACGAAATTGGCGTAGTTGTGGCCAACCCAGACCAGCGCGAACAGCAGGTGCCCATAGCGGGCCAGCAGATCGAGGAAAGACATGCGTACTCCTAGACGAGCCAGCGCAACAGCAGATAACAGGCCAGTGTCAGCCCAATGCCGGCGCTGAGGGTGCCGGCAAAGGAGTCATGAGGCAGTTTCAATATTCAC
Organism: Stutzerimonas stutzeri; assembly: GCF_024448695.1. Taxonomy (GTDB): domain Bacteria; phylum Pseudomonadota; class Gammaproteobacteria; order Pseudomonadales; family Pseudomonadaceae; genus Stutzerimonas; species Stutzerimonas stutzeri_T. The sequence goes on along the minus strand of NZ_JAMOHY010000025.1, from coordinate 28,789 downwards.
CCCCTGGCTGGCGTGCCGTGGAATCAATTGCCCATCGGCCGTCGGATGCTGTGCCAGTTCCACTGCCTGGCGAATCAGATGGTGGTGGGGCGATTTGCTGCAGGCCGGGTCGGTGTTGTCGCCGGAGCCGGTCAGCAGCAGTGCCTGACAGCGGCAGCCGCCAAAGTCCTTCTCCTTTTCATCGCAACTGCGGCAGGGCTCCGGCATCCAGGCGTCGCCGCGATACAAATCGAATACCGAGGACCCGTGCCAGATTTTCTCCAGCGGCTGCTGGCGCACATTGGGAAATGTCAGGTGGCTGAAGTTGGCGGCCTGGGAGCAGGGCAGTGCATCGCCATTGGGTGCAATGGTCAGGTGAATTGCCCCCCAACCGTTCATGCAGGCCTTGGGGCGGCCTTCGTAGTAATCGGGTATCACGAAGAAGATGGTCAACTGATCGCCCAGGCGCTGACGGGCTTCACGGACTTGCGCCTCGGCACGTTGCAGTTCGGCGCGGGTGGGCATCAATTGCTCGCGGTTGAGCAGCGCCCAGTTGTAATACTGGACGTTGGCCAGTTCCAGGTATTCGATGCCCAATTCGGCAGCGAAGGTGATGATCTCTGGCACCTGCGCGATGTTCTGCCGGGTGATGGGCACGTTGAGCACCATCGGAAAATCCATGGCCTTGATCAGTCGTGCCATGTCCCGCTTGCGTTGCCAGACATCGACCCCTGCCAGCTGCTTTGCGACCCCGGGGTCGGTGGATTGGAAGCCCAGCTGGATATGTCGCAATCCGGCTTCCTTAAGTGCACGCAGGCGTGCTTCGGTCAGGCCGATGCCGGAGGTGATCAGGTTGGTGTAATAGCCCAGGCGGTCGGCTTCGGCCACCAGGGTTTCAAGGTCCTTGCGCAGCGTCGGCTCGCCGCCCGAGAAGCCGATCTGCAGGGCGCCAAGGGCGCGCGCCTGGCTCATTACATCGATCCACTCGGCGGTGCTCAACTCGTCCTTGCGATAGTCGGCAAAGTTGCGCGGATTGCTGCAGAACACACATTGCAACGGGCACTGGTAAGTCAGTTCCAGCAACAGCCAGACCGGATTGCCACTGCCATCAAGCCTTAATTCGGATCCAGCCTTTGCCATGGGATACCTCCAGAAAATTCATGACGCCGCTGCGTACGGCGGCCAGATCCGATGCGCAATACAATATTGCAAGGTGTTCGATCAGTTTCTTGACACTCCTCTGGCCATCACAGAGATTGAGAATCTGCCCGCCGGTTTCATTCAACTTCACGATGCCTTCTGGATATAAGAGGACATAAGCCTGCTGGGATGCTTCCCAGCGAAACATGAACGGTGGGCGTATTTCGTAGATGTTCTGGGAACAGATGCCTGTATCTTTCATGGTTCCTCCCGCGAGACCTGCATGGCCAGAAGATCCGCCCATGCAGGCGATTCATCTAGCGAACGTAGACGTACGCCGTCACTTCAAAACCCAGGCGCAGGTCGCAAAACTCCGGATTGATCCACTGCATGTTGTGTCTCCTTCAATAAGTTCGGAATGAAGTGTTGCAAGTGGAAGCTAGAACGCTTGAAGGAATTGGCTAATACAACTTTCGGGCTGTTTTGATGCTCAGTTGGTAGTGTTCGGCTTGCTTATTTAAATTATTTTCATATCGGCTTGTTGATCTTGTCGTTGGTCAATTGTGTTTGGCCGAACAGGGTTAGATTGGCCGGTTTTTTCTGGGCGAAAGTGAAGCGGCGAGTCGATCTTTTCCATTCCAGCAGGCTGTTCCTGCGTCGGATCAAGGCCTTCGCGTCTACTACCAAATGAGGACGGCATCTGGTCATAGGGTGCATTCCGGTAGGCGACTCGGGCTGCCTAAGATCGCTCCATGTCCTGGCCATATCCCGGCCAGGCTCCAACAAGTGAAGAGAGAGGTCGCTCATGATCTACGCCAAACCCGGTACCGCAGGCGCCGTCGTCACCCTCAAGCCCCGCTATGGCAACTACATCGGTGGCGAGTTTGTTGCGCCGGTCAAGGGTGAGTACTTTGCCAACACCAGTCCGGTGGATGGTTCGCTGATCGGTGAATTCCCGCGCTCCGGTGCCGAAGACATCGACAAGGCCCTGGATGCCGCCCATGCAGCCGCCGATGCCTGGGGCAAAACGTCCGTTCAGGAGCGTTCGCTGGTCCTGCTGAAGATCGCTGACCGCATCGAAGCCAACCTGGAAAAGCTTGCCGTCACCGAGACCTGGGACAACGGCAAGGCCGTGCGTGAAACCCTGAACGCCGATATTCCGCTGGCAGCTGACCATTTCCGTTACTTCGCTGGCTGCCTGCGCGCCCAGGAAGGCAGCGCTGCCGAGATCAACGAGCACACCGCCGCCTACCATTTCCACGAACCGCTGGGCGTGGTCGGTCAGATCATTCCATGGAACTTCCCCTTCCTGATGGCCGCCTGGAAACTGGCTCCGGCGCTGGCCGCAGGTAACTGCGTGGTCCTCAAACCCGCCGAGCAGACCCCGCTGTCCATCACGGTGTTTGCCGAAATCATCGGCGACCTGCTGCCGCCAGGCGTGCTGAACATCGTTCAGGGCTTCGGCCGTGAAGCGGGTCAGGCGCTGGCCACCAGCACCCGCATCGCCAAGATCGCCTTCACCGGCTCGACCCCAGTCGGTTCGCACATCATGAAGTGCGCCGCCGAGAACATCATTCCGAGCACCGTGGAGCTGGGCGGCAAGAGTCCGAACATCTTCTTCGAAGACATCATGAATGCCGAGCCGGCGTTCATCGAGAAAGCCGCTGAAGGGCTGGTGCTGGCGTTCTTCAACCAGGGCGAGGTCTGCACCTGCCCGTCCCGTGCGGTGATTCAGGAATCGATCTTCGAGCCCTTCATGGAAGTGGTGATGAAGAAAATCCTGCAGATCAAGCGCGGCGACCCGCTGGATACCGACACCATGGTCGGCGCCCAGGCATCCGAGCAGCAGTTCGACAAGATCCTGTCCTACATGGATATCGCCCGTGGCGAAGGTGCGGAGATTCTCACCGGCGGCGCCGCCGAGAAGCTCGAAGGTGGTCTGGCGACCGGTTATTACGTGCAGCCGACCCTGATCAAGGGCCACAACAAGATGCGCGTGTTCCAGGAAGAGATCTTCGGGCCGGTGGTGGCCGTGACCACCTTCAAGGACGAGGCCGAAGCGCTGGCCATCGCCAACGACACCGAATTCGGCCTGGGTGCCGGTGTCTGGACTCGCGACATCAACCGCGCCTACCGCATGGGCCGCGCCATCAAGGCCGGTCGCGTCTGGACCAACTGCTATCACCTGTATCCGGCGCATGCCGCGTTCGGTGGCTACAAGAAATCCGGCGTCGGCCGCGAAACCCACAAGATGATGCTCGACCACTATCAGCAGACCAAGAACCTGCTGGTCAGTTACGACATCAATCCGCTGGGCTTTTTCTAACGCTTCTCGGTGGACCCGGCGCGCTTGCTCCCGCGCGTCGGTTGACTTGCAGAGCGCCCAAGGGCGCGGGCATTCCGGCCAGCGTTATCCCACGAGCACGGATGTCCATTGTTGCAGCGCGGCTCAGGCCGCGTTTTTTTTCGTCTGTAAATCGGCTTTCTCGCCTTGCCTCTCAGGCGCTCTGGTCTGCACCAAAGGCACTACCAATGCAGGTTGCTGTCTCCTTCCAAAGTACCATTCTGTTTGCAAAGGCATAGGGTGCTTAATGAGGTTGTCGGAATAACTCCGGCATCAACGACAAGAGGAACAAGCCATGTGGACCAAGCCTGCTTTCAGCGACCTGCGCATCGGTTTTGAAGTCACCATGTACTTCGCCAACCGCTGATCGACCAGCCCCGGCCCGGTCGGGGCTTCATATTTTCGGGAGCTGCCCATGTTCATCCAGATTCTCGGCTCTGCTGCTGGCGGCGGCTTTCCACAATGGAACTGCAATTGCGCCAACTGCGCCGGCCTGCGCGCCGGCACCTTGCGCGCACTACCGCGCACCCAGTCTTCCATCGCCATCAGCGACAACGGTATCGACTGGATACTGTGCAACGCCTCGCCGGACATCCGTGCCCAGCTGGAGGCCTTTCCCAAGCTGCAGCCGGCGCGCAAGCCGCGCGACACGGCCATCGCCGCGATCATCCTGCTCGACAGCCAGATCGACCACACCACCGGCCTGCTGACCCTGCGAGAAGGTTGCCCTCATGAGGTCTGGTGTACTGAGATGGTCCATCAGGACCTGACCAGCGGTTTTCCGCTGTTCAACATGCTTGAACACTGGAATGGCGGCCTGAAGTGGAATCCAATCCCCCTGCAGGGCAGCTTCGTCATTCCGGCTTGCCCGAACCTGCTGATTACGCCTATTCCACTGCGCAGTTCTGCGCCACCGTATTCGCCGCACCGCAATGACCCGCATCCGGGCGACAACATCGGCCTGCTGATCGAGGATCGCCAGAGCGGTGGCACGCTGTTCTATGCGCCGGGGCTGGGCCAGGTCAGCCCCGAGTTGCTGGAAACCATGCGCCGCGCCGACTGCCTGCTGGTGGACGGCACGCTCTGGCGTGATGACGAGATGCGCGTGCGCGAGGTGGGCGACAAGCTCGGCAGCGAGATGGGGCATCTGCCGCAGAGCGGTTCGGGCGGCATGATCGAAGTGCTCGACGGACTGCCGGCGACGCGCAAGATTCTCATCCATATCAACAACACCAATCCGATCCTGGACGAAGATTCCGTCGAGCGCGAAATACTCGGCGAACAGGGCATCGAAGTGGCGTTCGACGGTATGAGCATCGAACTCTGACGCTGGCCCTGCGCCATTGCCTCATAGACCATCAGCGCGCCTGTTCGAGCGACTGGCGGCGCACAACCAAGGAAGTCCCGTGATGACCCAGCCAGCCATGACCCCCACCGAGTTTGAGCAGGCCTTGCGCGCCAAGGGCGAGTACTACCATATCCATCACCCTTTCCACCGCGCCATGTATGAAGGGCGCTCGACCCGCGAACAGATTCAGGGCTGGGTCGCCAACCGCTTCTACTATCAGGTCTGCATTCCGGTGAAGGATGCGGCAATCATGGCCAACTGCCCGGACCGGGCTACGCGGCGCGAGTGGGTCCAGCGCATCATCGACCACGATGGCAGGCCCGGTGAGGAGGGCGGTATCGAGGCCTGGTTGCGTCTGGCCGAGGCAGTGGGGCTGGACCGCGAGCAGGTACTGTCGCAGGAACTGGTGCTGCCCGGCGTGCGGTTCGCCGTGGATGCCTACGTCAATTTCGCACGGCGGGCGGTATGGCAGGAGGCGGCCAGCAGCTCGCTGACCGAACTCTTCGCGCCCACCATCCATCAGTCACGGCTCGACGCCTGGCCGCAGCATTACGACTGGATCGACACGTCCGGTTATGACTATTTCCGTAAGCGCCTCACTGAGGCTCGCCGGGACGTCGAGCACGGCCTGCGTATCACCCTTGAGCACTACACGACCCTCGAGGCCCAGCAGCGCATGCTGAACATCCTCCAGTTCAAACTGGACGTGCTCTGGAGCATGCTCGACGCCATGAGCATGGCTTACGAGCTGGATCGCCCGCCCTATCACACGGTTACCCGCGAACGCATCTGGCACAGGGGCATCACACCATGACCCATGAAGACGTGCTGCCTCGGGTTCCCGTGCTTCGCCGCGGCTACCGTTTCCAGTTCGAGCCGGCGCAGGGCTGCCATGTGCTGCTCTACCCGGAAGGCATGATCAAGCTCAACGACAGTGCCAGCGAAATCCTCAAGCGGGTCGATGGCGCACGCACGGTGGGCGGCATCGTGGCTGACCTGCAGGCGAACTTCCCTGGTGCCGAAGGGATTGAAGAGGACATTCTGGCGTTTCTGGAGGTGGCCGTTGAACGGTTCTGGATCGAGCTTCGCTAAGCCGGACGTGGTTGTCGGCCCGCCGTTGTGGTTGCTGGCCGAGCTGACCTACCGTTGCCCGCTGCAATGCCCGTATTGCTCGAATCCGCTGGATTTCGCCCGTAGCCATGAAGAGCTGAGCACCGCCGAGTGGATCGAGGTGTTTCGTCAGGCGCGGGAGATGGGGGCGGCACAGTTGGGCTTTTCCGGCGGTGAACCGCTGGTGCGTGAGGACCTGGTCGAGCTGATCGCTGCTGCGCGCGAACTGGGTTACTACACCAACCTGATCACCTCTGGTATCGGCCTGACCGAAGCCAAGATCGCCGCCTTTGCCGAGGCCGGGCTCGACCATATCCAGATCAGCTTCCAGGCCGCCGACGAGGACGTGAACAACCTGCTGGCCGGCTCGAAGAAGGCTTTTGCGCAGAAGTTGGCCATGGCCCGTGCGGTCAAGGCGCACGGCTATCCGATGGTGCTCAACTTCGTCACCCATCGGCACAACATCGACAATATCGAGCGCATCATCCAGTTGTGCCTGGAACTGGAGGCGGACTTCGTCGAGTTGGCCACCTGCCAATTCTACGGCTGGGCCGAACTCAATCGTGCCGGCCTGCTGCCCAGCAAGGAGCAGCTGGTGCGTGCGGAGCGCATCACCAATGAGTGGCGTGAAAAGCTGGCCGCCGAAAATCACCCCTGCAAACTGATCTTCGTGACGCCCGATTATTACGAAGAGCGCCCGAAAGGCTGCATGAATGGTTGGGGCAATCTGTTCCTCGATATCACCCCGGACGGCACCGCCTTGCCCTGCCACAGTGCGCGCCAGTTGCCGGTGCAATTTCCCAGCGTGCGCGAGCACAGCATTGAGCACATCTGGAAGCACTCCTTCGGCTTCAACAAGTACCGCGGCTATGACTGGATGCCCGAACCCTGCCGCAGTTGCGATGAAAAGGAGCAGGATTTCGGCGGCTGCCGCTGTCAGGCCTTCATGCTTACCGGCGATGCGGCCAATGCCGATCCGGTCTGCAGCAAGTCAGCACACCACGGCAAGATTCTCGCGGCGCGAGAGCAGGCCGAGCAGGGCGCGCCGCTCGAGCAACTGCAATACCGCAACGAAAAGGCCTCGAAGCTGATACTCAAGGCATGATGGAGTCGGTGACGCTTTTTTCGCGGCTAACGCCGCTCCCACAATCTGGAGTATCACACCGACCCCGTGGGAGCGGCTTTAGCCGCGAAGCTTCTGGAGGTCCAAGACGATGATTCAGGCCGAATGGCCCCATGGCTTCTGGCCCAGCGACTGGAGCGCTGAGAAGGCGGCCTGCGCCAGCCGTGACTTCGCCGAACTGCGCGCCGGTCACGCGGGGCTGCTCTGGATCGAATACAACCCGGTGGACGCACGCTGCACGCTTTGGCACTGGGCAGGCAGCTCTGTCCGTTGTCTGACGCCCCCCGGCATATCCGTGCGCAGTCGTGTCTACGAATACGGCGGCGGCGCCTTCTGCCTGACCAGCGACGGCGTGGCTTATGTCGATGAGCAGGATCAGCAGGTTTACCTGCAACGAATCGAAGGTGATAGCACGCCGAGCATCCTGACCCGGCACCCGGACTGCCGTTATGGCGACCTGCAGTTTGATGGGCGCCACGCAGCCATCCTGGCTGTGGAGGAAAGTAGAGCGGATGAGTGCGTAGAGCATCGTCTGGTCAGTATCTCGCTTACCGATGGCCAGCGCAGGGTGCTGGCAGAGGGGGCCGACTTCTATGCATCGCCTACGTTGGATGCCAGCAGCGGTCGCCTGGCCTGGGTGCAGTGGCAGCGCCCCGAACAGCCCTGGACGGCGACCAGTCTCTGGGTTGCCGAGCGCACAGCAGAGGGTGGCTGCCAAACGCCTCGGTGCCTGGCCGGTGCGCAAGGGGGCGAGTCGTTGCAGCAACCGCGCTTCGCCGACGATGGCCGTCTGTATTGCTTGAGTGACCTTGGAGGCTGCTGGCAACCCTGGTGCGAGCAGGGTGATGGGCTGGTGCCGGTGGGCGGTTCGGCAGAATGCGATCATGCACCAGCGCCCTGGCAGCTGGGCACGGTCAGCTATCTGCCTTTGCCTGAAGGCTCACTGTTGCTGACACGCATGTTGGAAGGTCACGGCCTGCTCTTCGAGCAGTACGGCGGAACCGGCGAGCGCCATCTGGCCAGGGCATTCAGCCGGTGCCGGCAACTGGCAGCCGACGAACAACATTTCTACTGCATCGCCGGCTCGCCAGACCGGATGCCGGGCGTGCTGTCGATCGATCGCATCAGCGGCCAGACCCGCTTGCTTGCCGGGGGTGAGCAACCGCTGCCGGCTGATCAGTTGTCCAGGCCGCAACCGTTCAGCTTTCCAAGCGGCGCTGGCGAGACGGCCCACGGCTTTTGCTATCCGCCAGGCAATGCCCGCTATCGTGCCCCTGAAGGAGACAAGCCCCCACTGGTGGTGTTCGTCCACGGCGGCCCGACGTCGGCCTGCTATCCGGTGTTTGATCCGCGCATCCAGTATTGGACCCAGCGCGGTTTTGCCGTGGCGGACCTCAATTACCGTGGCAGCAGCGGTTTCGGGCGCGCCTATCGCCAGCGCTTGCGTGGCCAGTGGGGCGTGCTGGACGTGGAAGATGCCTGCGCCGCGGTGACCGAGCTTGCACAGCGCGGGCAGATCGACCCGGCGCGTAGCTTCATCCGGGGTGCCAGCGCTGGCGGCTATACCGCGCTCGGCGCCCTCGTGGCTGATGCCGGTTTCCGTGGTGGGGCGAGCCTGTATGGCGTCAGCGACCCCCTGGCGCTGCGGCGGGTCACGCACAAGTTCGAAGCCGATTATCTGGACTGGCTGATCGGCGATCCGCAGGCCGATGCCGAACGTTACCGGCAGCGCACGCCGCTGGCCCATGCCGGGCGGATTCGCGTGCCGGTGATTTTTTTCCAGGGTGGGCAGGATGCGGTGGTGCTACCGGAGCAGACCGAATCGATGGTGGCGGCACTGCGCGAACAGGGCGTCGCCGTTGAATACCGGCTTTATCCCGAGGAGCGCCACGGCTTTCGCCAGGCGCACAATCTGGCCGATGCGCTGGATCGGGAATGTCTCTTCTATCAGCGGCTGCTGGGTTGAAGCTTCGGGGCGAGAGGATGAATGCATCCATACATACATTCGGCACATTGCTTTAACAGTGGAAAGCAGTAGTCTTGCCGGTCGAGACACATAATAACTATAGGCCGTGGTATGAGCCCGAATCTTAGCCTGCAGCGCAAATTCGTTTCACCCGAGATCGTCTTCGGTGCGGGATGCCGGCACAGTGCCGGCAACTACGCAAAGAACTTCGGCGCCCGCAAGGTGCTGCTGGTTTCCGACCCCGGTGTGGTGGCAGCCGGCTGGGTTACGGATATCCAGGAAAGCCTGACGCGCCAGAACATTGAGCATCATCTGTTTACCCAGGTCTCGGCCAATCCGCGTACCGAAGAAGTGATGCTGGGCGCCGAGGTGTATCGCGCCCAAGCGTGCGATGCCATCGTTGCCGTGGGCGGCGGCAGCCCGATGGATTGCGCCAAGGGCATCGGCATCGCCGTCGCGCATGGACGCAACATCATCGAGTTCGAAGGCGTCGATACCCTGCGCGTGCCGAGCCCGCCGCTGATTCTGATCCCGACCACAGCAGGTACCTCGGCTGACGTCTCGCAGTTCGTGATCATTTCCAACCAGGACGAGCGGATGAAGTTTTCCATCGTCAGCAAGGGCGCAGTGCCCGACGTGTCGCTGATTGATCCGGAAACGACCTTGAGCATGGATCCGTTCCTTTCCGCCTGTACCGGCATCGATGCGCTGGTACACGCCATAGAGGCCTTCGTCTCCACCGGCAATGGCCCGCTGACCGATCCACATGCACTGGAAGCGATGCGCCTGATCAATGGCCATCTGGTGCAAATGATCGCCAACCCGGCAGATATCGAGCTGCGCGAGAAAATCATGCTGGGTAGCATGCAGGCCGGCTTGGCCTTCTCCAATGCGATCCTCGGGGCAGTACATGCGATGTCCCACAGCCTGGGGGGTTATCTCGACCTGCCGCATGGCCTGTGCAACGCAGTGCTGATCGAGCACGTGGTGGCGTTCAACTACAGTGCCGCGCCCGAGCGCTTCAAGACCGTCGCGCAGACCTTCGGTATCGATACGCGCGGCATGACCCACTCGCAGATACGTGATCGCCTGGTGGCCCATCTGATTCAGCTCAAACAGGCGATTGGTTTCAGCGAGACTCTGGGCTTGCACGGAGTGAATATCTCGGACATCCCGTTTCTGTCCAGGCATGCCATGCAGGACCCCTGCATCCTGACCAATCCGCGCTCTTCAACCCAGCGTGACGTCGAAGTGGTCTATGCCGAAGCGCTCTGAAAACAACGACGCGCTTGCCGGTCTGCTCGGTCTGGGCACGCACTCGGCACGCAAGAGTCACTACCCTGAACTGCGCACCCGCCTCGAAGAGCTGGAAGCCGAACGCAATCGCTACAAATGGCTGTTCGAGCATGCGGTGCATGGGATATTCCAGGCCAGTCTGCACGAAGGTATACGCGCCGCCAATCCGGCATTGGCGCGCATGCTTGGCTATGGCAGCGCCGAGGAAGCGCTCTGGGCGCTGACCGATCTTTCCCATCACCTGTTCATTGGTGGTGAAGAAGAGCTGCAGCAGATTCGCCACGTGCTGAGTACCCGGCTGGGCCTGTTCGGCTACGAAACCCGGCTGCGGCGCAAGGATGGCAGCGCCATCGACGTGATCATGAATCTGTTGCTCAAGCCGGACGAGGAGGGGCTGGTTGAAGGCTTTGTTGCTGATATCACCGAGCGCAAGCTGGCGCAGTTGCATCTGCAGCACCTCAACGAGCAGCTTGAGCAGCGTGTCGCCGAACGTACTCTGGAGCTGCGTCAGGCGCGTGATGCCGCCGAGGCGGCCAATCGGAGCAAGGACAAGTATCTGGCGGCGGCCAGCCATGACCTGTTGCAACCGCTGAATGCCGCACGTCTGCTGATTTCCACCCTGCGCGAACGGAGCCTGCCGAATGCCGAGCAGAATCTGGTGGAACGTGCGCATCAGGCGCTGGAAGGGGCCGAAGACCTGCTTACCGACCTGCTGGATATTTCCAAACTCGACCAGCAGGCGATCAAGCCCGACATCTGCATTTACCGCCTCGATGAGGTGTTGTTGCCACTGGTTTCTGAATTCGAGTCGGTGGCGCAGGCGAAAGGGCTTGGCTTTGAGCACTACATCCCGGCCTACGCGCTGCACAGTGATTTCCGGCTTCTGACGCGCATTCTGCGCAACTTTCTCAGCAACGCCTGCCGTTACACAGACCAGGGTCGCGTGCTGCTGGGAGCGCGCAAGCGCGGTGACAATCTGCGTATCGAGGTATGGGATACCGGGCGCGGCATCGCGGCGGATCAGATGCACTCGATATTCCTCGAATTCAACCAGCTGGGTGTCCAGCGAGCCGCCGAGCGCACCGGGGTCGGTCTGGGTCTTGCCATCGTTGATCGCATTGCGACGATGCTGGGTTATCAGATACTGGTCCGCTCGCAGCCGGCCCGCGGCTCCGTGTTCAGCATCGATGTGCCGTTGGCCGATGCTCCCGCGCCGCAGACAGGCGAAGTGCCAGTGCTGCCGGTACTGGGTGATCCTTTGCCCGGGCGGCGCCTGCTGGTGCTGGACAATGAGCTGAGCATCCTGCACAGCATGGCTGCGCTGCTCGGTCAGTGGGGCTGTGAGGTGCTGACTGCGACCGATGAGGCCGAGGCAAGTCTGGTGTTGGCGGGCTCGCCGCCCGAGCTGATTCTGGCTGATTATCATCTGGATCAGGGGGTGACCGGCTGGCAGGCGGTACAGAGATTACGGGCACGTTTCGGTTACCCGATTCCGGCGGTCATGATCACTGCCGACCGCAGCGACCAGTGCCGGCGCGAATTGCAGGGTGCCGGTGTGCCGGTCTTGAACAAACCGGTAAAAGCCGGGAAACTGCGCTCGGTCCTGAGTCATCTGCTCCAGAACAAGGGGCGCGATGGTTCCGAACAGCCCAAAGCCGATTCGGATCAAGTATCCGGACACCACTGAGCGGCTAGAATCCCTGCCATGAAACCTCTTCTGCGGCTCTGTCTGATGTTCCTGATCAGCTTCTCGCTTCCCGTCAACGGGATAGCGGCTGTCGGGCTGGTGACGGAGGCCTGTCAGATGACGGATGGCGAAATGACGATCTCCGCGCCGGCAGACCATACGGCCCATATGGCGCCGGTCGATCCAGGTGCCGGGGAAGAGATGGATCATTCCCATGGGCAGAATCCGCTCTGCAAGAGCGGCCACCAATGCAAGACAGCTTGCATGTTGCAGGTGGCTGTCATCAAACCGGTGCTGACGACGGCTGCCCACCTGCTGATCGCCTATGAACCCGGGTACATACCCTCCGGTTCGGGCAACGACCTCTGGCGCCCGCCACGCTTCTGATTCCGCTGACCTGACGCACCCATTGCTGAAACGCTGATGGGAGCCGTGTGCGTGCCCGTGGGCGCGCAGGATCTTCAAGGAATCAGAGAGATGTTCCGAATCTTGTGCAATATCCGGCCGTTCGACGCCGTGATCTGCTGTGCACTGATGCTGCCGAGCCTGGCCAGTGCACTGACCTTCAATGATGCGCTGAGGATTGCCGATCAGCAGGCGCCTTCTCTGCAGGCCGAAACCGCCAAGTTGCAGGCCGCCCGTAGCGACGCCATACCGGCTGGCGAGCTGCCCGACCCGAAACTGCTGCTTGGCGTGCAAAGCGTGCCGATCGAAGGTTCCGAGCGCTGGAGCCTGGACCGTGACGGCATGACCATGAGCATGGTCGGAGTGATGCAGGACATGCCCAACCGCGACAAGCGCCGTGCCCGCGTCGAAGTGGCGCGCGCCGGTATCGAGCGCGCCGCAGCCGAGCGCGATATCGAAGCGCTGAATGTTCGCCAGGCCACCGCCCAGGCGTGGATTGTCAGCCATGCCATCGAACGCAAGCTTGCAACATTCGACGCCCTGTACGCAGAGAACCGCCTGCTCGCCGAGATTGTGCAGGCGCGCATTGCCGGTGGGCGTGGACAGGTTGCCGAGAGTGTTCAGCCGCGTCAGCAGGCAGCACTGCTTGCCGAACGCGCTGATGAGCTGCAGCAGCAGCGCCGGCAGGCGCGAGCCACGTTGGAACGTTGGGTCGGTGATGTGGCACGCGAACCACTGGATGGCGGACTGCCACACTGGCAGCTCGATGCCCAGGCGCTGCAGCATCAGCTGCGCAATCATCCGCAACTGCAGGCCTATGCGCCGATGACGCAGCAGGCACAGGCGCGTATTCGCGAGGCGACGGCGGAACGGAAGCCGGACTGGAGCTGGGAAGTCGATTACCTGCGGCGCGGACGCGAGTTCGGCGACATGGTGAATCTGCAAGTCAGCTTCGACCTGCCGATTTTTCAGCGTTCGCGACAGAGTCCGCGTATCGCCGCCCGGCATGCCGAACTCAACCAGCTGGAAGCCGAACGTGAGGCGCTGGAACGTCAGTTTACAGAGCAACTGGGCAGCGAACTGGCTGAGCTTGAACGCCTGCAGCGTGCCCTGACGCGCACCCGCGAGGTGTTTCTACCGCTGGCGCGCGAACGCGCCGAACTGAGCCTGGCCGACTACCGCGCCGGGAGCGGCGAGCTGGGTACGGTGTTGGCGGCGCGCAGCGAGCTGATCGAAACCCAGCTCAAGCAGATTGACCTCGAAGGCCTGCAGGCAATTGCCGCCAGCCGTCTGTATTTCGCCTATGGAGATGCCCGATGAGCCGGATTGTTCTCAAAACTGGCGCGTTGCTTGTTACGACCGCCGCCCTGGGGCTGGTCGGCGGATATTGGTTCGCTCAGCAGCCGCCGCACAATGTTGTCCAGGATGCACCGGCCGGCGTTCACGACGAGCGCAGGGTGCTGTACTGGTACGACCCGATGGTCCCGCAGCACAGGTTTGATCAGCCGGGCCGATCGCCATTCATGGACATGGATCTGGTGCCGCGCTACGCCGATGATGATGCGGGCACCTCCGGCTCACCGACGATCAGCATCGATGCCGCCATCACCAGCAACCTCGGAGTGCGCCTGGCCAGCGTCAGCCGCGGGCAGTTGTCCCACTCCGTCGAGGCGGTGGGTGTGCTGGGCTTTAATGAGCGCGACGTGGCGTTGGTGCAGGTTCGGTCGGCGGGCTTCGTCGAGCGTGTCTACCGACTGGCGCCCGGCGATGTGCTGGAATCGGGTGCACCCCTGGTAGACCTGTTGATGCCGGAGTGGGTGGCCGCGCAGGAGGAGTTTCTCGCATTGCGACGCGCTGGCGACCGTGCGCTGCTTGAGGGTGCGCGCCAGCGTCTGCGTCTGGTGGGTATGTCGACACAGACGATCCGGCAACTGGAGCGTTCCGGGCGGGTCCAAGCGCAGCAGACCGTGCGTGCGCCCATAGGTGGTGTGCTGCAGGAACTGAATGTACGCGAAGGCATGAGCGTTGCCGCCGGAGCGCCGCTGGCGCGGATCAACGGTCTGGACAGCGTCTGGCTGGAAGTGGCGGTGCCTGAGGCCCAGGCCGGACACATTGTTGTTGGCCAGGCGGTGACCGCCCACTTGCCGGCGTTGGCAGGCGAGCCGGTGCAGGGCGCCATTACTGCTGTGCTGTCCGAAGCCACTGCGGCCACCCGCACCCTGCGTGTGCGGGTGGAACTGCCCAATACCGACGGGCGCTTGCGTCCTGGTTTCAGTGCGCGGGTCGAACTGGCTGCACAGCCGGCGCAAAGCACGCTGCTGGTGCCCAGCGAGGCGGTCATACGTACCGGCAAACGCACCCTGGTGATGCTCGCCGAGGCTGGCGGTCGCTATCGCCCGGTGGAAGTGCAGGTCGGTGACGACAGCGGCAGCCAGACTGCGATTCTGCAGGGTCTGGAAGAGGGGCAGCAGGTGGTCGCATCGGGGCAATTCCTGATCGACTCCGAAGCCAGCCTGCGCGGCATTACCGCCGTGGCCGAGCCGGCGGCGCATGAGCATGACCATGCACAAGAGCACGTGCTGGCTCCCGCGCTGCATGAAGCCGAAGGGCGCATCGTCGAGATAACCGGGCAGGGTGTGAAAATCGCTCACGGACCATTCCGAACACTGGGCATGGCAGGCATGACCATGCGTTTTGCCGTTGCCGACCCGCACCTGCTGCATGGGGTAAAGAGCGGTGACCGGGTACGCTTCGCCGTGCGCGAAACCGACAGCGGTCTGGTCATCGAACAGCTACAGCTTCAGGAGCCGCAGCCATGATTGCCGCACTGATTCGCTGGTCTGTATTCAATCGTTCCCTGGTGTTGCTGGTGACGCTGCTGATGACTGCAGTGGGCATCTGGTCGCTGCGTACCACGCCGATCGATGCCTTGCCGGACCTGTCCGACGTGCAGGTGATCATCCGCACGCCGTATCCGGGGCAGGCGCCGCAAATTGTCGAGAACCAGGTGACCTATCCGCTGACCACCACCATGCTCTCGGTGCCCGGTGCGAAAACCGTTCGCGGTTACTCGTTCTTCGGCGACAGCTATGTCTACGTGCTGTTCGAGGACGGCACCGACCTGTACTGGGCGCGTTCTCGGGTGCTGGAGTATCTGAGTCAGGTGCAGGGTCGGCTGCCGAGTGGTGCCAAGCCGTCGCTCGGTCCGGATGCCACCGGCGTCGGCTGGATCTACCAATACGCACTGGTCGACCGCAGTGGTAACCACGACCTGGCGCAATTGCGCAGCCTGCAGGACTGGTTTCTCAAGTACGAGCTGATCACTCTGCCCAATGTGGCCGAGGTCGCCACCATCGGTGGCATGGTCAGGCAATACCAGGTGGTCCTCGACCCGCTGAAGATGGCCAGTCTCGGTGTGCCGCAGTCACAGGTGATCGAAGCCATTGGCAGGGCCAATCAGGAAACCGGTGGCGCGGTGCTGGAGCTGGCGGAAACCGAGTACATGGTGCGTGCTTCCGGCTACCTGGAAACACTGGACGACTTCCGGCAGATTCCGCTGCAACTCAGCGTTGCCGGAGTGCCGGTGACTCTGGGTGATGTCGCGCGCATCCAGCTCGGCCCGGAGATGCGGCGTGGAATCGCCGAGCTGGACGGTGAGGGCGAAACCGTTGGCGGCGTGGTGATCCTGCGCAGCGGCAAGAACGCCCGGGAAACCCTCGCCGCCATACATGCCCGGCTGGAGGAACTGAAAGGCAGCCTGCCAGCGGGGGTGGAGATCGTCACCACCTACGACCGCAGTCAGCTGATCGACCGCGCGGTGGCAAACCTCAGCTTCAAACTGCTGGAGGAGTTCGTCGTTGTCGCGCTGGTCTGCGGCATCTTCCTCTGGCATCTGCGCTCATCGCTGGTGGCCATCGTTTCGCTGCCGATCGGTGTGCTGATTGCGTTTGCGGTGATGCGTTACCAGGGGGTCAACGCCAACATCATGTCGCTCGGTGGTATCGCCATCGCCATTGGCGCCATGGTCGATGCGGCGGTAGTGATGATCGAGAATGCCCACAAGAAGGCCGAAGCCTGGCGTCACGCCAACCCGAACAGAACGCTGGAAGGGGAAGAGCACTGGCGCGTGATGACCGCCGCCGCCCAGGAAGTCGGCCCGGCGCTGTTCTTCTGCCTGCTGATCATCACCCTGTCGTTCATTCCCGTGTTCACACTTGAAGCCCAGGAAGGCCGTCTGTTCGGGCCGCTGGCGTTCACCAAGACGTATGCCATGGCCGCCGCGGCAGGGCTTTCGGTGACCCTGGTGCCGGTGTTGATGGGGTACTGGATACGGGGTCGCCTGCCTGACGAATCGCGCAACCCGCTGAACCGTCTGCTGATTCGCCTCTACCGCCCGGCGCTGGATGCGGTGCTTGAGCATCCGAAGCTCACCATTGCGGTTGCGCTGCTGTTACTGGCGACTACGTTCTGGCCGATGACGCGTCTGGGTGGGGAATTCCTGCCGCCGATGGACGAGGGCGACCTCCTTTACATGCCATCAGCGCTGCCGGGGCTTTCCGCACAGAAGGCCGCGCAGCTGCTGCAGCAGACCGACCGGATGATCCGCACAGTGCCGGAGGTTGCCAGGGTGTTCGGCAAGGCCGGACGCGCCGAATCGGCCACCGATCCCGCGCCGCTGGAGATGTTCGAGACCACCATCCAGTTCAAGCCGCGCGAGCAGTGGCGTGACGGGATGACGCCGGAAAAGCTGATCGACGAACTGGATCGTGCGGTACAGGTGCCGGGGCTGACCAATATCTGGATTCCGCCTATCCGCAACCGCATCGACATGCTTGCCACCGGCATCAAGAGCCCCATCGGAGTCAAGATTGCGGGCGCCACACTGGAGGAGATCGACCGCGTTAGCCAGCAGGTGGAGGCTGTCGCCAAGGGCGTGCCGGGCGTCAGTTCGGCGCTGGCCGAACGCCTGGTCGGGGGGCGCTACATCGATATCGATATCGACCGTCAGGATGCCGCGCGCTACGGACTGAACATCGCCGATGTGCAGTCCATCGTTGCCAGCGCCATCGGTGGTGAAACCGTCGGCGAGACAGTCGAGGGGTTGGCGCGTTATCCGATCAGCGTGCGTTATCCGCGCGAATGGCGTGACTCGCCCCAAGCCCTGGAGCAACTGCCGATACTCACCCCGCAGGGGAGCCAGATCACCCTGGGCAGTGTGGCGCGGGTGCGCGTCAGCGACGGTCCGCCGATGCTGCGCAGCGAGAACGCGAGGCTGTCCGGCTGGGTGTACGTAGATGTGCGCGAGCGCGATATCGCTTCGGTGGTGTCCGATCTGCGCCAAGCAGTCAGCGATCAGGTTCCATTGCAACCGGGGGTGAGCCTGAGCTATTCGGGTCAGTTTGAATACCTCGAACGTGCCAATGAACGGCTCAAACTGGTGGTGCCGGCGACGTTGCTGATTATCTTCGTGCTGCTCAACCTGACATTCGGGCGCTTCGACGAGGCGCTGTTGATCATGCTCACCCTGCCGTTCGCGCTTACCGGAGGCGTCTGGTTCCTGTATCTGATGGATTACAACCTTTCGGTGGCTACCGGCGTCGGCTTTATCGCGCTTGCCGGCGTGGCGGCGGAGTTCGGGGTGATCATGCTGTTGTACCTGAAGAATGCCTGGAGTGAGCGACAACAGGCTGGTCAATGTGACGAGGCCGCTCTCTGCGAGGCCATCCGCGAAGGTGCGGTGCAGCGTGTGCGCCCCAAGGCGATGACGGTGGCGGTGATTGTTGCCAGCTTGCTGCCGATCCTGCTGGGTGCCGGCACCGGCAGTGAGGTCATGAGCCGCATTGCCGCTCCGATGGTGGGCGGCATGCTCAGCGCGCCCTTGTTGTCACTGTTCGTGATTCCGGCAGCCTACAGGCTGATGCGTCGCGGCAGGGCAACGCTGTAGCAGTGGTGCAGGCAACGCCTGTGTGACACGTATCAGCTGGAGTCGACTCGCCTCTGTTGCGAGACAGGATGAAGATGCCATGAGGCCACTGTCTCGCAACATTCGTCGCGCTTCGATGTCTTCCCACCTGGTGGCAGCCCTGTAATCAAAAGGCGCCATCTATGCGCTGGTTTTTGAGTGCGATAGCGAGCGAGTTGCATGATGCAGGCTGCTCGTGTGTGTATTTGAGTGATGTTATATGGCCATAACGTGACGTGCGGTCTGGGTATATGGGTCATTTTTTGGTAATGTCTGACGCTTGTGACGCGAGCTTTCAATACCATTGATGAGGTGTCTGCTTGATTAGGGTGCTGGTGGTCGATGACCATGACCTGGTACGCACAGGCATTTCCCGGATGCTCGCCGATATTGATGGCCTGCAGGTAATTGGGCAGGCTGACTCCGGTGAGGCGGCGATCAAGAAGTCGCGCGAACTCAAACCGGATGTCGTCCTGATGGACATCAAAATGCCCGGAATCGGTGGCCTTGAAGCGACCCGCAAACTGCTGCGCAGCCATCCGGACATCAAGGTCATCGCCGTGACCATCTGCGAGGAAGACCCTTTCCCCACGCGCCTGCTGCAGGCCGGAGCGGCCGGCTACCTGACCAAGGGCGCAGCGCTGGAAGAAATGATCCAGGCCATTCGCATGGTGTTTGCCGGGCAGCGCTACATCAGCCCGCAGATCGCACAGCAACTGGCGCTCAAGTCCTTCCAGCCGAAACTCAATGGCTCGCCCTTCGATCTGCTTTCGGAGCGAGAAATCCAGATTGCCCTGATGATTTCCAACTGCCAGAAGGTCCAGGCCATCTCCGACAAGCTCTGCCTGTCGCCCAAGACGGTCAACACCTATCGCTACCGCATCTACGAAAAGCTGTCGATCACCAGTGACGTTGAACTGGCCCTGCTGGCGGTACGCCACGGCATGGTCGACACCATCAACTGATGAGCGCGTTCGATTCTTCGGCGTTTCTCGCGTCATGCAGCGTGCGCCCCGGTGTCTACCGGATGTTCGATGCCGAGGCCAAACTGCTGTATGTCGGCAAGGCGAAGAACCTCAAAAAGCGCCTGGCAAGTTATTTCCGCAAGACTGGACAGGCGCCCAAGACGGCAGCGCTGGTGGCGCGGATTGCCCAGATCGAAATCACCATCACGGCGAACGAAACCGAGGCGCTGCTACTTGAGCAGACGCTTATCAAACAGTGGCGCCCCCCCTACAACATCCTCCTGCGCGACGATAAATCCTATCCGTATGTCTTCCTCTCCAGCGGTGATTTCCCGCGTCTGAGTATTCATCGCGGCGCGAAAAAGGAATCTGGACGCTACTTCGGCCCGTATCCGAGTGCCGGTGCGATCCGCGAAAGCCTGGGCCTGCTGCAAAAGGCCTTTTTCGTTCGTCAGTGTGAAGACAGCTTCTACCGCAATCGAACCCGACCTTGCCTGCAGTACCAGATCAAGCGTTGCAAGGCGCCCTGCGTGGGGCTGGTGGATGTCGAGGAATATGCTCAGGACGTGCGTCATTCGGTGATGTTCCTCGAAGGGCGCAGCAATGCCCTGACCGAAGAGCTTTCCACCAGTATGGAAACCGCCGCGATGGCGCTGGATTTCGAGCGTGCCGCAGAAATTCGCGACCAGATCGCGCTGCTTCGTCGGGTCCAGGATCAGCAGAGCATGGAAGGCGGCAGCGGTAATGTCGATATTGTCGCGGCGGTGGTCAGCCCCGGTGGCGCCTGTGTGCACCTGATCAGCGTGCGTGGCGGCAGAGTGCTGGGCAGCAAGAATTTCTTCCCCCAGGTCGCCATCGAGGAAAGTGTCAGCGACGTACTGCAAGCATTCCTTGAGCAGTATTACCTCGGCTCGATGGAGCGGGAGCTGCCTGCCGAATTGATCGTCAACAGTACTCATGAAGGCTTCGCCACACTGATCAGCGCCCTTATCGAACTGCGCGGCGAAGAGCTCGTCATCACCCATCGCGTTCGTGGGACACGCGCGCGCTGGCAGCAGCTCGCGCTGACCAACGCCGAGCAGGCGCTGGGTGCGCGCTTGGCGAATCGCCAGCATCTGGCTGCACGCTTCCAGGCGCTGGCCGAGGCGCTAGGCTTGGACAAGCCGCCGGCGCGGCTGGAATGCTTCGATATCAGCCATTCCAGTGGCGAGGCGACAGTGGCGTCCTGTGTGGTTTTCGGCCCGGAAGGGCCGCTGAAATCCGATTACCGCCGCTACAACATCGAAGGCGTTACGGCGGGTGATGACTATGCGGCGATGCATCAGGCCTTGTCGCGTCGCTTCAAGAAAGCGGCTGAGGGAACGGGGAAACTGCCTGATGTTTTGCTGGTTGACGGCGGGAAAGGGCAGCTGAACATGGCTCGCGAGGTACTGCAGGAACTTGCCGTGCCCGATCTGATCCTGCTCGGCGTGGCCAAGGGCGTCACCCGCAAGCCAGGGCTGGAAACGCTTTACCTGAACGATGTCGAACACGAATTCACCCTGCCGGGCGATTCGCCTGCACTGCATTTGATTCAGCAGGTGCGTGATGAGGCGCATCGCTTCGCCATTACTGGCCACCGCGCGCGGCGTGGCAAGGCGCGCACCACCTCGACGCTGGAAGAAGTGCCGGGTATTGGGCCGAAGCGGCGTCGCGAGCTGCTCAAACATTTCGGCGGTTTGCAGGAACTGAGCCGTGCCAGCCTCCCGGAAATCGCCAAAGCGCCCGGTATCAGTAAAAAGCTTGCCGAGTTGATTTATGCCAACCTGCACAGTGAGTAGAATCCCCTTCAAATTCGCGGACCCCTGGTATCAATGAACATTCCAAACATTCTCACCGTGTTGCGTGTGCTGCTGATACCGATCATCGTCCTGCTGTTCTATCTCCCCTTCAAGTGGAGCTATCTGGCCGCCAGTGCAGTGTTTGCATTTGCCGCCGTGACGGACTGGCTGGATGGCTATCTGGCACGACGCTTGAAACAGAGCACCCCGTTTGGCGCTTTTCTTGATCCGGTGGCAGACAAGCTGATGGTGGCTGTTGCTTTGGTATTGCTGGTGGAAGAGCACGCCAATCTCTGGCTGACCTTGCCGGCGGCGATCATCATCGGTCGCGAGATCGTCATCTCGGCCCTGCGCGAGTGGATGGCTGAACTGGGCGCAAGGGCGCATGTGGCGGTGTCCAGCCTGGGTAAGTGGAAAACCACTGCACAAATGGTGGCACTCATCATTCTGCTGGCAAATCCGCCGCTGATGACGATCTGGGTCGGTACCGGCTATACCTTGCTGATCATCGCTGCAGGGCTGACGCTGTGGTCAATGGTCAATTACCTGATGGCAGCCTGGCCTCACCTCAGTCCGACAGAAAAGAAATAAAGACTTTTTTAATCAAGGGGTTGACGGGCGGCGGCGAAACTATAGAATGGCGCCCATCACCAAGACGATGCGGGAATAGCTCAGTTGGTAGAGCACGACCTTGCCAAGGTCGGGGTCGCGAGTTCGAGTCTCGTTTCCCGCTCCAGATACAGATGCAGGAGGTTGAATATCTCTTGCAGTTGAAAAAAGGGACCTTCGGGTCCCTTTTTTCGTTTCGTTGTTCCACGTGTCGATTGCCTTCATGCGAATGACTTCTCGGGTCGTCGGTCCATTTGCCGTGTCGCGATTGGCGCTCAGTGCGAACCCGAGTGCTGTCAACGAGTCAACCGGACAGTCCCACTCGCTGGCGCGCGCACCTATAATCGCGTGCCCATATCAAGACAGGTGAAGCATGGCAAACGCATATCACGATCACAATCTGGCGCTCCTGGCCCATCTGCGCGGCATTCTGCTCGCCATGGGTGAAACCGGACAGGTTTCCGACGAGAGTCATGCACTGTTTCTCGAGCGTTTCGACGAGTTGGTCATGAATCTGAAAGACCTTCCCGAAGAGCGGCATCTGGGACAGGATCTGATTTGCCAGGTGTTCCACCGTTATCCGCAGATCGCTCATCTGGTACCGCGCGACCTGCTGTGGTTTTTCGGTGGTGACTGTCTGCATTTCATGCCGGACGAAGAGATTGAAGTGTTCCAGAAGCTGGAGGATCGCCGCTATGAAGCGCAGAGCAGTGGCGAGCCGTTTGACTGGAATATGGAAAAGCAGCTGCTCAGCATGTCCGAGCAAAGCGTCAGGCATTAAGCGTTGCGCTATTGCTGAGTTTGGCGGGCTGCCTTGGTCGCCGAGACGGGCAGCCAGGCTTGCCAGTAGGAATCCGAGCCGTGCAGACGTGGCCGGAAAAGGCGCGCGGTTGAAAATGCCTGTGCGCGTCCTCATCTAACTTCTTTGGTCGTTTCGTTTCGATTGTTAACGAAGTGGCTGCCCCTGGCTTTCATTTCCTGCGTTGTGTGCATTTTCTATGAGTACTGCTCTGTCCATTCGGCAGCTGACCAAGACCTATGGCAATGGCTTTCAGGCCCTCAAGGGCATCGACCTGGATGTGGCCGAAGGTGATTTCTATGCATTGCTCGGACCCAACGGGGCCGGCAAGTCCACCACCATCGGCATTCTGTCCACTCTGGTAAACAAGAGTGGCGGCACGGTCAACGTGTTCGGTCATGACCTTGATCGGGACCCCGCCGGGCTCAAGCGCTGTTTGGGCGTGGTGCCGCAGGAATTCAACTTCAACCAGTTCGAGAAAGCCTTCGATATTCTCGTCACCCAGGCTGGTTATTACGGTATTCCTGCGAAGATCGCCAGGGAGCGTGCCGAGCGTTACCTGAACCAGCTGGGTCTTTGGGATAAGCGTGATGTGTCGTCGCGGATGCTGTCCGGCGGGATGAAGCGGCGTTTGATGATTGCTCGTGCGTTGATCCATCAGCCGCGCCTGCTGATTCTCGACGAGCCAACGGCGGGCGTGGATATCGAGCTGCGCCGCTCCATGTGGTCGTTCCTCACCGAGCTCAACCGTGAGGGCATCACCATTATCCTCACCACGCATTATCTGGAAGAAGCCGAGCAGTTGTGCCGCAACATCGGCATCATCGACCACGGTCAGATCGTCAAGAACACCAGCATGCGTGAGCTGCTCAAGCAGCTGCATGTGGAAACCTTCCTGCTTGATCTGAAGGAGTCGCTGCTGGTGCCGCCGGAATTGGGCAGTTATCCGGCCAGGCTGGTCGATCACCACACGCTGGAAGTGCAGGTGGACAAGAGCCAGGGCGTTACCGATCTGTTTCGTCTGCTGTCGACGCAAGGCATCGAGGTGGTGAGCCTGCGCAACAAGACCAACCGTCTGGAGGAGTTGTTCGTGTCGATGGTGGAGAGCAACCTGAAGGAGGCCAAATGAACACGGAATTTCGGGCCAATCTGGTTGCGCTGCAGACCATCGTGTACCGAGAGATCCGCCGTTACATGCGGATTTGGCCGCAGACCCTGCTGCCGCCAGCGATCACCATGGTGTTGTACTTCGTCATCTTCGGCAATCTGATCGGTGCGCGGATCGGCGAGATGGATGGCTTCAGCTATATGGAGTACATCGTGCCGGGGTTGATCATGATGTCGGTGATCACCAACTCTTACAGCAACGTGGTTTCCAGTTTTTTCAGCAGCAAGTTTCAGCGTTCCATCGAGGAATTACTGGTTTCGCCGGTCTCGCCCCACGTGATTCTCATCGGTTTCGCACTGGGCGGCATCACTCGCGGGCTGGCGGTTGCGTTGATCGTCACGCTGTTGTCGATGTTCTTCACCGACCTGCAGGTGCACCATCTGGGCATTACGCTGCTTGTGATTGCCCTGACCTCGGCGATCTTCGCCCTGGGTGGCTTTCTCAATGCGATTTTCGCGCGCAACTTCGATGATATTTCGATCATTCCCACTTTCGTACTGACGCCGCTGACCTATCTGGGCGGGGTGTTCTACTCGATCAACCTGTTGTCGCCTTTCTGGCAGACGCTGTCGCTGGCCAACCCGGTGCTGCATATGGTCAATGCGTTCCGTTACGGTATTCTCGGGGTTTCGGATATCAGCATCGGTATTGCCATTGGCTTTATGGCGGCTGCTGCGGTGCTGATGTACCTGTGGTGTATTCGTCTGCTGAAAAGCGGTCGCGGCATGCGCCAGTAATCGCGGGTAGCGCCACAGCCGCTGGAAAAACCGCCGCGAAGCGTTAAACTTCGCGGCGGTTTCGTTCAGGTTCTTCTCAATATGCAGCATCCCGCCGAACTCTCACCGCTGGGCAAGTCCAGCGCCTATGTCGCGACTTACAGTCCCGAGCAGCTGTTTCCCATTGCGCGCGCGCCCAAGTGGGCCGAGCTTGGGTTGACGGCTGAAACGCTGCCCTATCAGGGCGTCGACATCTGGAACTGCTACGAGCTGTCCTGGCTGCTGCCGTCCGGCAAGCCGGTAGTTGCCATCGGTGAGTTCAGAATACCGGCCGACTCGCCGAACATCATCGAATCCAAGTCGTTCAAGCTCTATCTCAACTCGCTGAACCAGTCAGTCTTCGACAGTCGTGAAGCGTTGCTTGCAGTGATGACGAAGGACCTTTCAGCCGCTGCCGGCAAGCCGGTCGAGGTGCGTTTGCGTACGCTGGATGACGTCGCCGCAGAGGGCATCGCGCCCTTGCCTGGTCGTTGCATCGATGATCTGGACGTGATGATCGGGCACTACGATTCGCCCCGGGCCGAGCTGTTGCATTGCGATGCGGCACGTCAGGTTGAGGAGTGCCTGCACAGCCATCTGCTCAGATCCAACTGTCCGGTTACGGGGCAGCCGGATTGGGGCACGCTGGTGATCGATTATCGCGGTGCGGCGCTGGATCCGGCGAGCCTGCTGGCATACCTGGTGAGTTTTCGCCAGCATGCCGATTTCCACGAGCAATGTGTCGAGCGCATCTTTCTCGATTTGCAGCGCCTACTGAAGCCGGAACGGCTGAGTGTTTATGCGCGCTACCTGCGTCGTGGCGGGCTGGATATCAATCCGTATCGCAGCACCGAGACCGTTGCGGTCGATAACGGGCGTCTTGTCAGGCAGTGAGTGACCGCTGGAGGCGTGGGCGCTGTTGTCGCCCGGTCTCCAGCGTCGTGCTATCTAGATGCCCATGTTCGCCAGGGTCTGCATGATATTGCGCAGCGTCATGGCGGTATTCGGATGGCTGACTTCGAAGCGCTCCACGGCAAGGTGAACGCCATCGACCAGCGAATCGTTCTGATCGACAACACCTTGGTTGGCCAGGCGAAGTTCGATGTCCTGGGCAATGGCATGCAATGCGGCGCGTTCTTCTTCACTCAGTGGAGTGTCCTCGGCCAGGTGGCTGCGCAACTCCGCAAGCTGCGACTGCAGATCATGTTCCGGCATGGTGCTTCCCTCTCGTGTGGCCTGTTCGATGAAGGAAGGTTAAACCAGCGGCCTGGGCTTGTCTGTCTCTTTGATGCCTGGAGTGGCTCGGCAATGGCCGCATATCTGCGGACTGCCGATAACGCCCGGAATGGATTTATACTGCCGCGCACATGAGGCGGCGGCGCCATTTGAATAATGAGGAAGTTCAGCATGCAAATGATTGGCAAGGACTGGGTCGGATACTGCAAGGTCGCGCTGGTCGCTGCGCTGACCACCTTCGGTGCTTCATCTGTGCAGGCCGCCGAAGAAGACCCCTGGGAGGGTGTGAACCGTGTGGTGTTCCGCTTCAACGACACCCTGGACGCCTATACCCTCAAGCCGCTCGCCAAAGGCTATCAGAAGGTGACACCGGACTTTCTTGAGGATGGCATTGGTAATGTGTTCAGCAATCTCGGCGACTTTGTCGTGCTGACCAATGATCTGCTGCAGGGCAAGATCCGTGATGCCGGCATCGATACCAGCCGCATCCTGTTCAACAGTACCTTCGGCGTGCTGGGCTTCTTCGATGTGGCTACGCGGATGGGGTTGCAGAAGAACGACGAGGACTTCGGGCAGACGCTGGGCGCCTGGGGTCTGGGCAGTGGTCCCTATGTCGTGCTGCCGCTGCTGGGGCCCAGCACCGTTCGTGATGCAGCGGGGCGTGTGCCTGATTCGTTCCTGCAGCCCTATCCCTACATGGATCATGTGCCGACCCGAAATCTGACGCGCGCGACCAGCCTGGTCGATATGCGCGCCGGCCTGCTATCTGCCGAGAGGATGATTACCGGCGACAAATATATCTTCGTGCGCAACGCCTACCTGCAGAATCGCGAATTCCGCACCATGGATGGGCAGGTCGAAGACGATTTCTAGCAGGCTGAAACCCCTGGCGCGGCCGGCTTAGCTCATGGACAGGATGGCCAGCCCGAGGGCTTGGCGGCCATCCTCATGCTCTGCAACCCGCACGACTTCGGTCTCGGCATCCAGCCCCTTCAGTTCACTGTGCGGGGAGGGGATGTGGACCTGAACCCGGTCACCCAATTGCAGTGCGGTTTCGGCCAGCACCTGCATGCCCGTGCTTGAAAGGTCCAGGCAAACGCCGTCACAGGACTGATCGCCATGGGTAAGGCTTATGGCCGTTTCGACCTGCATGCGGATGAAGTCGCGTTTTTCGCTGTAATAGCGGTCACTCTGGGTCATGTTTCTATCCTTGCAAGTGAGGCTGTACGCGTTCTTATAGCCCCCGTTTATCGGGCCTGTAAAGCCGGGCGGGGTAACCCCACCCGGCTTGAAACGCATGTCGTATGGGAGTACCGTCTGCGCCTTGAAAAGATCCCTTTGCCCAGCGCCTGCGCGGGGCCGATGCTTTCGCCAGTAACCCTGGCGATACCGCCTGGTAGGAACATGCACAACCCAAGCGCGACGCTACTGATCATAGATGACGACGATGTAGTACGGGCCAGTCTGGCTGCCTATCTGGATGACAGTGGTTTCAAGGTCCTGCAGGCCCAGAACGGACCTCATGGGCTGGAGCTGTTCGACGCCGAACAGCCTGACCTGGTGATCTGCGATCTGCGCATGCCGCAAATGGATGGCCTTGAGCTGATCCGTTTGATCAGCGAGCGCCAGGCCGATCTTCCCGTCATCGTCGTGTCAGGTGCCGGTGTCATGACTGATGCCGTTGAGGCGCTACGTCTGGGCGCTGCGGACTACCTGATCAAGCCCCTTGAAGATCTGGCAATGCTCGAACATGCGGTTCGGCGTGCGCTCGACCGTTCCCGCTTGCGCCTGGAAAATCGTCGTTATCGCGAGCAGCTGGAAACAGCCAATCGTGACCTGCAGGCCAGCCTGCATCTGCTTCAGGAAGATCAGGATGCCGGTCGCCAGGTGCAGATGAACATGTTGCCGGTCACGCCGTGCACGCTCGACGATTTTCACTTCGACCATCAGATCATTCCGTCGCTGTATCTTTCCGGCGATTTTGTTGACTACTTCCGGATTGATGATCACCGCATCGGTTTCTACCTGGCGGATGTATCCGGTCATGGTGCGTCTTCGGCATTCGTGACGGTACTGCTGAAATTCATGACGACGCGGCTGCTGTATGAGTCGCGGCGTGGTGGCGCCTTGCGCGAGTTCAAGCCTTCGGAAGTGCTTGATCACATCAATCGCGGGCTGATTAATTGCAAGCTGGGCAAGCACGTCACGATGCTTGGTGGGGTTATTGATCAGGAGCGCAACTTGCTGCACTACAGCATTGGTGGGCACCTGCCGCTACCTGTGCTGTATAGCGGTGGTTCGGCCAGGTATCTGGAAGGGCGGGGCTTGCCGGTCGGGCTCTTTGTCGAGGCGACCTACGACAACCATGAGATCGAGCTGCCCGAGTCCTTCAGTTTGACGCTGCTGTCCGATGGCATTCTGGACCTTTTGCCTGGTGCGACCCTCAAAGAAAAGGAAGCACAGCTGCCCAGACTCGTTTCCGAGGCGGGAGGCACGCTTGATGGCCTCCGCCAGACATTCGGTCTGGGCGGGCTGGAGGATATGCCTGATGACATCGCATTGCTGGTATTGAGCAGGAACCTTGCATGAGCACCGGTAAAATCCAGTTTGCCGAGCAGGACGGCACCTTCGTACTCAAGTTTATCGGTGAAATCCGCCTGACGCTGTGTTCGGCGCTGGATGCGACCATCGAGCAGATTTTCTCGTCCAAGAATTTCTCCTCGATTGTCATTGACCTGACCGAGAGCAGCAGTGTCGACAGCACAACCCTCGGTTTGCTGGCCAAACTCTCGATCCTTTCCCGGCAAAAGGTCGGCCTGTTGCCTGCGCTGGTCACGACTCACGCCGACATCACCCGTCTGCTGCATTCCATGGGGTTCGATCAGGTTTTCAATATCGTTGATCAGCCATTGCCTACCCCCGAGCAACTGGCGGATCTGCCTAGTCAGGATCAATCAGAGGAAGTGGTCAAGGCCAAGGTGCTTGAGGCTCACCGCATTTTGATGAGCCTCAATGAGTCCAATCGCGAGGTTTTTCGGGACTTGGTTATGGCGCTGGAGCGCTCCTAGCAGGCCGTT
>NZ_JAMOHY010000024.1 GCF_024448695.1 Stutzerimonas stutzeri | reverse complement strand
CAGTTCCGAGCCGCTCAGCGCTCCGTAGCCACCTGGAGCAAACACGGTTGTGGTCTCGAAAACGGGACGGCCCAACGGCGTAGTGTCGTGCCGGCCAATCAGCCACCAGCCGCCCTGGCCATCGCTGCGCAGATGCCACCAGTCGCCGGCACCCATCAGTACCGTGAAGGGATAGCCCTCGCTGGCCAAGTGGGTATGGAATTTGATTTTGTCGGTACCGGACGCCTGAATCTTCAGACGGTTGCCCGAGTTGTCAATGCGGCGGACGATGATGTCGCGGACACCCAGCAGCGCGTCGCTGGCAGGTAGCGTGGCCGTAAGCGGAGCGCCGCTGGCATCGGCCAGTAGCAGGCCCATCTGAGCGGAGGTCAGCACTGTGCTGGCTGCAATGCTCGTAACTGCCCCGCGCAACGCGTATTGCGCGTGGGGGTTCGCCAAGGCGTTATGCGCCGCAATCAGCCCGTCGCAATAAGCCCGCGTCGCCAGCACCACGCTGGGGTCGATCTTTAGCTGGATGTTGGCCGTGCCGCTGGTGATGACGTGCATGCGCACCACCTGGTTGCGACCGCTGCCCTGGGCCAGCACGGGCTTGTAACTCGGCGGGCACTTGGCGACGGCGGAGAACACACCGTCTTCATCTTCCAGGGCCAGTTCGCGGATCCACCAGCCGCCTACGTTTGGCGGCAACACCAGTTCGGCGATCAGCACGTTGTCATCGGTGGGCGAAACGTACAGCTGATTGAGCTGGGCGCGGTAGACCTGATTAACCAGCGCTGTTTGCCCAGGGCTTGGCGCCGGGTCGGTGCCGTTGGCATCGCCGATGAGCATGTGGGTCAGTTTCCACGGCTCGCCCAGGGCGTTTGCGTTGGCATTCTTGGCGGCGCCGAGGTTGGTCAGGAAGCCGCCGAACTGGGTGTTTACGTCAACCATGTGGGTACACGTCCATTTCGTCGAGGATGTAGTCGCTCACGCCGATGTATCGCTGCACCAGGACATCGATATCGGCGTTTTCCCAGGGGTACACGTCGAGCTCGTCGCCATCGGTGACGGCAACGCCGACGTGGCGTGTGAGGTGGGTTTCGAGGCTGATGTCCAGCCCGATCAAGTGGCGGCTGAGGGGCTTGGCGTCATCGATCAGCAGGGTCAGGGATTCGTAGGTTTCTTCACTGATGCCGGTTTGCAGCACGCCGATTTCCAGCGAGAAGGTGCCGGGCACGCCCTCGGGCACCTGCTGCCACCATTCGGTTACGCGGAGCAGATAGCCCAGCGGCTCGACCACGCGGCGCAGCGCGCCGATGGTGCCCTTGCGCGAATGCACGAAGTACGAGGCCTTGATGACTTCGCGCTTGATGGCCTCGGACCAGGTGGCATCCCAGCGGTCTACGGAGAAGGCCCAGGCCAGGTACGGCAGCAGCTCGACCGGGCAGCGGTCGGGGTTGATCAAATCGCGGATGGGTACCGGTACCCGCTCGATCTGCGCGAGCGCTTCGGCGGCCAGCTGCTCGAGCTGGCTGGCGTTGGGCGGCAGCAGGTGCCGGGCGGTCATGCCTGGGCCCCAACGACGACGCTGAATCCGGTGCAATACGGGGCCTGGTATGCCGTGGCGATGATATCGACCCAGCCGGGGAGCTCGACGCGGCGCACGCCCTCGATGTGCAAGGCGGCGTCCAGGGCGGAGCGGTTCACTTCCAGCCCCAGCCGCCGGCGCTGGCTGACCAGAGCGGCGAGGCGCTGCTCGGCGGCGGCGCGGATCGGTTCGACCTCGGGGCCTACGGTGTTGAGATAAAGCACGGCCTCGACGCTGTATTCCAGCACTTCGGCGGACTGCACGGTAAGGCGGTCACCCACCGGGCGGCGGTCTTCGTCGCTGAGGTAGGCCGCCACGGTGTTGAGCAACTCCTGATCGGCTGCGCCGTTGCCCAGCAGGGACTGGACGGTGACGACTACCACGGCGGGCGATGGGCTTTCCGCTGTGGCATCGGCCACGCGGCCATCGGCGCTGCGGGCATGAAGGATGTAGCTGTTGCGCGGGCCGGCGGTGCTGAGCCCTTCCCAGGACATTTGCGCGCGCTCGCGCAGGCTCTCGAACGATTCCATCACAGCTGGGGTTGGCGGCACGGTGCTGTTGTCCGCCGGGGTGACTTCCAAGCGCTTGACGTTGTAGTTGGCAGCGAGCTGCACCAGGTCGTTGCCCTTGGCCTTGGCCAACATGGTGCCGAGTGCGGCCTCGTTGACGCGCTGGCGCAGCAGGGTTTCGCGGTAGGCGTTTTCCTGAATGAGCTTTGTCAGCGGCTCGGATTCCAGCGCGAGCGTGGCGGCGACCTCGGCCTGCTGTTCGGCGGGCCATAGGCTGATGGCGTAGGCCTTGCGCGCGGCGAGGATCTGCTCGTAGTCGATCTGCTCGACCACGTCGGGGTCAGGCAGCTGGGCCAGGTCGATGGGCGTGAAGGTATTCATGCGCTGGCCCCCAGGCGCAGGGGCACGCTGAGCGAGAGCGCTTCGTTGGTATCCACGCGGGTGCCTTCAAGCTCGAGCACCACCTGCCCGGGGCGCTCGCCCAGAAACAGTTGCACACGGCTCAGGCGGATGCGGGTTTCCCAGCGCATCAGCGCCATGGCGGTGGCTGCATAGGCCTGCAGGCGAGTGGTGTCGTTGGTGGGTGCGTCGATCAGATCCGGCAGCTGGCTGCCGTATTCGCGGCGCATCACGCGCGAGCCGATGGGCGTGGTGAGAATGTCGGCGATGGACTGGGCCAGGTGCGCCGAGTCGCTGACCGTGCGGCCGGTACGGGCGGACATGCCGATCATGGCGTGGGCTCCTGGGAAACACCGGTGCCGGGCGTGACGCCCTTGGTGCGGTGATTGACCAGGCTGATGTCGCCGGCGATCACGTCTTCAGTGACGTTCACGGTGCCGGTGACGTTCTGGTTGCCGATCTGGGTGTAGTCACCCTCGTGGGTGATGGGACCAACGACATGCAGCCCACCGGTGGCGGTGAGCTTGGCCTTGCCGCCTTCGGGCAGCGTGGCGGTGAGCGTGCTGGTGACGTGGTCGTAATCGATCACAGCCCCGTCCGGGTAGGTCCGTCGGCGCAGGTTTGCGCTGTTCGACGGCGCCGGGCGTTGCTGTGAGTAGAGCCCGACCAGGACGATGCCCTGAGCCGGTTCGCCGCTAGGGCTGAATAAGATGCACTGCTCGCCGACCGTGGGCGGGTCCCAGTCGCTGCTGCTGCCGGCGCGCTGGGCGAGCCAGGGCAGATTGGGGATGCTGAGCCCGCCACTTTTGACCGTGCAGCGCGCAGCCTGATGGTCCACTGCGGCGATAGTGCCGAGGCGGATCAGGTTTTCGAGGCGGCGCAGGAGGTCGGTGATGTTCATGCCGCCATGCTCGCCTTCGCGGGCGCGTGGCGCATTGGTTGGGCTGTGTAGCGGAGGCCGTTACAGGGTCAGGGCACGAGGTGCGCGACGAGCTGGTCGCGGATCATCTCCAGCTCGGCATCGCTGAAGCCCAGCAGCTGCCGGCGTTGGTACTGGATATCGGGCGAGTTGCGGCCGGGTTTGTCGCGCAGGCCGTACTGGTGGATGCGGGCCAGGCGCGACACGCGACCGGCAAAACCAATGGCGATTGAGCTGGCGTCGCTCTGCAGGCGCAGGTACCGGGCGGTGCGCAGCTTAGCGAACATCTTGCGCTGTTTGATGCGCCCGGCTTTGGCGCGCAGCTGCTGGCGAGGCTTGCGCGGGGCGTAGGGGGTGCCGTCCGGGTTGCGCTGCGCGCCGATGCGTTGCTGCTGGCTGCGGCGCAGTTCGCGGGCAATGGCCTGTGTGACCTTGCGCCGCTCGGCGGGCTGCACCTGGTTGAGCAGTGCGCCGGCCCAATCTTCCAGGGCGCGCAGGTCGTCAGCCATGGTCAGCCCAGTCCGGAACCGGCTCGGCCGGGTGAGTGATCTGGAGGCTGCCATCGTCCTGGCGATGGACGATAACGCGCTCGGTGAGCGGCAGGGTAATGGACAGGTCGACCTTGCTGTTGTCGAGGATGTCGGCCTCGAACTTGATGGCGTCGCGGCCCTTCTCCTGGTTCTCCATCAGCTCGCGCTGGTTGACCAGCACCCAGGCGAACAGCGGGATGGCGACGGCATCCGGGCTGCCGGAGAAGTCGGTGAGGATCAGGTTGAGGGTGTAGCTGTATTCAAACGAAAGCCCCGGCGCGGCGGTGCTGCGCATGCTGCCGGCGTCAACGAAGACCAGCAGGCGGTCGGGGTTGCGCTTGAGCTCGGGGATGGCGGCCTGCAGGTGGGCGCGCAGGGATTCGGGCTTTTTCATTGGGTGCCCCGCTCGTTGTGCTCGACCACTAGGTCGACCGTGGCGGCGCATTCGGCCCAGGCGGTTTCGAGCGCCTCGGCATCAGCCAGCAGGTCGCCGTTACTGCTCGGCGCCGCCGGCGGCAGTTGGCAGGGCGTCACGACGGGACAGCCAATGCTGATAATCAGCGGCTCCGGTGATTGCGGGGCGCTGGCGCAGCCGGCGAGCAGCAGCAGGCAGCAGCTGGTCAGCCCAATCGCGTAGTTCGGCATTTTCACGGCGTAGCTCCTGGATGGTCAGTTGGCGGGCGGCGAGCGCTTGGCGCAGTTGGCCGTGCTGTTCGTGCAGGCTGGCCTGGGCAGCGCGCTCGGTGCCGAGCGCATGCTCCTGCGAGACGATGACGGCAGCCTGCCGGGTGTTGCGTTGTTCGGCCTGCTGCTGGCGTTCGGTGGCGAGATCCGCGCGGGCGGTTTGCGCGTCGATGCGTTGATCCTGGAAATTCAGGACCACCAGCAGCGCGATGAATACGCCTGCGACAACGAGCCAGAGGCGTGGCGTGCTCATGCGGCCTGCTCCTGCTCACCAGCGAACTGCGCATAGGCGCGGGCGAGCTTTACGTCGTAGAGGTTACGGGCGTAGTTCGGGCCGTTGTAGATCCGGGCGAACTGCTTCCAGCTGCGAGTCTTGAGCGACTTGTGCAGCGCCGGGTCGGCTTCGATAAAGCTGACGAAGGCGTCGAGCTGGGCGGCCTCGCTGAGCGACATCGTGTCGGCGAAGTGCTGGGCGTCCATGTAGCCAAGGCGCTGCCAGTGGTGGCCCATGATCTGGAACAGACCCCAGCTGGCGGACTCAACCGCCGCTTCGTCATGGATCTGCTTGGCCTGGGCCAGGCGCTGATGCTCGGCGGTGCCGCCGATGTAGCCGCCGGGTTTGCGGTTGACCAGCGCCGGGTACTGCTGGGCGAGGTTGTCTGCGGTGCGTTCGGTGATGCCGTGGGCCTGCAGGCGATCATGCATCACGTGCCGCTCGAAGAGGATCACCGGGCGGCAATTGGACAGGAACCCTTCTCCCCTGCTCTCCACCTGGTTGACCGCTTTGACGCTGGCCAGTGGCACGCCGAGGCGGTCAGCGGCCTGCTGCAGGTCGATTTCCTTGAGCAGGCGACGGCAGTCCTTGCCGGCCAGTGATGCAAGCGTTTTCGGACCGGCTACGCCATCTACAACGAGGCCGACCTTGCGCTGGTAGGCGAGCACGGCGCGTTCGGTGTTATCGCCGAAATCGCCATCGACGGTGACGGCGTGGCCTGCCAGCACCAGCGCGGCTTGCAGTTGACGCACGGCCAAGCCGCGCGAGCCGTTGGTCAGGAGGTCACTCATAGTTGCTCCGCCTTGCGATCAAAGAGGCGCTTGGCAGCGGCGCGAACGCCTTCAGCTCCCACCAGGCCGATGATGCCGCCGAAGAACGGCGCGGCTTCTACCGCGATGCCGAACAGCGGCAGCCCGTTGCTGAATGCCAGAGTGATGAGGCCGCAGACGAACGCCTCGACAGCTATGCGGCGCAGCTCGCCACCGCCAAGCATGAGACGGGAGCCGGCGATGGCAGCCGACAATGCGGCGGCGTATAGGACGGGGTAGTTTTCCTGCGCCCACGTGGCGAGCCACGCCCAGGTTTCGGCTCTGTCAGGCATGTGCTTCATCCTGTTGCCCTGCGGTTGTGATGGCATGAACGCGCTGCACGACTTCACCCAGCAGCGCGGGGCTGTAGCGCTGCGCCATGGGGAAGCCCAGGGCGGCGGCACAGAACTCGCTGCAGAACATGCGGCGGCGGTTGTCGATGGTCAGGGGTAGCAGCTGGCTACCGAACAGGCCGAGCCAGTCGTAGCCTTCCCCCTGGTGCTGCTCGTATAGCTGCTGGATCAGGCGAGCATCAGCCCAGGGCACCGGGATCAGGTACCAGTGTTCAAGATCGAGCACGATGCGTTTGGCACGCACGCCGCCGTCCATCGCCGAGGCGGACAGCCAGCGACCATCAGCCAGGATCAGCTCGCAGTGGCTGTATTTGGAGCGCGTCCAGAGGCGCACCAGGCGGTTGAACAGCGTGCCGCGACCCTTGTAGAGGGCGAGGTAGATCAGTCCCATAGGTTCACCATTTGGCGTTGTTCGGCGCGCACGGCCTGGTCGGGCAGTTGGATCAGGGTGCCGTGGGGGATGATCGGGCCGAGGTCGGCCAGGCCGGGGTTGGCGTCGAGCACCTGCTCAACCACGCCGGCGGTGCGCCCGTAGTGGCGCCAGCAGAGGGCGTCGAGGGTGTCGCCCTGTTGGGCGCGCAGGCTGGCCATCAGATCAGCTCCACGGTGGTATGCACGCGGCCGAGAATGCTGCGGATGGCCCAGCGGACATCGCGGCGGTACTCGTCGGCGGTTGGGGTGAGTGCATCGGCGCGCTCGGCACCGTCGCCGGTGGCGCTGTAGTCGCGGTAGCGTTCGGCCAGCTCGGCGCCGGCGCTGCAGTAGATGGCGCGGCGGTAAAGGTGCTGCAGCTCGGACTCGCCCTGGATCTGATCAGCTGGCACATCGGCCAGGCTTTCGTACCCGGCGGCGTGCTGCCGGAATTTCCAGGCTTTAAGCTCGCGGTTGATCTCGATCACGGCGTTGACGGCTGCGACTTCGAGGCGCGCATCGCTGATGCTGCCGTCGAGGCGCAGCGACTCGCGCATGTGCACGCCGTCCAGGTCAGGAAACCAGCCGTCGTTGGTGATCGGGTAAGGCTCGGCGCTGCCGCCAGTTGCGATGAATGCGCTCATGTTCTTGCCCTAGTTCGGCGGTGGTCGGGGCGTCACAACTGGGCAGGAGAAACCCCGTTGATCAGCCCCGAGCCGCCGAGTGCGTGGGGGACGCTCAGTTAGCGGGTGGCGCGCCGGTACCGGAGTCGGTGCCCTGCTCGCCTGGGTCGGTTTGATCGCCTGCGCCCTGGTCGGGGTTGGCGGTCTCGTCGACCGGTGGCTTGCCGGTACCGGTTTCGGTTGGCTTGCTTTCCGCGTGTTTCTTCAGGAGTCGATCAACGCGCTCCAGATCTTTTTTGCCGCCGCAGTTGCTGTGCAGGTCGATGGCGCGGGCCAGATTGGCGCGGGCTTCTTCCAGGCCCTCGGCATTCGGTGCGGCCTCGTCCAGTTCGGCCAGGTAGGCCTTGCCCAGGGCAAGGTGCAACTTGGCTCGGGCCTGGTCGGGCATGTCGTGCTCGGCAGTGATGTCCGCTGCCAGCGTCAAAACGAAGCGGTCGAACAGCTCGCCGGCCTTTTGCTGCTTGAGTGCGGCGTTGGCCACTTCCTCGGCCAGCAGGCAGCCAGTGGTGCGTGCGAAACGGTCGGGCATTTTCAGGTTGTGCTGGAGCACGTAACGGCCAATGTTCAGCGCGCTGACGAAGTCGCCGGCATCGATGCTCCAGACCATGAGGGTGGTGAGCACGTCATCCTGGGCGCCGTTGCCGGCGGACAGCACGCCTTCGATGTAGGGCGCGTAGGCCGGAATCAGCAGGCGCTTGAGCTCGGCCTTGCCCTGCTCCGACTGCACCTGCTTGAGGCGCAGCCGGTCCTGGTTGAGTTGCAGCAGCTGCTGTTCATAGGCAGTGGCGCCAGCCATGGACCGCTCTGGCGCTGCCTCAGCGGCCTGCAGGGCTGCGCGTTTGCGCAGCTGGGTGCGTTGGGCGAGAGTCAGGGCCATGGCTTATGCCTCAGTCGGTGACGGGTAGGTCATGGCCTCGATGTTTTCCACCAGGGCAACCAGCTGGAAATCCTCGATGACATAGGCATCGTTGCTGGACTGGTAGTCGGCGATGCGGTCGAGCTTGGGCTCGTCCATCAGGTGACGACGCCGGGCGCCGTTCTGGTAATAAATCGACAGGTTGCTGAGGGTTGTGACCAGCACGGTGCCATCGGGGAAGAACGGAGCATCCACCACGGGCAGGCCGCCCAGGCGGGCACGGCTGACGATCTCTTGGGCCGCGTTTTCCTCGACGTTCGAGGCGGCACCTTTTTCTACCGCCTTGAGCAGTTTTTCGTGCATCAGGTTGCGTGCCACGATGACAACCAGGTCCGGACGGCTGCGGTGGTGCGGGGCCAGCATTTGAATGGCATCGAAGACCAGACCATCCAGGGTCTGATAGTCGCCGCCGATTTCGGTGTCTACACCGGCCACTTTGATGACCTTGGTGCCGCCTACGGTGACCTTTCCGGAGTCCTCGACGCCTTCGTCGATGACCTGAGCTGCGGCCTTGGTGCGGATCTTGGCCAGCCAACCGACGTTGACATCCTGCAGCAGCGGACTGGTGGCGAGGTTGGTGGCGGCGGCGGCACTGGTACCGTTCCAGCCGATCATGATGCGGTCCAGCGCCTGGCGGTGGGCGATGGCATTGCTCAGACGGACCTGGAAATCAGGGAATTTCGCCCAGGCGTCAATCAGCGCATAGGGGAATGCGGAATCGAAGTTGGTCTGCTTGCACGCGTAGTCATCTTTGGTGAGGTTGGCGTGGTTTTTCGGGTTGCGCTCGTTGCCGGCAGCAGTGTTGGTGCGGCTGGCGATAGGGCCGTTGACACCCAGCAGCAGCGATTCGCCGGTCTGCTCGTCGACGCCAATGATGTTGATGGCTTTCAGGAACGCGCTGGATTCCTGAACGGCGGTTTCCAGGGTTTGTTGCACGGACGGTGCAACGGTGAATTTCTCGGCAGCGCTGGCGACGCCGTTGAGCAGTGCGATTTGCACAGCCAGGGCGGTGAAGACAAGACGAGTTTCGTTACGCATGGTGGATCTCCGGGGCTAATTGGGTGTGAGGCGCGGCTCAGAACGAGGTCTTTATCTGGCCGTTGCTGCCCGACACCGCCGGGCGCTGCTGTTGGCTGTGGTCTTGGGTGCTGCCGAGCTTTGCGGTCAGCTCGGTGACGGTTGCTTCGAGCTGGGTGACCTTTTCGCTCAGGGCAGTGGCGTCGGCGCTGTGCTTCTCCAGGCTGGTCTGCTGCTTTTCGGCAAACTCCACCAGGGCGGTGACGGCTTCGCCGATCTCGGCGAACTGGCCGTCGACCTCCTTGCCCTTGGTGAAGAGGGCCTTGACGCGGTTGGCCAGATCCCCGAAGGCGCCGGGCTTCTCGGTGACCTCCTCGAATTCGAGCTCGGCCTCTTCGGCTGCGGTGAACAGGTTGTCCGGGTGCTGTTTGCGGTGGGCCAGGGTGCCGTGCTTGGCGCTGAATTCCAGCGCATCGGTGCCCAGGCTGGCGGGGCTGTCGGTGATGGCCAGGCCGATCAGGTAGGCCTTGCCGGTGTCGGCGAACTTGGGCTGGACCTCGATCGAGGTGTAGACCTTCTGGCCTTTTTTGTTCAGGGCCAGCAGCGCCTCGTTGGGCTCGATCTGGGCGTAGAGGGCAAGCTTCTTCTCGCCGGCGATCTCGACTTCCTCTGCCTTGAGCGCCAGCACGTCGCCGTAGGCACCGAACTCGCCGCCCGGCCAGTAGCCTTTGATGTGCTCGCAGTTGAGGCGTGCACCGTAGGTGTTGGGGCTGTACTGGGCGGCCATGTCCTCAATCCAGCTGCGTTCGATGGTGCGGCCATCGGTGGTCGCGCCTTCGACTGCGATGCGGAACATCTTGGAGCGGAATTTCTTCTCGGGCTTGGTGGCGTTGGCGGCCATGCGGTTTGTCCTCGGTAGCTGCTGGGTGCAGGTGCTTTGAGGGGCATGGTCGGCACGCCGCGCGATGCGGGCAATGTGCCTGCTGTGGATGGGAGGCAGGTACAGGGTGAGGCGCTAACAGGCTACGCGCGCGGGCGACACCATCTGCGCCATGAATGCACCTGCC
Organism: Stutzerimonas stutzeri; assembly: GCF_024448695.1. Taxonomy (GTDB): domain Bacteria; phylum Pseudomonadota; class Gammaproteobacteria; order Pseudomonadales; family Pseudomonadaceae; genus Stutzerimonas; species Stutzerimonas stutzeri_T. The sequence goes on along the minus strand of NZ_JAMOHY010000024.1, from coordinate 38,792 downwards.
GAACTCCCCGCCCAACGTGATAACCGCCGCCAGGCCAAGTTTTTGTACTGGACGGGCTGGCGCATCACGGATATCGCCGACTACCTGGACGAGAAGGAAAAAACCGTCCACAGCTGGAAAACCCGCGACGAGTGGGACCGGGCCGACAACGTCGAGCGGATTGGCGGTGCGCTGGAGGCGCGGCTGGTTCAGCTGATCCTGAAAGACGGCAAGAGCGGCGGCGACTTCAAGGAAATCGACCTGCTGCACCGGCAACTGGAGCGGCAGGCGCGCATCGAGCGGTTCAAGGGTGGCGGTACCGAAACGGACCTTAACCCGAACCTGGCCAAGCGCAACGAGGGGCCGAAGAAGGCGCCGAAGCGAAACGAGTTCAGCGAAGAGGACATCGAAAAGCTTGAGGAAGCGTTCCGTGATGGGTGCTTTGGCTATCAGCTGGACTGGTACCGGGCGGGCAATCAGCGCACGCGGGCGATTCTCAAGAGCCGGCAGATCGGCGCGACCTACTACTTCGCACGCGAGGCGTTGCTCGATGCACTGATCACCGGGCGCAATCAGATCTTCCTCTCCGCCTCGAAGAATCAGGCACACATTTTCAAAGCGTATATCCAGGCGTTCGCCCGTGAGGTGTGCCAGATCGAGCTGACCGGCGATCCGATCATTCTGGCCAACGGCGCCGAGCTGCACTTCCTGGGTACCAACGCGCGCACGGCGCAGGGCTACCACGGCAACTTTTACTTCGATGAATTCTTCTGGACGTTCAAGTTCCGCGAGCTGAACAAGGTGGCCAGCGGCATGGCGATGCAGAAGCAGTACCGCCGCACCTACTTCTCGACGCCCTCTTCCATGGCCCATGAGGCCTATTCGTTCTGGACCGGCGAGCGGTTCAACAAGGGCAAGCCGGCGGCGCAGCGGATCAATATCGACGTGTCGCACGACGCGCTGCAGCAGGGCCGGCTGTGTGAAGACAAGGTCTGGCGACAGATCGTGACCATCCTTGATGCAGAGGCGCGCGGCTGTGACCTGTTCGACCTGGAAGAGCTGCGCCAGGAGTACGACGCGGAGGCCTTCCAGAACCTGTTGATGTGTCAGTTCGTGGATGACGGCGCTTCGATCTTCCCGCTGGCCGTGCTGCAGCCATGCATGGTGGATAGCTGGATTGAGTGGGATGAGGACTACAAGCCGTTTGCAGACCGGCCCTTTGGCGATCGCCAGGTGTGGGTGGGTTATGACCCTGCCGAAACCGGCGACAGCGCCGGCCTGGTGGTTGTCGCGCCGCCGCTGGTACCGGGTGGCAAGTTCCGAGTGCTGGAGCGCCATCAGTTCCGCGGGATGGATTTCGCCGCCCAGGCCGAGGCGATCCACCGGGTGACGCTGCGCTATTGGGTGACCTACATCGGTATCGACATGACGGGCTTGGGCTCGGGCGTGGCGCAGCTAGTGAAATCGTTCTTCCCTGGACTGACGACCTTCTCATATAGCCCCGAGGTGAAGACCCGCCTGGTGCTGAAAGCCTACGACGTGATCCACAAGGGCCGGCTGGAGTTCGATGCCGGCTGGACGGACCTCGCCAGCTCGCTGATGGCCATCCGCAAAACCACCACTGCCAGCGGCCGGCAGATGACGTACACCGCCGGGCGCACCGACGAAACCGGCCACGCCGATCTGGCCTGGGCGCTGTTCCATGCCCTGCACAACGAACCGCTCGAGGGCATGACCGCCCAGAACACCAGCTTTATGGAGAGATTCTGATGACTACTGACATTGCCGCCGCACCTGCCCAGGGCATCGAGGCTTTCACCTTCGGCGATCCGATGCCGGTGTTGGATGGCCGCGAGCTGCTCGACTATCTGGAGTGCTGGCTGAATGGCCGCTGGTACGAGCCGCCGCTGTCGCTGGATGGGCTGGCGAAGTCGACCCGGGCGAGCGTGTTTCTCCAGAGCGGGCTGAACTTCAAGCGCAACATGCTCGAGCGGACCTTTATTCCGCACCGATTGCTGAGCCGGCAGGCGTTCGGCCAGTTCGCCCTGGATTGGTTGTGGTGCGGCAATGCCTACTTGGAGCGCCGACGCAACATGCTCGGGCAAACCCTGAGTCTTCAGCCAACGCTGGCCAAGTACATGCGCCGCGGCGCGGATCTGGAAACTTACTACCAGGTGCGCGGCTGGCGGGACGAACATGAATTTGCCCCGGGCACGATCTGCCATCTGCGCGAAGCGGATATCAACCAGGAGGTGTACGGCATGCCGGAATGGCTGTCTGCACTGCAAAGCGCGTTGCTCAACGAGTCGGCCACCCTCTTCCGCCGGCGCTACTACCAGAACGGCAGTCACGCGGGCTTCATCATGTACATGACCGACGCGGCACAGAAAGAGGAAGACATCGATGAGCTGCGCACCGCGCTGAAATCGGCCAAGGGCCCGGGCAACTTTCGCAACCTGTTCGTCTACGCGCCTGGCGGTAAGAAGGAAGGCATTCAGCTGATACCCGTGAGCGAGGTCGCGGCGAAGGATGAATTTGGTTCGATCAAGAACATCAGCCGCGACGACCTGCTGGCCGCACTGCGCATCCCGCCCCAGCTGATGGGCATCGTGCCGCAGAACGCCGGCGGCTTCGGCTCACTGCGCGAGGCCGCCGAGGTGTGGGCCGTCAACGAGCTGGAGCCGATTCAGGCAAGGCTGCAGCAGGTGAACGAGTGGGTTGGGGATGAGGTGATTAGGTTCCGGCCTTTCGAGTTGCCCGCCAAGAATTGACCAAGTTCGGCCTCAGGGCAGCGATATCAAGTTCGATTGTGGTGATCAGAACAGCCAACTCCTCACGCGACAGCGTTATGCCGCACGGGATGCCTGTCAGGACCAGCGAGTCGCCGGTCTGAAGGTTCAGCAGCATGGCATGTATGGTTCCTGGGGAATCCATTTCGGCAATGAACCGCAGTGGCCGGAAGTGTTCTTGTACGAGGGCCATCGCCTCGGGCTGCCGTATCCGTTTCATCATGACAAATCCTTTGTCCAAGATGTGAAGCATAGGAGCGTTCGTCGATTTGGCTAATGCAACCGTAGCCGCTCCTGCTGCCGCTCGACCGGAGCGGTAGTAGCCAGCACAAAACTCTAGCTACAAACAAAGCCGCTCCCGTGCGGTTTTTTTGTGCCTGTGCGCGAGACGTTTTCGCCGGCCTCTAAGCAAGCAAGGCCCCAGCAAACCATACCAAAAAGAGCCTTTCGAGTCCATCTTTAAAGGGCCGAAACCCAGCATTCATGCGGCCTGCAGCCATACCAGCACCAACGTGATAGGTCGGCGCCCGCTGACCGGCCGCCGAGCACCACCCATGTCACCAGCAGCCAACCGCGACCGGTCGGCCAGCGCACCCAGACCCAGCCACCACCCGGCGCGCGCCGTTGTCCCCCCACCTCACCTGCGGGCTAAAGAGGTCCCTTTCACTGCAGCCCTGCACCCTGCCCCAGGCGGCCCAGCGCCTGCGATGGCGGGATGATCGGCATGGAGGAAATACCTGCGGAACCCTGCGAGGGTACGCCTCACACGCAAGCGCCCACGGCCTCAGAATTCAGAACCGATTCCGTAAATGGGTAATTTTGGTAAGCGCCGGGATTTTCACGGCTGTAAGCCACGTATTTGCTGGGCTTGAGCGATTACCTGGAAAGGTAATTTGAGGTAAGGCAAAAGGTAATTTTTCTGTAAGTGCCTGATTTCAAAGGGCTCTGCTTTTCAAGCTGCTGACCGGTGATTTAGGTAATTCGATTACTAATTTATTACCCTATTCTTACCTTTAACAAATCTCTTCAAGGCATTGATTTTAAAGGACTTACAGCCGTTTCAGAATGGCGATTACCTAAATTACCCGTTTTCGATGGGTCAACCAAAATCGCGACCATCACCTCGGGGCGGGCTTTTTGCACCCGCCGCACACTCTCTCTTGGGAACAGTATGGGAACACTCTCTCGCTAATTTCCCATGCCCTGAAACGCCGAAGGCCCCGGAATACGGGGCCTTCAGTTCGCGATATGGCGGAGGAGGTGAGATTCGAACTCACGGAAGAGTTTCCCCTTCGACGGTTTTCAAGACCGTTGCATTCAACCGCTCTGCCACTCCTCCGCAGAGAGCGGGCGCAATAGTACCGGAACGAAACACACTGTCAAACTCTGTTGTCAGCTGGTAACAAAAGCTCTGCTATGATCCGGGACAATTCACCTCGGGCTGAATACATTTACAGGAGTGTCGCAATGCTCAAGCAACAGTACGCATCTACGCACACGCAGGTCGAACAACGGGAAGTCAGCCGTGTCTTGCGCAATACCTATGGCCTGCTGGCCCTTACGCTGGGCTTCAGCGCACTGGTCGCCTACATGGCCATGCAGGCCAATGCCGCTTATCCGAACATCTTCGTTGTGCTGATCGGTTTCTACGGTCTGTTTTTCCTCACCGCGAAGCTGCGCAATTCGGTCTGGGGCCTGGTTTCAACGTTCGCCCTGACCGGCTTCATGGGCTACACGCTCGGTCCCATCCTGAACATGTACCTGGGCATGGCCAGCGGCGGCGAGCTTATCGCCTCGGCCCTGTCAATGACGGCGCTGGTGTTCTTCGGTCTGTCTGCATTCGTACTGATCACCCGCAAGGACATGAGTTTTCTCAGCGGCTTCATCACCGCCGGCTTCTTCGTCCTGCTGGGCGCCATGATCGCCAGCTTTTTCTTCCAGATCAGCGGTCTGCAACTGGCGATCAGCGCCGGCTTCGTGCTGTTCTCCTCGGTCTGCATCCTCTACCAGACCAGCGCCATCATTCACGGCGGCGAGCGCAACTACATCATGGCCACCATCGGCCTGTACGTTTCGCTGTACAACCTGTTCATCAGCCTGCTGCAGTTGATGGGCATCATGGGTGGCGACGACTGATAGTTGCCTGGCAGGGAAGAGCCCGCTTCGGCGGGCTTTTCCGTTTCTGTAGCTGGCGTATCATGTCGGCCAGCTTTCAAGGTGCCCCATGAAATTCGTAATCGCCCTTTATGCCCCAGCCCACTCTCCCGCTTCGCGGCGCGCCTTGCGCTTTGCCGAAGCGGTGCTTGCCGGTGGGCATGAGATCGTCCGGCTGTTCTTGTACCAGGATGGCGTCCACAGCGCGTCGGGCAATATCGTGGCCGCGCAGGATGAATTCGATGTCGCCGGGCAATGGAGTCAGTTCGTCCAGACTCACAGCCTCGATGGCGTTGTCTGTATCGCAGCCGGCCTGCGCCGCGGCGTGCTGAATGAGCAGGAGGCCAGACGCCACGGGAAGCCTGCCGCCAATCTCGCTCCGGGCTGGGAGCTTTCCGGACTGGGTCAGCTGCACGAAGCGGCCCAGCAAGCCGACCGCCTTGTCTGCTTCGGAGGTCAATGATGGCCCGTTCGATGTTGATCATCAGCCGCCAGTCGCCCTGGGCCGGCCCCTCGGCCCGTGAGGCTTTGGATATCGCGCTGGCCGGTGGCGCCTTCGAGCTGCCGCTGGGCCTGCTGTTTCTCGATGATGGTGTGTTGCAGTTGGCCCCGATGCAGCAGGCAGCCGCCGTGCAACAGAAAGATCTGACCGCCAACCTGCAAGCCCTGCCGCTGTTCGGAATCGAAGCGCTGTACGCAGCCAGACGCAGCCTCGACGAACGCGGCCTGGCCGAAGCCAGCCTGAGCCTTCCCGTTGAGGTGCTGGGCGACGACGCCCTCAGCGCCCTGATCAATCGCTATGACCATGTGATCACACTCTGATGGCCACCCTGCACCTGCTTTCGCATTCCCCCTTTGCCGACAGTCGCCTCTCCAGCTGTCTGCGCCTGCTGTCAGCCGGTGATGGACTGCTGCTCAGCGGCGACGCTGTCTACGCGCTACAGCGCGGCACCGCCCAGCGCCAAGCGCTAGAGCTGCTGCCGGAGGGCATCGCCCTCTTCGCGCTGGACGAGGACATCGTCGTGCGTGGGCTGGAGGATTTACCTGAGCATTTACACCAGGTCGATTACCCCGCCTTCGTCGAACTCTGCTGCCGCTACGCGCGGACCAATACCTGGCTATGAGTGCACTCGTCGTGGGTGACGCAGAGATTGCCGTCGATCAGGAAGGCTACCTGGTGGACTTGGCCGATTGGAGCGAGCCTGTTGCGCTGGTAATGGCGCAAGCAGAAGGTCTGGAACTGCAAAATGAGCACTGGGAAATCCTGCTGCTGTTGCGCGAGTTCTACCAGGAATTCCAGCTCTCGCCGGCGACACGCCCACTGATCCGGTATGTCGCACTCAAGCTCGGCCCCGACAAGGGCAACAGCATGCACCTGAACCGACTATTTCTAGGCACGCCCGCCAAGCTTGCAGCCAAACTGGCAGGCCTGCCCAAACCGAGCAATTGCATATGAATATCGTCACGCCTGCCGAACATCCCTTTGCCGTTTTCGTGCGCATTCTCGGCAAGGGCAAGCGCGGCGCCCGCGACCTGACCCGCGAAGAGGCACGTGAAGCCATGGGCATGCTGCTCGACGGCAAGGCCGAGGACACCCAGCTCGGTGCCTTCCTGATGCTGCTGCGACACAAGGAAGAAAGCGCCGCAGAGCTTGCCGGCTTCACCGAGGCCGTACGCGAGCGACTGCACGCGCCAGTAATCGCGGCGGACATTGACTGGCCGACCTATGCCGGCAAGAAGCGCCATCTGCCCTGGTATCTGCTGGCAGCCAAATGCCTGGCGCAGAATGGTGTTCGGATTCTGATGCACGGCGGCGGCGCGCATACCGCCGGGCGCCTGTATACCGAGCAGCTTCTCGGCCTACTGGATATCGCCCGCTGCGACAACTGGGCTGCTGTTAATGCGGCTCTGGACAGCAGCAACCTGGCATTCATGCCACTGGGTGCCTGGATGCCCCGTCTGCAGCATATGATCGACCAGCGCAACATCCTCGGTCTGCGTTCGCCGATTCACTCGCTGGCACGCATCCTCAATCCACTGGGTGCGCGCTGCGGCCTGCAAAGCATTTTCCACCCCGGTTATCAGGCCAACCATCGCGAAGCCAGTCGTCTGCTCGGCGATACCAGCATCGTCATCAAGGGCGAAGGTGGTGAAATCGAAGTCAACCCGGACGGCATCGCCCACCTCTACGGCACTGAAGCCGGCACCAACTGGGACGAAGACTGGCCTGCTCTCTCTGCGCAACGCCATGTAAAACCCGCACAACTCGATCCTCAACACCTGCTTGCTGTATGGCGCGGCGCCGAAGATGCCTATGGCGAACTGGCCGTCGTAGCGACCATGGCGTTGGCCCTTCGCGGTCTCGGGCAGCCCCGCGAGGCAGCTTTCGAGCAGGCCCGGCACTACTGGGAAAAGCGAAACCCATCGGCTTGATCGATGGGTTTGATCCGCCATTAAGCCCCTTTGCTCGAACCTTGCCCCCTAAACTGTCTCCAAGATTCGAATTGAGGAGGCAATCATGGGACTTCTGGTTGAAGGGCAATGGCACGACCGCTGGTATGAAAGCAGCGATGGTGGAGAATTCCAGCGAGAACAGGCCCAGCGCCGCGACTGGGTAAGCGCTGACGGCTCGCCCGGACCGAACGGTCAACGGGCGGTCAAGGCAGAAGCCGGGCGCTATCACCTTTATGTATCGCTCGCCTGCCCTTGGGCGCACCGCACCCTGATCTACCGAAAACTCAAAAAGCTCGACTCACTGATCGAGGTCTCGGTGGTCAGCTGGCTGATGGCTGAGCACGGCTGGACGTTCGACAAAAGCACCGGCTCCAGCGGTGATGCCCTCGACGGTCTGGAGTTGCTGCACCAGCGCTACACCGCCGATGATGAGAACTACACGGGTCGGGTAACCGTCCCTGTGCTTTGGGACCGACAAGAGCGACGCATCATCAACAATGAGTCTTCCGAGCTGATCCGCATCTTCAACGGTGCCTTCGACGAGCTGACCGGCTCGAAGCTGGATCTGTATCCCGAGCCGCTGCGTGCCGAGATCGACAGCCTCAACGAGCGGATTTATCCAGCGGTCAACAACGGCGTCTACCGCGCAGGCTTTGCCACTACTCAAAAGGCCTATGAAACCGCCTTCGATGAGCTGTTCAGCGAGCTGGACTGGCTGGAGCAGCGCCTCGGGCAACAACGCTATCTGGCCGGCGAATTCCTGACCGAGGCGGACTGGCGGCTATTTACCACGATCGTGCGCTTCGACGCGGTCTACCACGGCCATTTCAAGTGCAACCTGCGGCGTATCGAGGACTACCCGAACCTGTCTAACTGGCTACGCGAGCTGTATCAGTGGCCAGGCATCGCACAAACCGTCGACTTCACCCACATCAAGAGCCATTACTACGCAAGCCATCGGCAGATCAACGCCAACGGCATCGTCCCCAGGGGCCCGCAGCTTGAGCTGGAACGCGCTCATGATCGTGATCGGCTGCCGGGCAAGGGTATCTGGACGCGCTGAATAGCTTAGAGCCTGCTTCCGTTTCACAACGATCCGGAAACAGGCGCTGGCAGCGCCACGTTATTCGGCGTCTTTCCTGCCCTCAAACCAGGCAAGCTTGTCACGCAACTGCACCACCTCGCCCACGATGATCAGCGTCGGCGCCTGAACCTGCTGGCTCGCAACACGCTCGGGAAGATCACCTAACGTGCCGGTAAACACCCGCTGGTTACTGGTGGTGCCCTGTTGAATCAGGGCGACAGGCGTGTCGGCGGCGCGGCCATGAGCAATCAGCTGCTGGCAGATCAACGGTAAACCCACCAAGCCCATGTAGAACACCAGCGTCTGGCTTGAGGCAACCAGCTCCGGCCAGGGCAGATCACAACTGCCATCCTTGAGGTGTCCGGTGACGAAGCGCACCGATTGCGCATGGTCACGATGGGTCAGGGGAATGCCTGCATAGGCGGCACAGCCACTGGCAGCGGTAATGCCAGGCACTACCTGGAAGGGAATACCGTGGGCGGCCAGCTCTTCGATTTCCTCACCGCCACGACCAAAGATGAACGGATCACCACCCTTGAGGCGCAGCACCCGCTTGCCCTCTTTGGCCAACGACACCAGTCGCTGGTTGATCTGGTCCTGGGGCACGGCATGCTCGGCGCGCTGTTTGCCAACATAGATGCGGTCAGCATCGCGGCGGCACAGGTCGAGAATAGCCGGTGCCACCAGGCGGTCGTAGAGCACCACATCGGCCTGCTGCATCAGACGCAGTGCACGAAAGGTCAGCAGATCGGGATCACCCGGCCCGGCACCCACCAGATAGACCTCGCCCAGAGCCTTTGGCGCCGCGCCGGAGAGTTTTTCCGCCAGCAGCCGCTCAGCCTCGGCAGCACGTCCAGCCAGCGCCTGTTCGGCGATGGTGCCCTGGAAGACTTCCTCCCAGAACACCCGCCGTTGCTGGACATTGGAAAATTTCGTTTTGACCTGGGCGCGAAACGTCTTGGCCAGTCCGGCCAGTTGACCGTAAGCGGAAGGAATCCAGGTTTCGATTCGAGCACGAATCAGCCGTGCCAGCACCGGCGCATCACCACCACTGGACACCGCAATCATGAGTGGCGAACGATCAACGATGGCCGGGAAGATCACCGTACACAGCTCTGGCGAATCCACCACGTTGACCGGAATGCCGAGCGCTCGGGCGTCATCCGAGACGCGGGCATTCAAGGGCTCATCATCGGTGGCGGCAATGGCCAGCACGCAGCCGGCAAGGTCACCGCCGGCATAACCGCGCAGCAGCGTCTGCCCACCGCCCTGCTCCACCAGTTCGGTCAGTTGCGGCTCGATCTCTGGAGCGACCACACGCAGCACCGCACCGGCCTCGGACAGCAGCCGGGCCTTGCGCAGGGCAATATCGCCACCGCCCACGACCAGCACCAGGCGGCCCTTGAGGTTGTGAAACAGGGGAAGGTATTCCATGCGGCTTGATCCTGACTTCAACAAGAAATGACAGGGGCATCACAGCCGATCAGCGTCGGCCTGCCCCTGTCGAAAATCAAGGATGGGCCTTTTGCCGCAACGTCGAGTATGACATCCGCTTCCCATCACTCTTGCAGCTGGCCTTAACCGATGACTTCGATACCGCCCATATAGGGCTTGAGGACTTCAGGCACTCGAACGCTTCCATCGGCTTGCTGGTAGTTCTCCAGCACCGCCACCAGGGTACGCCCCACCGCCAGGCCGGAGCCGTTGAGAGTATGCACCAGTTCCGGCTTGCCGGTTTCGGGGTTGCGGTAACGCGCCTGCATGCGACGCGCCTGGAAGTCACCGCAGTTGGAGCAGGAAGAAATCTCGCGGTATTTCTCCTGACTCGGCACCCAGACTTCCAGGTCGTAGGTCTTGGTTGCACTGAAGCCCATGTCGCCGGTACACAGCGCCAGTAGTCGATACGGCAGCTCCAGCAGTTGCAGCACTTTCTCGGCATTGGCCGTCAGGCTTTCCAGCGCCTCGAACGACTGGTTTGGCTCAACGATCTGCACCATTTCGACCTTGTCGAATTGATGCTGACGAATCATGCCGCGGGTATCGCGACCGGATGCACCGGCCTCGCTGCGAAAACACGGTGTGTGTGCCACGAATTTCAGCGGCAGTTGTTTGGCATCGAGAATTTCACCGGCGACGATATTGGTCAGGGAAACTTCGGCAGTGGGGATCAGGTAGAAATCGGCCTCACCTTCGCGGCTGATCTTGAACAGGTCTTCCTCGAACTTGGGCAACTGGCCGGTGCCCTGCAGGGCCGGCGCCTGGACCAGATACGGCGTGTAAGCCTCTTCGTAGCCGTGTTCGCGGGTGTGCAGGTCAATCATGAACTGCGCCAGCGCACGATGCAGGCGGGCAATCGGCCCGCGCATCAGGGCGAAACGCGCCCCGGAGAGCTTGGCAGCCGTCTCGAAATCCAGCCAGCCATGCTGTTCACCCAGTGCCACATGATCCTGCACCGGGAAATCAAAGGTCTTCGGCGTGCCCCAGCGACGCACTTCGACGTTCTCGTCCTCATCCTTGCCCACCGGCACCGATTCATGCGGCAGGTTCGGCAAATTCAGCATCAGTTGATCCAGCTCTGCCTGAATGCCCTCAAGTTCCTGCTTGCCGGCGTCCAGCTCGGAAGCCATGCGATCGACATCGGCCAGCAGCGGCGCGATGTCCTCACCGCGCTGCTTGGCTTGGCCAATGGATTTGGAGCGTGCGTTGCGCTCGGCCTGCAATTGCTCGGTGCGGGTCTGCACGGTCTTGCGCTGGGCTTCCAGCGCCTCGATACGCGCCACGTCCAGCTGGTAGCCGCGGGTAGCCAGGCGATCTGCCACATCCTGCAGCTGTGTGCGTACCAGTTTTGAATCAAGCATGGTGGGTCTCGTCTGTGAAAGCCTGGATAAAGGGCAAAGAAGTGAAGTTTACTGTGAACGGGCGGCGGTTCATAACCTGGCAAGCGTCAATCCCACCCAGGTTGCCAGCAGCCCGCCCAGTACGCTGCTGCCGATATAACCGAAAGCCGTTGCGGCCTGGCCGCTCTCCAGCAGCCGCAGGGCGTCCAGGGAAAAGCTGGAAAAGGTCGTCAGAGCACCGAGAAAACCGATAATCAGAGCTCCGCGCAGTTCTGGAGAGATATCGGGACGTGTGAGGAATGTCGCATATAGATAGCCGATCAGCAGACAACCGAGCAGGTTCACCGTCAGCGTGGCCAGATAGAAATGCCGAGGCCATTGCGTACCGACCCAGGTGGCGACAGCGAAGCGCAGCAGGGTTCCGATCACACCGCCACAGGTGACGGCAAGCATCATACGGATCATTCCTTTCTCCGTTGAATGGGGCTTTCACGATCGAGTCGGGCAAGATGGTCGAGCTTGTCGCGAATCTTGCTTTCCAGGCCGCGCGGTACGGGGCGATAGTACTGGCGCGGCGTCATGGCTTCTGGAAAATAGTCCTCGCCGGCGGCATAAGCATCAGGCTCATCGTGGGCATAACGGTACTGGTTACCGTAACCCAGCTCCTTCATCAGCTTCGTCGGCGCGTTGCGCAGATGCAGCGGCACTTCCTGCGAGCCATTCTCCGCCACATCACGCCTGGCTGCATTGAAGGCGCTGTAGACGGCATTACTTTTCGGCGCACAGGCCAGATAGACGATGGCCTGGGCAACGGCCAGCTCACCCTCGGGGCTACCCAGCCGTTCCTGCACATCCCACGCATTGAGGCATAGCGTCAGCGCACGTGGATCGGCGTTGCCCACCTCCTCGCTCGCCATGCGCACCACACGCCGGGCGATATACAGCGGATCGCAGCCACCATCGAGCATCCGCGCGAACCAGTAAAGCGAAGCATCCGGATTGGAACCACGAACGGATTTGTGCAGTGCCGATATCTGGTCGTAGAAGGCTTCACCGCCCTTGTCGAAACGACGCCGACCATCGCCTAGCAGGTCCTGCAGCAACTCGACAGCGAGTTCGCCACCCTCTTCAGCCAGGTCCGCAGCGTTCTCCAGCAAATTGAGCAGGCGTCGGCCATCACCATCGGCTGCGGCCAGCAGCATCTGAAAACTCTCTTCGGGCAGTGTGAGATGCAGATCACCCAGCCCACGAGGTTCGTTCAGCGCGCGGGTGACCAGCTTACGCAGCGCTGCCTCATCCAGGCTTTTCAGCACATAGACGCGCGCCCGCGAGAGCAGTGCATTGTTGAGTTCGAACGAAGGATTTTCAGTGGTCGCGCCGATAAAGATCAGCGTGCCGTCCTCGACATAAGGCAGGAAGGCGTCCTGTTGGGACTTGTTGAAGCGATGCACCTCATCGACGAACAGGATAGTACGCCGCCCATACTGGGCCACCTGCTGTTTGGCGATCTCCACGGCCTGGCGTATTTCCTTGACACCGGCCAGCACTGCCGAAACCGTCTCGAAATGAGCATCGGATACCTTGGCCAGCAGCCGCGCCAGGGTGGTCTTGCCTACTCCTGGCGGACCCCAGAAGATCATCGAGTGCAGCGCGCCCTGCTCCAGCGCCTCGCGTAGCGGCTTGCCGCGCGCCAGCAGATGCTCCTGCCCAACGTACTCGTCCAGGCTGGCAGCACGCAGGCGCGCAGCTAGCGGTTGAGCAACGGGATCGCGACTGAACAGGTCCATCGTGGCTGCAAAACCCTCATGCAGACGGCCTGCGGGAAAGCAGGCCGTATCGGTTGACTAACTGCAGGCCGGGTCATTCGGAAATGACGTCGGTCCCTTCGGGAATCTCGAAACTGAACAGCCCGGCGGCCAACGGCTCGTTCACCCGAACGTCATGAAACAGGATGTTGGTGCGCTGGCCGACGCCATCGATCATCTGCATGTCGTTGATCACACCACTGCGAAAGGACAGGCGCAGATTGTCGAACAGAGTGTCTTTGGCTTTCGGCCTGAGGGTGAAATCAATCACCTCACCTGCTTCCTTGTGGGACACCTCGAAGTTCTCGCTGATGGACGAGACATCGCCGGAAAGTAGCAGCGCCGGCGTATGGGTCAGACGCTGGTCCAGGGTCTGGATGGTCGCCTGCTCAAGGTCCGGGTCGTACAGCCAGACTTTCTTGCCATCGGATACCAGCAACTGCTCCATCGGCTCATCGGTGTGCCAGCGGAACTGCCCCGGACGTTTTAGAGCCAGTTCGCCGGACGTTTCCTGTAGCTGGGTGCCGGTGCCGTCGAGTGACAGCTGGGAAAAGCGCCCGGTCAGCGTTTCGGCTTTTTGCAGCAAGCCGGTCAGACGCTGCACGGAGGCGGTCTGATCGGCCTGAACCGGCACCAGCGTAAACAGCAGAGCAGACGCAAACAGCAAGCGAATCAATTGCATAGTTCCTCGGTGCGACTCAGTCGCGCATGGGTGGCGGCGCGAGCACTTCGCGCGAGCCATTGGTATTCATGGAAGTGACGACACCGGCCATTTCCATCGCCTCGATCATCCGGGCGGCACGGTTGTAGCCAATTTTCAGTTTACGCTGCACGGAGGAAATCGATGCGCGGCGGGTTTCGGTGACGAAGCGCACGGCCTCGTCGTACAGCGGATCTTCTTCGCTGTCCTCACTGCCACCCTCGCCACCGCCACCGTCGAAGCCGCTACCGGAATCCTCGACGCCAACCAGAATTTCCTCAATGTAATCGGGTGCGCCACGCGCCTTCCAGGCCTCGACCACACGGTGTACTTCTTCATCAGACACGAAGGCACCATGCACACGGATCGGCAGCCCGGTACCCGGCGGCAGATAAAGCATGTCGCCGTGGCCTAGCAGTTGCTCGGCACCGCCCTGATCGAGAATGGTACGCGAGTCGATCTTGCTCGACACCTGAAACGCCATACGGGTCGGAATGTTGGCCTTGATCAGGCCGGTGATCACGTCCACCGAAGGCCGCTGAGTGGCCAGGATCAGGTGAATACCCGCCGCACGGGCCTTCTGAGCGATTCGCGCGATCAGCTCTTCGACCTTTTTGCCGACGATCATCATCATGTCGGCAAACTCATCCACTACGACGACGATGGTCGGCAGCTTTTTCAGCAGCGGTGCTTCGTCCTCCATGCTCTCGCGGCGGTACAGCGGGTCGGTCAGCGGTGTGCCGGCCTCCTCCGCTTCTTTCACCTTGCGGTTGAAGCCTGCCAGATTGCGCACACCCATCGCCGCCATCAGCTTGTAGCGCCGCTCCATCTCGGCGACGCTCCAGCGCAGGGCGTTGGCGGCTTCCTTCATGTCTGTGACGACCGGACACAGCAGGTGTGGAATACCTTCATAGATGGACAGTTCGAGCATCTTCGGGTCAATCATGATCAGGCGCGCGTCTTCCGGCGGCGACTTGAACAGAATCGACAGGATCATCGCGTTGACACCCACCGATTTGCCCGAACCGGTGGTGCCTGCGACCAGCAGATGAGGCATCTTGGCCAGATCCGCGATCACCGGCTTGCCGCCGATATCGTGGCCCAGGGCGATGGTCACTGGCGACTTTGCATCATCATAAGGTGCCGACGAGAGCACCTCGGAGAAACGCACGATCTGGCGATCCTCATTGGGAATTTCGATGCCTACGGTGGTCTTGCCGGGAATCACTTCGACCACCCGAACGCTGATTACCGCCAGCGAGCGAGCCAGGTCCTTGGCCAGATTGGAAATGCGGCTGACCTTGACGCCGGCTGCCGGCTGGATTTCGAAACGGGTAATCACCGGGCCCGGATGTACGGACTCGACGATCACCTCGACACCGAATTCCTTGAGCTTGATCTCCAGCAACCGCGACATGGCTTCCAGGGATTCAGGTGAATACTGCTTTTGTTGCTTCTCGGCAGCGTCCAGCAGGGATATCGGCGGCAGGCTGCCTTCGATCAGAGGATCGACGAACAGATTGGTCTGTTTTTCCTTCAGTACACGCTTGCTTTGTTCCGCCGCCTTCTGCGGTGCGGGCGGCGTGATCACCGGCGCCACGCGTTTTTCGCGCTCGCTCATATGTTTGCTCAGCGAACCTTCGCGCTCCAGCAGGCGCTCCTTGACCTTCGCTCGTTCCCGACGATCTGGCAGCGATCCCGCCACTTCGTTGACCACCTCATCGGCTTCGCGCAGCTGAGCGACCATCTGTCTGCGCTCGGCGCGACTTTGCCACCAGCGGCTGAAGAAGCTCTGAATCAACTCGATCAGATCAAGCGTGATCTTGCCGGTCAGGTCCATCACCTTGAACCAGGAAAGGTCGGTGAACACGGTCAAACCGAACAGGAAAAGAGCAATGCACATGAGCGTGCTGCCCTGCACGCCCAGAACACTTTCGGTCCACTGCCCGAGAACGGCACCGAGCATGCCGCCACCGGATTGCTGCATGCCCTCCTGCGCCGCAAAATGGATATCGGCCAGTACTGTCCCGGCAGCAATCAGACACATCAGCCCCGTCAGATGCCAAACGAACAGCCAGCCATTCCATTGCCATTGCCATTGCTGATTTCTGTTGCGAAAGATTCGCCAGGCACGAATGCCGAGCAGCAGCGGGAAGAGATAAGCGAAATAACCCAAGCCTCCCAGCAGAATGCTGGACAGCCAGGCACCGATCATGCCGCCGGCGTTATCAATAGAATGGACCTGGACACTGTTGTCCCATGCCGGATCGCTGCTGCTGTAGCTGACCAGCGTCATCAGCAAGAACAGGCACGCGGCAACCGCCGCGATCAGGGCACCTTCTTTGAGTCGGTACTGTAACTGCTGTCGCCAGACGGAAGCCGGCGCGATAGAGGAGGTATTCTTCAAAACGCTTTATTTCCTGCGCCAGCGGCGCGCTCTGTGAACCGTAATCAGCCAGAACCTCGGCATTGTACGGCTTTGTCGACTCGATGGCATGCCGGTTCCATTCCGGCTTGGGTTTTTCCCGATGCTTCGGTGTAGCATAAACGCCAGTTTTTGCAGCGTTGCTCGACTGAAGCACGCTTTTCTTTTCGCAACAACGGCTTATGAGGGCTCTTTATGAGCGAAGTCAAGCATTCACGTCTGATCATTCTCGGCTCTGGCCCGGCTGGTTATACCGCTGCGGTATATGCCGCTCGCGCCAACCTGAAACCGCTGATGATCACCGGCATCCAGCCCGGCGGCCAGCTGACCACCACTACCGAAGTGGACAATTGGCCCGGCGACGTCGAGGGTCTTACCGGCCCCGCACTGATGGAGCGTATGCAACGGCACGCCGAGCGTTTCGATACTCAGGTGGTGTTCGACCATATCCATACGGCCGAACTGCAGCAGCGCCCCTTCATTCTCAAGGGCGATAGCGCTACCTACAGCTGCGATGCACTGATCATCGCCACCGGCGCTTCCGCGCAATACCTCGGCCTGCCTTCCGAAGATGCCTTCGCCGGACGTGGCGTCTCGGCCTGCGCCACCTGCGACGGCTTCTTCTATCGCAACCAGGTGGTCGCCGTGATCGGCGGCGGCAACACTGCGGTCGAGGAAGCGCTGTACCTGTCCAATATCGCCAAGGAAGTCCACCTGATCCATCGTCGCGACAAGCTGCGCTCGGAGAAGATCCTGCAGGACAAGATCATGGACAAGGCCACCAACGGCAATATCCGCCTGCACTGGAACCATACCCTCGAAGAAGTGTTGGGCGATGCCAGCGGTGTCACCGGCGTGCGCCTGAAAAGCACCCTCTCCGGTGATGAGCAGAAGCTTGACCTGGCCGGCGTTTTCATCGCCATTGGCCACAAGCCCAATACCGATCTGTTCCAGGGACAGCTGGAAATGAAGGACGGCTACCTCACGATCAAGGGTGGCAGCGAGGGCGATGCCACCTGCACCAGCATCCCCGGTGTGTTCGCCGCTGGCGATGTGGCCGATCACGTCTATCGCCAAGCTATTACCTCGGCAGGCGCTGGCTGCATGGCCGCACTGGACGCTGAAAAATACCTCGATCAGTAATCCCTTTTCGGCGGTTGTCTGCAACCGCCGACTTTTCGGCCTATCGATATGCTGACCTGGCTGCAGCGCGACAACCTCTCGTTTCCTCCTCTCGACAAGGCCATGCGCGAGCCAAACGGCCTGCTGGCCGCTGGCGGTGATCTGTCCCCCGAACGCCTGCTTGCAGCCTACCGACATGGCTGCTTTCCCTGGTATCAGGAGGGGCAACCATTGCTCTGGTGGTCGCCGGACCCGCGCACTGTGCTGTATCCCGAAGAGCTACATATCTCACGCAGCCTGCGCAAAACCCTGCGCCAGGGGGTCTTCCAGATAACCTTCGACCAGGCTTTCAAGGCAGTCATCGAGGGATGCGCCGCACCGCGCAGCTACGCCGATGGCACCTGGATCACGCCCTCCATGCAGGACGCCTACCTGCAACTGCATCGAATGGGTATCGCACACTCTGTGGAAGTGTGGCAGGACGAGCGCTTGGTCGGCGGCCTGTACGGCCTGGCCATGGGGCAGCTGTTCTTCGGCGAATCCATGTTCAGCCGGGTCACCAATGCTTCCAAAGCGGGGTTCGTCACGTGGGTGGAACATCTGCGAGAGCGAGACTTCAAACTGATTGATTGCCAGATGCCAACTCAGCATCTGGCCAGTCTCGGCGCCCGAACAATATCCCGCAAAACCTTTGCCGAAGCGCTTGCCAGGTATCTTGGTGAACCTGACACAACCCGATGGGAGTCCTAGTCGACCAAGCCAGGCTGACCTACACTGACTTCATGATTTGCGAGAGTTGACCATGACTTCACTGGCTCGTCTCAAGTTCTACGCCACACAGCCTCATGCGTGCAGTTATCTGCCCGAAGAGCAGGCGACCACGCTGTTTCTGGATCCCAGCCAGCCGATGGATGTACAGGTGTATGCCGAGCTGTCGGAAATGGGATTTCGTCGCAGTGGCGATCATCTTTATCGACCCCATTGCCAACGCTGCAACGCCTGTATTCCCGCACGCATTCCAGCCGAAAGGCTGCAACTCAACCGGCAGCAGAAGCGCATTCTCAAGCGCAACGCCGATCTGACGGTCACTGATGTGCGCCCGGCCTTTACCGAGGAATACTACGGCCTGTATGCAAACTATATAGAGCAGCGTCACGCTGACGGCGACATGTATCCGCCGAGCCGTGACCAATTCCATACCTTTCTGGTGCGCGACCTGCCTTTCTCCCGCTTCTACGAGTTTCGCCTCGATGGCCGCCTGCTCGCCCTGGCCGTAACCGACGTACTGCCCAATGGCCTGTCGGCGGTGTATACCTTCTACGACCCAGCCGAAGAACGTCGCAGCCTTGGCCGCTTCGCAATCCTCTGGCAGGCAGGTGAGGTCGCGCGGCTGGGACTCAAGGGCCTGTATCTGGGTTACTGGATCAAGAATTGCCGCAAGATGAACTACAAGACCGAATACCGTCCCATCGAGCTGTTGGTCAATCAGCGCTGGATCAGCCTCAGCTAGGGGCTCCCTGATTCGCACACAGATTGCGTACGAATCAGGAACAGCCCCTAACCCCTTGGCTCTCGTAGCCCTTTCAGGCACAATGCTTGCCGCTTTTACCCGCGCATTTTTGCGCAGGGTCAATCATTGGATACCGAGGGTTTTACTGAATGTCGAAAGAAGACAGCTTCGAAATGGAAGGTACTGTCGTCGACACCCTGCCCAACACCATGTTTCGCGTGGAGTTGGAAAATGGGCACGTCGTTACTGCGCACATCTCCGGAAAGATGCGCAAGAACTACATCCGGATTCTGACCGGTGACAAGGTTCGTGTAGAGCTGACGCCGTACGATTTGAGCAAAGGTCGCATCACCTACCGCGCTCGTTGATACGAGACGCGAGAAAGAATGCCCGGCCAGAGCCGGGCTTTTTTGTATATGTCCGCCACGCTTCCGGGCACCCGACCTGCGCATAGAAAACAGATAACAAAACGCCCGGCAGCTGCCGGGCGTTCTGATTAGCTGGACAACACATTTAGCCGCCCATCAGGCAAGCTCAACGCTGGTCTCGAACTCGAAGACCAGCTCTCCGTCACGAACATCAACGTGAACCACGCCACCATGCTCGGCCAGTTCGCCGAAGAGTATCTCTTCGGCCAAGGGTCGTTTGATCTTGTCCTGAATCAGCCGCGCCATTGGCCGAGCCCCCATCTGCACATCGTAGCCCCCTTCGGCCAGCCAGCCGCGAGCCGTATCCGAGACCTCCAGCGTGACGTGTTTGTCCTCAAGCTGCGCCTGCAATTCGATGAGGAACTTATCGACAATGCTCTTGATCACTTCATGGCTCAGGCGACCGAACTGGATGATGGTATCCAGCCGGTTACGGAATTCGGGCGTGAAGCTCTTCTTGATCACTTCCATCGCGTCGGACGCATGGTCCTGATGCGTGAAGCCAATCGACGCCCTGGCCGCCGTTTCCGCCCCGGCGTTGGTGGTCATGATGAGAATGACATTACGGAAATCTGCCTTGCGTCCGTTATTGTCCGTCAAGGTGCCATGGTCCATGACCTGCAACAGCAAATTGAAGACCTCGGGATGCGCCTTCTCGATCTCGTCAAGCAGCAACACGCAATGTGGCTGCTTGGTGATTGCCTCGGTCAGCAGGCCGCCCTGATCGAACCCCACATAACCGGGAGGTGCACCAATCAGGCGTGACACCGTATGCCGCTCCATGTACTCGGACATATCGAAGCGCACAAGCTCGATACCCAGCGCACGCGCCAGCTGCCTGGCGGCCTCGGTCTTGCCGACACCCGTGGGGCCGGCAAAAAGGAACGACCCTACCGGCTTGTCCGGCGCTTTCAGCCCGGCACGCGAAAGCTTGATGGCGGTAGACAGCGAGTCGATTGCATCATCCTGACCAAAGACTGTCAGCTTCAGATCGCGCTCCAGATTGCGCAACAGTTCCTTGTCGGACGTGCTGACATGCTTTGGCGGAATCCGCGCGATCTTGGCCACAATGTCCTCGACCTGCTCCACATCAATACGCTTGGCCCGCTTTTCTTCCGGCTGCAGGCGCTGAAAGGCACCCGCCTCGTCGATCACGTCAATGGCCTTGTCGGGCATATGGCGGTCGTTGATATAGCGCGACGCCAACTCGGCCGCGGCCCGCAGCGATTCGTCACTGTACTCGATACTGTGATGCTGCTCGAAACGTCCTTTCAGGCCACGCAGAATGCCAATGGTGTCCTCGACGGAGGGCTCGCTGACATCGACTTTCTGGAAGCGCCGCGCCAGCGCCCTGTCCTTCTCGAAGATTCCACGAAACTCCTGAAAGGTCGTCGAACCAATGCAGCGGATCTCACCCGAGGACAACAGGGGCTTGAGCAGATTGGAAGCGTCCATCACTCCGCCCGATGCAGCCCCAGCACCAATGATGGTATGAATTTCGTCAATGAACAGAACCGCCTGCGGCCGCTTGCGCAGCTCGTTCAACAGCGCCTTGAAGCGCTTCTCGAAATCGCCCCGGTACTTGGTGCCTGCTAGCAGAGCGCCCAGATCCAGCGAATAGACGACGCTGTCGGCCAGCAGCTCAGGCACCTGGTTATCGACAATACGCTTGGCCAGGCCTTCGGCGATCGCTGTCTTGCCTACGCCTGCCTCACCCACCAGCAATGGATTGTTCTTGCGACGGCGCGCCAGTATCTGCGCGACGCGCTCAACTTCGTGTTCGCGCCCGACCAGCGGATCGATTCGCCCCTGCCGCGCCAGTTCGTTGAGATTGCTGGCATAGGCGTCCAGCGGATTACCGGAGGCTGCGGTTTCCCCACCCTCCTCATCCTGCATATCCGAATCACTTTCGGCATTGCCACTGCCCGGCACCTTGGAAATGCCATGCGCAATGAAGTTGACGACATCAATACGCGCAACATTCTGCTGTTTGAGCAGGTATACGGCTTGGCTTTCCTGCTCGCTGAAGATGGCCACCAACACATTGGCACCTGTCACCTCGCGCTTGCCGGAGCTCTGCACATGAAAAACGGCGCGCTGCAGCACTCGCTGGAAGCCCAGAGTTGGCTGAGTTTCACGTTCTTCATCATGCTGGGGAATCAGCGGGGTGGTGGAGTCGATAAATTCCTGCAGATCATGCCGCAGCTTGTCGAGACTGGCTCCGCAGGCGCGCAAAACGGTTGCGGCGGCCTCATTATCCAAAAGCGCTAGCAGGAGATGCTCTACCGTCATGAATTCATGACGCTTGGTGCGAGCCTCCTTGAAGGCCAGATTCAGAGTGACTTCGAGCTCACGGTTCAACATAGCTTTCACCTCTTACCCAGCAATCGGGATTAACCGTCCTTCTCGATCTCACAAAGCAACGGATGCTGGCACTCCCTTGCATATTGATTGACCTGCATCGCTTTGGTTTCAGCGACATCCCGCGTGTAAACACCACAAACGGCCCGCCCTTCAGTATGAACGGTCAGCATGATCTTGGTGGAAAGCTCCCGGTTGTGATTGAAAATCCCTTCCAGTACCTCCACGACAAAATCCATCGGCGTGTAGTCATCATTGAACATGACAACTTTGAACATGGGTGGTGCCTTCAGTTGCGGCCTGGCTTCTTCGATCGCCACCCCGGACGCATCATCGCCCTCGCTCTCTGGACGATCCTGATTGAATATTAGACGAATCATTGGGGATGCACGCATGCGAATAAACGGTCTACGTCGGGGCACCATGGCCGGGTAAATTGAAGGGCTTCACAGCCACCTGACGAGTCGCCTTGACTATCGGCAAAACGATGATACAAACAGTATGTGCCACAAAGGCAACAGGTTGCGCGCAAGGTGTCATGCAGTGTTGCACTCGCGCGGAATGAAATGGATGTTACTCCAGTGATGGACTACTTTGCAGAGGGATAAGAGCATGCTAAGCGGTAAGGTCAAGTGGTTCAACAACGCCAAGGGCTATGGTTTCATCGTAGCAGACGGCGACGATGAGGACCTGTTCGCCCACTACTCTGCCATTCAGATGGAAGGGTATAGGACTCTCAAGGCTGGGCAGGCGGTCAGGTTTGATATTCTGCAAGGACCCAAGGGTCTGCATGCGACCAATATCAGGTCATTGCAGGCAACCGAGGATGCAGTTGTGCCCATCTCCCAACATTCGGCTGCAGAAGCCTGATCCAGCAACAGAAAAGGCCGGTCAATGATCGGCCTTTTCTGTTCTTACCCACTTTACATGTGGGAGATCATGGCGTCGCCGAAGCCGGAGCAAGACACCAGCTTCGCGCCCTCCATTTGGCGCTCGAAGTCATAGGTCACCGTCTTGGCGGCGATGGCGTCTTCGGTTGACTTGATCAGCAGATCGGCTGCTTCAACCCAGCCCATGTGGCGCAGCATCATCTCGGCCGAGAGAATCAGTGATCCCGGATTGACCTTGTCCTGGCCGGCATATTTCGGTGCTGTACCGTGGGTCGCCTCGAACATGGCCACCGTATCGGACAGGTTGGCACCCGGTGCAATACCGATACCGCCAACCTCGGCTGCCAACGCGTCGGAAAGGTAGTCGCCATTGAGGTTCAGGGTGGCGATAACGTCGTATTCCTCAGGACGCAGCAGAATCTGCTGCAGCATGGCATCGGCAATGGCGTCCTTGACGACAATGGTTTTGCCGCTGGCGGGATTCTTGAACTGCATCCAGGGGCCGCCATCCAGCAGTTCCGCGCCGAATTCGTCGCGCGCCACCTCATACCCCCATTCCTTGAAGGCACCCTCAGTGAACTTCATGATGTTGCCCTTATGCACAAGGGTCACTGAGCTGCGATCATTGTCCACCGCGTATTGCAGCGCCTTGCGCACCAGACGCTTGGTGCCTTCAAGGGACACCGGCTTGATGCCAATGCCGCAGTTTTCGGTGAAACGAATCTTCGTGACGCCCATTTCTTCAGTGAGAAACTTGATGACCTTCTCGGCCTCAGGGCTGCCAGCCTTCCACTCGACGCCGGCGTAGATGTCTTCGGAGTTCTCGCGAAAGATCACCATATCCACGTCGCCAGGCCTCTTCACCGGGCTGGGCACACCAGTGAACCAGCGAACCGGGCGCTGGCAGACGTACAGATCCAGCTCCTGGCGCAGCGCCACGTTCAACGAGCGAATACCACCCCCCACTGGCGTGGTTAGCGGCCCCTTGATGGAGACTACATAGTCGCGCACGACGTCCAGCGTTTCTTTCGGCAACCAGGTGTCTTGATCATAGATCTGGGTTGCCTTTTCACCGGCGTAGATTTCCATCCAGGCAATCTTGCGCTCACCACCGTAGGCCTTTTCCACGGCGGCATCGACGACCTTGATCATTACCGGGCTGATATCGACACCAATTCCGTCACCCTCTATATAAGGAATGATCGGGTTGTTCGGGACATTCAGAGTGTTGTCGGCATTGACGGTGATTTTGTCACCGCTGGCTGGCACCTGGATCTTTTGGTATCCCATGCTGGACTCCGTTTTGGTGGTTAAAAACAGTGGTCATCCTTGAGAGTACCCCAGTTGATTCGTCCGAAACCATCTCTGCCATCGTCTTATGGTCTAGGCATTCTGGGAAAGTGACGTGCGGTGATATACTACTTAGGTGACTAACGAGTCATGAGGAGCCAGCCGGTCTCTAACGAGTCCTCCTCTCCTGAAACCATCCGACTGCCAACCGCAGCCGTATGGAGCCAACACTCTAGTGGTGTACCCAACATCATCGCGGCGAACCTCGATTTCTGGCTCAACAAACTGCAGCCAGAGCGTCTACCCACGCACTTCGAGATTCTGTGCACGCACAGCAAGAGAGAGCCAACACCAATGTCCACCCGCTCGAAGATCATCTACACCTTCACCGACGAAGCCCCCGCGCTGGCCACTTATTCGCTTCTGCCTATCGTGGAAACCTTTGCGGCCTCAGCCGACATAGCCGTCGAAACCAGCGACATCTCTCTTGCAGGGCGCATTCTTGCAAGCTTTTCCGACCGACTGGACGCCGACAAGCGAATCGAGGATGACCTCGCCAAATTGGCGGTCCTGGCTACCAATCCAGAAGCCAATATCATCAAGCTGCCCAACATCAGCGCATCGATTCCCCAGCTGCGCAATGCCATCGCCGAACTGCAGGCACTGGGCTACAACCTTCCAGACTTCCCGGAAGAACCGCAGACCGACGCTGAAAAAGACGCACGCGCCCGTTACAGCAAGGTGCTGGGAAGCGCAGTAAACCCTGTCCTGCGTGAAGGCAATTCGGATCGCCGCGCACCTGCAGCCGTCAAGGCATTCGCACGCAAGCACCCCCACTCCATGGGCAAGTGGAGCAAGGCCTCGCAATCCCATGCCGATTACATGCGCGGCGGCGATTTCTTCTCCAGCGAACAGTCCGTCACCATGGAGAAGGCCGGTGACGTGCGCATCGAATTCGTCGGCAAGGATGGCCAGATCGAGGTCAAGAAGCAGCTTTCCCTGCTGGAAGGTGAAGTACTCGACGGCATGTTCATGAGCTGCAAGAAGCTCCGAGCGTTCTTCGAGGACACCCTGCAGGACTGCAAGGAAACCGGCGTAATGTGGTCCCTGCACGTCAAGGCCACCATGATGAAGATCTCCCACCCGATCGTCTTCGGCCATGCCGTCAGCGTTTACTACAAGGAAGTATTCGACAAGTACGGCAAGCTGTTCGAAGAGCTGGGCGTCAACCCGAACAACGGCATCAGCAGCGTTTACGACAAGATCAAGTCCCTTCCCGCCTCACAGCAGGAAGAAATCCTCGACGACATTCATGCCTGCTACAGCCATCGTCCCGAAATGGCCATGGTCGACTCGGTCAAGGGCATTACCAACCTGCACATTCCCAGCGACGTCATCGTCGATGCCTCGATGCCTGCGATGATTCGCAGCTCCGGACAGATGTGGGGCAAGGACGGCAAGCTCAAGGACACCAAGGCGGTGATGCCGGAAAGCACCTACGCCCGCATCTACCAGGAGATGATCAACTTCTGCAAAACCAATGGCGCCTTTGACCCAGTCACCATGGGCAGCGTACCGAACGTCGGTCTGATGGCGCAGAAAGCAGAAGAATACGGCTCCCACGACAAGACCTTCGAGATGAACGCCGATGGCACCATGCGCGTCGTGCTCGCCGATGGCACCGTACTGATGCAGCATGAAGTCGAGAAAGGCGATATCTGGCGCGCCTGCCAGACCAAGGACGCGCCGATCCGCGACTGGGTCAAGCTGGCCGTCACCCGTGCCCGCCAGTCCGACACCCCGGCAATCTTCTGGCTTGACCCGGAGCGCGCCCACGATCGCGAACTGCAGAAGAAGGTCGAGACCTATCTGCAGGAACATGATCTGAGCGGCCTGGACATCCGCATCATGGGCTATAACGAAGCCATCCGCGTCAGCATGGAACGCATGAAGCGTGGCCAGGACACCATTTCGGTGACAGGCAACGTGCTGCGCGACTACCTGACTGACCTGTTCCCGATCATGGAACTGGGCACATCAGCCAAGATGCTGTCCATTGTCCCGCTGATGGCTGGTGGTGGTATGTACGAAACCGGCGCCGGTGGCTCGGCTCCCAAACATGTCCAGCAGCTGACCGAAGAGAACCACCTGCGCTGGGATTCGCTCGGCGAGTTCCTGGCTCTGGCCGTTTCTCTCGAAGAGACCGGAATCAAGACGAACAACCCCAAGGCCAAGCTGCTCGGCAAAACCCTGGATGCCGCCACCGGCAAGCTGCTCGACAATAACAAGTCGCCTTCGCGCCGTACCGGTGAGCTGGACAACCGCGGCAGCCACTTCTACCTGGCGCTCTACTGGGCACAGGAACTGGCGAACCAGACTGAAGACCTTGAGCTGCAGGCGCATTTTGCTCCTCTGGCGAAAACGCTCGCGGAAAACGAGCAAACCATTGTCGCCGAGCTCGCCGCCGTACAGGGCAAGCCAGTGGATATCGGCGGCTACTACCGCTCCAACCCAAAACTGACCAGTGAAGTCATGCGCCCCAGCGCAACCTTCAATGCCGCACTCGCTGCATTGGTCTAAACCGTCGTCCGACGCCTGACGGCGTTACGGCAAACGAAACCCCAGCCCTGCGCTGGGGTTTCGCGTTTCAGGCAGACTTCATTGCTAGCATTCCATTACTCAATGACCAACAGGCACCTCCATGACCTGGCATCCACACATCACAGTCGCCACCATCGTCGAGCATAACGGCCGCTTTCTCCTGGTAGAAGAATCCCAGGCGGGCCAGCCGGTACTGAACCAGCCCGCCGGACACTTGGAGCCCGATGAAACCCTTCGACAGGCAGCAATACGCGAAACCCTTGAAGAAACAGGCTGGGAGGTGGAGCTGAGCGCTGTGGTCGGCATCTACCTCTATACTGCTCCCAGCAACGGTGTGACCTATCAGCGCGTCTGTTTCGCCGCCCGCCCCGTCCTTCATCATCCACAGCGCCCACTGGACAGCGACATCCTTGCCACCCATTGGCTGAGCCGAGACGAGCTAGCCACCCAGCCGGAGCGCTGGCGCAGCGAGCTGGTGCCGCGCTGTATTGACGACTATCTTGCCGGTCCGCTGCACAGCCTGGATGTGGTACGTGAGCAGCGACCTTAGCCTTTGCCTTCGTCAAGCTGTAGAATTTCGTGTTTTTGGCAGCCAGCTACCGAGATCCCATGTCTGATCCAGCTCTCCAAGCCCCCGAAACCCTGCGCGTCATAGTCGGCATGTCCGGCGGCGTCGATTCCTCGGTTTCCGCCCTGCTCCTGCTCGAACAGGGTTACCAGGTCGAAGGCCTGTTCATGAAGAACTGGGAAGAGGACGACGGCACCGAGTACTGCACCGCCCGAGAAGACCTCGCGGACGCCCAGGCCGTCTGCGACAGGATCGGAATCAAACTGCACACGGCCAACTTTGCAGCCGAGTATTGGGATAACGTATTCGAGCATTTCCTCGCCGAATACAAGGCAGGCCGAACGCCGAACCCGGACATCCTCTGCAACCGTGAAATCAAGTTCAAGGCATTCCTCGACTATGCCCTATCTCTCGGCGCCGACCTGATCGCAACGGGGCACTATGTTCGCCGCCGCGATATCGACGGACGCTGCGAACTGCTCAAGGGCCTGGACCCGAACAAGGACCAGAGCTACTTCCTCCATGCCGTAGGCGGCGAGCAGCTGAGCAAGACCCTGTTTCCCGTTGGCGAGCTGGAAAAACCGGAGGTACGAGCCATCGCCGAAAAATACGGCCTGGCCACAGCGAAGAAGAAGGACTCCACCGGCATCTGTTTTATCGGCGAGCGTCGTTTCAGTGACTTTCTCAAGCAGTACCTGCCGGCCCAGCCCGGCGCCATCGAGACCATTGATGGCGAGGTCATAGGACGCCATCACGGCCTGATGTACCACACCATCGGGCAGCGTCAGGGCCTGGGTATCGGCGGCTTGAAAGATGCTGGCGACGAGCCCTGGTACGTCTTGAGCAAGGATCTGGAGCGCAACGTACTGATGGTCGGCCAGGGCAATGACCATCCCTGGTTGTTCGCACGCGCCCTGTTTGTATCAAACATCTACTGGGTCAACCCTGTCGAAACGACTGTACCGCTACGCGTCGCGGCCAAGGTGCGCTACCGCCAGACTGATCAGGCCTGCCGGCTGGAAAAGACCAATACAGACTATCGGGTCGAGTTCGATGAGCCTCAGCGTGCCGTGACGCCCGGTCAATCGGTAGTGTTCTATGACGGTGAAATCTGCCTCGGTGGCGGGGTGATCGAAAGCGCTGAACCCTGGTTTGACGGAGTTCGCTCATGACCCCCTTGCAGGAGCAACTGATTGCACTCGGCGCGGTATTCGAGGCTGCAACCCTGGTTGACCGGATCGCGCGAACTGGCCAGGTCCCCAATGCCTCTCTGGCCTGCATGTTCGAGAGCCTGCTGGTACGTGAGAACAAGCCGGTAGTGGAAATTTACGGCGGCGATGACCTCAATCTGCGCGACGGTTATCGCGCGCTCGCCAGCGCACTGGAGCGCGACACCAACAGCCTGCAGCGTGAACCCCTACGCTATGCGCTGGCGATGATTGGGCTGGAGCGGCAACTGGACAAGCGTGGCGACCTGTTGCAGGTAATCGGCAGTCGCCTAGACCAGATCCAGCAGCAGGTCGAACATTTCGGGCTGACCCATGAAAATGTCGTCGCCTCCTTTGGCGGCCTGTACCAGGACACCATCAGCACCTTTCGTCAGCGCATTCAGGTGCAGGGCGACATGCGTCATCTCCAGCAGACCGACAACGCTGCGAAAATCCGCGCACTGCTGCTCGCCGGTATCCGCTCGGCGCGGCTCTGGCGCCAGCTTGGCGGGCATCGCTGGCAACTGGTTTTCAGCCGCCGCAAGATGCTTGACGCGCTCTACCCGATGTTACGGCCCGAATAGCCACGAGCATTCGAGCCGACCGCCTTCGGTCGGTCGAGTTGCTTTCGTGTATAATCTGCGCCCTCTTTTCGTTGCTCGACTGCCTGAGAATGCCTTCTATGCAGCTTTCCTCGCTCACCGCGGTTTCCCCCGTCGATGGCCGCTATGCCGGCAAAACCAGCGCCCTGCGCCCGATTTTTAGCGAATTCGGCCTGATTCGCTGCCGTGTTCAGGTCGAGGTGCGCTGGCTGCAGCGCCTCGCTGCCCACAGCGGCATTCCGGAGGTTGCATCTTTCTCTGACGAAGCCAACGCGCTGCTCGACCAGCTCGCCGAGCACTTTCAGCTTGAACATGCCGAGCGCGTCAAAGAGTTCGAGCGCACCACCAACCACGACGTCAAAGCCGTGGAATACCTGCTCAAGGAACAGGCCAAACAGCTGCCTGAACTGGCGAAGGTCAACGAATTCATCCACTTCGCCTGCACCAGCGAGGACATCAACAACCTCTCGCACGCACTGATGCTGCGCGAAGGCCGGGACAGCGTACTGCTTCCGCTGATGCGCCAACTGGCCGAAGCCATTCGTACCCTGGCTGTGCAATTCGCCGACGTGCCCATGCTGTCGCGTACCCACGGTCAGCCCGCCTCGCCCACCACCCTGGGCAAGGAACTCGCCAACGTTGTTTATCGCCTCGAACGGCAGATCGCCCAGGTCGCCGCCGTGCCGCTGCTCGGCAAGATCAACGGCGCCGTGGGCAACTACAACGCCCACCTGTCCGCCTACCCGGACGTCGACTGGGAAGCCAACGCCCGCGAATTCATCGAGAACGACCTGGGCCTGGCGTTCAATCCCTACACCACCCAGATCGAGCCGCATGACTACATCGCCGAGCTGTTCGATGCAGTGGCGCGTTTCAACACGATCCTGATCGATTTCGACCGCGACATCTGGGGCTACATCTCCCTCGGCTATTTCAAGCAGAAAACCGTCGCTGGTGAAATTGGCTCCTCGACCATGCCGCACAAGGTCAACCCGATCGACTTCGAGAACTCCGAAGGCAACCTTGGGATTGCCAATGCAATCCTGCAGCACCTGGCCAGCAAACTGCCGATCTCTCGCTGGCAACGTGACCTGACCGACTCCACCGTATTGCGCAATCTCGGCGTCGGTTTTGCACATAGCGTCATTGCCTACGAAGCCAGTCTCAAGGGCATCAGCAAGCTGGAGCTCAATGCGGCACGCATTGCTGACGATCTCGACAATTGCTGGGAAGTACTGGCCGAGCCAATTCAAACCGTCATGCGCCGCTACGCCATCGAAAACCCCTATGAAAAGCTCAAGGAGCTGACGCGCGGCAAAGGCATCAGCCCGGAAGCGCTGCAGACGTTCATCGCCAGTCTCGATATGCCCGAAGCGGCCAAGAAAGAACTGCGCGCACTCACCCCAGCGAGCTACATCGGCAACGCTGCGGCCCAGGCCAAGCGGGTCTGAGCGACACCCCTTCTTGCACGCCCGGCTGTGCCGGGCGTTTTTTATTACGGCTCTGTTCCGCAGAGCAAGGTACCCGGCATGACTTCCGATATACCCCTGCAAATCCTTGGCGGTATCAGCGCGCGCGAATTTTTGCGTGATTACTGGCAAAAGAAACCGCTGCTTATCCGTCAAGCCATCCCCTCCTTCGAAAGCCCGATTTCGCCCGATGAACTGGCAGGGCTATCCTTGGAAGAAGAGGTGGAATCTCGTCTGGTCCTGGAGCATGGTGACAGCCCCTGGGAGCTTCGCCGCGGTCCGTTCACGGAAGACACCTACCAGAGCCTACCCGAACGAGACTGGACGCTGCTGGTTCAGGCAGTGGATCAGCTGGTTCCGGAAGTATCCGAACTCACCGAACATTTTCGCTTTCTGCCTAACTGGCGCATTGATGACGTGATGGTCAGCTTCGCTGCACCCGGCGGTGGTGTTGGTCCCCATTTCGACAACTATGACGTCTTCCTGCTACAGGCCCACGGTCAGCGTCGCTGGCGTATCGGTCAGATGTGTGACAGCGAAAGTCCGCTGCTTGAGCATGGGGACCTGCGCATTCTCGCCAACTTCCAGGGCACCGATGAATGGGTGCTGGAACCCGGTGACATGCTCTACCTGCCACCACGCCTGGCCCATTTCGGCACCGCCGAAGATGCCTGCATGACTTACTCGGTAGGCTTCCGGGCGCCCAGCGCGGCGGAAGTACTGACGCATTTCACCGATTTTCTGGCGCAGTTCCTGCCCGACGAAGAACGCTACGGCGATGCAGACCAGCTGCCCGTCGAGGATCCTCACCAGATCCAGAGCGACGCACTGAATCGCCTGCGAGCCATGCTCAACGAACATATGGGCGACGAGCGCCTGCTGCTAACCTGGTTCGGCCAGTTCATGACCGAACCCCGCTACCCTGAACGCGTGCAGGGTCCGGATATTGATGAGCAGCAGTTATTCGATACTCTGGCCGAGGGCGCCGTACTGGTACGCAACCTAAGCGCCCGCCTGGCCTGGAGCGAAATTGACCTTGGCCTTCTTCTGTTTGCCAGCGGCCAGAGTCGTCTGCTTCCGGCCCACCTGAAAGAACTGTTGAAGCTGCTCTGCTCCGCCGATGCACTGCACAGCGAAAATCTCGGTCAATGGCTGAACGATGAAGATGGGCGTAATCTTGTGCTGCAACTGGTAAAACAGGGAAGTCTGGAGTTTGCTGATGAGTGAAATAACCGTTCGAATCGCTGACTGGCAACAGGACAATGCAGACCTGCGCCGAATCAGGGAAGCCGTTTTCATTGCCGAGCAGTCGGTCCCCCCTGAACTCGAATGGGACGGTGACGATGAACAAGCCATCCACTTCCTCGCACTGGAAAATGGCTACCCGATCGGCACCGCACGCCTGCTGACCGATGGTCAAATCGGTCGCGTTTCAGTGCTTCGCGATTGGCGTGGCATGAACATCGGCGATGCCCTGATGCGTGCAGTCATTGCCGAAGCCGAACGTCGCGGCCTCAGGGAACAGAGACTGACCGCCCAGGTTCACGCTACAAGATTCTACGAGCGACTCGGCTTCGAAGTCGTAAGCGAGGAATTTCTGGAAGCCGGCCTGCCCCACGTCGACATGCTGCGAAAGAGCAGCTGACCCCGGCATGAGCACGGATGACTCGCTCCCCTCGATGGCAACCGAACTGGCGGCCATCGACTTCAAGTCACCCGGGCGTTACCTCATCAACAATCCACAGCAAGAGCGGGAAACACGCCCCGAGGCCCCCGCAGTAGATGGCAGCGGAACTTTCCAGACGTTCGAGTCACTGCAAGAAGCACAGCTGCATACGCTGGCACTGTTGGCGCAAGCACGGCGTTCAATATGTCTGTACAGCCCCGACCTGGAGCCCTGGCTCTACAACCAGAGCGATATAGTGCAGACATGCGCAAGCTTTCTCCTGGCGCATCCACGCAATCGCTTGCGTATTCTGCTTGCAGATCCAACTCCCGCTGTCAGACAGGGACACAGATTACTGACGCTGGCGCGCCGATTGACCAGCAACATGCAGATCCGCACACTCAATCCCGACCATCCTGCGCACACCTCTGCCTTTCTGGTCGTTGATGAGCGCGGGTTGCTGATACGTCCCGAGCCGGAGCGCGTCGCAGGCTATGCGCTGTACCAGAATCCCGGCCGAGCTCGCGCCCTGCGGCGCCAATTCGATACCGCCTGGGAGTACAGCCTGTCCCATCCGGATCTGCGGGGTTTTCTGCTATGACTTGTCGCCTTCTTGCTCTCGCATCGCTTTTGGTCAGCATGAGCCTCCACGCCGCGACCGAAGTGATTCCACTCAATTTCCGCATGGCTCAGGACATGCTGCCCATCGCACAGTCGGTAGTCGGCGATCAGGGCAAGGTAAACGCATACGGCAATCAGCTGATCGTCAATGCGCCGACCGCGGTGATCACCGAGCTGCGGGAGGTCCTGTCGCAGCTGGACAGCGAGCCCAAGCGCCTGCTCATCAGTGTGGACACACAGGATTCGGCGGCGAGCACAGATAGCGGCTACCGTATCGATGGCTCCGTTATCATCGGCGACACCGAAGTTCGCACGGGGCGTGGTGAAACAGGAGGTCGCGATCAGGTTCGCATCATTCGCCGCAACACCAACAGCCAAGGCAATGGCATTCAGCAGGTGCAGACAACCGAGGGCTACCCTGCCCTCATACAGGTCGGACAAAGCGTGCCTCTCACCACCAACGCCACCGACGAGTACGGTCGTTTCTACCAGCAGACCCAGTATCGCAACGTCACTCGAGGCTTTTACGCCACAGCAACGGTTCACGGGGATCTCGTGCAGATCACCATCAGCAGCCAGCAGGATCGAATGAGCACTTCCAGAGCAGATGTCATCGATATCCAGGAAACCGATACCCGTGTCAGCGGTCGCCTCGGTGAGTGGATTTCAGTCGGTGGAATCGACGAAAGCGCAAACTCCAACCAGAGCGGAATCTTGCGTCGTTATTCAACACAAGGACATCAGGATCTTTCTCTACGACTGAAAGTAGATCGACTGGAATAGCCTGGACAAGTCAGCTAGCTGTCAATCGTCAAAAAATGTAGTGCCGTAAAAAAAGCACTACAAAAGATTTGACGAACACACTTCGACAGAGCATCATTGCCCCGCTCCCGCTAACCAGAGGCCTCGCAAGGGCTTCCGGATCAGACTCAGCCAACCAGCAGAGACGATCCGTGACTGTACTGCCCACAAGGCGGACTGACGAGGTTGCGACTGGAACGAGTCGTCCCGAGGGACGGGGAAGCAATGAACGCATCAGCTCGAAGATGTCAGCCTCTAGACGCAACGACCACCACCGCTGCGTATCGGAATGCCACGATCATTCCACGGTTGCACGCCTTTTCTGATGAGCGTAACTGCACACCCCTCCTCTTGGTTCAATCCTCGCTTCGGTCGGTATTTCGACACTCTGCCGCGTGTTGCCTCGCATGATCAGCGTAAGCACGCAGGTTTCGGTGGGAAAAGTCGGTGCTCAACCAAACACGAATTTCTTTTGAAGGATTGACCATGTCCGCTTATCAAAACGACATCAAGGCAGTTGCCGCTCTGAAAGAAGTAGCTGGAAGCAGCTGGAGCGCTATCAACCCTGAGTCCGTCGCTCGCATGCGTGCTCAGAACCGCTTCAAAACTGGCCTTGAAATTGCTCAGTACACCGCCGACATCATGCGCAAGGACATGGCCGAGTACGATGCTGACTCGTCCGTTTACACCCAGTCGCTGGGTTGCTGGCACGGTTTCATCGGCCAGCAGAAGCTGATCTCCATCAAGAAGCACCTGAAGACCACCAACAAGCGTTACCTCTACCTGTCCGGCTGGATGGTTGCAGCCCTGCGTTCCGACTTCGGCCCGCTTCCGGACCAGTCGATGCACGAGAAGACAGCCGTCTCCGACCTGATCGAAGAGCTGTACACCTTCCTGCGTCAGGCTGACAGCCGCGAACTGGACCTGCTGTTCACTGCCCTGGATGCCGCTCGCGAAGCTGGCGACAACGCCAAGGCGGCTGAAATCCAGAACCAGATCGACAACTACGAGACCCACATCGTACCGATCATCGCCGACATCGACGCCGGTTTCGGCAACCCGGAAGCCACCTACCTGCTGGCCAAGCGCATGATCGAAGCAGGCGCTTGCTGCATCCAGATCGAGAACCAGGTTTCCGACGAGAAGCAGTGCGGCCACCAGGACGGTAAAGTGACCGTTCCTCACGCCGACTTCCTCGCCAAGATTGCTGCCGTTCGCTACGCCTTCCTCGAGCTGGGCATCGACAACGGCGTGATCGTTGCACGTACCGACTCCCTGGGTGCCGGCCTGACCAAGCAGATCGCCGTGACCAAAGAGCCGGGCGACCTGGGCGACCTGTACAACTCCTTCCTGGACTGCGAAGAAATCACCGAAGCCGAACTGGGCAACGGCGATGTCGTGATCAAGCGCGAAGGCAAGCTGCTGCGTCCCAAGCGTCTGCCATCCAACCTGTTCCAGTTCCGTGCTGGCACCGGTGAAGCGCGCTGCGTACTGGACTGCATCACTTCGTTGCAGAACGGTGCCGACCTGCTATGGATCGAAACCGAGAAGCCACACGTTGGCCAGATCGCTGCCATGGTCAACGAAATTCGCAAAACCATCCCCGACGCCAAGCTGGTCTACAACAACAGCCCGTCCTTCAACTGGACGCTGAACTTCCGTCAGCAGGTGTTCGACGCCATGGTTGCCGAAGGCAAGGACGTTTCCGCCTACGACCGCGCCAAGCTGATGAGCGTCGAGTACGACGAGACCGAACTGGCCCAGATCGCCGACGAGAAGATTCGCACCTTCCAGCGCGACGGTTCGGCCCACGCCGGCATCTTCCACCACCTGATCACCCTGCCGACCTACCACACTGCCGCGCTGTCCACCGACAACCTGGCCAAGGGCTACTTCGCCGACCAGGGCATGCTGGCCTACGTGAAGGGCGTTCAGCGTCAGGAACTGCGTCAGGGTATCGCCTGCGTCAAGCACCAGAACATGGCTGGCTCCGACATCGGCGACAACCATAAGGAGTACTTCGCTGGCGAAGCTGCTCTGAAGGCGAGCGGTAAAGACAACACCATGAACCAGTTCCACTAAGGACGGTTTACGGCCTGGCCTTGCGGCCAGGTCTGGTGGTGACCCGAAAGCCCCGGCAAATGCCGGGGCTTTCTGCTTTCAGGGTTCTAGTGTGATCAATCCGTTTCAGGGGAAGTGAACAGTCCCCATGACGATATAAACAAGGCTGCAATCAGTGGCCCGATAACGAATCCATTCAGCCCAAACAGACTCAACCCACCCAATGTAGAAATCAGCACGACGTAATCCGGCATTTTGGTGTCCTTTCCGACCAGGATGGGCCGCAAGATATTGTCGACCAGACCGATCACCAGTACACCGTACAGGGTAAGAATCACGCCCTGCATGATGAGGCCTTTCATCAGGAAGTAGATCGCCACGGGCACCCAGATCACGCCGGCGCCCACCGCAGGCAGTAACGAAAGAAAGGACATCAAGACGCCCCACAACACGGCACTGGGGATCCCGAGTATCGCAAAGATAATCCCGCCTAATGCACCCTGAGTCACTGCCACGACAATATTGCCTTTCACGGTAGCACGCACGACACGGGTGAACTTGCTGAACAAGCGTCTCTTCTGTGTGTCGCTCAGCGGTATCGCGAGCCTGATGCGAATTACCAGTTCACGTCCGTCCCTGATCAAAAAGAAGAGAAGATAGAGCATCAGAAAGAAGCTCAGGACGAACTGGAAGGTTCCCTGTCCAAAGCTGAAGGCCTTGGTCGCCAGAAACTGGCTGCCCTGCAGTGCACCGGAAGAAAGACGTTCCCGAATCTGCTCCCAATCATCAAAACCGAAGCGTTGCAGCTGCGTCTGTAGCGCAGGGGGCAACAGATCTTTCACTCCACTTACAAAGCTTCCAATATCAAGTTCACCGCTCTCTATCTGCTCATATAGCGTCGACCCTTCCTGCACGAGCATCCCCGTGATGAAGATCACCGGCAGCACGGCAACAAGCAGACAAATACTCAATGTGATCAGCGCCGCCAAATTTTGACGATGACCAACGCGGTTATAAAGGCGCCTCTGCACCGGTGCAAAGATGATTGCCAGGATGACGGCCCAAAACACCGCTCCATAGAAGGGAAGCAGTATCCAGCCGAAGGCTATCGACACGACAAGCAACAGAGCGAGAAATACTTTCTGTTCGAGCGTCGAATTGATCATCATGCATCCTGTCGAGGTAGTTGTACCTTTTAGTCAACGAATGCAGGAAGGAGTGCAGGTGAGAGCCGGATGTTGCCGTATGAAGCAACATCCCTGCATCTCACAGAACGACACAAACTAGAGCAGCAACAGGGTCAGAGCACCATGGCTGCGACCCAGCCGAATACGAGCAAGGGCAAGTTGTAGTGGAGAAAGGTTGGCACCACCGTATCCCAGATATGATTATGCTGGCCGTCCACGTTCAATCCCGCCGTCGGACCCAGTGTCGAGTCAGACGCCGGCGAGCCGGCGTCGCCCAATGCCCCGGCGGTGCCAACCAGACTAACGATTGCCAGAGTACTAAAGCCTAGTTCCAGGCCGAGGGGCACGAAAATCGCCGCGATGATCGGAACTGTCGAAAAGGACGAGCCTATGCCCATGGTGACAATCAAGCCGACCAGGAGCATCAACAGCGCACCTACCGCCTTGCTGTTACCAATCCATTGTGCCGACGCATCAACCAACGTCTTAACCTGGCCAGTTTCGCGCATTACTTCAGCAAAACCCGAAGCGGCGATCATGATAAACCCTATCATCGCCATCATTTTCATGCCCTCGGTAAACAGGTCGTCAGCCTCGCGCCAACGCACCACCCCGGAAACCGAAAAAATCACGAAACCCGCCAGCGCTCCGATAATCATCGAATCAAGCCACAATTGAATAGCGAAAGCCGCCACAATTGCCGCACCGGCTACGACCAGAGTCAAGGGACTGTATTGAATGCCAGCCTGCACCGACTCATCGACTTTCTGTAGCCCATAGGCACGCGGCTTACGATAACTGAACACAGCAATCAGTAGGCCACCAACCATTCCCAGCGCGGGAATCAGCATAGCTTGGGTAACTGCAACCCCCGCCACGTCTACCCCACTCTTGGCGACATTGGCAAGCAGGATTTCCTTAAGGAAAATATTTCCAAATCCGACCGGCAGAAACATATAAGGTGTAATCAGACCAAAAGCGAGGACGCAGGCAATCAACCGACGGTCGATCTGAAGCTTGTTCAGAACATACAGCAGAGGTGGAACCAGCAACGGAATGAATGCGATATGTATCGGTAAAATGTTTTGGGAGGAAATAGCCACAGCAAGCAACAAGGCAATCAGCAGCCATTTGATTGCGCCGACACCTTGAGCCTCTCGCTTTCCCAACAAAGTTAGAATTTTGTCTGCCAGCGCGTGAGCCAAGCCACTTTTCCCTATCGCAACAGCAAAAGCACCCAACAGGGCGTACGAGAGTGCAACGGTCGCACCGCCACCCAAGCCTTTGTTAAAAGCTTCCATACTGCCTTCAATTCCTAGGCCTCCCAAGAGTCCACCCGCAATTGCGCCCGCAATCAACGCCACCACCACGTGGACTCTGCACAAGCTGAGAACCAGCATGATCGCCACGGCTGCAACTACAGCATTCATATCATCCCCTTTCGCCACATGGCAGCACTGTTAAAAAGCTGCGTACTGTGCATTACGAAGACGAGAGAGTCAAAGGACACGGACGAGTCACTAGCAGCACAAACGTTATCTCCAGTCTGCACCTGCATTGTAGAAAAAAAGATAAAATGAGTACCTTCGGCCTTGAGGCCTGCCTAAGCAAGTGAGCCAGCAACGTGGAAATATTCAAAGAGTTTACCTTCGAATCGGCACATCATTTACCGCACGTACCTGCGGGACACAAATGTGGACGCCTTCACGGCCACTCATTCCGAGTAGCACTCTACATCGAAGGACAAGTTGACCCGCACACGGGCTGGATACGCGATTTTGGCGAAATCAAAAGTATCTTCAAGCCAATTCTTGAGCGGCTTGATCATAACTACCTGAACGATCTACCCGGCCTGGAGAATCCGACCAGTGAGAACCTCGCAAAGTGGATCTGGCAAGAACTGAAGCCGTTACTACCCGAACTGTCCCGCATTCGTATTCATGAAACCTGCACAAGCGGCTGCGAATATCGCGGAGATTGAGAAAAGCCCGAGCCACCTTCACGCAAACCCACTACCGACTCGCGCGGTACACTGCCGTGCACTCTTTGCAGCAGTTCATTGGCATCTTGCCTAATTAAGCCCCCTATTATTCGAATAAAGAGCTAGCAATCGGCCTACTCCAGGGCCGATATTTCTCTTCAGCAAGTAGAATGAGACCGCAAGGAAAAGCAAACAGTAA
>NZ_JAMOHY010000023.1 GCF_024448695.1 Stutzerimonas stutzeri | reverse complement strand
CCTTCGGCTAATCCAGGCTACAAAATATGGGACGCCGTGCAATCTCGTAGGATGGAATCGCCGAAGGCGCTTCCGTCGTTTACCTGAATCCGGAGTCGAGCGCGACTGAATGAAAAACGGGAGCCGAAGCTCCCGTTTTTCATTCAGGCCAGTCTCAACGCGGGAAGGCGGGCGGGTTGACTCCGGCCATGTCTTCCATGACACGCACGACCTGGCAGCTGTAGCCAAACTCGTTGTCGTACCAAACGTACAGGACGACACGGTTGTCGCAGCTGATGGTTGCCTCGGCATCGACGACACCGGCATGGCGCGAGCCGACGAAATCGGTCGACACCACTTCCTGGGAGTTGACGAAGTCGATCTGCTTCTGCAGATCCGAGTGCATGGCCATCTGGCGCAGGTACTCGTTGATCTCTTCGCGAGTGGTGGCCTTCTCCAGGTTCAGGTTGAGAATCGCCATGGAGACGTTGGGTGTCGGTACGCGAATGGCGTTGCCGGTCAGCTTGCCCTTGAGCACCGGCAGTGCCTTGGCAGCAGCTGTAGCGGCACCGGTTTCGGTGATGACCATGTTCAGCGCGGCGCTGCGGCCACGACGACTACCCTTGTGAAAGTTATCGATCAGGTTCTGGTCGTTGGTGTACGAGTGAACAGTTTCGACATGACCGTTGACGATGCCGTACTGATCGTTGACTGCCTTGAGCACCGGCACAATGGCGTTGGTGGTGCAGGATGCAGCGGAGATGATCTTGTCATCGGCGGTGATATCGCCATGGTTGATGCCGTGCACGATGTTCTTCAGCTCACCCTTGCCCGGCGCGGTCAGCACCACACGTGCAACGCCAGGGCACTTGAGGTGCTGGCTGAGGCCTTCGGCGTCACGCCACTTGCCAGTGTTGTCGACCAGCAGCGCGTTTTCGATGCCGTACTGGGTGTAATCCACCGAGGACGGATCGTTGGAGTAGATCACCTGGATCAGGTTGCCATTGGCGGTGATGGTGTTGTTCTCGGCATCGATATGGATGGTGCCATCGAACGGGCCGTGAACCGAGTCGCGGCGCAGCAGGCTGGCACGCTTGACCAGATCATTCTCAGCGCCCTTGCGCACGACGATGGCGCGCAGACGCAGGCCATCGCCGCCGCCGGTTTTCTCAACGAGGATACGCGCCAGCAAACGGCCAATACGGCCAAAACCGTAGAGCACCACGTCAGTGCCCTTGCGGCCTGCGGTATCGGTGCGCTTGCCCGCAACTTCTGCCAGCTCGTCACGCACGAACTGGTCCAGAGTACGGCCATTGCCTTCGGCCTTGAACTTGCCCACCAGCTTGCCCAGGTCGACCGAAGCGGCGCCCAGGTTCATGTCGGTCATGGTGGTGAGGATCTGGTGGGTTTCGTGGACGGACAGTTCCGCCTCATCCGCCTGGCGGTGACGTGCAAAGCGATGCGCCTTGAGAATGGCGATCACCGAGCGGTTGATCAGACCACGGCCATAGATGGAGGTCACCACGTTGTTGTTGCGGTACAGCTGGCCAATCAGCGGAATCATCGCTTCGGCGAGCGCTTCGCGGTCAATCCATTCACCAAGACACTGGTCGGGCTTCTGAGTCACGGGCAGTTCCTTCCAACATGTAGGGGCTGAGAAAAAGGGCTACATTATGCCGACACACCCCAACGCCGGCAAATGCAAAGGACGAAACACTGACAGCCACGCCCTACGATAGTTACAATCCCGGAGATCTATTTCCCCGTCCGGAGTCACGTCCACTCGTGTCCGTATTGCGCCTTCCGCCCATGCCTGCCGCCAGCGGCAAGCAAACCTGGGGCAACCTTCCCGGAGCAGCACTGAGCCTGGCCATTGCCGAATCCGCCAGCCGCGCAGAGTGCTTCACCCTTCTTCTCACCGCCGACAGCCAGAGCGCCGAACGCCTCAAGGAAGAACTCGCCTTCTTCGCTCCGGAGCTGCCGGTGCTGCATTTCCCCGATTGGGAAACGCTGCCCTATGACGTGTTCTCGCCGCATCAGGACATCATTTCCCAGCGCATCGCGGCGCTCTATCAACTGCCCGAGCTGACCCACGGCGTGCTGGTGGTGCCGATCACCACCGCATTGCACCGCCTGGCGCCAAAGCGCTTTCTGCTGGGCTCCAGCCTGGTGCTGGATGTCGGTCAGAAGCTCGACGTCGAGCAGATGCGTTTGCGACTGGAGGCGGCGGGCTATCGCTGCGTGGACACGGTTTACGAGCATGGCGAGTTCGCTGTGCGCGGCGCGCTGATCGACCTCTATCCGATGGGTAGTGCCCTGCCTTATCGCATCGATCTGTTCGACGATGAAATCGAAACGCTGCGCACTTTTGATCCAGAGAACCAGCGCTCCATCGAAAAAGTGGACTCCGTGCGCCTGCTGCCCGCCCGCGAGTTCCCGCTGAAAAAGGAGTCGGTCACCGGCTTCCGCGCGCGCTTCCGTGAGCGTTTCGACGTGGATTTCCGCCGTTGCCCGGTCTATCAGGACCTTTCTACTGGTATTACTCCGGCAGGCATCGAGTACTACCTGCCGCTGTTTTTCGACGAAACCTCGACCCTGTTCGATTACCTGCCGGACGACACCCAGGTGTTCTCCCTGCCCGGCATCGAGCAGGCTGCCGAGCATTTCTGGAAAGATGTGCGCAACCGCTACGAAGAACGCCGTGTCGATCCCGAGCGCCCGCTGTTGCCGCCGGCTGAACTCTTCATGCCGGTGGAGGATTGCTTTGCCCGGCTGAAACTCTGGCCACGCATCGTCGCCAGCCAGGAGGACGTGGAAACCGGCATAGGCCGCGAGCGTTTCCCCGCCAGCCCGCTGCCGGAGCTGGCCATCGAGGCCAGGGCCAGCGAGCCGCTGGGTGCGCTGCGGCGTTTTCTCGACGAATTCCCCGGTCGCGTGCTGTTCACCGCCGAATCGGCCGGTCGCCGCGAGGTACTGCTGGAGCTGCTGGCACGGCTGAAACTGCGCCCGCAGGAAGTCGATGGTTGGCCAGGCTTCCTGCAAAGTCAGGAGCGCCTGGCGATCAGCATCGCCCCGCTGGACGACGGCCTGCTGCTGCAACAGCCGCAACTGGCGTTGATCGCCGAAAGCCCGCTGTTCGGCCAGCGCATCATGCAGCGCCGCCGCCGCGAGAAGGTCCGAGATGCCGGCGAGAACGTCATCAAAAACCTCACCGAGCTGCGTGAAGGCGCGCCGGTGGTACATATCGACCACGGTGTCGGGCGCTATCAGGGGCTGATCACCATGGAATTCGACGGCCAGGCCGCCGAATTCCTCCAACTGCAATACGCCGAAGCAGCCAAGCTCTACGTGCCTGTGGCGAGCCTGCACCTGATCGCCCGCTACACCGGCAGCGACGACGCCCTGGCGCCGCTGCACCGGCTGGGTTCGGAAACCTGGCAGAAGGCCAAGCGCAAGGCCGCCGAGCAGGTGCGCGACGTTGCCGCCGAACTGCTCGACATCTATGCCCGCCGCGCCGCTCGCGAAGGCTATGCCTTTCAGGACCCGCAGCTGGACTACGACACCTT
Source organism: Stutzerimonas stutzeri (assembly GCF_024448695.1). Lineage (GTDB taxonomy): Bacteria > Pseudomonadota > Gammaproteobacteria > Pseudomonadales > Pseudomonadaceae > Stutzerimonas > Stutzerimonas stutzeri_T. The sequence goes on along the minus strand of NZ_JAMOHY010000023.1, from coordinate 46,808 downwards.
CAGCGCCGGCTTCCCCTTCGAGGAGACGCCGGATCAGCAGGCGGCCATCGAAGCGGTACGCCGCGACATGCTCGCGCCCAAGCCCATGGACCGGCTGATCTGCGGCGATGTCGGCTTCGGCAAGACCGAAGTAGCCATGCGCGCCGCCTTTATCGCCGTCCACAGTGGCCGCCAGGTGGCCGTTCTGGTGCCCACTACCCTGCTCGCCCAGCAGCACTACAACAGCTTCCGCGACCGCTTCGCCGATTGGCCAGTGCGGGTCGAGGTGATGAGCCGGTTCAAATCCGCCAAGGAAATCCAGGCCGCGGTGCAGGAGCTGGCCGAGGGCAAGGTGGACATCCTCATCGGCACCCACAAGCTGCTGCAGGACGATGTGAAGTTCACCAACCTTGGGCTGGTGATCATCGACGAGGAACACCGTTTCGGCGTACGCCAGAAGGAACAACTCAAGGCCCTGCGCAGCGAGGTCGACATTCTCACCCTGACTGCCACGCCGATTCCGCGTACGCTGAACATGGCCGTGGCCGGCATGCGCGACCTGTCGATCATCGCCACGCCGCCGGCGCGCCGGCTGTCGGTACGCACCTTCGTCATGGAGGCCAACAAGCCGACCATCAAGGAGGCGCTGCTGCGCGAGCTGCTGCGCGGCGGTCAGGTTTACTACCTGCACAACGATGTGAAGACCATCGAGAAATGTGCTGCCGATCTGGCCGAGCTGGTGCCCGAGGCACGTATCGGCATCGGCCACGGACAGATGCGCGAGCGCGAGCTGGAACAAGTGATGGGCGACTTCTACCACAAGCGCTTCAACGTGCTGGTGGCCTCGACCATCATCGAAACCGGCATCGACGTACCCAGTGCCAACACCATCATCATCGAGCGCGCCGACAAGTTCGGTCTGGCCCAGCTGCACCAGCTGCGTGGTCGCGTCGGGCGCAGCCACCACCAGGCCTACGCCTACCTGCTCACCCCGTCGCGCAAGAGCATGACTCCGGACGCGGAAAAGCGCCTGGAAGCCATCGCCAATGCCCAGGACCTGGGTGCAGGCTTCGTCCTGGCCACCCACGACCTGGAAATCCGTGGTGCCGGCGAGCTGCTTGGCGACGGCCAGAGTGGGCAGATTCAGGCGGTCGGTTTCACCCTTTACATGGAAATGCTCGAACGCGCGGTCAAGGCCATCCAGAAAGGCGAACAGCCGAACCTGGATCAACCCCTGGGTGGCGGGCCGGAAATCAATTTGCGCGTGCCGGCGCTGATTCCCGAAGACTACCTGCCGGACGTGCACGCGCGGCTGATCCTCTACAAGCGCATTGCCAACGCCACCGATCAGGACGGTCTCAACGAGCTGCAGGTGGAGATGATCGACCGTTTCGGCCTGCTGCCGGAGCCGGCCAAACACCTGGTCCGCCTGACGCTGCTCAAGCTGCAGGCCGAGAAACTCGGCATCACCAAGATCGACGCCGGCCCACAGGGCGGACGCATCGAGTTCGCCGCCGATACGCCGGTTGACCCGATGGCGCTGATCAAGCTGATCCAGACCCAGCCCAAGCGCTACAAATTCGAGGGGGCGACGGTGTTCAAGTTCCAGGTGCCCATGGAGCGACCGGAAGAGCGTTTCAACACGCTTGAAGCGCTGCTCGAACGCCTGACCCCGGCACCTGATCAGTGAAATCAACCACCGGCGCCCGGGCCGTCCCGACACAGAGCGGCCTTCACGGTGAGCTGCAAATAGCGCCCGGCCAGCCGGGCCGCGCTGGCCCCCGGCCACGCCTGACCCTGGGCAGTCATCAATCACTTAACTACCAGCCCGGCAACGGTCGGATGGTCAACGAACAGCAGCATCGCGCCGGTCTCAGCTTCAGCTATGGCCGCATGCTGGTGCACGGCAAGAGCAAGGGCGACGAGCGTTTCCTCCAACTCGACGGCGAGGACCGTCAGGCAATCACCCGCAACCCCAAGGCCGAGCAGGCGTTGCGTCAGCGTCTGCAACAACTGGGTCTGCGCCCTGCCCTTCGCCAGAGCCTGGCGCTGCCGAAGGATTCGGCGGAGATGTACGACCTGTCCGGCGAGGCCGCCTGGCTGCACTTTGTTCAACAGCAGCTGCCGCAACTTCGCGACGAAGGCTGGGAGATCGTCATCCAGCCGGGTTTTGCTTACGACCTGACAGATATCGAACACTGGTACGCCGAGGTCGAGGAATCGCCGGAGCACAGTTGGTTCGAGCTGGTTCTGGGAATCGTCGTCGAAGGTCAGCGCATCAGTCTGTTGCCGGTTCTGTTGGACGTGATCCGCAAGACCCCGACGCTACTGGCTGCGGAACAACTGGCCCAGCGCCGCGACGACGAGGTGATGCGCATCGCCCTCGGACGCCGCGACCGCGAACATCCGCTGCAGGTTCTGCTGCCCTTCGGTCGACTCAAGCCGATTCTCGCCACCCTGGGTGATCTCTATTTGCAGCAGCCCGAGATGGGCGACGGCCTGCGCCTGGGTCAGGCCGATGCCGCACGCCTGATCCACCTCGACACGCTTGCGCTGGAGTGGCGAGGCGGTGAGCGCCTGCGCGAATTCGCCGAGCGCCTGCGCGATTATCGTCAACGGCCCTGCCTGCCACCGGTAGGCCTGAACGCCGTACTGCGCCCCTATCAGCTGCAAGGTTTGTGCTGGATGCAGACCCTGCGCGAGCTGGAAACAGGCGGCATTCTCGGCGACGACATGGGGCTGGGCAAAACCCTGCAGGCGCTGTCCCATCTGCTCACGGAAAAGCGGGCCGGTCGCCTGGATTGCCCCGCGCTGGTCGTGGTGCCCACCAGCCTGATCCCCAACTGGCAGGATGAGGCAGCCCGCTTCACGCCCGACCTGCGGGTACTTACCCTGCATGGCCCGAACCGCCTGAATCACTTTGCCGAGCTGGCCGACTACGACCTGCTACTGACCACCTATGCGCTGCTGCCCCGGGATATCGAACATCTGGCTGAACAGCCTCTGCATGTACTGATTCTTGATGAGGCGCAGAACATCAAGAACGCCACCAGCAAGGCCGCCCAGGCCGCCAGCCGGCTACAGACCCGGCAACGCCTGTGCCTGAGCGGTACACCGCTGGAGAACAACCTTGGCGAACTCTGGTCACTGTTCCATTTCCTGATGCCCGGCTGGCTGGGCACCGCCAAGGAATTCACCCGTACCTATCGCACCCCCATCGAAAAGCACGGCGACAGCGACCGTCTGCAGCATCTGGCCGAGCGTATCCGGCCCTTCCTATTGCGGCGCCGCAAGGAGCAGGTCGCCCACGAACTGCCACCCAAGACCGAGATCCTGCATTCGGTCAACCTGACTCCGGCGCAGCGCGACCTCTATGAGACGGTGCGCCTGGCCATGGACCGCAAGGTGCGCGAGGAGATCGACCGCAAGGGTCTGGCGCGCAGCCAGATCATCATTCTCGAAGCCCTGCTCAAGTTGCGTCAGGTCTGCTGCGATCTGCGTCTGGTGAAGGGCGGAACCGCACGTGTTGCTCGCGGCGGCAGCTCGGGCAAGCTGGACAGCCTGCTGGAGATGCTGCAGGAGCTGATGATCGAAGGCCGCCGCGTACTGGTGTTCTCGCAGTTCACCTCGATGCTGGCGCTGATCGAGGAACAGTTGCTCCAGCGTGATATTCCCTATGTGAAGATCACCGGCGACACCCGCGACCGCCGCACGCCGGTGCAACGCTTCCAGAACGGCGAGGTGCCGGTCTTTCTCATCAGTCTCAAGGCAGGCGGAACCGGGCTCAACCTCACAGCCGCCGACACCGTGATCCATTACGATCCCTGGTGGAACCCGGCTGTGGAGGACCAGGCCACCGACCGCGCCTACCGCATCGGTCAGGACAAGCCGGTGTTCGTCTACAAACTCATCGCACGCGGGACCGTGGAAGAGAAGATCCAGCAGTTGCAGGCGCGCAAGGCCGAATTGGCGACCAGTGTGCTGCAGGGCACGGGCGGCGCGGACTGGACACTGCAGGAAAGTGATATCGAGGCGCTGCTGGCGCCGCTTGGCTAGAATCCGGTCAGCCGTACAAAGGAGATATTCATGAGCCGCTACGAAATCGCCTTTTCCGGGGAGCTGGCGCCCGGTGCCACGCTGGAGCAGGTCGAGGCCAACCTGACGCGACTGTTCCAGGCCGATGCCCAGCGCATCGCCCTGCTGTTCTCCGGTCGGCGCGTCGTGATCAAGCAGGACCTGGATTACGACAGTGTCGAGAAATACCGCCAGGCCATGGCCCGCGCCGGGGCGGTTGCCGAGGTGCGCCCCATGCCGGTGGAAGTCGAGGAAATCGAACTGGCGCCGCCACCTGAGGAAACGCCCACCACCCCGCAGGCCCGTGAGCCCGGCGCAACGCTCAAGCCGTTGGAAGTCACACCGCGCGATGAATACATGGCTGCCTTCATCGATGTTGCAGCACCGGACTTCGGCATAGCCCCGGTGGGCACCGACTTGCAGGACAGGCATCCCGCGACTCCGGCGCCATCACTGGACCTGTCGCAGTTCAGCCTGGCGCCGGTAGGCAGCGACATAAGCGAGCGCCGTCGGGCAAGTGATGTGCCTGCACCGGACACCTCGCACCTGAAGCTGGTGGACTGACGGCAGCCTGCTGACCTGCCTGACGGATTTCAATCCGCCAGGCACAGACCGTCCGACGATGCTTCGCGAGGGCGGAGAAATTTCCGCCCTACAAATTCGGCTACGTTCAGGTGCACGCCGAACTCCGGCCGCCTCCTCAAGCTCCAAATCTGCAAGCGCTCAAAATGGCTGTGTCCATGGATCTTGTCGTTGCCCGTCCCGAAGGCCTCTATTGTCCGCCCGGTGATTTCTACATCGATCCCTGGCGACCGGTGCAGCGCGCGGTCATCACTCATGCTCATGGCGATCACGCCCGCTGGGGCATGGGCCACTACCTGGCGACCGCCGCCAGCGAAGGCATCCTGCGTTCGCGTATAGCCGCCGACATGCCACTGCAGACCCTGGCCTATGGTGAATCCATCCAGCACCACGGCGTCAGGCTCAGCTTTCATCCCGCCGGCCATGTGCTGGGATCGGCCCAGGTGCGACTGGAATACAAGGGCGAAGTCTGGGTCGCCTCGGGCGACTATAAGGTCGAGCCGGACGCGACCTGCGCGCCCTTCGAGCCGGTTCGCTGCCACACCTTCATCACCGAATCCACCTTCGGCTTGCCGATTTACCATTGGCCAACACAGGCCGAGGTGTTTCGCGACATCAACGACTGGTGGCGCGCCAACGCCGCGACAGGTCGCGCCAGCGTGCTGTTCTGCTACGCCTTCGGCAAGGCACAGCGGATTCTTCATGGGCTGGATGAAAGCATCGGCACCGTGGTGGTGCATGGTGCGGTCGAACCGCTGAACCGGGTCTACCGCGAGGCAGGCGTGTATCTGCCGCCCACGCTCTACGCTGGCGATCTGAAGAAAGGCGATCCACGTCTGAAACAGGCCATCATTCTCGCCCCGCCCTCAGCCGGCGGCAGCACCTGGATGCGCCGCTTTGGCGATTACGCCGATGCCTTCGCCAGCGGCTGGATGATGCTGCGTGGCACGCGCCGTCGGCGCGGCGTCGATCGCGGCTTCGTACTGTCCGACCATGCCGACTGGCCGGGTTTGCTCTGGGCCATCGAGCAGACGGGCGCCGAGCGGGTGATGGTCACTCATGGTTCGGTACCGATTCTGGTGCGTTACCTGCGCGAGGTGCGCGGTCTCGATGCCCAGGCCTTTGACACCGAATATGGCGATGAGGACGATACCGCCCGGGAGGCTGAATGACCTACCTGCTCATTCGCATTGCGCCGGGTCACGCCCGGGGTATGAAATGAAAGCCTTCGCCATGCTCTACAGCCGCCTCGATGCCACCACCTCGAGCAACGCCAAACTCGCTGCCATGCGCGATTATTTCCGCGCAGCCGACCCCGCCGATGCGGCCTGGGCGGTGTATTTCCTGGCCGGAGGGCGCCCGCGTCAGCTGGTGCCGACCAAGGTGCTCCGTGCCACGGCCATAGAAGTCGCGCAGTTGCCCGAGTGGTTGTTCGAGGAAAGCTACCAGGCGGTCGGCGACCTGGCTGAGACCATCTCCCTGCTGGTGCCGCAAGCCACACACAGCTCCGATGAAGGCCTGGCCGTCTGGCTGCAGGACAAACTGCTGCCCCTGCGCGGCCTGTCCCCCGAAGAGCAGGTCGCGCGCCTGCCCGAGTACTGGGCGCAGCTGGATCGGTTGAGCCTGATGGTCAGCCTCAAGCTGATCACCGGTTCCTTTCGGGTCGGCGTCTCCAGGCTGCTGGTCACACGTGCTCTCGCCTCCCTCGTCGACCTCGATCCCAAACGCGTCGCGCAGCGGATGGTGGGCTATACCGACCTGTCCCATCGACCCAGTGCCGAGGGCTACCAGATGCTGATCGCCGCCGAATCGGAGCACGAGCATGCCCAGCGTGGTGGCCAGCCCTATCCGTTCTTTCTGGCTCACCCGCTGCAGGCGCCCGTGGAGCAGTTCGAGAAATTGCTCGGCGACCCGGAAAACTGGTTGGTCGAGTGGAAGTGGGACGGCATCCGCGCGCAACTGGTCAAGCGCGACGGTCAGATCTGGATCTGGTCGCGCGGCGAGGAACTGCTCAGCGAACGCTTTCCGGAACTGTGCGAACTGGCCAGCCATCTGCCGGACGGCACAGTGATCGACGGCGAAATCCTGGTCTGGAAGCACGCGGCGGAGAAGGTAGACGCCGCGCTCGGTAAAAGCGTTTCCTCGACGCCAGAGCGCTTGGGCGTACAACCATTCGCGCTGCTGCAACAGCGCATTGGCCGCAAGAATCTCACCGCGAAGGTGCTGCAGGACGCACCCGTCGCCCTCCTCGCCTATGACCTGCTGGAATGGCAGGGTGAAGACTGGCGCCCACGCCCCCAGCACGAACGCCGCAGGCAGCTCGAATCGCTGCTGAAGGATTGCAGCTGCCCGCAGCTGATGCTTTCCCCGCGGGTACAGGGTAGCGACTGGCCGGACCTCGCCCGCCAGCGCGAAGCGTCCCGCGCCCTGGGCGTCGAAGGAATGATGATCAAAGCGCAAGCGGCTCAATACGGCGTCGGTCGCACCAAGGATGTGGGAGTCTGGTGGAAATGGAAGATCGACCCCTATGCCATCGATGCCGTGCTGATCTACGCCCAGCGTGGTCATGGCCGGCGCGCCAGCCTGTACACGGACTTCACCTTTGCCGTCTGGGATGGCAAACCGGGCGACCCCGAGCGCAAGCTGGTGCCCTTCGCCAAGGCGTACTCCGGGCTGACCGATGAGGAAATGCGCAAGGTGGACGCCATCATCCGCAAAACCACGGTGGAAAAATTCGGCCCGGTGCGCAGTGTCACGCCGACATTGGTGTTCGAGCTGGGTTTTGAAGGCATCGCCGCCAGCAACCGGCACAAGAGCGGCATCGCCGTGCGCTTCCCGCGCATGTTGCGCTGGCGTCACGACAAGCCGGTGGATGAGGCCGATACGCTGGAGACGCTCAAGGAATTGCTGGGATGACAGTGCTCCGGCATCTGCGTACCAAAAAACCTGGCCGAACAAGTTCGGCCACCCCGGTCGCTGCACCACTTTCGAGCGCAACAAAAAAGCTGCATGCATCAGGCACCACACTGGTGCAACTTCGGAACGCCAAATCCCTTGGCCGCTCGTTGCGCTCAAAGGTATAGCGACCGTAGCGCCCTAAAATTCACTAGCAGGCCGTTGAAAAACGTAGGCGAGGCAGGCAAGACAAGGCAAAACAGGCGAGGAAGCAGAGTTTAGTGGTCTAAATGAGCATTCCGAGCCTGTTTTTAACGCAGTATTGCCAACGCAGGTAGTTTTTCAATGGCCTGCTAAAGGCACGACTATTGCTGGGCTGGGGTTCAACCATCAAAGAACCCATCCGCGATGACCGTGCTGACTCCACTGTTCACTCCTCACTGGCATGCCGAACTGGAACTCGGCTATGCCCGTTTCGGTGAATCCACGCGCCCGGTGCTGCGACGGCACAGCGGCCCCCTGCGGGTGCAGAAGCATCTGTATGCCGAAGGACCTGAAGTCTGCCAGCACATCATCGTGCATCCGCCCGGCGGGATTGCCGGCGGGGATCGGCTGGATATCAGCGCAACGGTAGGCGCCAACGCCTGGGTACAGCTGACCAGCCCCGGCGCAGCCAAGTGGTACCGCGCTGCCGGCCCGGCGTTTCAGTCGCTGCAGTTGCACGTCGAGGCTGGCGCCACGCTGGAATGGCTGCCGCAGGAAACCATCGTCTACTCCGCTGCACAGGCCGAACTCACGACCACCATCGAACTGGAAGCTGATGCCCGGCTGTTCTATTGGGACATGGTCGCCCTGGGGCGCCCGGCAGCGGACGAGCGCTTCGACGCGGGGCATTTCCAGGCGCGAGTGGATATCCGCCGAGACGGCGAGCTGCTATGGCACGAATGCCAGCGCCTGACAGGCGACGACGGCCTGCTGGATTCACCGATTGGCCTTGATGGCCAGCCCGTATTCGCCACGCTGATCGCCAGCGGCGAGATCGATGCTGAACTGCTGGAACGCTGCCGGATGCTGCCGAACCGGGTTCGCGGAGATCTGACCCAACTGCCCGGGCTCATCATCGGGCGCTGCCTGGCCAGCGAAGCCCTGCATGCGCGTGCCTGGCTGATCGAGCTGTGGCGCCTGTTGCGTCCGGCATTGCTGGGGCGCGAGGCGCTGCCACCGAGAATCTGGAGCACATGAAACAACAGTGGGAAGGGCTTTGCCGTTACCACCCAATGAATGGAGCAAGCGATGGACCTCACACCAAGAGAGAAGGACAAGCTGCTGATCTTCACCGCGGGGCTGGTCGCCGAGCGACGTTTGGCCCGAGGCCTCAGGCTCAACTATCCCGAGGCGATGGCCTATATCTCGGCGGCGTTGCTCGAAGGCGCCCGCGATGGCCGGACGGTGGCAGAACTGATGCACTACGGCACCACCCTGCTCAGTCGCGAACAGGTGATGGACGGCGTACCGGAGATGATCCCGGAAATTCAGGTCGAGGCGACCTTTCCTGACGGCACCAAACTGGTCACCGTGCATCAACCTATCCCCTGAAATGCTGGTCAATGTCTACTGCGAACGACCTTGAACCGTTTTCGAAGGAACTCAACGTGCAGATACGTGACGCCCTGGACGCCGACCTTGAAGGCATCCTGCAGATCTACAACGACGCGGTGCGGAACAGCACCGCAATCTGGAACGACCGGCTTGTCGATCTCGACGAACGCCGCACCTGGCTGGCCGAACGCCATGCCCAGGGCTACCCGGTGCTGGTGTCCGTTGATGAGCGGCAACAGGTGATCGGCTACGCCTCTTTCGCCCCCTGGCGACCGCACGACGGCTTCCGCCATACGGTGGAAAATTCCGTCTACGTGCGCCCCGACCAGCGCGGCAGCGGCGTAGGACGCAGCCTGATGCTAACCCTGATCGAGCGCGCCCGGCAGCTGGGCAAGCACGTAATGGTCGCGGCAATCGAAAGCGAGAACCGCGCTTCGGTGCATATGCATCAGCAGCTCGGCTTCATGCACGTAGGGCAAATGCGCCAGGTCGGCTGCAAGTTCGATCGCTGGCTGGATCTGACCCTTATGCAACTGAATCTGAACAGGACGTCCGCTCCATGATTCCTGGCGAATACCGGATACAGGATGGCGAAATCGAGCTCAACGCTGGTCGCCGTACTCGGGTTCTGACTGTGGCCAACCGCGGCGATCGGCCGATCCAGGTCGGCTCGCACTATCACTTCTTCGAGGCCAACGACGCCCTGACCTTCGAGCGAGCCGCCGCGCGCGGCATGCGCCTGAACATCCCTGCCGGCACCGCCGTGCGCTTCGAGCCCGGCCAGAGCCGCGAGGTGGAGCTGGTCGAGCTGGCCGGCCAGCGTCGCGTGTTCGGCTTTGCCGGGCGGGTGATGGGCGCGCTCTGACGCAGCGTCATTTCGCAGGGTGGACAACGCCGAAGGCTTTTCCACCACCCAGATTGCCGGTGGACAAGCTTCGCGTTGTCCACCCTACGGACAGGATGAGATTCGATGAAAATTTCCCGCCAAGCCTACGCCGACATGTTCGGTCCCACCGTTGGCGACAAGGTGCGCCTGGCCGATACCGAGCTGTGGATCGAGGTCGAAAAGGACTTCACCACCTACGGTGAGGAAGTGAAGTTCGGCGGCGGCAAGGTGATCCGTGACGGCATGGGCCAGGGCCAGCTGTGCGCCGCCGACGTGGTCGACACGCTGATCACCAACGCGCTGATCCTCGACCACTGGGGCATCGTCAAGGCCGATGTCGGCCTCAAGGATGGCCGCATCGCCGCCATCGGCAAGGCCGGCAACCCGGACATCCAGCCAGACGTGAGCATCGCCATCGGTGCGGCAACGGAAGTGATCGCCGGTGAGGGCATGATTCTCACCGCGGGTGGGATCGACTCGCACATCCACTTCATCTGTCCGCAGCAGATCGAAGAAGCCCTGATGAGCGGCGTCACCACCATGATCGGAGGCGGTACCGGTCCGGCCACCGGGACCAACGCCACCACGGTCACGCCCGGCCCCTGGCACATGGCGATGATGCTCAAGGCCGCCGACGCCTTCCCGATGAACATCGGTTTCACCGGCAAGGGCAACGCCTCGCTGCCGGAGCCGCTGATCGAGCAGGTCAAGGCGGGCGCCATCGGCCTCAAGCTGCACGAAGACTGGGGCACCACGCCCGCGGCCATCGACAACTGCCTGAGCGTGGCCGACCAGTACGACGTGCAGGTGGCGATCCATACTGACACGCTGAACGAATCGGGTTTCGTCGAGACCACCCTCGGCGCGTTCAAGGGCCGCACCATCCACACCTACCACACCGAGGGTGCCGGTGGCGGCCATGCGCCGGACATCATCAAGGCTTGCGGTCTGCCCAACGTGCTACCCAGCTCGACCAACCCGACGCGGCCTTTCACCCGCAACACCATCGATGAGCACCTGGACATGCTCATGGTCTGCCACCACCTCGACCCGAGCATCGCCGAGGACGTGGCTTTTGCCGAGAGCCGCATCCGCCGCGAGACCATCGCCGCCGAAGACATCCTGCATGACCTCGGTGCGTTCTCGATGATCAGCTCCGACAGCCAGGCCATGGGCCGTGTCGGTGAGGTGATCACCCGCACCTGGCAGACCGCCGACAAGATGAAAAAACAGCGCGGCGCCCTGCCCGGTGATGGCGAAGGCAACGACAACTTCCGCGCCAAGCGCTACATCGCCAAGTACACCATCAACCCGGCGATCACCCACGGCGTCAGCCACGAGGTGGGCTCCATCGAAGTGGGCAAATGGGCCGACCTGGTGCTCTGGCGCCCGGCCTTCTTCGGCGTCAAGCCGACGCTGATTCTCAAAGGCGGCGCCATTGCCGCGAGCCTGATGGGCGACGCCAACGCCTCGATCCCGACACCGCAACCGGTGCATTACCGACCCATGTTTGCCAGCTACGGCGGCTCGCTGCATGCGTCGAGCTTCACCTTCATCAGCCAGGCAGCCTTCGAGGCCGGCGTGCCTGAGCAGCTGGGCCTGAAGAAGAAGATCGGCGTGGTGAAGGGCTGCCGCTCGGTGCAGAAGAAAGACCTGATCCACAACGACTACACGCCCGATATCCAGGTCGACCCGCAGAACTATCAGGTCCGTGCGGACGGGCAATTGCTCTGGTGCGAGCCGGCCGACGTGCTGCCGATGGCGCAGCGGTACTTTCTATTCTGAGCGGCTGTTCTGAAGCGACCGCTCTGCAGGGGCCGTGTCGCAGGGCACGGGTTCAGAAACGCTTCTTGAGCGTGGCGTATTCATCCAGATAGGCCTTGGCCAACTGTTCCTTCTGGCGCTCATCGAGCAGCTTGCCGGCCATCTGGAAGAACTTGTGCTCTTCTTCCTCAAGATGGTGCTCAACGGTCTCGCAGAGTTTTTTCGCCAGCGGCAGCCAGGCGGAGCTGCTGAACTCCAGTGCCTCCAATTCCTCGATCATCTCGTCCATCTCATGATGCTCGGCAATGGCGTGACGCGACAGATCAACGCCCAGGTCGTCCTGCATCAAGGGGATATAGAAATGCCGTTCCTCGGCTGTTTCATGGGCTTCCAGTTCGGTCTTGAAACGCTCGAACACTTCATGACGTTCCGGTGAGTCGCCGGAGGTCTGGCGCAGCTTGTCGGCCAGTTCGCGCTGGATCTCGTGACTCTGGCGCAACGCTTCAAATATGGTCATCAGCCTGTCCTTGTTTCCATTTTCATGACCTTCGCTTGGACCCGCCGCTGCGCTTTCGGTGCCCACTGGCGATGGCAAAAAATATTTCAGCGCAGCTGGCTGTCCTTGCTGCCACGACGGTTATAGCCGCTGAACAGGGCGTCCTGCTTATCCTGCTCAGCCTGGCACTGCACACATAACCGCACGCCGGGTACTGCCTGGCGCCGCGCCTCGGGAATCTTCGCGTCGCACTCTTCGCAGTGCGTCAGGCTCTCGCCCTGCCCCAGCCTGCTGCGGGCACGCTGCACCGCATCATCGATGGTGCTGTCGATCTGTTCCTGCACCGCACCTTCCTTCGCCCAGCCAGTAGCCATTGCAACCTCCCGCCTGCCAAGGGCAGCTCATGGGTATTCAATGAATTGGAACAGCAGGGAGACAGGCCGTTCAGTGCTGGACATGGGCTCCGGCTGCTGCGCCGAAGATTACTCACAGCCTGCACGCAACGGGAAGCCTTGCACCAATGTGAGGCGCACAAGTGTCCCGTGCACCATGGCGAGCCGGATCGATCCCTCTTTCGAGGCACACCCGCCTGCGAAACCCGTAAAACACCTCCGTTCCAAGGTTGGCAAGGGCCTTGCTCTGCTTGCTCCATCCCGGAAGCGGAACTCCCCATGCTGGTCATTCATCAACGCACCACCTCCCAGGCCACCGGCGACGCCGAACTGGAACTGACCTATGAGGCGCGCAGCAAGTCGCGCCTGCGCTGCTTTACCACCACTGGCGAAGAGGTTGGCCTGTTTCTCGAACGCGGCCAGCCTCCTCTGCATGATGGCGAGGCGTTGCTGGCCCAGGATGGCCGCATCGTTATCGTGCGCGCCCGCGCCGAGCACTTGCTCCACGTGACCTGCGCCAACAGCTTCGAGCTGACACGGGCGGCCTACCACCTGGGCAATCGTCACGTTGCCCTGCAGGTGGGCGACGGCTGGCTGCGCCTGCTCGATGACTACGTGCTCAAGGACATGCTGTTGCAACTCGGTGCCCAGGTCGACGCCATCCAAGCACCCTTTCAGCCGGAGCATGGCGCCTACGGCGGCGGCCACCACCACTCCCATGCCGGCGAGGCCGAGTTCAGCTACGCACCACGCCTGCATCAGTTCGGTGCACGCAGGTGAATCAAGCGGCGTTCGCCTTGCTGCGACTGGCCAGCCCGCAGCTGCCCATCGGCGGCTACAGCTATTCCCAGGGTCTGGAAATGGCGGTGGAGCAAGGCCTGGTGTGTGATGAGGCCAGCGCCAGAAGGTGGCTCGCCGACCAGATGCTGCTGAATCTGGCGCGTTTCGAGATGCCATTGCTGCTGGCCCATTGCGAGGCAGCCGCCGCCGAAGACTGGCCCGAACTGACGCGCCTGGCCGCCCGCCATCGCGCCAGTCGCGAAACCCGGGAACTGCGCCAGGAAAACCGACAGATGGGCTACTCACTCAAGCAGCTCTTGAGCAACCTGCCGGAACTGGACGAGGCCGCCCAAAGGTTTTTTGCAGCCACCGATGAACCCGGCCTCGCCCTGGGCTGGGCGCTGGCTGCACGGGCCTGGGCCATCCCGGCGGAAGATGCGCTCGGCGCCTGGCTCTGGGGCTGGCTGGAAAACCAGCTGGCCGTGCTGATGAAGACCCTGCCGCTGGGCCAGCAGGCCGCCCAGCGACTGACGTCCGATCTGTTGCCAACCCTGCAACAGGCCCAGCGCGAGGCTACGGCAATCGACCCGCAGCACTGGGGCAGCGCCTCCTTCGGTCTGGCGCTGGCCAGCATGGCCCACGAGCGCCAGTACAGCCGGCTGTTCCGCTCATAAGCGCGACAGACAGCGCCCCGAAAATCACCAACGCACCCGCACCCATTACCGCAACAGAGGACATCACCATGAACACCCAACCCCTGCGTGTCGGCATCGGTGGCCCGGTCGGCTCCGGCAAGACTGCGCTGACCCTCGCCCTGTGCCTGGCGCTGCGCGAGCGCTACAACCTGGCCGTGGTCACCAACGACATCTACACCCAGGAAGACGCCCAGTTTCTGGTGCGCAACGAAGCCCTGGCGCCCGAGCGCATCATCGGTGTGGAAACCGGCGGCTGCCCGCACACGGCGATCCGCGAAGACGCCTCGATCAACCTGGAGGCCGTGGAGCAACTCAACCGGCGCTTTCCGGGGCTGGACCTGATCATCGTCGAATCCGGCGGTGACAACCTCTCAGCCACCTTCAGCCCCGAACTGTCCGACCTGACCCTCTATGTGATCGACGTTTCTGCCGGCGACAAGCTGCCACGCAAGGGTGGGCCGGGCATCTGCAAATCCGATCTGCTGGTGATCAACAAGATCGACCTGGCGCCGATGGTCGGCGCCTCACTGGAGGTCATGGACCGCGACACCCGCAAGATGCGCGGTGACAAGCCCTTCGTGTTCAGCAACCAGAAGCTTGGTCTGGGCCTGGAGGAGATCATCGCCTTCATCGAAAAACAGGGAATGCTCCGCGCAGCCTGACACCCGAATCCAATCCAAGGAGATCATTGATGAACCTTCGCACGCCCTTCGTTGTGACTGCCCTGCTACTGACCCCTGCCCTGGCCTTTGCCCATCCGGGACACGACCACTCAGGCCTGATGTCCGGCATCAGCCACCCAATTCTGGGTCTCGACCACCTGCTGGCCATGCTTGCCGTCGGTCTGTGGGCCGCTCAACAGCACGGCAGTGCGCGTCTGGCGCTGCCGCTGAGCTTTGTGGTCACCATGCTTGTCGGCGGCCTGCTTGGCTTCGCCGGCGTCCAGTTGCCCCTCATGGAAACCGGTATTGCTGGTTCAGTTCTGGCGCTCGGCCTGCTGGTGGCACTGGCGGTACGCCCGTCCATGCCGCTGGCAATCGGCCTCACCGCGCTGTTCGCGCTTGCCCACGGCATGGCCCACGGCCTGGAACTGCCGGAACTCGCCAGCCCCTGGGCTTATGCCACCGGATTCATCGTCGCCACGGCCGCCCTGCATGCTGCCGGCTACGGCTTGGCCCGCAGCCTGCCGCACACCGCTGCACCCTTGATTCGCATCGCAGGCATCGCCTCGGCACTGGCCGGTGCCTGGCTGCTGGCCAGTTGAGGCACGCCTTAACCCTCGCCCCTCTGCTCGCGCACCATGAGCGAGCAGAGCGCTGCTCCAGAACGGTTCCACCGCCCCGTTTTCTTCCCTCCACACCGTGTTGCACCTAGCAACGCATTCGCAGAATTCCCCTCAAACCCTAGTCCCACAAGGCTTTCAGCAAATTGGCACGGATGCTGCCATTAGTCTTGGCGTCCCGATGGACCAACTCACTGCTACCTACGGACAGCCAAGGAGCCGCCCACAATGAAACGCCGTCCCCTACTGAAGTCCACCCTCGCCGCCAGTGCCCTGATGCTCAGCGGTCTGTTCCCGTTCACCCTGCAGGCTGCCGAGACCATCAAGGTCGGCATCCTGCATTCGCTGTCCGGCACCATGGCCATTTCGGAAACCTCGCTGAAAGACATGGCGCTGATGGCCATCGACGAGATCAACGACAAGGGCGGCGTTCTCGGCAAACAACTCGAGCCGGTGGTGGTCGATCCTGCCTCGAACTGGCCGCTGTTCGCCGAGCGTGGCCGTCAGTTGCTGACCCAGGACAAGGTGGCCGTGACCTTCGGTTGCTGGACCTCGGTATCGCGTAAATCGGTGCTGCCGGTCTACGAGGAACTCAACGGGCTGCTGTTCTACCCCGTGCAGTACGAAGGCGAAGAGCTGTCGCCGAACGTCTTCTACACCGGCGCCGCGCCAAACCAACAGGCCATCCCTGCCGTGGAATACCTGATGAGCGAGGACGGCGGCAGCGCCGAGCGCTTCTTCCTGCTGGGCACCGACTACGTCTACCCACGCACCACCAACAAGATCCTGCGCGCTTTCCTGATCAGCAAGGGCGTGCCGGAGTCGAGCATCGAAGAGGTCTATACGCCGTTCGGCCACAGCGATTACCAGACCATCGTTGCCAACATCAAGAAGTTCTCCGCGGGCGGCAAGACCGCAGTGGTCTCGACCATCAACGGCGACTCCAACGTGCCCTTCTACAAGGAACTGGCGAACCAGGGCCTGGACGCCACCGACGTCCCGGTCGTGGCCTTCTCCGTGGGTGAGGAAGAACTGCGCGGCATCGACACCAAGCCGCTGGTTGGCCACCTGGCTGCCTGGAACTACTTCCAGTCCGTGGAAAACCCGGTCAACACCGAGTTCGTCAGCAAGTGGAAGGCCTATGCCAAGGCGAAGAACCTGCCGGGCGCCGACAAGGCCGTGACCAACGACCCGATGGAAGCCACCTATGTCGGTATCCACATGTGGGCGCAGGCGGTCGAGCAGGCAGGCACCACCGACGTCGACAAGGTGCGCGAGGCCATCTACGGCCAGACCTTCGACGCGCCGAGCGGCTACACCCTGACCATGGACAAGACCAACCACCACCTGCACAAGCCGGTGATGATCGGCGAGGTCCAGGAGGACGGCCAGTTCTCGGTGGCCTGGGAGACTGAAAGCCCGGTCCGCGCCCAGCCGTGGAGTCCCTACATCCCGGGTAACGACAAGAAGCCGGACTACGCGGTGAAGTCGAACTGATCGATGCGGTTGCGGTGGATGGATGAAGCGCCATCCACCCGACCACTCGGATTTCACAGGGTGGATCGAGACGCGGAGTCGACGCTTTTTTCATCCACCTTTCCACGCCGCAAGCTCCAACAAGAGAGCACTCGGCGCCCTCTGGGGAATGCAAAGATGAACACTGCCTTTCACCGATTACTTCTGCTGCTCCTGCTGGCCCTGCCCTGGGCCGTCAACGCCGGAGATGCAGCCGATTACGCCAAGGCCAGCCCTGCCAAACAGGCGAAGCTGCTGGAGGCCTGGTCCAGCGCGCCTGCGCCCGAGCGGCTGGCGCTGATCGAAGCCCTGCGCGCCAACCGCATCGCCGTTGACGATGACAAGACCCCGTTCATTGAAGAGAACGGCGGCTACCGTGCCTTTGAAGGCAACGCCGAACCCGCCGGTACCCTGAAGAAACTGCGGCTGAACAACCGCCTGCGCGGGCTGCTGAACACCGCACTGGCCAGCCATCAGCTGTTCGCCGACGACCCCGCACAGCGCCTCAGTGCTGCCAAGCGCCTACAACGCAGCGCCACACCGGAACAACTGCCACTGCTCGAACAACGCCTCGAAGCGGAAGACGACCCTGCGGTGAGCGAAGCCCTGACCCTGGCGCTGGCCAACCTGCAACTGACCGCGACCGACCCGGCGATCCGTCTGGCCGCCATGCGCCTGCTTGGCGAGACCGGTGCACCGCTGGCCCGCGTGCGGCTGGAAAACCTGCTGGCCGATGAGGCTGAAACCGATGCCGCCGTACGCAAGGCCGCCGAAACCAGCCTGGCGCAGGTCAAGCGCAAGCTGCTGATCGGTGAGCTGCTCGGCCAGGCCTTCAGCGGGCTTTCGCTGGGTTCGATCCTGCTGCTGGCGGCGCTGGGCCTGGCCATCACCTTCGGCCTGCTCGGGGTAATCAACATGGCCCACGGCGAGATGCTGATGCTCGGCGCCTACACCACCTACATGGTGCAGGTGCTGATGGCACGTCTCGCCCCCGACGCCCTGGCGTTCTACCCGCTGGTGGCGCTGCCGGTGGCCTTCTTCGTCACCGCCGCCATCGGAATGGCGCTGGAGCGCACAGTGATCCGCCACCTGTATGGCCGACCGCTGGAAACCCTGCTGGCGACCTGGGGCATCAGCCTGATCCTGATCCAGCTGGTACGCGTCACCTTCGGCGCGCAGAACGTGGAAGTGGCCAACCCGGCCTGGCTCTCCGGCGGCTGGCAGGTGCTGCCGAACCTGGTGCTGCCCTACAACCGCATGGTGATCATCGGCTTTGCGCTGTGCGTGGTGCTGCTGACCTGGCTGCTGCTGAACAAGACGCGCCTGGGCCTGAACGTGCGTGCGGTCACCCAGAACCGCAACATGGCCGCCTGCTGCGGCGTGCCCACCGGGCGCATCGACATGATGGCCTTCGGCCTGGGCTCCGGCATTGCCGGCCTCGGCGGCGTGGCGCTGTCGCAGATCGGCAACGTCGGCCCGGACCTCGGCCAGGGCTACATCATCGATTCCTTCCTGGTGGTGGTGCTCGGCGGTGTCGGCCAGCTGGCCGGCAGCATCTTCGCCGCGTTTGGCTTAGGGATAGCCAACAAGATTCTCGAACCACAGATCGGCGCGGTGCTGGGCAAGATCCTGATCCTCGCGCTGATCATCCTGTTCATCCAGAAGCGTCCGCAGGGCCTGTTCGCCCTCAAAGGGAGGGTCATCGATTGAACCAGCCACTCACCCTGACCGCCGTGCAAAAGGCCGGCCCGAAACTCACCGCCGTCGCCCTCGGCATCGTACTTGTCGCCCTGCTCGCCATGCCGCTGCTGCACCTGTTGCCGGCAGACAGCACCTTCCACGTCTCGGCCTACACCCTGACGCTGGTCGGCAAGATTCTCTGCTACGCCATCGTCGCCCTGGCGCTGGACCTGGTCTGGGGTTACGCGGGGCTGCTGTCGCTCGGCCACGGTCTGTTCTTCGCGCTCGGCGGTTACGCCATGGGCATGTATCTGATGCGTGAAAGCGCCGGCGACGGCTTGCCCGCCTTCATGAGCTTTCTCGCCTGGAACGAGTTGCCGTGGTACTGGTACGGCACGTCCAGCTTCCTCTGGGCGATGTGCCTGGTGGTGCTGGTTCCGGGCGTGCTGGCCTTCGTCTTCGGTTACTTCGCCTTCCGCTCGCGGATCAAGGGCGTGTACTTCTCGATCATGACCCAGGCGCTGACCTTCGCCGGCATGCTGCTGTTCTTTCGCAACGAGACCGGTTTCGGGGGCAACAACGGCTTCACCGACTTCAAGACCATCCTCGGCTTCTCGATCTCGGCCCCGGCCACTCGCGCCACGCTATTCCTGGCCACCGTCGCCCTGCTCGTAGGCAGCCTGTACCTCGGCTGGCGCCTGGCACGCAGCAAATTCGGTCGCGTGTTGACCGCGCTGCGTGATGCGGAAAACCGCCTGATGTTCTGCGGCTACGATCCGCGCGGCTACAAGCTGTTCATCTGGACCCTGTCGGCGGTGCTCTGCGGTCTGGCCGGCGCGCTCTACGTGCCGCAGGTGGGCATCATCAACCCCAGCGAGATGGCACCGACGCAATCCATCGAGGCCGCCGTCTGGGTCGCCCTCGGCGGGCGCGGCACGCTGATCGGGCCGCTGCTGGGTGCCGGTCTGGTCAACGGCATGAAGAGCTGGTTCACCGTGGCCTTCCCCGAATACTGGCTGTTCGCCCTCGGTGCACTGTTCATCATCGTCACCCTGTACCTGCCCAAGGGCGTAATCGGTCTGCTGCGCAAGGAGAAAGAGCAATGAACGCTGCCACCTACCAGGCCGACCTGCCGCTGGACAAAGGTCAACTGATCGGCAAGGCCGTCAACGTCCGTCACGGCACCATCCTTACTCTGGAGGGAATCAACGTCAGCTTCGACGGCTTCCGGGCGTTGACCGATCTCAATCTGTACATCGGCATCGGCGAACTGCGCTGCATCATCGGTCCCAACGGCGCCGGCAAGACCACGATGATGGACGTGATCACCGGCAAGACCCGGCCCGACAGTGGCAAGGCCTGGTTCGGCGAGCAGTTTGACCTGACTCGCATGAGCGAAGTCGAGATCGCCCAGGCCGGCATCGGTCGCAAGTTTCAGAAGCCGACGGTGTTCGAGGCGCTTTCGGTCTTCGAGAACCTTGAGCTGACGCAGAAAGCCGACAAGTCAGTGTGGGCCAGCCTGAAAGCGAAGCTCTCCGGCGAGCAGAAGGACCGCATCGACGAGGTGCTGACCACCATTCGGCTGGAGGGCGCACGACGCCGCCCTGCCGGGCTGCTCTCGCACGGCCAGAAGCAGTTCCTGGAGATCGGCATGTTGCTGATGCAGCAGCCGCACCTGCTGCTGCTCGACGAGCCGGTAGCCGGCATGACCGATGCCGAAACCGAATTCACCGCCACGCTGTTCAAATCACTGGCGCGGACGCACTCGTTGGTCGTGGTCGAGCACGACATGGGCTTCGTCGGCTCCATCGCCGATCACGTCACCGTGCTGCACCAGGGCCAGGTGCTGGCCGAAGGGTCGCTGGAGAAGGTCCAGGCCGATGAACGGGTGATCGAGGTTTATTTGGGGCGGTGAATGATCCGGAGGGTCGATAACGCGTTTTTCCCACCCATGGCAGTCCGCGGTGGATGGATAAAGCGTCATCCACCCTACGCCCGCCAAACGCCCATGCCCGCATCAACGCAAACCTAACCGTAGGGTGGATAACGCCAGAGGCTTATCCACCAAGTGAAGGAGTCGCACATGCTGCAAGTCCAGCAATTGCACCAGTACTACAGCGGCAGCCATATCCTGCGCGGCCTGTCGTTCGAGGCGAAAGTCGGCGAAGTTACCTGCCTGCTTGGCCGCAACGGCGTTGGCAAGACCACCCTGCTCAAGTGCCTGATGGGCCTGATTCCGGCCAGGGAAGGTTCAGTCAACTGGGAAGGCAAGCCGATCACGGGACTCAAGCCTCACCAGCGGGTGCAGACCGGCATCGCCTATGTGCCCCAGGGCCGGGATATCTTCGGTCGGCTGACAGTCGAGGAAAACCTGCTGATGGGCCTTTCGCGTTTCAGCGCCAGGGAAGCCAGGGAAGTGCCGGGTTTCATCTACGAACTCTTTCCGGTACTCGAGGAGATGAAGCAGCGCCGTGGTGGTGATCTCTCCGGTGGCCAGCAGCAGCAACTGGCCATTGGCCGGGCGCTGGCCAGCAAGCCACGCCTGTTGATTCTCGATGAGCCCACCGAAGGCATTCAGCCCTCGGTCATCAAGGAAATCGGCCTGGTGATCAGAAAGCTGTCTGCCCGCGGCGACATGGCCATTCTGCTGGTCGAGCAGTTCTACGATTTCGCTGCCGAACTGGCCGACCAGTATCTGGTGATGAGCCGCGGCGAGGTGGTTCAGCAGGGCCGAGGCCAGAACATGGAAGCCGAGGGTGTGCGCGGGCTGGTGGCGATCTAAGCAATCGGCTTCGAGCAGAGTCCGTCCGTGTGCTGTCAGAGCTGGTGGCGCTTGCAAAAGGCCGGACCCCTTCCTGACAAAAGGGATCTGAGCCGACCGGAAAGGTCTGCAGGCAAAATTCCACCAGACGGTATGACGCATGCGCGAGGCTTCACCATCGTCAGGCAGCAATCTTGCCGAAATCTGGTTCTTACGCCGCGCCTGGCAGCCCTTTCCCTTCCAGCGGGAAGTCTGGCAGGCGATACGTCAAGGCGAATCCGGCCTGCTGCACGCCACCACCGGTTCGGGAAAGACCTATGCGGTCTGGCTCGGGGCACTGGAGCGCTTTGCCAGCGTCGCGGCCAGCCCTGACAAGCCGGCTTCGCTTACCGTCCTCTGGATCACCCCCATGCGCGCCCTGGCCGCCGACACCGCCCGTGCCCTGCAGACGCCAGTGGATGAGCTGGGCATCCATTGGCGCATCGGCCTGCGCACTGGCGACACCGGCAGTGCCGAACGTGCACGCCAGAGCCGACGCCTGCCCAGTGCGCTGGTGACTACGCCGGAAAGCCTGACCCTGCTGCTGACCCGTGCCGACGCCCGGCAGGCCTTCGGCCAGCTGCGCATGGTGATCGTGGACGAATGGCACGAGCTGCTGGGCAACAAGCGCGGCGTACAACTCCAACTGGCGCTGGCGCGACTACGTCGCTGGATACCGGAGCTGATCGTCTGGGGCCTGTCCGCCACCCTGGGCAACCTGAAGGATGCGAAGGACATCCTGCTATACCCCGCTCAGGGCCGGCTGGTTCAGGGCCGTATCGACAAACCATTGGCCATCGACAGCCTGCTGCCGCCGAGCATCGAGCGTTTCCCCTGGGCCGGGCACCTGGGCTTGCGCATGCTGCCGCAGGTGGTCGAGGAGATCGAATCAGCCGCCACCTCGCTGGTATTCACCAACACCCGCTCGCAGGCCGAGCGCTGGTATCAGGCGCTGCTCGAAGCGCGCCCGGACTGGGCCGGGCTGATCGCCCTGCACCACGGCTCGTTGGCCCGCGAAGTGCGCGACTGGGTCGAGCTGGGTCTGAAACAGGGTGCGTTGAAGGCGGTGGTCTGTACCTCCAGCCTGGATCTGGGCGTGGATTTTCTGCCAGTTGAACGGGTCCTGCAGATCGGCTCGCCCAAGGGCGTGGCGCGGCTGATGCAGCGTGCCGGGCGTTCCGGCCACGCACCCGGTCGCACCTCGCGAGTGACGCTGGTGCCGACTCACAGCCTGGAAGTAATCGAGGCCGCCGCGGCTCAGGTGGCAATCGCCGAACGCCGGATCGAAGCCCGAAGCGCCCCGCACCAGCCGCTGGACGTGCTGGTGCAGCATCTGGTCAGCATGGCGCTGGGTGGCGGTTTCCGCCCAGATGACCTCTTTGCCGAAGTGCGCCAGGCCTGGTCCTATCGCGAACTGGAACAAGCCCAATGGCAATGGGCACTGGCCTTCGTCCGCCACGGCGGCCACTCGCTGACCGCCTACCCGGATTACCAGCGGGTCGAGCCCGACGAGAGCGGCCTGTGGAAGGTGCCGAGCAAGCGCGTCGCCCTGCGTCACCGAATGAGCATCGGCACCATTGTCAGCGATGCCAGCCTGACGGTGAAATTCTGGGCCAGAGGGGGCACCGGACGCTCGCTGGGCAGTGTCGAGGAAGGCTTTATCGCTCGCCTGCGTCCCGGCGACTGCTTTCTCTTCGGCGGACGGCTGCTGGAATTGGTGCGGGTGGAGAACATGACCGTCTACGTCAACCGCGCCACCAGCAGAAAGGCAGCGGTGCCACGCTGGAACGGTGGGCGGATGCCGCTTTCCAGTGAACTGGCCGATGCCGTGGTGGAGCAACTGGGCGCCGCCTCGCGTGGTCACTTCGACAGTGACGAGATGCGTCTGGTGCAACCGCTGCTGCAGGTGCAAATGGACTGGTCGTCGCTGCCCAGCGAAACCACACTGCTGGCTGAAGTGATGAAATCCCGCGAGGGCTGGCATCTTTTTCTCTATCCCTTCGCCGGTCGCCATGTGCATCTGGGGCTGGCCAGCCTGCTGGCCTGGCGCATGGGCCAGCGCCAGCCACTGACCTTTTCCATTGCGGTGAACGACTACGGCCTGGAATTGCTTTCAGCCACCGCCGTGGACTGGCTGCACGAGCTGACCCCGACACTGTTCGACACGGACGACCTGTTGCACGACGTGCTGGCGAGCCTCAACGCAAGCGAGCTGGCTCGCCGGCGCTTTCGCGAAATCGCACGTATCGCCGGGCTGGTCTTTTCCGGCTACCCCGGCGCACAGAAGAGTGCCCGCCAGCTGCAGGCGTCCAGCGGGCTGTTCTTCGACGTGTTTCGCCAATACGACCCGGCCAACCTGCTGCTGACCCAGGCCGAGGAAGAAGTGCTGCGCCAGGAGTTGGAAATCGAACGACTGGAGCAGACCCTGACCCGCCTGCAGCAACGCCGACTGGCTGTACACCAGATCAAACGCACCACGCCGCTTGCCTTTCCTTTGATGGTCGAACGTTTCCGGGAAAGCATGAGTTCGGAAAAACTGGCCGACCGAATCCGGCGCATGGTCGCCGAGCTGGACAAGGCCGCCGGCCCCGGCGGCTACCAGCCCGAACCCCACTCCGACATCACCGTCGAACGTGAAACCCGTCGGGCCCGTAAGCCCCGCAAGCGCAAGGACGGCACGCCAGCGCCACCTGGGACGAAGCCAAGGTGAACGGCTTAACTCGTTCAGCCTTGTGCAACGATGAACGACAGTCGAATGGATCAAACCTACGAGCAGACAATTCCCGAGGCCAACATCAGGACAGCGATGAATCCCTTTCTGCCCATCGAACTGGAACGGACCGAACTCTGGCTGCTGGCCGACAAGGCCATCTACTGGCCTGCCGAACAGACGTTGCTGATCGCCGACATCCATTTCGGCAAGGCCGCCGCCTATCGCCGACTTGGCCAGCCGGTGCCGAAAGGGACCACCAAAATCAATCTCCAGCGCCTCGATACGCTGCTGCAGCAGTACCCCAGCCAAGGGCTGATCTTTCTCGGCGATTTCCTGCATGCGCCTGAATCTCGCACGCCCGAAACACATGCTCAATTGCTTGCATGGCGCAGACGCCATCGGTTACTGGAAATCACGCTGATACGCGGCAACCATGACCGGCGCGCCGGCGACCCGCCCGTGGAGTTGGGGATCACCGTCGTGCCTGAACCGCTGCTGCTCGGCCCCTTTGCCCTGCAGCACGAACCCGAGCCGCATCCGACCCATCACGTCCTGGCCGGTCATCTGCACCCGGCCTTTCGCCTGCACGGGCGTGGTCGACAGAGCCTGCGCTTGCCGTGTTTCTGTATCGGCGAGCGAGTCAGCCTGCTGCCGGCCTTCGGCAGTTTTACCGGCATGATGGATATCGGCGCCGGCGTCGCTCAGCGCCTTTACGTAACAGGTCAGGGGAGTGTCTGGCAGGTACGCTGAAGCCGCGTATCGGCCTTCGGCCATTCAGGCTTGCGTGATACCGGTGATGGTGATGCCGTAGCGCTCGGCCAGGCGGGTAGCCGGCGTATCCTCCAGATCGGGATCGTGCTCATGCTCCACATCACCCTCACCCAATTCTCGACGGGCCATTCGGGTCACAAGCTCTACCGCCTCGTCGATATCCGGCCGATGCTCGGAATCGGTTTTCAAGGTCGAGGTATTGCCGTCTCTGTTGTAAGCGATGATCCAGGTGGTCATGGGCAGCCCCTCTCTAAAAAGCGCCTTCGGCCGGAAAAGTCCGCCGACATCGACGTCTGCCTGTTAGAGAGGTCATCGCCTCTTTCAGTTCGGTAGCTCGTGTAATGCTGAGCCAGCTGGCTTCGCATTCAGCCTCGAAGTTTCAGGCCACCGGTGCTGGCGGCGGCTGATCAGGCTCCATTGGCACGCCGGGTTCGGTGGGCTGGTCCGGTACGCCGGGCTCTTCCGGATCGCCCGGTACGCCACCGGCTTGCTGACCGAGCCTGTCGATGTCGAATTCGTCGGAATGACGGATAAATTCGTTACCCATAGCGTGATACTCCACTGAGGCAATCGGACGATCCGATCGGGTCTATCGGTAGAGAGCTGTGGCGCGTTTTCTATCCGTCCTTCCGTCGGCGGTTTACCACATCAGGTCATCGGGGATCTGGTAGGCGGCGTATGGGTCATCGGCATCCGGTGCTTCGGTCTGGGTGTTGAGCTGGATGATGCGGCGTGGATCACGCTCCTGAATCTTCAAGGCCGCTTCACGCGGAATCACTTCATAGCCGCCGCCGTGACGGACGATGGCCAACGAACCACTGGAGAGTTTGTCGCGCATCAGCTTGTTCACCGACAGGCGCTTGACCTTCTTGTCGTCGACGAAGTTGTAGTAATCCTCAGTGGTCAACTTGGGCAGGCGGCTGGTTTCGATCAGCTGCTTGATCTGCGCAGCGCGAGCCTTTTGTTCGGCCTTTTCCTTCTGCTGGCGGTTCAGTTCCTGATCACGCGCCAGCTTCTCGGCTTGGGCCTTGAGGGCGGCCTCACGCTGCGAATCGTCCTTCTCAATCTGGCCTTTGTTCACCAGACGCTGCTGTTTCTTTTGCTGCTTGCCGGCCTGTTTGACCTGCTTCTCATTGACCAGCCCGGCTTTGAGCAGCTGATCGCGAAGGGAAAGACTCATGTGTCGGTTCGTCTCGTCGTATTCAAATGGACGTGGGGATCGCGTCTATCGACCCATGGAGCGGAGTGTGGTGGATGTGAAAAGCGACATCCACCCTACTCGCCGAATTACAACTGCTGCTTCTTCGCTTCGCCCCAAAGGGCATCAAGCTCTTCCAGGTCACAATCATCAATGGGCCGCCCCGCTTCCCGCAAGGCCTGCTCAATGTAACGGAAGCGCCGCTCGAACTTGCGGTTGGCTGCGCGCAGGGCGTTTTCAGGATCAACCTTCAGATGCCGCGCCAGATTGACCGTAACGAACAACAGGTCCCCGATCTCCTCCGTGATGGCCTCGGCGTCGTTTTCGCTCATGGCCACCAGCACTTCATCCAGTTCCTCGCGCACCTTGTCGATCACCGGCAAGGCATCCGGCCAGTCGAAACCGACCTGGGCGGTGCGCTTCTGCAGTTTGACGGCACGACTCAGGGCCGGCAGCGCCCCAGGCACGTCATCGAGCAGCGACAACTGCTCCGGCGCGGCGGCTTTCTGCGCACGCTCGGCGGCCTTGATCTCTTCCCAGCGCCGCTTGACCGCAGCCTCGTCGAGGCGCGGAAGATCGGTCGAACCGTAGAGATCGCCATCAGGAAAAACGTGGGGATGGCGGCGAACCAACTTGCGGGTGATGCCATCCACCACCTCGGCAAAATCGAACCGCCCTTCTTCCCTGGCCAACTGGCTGTAGTAGACGACCTGAAACAGCAGGTCACCCAGCTCACCGGGCAGATGATCGAAGTCGCCATTCTCGATGGCATCGGCCACTTCGTAGGCCTCCTCCAGCGTATGCGGCACGATGCTCGCGTAGTTCTGCTGCAGGTCCCAGGGGCAACCATGCTGCGGATCGCGCAGCCGGGCCATCAGGTGCAGAAGATCGTTGAGTTGGTACATGAATTCCTCGATGAAGATGGGCGGTGATCGTCGTGGGCGTAAAGCGACATTCACCTACGGATTCAAGTGAAGCCTGACCGTAGCGAGCGAAGGCTAGACAAGGCGAAAGCCAGTTGAAAAAGCGGAGTTGGCTGTTGCCAATGAGCATTTTTCAACTGGCTTTCAACGCAGTATGGCCGAGCGCAGTAGGTCAGGTGGCTCGCTGGCGCTTGGCCTCGATGATATTGGGCAGCTGAGAGATCCGGCTTAGCAGCCTGCCAAGCGCATTCAACCCCGGAATCTCGATGGTCAGCTGCATCTGCGCCGTGCTGTCTTCCTTGTTGGAGCGAGTGTTCATCGACAGCACGTTGATCCGCTCGTTGAGCAGCATCTGGGAGATGTCGCGCAGCAAGCCGGAGCGGTCGTAAGCACGGATGACGATATCCACCGGATAGGTTTTCTCCGGGATCGGGCCCCAGCTGACCTGGATGATCCGCTCCGGCTCGCGGCTTGCCAGTTGCAACACCGAGCCGCAATCCTGGCGGTGGATGCTGACGCCACGGCCAACCGTGATGTAGCCGACAATGGGATCACCCGGCAGCGGCTGGCAACAGCCGGCCATCTGCGTCAACAGGTTGCCAACGCCCTGGATCTGCACGTCGCCGCGCTTGCCCGGCTTGTAGGGTGCCGAACGGCGCGGAATCAGCTCCAGCTGGTCCTGGCCACGCTCCGGTTCCACCAGTTGCTGCGCCAGGTTGACCAGATGCGCCAGGCGCAGATCGCCGGCACCCAGGGCGGCAAACATGTCCTCGGCAGATTTCAGGTTGGCTTTTTCCGCCACCTTGTCGAAATCCACCGGCGGCAGGTCCAGGCGCGCCAACTCACGTTCGAGCATTGCCTTGCCGGCAGCCACGTTCTGGTCCCGGGCCTGCAGCTTGAACCAGTGGACGATCTTCGCTCGCGAACGCGAGGTGGTGATGTAGCCCAGGTTGGGATTCAGCCAGTCACGGCTCGGTGAGCCCTGCTTGCTGGTGATGATTTCCACCTGCTCTCCGGTCTGCAGGCTGTAATTGAGCGGCACGATGCGCCCGTTGACCTTGGCGCCGCGGCAGTTGTGGCCGATCTCGGTGTGAACGCGGTAGGCGAAATCCAGCGGCGTGGCGCCCTTGGGCAGGTCGATGGCGTGCCCGTCCGGGGTAAAGACGTAGACCCGATCCGGCTCGATATCGACCCGCAACTGGTCGGCCAGGCCGCCGATATCGCCGAGTTCCTCATGCCATTCGAGGACCTGGCGCAACCAGGCGATCTTTTCTTCGTAATGGTCGGAGCCGGAATTGACGTCGGTGCCCTTGTAGCGCCAGTGCGCGCACACGCCCAGTTCGGCCTCCTCATGCATGGCCTTGGTGCGGATTTGCACCTCCAGCACCTTGCCTTCAGGGCCGATCACGGCAGTGTGCAGTGAGCGGTAGCCATTTTCCTTGGGGTTGGCGATGTAATCGTCGAACTCTTTGGGAATGTGTCGCCACAGGGTGTGCACGATACCCAGCGCGGTGTAGCAGTCGCGCACTTCCGGCACCAGCACGCGAACGGCACGAACGTCGTAGATCTGGCTGAAAAGCAGGCCTTTCTTCTGCATCTTCCGCCAGATGGAATAGATATGCTTGGCTCGGCCATCGATATCGGGCTCGATGCCTGCCGCGGTCAGCTCGTCACGCAGTTGCTGCACCACGTTGTCGATGTACTGCTCGCGATCCAGGCGCCGTTCGTGCAGCAACTGGGCGATCTGCTTGTACTGCTCAGGCTCCAGATAGCGGAAGGACAGGTCCTCCAGCTCCCACTTGATATGGCCGATACCCAGCCGATGCGCCAGCGGCGCGTAGATATCAAACACCTCGCGGGCAACGCGGTGGCGCTTGTCATCGTCGGCGTTCTTTACCGCGCGGATGGCGCAGGTGCGCTCGGCCAGCTTGATCAGCGCGACGCGCACGTCATCGACCATGGCCACAAGCATTTTGCGCAGGTTTTCCACCTGGGTCTGGGAACCCAGCACCAGGGATTCGCGCGGGTTCAGGCTGGTGCTGATCGCCGCCATGCGCAGCACGCCGGCGATGAGTTTGGCGACCACCGGCCCGAATTGCCGATGGACATCGGCCAGCTGGATCTTGCCCTCGCGCACGCCGCGATAGATCACGGCGGCGACCAGGCTTTCCTGGTCGAGCTTGAGGTCGGCGAGAATTTCGGCAATCTCAAGGCCTGTCTGGTAACTGGACGTGCCTTCGCTCCACAGGTTCTGTGCCGCGTTGGCCTGCTGCTCAGCCACGCGGGCGTAGTCGCAGGCTTTCCTCAGTGCGTCACGGTCGAGCGCCGGGACCATGCCCAGCACATGATCGAGCCAGCCTTCGAGATTGATGCTGCCGTCGGTATTGATCGGCTGAAGTGCTCTGACCTGAACCATCTGTTTACCTTCCCTCTACGCAGTATCTGCGTCGAATACGCCGAATTTCTAGGAATCGGTCGGTTGAACTGGCAGGCTACTCGCCCGCCGAAAATACCCGCTACACGGGTCGCACGAAAAGCGCCATCGCCTCTACATGCGCTGTTTGCGGAAACATGTCCAGCACACCGGCCCGTTCGAGCTGATAACCCTGACGGACCAGCTCGGCTGCATCACGCGACAACGTCGCAGGGTTGCACGAAACATAAACCACGCGCCGTGCGCCTAAAGTAGACATCTGCCTGACCAGCTCCAAGGCACCGTCACGTGGCGGGTCCAGCAGCACTGCAGCAAAGCCGCCATTCGACCATTCTGCCTCGAGCAGCGGCTTCGACAGATCCGCCTGGTAAAAGTGCGCATTGGGCAGGCCGTTACGCACCGCATTGGTGCGGGCACGTTCGACCATTTCCCCCACCCCTTCGACCGCCACCACTTCCGCGCCGTTGCGTGCCAGCGGCAAAGCAAAATTGCCCAGACCACAAAACAGATCCAGCACCCGCTCCCCGGCTTCGGGCGCCAGCCAGTCCAGCGCCTGGGCGATCATCGCCTCGTTCACCGGGGCGTTGACCTGGACAAAATCACCGGGTCGCCAGTCCAGCTGCACATCCCATTCAGGCAGGTGATACCCCAGCGCAGAGTCCGGCTCAAGCGGCTGCGGCAGACCTTTACCCTGCAGCCAGAGCTGAACACCCTGCTCCCGCGCAAAGTCCGTCAAGCGTTGCAGATCCGCCGACGCCAGCGCCGCCGTGTGGCGAACCAGCACGGCATCGGCGAAGCCACTGAACAGCTCTACATGCCCCAGCACCTGGGGGTTTTCCAGAGCGCGCAGCGTCGCCAGCAAAGCGGGCAACAGCGCCTGCAAGGGTTGTACCAGTACAAGGCATTCACGGATGGAAACGATATCCTGGCTGACAGCGGCACGAAAACCTACGTCCAGCCGCTGCGAACCTGCATCCCAGCGCACCGCCAGCCGGGCTCGCCGGCGATAGCCGAACTCGGGACCACTCAGCGCGGGCGCCCAGGCCTTCGGCTCGATCCCGGCCTGGCGCGCGAGTTGATCTGCGAGGCTGCGCTGCTTGAGCGCCAGCTGATCACTGGCTGGCAAATGCTGCAGGTTGCAGCCGCCACAAGTTCGCGCATGGACACAGGGCTCGGCACGGCGCTGCGCGCTGGGGTTCAACACCCGCTCGCTACGCGCCTCGACCACCTTGCTGCGCGCCGCCAGCACACGCGCCTCGACCTCTTCACCGGGCAAGGCGCCCTCGACAAACCAGGTTCGTCCCTCGACAAAGGCAATGCCGCGCCCATCGTTGGACAGGCGTTCGACGTTCAGCCGCTGTTTTTTGCCCACCGGAATCTGCAGCTTTCTCTCGCCACCGCTGGGTTGGAAGCGTAAGCCGCCGCCGTGTCTGGCCATCAGTTGCTCCAGCCAATCAGGCTTACGTTACTCAAGACAGCGCTGCTCATTGGGGTTCGTCGTAGACGCCGGTCGACAGGTAACGGTCGCCCCGGTCGCAAATGATCGCGACGATCACCGCATTTTCAACTTCCTGCGAAAGGCGCAACGCCGCCGCCACCGCACCGCCCGAGGACACGCCGCAGAAGATACCTTCCTCGCGCGCGAGCCGACGCATCACCTGCTCGGCCTCGGCCTGGGACATGTCGACCACTCGATCAACCCGCTCGGCCTGATAGATCTTCGGCAGGTATTCCTGCGGCCAACGACGGATGCCGGGAATCGCCGCGCCTTCCATGGGTTGCAGGCCGACGATCTGGATCGCCGGGTTCTGTTCCTTGAGGTAGCGCGAAACACCCATGATGGTGCCTGTGGTGCCCATGGAGCTGACAAAATGAGTGATGCTGCCGCCGGTCTGCTGCCAGATTTCCGGGCCGGTGCTGCTGTAGTGCGCCTCGGGATTGTCGCCATTGGCAAACTGGTCGAGCACCTTGCCACGGCCTTCGGCCTGCATCTTCAGCGCCAGGTCGCGGGCACCTTCCATGCCCTCTTCCTTGCTCACCAGAATCAGCTCGGCGCCATAGGCGGTCATCGCCGCCTTGCGCTCGGCACTGGAGTTGTCCGGCATGATCAGGATGAATTTGTAACCCTTGATCGCCGCCGCCATGGCCAGGGCAATGCCGGTATTGCCGGAGGTCGCCTCGATCAGGGTATCGCCGGGCCTGATGTCGCCCCGTGCTTCGGCGCGGGCAATCATCGACAGCGCCGGACGGTCCTTCACCGAACCGGCCGGGTTGTTGCCTTCGAGCTTGACCAGCAGCGTGTTGCTGGTTTCACCGGGCAGGCGCTGCAGGCGCACCAGCGGTGTGTTGCCGACGCAATCGGCAATGGTCGCGTACTGAATAGTCATGGCGTGGTAGAACCGCACGGCGTGAAAAGGCGCACATGATACCGGCAACGACCGCCAACGGGCATTGCTTTGAGGCGGGAGAGCGCTCGACGGCACCCGCCGGCCGGGAAGGATCACACCGGCGGCTTTTCTGTAAGCTGTCGAGCCGACCTTATCGCCAATGGGTGAATCGCCATGTTCAACGCACGCATCGCACTTCTTTCAGGCCTGCTGCTGATCGGTGCGAGCGCCTGCCATGTTCCGCGGCATTCCCCTGAAACGGCCAGGATTGCCCCTGAAGCCGCCAGCGGCTTCACCCACAAGCCCGGTTGGGCCGTCGAACGTTTCGCAGTGGCCGCCGCCAACCCGCTGGCCACCGAAGCGGGCTACGAGATCCTCAAGGCCGGTGGCAGCGCACTGGATGCCGCCATCGCTGTGCAGATGGTGCTGACCCTGGTCGAGCCGCAATCGAGCGGCATTGGCGGCGGTGCCTACCTGCTGCACTGGGATGGCGAACGGGTCGCCGCCTTCGATGGCCGTGAAACGGCACCGGCAGGCGTGGATGAAAATCTCTTCATCAGTGCCGATGGCACGCCGATGGGCTTTCTCCAGGCTGTGGCGGGTGGCCGCTCGGTGGGGGTTCCCGGCGTTCTGAAGATGCTCGAACTGGCCCACGGGGAGCATGGCAGGCTGCCTTGGAAAGACCTGTTCCAGAGCGCCATAGACCTCGCTGAAAACGGCTTCGAAATCAGTCCGCGCCTGCACGCCCTGCTCGCACGCGACCCGGCACTGCGCAACACCCCGCAGGCTGCCAGCTTCTATTACCAGACGGATGGCTCACCATTGCCGGTCGGTCACCGCCTGCGCAATCCCGCTCTCGCCGCGCTACTTCGAGAGATTGCCGAACAGGGCAGCGCAGCTTTCTACAGTGGGCGCAGCGCCAAAGCGCTGATTGCTCAAGTGAGGCAGCACCCAGACAACCCGGGATACCTGACACTTGCCGACCTGAACGACTACACGCCCCGTCAACTCGACGCCATCTGCACCCTCTGGCAGCAGCGTTACCGGGTCTGCGGTTTCCCGCCGCCTTCCTCGGGGCACATCACCCAAATGCAGATTCTGGGGATGCTGGAGCAGCTGTCACCGCTCCCGGCGCTTGAGCATGGCGTGCCTTCCGCAGACTTTCTGCATCGCTACACCGAAGCGGCACGGCTGGCCTACGCCGACCGTGCGCACTATCTGGCCGACCCGGATTTCGTGCCAGCCCCCGGCGGCAACTGGAGCAGCCTGCTCGCACCCGGCTATCTGAAACAACGCGCCGCACTGATCGGCGAACGCAGCATGGGCACCGCCAAAGCCGGCAAACCGGGATCAATGCCCATCGCGTTCGCCGCGCAACCCGAGCAGCCCGAGTACGGCACCAGCCACATCAGCATCGTCGACGCACAGGGCAACGCTTTGGCGATGACCGCCAGCATCGAGCAGGCCTTCGGTTCGCGCCTGCTCAACGACGGCGGCACCGGCCTGCCCGGCGGCTACCTGCTGAACAACGAGCTCACCGATTTTTCCTTTATGCCGCGTGATGCCAAAGGTCGGCCCATCGCCAACCGCGTCGAAGCGAACAAACGCCCGCGTTCGAGCATGAACCCCACGCTAGTTTTCGCTACCGAAGATAATCGGCTACTGGCCAGCGTCGGCTCACCGGGTGGTTCGGCGATCATCCACTTCACCGCAAAAACCCTGCTGGGCCTGTATGGCTGGGGGCTGGATGCACAACAGGCAATCGATCTGCCGAACTTTGGCAGCTTCAACGGGCCGACGGTGCTGGAGGCCGGACGCTTTCCGGCAAGCACCGTCAAAGCGCTTGATGCGCGCGGCCACAAGGTTACCGAAACGGCATTGACCAGCGGCCTGCAAGCCATCCAGCGCACTGCCAGCGGCTGGTTTGGCGGCGCCGACCCACGCCGCGAAGGCGTGGTGATGGGTGAATGATCACCAGCCTATCCAGCCCAAAGACACAGCGTTCGACATCCGCCGGTTCGTTCAGCTAACCAGGGCTTCGCGCTGCAGGCGTTCGATGGCCGTATCCAGCTCATCCAGCGCATGGGCGGCGTTGGGGTGATTCTGCTTGAGCAGGGTTTCACTGCGTTCACAGGCCGCGCGCAACTGCGGAACACCGCAGTAACGCGTAGCGCCATGCAGCCGATGCACTCGATCGATCAGTGCCTGGCGATCAGCCGCCAGCCGCGCCTCACGGATGGACAGCCGATCGGCATCCAGCGAAGCCAGCAGCATGCTGATCATTTCTGCCGCCAGATCTGGCTTGCCCGCCGCCAGACGCAAGCCTTCCTCGGCATCCAGCACCTTGAGGTTGTTTTCAGGTGGCGCAGGCTCGACAGGCGCGACACCGGTGCTGCGCGGCAACGGCAGGCCGGTCCACTTCAGCACCACCTGCGCCAGCTGGCGTTCGCTGATCGGCTTGGTCAGGTAATCATCCAGACCGCTCTGCAAGAGTGAACGCTTCTCGCTGGACAGCGCGTGGGCCGTCAGCGCGACGATCGGCAAAGGTGCCTGACCGCTGTCGGCCTCCCACTGCCGGATCGCTTCAGTGGTCTGCCGACCATCCATGCCGGGCATCTGCATGTCCATAAAGACCATATCGAAGGTGTTGCACCTGACAGCCTCAAGCGCCTCCTGCCCACTGCTCACTGCCTTGACCTCACCGCCCATGTGGATCAGCAGGGTTTCCAGCAGCAGCAGGTTGGCGGGGTTGTCGTCAACGCAGAGAACCCGCGGCGGACGGCTTGTGCTGATGACCACGGGCTCGACACGCCCCTGCTGCGGGTGCAGCAGATCGAGCAGTATTCGCTGCAGTTTGCGCGTGCAGGCGGGCTTGCCTTGCAGCTGGGCATGGGTGTGTGATTCGGGCAGTGCCTGGTGAAATTGCGCCTGCTCACTGGTTGGACAGAGCACGATGCACTTGCAGCCAAACCCCTCGAACGTCCACAAACGCTGACGCAGCTGTTCTGGCGCAATCTCGCGGCTGCTCACACCAAGCACGGCAGCCTCTATCGGCTGTTCACCTGTCCGTTGCGCGGCGACCGCTTCCTGCAACAGATCCAGGCTGTCGAACGGCAGCACCTGCAGGCCACAGCTTTCGAGTTGGTGGCGTAGCGCCTCGCGGGCCAGCGGATGCTGTTCGAACAACGCGACCCGACGCCCAAGCAGCCCCGGTCGCGGCAGATCCTCAATATCGTCATGGGCCCTTGGCAAGCTCAGGCTGATCCAGAACTCCGAGCCTTCATCGGGAATGCTGTCGACCCCGATTTCACCTCCCATCTGCTCCACCAGGCGCTTGGAAATCACCAGGCCCAGGCCAGTTCCGCCCGGCTGGCGCGACAGCGAATTGTCCGCCTGACTGAACGCCTGGAACAGTGCGCGCAGGTCCTGATCGGTCAGGCCGATGCCGGTGTCCTGCACGCTGATGCGCAACTGGGCGCGATCCGCGCGCTCATCCTCGACCATGGCGCGCAGGACGATGGTGCCTTCATTGGTGAACTTGATGGCGTTGCTGACCAGGTTGGTCAGTATCTGCTTGAGGCGCTGCGGATCGCCTACCAGCGACAGCGGTGTGTCGCGATACACCAGACTGATCAGCTCCAGTTGCTTGGCGTGCGCCGCCGGTCCGAGGATGGTCAGGGTCTCCTCGATAATGTCGCGCAGGTTGAAGGGCACGTTTTCCAGTATCAGCTTGCCGGCTTCGATCTTGGAGAAGTCGAGTATCTCGTTGATGATGCCCAGCAGACTGTCGGCGGACTGCTCGATGGTCGCCAGATAGTCCTGCTGACGCGGTGTCAGGTCGCTTTTCTGCAACAGGTGGGTGAAGCCGAGTATTCCATTGAGCGGCGTGCGTATTTCGTGGCTCATGTTGGCGAGAAACTCGGATTTGATCCGGCTCGCCTCCAGGGCTTCCTTGCGCGCCAGGTCCAGCTCGATGTTCTGGATTTCGATGGTTTCCAGGTTCTGCCGCACGTCTTCGGTGGCCTGATCGATGCTCTGTTGCAGTTCCTCGCGGGCGCTGAGCAGGGACTCGGCCATGCGGTTGATCCCGGCGGCCAGCTCATCCATCTCGTGGCTGCCCAACGCCGGCAGGCGGGTTTCAAGATGGCCGTCCCGGAGCTGCGCCACGGCTGCCTTAACCTTGTGCAGCGGCTTGCTGATAGCGTTGCTCATGCGCAACGCCAGCAAGGCGGTAATGATCAGCCCGGCGCCAATCAGCAACAGGCTGGTGAACATGCTGCGGTAGCCACGCAACAGCGTGCCCTGATGCGACAACTCCAGTTCCAGCCAGCCAATCTGACGCTGATCGTTGTTCGAGGTATCTCCGGCCAGGTTCAGATGCTTACCCAGTATCGGCAGCAGAATGCGCGTGTTGTCGAGGCTGCTGACCTGGGTCAGTGCTTCCGGATCAGCCGGTGGCGAAGGCGTGACCATGTTCGGCCCGGCATGGGCCAGCAGGTTGCGCTCGATATCGAGCACCATTACCGCGCGTACATCCGGCTGATCGAGCACCTGATTGAGAATGCGCTGCAAACGCCGGCCATACCCCTGTGCCATGGCCGGTGCAGCCAATGGGGCCAGCTGCGCGGCAATCAGCTGGCCACGCTCATCGAGCTGGTGTCGCATCTCCGTCAGTTGCATCCAGGAGAAATAGGCCCCGAGCACCAGCGCCAGGGCGGTCCCCGGCAGTAATGTCAGCAGCACTACGCGACTCTTTATTCCCAAGTCTTTGAGCATGGATCCATTCCCATGATTGCCAGCTTGGCAGTGTAGCGAGTCAATGCACGGGAATCTGCCCTGTCAGACCCGACCCGGATCGACCGGAACCGGATGAAATCAGTCCAGACCGCGTATTTCCTTGCCATTGAAGTCCGGCAGCCTCCAGCCAAATTTCATGGCCAGCACCCGGAACAGGAAACCACAGCCCAAAGCCAGCAAGGTGGCGACCGAGCTGTTGACTTCAAGCCAGAGCATGCCCACGTAAAACACGCCGGTGAACAGCGCTACCGTGGCATAAAGCTCGCGTTGCAGCACCATCGGCACCTGATTGCAGAGGATGTCGCGCATCAGGCCACCGAATATCCCGGTAATCACGCCAGCCAGTACCACGATGGACGGGTGCGCATCCATTTCCATCGCCACCCCGCAGCCAATGACCGTAAAGGCCACCAGCCCCAGGCCATCGACCAGGAGAAACACCTGACGCAGGTGATGCATATGCCGCGCGATCATGGCGGTGACGATGGCCGCGCCGATGGTGAAGCTGAGGTATTCGGGGTTGGCGATCCAGCCCACCGGGTAGTGCCCCAGCAACACGTCACGCGCCGTGCCGCCGCCCAGTGCGGTAACGGTGCCCAGCAGGCAGATGCCGAACAGGTCCATGCCGCGCCGCATGCCCATGATGGCTCCGGACATGGCTTCAGCCGTGATTGCGATCAGATAGATGGTGTGCAGCAGGGTCACGGCAACTCCAGAACGGGCATGGGTTAAAGGCAGCGCGATTATGAGGCACACTGCAGCCAAATTGTCTTGGCTAAGCAAATTTAGGCAATGCCAACATTTACTTAATCGGAGCACCGCACCGTGAACCTGGACCCCAGACAGACCGAGGCCTTTCGCGCCGTCATCCAGACCGGCAGCTTCGAGCAGGCCGCCCTGCACCTGCACCTGACGCCACCTGCCATTTCACAGCGCGTGCGCGCACTGGAAAGCGCACTGGGCAACGCACTGGTGGTGCGCAGCCGTCCCTGTCGACCGACCGAGATCGGTCAGCGGCTGTTGCAATACCTCAAGCGTGCCACCCTGCTGGAAGCCGACCTGCTGGCCGATCTGGCCGAGCGCAGCGATGCACCGCTGGTGGTGGTCGCGGCGCTCAATGCCGACAGCCTCGGCACCTGGTTCTTCCCGGCCCTGGCCGAGGTGCTGATGCGCGAACGGGTGCTGCTCGACCTGAACGTCGAAGACCAGGACCACACCTACAGTCTGCTGGAAACGGGCCTGGCCATCGGCTGCATCAGCACCGAACCCAAGCCCATGCGGGGCTGCAGCGCAAGCCCGCTGGGCAGCATGCGCTACCGGCTGGTGGCCTCCAGCGATTTTCGCCAGCAGCACTTTGCCAACGGCCTGACCCGCAACGCGGCGCGCAAGGCCCCGGTGGTCGCCTACACCCGCAAGGACCGCCTCACCTCCTCCTTCCTGTTGCGCCAGCTGGGCTTGCCGGAAGGCGCCTACCCCTGCCATTACGTCCCCGGTACCGAGCCGCGCTTCAGTGCCATTCGCTACGGCCTGGGCTACGGCATGGTGCCGGAACTGTTGCTGCACGACACCCTTGCCCAGGGCGCCCTGGTCGATCTGGCCAGCGATGCGCCGCTGGATATCTCGCTGTACTGGCACACCTGGAAGGTGCAATCGCCGAGGATGGAAAACCTCTCGCGGCAGATTCTCGAAGCCGCACCGAAGATCCTCGCTCGCCCTGAAGCTGCCATGCCAGCTTCTAAAAAATGAGTTCCGGAGTTGCTGCGTCTTGTCGTTTCGATCAGGCACACTTGCGCCCATGAATCCTCAGCCGCCCTTTCCCGCCTGCTGCTCCCCCCTGCAGGATCACTGGCCCCTGCCACGTGCCCTTCCCGGCGTGCAATTGCTCAGCACCCGTTTCGATCCTGGCCTGCTGGATATCGAGGATTTCAGGCGCTGGGGCATTCCGGCTCCGGACGCGGTAAGCAAGCGCCAGACCGAGTTTCTCGCAGGACGTCTCTGCGCCTACGAAGCCCTGCGCAGAGCCACCGGCGTGCCTGGCGTTCCTGCCGTTGGCGAAGACCGCGCGCCCTGCTGGCCCATTGGCGTGGTCGGTTCCATTACCCACGGCGCCGGCTGGGCGGCGGCAGTAGCAGCACGCAGCGAATATTGGCGAGGGCTGGGGCTGGATGTGGAAAGGCAGTTACCGAGTGCACGGGCTGATCGTCTGGTCGGCGAAATCCTCACCCCTCGCGAGCAGGACGGTTACGCCGCGCTGGATGACACGCAACGGGCGCTGCTCGTGACCCTGACCTTCTCCATCAAGGAAAGCCTGTTCAAGGCGCTCTACCCATTGGTGAACAAGCGCTTCTATTTCCAGGATGCCGAGCTGATCCAGCACGACAGCAGCGGCCACACACGCCTGCGCCTGCTGAGTGATCTTTCGCAAGAGTGGAAAAGGGGCACCGAGCTGGAGGGTCAGTTCGTGCAGTTCGAGGGGTATCTGCTGAGTCTCGTCAGCATTCCGAGATAGGCCGTCGCTTCGCCAAGATCACGCCGTAAGGCCAAACGTGTTCGGCTGCCACCTCGACCTACTGGACAGCCTGCCTGCGTGGCCAGGCCAGGCTGAAGCAGGCGCCACCCAGTTCGCTGCGGCTGATCTGTGCCCGTCCGCCATGCCAGTAGGCAATCCGCCGCACGATGGACAACCCCAGGCCATGTCCACCGGACGTCCGCGTGCGGCTGTCGTCGAGACGCAGGAACGGGGTGAAGACCTTCTCCCAATCCGCCTCCGGCACCCCTGGCCCGTCATCATCGACGCTCAGCCGCGCCCGTTCGGCATCCAGCACGAAGCTCACCAGCACCCGCGTTTCGGCGTGTCGCATGGCGTTGCTCACCAGATTGATCAATGCCCGTCGCAGATAGTGCGGCTCGGCCTCGACCTGATTGTCATCACCGAGCGTCACGCAAGCGCCACGCTCGATATGGATATCCGCACGCAGCGGCGCCAGCTCGGCGATCACCTGATCGACCAGCGCCCCAAGGTCGATGCTGTGGAAGTTCAGCGTCGGCGAGCCGCGTTCAAGCCGGGTATAGACCAGCATTTCGTCCACCAGACGATCAAGATCGTCGATGTCGGCATCCATACCTTGCAGATACTTGTCGCGCGCCTGGGCGCTCTGAGCGTCGCCGGCCATTTCCAGACCAAAGCGCAGGCGCGCCACTGGCGTGCGCAACTCGTGGGCCACCGCGCTGACCATCTCACGCTGCACCGCCAGCAGGCGTTGCAGATGAACGGCCATGCCATTGAAAGCCGTTGCCAGCTGGCCCACCGAGTCTGTGCCGGCATCCGGCACACGGGTTTCCAGGTTGCCACGGGCGATACGCGTGGCGGCGCCCTCCACCTCGCGCAGGCGCCGCTCCAGTTGGCGCACCAGCAGATAGACCGTCAGCCCGATCAGCGTCAGCCCGAGGGCGCCGATCAACAGCAGCAGGTGCGGCGGATAAGGATTGAACTGATACAAAGGCCCCAGCGCCATGATCCACGACGTACCGGAAACCGCCGCGAAGACGCGAATCGCCTTGCCGCCCTGATCGAGCGCCATCACCGTATCGCCTTCGTCGAGGCGACGGCGCTGGTCGTCATCCAGGCTCGCGCTGTCCCGCGTGAGCAGTTCAAGCGCATAACCGAAGCCGTGCAACTGCTTGAGCCCGGCCAGCCGCAGCGGCTGTTCGTCTTCGGGAAAGCGGATCAGCTCATCGATCAACAGATAGATGGTTGCGCGGGCCAGTTGCTCGCTGACCTGCTCAACCTCGCCGGTCAGCACCAGCCGGTCGGTATCGCTGACCAGCGAAAAAACCGTCGTACTGTGAGGGCGCAGCTGTTCCACCAGCACCTGCCCTCGCAGCAACCGCGCCTCCAGCCGGCTCTCCAGGCTGACGTCACCCAGGGTCCGCACCCGCAACGGTACACCGAGCAAACGCCCCCAAAGATTCGCAGCCTGACGCCGCTCGATGGGCGTCATGCTCTGCATGTTGTGCGCCATCAAACGAAAGGTGCCGCTGGCCAGCGCTTCCCGATGGCGGTCGGCACGCACTTCGTTGAGCAACTGCAGGCCGCCGGCGCCCAGCAGGGCGACCAGCACCAGCACGGCAAGCATGCCGCCATAGATGCGCAGGAATATGGAGTTCACTGTAGCGCTTGCGCCGCTTCGGAAACGAACAGGTAGCCCTTGCCACGCACCGTCTTGATCAGCCGAGGGTGCTCGGGGTCATCACCGATGCGGGGGCGGATGCGCGAGATGCGCACATCGATGGAGCGATCCTGCCCGTCGTATTCGATACCGCGCAGTTCGGAAAAAATCTCCTCGCGGGACATGATCCGGCCCGGATTGGACGTGAGCAGCCAGAGCAGGTCGAATTCCGCCCCGGTCAGCTCGATGCCTTCGCCGCGAAGCCAGGCCTCGCGCAGGGCGCTGTCTACCACCAGCGGGCCATACTGCAGCCGCTTGCTGCTGGTGGCCGGCACCTCAAGATGTTCACGACGCCGCAACAGGGCGCGAATACGCGCCAGCAGCAGGCGGGGCCGCACCGGTTTGCAGACGTAATCGTCGGCGCCGGTTTCCAGACCCAGCACCTGATCGAGATCATCAGCGCGGGCGGTCAGCATCAGGATCGGCCCTTCATAGCGCGCCCGCACCTTGCGGCAGATACTCAACCCATCTTCGCCCGGCAGCATCAGATCAAGCACTACCAGATCGGGCCGCTCGTTGATGATGCGCTCAACCGCCCGGGTGCCATCGGCCTCGATTGATACCTGCAGGCCGTTGCCTTCGAGATATTCGCGGGTCAACTCAGCCAACCGCTGATCATCTTCGACAATCAGAATGTTCCACGATTCTTGCTCCACCATGCGCCCTCCCCCAGAAGCATCCGCGGCATTGTAGCCTCACGCTGCAACGGGAAAAGCGCCGCAACCGTCGCAGCAGACACTCCGCCCCCTCGCAACGCCTCGCCGGGTGCACCGTGCCGTTTTGACAAACCACTATATATAGTGGTTGGTGAAAAACCCCTCCTACCCTCAATGAAGCACTCTGAAGAGACATTCAGTTTGCTTGCCCGCCAAACCGCCTGGGGCACTGGCCGGCAGGTTTTCACCCACAAATCGCCCACATGTTATCCACAGCTTGTTCATTTTCATTGCCTTGCAAGGAGCGAAATCCGGCATTATCGTGTCGACTCCACGGCCCAAAACCCCACATGTTGGGCCAAACCAAAGACACAGACACAACGCAAGAAAAAGGCAAGCGAAATAATTTTACCGCCTTGTTTTTCAGACCAAGCCCCTTCAGACCAGTGCAAAACGGCTCTCGGAACGCAACCCTGACGCCATCAGGCTTGATTCTGCTCAATTCCACAGAGGGTGTATCCGAGGACCAGCGCACACTACATGTTGTGTTTTGAGGTTGTGCAGTTCACAACTCATGACTATCCTTCGGGACACGATTCGCCGGCCCAGGCTGGCACGAAATATCCCCTTTTGTTGTCCGCGCCGGCTCGCCGGCGTGCTTGTTGCTATACACACCTTACGTGCTACCGAGACAGAGAGAATCCGGAGACCCCATGCAGAACGAGTCCATTCGCGAGAACCCACAGGCAGCCGATAGCACACTGGATCTGGCTACCACCGCGCCGGGCCAGCTGCGCGTGATCAAGCGCAACGGCACTGTCGTCGCCTACACCGATGACAAGATCACCGTCGCCATCACCAAGGCCTTTCTCGCCGTGGAAGGCGGCAATGCCGCCGCCTCGTCGCGCATCCACGACACCGTCGCGCGCCTGACCGAGCAGGTCAGCGCCACCTTCAAGCGCCGCATGCCCTCCGGTGGCACCATCCACATCGAAGAAATCCAGGATCAGGTCGAACTGGCCCTGATGCGTGCCGGTGAGCAGAAGGTTGCCCGCGACTATGTGATTTACCGGGAATCACGCGCGCAAGAGCGCAAGCGCAGCGTGGCCGAAGCGCCAGTCGAAGCCCACCCGAGCATCCGCATCAAGCGTGCCGACGGCAGCCTGGCACCGTTGGATCTGGGCCGTCTGAACACCATCATCAGCGAAGCCTGCGAAGGCCTCGAAGAAGTCGATGGCGCACTGATTCAGAAAGAAACCCTGAAAAACCTCTACGACGGTGTCGAGCAGACCGACGTCAACACCGCCCTGGTGATGACCGCCCGCACCCTGGTCGAGCGTGAGCCGAACTACTCCTACGTCACCGCCCGCCTGCTGATGGACACCCTGCGCGCCGAAGCCCTGAGTTTCCTGGAAGTCGCCGAAGCCGCCACCCATCACGAAATGGCCGACCTCTACGCCAAGGCATTGCCCGCCTACGTGGAAAAAGGCGTGCAGTTCGAGCTGCTCGACCCGCGCCTGAAGGAATTCGACCTGGCCAAGCTGGGCGCCGCGATCAACCACGAGCAGGACCAGCAGTTCACCTACCTCGGCCTGCAGACGCTTTACGACCGCTACTTCATCCACAAGGACAACGTCCGCTTCGAGCTACCGCAGATTTTCTTCATGCGCGTCGCCATGGGCCTGGCCATCGAGGAAGAACAGCGCGAAGCCCGCGCCATCGAGTTCTACAACCTGTTGTCGTCGTTCGACTACATGGCCTCCACGCCGACCCTGTTCAACGCCGGCACCCTGCGCCCGCAGCTGTCCTCCTGCTACCTGACCACCGTGCCGGACGACCTGGGCGGCATCTACGACGCCATCCGCGATAACGCCCTGCTCTCCAAGTTCGCCGGCGGTCTGGGCAACGACTGGACCCCGGTGCGTGCACTGGGTGCCTACATCAAGGGCACCAACGGCAAATCCCAGGGCGTCGTGCCCTTCCTGAAAGTGGTGAACGACACCGCCGTCGCGGTCAACCAGGGCGGCAAGCGCAAGGGCGCGGTCTGCGCCTACCTGGAAACCTGGCACCTGGACATCGAGGAATTCCTCGAGCTGCGCAAGAACACCGGTGACGACCGTCGCCGTACCCACGACATGAACACCGCCAACTGGATTCCGGACCTGTTCATGAAGCGCGTCTTCGACGACGGCAAGTGGACCCTGTTCTCGCCCAGCGAAGTACCCGACCTGCACGACCTCACCGGCAAGGCCTTCGAAGAGCGCTACGAGTACTACGAAGCCCTGATCGAATACGGCAAGATCAAGAACTACAAGACACTGCAGGCCAAAGACCTGTGGCGCAAGATGCTCTCCATGCTGTTCGAAACCGGCCACCCGTGGCTGACCTTCAAGGACCCGTGCAACCTGCGCAGCCCGCAGCAGCACGTCGGCGTGGTGCACAGCTCCAACCTCTGCACCGAGATCACGCTGAACACCAACAAGGATGAGATCGCCGTCTGCAACCTGGGCTCGATCAACCTGCCGCGCCACATCGTCGACGGCAAGCTGGACACCGCCAAGCTGGAGCGCACCGTGCGTACCGCCGTGCGGATGCTCGATAACGTCATCGACATCAACTACTACTCGGTGCCGCAGGCGCGCAACTCCAACCTCAAGCACCGCCCGGTGGGCCTGGGCATCATGGGCTTCCAGGACGCGCTGTACCTGCAGCACATCCCGTACGGCTCCGATGCCGCCATCGACTTCGCCGACAAGTCCATGGAAGCGGTCAGCTACTTCGCCATCCAGGCGTCCTGCGACCTGGCCGACGAACGCGGCGCCTACGAAACCTTCCAGGGTTCGTTGTGGAGCCAGGGCGTGCTGCCGCTGGATTCGCAGCAGATCCTCATCGAAGCACGTGGCCAGAAGTACATCGACGTCGACCTGACCGAGTCCCTGGACTGGGCCCCGGTGCGTGCCCGTGTCAAGAATGGCATCCGTAACTCGAACATCATGGCCATCGCGCCGACCGCAACCATCGCCAACATCACCGGCGTGTCGCAGTCCATCGAGCCGACTTACCAGAACCTGTACGTGAAATCGAACCTCTCGGGCGAGTTCACCGTGATCAACCCCTACCTGGTTCGCGACCTCAAGGCGCGTGGCCTGTGGGATGCGGTCATGATCAACGACCTCAAGTACTACGACGGTTCTGTACAGCAGATCGAGCGCATCCCGCAGGAGTTGAAAGACCTCTACGCCACCGCCTTCGAAGTGGAAACCAAGTGGATCGTCGACGCCGCCAGCCGCCGCCAGAAGTGGATCGATCAGGCCCAGTCGCTGAACCTCTACATCGCCGGCGCC
Source organism: Stutzerimonas stutzeri (assembly GCF_024448695.1). Lineage (GTDB taxonomy): Bacteria > Pseudomonadota > Gammaproteobacteria > Pseudomonadales > Pseudomonadaceae > Stutzerimonas > Stutzerimonas stutzeri_T. The sequence goes on along the minus strand of NZ_JAMOHY010000023.1, from coordinate 1,937 downwards.
AGCGGCAAGAAGCTCGACGTGACCTACCGCATGGCCTGGTACCGTGGCCTGAAAACCACCTACTACCTCCGTGCCCTGGCCGCGACCAGCACCGAGAAGTCCACCGTCAACACCGGCAAGCTCAACGCCGTGTCCAACGGCAATGGCGACGGCTTCAGCGGCGCCCCGGCGAAAGCGGCTCTGGCTCCTGAGATGTCTGCCGGCCCGGCACCAGTGCCCAAGGCTTGTGCCATCGACGAACCCGACTGCGAAGCCTGCCAATAAGTAGTAGTTAGCTGGCGCACGAAGCGGAGCGGACTGCGCGTTGTTGTCCACCAAGCCGGCCCCCATCACGTACATGCGTACGCTCAGGGGCTCCGGCCTGGCAGACGCCTAGCGCTGCCTCGCTCCGCTTCGCGCTCGCTCCGAGCTGACTTTGTAAAAGCGGGTCGTAAAAGCGGGTTCGCTCGCGTACAGATTCCGTAGGGTGGATGCCGCCTTTTGCATCCACCGATGGGCACCACCCCGCTGCCCACAGACACAACAGATTCCGCGCTTTTGCGTGCACAACCAAAAGCCACCCAAACATTTTTGACCGGCCGCGCCGGTCCCCAATCAGGAGAAACCGCCATGCTGAGCTGGGACGAATTCGACGAAGAAGAAACCACCACCGCCGCGCCGGCTGCTGCCGCTGCGCAGCCAGCGCCACAGAACACCGCCAAGCTGGACAACCAAGCTGCCGGCTCCGTCGAGGAGTCCCGCGCCGTTTCCGCCAACGACTCCGCCGCCGTCGCCCGCGCCAAGCAGGCGCTGGACGATCTCGACATCCAGGAAGGCCTCGCCGAACTGGAAGGCGAATCCGCCCGCGTTCAGGTCGGCGACAAACAAATGATCAACGCCCGTGCCGACCTCAACCAACTCGTCCCCTTCAAGTACGACTGGGCCTGGCAGAAATACCTCGACGGCTGCGCCAACCACTGGATGCCGCAAGAGGTCAACATGACCACCGACATCGCCCTGTGGAAGAGCCCGGACGGTCTCTCAGAGGACGAGCGCCGCATCGTCAAGCGCAACCTCGGCTTCTTCTCCACTGCCGACAGCCTGGTCGCCAATAACCTGGTGCTTGCCGTGTACCGCCTGATCACCAACCCCGAATGTCGCCAATACATCCTGCGCCAGGCCTTCGAAGAGGCGATCCACACCCACGCCTACCAGTACTGCATCGAATCGCTGGGCATGGATGAAGGCGAGATCTTCAACATGTACCACGAGATCCCTTCGGTCGCGAAGAAAGCCTCCTGGGGCCTCAAGTACACCCGCTCGATCTCCGACCCGACCTTCAACACCGGCACCGTCGAGACCGACAAGGAATTCCTGCGCAACCTGATCGCCTACTACTGCGTGCTGGAAGGCATCTTCTTCTACTGCGGCTTCACCCAGATCCTCTCCATGGGCCGCCGCAACAAGATGACCGGCACCGCCGAGCAGTTCCAATACATCCTGCGCGACGAATCCATGCACCTGAACTTCGGCATCGACGTGATCAACCAGATCAAGATCGAAAACCCGCACCTGTGGGATGCCGCCATGAAGGACGAAGCGACCCAGATGATCCTCCAGGGCACCCAACTGGAAATCGAATACGCCCGCGACACCATGCCCCGTGGCGTGCTCGGCATGAACGCCGCCATGATGGAGGACTACCTCAAGTTCATCGCCAACCGCCGCCTGACGCAGATTGGTCTGAAGGAAGAGTATCCGGGTACGACCAACCCGTTCCCGTGGATGAGCGAAATCATGGACTTGAAGAAGGAGAAGAACTTCTTTGAGACGCGGGTTATTGAGTATCAGACTGGTGGGGCGTTAAGCTGGGATTGATAGCTCTTTGATATCACTGTAGATTGACCCTACACCTGCCATGGATGTTGGGGTTGAGCTTTATAAAAAGCCCCTCCTAG
>NZ_JAMOHY010000022.1 GCF_024448695.1 Stutzerimonas stutzeri | reverse complement strand
TTTCTACATCCACCGCGCCACCGTGCGGTGGACGCGGTGCACCATGATCCACCCTACGCCGGCTCCTGCACCTCACAGCCCTTGATGACCATGCGGATGATGGTCTCGGCGGCGGCTTCATAGTCGGCGTCGTCCAGTCTGGCTTTTCCTGTCACGGCTGATATCTGCCAGTCGAAATCGGCGTAGGTCTGGGTCGCGGCCCAGATGCTGAAGAGCAAATGGTTGGGGTCGACCCTTGCCATCAACCCTTGGTCGATCCAGCTCTGAATACAGGCGATGTTGTGCGCGGCCTGGGCGTTGAGTTGCGCGGTGCGTTCGGCGGACAGGTGCGGCGCGCCGTGCATGATCTCGCTGGCGAAGACCTTGGAAGCCCCTGCATGTTCGCGCGAGATGCGAATCTTGGTGCGGATATAGGCGCGCAGTACGTCAGCTGGATGGCCGGGCTGGTTGAAAGGTGCCGAGGCTTCGAGCAGGGGTTCGACAATACTTTCCAGCACCTCGCGATAGAGGTTTTCCTTGCTCTTGAAGTAGTAGTAGACGTTGGGCTTGGGCAGGCCTGCGCGGTCGGCGATATCGCTGGTTTTGCAGGCGGCGAAACCCTTTTCGGCGAACTCTTCGCTGGCGGCGCGCAGAATCAACGCCTTGTTGCGCTCTCGGATGCTGGACATTGGGCCTATTCGATTCGCTACGACAGGCCGGCTGGCCTGGCCGGGATGCTAGCACCCGTTTCCGGCAGCGCTCAAGCCGGTCAGCCGCGACGAATCAACCAGACACCGGCGAGGATCAGAGCTATGCCACCGGCTTTGCTCAGGGTGATGGACGCCTGTCGGTAGCCGGCCCAGCCGAAGTGATCGAGCAGTAGCGCCATCAGCAACTGTCCGGCGAGCAGCAGCGCCATGAACAGCGAAGCGCCTACGCGCGGTGCCGCGAAGGCCGCGGTGGCAATGAGAAAGACGCCAAGCAGACCACTGCTCCAGTGCCACCAGGTAATCCCGCGCAGCCCCTGCACACTCGGCAGGTCACGCTGGGCCAGCACGATGACGAGCAGCGCCAGCGTGCCGACCGCAAAGGAAACCAGCGCGGCATTCATTACGCTGGATAGCTGACGAGCCACTTCGCCGTTCATGCCGGCTTGCAGCGGCAACATGGCTCCTGCGATCAAGGGCAGGGCGAGCAACCACCAGACAACCGTGGGCATGGAATTCCTCCGATAGAGCCTTGTAAGGAAGGAGCAGCGGCTTGATCAGTCGAGTGCCGCTAGCTGGAACCACGGATTGTACACAGAAGTACGGCCAGGTTGGCCTGGGCGCCTGTCGTCGGGTGCCGCCTGAAATCTTCCGGCAATGAATCCTGTTCGGCGTGACAAGCCGCCAGAACAGGCGTGCCGACAAGCTGTGCGTGCGAACGTATGCCTCTTTTCTTCGGACGACCGGTATTAAGGCTATCGCTGGCAGCGCCGATAACCTTCAAGAGACATTAATAATTGTATGCAATCTTAAGATGAAGCTAATACAACAAGAAAAATGAGGGCTACGCCATGCGCTTTATGCAACGCAGTATCCAGTGGCAGCTGATCGTCAGTATGGGCGCGGCCCTGCTGACCAGCATGTTGATTGTCATTCTGGTGTATTCCTCGGCGGTCAATCGCCTGGCCGAGCGTTATCTGATCGGCGAAGCCCTGCCGGCCAATATCACCGCCATCCGTAATGACATCGAACGTACCCTGATGGCGCCGATCACGGCTGCTGCGGGTATTGCCGGCAACACCCTGGTTCAGGAGTGGCTGCGCGAGGGCGAGAGTGACGAGCAGGCGGCTGCGATGAGCCGCTATCTGGATGGGGTTAAGGCGCAGCAGGGTGCGCTGACCACCTCGATAGCCGTGCTGCAAAGCGGTCATTACTACTCTGAAGACGGTCTGGCACGAACGCTGAGCCGCAGTATCGCTGGTGATAGCTGGTTCTACAGCCTGATCGACGGCCATGCACAAAGCCGTGTTGAAATCGATATCGACAAGGCCACACGACAACCCACGCTGTTCATCAATCAGCGCATCAGTGTCGATGGCCAGAAGCTGGGTATTGCCGGGTTGGGCTATAGCCTGAAACACATGTCCGAGCTGGTCAGCGGTTTTCGCTTCGGTGAGCGCGGCGAGGTCTATCTGGTTGGGGCCGATGGCCGGGTCAAGGTTCACCCCAGCAGCGAATACAACGACAGCACCGATCTTGCCCGGCTGATGGGGCCTGAGGCGGCAGGTCGCCTGCTGGCCGGCGAACGGCAAACGGTACGCTTTGAGCGTGAAGGCGAAGCGTTCCTGGCGCTGGCGCAGCCACTGGAGAGCTTGGGCTGGGTCCTCGTCAGCGAAGTGCCGGAAGCTCAGATATTTGGCGAAGCTCAGCGAACCATGTGGACCACCAGCCTGATCGGCCTGGGCATTGCGCTGTTCTTCCTCTTCCTGGTGGTGCTGCTGGCGCGCGGGTTGGTCAAGCCGATTCGCCAGGTCACCAGCGCCCTGGTCGAGATTGGTGGCGGCGGTGGTGATCTCACGCGGCGTCTGGATGAGAGCCGGGCCGACGAGCTGGGCGATCTGGCGCGTGGTTTCAACCGTTTCATCGGCAGCCTGCGTGAACTGATCGGAGACGTGCTGCATACCAGCGAACAGCTGCGTAGCGCGGTAGGGCAGGTGTCGCAGGTGGTCGATAACACGGCAGGGCGTGCTGGTCGCCAGCACGAGATGACCGATATGGTTGCCACCGCTGTGCATGAAATGGGGCTGACAGTGCAGGAGATCGCGCGTAACGCCAGCAACGCGGCGCAGGCCTCGCAAGGGGCACGCAGCGAAGCCATGCAGGCGCGTACCGTGGTGGGCGAATCCATTGCACATATCGAGCAGATGTCCAGCGAGATCGGTCAGGCGGCCGATGCGGTAACCGATCTCGCCCGGCAGGTCACGACCATCGACAAGGTGCTGGCGGTGATCCGCGGGATTTCCGAGCAGACCAACCTGCTGGCGCTTAACGCGGCCATCGAGGCGGCACGCGCAGGTGAAATGGGCCGTGGTTTCGCCGTGGTTGCCGATGAAGTGCGCACCCTGGCCGGTCGTACCCAGGCCTCGACCAATGAAATTCAGCAGATGATCCAGAGCCTCAACAAGGGCGCCGAGACTGCGGTCAGCTCGATGCATGCCGGCCAGGCGGCGACCGGAACCGGTGTGCAGGCCAGCCAGCGCACCGGGCAGTCGCTGGCCACCATCACCGAGCAGATTGAAGCGATCAGCGACATGAACATCCAGGTGGCTGCGGCGACCGAGGAGCAGAGCAGCGTCACCGAGGAAATCACCCACAACGTCCAGGGCATTGCCGACCTGGCGCAGATCACGGCGAGTGAAGTGCAGGGCTGCCTGGAGCGCTGTCGTGAGCTGAGCCGGCTGGCGGATGACCTCAATCGGCAGATGGGCAGCTTCCGGCTATAGAATCTGTGCGCTCTAACCAAAAAGGGCGGCCCGAGGCCGCCCTTGTCGTATCCGGCAAGACGAAACTTAGAAGTAGTGCGCCTTGACGATAAAGTTGACCACGTTGTTGTCGGTGTTGAAGGCGCCGCTGTCTTCGATGCCGTACTTGTTGCTCCAGTAGTCGTATTCGATACCGACGTAGAGCATGCCTGCCTTCTTATCCAGAGCCTTGCCCAGGTCGTACTTGACCTGTGGGTTGATGTGCAGGTTCTTGGCCACGTAGTCGCCCCGGTTCTTGGAACCCGCGTCGTTGACTACCCAGTCGATGTAGCCATCGAAGAGGATGTCGGACTTGCCCACTGGAATGGTCATGGCCCAGGTGGGTGTGATCTGCCATTGGCCGCTGGCTTTGCCGGTGGCGCCGTCGGGCTTGCGGTAGTAGGTGTTGAGGGCGAAGCGGTCGAAGCCCGGCACGTCCAGATCCACAGCCGGACCGAGCAGGTAGTTCTGGTTCGGTGTGCCATCGGCCAGGCTTTCGCCGCGCTCGTAGGTAGCGGAGATCAGCACGTCCTTGATCGGGCCGAAGGAAAGGTCTTTCCCGGTGACCTTGCCCAGCGACAGGCGCGGGCTGAACTCGCCATAGTAGGTGCGCCCGTCATTGCCCGAGTGACCGTTGAACCACTTGTGGTCGACGAACAGGAACATGTCGCCCCAGTTCCAGCCGCTGGCATGTTCGAACGTGATGGTCTGCTGGATGGCGGCTTCGCGGCCATCCTCACCCGAGTCCACGGAAAAGTTTTTGCCATAAAGATAGGTCAGGCTGTTGTTCTGCCAGTGCATTTCGGCGAAAGCCGGTGCAGCGAGCAGGCTGCCGGCCAGCGCCAGTGAAAGCGGAGCGAGCTTGAACTTCATGTTGATACCCTTTTGTTTGTTGTTTTGAACGCGGTGATGCACCTGGGCAACTTGTGCCCAGGTGCAGGGGCGATCAGCCCGTCGGTGTCAGGTGCTCTTTGGTGCTGTTGCTTGTCGCCTTTTGCGCGGTCTTCGAATAATCGGGGATGTTAACCGCCAGGGTGTTGGTGCCAATCGAGTCCTCGATCAGGTTGTCGGGATCATAGTCGTCCAGCTCCTCCGATTCCCGCGGCAGGAACAGGTTGAGCAGGATCGCGCTGAAGGCGCCAATGGTGATCGGTGAGCCGAATATATTCTTCAACACTTCGGGCAGCTGACTCAATACGTCTGGCACGGCGGCCACGCCCAGACCCAGGCCCAGCGAGATGGCAACGATGAGCATGTTACGGCGATTCAGGCCCGCTTCGGCGAGGATCTTGATTCCGGCGATGGCCACGGTACCGAACATGATCAGCGTGGCGCCGCCGAGAACCGGCTTGGGCATCAGCTGCAGTACGCCACCGACCACGGGGAACAGCGCCAGCAGGACCAGAATCGCGGCGATATAGAGGCCCACATGACGGCTGGCGACGCCGGTCAGCTGGATCACGCCGTTGTTCTGGCTGAAGGTCGTCATCGGCAGGCTGTTGAAGGTCGCGGCCAGCAGCGAGCTGCAGCCATCACCCAGAATGCCGCCCTTGATGCGCTTCATGTACAGCGGGCCCTTGACCGGCTGGCGCGAGATCATCGAGTTGGCGGTCAGGTCACCTGCAGTCTCCAGCGGCGTGATCAGGAAAATCACGGCGATCGGGATGAACGCCATCCAGTCGAAGGCGAAGCCGAACTTGAACGGCTGCGGCACACTGATCGACGGCAGCGCGGCGAGGCTGGAAAAATCCACCATGCCCATCATCCATGCGGCAAAGTAGCCCACCGCCAGGGCGACGATCACCGCCGATAGCCGCAGCAGTGGAATACCGAAACGGTTGAGCAGAATGATGGTGCCGAGCACCAGCCCGGCCAGTGCCAGGTTGGGCAGTGCGCCGGGATTTTCGGCGCCGTATCCGCCGGCGATATCGGTCATTGAAACCTTGATCAGCGACAGGCCCATCAGGCAGATGATGGTGCCGGTGACCACTGGCGTGATGACCCGGCGCAGGCGATGGATATAGCGGCTGACCGCAATTTCCACGAAGGCGGCGCAAAAGCCGACACCGAACAGCGTCGCAAGGATGTCTTCCGGGCTGCCTCCACGACCCTTGACGATAAAGCCGGCCGCCAGGATCACGCTGAGAAAGCCGAAGCTGGTGCCTTGCAGGCAAAGCATGCCGGCACCGATCGGGCCGATCCGTTTGGCCTGGATGAACGTCCCGATGCCGGAAACGAACAGCGCCATGCTCACCAGATAGGGCACGTAATCGCCCAGACCAAGCACGCTGCCGATGATCAGGGTGGGGGTGATGACGCCAACGAAACTGGCCAGCACATGCTGAATTGCAGCAAAGGTTGCAGGGAGTGGACCCGGACGATCTTCGAGTTGATAGATCAGGTCCTGATTGGGAGCGTCACCGCTCCTGGATTCGGTTGCGGTCATGGTCAAGCCTGCCATTAGTTATTGTTCGGTCATGGGCTTTCGAGGTTGTAGGTGCCTCTTTCTCTGATGGCGAAAGCTGTTCGCGCGGTCAGGATGTTCCGACTATAGCAACCTGTGAACAGGTTGTTAAACAATCAAATTGAATATTGTGCACAATTACTGACGAAGGCCGACCGGCGGCAAATGGGCCCGAGGGCGTTGCCGGGAGCTGGCTCAATGGTTGGTTGAGAGTGCCGGAGAGCCGCTGGTGTCAGTCTGTTATGTCGCTGGCTGCGCCATTGTCCAGTTATCCCGAAGGCCTGGGAAAAGCTGTAAACCTTGCTCATAGCGGGACAGATAGACGAAAAAAAGCCGCACTCGAAAGTGCGGCCTGTGAAGCGGTGGTCAGTTGATCTGCGCCCCCTGTGCGATCCAGTTGGCCAGCAGGTCACGCTCTTCCTGGGTCATCTGGGTGATGTTGCCCAGCGGCATGATCTGGCTGGCGATGGTCTGCGCATGAATCTGCGCTGCCATCTGCTTGATCTGTTCAGGCGTATCGAACATCACCCCGGCCGGTGCCGCGCTGAACAGCGGGCTGGTGGGATTCGCCGAGTGGCAGACGGTGCAACGCTCTTCAATCACACTGCTGACCTTGCTGAACTCGCCGTTGTTCGCAGCACCGCTTTTCCGCTCGGTGACACTCGCCTGTTCCGGTGTGGTCGGCGCCAGGTTCTGCGGCACTGGCTGGCGGTTGGGCGAAAGGACGAAGGCCAGGCAGATCATGCCGACAGCTGCGGCCGGCAGCGCCCAGGCGAAGCGTTTGCTGTCGTGACGGGTGTTGAAGTAGTGGCGCACCAGTACCGACAACGCACCGAGTGCCGCCAGGATCAGCCAGTTGTACTGGCTACCGTAGGTGCTCGGAAAGTGGTTGCTGATCATGATGAACAGCACCGGCAGGGTGAAGTAGTTGTTGTGGCGCGAGCGCAGCAGACCCTTGGCCGGCAGCAGCGGGTCCGGCGTGCGGTTTTGCTCGATGGCCGCGACCAGCGCACGCTGGGCCGGCATGATGATGCGGAACACGTTGCCGACCATGATGGTGCCGATCAGCGCGCCGGTATGGATGTAGGCCGCGCGACCGCTGAAGATCTGCGAATAGCCCCAGCAGGCGGCAATCACCAGCACGAACAGGACGAGGCCGAGCAGTGCTGGCGTCTTGCCCAGCGGCGAGTCGCAAAGCAGGTCGTAGATGAACCAGCCGACGATCAGCGAGCCGAAACCGATGGCCACTGCGGTTGCAGGTGACATGCCGCTGCCTGGCAGAACCAGGTACAGGCTGGGGTTGAGGTAGTAGACCACCATCAGCAGGGCGACGCCCGACAGCCAGGTGGTGTAGGCCTCCCATTTGAACCAATGCAGGTTCTCCGGCATCTGCGGCGGTGCCAACTTGTACTTTTCAAGGTGGTAGATGCCGCCGCCGTGAATCGCCCAGAGATCGCCCGACAGGCCTTCTCGGGGATTGCTGCGGTTGAGGTTGTTTTCCAGCCAGACGAAGTAGAACGAGGCACCGATCCAGGCGATGCCGACGATCATGTGAATCCAGCGAATACCCAGGTTCAGCCATTCGGTCAGATGTGCGTCCACAATTTTTTACCTCTTGCGCGGCCGGCGAACCGACCGTTATTTCTTGTTATTCGACCCGTAGCGTAGCCAGCGCAGCGCTCACTCCGAGTCCCGGTGGGGGTCGAGGAACAGCTCATCCTCGTTGAAAAAATGCTCGTCGCAGTTGTTGCCAGAACCGCTGCGATCGACCACCAGGAATTCATCCCGCTTTTCGATCGTCAGCACCGGGTGGTGCCAGACGCCGCGGTGGTAGTTGACGCCCTGCCTGCCGTTGCTGCGGAAGGCGCGGACATTGCCCGGTACAGGTGCATCGCCAGCGGGCGCGACCACGACCAGAAAGGGGTTGCCGAGCAGCGGTATGAACGCCTGGCTGCCCAGCGGATGACGTTCCAGCATCTGGATCACGCGCGGCATTTCCAGCATGTCGGCTGCGAAAATGCTGATGATCGCCTGGTCTTCAGGCTGCGCGGTCTCGACCGTCGCCAGCTTGTGATAGCGGCGGGTGGAACCGTTGTTGATCATGAAAAACTCGCTGCCTTCGGTTTCGATGACATCACCGAACGGCGCGAAGGCTTCCTTGGTCAACGGCTCTATCTTGAGTGTGCGCATGGCTGGGTACTCTTCAATTCACTGTTATTCGATGGCGGACTTACATCGCCTGCAGGCGGAACAGGGCGATCTTGTTGATCTCGCTCAGGGCGCGGGCGAATTCCTGTTCCGGGGTGTTGTGCAGACGCTCCTCGAATGCGGCGAGGATCTGGTGCCGGTTGCTGCCTTTCACCGCCATGATGAAGATGAAGCCGAACTTGTCCTTGTAGGCGGTGTTGAGTTCGGTAAAGCGGGCGAACTCCTCGGCGGTGCATTCATGGATGCCGGCGCCGGCCTGTTCCGAGGTGCTGGAAGCGGTCAGCTCGCCGCGCACGGCAGCCTTGCCAGCCAGATCCGGGTGAGCGTTGATCAGCGCCAGCTGAGTTTCACGCGGAGCTTTGAGCAGGATCTGGGACATGCGCTGATGCAGCACTTCAATGCTGTCCAAGGTTTCATCGACGCCCAGGTCATAGGCCTGTTCGGCGACCCAGGGCGAGTGCTCATAGATGTCGGCAAAGGCGGCGACGAAGGTGTCGCGCTCGAGGCTGGACGGCTTGATCGTCTGAAAGCGGCTCATTTCGCGCGCTCCTGTTTGAAGGGGTGAGTGATGTGCCAGTGGCGGGCAATATCGACGCGGCGGGCGAACCAGACCTGCTCATGGCTCTGCACGTATTCGATGAAGCGCTGCAACGAAGCCATCCGCGCAGGGCGCCCCAGCAGCCGGCAGTGCATGCCGATGGTGAGCATCTTCGGTGCTTCGGCACCCTCGGCGTAGAGCACGTCGAAGGCATCCTTTAGGTAGGTGAAGAAGTCGTCGCCGCTGTTGAAGCCCTGCACCTGGGTGAAACGCATGTCGTTGGTGTCCAGGGTGTAGGGGATCACCAGATGCGGTTTCTCCGGGGTGCTTTGCGGGTCCCAGTAGGGCAGGTCGTCGTCATAGGTGTCGGAGTCGTAGAGGAAACCGCCTTCCTCGCGCACCAGCCGGCGCGTGTTCGGCCCGGTGCGACCGGTGTACCAGCCCAGCGGGCGCTCGCCAGTGAGTTCGGTCAAGATGCGGATGGCTTCGAGCATGTGCTCGCGCTCCTGCGCCTCGTCCATGTATTGGTAGTCGATCCAGCGATAGCCGTGGCTGCAGATCTCGTGACCCTCGGCGACCATGGCCTTGATCACCTGCGGATGACGTTGCGCCGCCATCGCCACGGCGAAGATCGTCAGCGGGATGTCGTGCTGCTTGAACAGCTTGAGCAGGCGCCAGACGCCGGCGCGGCTGCCGTATTCGTAGAGCGATTCCATGCTCATGTTGCGCACGCCCTGAAGCGGCTGCGCGGCGACCATCTCGGACAGGAAGGCTTCGGATTCCTTGTCGCCGTGCAGCACGCAGCGCTCGCCGCCCTCTTCGTAGTTCAGGACAAACGAAAGCGCGATGCGCGCATTGCCTGGCCAGTGTGGATGGGGTGGGTTGCCGGCATAGCCGATGAGGTCACGAGAATAGTCGGCGCTCATTTATTGTTTTTCCTTAGTGAGATGCGAGGTCGTTAGTGGCTGGAAGGCGATGCGACCTTATGGGTGATTGTATACAAAAGCTTTTGTGGTTTGTAAATCAAATCCCCACGAAAAATGATCGGCGGCTTTCGTTGAAAGGAAACGGTTGCCCGTAATCCGGCTCCATATCATGCGAAGAATCCAGTCTGTAGCTCAGTTCCTGGTCAGAGGAAAAGCCCTTTCGTAAACTGTGTACAATTTCAAGTGAAACTGTCTTTAATATGGCGTTGCACATGCTATGCTGCCGACAGACCCACAACATCGACAAGAGGAGGCAGGCGCCTGCAGGGGCAGCTTTGCTGCAGCGCCGGAAATCTATGGGACGTTTGACTACTCACGTACTGGACGCCGCCCACGGCTGTCCTGGCAGCAACATCAAGATTGAACTCTATCGCGTGCAGGGTGACAGTCTGGCGCTGGTCGCCAGCCAGCACACCAACGCCGACGGCCGCTGTGATGCGCCTTTGCTGGAGGGTGGAGACTACCGCTCTGGTGTTTACCAGCTGCAGTTCAGTGCCGGCGATTACTACCGCGCGCGCGGTGTGCAACTGGCCGAGCCTGCCTTCCTCGATGTAGTGGTGCTGCGCTTCGGCATCAGTGCCGAGCAGGATCACTACCACGTGCCCCTGCTGATTTCGCCCTACAGCTACTCGACCTATCGCGGAAGCTGATACGACCCGAACCATGCTCTGAAGGCTCCACTCTTGAGCCTGCCACCCGCTCCTGGCGGGTGTTTTTTTGTCGAAAAAAAAGACCCCGAGGCAAAAGCATCGGGGTCTTGGCTGGTGGGGGGCTGAATTCAGAGAAATGCGAACTTGGCGATGAACACGATGCACAGCACATAGAGGCTGATTGAAACCTTGTTGGCCTGCCCGGTCAGCAGCTTCAGCGTCGCATAAGTCAGAAAGCCCAGTGCGATGCCATTGGCGATGGAGAAGGTCAGCGGCATCATTATCACGGTCACGATCGCCGGGATGGTGTCGGTATGGTCCTTCCAGTCGATATGCGCCATGCCGCTCATCATCAGCATCGCCACATAGATAAGCGCGCCGGCGGTGGCATAGGCGGGAATCATTCCGGCCAGCGGTGCGAAGAACATTGCGCCCAGGAACAGCACCGCGACAGTCACGGCGGTAAGTCCGGTGCGGCCACCGGCGGCCACACCTGATGCACTTTCCACGTAGCTGGTCACCGGCGGGCAGCCGACAAAGGCACCGGCTACGCTCGAAGTGCTGTCGGCCTTCAGTGCGCGGGACAGGTTCTGGATCTTGCCATCTTCATCCACCAGGTTTGCGCGGTGCGCGACGCCCATCAGCGTGCCGGCCGTGTCGAACATGTTGACGAACAGAAACGCCAGGATGACGCTGATCATCGCCACATTGAAGGCGCCGGCAATGTCCATGGCCAGGAAGGTCGGCGCCAGGCTCGGCGGCATCGACACCAGCCCGTTGTACTCCACCAGGCCCATGGCCAGGCCTACGCCAGTCACGGCGAGCATACTGAACAGGATCGCGCCGAATACATTGCGATGACTGAGCACGGCGATCATCAGGAAGCAGATGGCCGCCAGCAGAGCGTTGGGCTCGCCGAAGGAGCCCATGGATAACAGCGTGGCCGGGTTGTCGACAACGATGCCGGCGGTCTTCAGGCCAATCAACCCGAGAAACAGTCCGACCCCGGCGCCCATAGCGAAACGCAGGCTCATGGGGATGCTGTTGAGCAACCATTCGCGCAGCCGCGACAGGCTCATGATCATGAACAGGACGCCTGACAGGAACACAGCCCCCAGCGCGACTTCCCAGCTGTAGCCCATCTCACCTACTACGGTGTAAGTGAAAAAGGCGTTCAGCCCCATGCCCGGCGCGAGGCCCACCGGCCAGTTGGCATAAAGACCCATGAGCAGGCAGCCCAGTGCGGCGCCGACGCAGGTTGCGACGAAGGCCGCACCGTGGTCGATTCCGGCTTCGGCCATGATGTTGGGGTTGACGAAGATGATGTAGGCCATGGTGACGAAGGTCGTCAGGCCGGCGAGCAGTTCCGTTTTAACGCTGGTGCGGTGTTCGCTGAGCTTGAAGAATCGATCGAGCAAACCGGGCTTATCCGGCTGCACGGCAAGGGCCTGTTGTTCCTGCTTGGTGCTTTCCAAGGGGTGTTTCCTCATCGTTCTTGTTGTCGATCACCCAGAGTTGGAAACTCTTGAGGCAGGTGATGGTGAGGGCTCAATCTGTCTCGGTTTTTGACTTGGAGGTCAGAAAGGCCTTGGCCGATTATGCTTTTGTATACAAGAAAAGCAACCATGTTTTGCCTCCAGTCAGCGATTAACTGCGGCAATACGACGCAAGGAAGGTCTATGTCCGGGCTGACGCGAGGAAATACGAGGCCTGGACGTGATCGGCTGTGTTGGTTTGTGCACAATTGCCGCGAATAAATAAGCCTCTATAACCAATGGCTACTCCAGTCAGCGACTGAAACGAAGTAAAGTTCGCCTTGCCGAAACCTCGATGCGAGCCATCATGAACGAACAACTGCAGCCTCTGAAAAAACCGGCCCGAAACGGTAAGGTGCGTACCGGGACGCAGGACGACATCGTCTACGCCCACATCTTCGACGCCATCCTTGAGCAGCGTCTGGCACCGGGCACCAAGCTCAGTGAAGAAGCGCTGGGGGAAATCTTCGGAGTGAGCCGCACCATCATCCGGCGTGCGTTGTCACGGTTGGCTCATGAAGGGGTGGTATTGCTGCGTCCCAACCGTGGTGCGGTCGTTGCCAGCCCGAGCGTTGAAGAGGCCCGGCAGATTTTCTTCGCACGACGCCTGGTGGAACGGGCGATCACCGAACTGGCGGTGCAGCACGCCACTGACGAGCAACTGGGCGAGTTGCGGCAGATGGTTATCGACGAACAGGCCTGCTTTGCCCGTGGCGACCGCGGCGCCGGCATTCGCCTGTCGGGCGAATTTCACCTGAAACTGGCCGAGACTGCGAAGAACGCGCCGCTGGTCAGTTTTCAGCGCAGCCTGGTGTCCCAGACCTCGCTGATCATCGCCCAGTACGAAAGCGGCAACCGCTCGCATTGCTCCTATGACGAACACAACCAGCTGATTGACGCCATTGCTGCACGTGACAGCGACAAGGCGGTGAGCCTGATGATGCATCACATGGATCACGTCGACAGCAAGCTCAACCTCGACGAAGACAGCGCTTCCCGCGACCTGCACGCCGTGTTTTCCCATATCGTCGGAAAGAACGGAAAGGGCGCCAAGAAACGCTGAGAGCCGTAGGGTGGATGGCCGAAGCCATCCACGCGGTTCCACGGCCAGGTGGGTGTTGGAGGGTAACCGGACACGACGCGTGGAAAACCGCTTTGCGGGTTTTCCACCCTACGGTCTGGCTTCATGCCTTGCGATGTACCGAAACCCCTGCCGCGTAGGTTTCCTTCACGGCGCGATCGTCGCCGAGCATCATCAGCGCAAAGAGTTTTTCTGGCAGCGTCTTCGCTTGGCTCAGGCGAAAGTCGATTAGCGGTGTGGCCTTGTAGTCCAGCACCACGAAATCCGCTTCCTTGCCCGGTTGCAGGTTGCCGATCCGGTCGTCCAGGTACAGCGCACGGGCACCGCCCAGGGTGGCGAGGTAGAGCGATTTGAACGGGTCGAGTTTCTTGCCCTGCAGCTGCATGACCTTGTAAGCCTCGTTCAAGGATTGCAGCTGGGAGAAGCTCGTGCCCGCGCCAATGTCGGTGCCGAGGCCGACCCGCACGCCAAAGCCTTCCACTTTCTCCAGATCGAACAGACCACTGCCCAGGAACAGGTTGGACGTCGGGCAGAAGGCGACCGCCGAGCCGGTTTCGCCCAAGCGCTGGCATTCGTCGTCACACAGGTGCACGCCGTGGGCGAACACTGAGCGCGCGCCGATCAGGCCGTGATGGTCGTAAACGTCCAGATAGCCCTTGCGCTCGGGGAACAGCTCGCGCACCCACTCGATCTCCTGGCGGTTCTCGGACAGGTGCGTGTGCATGTAGAGATCCGGGTATTCCTTGAACAGCTTGCCGGCCAGCGTCAGTTGCTCGGGCGTGCTGGTCGGCGCAAAGCGTGGGGTGACGGCGTAATGCAGCCGGCCCTTGCCGTGCCAGCGCTCGATCAGTTCCTTGCTGTCGGCGTAGCCGGATTCGGCGGTGTCGGTGAGGTAGTCGGGCGCATTGCGATCCATCAGCACCTTGCCGGCGATCATCCGCAGATTGCGCTTTTCGCAGGCCTCGAAGAAGGCATCCACCGACGCCTTGTGCACACTGCCGAACACCAGCGCGGTGGTGGTGCCGTTGCGCAGCAATTCATTCAGGAAGACATCCGCGACTTCGCTGGCGTGGGCCTTGTCGGCGAACGCGCGCTCGGTGGGGAAGGTGTAGGTATTGAGCCAGTCCAGCAGCTGCTCGCCGTAGGAGGCGATCATGCCGGTCTGCGGGTAATGGATATGGGTGTCGATGAAACCGGGGGTGATCAGCGCATCTTGGTATTCGAGTACCTCTGTGCCGGTGGGCAGACTGGGCAGTAGCTCGGCGGCGTGGCCGATTTGCGCAACCTTGCCGTCTTCGATGATCAGCAGGCCGTCGTCGAAATACTCGTGGGATTGCTCGATGCCCACCTCACGCGGGTCGGCAAGGCTGTGAAGAATGGAGGCACGAAAGGCTTTGATCTGGGACATCGTGGTTCTCGGAATTGGAGTGATGTGTTGGCAGCGTGGTAGATGATGAGGCGGGTTCGGGCATTGAGGATGCGGTCCAACTCAAGCCCTCTGGGAGCGGCTGGGCGGCGTTCGCTTCTAAATCCGCTCCCACAGGAAAGCAGGCGCGCTTCGTCAGCGAATCACGCCCTGTCAGCCAGCCTGCGAGCGGCGCGAGGCGGGCACCAGCATCGGTACGGGCTTTTCGCCGCCTGTGCTTTTTTCACCAAAGTTGGCGTTATAAGTGGCGATCACCTCGCCTGCAATGGACACCGCGATTTCCACCGGCAGCTTGCCCTTCACCTCGCTGATGCCCATTGGGCAGCGCATGCGCGCCACGGTTTCCGGCTGGAAGCCGCGGTTGCGCAGGCGGTGCTCGAACTTGGCGCGCTTGCTCTGCGAACCGATCAGGCCGTAGTAGGTGAAATCGTTGCGTCCGAGAATCGCCGCGGTCAGTTCGAGATCCAGTTGGTGGTTGTGGGTCATGACGATGAAGTAACTGCCGGCGGGCATGTTCTCCACCTCATCCACCACCTCGTCGTTGACTACCTTTTCCACGCCAGCTGGAATCTGCGCGGGAAACTCGTTATCCCGCGAATCGATCCAGCGCACCTTGCAGGGCAGGCTGGCCAGCAGCGGCACCAGCGCTCGGCCGACGTGGCCGGCACCGAACACCGCAATGTGCGCCTGGGGTTGACCCATGGGTTCGAACAGCAGCACCGTGGCGCCGCCGCAGCACTGGCCCAGGCTGGCGCCGAGGGAAAAGCGTTCCAGGCGGGTTTCGCGCACACGGTTTTCCAGCATCTCGCGGGCGATGGCCTGTGCCTTGTACTCCAGGTGGCCGCCGCCGATGGTGTCATACAGCCGCTCGCGGCTGACCACCATCTTCGAGCCGGCATTGCGCGGCGTCGAGCCGCGCTCCTCGATGATGGTCACCAGTACGCAGGGTTCGCCTTGCTGCTGCAGGTCGGCGAGTGCGTTGATCCAGACCGTGTTGCTCATGGTTCTGTCCTTCGTCGCGCCCGGTGAAAGCTGCAAAGCGTTTCCACCGGAACGTTCGTGTTGTGCCACAGGTGGACAAGTAAAACGTTGTCCACCCTACGTCAGGCTGGTGTGGTTTCCGTTGCAGGTGCGGTCGTCGCCTGCTTCAGCTTGCGCATCTGCTCGACGCCCCAGAGCACACGCTCCGGCGTGGCCGGCGCGTCGATTTTCGGCTGCACCTTGTAGTCGGCGAGGCTGGCCACGGCATCCTTGATCGCGCACCACACCGAGATGCCCAGCATGAACGGCGGCTCGCCGACGGCCTTGGAATGGAACACCGTGTCTTCCGGGTTCTTGCGGTTTTCCACCAGCTTGACCCGTAGATCCAGCGGCATGTCGGCCACCGCCGGCACCTTGTAGCTGGCCGGGCCGCTGGTCATCAGCTTGCCCTTGTCGTTCCACACCAGCTCTTCCATGGTCAGCCAGCCCATGCCCTGGACGAAGCCGCCTTCCACCTGGCCGATGTCGATGGCCGGGTTCAGCGAGGCGCCGACGTCGTGCAGGATGTCGCTGCGCAGCATGCGGTATTCGCCGGTCAGGGTATCGACCAGCACTTCCGAGCAGGCCGCACCGTAGGCGTAGTAGTAGAAGGGCCGCCCGCGTGCCTGGTCGCGATCGTAGTAGATCTTCGGCGTGCGGTAGAAGCCCGTTGAAGACAGCGACACCTGGCCGAAATAGGCCTGCTGGATCAGCTCTTCGAAGGTGATGAAACGATCACGAATACGCACCTGACCGTTCTTGAACTGAACATCTTCTTCGGTGACGGTGTAATGCCGGGCAGCGAATTCGACCAGTCGCTGCTTGATGGTCAGCGCAGCGTTCTGCGCGGCCTTGCCGTTGAGGTCGGTACCGCTGGAGGCCGCCGTCGGCGAGGTATTGGGCACCTTGTCGGTGTTGGTGGCGGTAATCTGGATACGGTCGATATCCACCTGGAATACCTCGGCCACCACCTGCGCGACCTTGGTGTTGAGGCCCTGGCCCATTTCGGTGCCGCCGTGGTTCAAGTGGATGCTGCCGTCGGTGTAGACGTGCACCAGCGCGCCGGCCTGGTTGAGGAAGCTGGCGGTGAAGCTGATGCCGAACTTCACCGGCGTCAGCGCCAGGCCCTTCTTTAGGATCGGGCTTGCGGCATTGAACGCGCGGATCTCTTCGCGTCGCTTTGCATAGTCGCTGCTGGCTTCCAGTTCGGCGGTCATCTCGTCGAGCATGTTGTGCTCGACGGTCTGGTAGTAGGGCGTGACGTTGCGCTCGGTCTTGCCGTAGTAGTTGCGCTTGCGGATCTCCAGCGGATCCTTGCCCAGCTCGCGCGCCACGGCGTCCATGATCTCCTCGATGGCGACCATGCCCTGCGGGCCGCCGAAGCCTCGGTAGGCGGTATTTGAGGCGGTGTTGGTCTTGCAGCGATGACCGTGGATGGTGACGTCGCCCAGGTAGTAGGCGTTGTCGGAGTGGAACATCGCGCGGTCGACGATGGAACCCGAGAGGTCCGGCGAGTAGCCGCAGTTGCCGGCCAGGTCGATCTGGATGCCCTGGAGCATGCCGTCGTCATCGAAGCCCACGTCGTATTCGACGTAGAAGGGGTGGCGCTTGCCGGTCATGTGCATATCTTCCATGCGCGGCAGACGCATCTTGGTCGGCCGGCCGGTCAGATGCGCGATCACCGCGCACATGCACGCGGGGCCCGCGGCCTGGGTTTCCTTGCCGCCAAAACCACCGCCCATGCGGCGCATGTCGATGACGATCCTGTTCATCG
Source organism: Stutzerimonas stutzeri (assembly GCF_024448695.1). Lineage (GTDB taxonomy): Bacteria > Pseudomonadota > Gammaproteobacteria > Pseudomonadales > Pseudomonadaceae > Stutzerimonas > Stutzerimonas stutzeri_T. The sequence continues at coordinate 35,581 of NZ_JAMOHY010000022.1, read as the reverse complement.
AAATGCCCAGTACCTCGGCCACCAGCTTTTGCACCTCGGTGGGGTTCTGGGTGGAGGTGTAGACGATCATGCCGCCGTCTTCGGTGGGCATGACCGAGCTGACCTGGGTTTCCAGGTAGAAATGCTCCTGACCGCCGATATGCAGCGTGCCCTGCAGGCGACGTGGCGCGGTCGCCAGCGCGCTGGCTGAATCGCCACGCTTGTGGGTGTGGCTGTCGAGCACGAAATGCTGTTTGCGCAGCGCATCGACCACATCCAGCACCGGCTCCAGGTCTTCGTATTCGATGATCGCGGCCATGGCCGCCTTGCGTGCGGTTTCCAGACTGTCGGCGGCGACGGCGATCACCGGCTGGCCAACGAACTCGACCTTGCCGTCCGCCAATAGCGGATCGCCAGGCAGGACTGCACCGATGTCCAGCTGGCCGGGCACGTCCTTGGCTGTGATGGCGATGGCTACGCCGGGAATCTGGTAGCAGGGCGAGGTATCGATGCTGATTATGCGGGCATGGGCACGGTCGCTCATGCGCGCATAGACGTGCAGCTGATTGGGAAATTCCAGGCGGTCATCGACGTATACCGCTTCGCCAGTCACGTGCTTGGGCGCGCTGTCGTGCTTGACGCTCTTGCCGACGCCGGTCACCAGGTCCTGCTTGAACAGGGCGGTGATTTCCTCTTGCGATTTGGTTGGCTTATGCATAGGAAGTCACCCTCGTTTCGGTTGTCGGCGCGTGCTGCTCCAGGAAGCACTTGCGCAGCAGGTTCTGTGCAACCAGCAGGCGGTATTCGCGGCTGGCGCGGAAGTCGCTCAGCGGTGTGAAGTCGTTGGCCAGGGCCTCGCAGGCGCGTTCAGCCGTTTCAATGGTGAAGGGCTCACTGACCAGCGCGGCCTCGCAGGCTGCCGCCCGTTTCGGAATGGCCGCCATCCCGCCGAAGGCGACGCGCGCCTCGGTAATCTGACCGTTGGCGACACGCAAATCGAAGGCGGCGCATACGGCTGAAATGTCGTCATCCAGCCGTTTGGACACCTTGTAGGCGCGGAATATCTGGTCGGGCCGGGCACGCGGAACGAGGATCTTTTCGATGAATTCGCCTTGCTCGCGGGCGGTGACCTTGTAGTCGATGAAGTAGTCCTGCAGCGGCAGGGTGCGGCTGCGCTCGCCCTTGCGCAACACCACCTGCGCGCCAAGGGCGATCAGCAGTGGCGGCGAATCGCCGATGGGCGAGGCGTTGCCGATGTTGCCGCCCAGGGTGCCCTGATTGCGGATCTGCAGCGAGGCGAAGCGGTGCAGCAGTTCGCCGAAATCGGGATATTCCGCGGCCAGCGCTTCATAGCAGTCGGTCAGTGCGGTGGCGGCGCCGATCTCGATATGGCTGTTGGTGACTTCGACCTTCTTCATCTCGGCGATATGGCCAACGTAGATCATCGCCGGCAGCTCTCGGTGAAACTGGGTGACTTCCAGCGCGAGGTCAGTGCCACCGGCCAGCAGGCGGGCGTCGGGGTTGGCGCTGTAGATCTCGGCCAGGTCAGCCACCGTCAGCGGCGACAGGCAGCGCTTGGTGCCGTTGTTCAGCTCAGCGGTTTCGCGTGGCTCGATGGCTTTCAGCTGGGCGATGGTTTCCGCTTCGCGCGCGTCGAACTGATCCGGGTGCAGGGCGCCGCAGGCTTGCTCGGCGGCTTCGAGAATTGGGCGGTAGCCGGTACAGCGGCAGAGATTGCCAGCAAGGGCTTCGTGGGTCTGGGCCGGGTCGTATTCTTGCACTGCGCCTGACGCGGCCCGATTCTTCTGCAGAGCGAACAGGCTCATGACGAAGCCGGGCGTGCAGAAGCCGCACTGCGAACCATGGCAATCGACCATCGCTTGCTGGACGCTGTGCAGCTGGTCGCGGTTCTTGAGGTCTTCGACAGCGATCAGCTGCTTGCCATGCAACGCGGAGACGAAGGTGAGGCAGGAGTTGAGCGTGCGATAGCGCAGCTTGTCGTCAACCAGCTCGCCCACCACCACGGTGCAGGCACCGCAGTCGCCGGAGGCGCAGCCTTCCTTGGTGCCGGTCTTGCCACGGTGCTCGCGCAGGTACTGCAGTACCGTGATGTTGGGGTCGAGAGTCTGCTCGCTGAGCAGCTCTCGATTGAGTAGGAACTGGATCACGGGGCCTCCTGGGTTCTTGTTCTGGGCTCTGGCGGTAGAAGCTAGCCGTATCTGACTTTTAGGTCAAGAAATAGCTGACTGGAAAGTCAATGCGTCGATGGGACGCACCTAAAAGCTTATTAAAGAGTGTGGTAGATAGCGCGGCGTCAGCGAGTTCTGTACGACGAAGAACCTGCTGGCGCCGCTGCATTGGTGAAGCGGAGAGGTAATCAGCCTGCGATCAGCTGAGCGGCGGCCTGGCGGTGGTCGGCGATCAGGCCGGCGATATCCAGCCCCTCGATCTGTCCGTCGATCACCTGCCAGCGACCGCCGACCATCACCCGGTCGGCACGATCCGCACCGCAGAGCAGCAGCGCCGAAAGCGGGTCATGGCTACCGGAGAAGCGCAGTTCGTCCAGTCTGAACAACGCCAGATCAGCCTGCATGCCGACGGCCAGTTGCCCCAGGTCATCGCGGCCCAGCAGGCGCGCCGATCCGCGAGTGGCCCAGCCCAGCACCCGTTCCGGGGTGATCTTTTCGGCGCCGTAGCGCAATCGCTGCAGATACAGTGCCTGGCGCGCTTCGAGAATCATGTTGGATGCGTCGTTGGAGGCCGAGCCGTCTACGCCCAGGCCGATGGGGGCGCCAGCCGCTTCCAGCTCCAGCGTCGGGCAGATACCGGACGCCAGGCGCATGTTGGAGCTTGGGCAATGGCAGATGCCGGTACCAGCCTGGCCGAGGCGGGTGATCTCATCGGCGTTGAAGTGGATGCCGTGGGCCAGCCAGGTGCGGTCCGATAGCCAGCCGACGCTGTCGAGATAATCCACGGTGCGCAGGCCGAAGCGTTCCAGGCAGAAGTCTTCCTCGTCCAGGGTTTCTGCCAGATGGGTGTGCAGGCGCACGTCCAGGCGTTCGGCCATGGCGGCGCTGGCGCGCATGATGTCCGGCGTCACCGAGAAGGGCGAGCAGGGTGCCAGGGCGATCTGGATCTGCGCGCCGGCGCCGCGCTCATGGTAGCGCCCGATCAGGCGCTCGCTGTCTGCCAGGATCACTTCGGCTTCCTGTACCGTCTGTTGCGGTGGCAGGCCGCCATCGGCTTCGCCGAGGCTCATCGAGCCGCGGGTGAGCATGGCGCGCATGCCCAGCTGGCGCACGGCCTGGACCTGGACGTCGATGGCTTCTTCCAGCCCTTCGGGGAACAGGTAATGGTGATCCGCTGCGGTGGTGCAGCCGGACAGCAGCAGTTCGGCCAGCGCGACCTTGCTCGCCAGTTCGAGCTTTTCCGGCGTCAGCCGTGCCCAGACCGGATAGAGCGTTTTCAGCCAGGGAAACAGCGGCTGGTTGACCACCGGACCCCAGGCGCGGGTGAGCGTCTGGTAGAAGTGGTGATGGGTGTTGATCAGCCCCGGCAGCACGACGTGTTCGCGGGCGTCGAAGGTGCTGTCGACGGGTGCGGCTGGCACTTGGCCGGCGGCCAGCAGTTCGATAATCACGCCGTTTTCGATGACCAGCCCGCCGGAAGCGTCCTGATCATTGGCGGTGAAGATGGCGAGGGGGTTCTTGATCCAGAGACGATTGGCAGCCATTGCCGGCTCCTCCTGAAGGACCCTTTGAAAACTGGCTGCGTTGCCTTCGCTGCGTTGAAATCAGGCTCAAAATGCTCATTTACGACTTGTAAACTGCGCTTTTTCGCCTGATTTCGTCTTGCGCTGGCTGCCTCGCCTACGTTTTCAGAAGTGTCCTGAAATGTGGGGTTCAGAAAAGCCAGCTCAGTTATGCCCTGTCTGCTGATCCAGGGGCGCCAAGCGCAGGGGGAGTCGCCCCGCAATGGGGCGACTGGTTTGCTCAGGACCGGTGATTATATTTGCCAAGGTCCATATGACGATTCACATCCTTGTACAGCAAGTAGCGGAACTTGCCGGGGCCGCCGGAATAGCAGGCTTGCGGGCAGAAGGCGCGCAGCCACATGTAGTCACCGGCTTCCACTTCGACCCAATCCTGGTTCAGGCGATACACCGCCTTGCCTTCCAGCACGTACAGACCGTGTTCCATCACATGGGTTTCGGCGAAGGGAATGACGCCGCCCGGCTCGAAGGTCACGATGTTCACATGCATGTCATGGCGCATGTCGCTCATGTCGACAAAGCGGGTGGTGACCCAGGCGCCATTGGTGCCTGGCATCGGAATCGGCTCGATGTCCTGCTCGTTGGTGACGAAGGCCTGCGGCTGCGCCAGTCCTTCAACGGCCTGATAATACTTGCGGATCCAGTGGAAGCGGGCGACCTGACCGCTGTTGTTGCGCACCTTCCATTCCGAGGCAGGCGGGATGAACGCATAGCTGCCGGGACGCAGTTCGTGGGTGCTGCCATCGAGCGTCAAAGTGAATTCGCCATCGACGACGAAAAGGACGGCCTCGGCATTCTTGTCCAGCTCGGGCTTGTCGCTGCCGCCGCCGTCGGCCAGTTCCACGATGTACTGCGAAAAGGTCTCGGAGAAGCCGGACAGCGGGCGGGAGAGAACCCACATGCGCATGTTGTCCCAGAAGGGCAGGTGGCTGGTGACGATGTCACGCATCACGCCCTTGGGAATGACGGCATAGGCCTCGGTGAACATTGCGCGGTCGGTCAGCAGTTCGGTCTGCGCCGGATGCCCGCCGGTGGGGGCATAGTACTTGGTGTTTGCCATATAACTCCCGTCATCGGTTGTTGTTGCCGATCGGCAGTGCGCCGGTGTGCCATGACGGCTGAGTGGCGGGCTGCGAGCGGCTGGTAGAGGAGCTGCCTGCATATTGTATACATGATTTGTGTTTGTATCTACAGATTGTATCCAATCCGTGTTGGCGGTGATCCTGGCTGAGTCGCGCTGCTTCGATCAGCGCCGGCTCAGAGTGCGGGCAGGGTGCTCAGTTCGGCGCTTTCCATGGCACTCTGCAATGCATCGGCCAGTTCTTCGAGACGGTAGGGCTTTGCCAGCACATGCACGGCTTCGGCCTGTGCAGTCTTTCTCGCTGCCTCGGCATAGCCGCTGGTGAGCAGGACAGGAACGCCGAATTGTCGTGTCCGAATTTCCCTTGCCAGCTCCACGCCGTTCATACCGCCAGGCATCATCACGTCGGAGAAGACGATGTCCACCCGGCATCCTTTTGTCAGCGTCTTGAGTGCAGCGGCAGCGCTGGCGCAATGGGTTACCTGATAACCGAGGTGCTGGAGCATTTCGGCAACCGTTGCGGCGACTTCTTCGTCATCGTCGACCAGCAGGACGCGGCCGGCAGAGGCTTCGGGTGACGCCTCGCTGGCGTGAATATCGTCGGTTGGCAGCTCACCTGGCAGGCGCGCCGAACGAGGCAGCATCATGACCACGCTGGTGCCTCGCCCGCATTGCGAATCGACCCACACGGTCCCGCCGGACTGCCGGGCGAAGCCATAGACCTGGGCCAGTCCCAGGCCTGAGCCCTTGCCGATTTCCTTGGTCGTGAAGAACGGATCGAAGACCCGCTCGCGCAGGTCATCCGGGATGCCCATGCCTGAGTCGATTACCGCGAGCTTGACGAAGTCACCCCGACTGCCCAGCACCTGCTCGTTCGGCGCATTGGTTGCCTGCAGCAGAATCGAGCCGCCCTCGGGCATGGCATCGCGGGCATTCACCGCCAGGTTGAGGATCACCAGTTCCAACTCACCTGGATCGACCTCGATCGGCCACAGGTCCGGGGCAAACTGCACCTGAACATGAATATCGCCGCGAAGGCTGCGGTCGAGTAGTTCGCGCATCTGGCTGATGCGCAGGGCCAGGTCCACCGGCTCGGGCGCCAGTGACTGACGCCGGGAAAATGCCAGCAGCTGGCGCGTCAGAGCGGCTCCGCGCTGGGCGGCCTGACGCATGCCGTTCATCAGTCGTTGACGGCGTTCCGGGTCCGCACGCCGATCAAGCATGTCGAGACCACCAGAGATGACCATCAGCAGGTTGTTGAAGTCATGGGCGATACCGCCCGTCAGTTGGCCGATGGCCTCGATCTTCTGTGTCTGGCGCAGGGTTTCTTCTATATGGGCGCGCTCATTCATCTGTGTGCGCAGTTCGAGATTGGCCTTTTCCAGTTCGCTGGTGCGCTCAACCACCAAAGCTTCCAGTTCTTGGGAGGCCTGCTCGCGCGCCTCGATCAGCGCGCGCACTTCGTACTGACGCAGACGCCCGCGCAGCGCTGCCTGAAGAGCGCTGGTAAGGGTAATGGCCTGGACCGGGCGTTCGAGCAGCGAGACGTTGCACAACGCAGCAACCATGCGCTGACGCCAGGCGGTAACTGCCGGTTGCTGGTGTTTACTGGTCAGCACCACGAAAGGAAAATCGGACCAGGTCGGTTGCCTGTCCACCCAGGCGCGCAGTTTCTCCAAGTCCTGTGTGAAGAGGCCTTCTTCGGCAATGAATACGGCGCCAGCGTCCCGCTCGGCTCGTTCCAGTACTTCGTCGACACTGTGACAAACCACGGTGTTCATGCCGCTGCGGCGCAGCAGGTCGGCCGATGCGGGACCGTCCCTGCCGACGGGGGCATAGACGGCTACTATCGGGCTATCTCGCCTGGGTGTCGTCATGCTCGTCTGCCATGAGAAAAGTCGCATCACCGGTGTATTCCGGCGTGCCCGAAAAGATGCCGTTGAACGCTGAAAGAGGCTCGCCGACCTTGATGCCCGAGGCGCCAAGACGGAATTCACGAATAGTGTTTTCGTGGCGTCCGCTGCGTTTCTTGACTACCGACAGCGCGCGGCGAACCATGCCGGCATGCTCGAAATAGCGCAGCATGATCACCGTATCACTCAGGTAGCTGATGTCTACAGGCGTCTCCATCGGTCCGACCAGGCCGTGCTGGGCCAGAACCATCATGCTCATCACCCCTTGCTGACCCAGATAGCTGAGTAGTTCGTGCATCTGCAGGATCAGAAATTGGCCGTCCGGCATCGCGTTCAGGTAACCGTTGAGGCTATCCAGCAGGATTATCCGTGCGCCTTGCTCCTCTACGCTATGGCGTACGGCGGCGGTGAATTCGCCAGGCGAAAGCTCGGCAGGATCGACCTGTTGCAGGTGCAGCAGCCCCTTTTGAATCCAGGGCTCGATATCAAAACCCAGCGCACGACCACGGGCAAGCAGGGTGCCGATCCCCTCGTCGAAGACGAAGAAAGCCACCTGCTCGCCGCGTTGGCATGCCGCTACGGCGTAACCCAGCGCCAATGAGGACTTGCCGACGCCGGCTGCACCGATCAGCAGTGCATTGGTGCCGCGTTCCAGCCCTCCGCCGAGCATTCTATCCAGCTCGTGATTACCGCTGGAAACCAGATCGCCCATGAAGGGCGTGTGGTGCTCGGCGGCGATAAGCCGAGGGTAAATGGCCAGTCCACCTTTGCGGATACTGAAGTCGTGGTAGCCGCCGCGGAACTTGATACCGCGCATCTTGATGACCCGTAGTCGCCGTCGCTCTGCGCCGTAGTTGATGGCCAGCTGTTCGAGCATGACGACACCATGCGAAAGCGAGTGCAGCTGCAGGTCACCGGCTTCCGAGGTCTGGTCGTCGATCAAAATGACCGTGCACTGCCGGGTCGTGAAGAAATGCTTGAGCGCCAGCACCTGCCGTCGATAGCGCAACGGGCTTTGCGCCAGCAGGCGCATCTCCGAGAGGCTGTCGAATATGACCCGGCTCGGGTTGGTCTGCCTGACATGATCGAAGACCTGCTGGGTGGTCTCGCTCAATTCCATTTCGGCGGGGTGCAGCACGGTCAGTTCGAGCGCAGGGTCGAGGCTGGTTTCGGGCGTCACCAGTTCGAGTACATCGATCCCGTCGAGCGTCCAGCCATGCCGTTTGGCGACGAGCTTCAGTTCCTGCAAAGTTTCTGAAAGTGTCACATACAGCACCCGCTCGCCCTGGCGTATGCCTTCGAGCAGAAACTGCAGGGCAAGGGTGGTCTTGCCGGAGCCGGGGCTGCCCTCGTACAGATACATCCGGTTGGGGTCCAGGCCCCCGCCAAGAATGTCATCCAGACCTTCGCTGCCCGTTGAAATACGCGGGATTTCGTCATGGTCGAGGGGAGACTCTGGGGATTCCATCATGCCTTACTCCTTACTTGGCTCTGCACGCAGATGCCGAGTTTGCTGCGTCTGTTGTTTCGACCCATTTATTGCGATGGCGGATTGCCAGATGAAGCGCGGAACTGCCATGGGCCGCAAGCCTCTCGATGGACGCTGCGGGTGTTTTGAACAGCGAGTGATCGAAAGGGGTGTCAGTCAATCCGACTCGTTTTTCATTGTGCCGTTCAGCATGGGTGGCAGCCGCAACGCGTCATCCGCCGTTTGCACTCCCCTGCGCGATGGATGCGCAACCCGCCCTGAATCGCGTTTAAAATCACGACCTTTCCGACCTGTGATGATGTTCATGCACCCCGATGCTCTCGCTACGCTGCAGCAACACCTGACCACTGCCCTTGCGTCGCCACCTGCCGAGGCCCGACGGCTTTTTCATGGCCGAGGCCGCTGCTGGGAGGGGCTTGAACATGTAACCGTGGACTGGTTGCAGGGTGTGGTGCTGGTGTCGCTGTTTCGCGAGCCACCGACTGCTGAACTGGATGCGCTGAGAATGCTTCTGTCGTCGCTCACCCAGGGTGCCGGGTGGCAGGCAAGTGGGGCGCACAGCCTGTTGCTGCAGCATCGCTATCTGCCGGACAGCCGCATGGAGCAACTGTTGGGCGAGCCAGTCGAAGAATGGGTCATCAGCGAGAATGGACTGCGTTACAAGCTCGATCTGGGCATCAAGCAGAACAATGGCCTGTTTCTCGATATGCGTTATGGCCGGCGCTGGGTACAGGAGCAGGCTCGGGGTTTGCGCGTGCTTAACCTGTTTGCCTATACCTGCGGTTTCTCCGTGGCGGCGCTTGCCGGTGGCGCCGAGCATGTGGTCAATCTCGACATGGCCCGCGCGGCACTAAGCCGTGGACGGGACAATCATCGGCTCAATGAGCATGACCTGAGCAGGGTCAGCTTCCTCGGGCATGAGCTGTTCAAGTCCTGGGGCAAGATCCGCAAGAGCGGCCCCTATGATCTGGTGATTGTCGATCCACCGTCGTTCCAGAAGGGCAGTTTCGCGCTGGACCGCGATTACCAGAAGATTCTGCGCCGCCTGCCCGAGTTGCTGACGGCAAACGGGAGGGTGCTGGCCTGTATCAACGATCCGGATACTGGGCCTGATTTCCTGATCCAGGGTATCGCCGCCGAAGCGCCTGAACTGGTGTTCGTGCAGCGCCTGGAAAATCCGCCGGAATTTCCCGATATCAGTCCTGACAGCGGGCTGAAAGCGCTGGTGTTCGAGCGCTCCGGAACACGGTTGGCTGGGGATCGCGACGAAACCTGAACCGGCTGCTGCGGGTCGGATTGCGTAGGTGCCGTATTTGGCGGCCCGTCCGAAGGAGTAGCCATGTCTCTGTATAGCAAGAATACCGCCGCCAACCTGATTCCCTGCCTGTGTTACCGCGATCTTCCCGCTGCGCTGGAGTGGTTGTGTGCGGTGTTCGATTTCGAGCGACGGCACGTGGTCGAAGATGAACAGGCAGGCATCCTTCACGCACAGCTGGGTTTTGGCAGCAGCCTGCTGATGCTGGGGCCTGTAGATGATGCCCGGGAGGACCGTCTGCTCAGCCAGCCGGATGAGGTGGGTGGTGTTGCGACGCAGGGCATCTATGTCATCGTCACCAGCGCCGACGCCCTCTATACCAAGGCCAAGGCAGCCGGAGCGCAGATCGTCCGTGAGCTCAAAGACGAAGATTATGGCGGTCGCGGCTTCAGTTGCCGTGATCCGGAGGGGCATCTGTGGAGTTTCGGTACCTATGATCCCTGGGCCGAATCATAGGACGTCTGTTCTGCTCAGGCCTCGGGCAGGCAATCCAGTGAACCGAGGTCCTTGCGCAGGCGCTGCAGGCGGTTGTCGAGCTTTTTTCGCTGGTTCGCATCAGACAGCGCATAGACCTCACTGATCAGGCGAATGGTCGCGCCTTCGTTGCGGGCAAGGGTTGTGCGGTACGCATCAGTCCCCATCGATTCGCGCGCCTGCAGCAGGTGCGCGATGCGTTTTTCGAAATCTCCTTCATGACGCTCGGTCAGAGCCTCGATCAGCGCGTTCTGCCACTGCTGGCGGTTTTCCAGCCAGAGACGATTCTGGCCGCCCAGAGCATGGGCCCAGGCCAGGATGCGCTGGTGCTGTGCGGCATTCAGCGTTCCGGTTGACTGCTCGATGCGCTTGGTCATGCGTTCGGCACGCTCGCGAATCTGCTGCGACAGGGGCACTGCCAGGTATTTCTCCTGGTGCTCCTGCTGGTCCTGGGCAAGTGCCTCGGTGAGCTGGCGTACCTGCTGATCATCCAGCTCGCGCAGCAGCTGCACGGTTGTCGGTGTGACTTCCGCAGCCACGGCCTGAACAGCCTGCTTGATGTCCGCATAATGCTCGCGAACAGCTTGTTCATCGAGAGCGCCCTGGCGTATCTGATGCTGCATGCGCTGGAGGGCGTCGAGGTCAACCGGCAAGCGCGTGCGACAGTGCCAGGCGATATGTTCGCGTAACTGCTCGCGCAGGCGGGTCTGCTGGCTGCGGTTCATGTCCAGATAATCGTCCAGCGACCAGGCAATCAGCAGATCCAGGTTCCGGTAGGCGAGGTTGATGCGACTGCAGCCGACCAGCGCTACTGCCATGACCAGCAACAGCAGCAGTATTTTCGAGCCAGGTATCAGGCGAATCCGCATCGTGCTCCCTCGTGTTGGTGGAATCTACGCTCCGATAGAGTCGCCAGGCGCTCCGGCAGTTCGCAGGCGTTATAGCGTTCAGCGACCAGGTTTAACGACCGGTTAAACAATTGCGGCATTTTGAGCGAGAAGAATGTTGCCTGGCGTGGTCACTAGGTTATGAGCCTCGCCGCCACAGGTGACGGCAAATCACAATTTTTTGATCGAGGGCAGTCGTCATGCAGACCAGCATCAGGCATCTGAGCGGAGAAGAAGTACCCAAAAGCTGGCGTCCGACGTGGGTCACGTGCTGGGTGGTGGAAATGGACGGTACGACCATTGCCGGCCCCTACGCCACGCGGGAAGAGGCACAGGCGGTTATCGACGGAGAACAGAAGCCAAAGATTTCCCAGACGCCCACGCCTGGTTAGCACACTACCGGCAATGACTGGGGCAGGGGATCGCCTGCTCTGGCAGAGGTGGCGGCTCGACCAGGTGGGAAACCAGCTCCAGAGCCTTTTCAAACGAAGGGTAACCACTCTGCGCAACATCCAGCCCTGCATAGGCGCGGCGATAGGCTTCGGCCTTTTCGGGCTGCTGTTCATCAATCAGGAAGGGCTGTTGGTACATCATGTAGAGCAGCGCGACCGCGTGCGGATGCCCCTTTTTGCTGGCCCGCTCCAGCAGTCGCAGCACTTCCGCCTGTTGTGGTCCCTGGCGAATCAGCAACAGCGCTTGGTAGAACTCGGTTTCACCCCGCTTGTCGAGGCGGGCGCTGCGATCGAGCAAGGCCTTTGCAAGTTCGTAACCGTCCTCATCGGCCTGGGAAATGAGGATCTTGGCCTGCAACAGGTCGTTCTGGTAGAGCAGTCGCTCGGCGCGGCAGGCGCTACCCGGCTGATCGCATGAATACGAGGCGCAGCCACCCAGGGTGACAAGCAGTCCGACCACCAGTGCGTTCTTCATCAAATGCCTTTCTCTTTTCATTGCGCTGCGTCGTGGATGTCTGGCCTGCGTGCCCGGCTTCAAGTTCAGTCATGCCTTATGGCGCCACCATGGACTGAAGCCCGTAGTGGCTCAAGATGATCTGCCAGTGCGGATTGCCCGGCAAAGTCGTGAGAAAGTCATCGAGAAAGCCGGTTACCGCATCACCCAGATTATTGGTGATCAGCAGGTGCCGGGTGAATTGATACAGGGGCTTTTCGGAAATGTACAGATCGCCAAGCTTTTCGCTCTGGTGGTAGTAGAGCAGCGTGGAGTGCGCGATGAGCAGGGTGTCGATACGGCCTGAGAGCAGTTTCTGCAAATTCTGCAAATCGGTCTGTACATCCTGGCGACGTATCGCGCCGCTGGCGATCTGCTTCTCGAGCCCCTCATAGCGATAACCGAGTACGCCGCCGAGGATAAGTCCTTTGAGTGACTGTGGGCGCTCGTACTCGAACGCCGTGTCGGGTAGCGAAACAAAGCTTTGCTGATCGAGCAGAAGGGCTTGCGTCCAGGTGGCCTTGGCCGTCAGCGCAGCGCTGAAAAACTGCGGAGTGGCCCAGAGCAGAATGCCCGGTGAGTGGTTGGCCAGACGCATATCCAGGCGTTTGCGCGGCAGTTCAACCAGCTCGAAGCGAAAGCGCCCGGCATTGGCGGGATCGTGATTGAGCAAATCCACGAATTCCTGCGAAAGCCCCCGTGAAGCATCAACCTTGAACGGTGGTGAAAGATGGTACGTCCAGACTTCAACAGGCTGCTGGGCCATGCAGGCCAAAGGTAGCAAGCTGAGTACGAGCACCCGGAGGAGTCTCTGCATGGCGCACCTTTATCGGGATGGCGAGGTCATCGGAGTCCGGCCCGATCACTCTCGGTCGCGAGCGCGACTTAATAAAGCATAGTGCGGCATTGGGCCTGACGCGAACTGCTTGGTTTTTAACCAAAGGGCGTCTTCAGGCGAGTGGATTCGCCCTTGGGTTCGGCAATTTTACAGGCGTGTTTGCGTGACTCAGAAGCGCTCGTGCTCACCCAGGAAGCGCCACTCTCCCAGCGGTAACTTGGCCATCGACAGGCGGCCAATGCGAATGCGCTTGCCGCTCAGCATGCGCAGGCCGATGGCATCGCAGAGTTGGTGCAGATCGCCGGCCTGCGGCGCCTTCAGGACAATGCGCAGGCGGGTTTCGTTCTGCCAGCTGGCTTTGGCCTTGGGCAGGATTTTGCCGCGATGGCCAATGCCCTTGGCCAGCAGCGCAAGCCCGCCGTCCTCGACTTCACCCGCCACTTCCACGATGAATTCCTGCTCGAGTCTGTCGCGCGGATCGGTCAGTTTGCGGATCACTTCGCGCTGCTGGCTGAACACGACCAGTCCGCTGATCTCCGCATCCAGCGGCATCAGTGCAGTCTGGCGTACCAGATGCCGGGCGCGGGGTGTCATGCGCGTATCGTCGCCGCTCCAGTGTGCAGTCTGGGCGAGCTGTGCCTGGGCGCTAGACGGGTCGGCGGCGACGGGCTGGCCGGCGGGCTTGTGCCACAACAGCGTGACTGGCGACACTTCAGCAGGGATAGCGCCGGGCAGTAGCTCGATACGCTGCTGCGCAACCTTGAAGTAGGGGGTTTCGATGATCTGGCCATCGACGCTGACCCAGCCACCCTCGATATACAGCTCAGCCTCGCGCCGGGAGCAGCCGAGCTGCTCGGCGAGGCGTTTGGACAGGCGTATCGGCTCGGTCATGAAGTGCTCGAATGGCGCGGAGGAGAACTGGCGAGCCGCTGCACTCTGGCAAGGGCAGCGAAGGCTCGCTATATCAGTCGGGGCAGGTTACTTCTTGCTGATGGTGATCTGTCGCGACGGGCCTTGAGTCTGGCCGCTGACGCCATTGGGGATCTTCTGGACTTCGCCGCCGGCCTTGAGAAAGGCGGCCATTTGGGCGGCCAGAGACTGGCTGGTTTCGCTGGCAGGTTCTGGCTTGCGTTTGGCGGAGGTGGTCTTGGTGGCCATCGTCATTAGGGTCCTTTGGTCAGTCGAACCGGGCATTATACAGATTTACCGGGTTTCTGTCTGACTTTCCGATACAGGGGGCGACATGGGCTGGTCCTGCAAAAGCGGGTGGGAGCGACCATGCCCGTTAAGAGTGGCTTCTGCCATCGGGAAAACGAAACATTGCTGAAGCGTTTTGTCGCGTTCATGGTCTTTTCAAAGACCGTCTATTCCTTCTGGAGGATCTCCCATGCCGCACCCTGCCGTCCGTGCTCTGTTCTGTGGCTTTGCATTTGCCTGTGCGCCGCTGGTCATGGCCGAAGCCGAATACCACGATAGCGAGCTGGGTCGAGTCAGCGTGGAGGAGGTGGCCCGTGGCCTGGAATTTCCCTGGGCGGTGGCCTTTCTGCCCGATGAGGGCGCCATGCTGGTGACCGAGCGGCCCGGCCGGTTGCGCCTGGTCGATGCCGAGGGACGTCTGTCCGAACCTCTTGAGGGTGTGCCGCAGGTCTATGCCCGAGGCCAGGGCGGGTTGCTCGATGTGCAGCTTTCGCCAGACTTCCACAAGGACCGCCTGATCTATCTCAGCTATGCGCACAAGGGTGACGACGGCAAGGCCGGAACGGCAGTGGGACGTGGTCGGCTGGCGGACGACCGGCGCTCGCTGGAAGGCTTCACAGTGATCTTTCAGCAGTTGCCCAAGCTTTCCAGCGGCCTGCATTTCGGTTCGCGGTTGGTGTTCGATGGTGATGGCCGGCTCTTTATAGCGCTTGGCGAAAACAACCAGCGGCCTACTGCACAGGATCTGGACAAACACCAGGGCAAGCTGGTGCGGATCGAGCCCGACGGCCAGGTGCCGCAGGACAACCCCTTCGTGAACACCGAAGGCGCACGCCCGGAAATCTGGTCCTATGGTCACCGCAATCCGCAAGGTGCAGCGCGCAACCCCTGGAGCGGCGAGGTCTGGACTCATGAACATGGCCCGCGCGGCGGCGATGAAATCAATATTCCCCAGCCGGGGCGCAACTACGGCTGGCCACTGGCAACCCATGGCGTTGACTACAGCGGGCAGCCCATTTCCGAGGCTGCTGGCGAATCCGCTGCCGATACCGAGCCGCCGCATCATGTCTGGCGGCAGTCGCCGGCCATCAGCGGCATGGCCTTCTATGACGCCGACCGCTTCGCGCCGTGGCAGCAGAATCTGTTCGTGGGCGCCCTGCTGGATCGCTCGCTGATTCGCTTGCAGCTCGATGGCGACAAGGTGGTCCACGATGAGCGTCTGCTCAAGGACATGGACGAGCGCATTCGCGACGTCCGCCTCGGTCCGGATGGCTATCTCTACTTGCTGACGGATTCGTCTAAGGGCCGCTTGCTTCGGATCGGTCTGGCAGACCGTTGATCCCGGCAGCCGACAGAGTGCCGGCCTGCTAGAATCGCCGGCCTCGACTCACAGGATTTTCACCATGGCCGCAATCGGGCGCTACAACAGCCTGCAAATCGTCAAACACACCGGGTTCGGCCTTTATCTGGACGGCGGTCCGGATGGCGAGATCCTGTTGCCCAATCGCTACATCCCGAAAGATACACCTACCGAGGTTGATGACTGGCTCAACGTCTTCATTTACCTCGACAGTGAAGACAAGCTCATCGCCACCACCGAGAAGCCCAAAGTCCAGGTGGGTGAATTCGCCAGCCTCAAGGTGGCGGAAATCAACCGGATCGGGCTGTTTCTTGACTGGGGGCTGCCCAAGGACCTGCTGCTGCCGCATTCCGAGGAGAAGCGGCCACTGAAGGAAGGTGACTACTGCGTCGTTTATGTCTACCTCGACAAGCACACCCGGCGCATCACCGCCACGGCGCGTCTGGACCGTTACCTCGACAAGACGCCTGCGCGCTACACGACCGGTGAAGCAGTCGACCTGCTGGTGGTGGAACGGACCGATCTGGGTCACAAGGCGATCATCAACGGCCAGCATTGGGGCCTGATTCACAAGAACGAGGCGTTCAAGTTCCTGCGCGGCGGCATGCGCGAAAAGGGCTTTATCCGGGAAGTACGTGCCGACGGCAAGATCAGCCTGAGCCTGCAACCGCTGGGCAGCGAAGCCAGTGATGCCCTGCAGACGCTGATCATGCAAAAGCTGCAGGAAAACCAGGGCAGCCTGGAGGTTGGCGACAAGACCCCCGCTGATGAAATTGCGCAGCTGTTCGGTGTCAGCAAGGGCAACTTCAAGAAAGCCATCGGTGGGCTCTACAAGCAGGGTCTCATCCTGATTCACCCGGATCGTATCGAACGCATCTGATCCCCGACGACGTTAGAAAAACGGCCTGAGGACTCCCTCTGGCCGAGTGCATACGGCCAGGCGTCCCTGTCTGGCTGAGGTCAGGCAGGCTCCGTACGGCAGTCTGCCGCCGCATCTCCTCCCTGAACCCTCTCTGATCGATTGTGCAACTGTCGCGGATATTTGCGGTCTGTTGCGTGTCTATGACTCCTCACAAGCCAAGCGTCACGGCTGGAGTCGAGGCATGAACAACAATTCATCTCCGAGAAGGGATTCGTTATGAGGAACATCACGCTTGCGGGTGCATCGCTGTTTTGCCTCGCGACCACTCAAGGCTGGGCGGCGAGCGATCCGCGGGATATTCGCATCGGCGGCTTCGAGTTCACCCCCACGCTGATCGTGCGTGAGAGCTACGACGACAACTATCGCGGCTTGTCGGATAACGAACAGGCATCCTGGGTCACGGGCATCAACCCGACCTTCCTGCTTGCAACGGGCAATCGGAACAGCGAGTACGAGCTGGAATATTCCTTCAACAGCGACATCTTCCATTCCGATTCCGAAGCCAGCAACACCGATCACCACCTCAACCTCAGAAGTGCCATGGAATTCACCTCCAGGCATCGGCTGAACTGGGGGCTGGGCTATCACCGCGTGGAAGAGACGGCCGATACCGAGATCGATACCGAGAACGACAAGTACAGCAGCGCCATCGCCCGCGCCTCGTACGTCTACGGTGCACGCACCGCTCGCAACCAGCTGGAATTCGGTACCCGCTACGAAGAGCGGCGTTACCACAACAGCGGCAACCTGAACGCTTCGGAAGAGCGTGACAGCCTGATGTTCAACTCCATCTGGTTCCATCGCATCGGCGCGACCACGCGTTCGTTGCTGGAAGTCCGTCATACCGATCATGACTACAAGCAGGCTACTGCATTGCGCGACAGCACCAACCTGGCGCTGCTCGGTGGTGCCACCTGGGAAGCAGGCGCCAAGACGTCCGGCACGGTCAAGCTGGGCGCTGAACGCAAGGATTTCGACAGTGACCAGCGTGAAGACTTCACCAGCCCCATGTGGGAAGTCGGCGTCACCTGGAAGCCGCGCAGTTACTCCGCATTCAAGCTCAACACCCGCCGCGCCTTCGACGAAGGTGACGACGGCGCCAGCACCATCAACGACTGGACCACGCTGGCTGCCTGGGAACATGAGTGGACGTCACGCATCTCCACAGAGCTGCTGTATCGCTTCTCCGACCGCGAATACAAGGGGTTGGATCGGGACGACGAACGTACGTCCTACGGCGCCGGCGTGACCTGGTCGCCGGACCGTTGGATCGACGTGACCCTGTCGTATCTCAGAACGGAAAACGATTCCAGCATGAGCTGGGAGACATACGACAGAAACGTTTACCTGCTGAGTTTCGACATGAGCCTTTGAGGCCGATCAGGAGGTTGCAGCAGTGTCCAAGGAGAAACCGAGCATGAGCATCCAGAACATCTTCAAATATTTGTCGCTATTGGTGTTGCTGGCATTCAGCGCCACAGCCAGCGCCGCGCAGTATCAACTGGGTTCGGGCGACGTGATTCGCATCAGCGTTCACGGTGAGCCGGACCTATCGTTCGAAGAAATACGCCTGACCGATGCCGGCACCTTCACCTTTCCCTTCATCGGCGAGGTGGACGCCAATGGCAAGACGCCCGGCCAGGTGCGCACCTTGCTGACCGAAACACTCAAGGACGGCTACCTGATCGATCCGAGGGTTTCGGTGTCGGTAGTCAATTACCGCGAGTTCTACATCTCCGGCGAGGTCAAGCTGCCCGGCGGTTATCCCTATCAGCCAGGCCTCACGCTGGACCGGGCAATCGCCCTGGCGGGTGGCCTGACCGAGCGTGCCTCGACCAAACGCATGACCATCGTGCGCGGCTCTGAAAGCGGACGCAACGCGGAAAAAGCCACGATGGACACCCTGGTTCGCCCCGGCGATACGATCAACATCGATGAAGGATTCTTCTGATCATGAACAGCCCCGTTCGCCCGGATCGACCATGGCAGCGCCCAGTACAAGCTGTGGATAGCGACTTCATCGACCTCAAAAAAATCTGGCACGCCGTCTGGTCGCGCAAGTGGGGCATCGTCTTGCTGGTCGGCGTTGTTGCCGTGCTGACGATCCTGCTGCTGATGCGCATGACGCCCATCTACAAGGCGGTCACCTCGGTACTGATCGAAACCAAGGGCACGCCGGTGGTGTCGTTCCAGCCGATGATCGAGTCGCCGGAACTCAGCGAGTACCTGCAGACCCAGCTCAGCCTGATACAGAGCCGAGGCGTTGCCGAGCGCGTGGTGCGCGACCTGAGCCTGACCGAGCACCCGGAATTCGATTTGCGTCAGCAGCCCGGCCCGCTGATCGACTTCGGTGCGCTGGCGGCCATGTTTACAGGCGAAGAGCCCGAGCCGATCACTGAAGCCCAGGTCATGGACTACGCCACCCAGGTCTTCATGGAACGCACCTCGGTGTGGGTCGAGGGCAAGAGCCAGCTGGTCTATCTGTCGGTTTCCATGGCCGATAACTTGACCGCTGCGCAAGCCACCAACCAGTTGGCGCAGGCCTACATCGAAGCCCAGCTGGAGGCCAAGGTCGACATGTCGATGACGGCGGCCAGCTGGATGAACGACCGCCTGGTGTCCCTGCGCGAGAAGCTGCAGGCTTCCGAGGATCAGCTGCAGGCCTATCTGGATGCAGAAGGGCTGGTTGATCTGGATGGTGTGGGCACCATCAGCGCCAATGAGCTTTCGCTGACTGGCGATCGCATGATCGATGCCCGTCGCCAGCGGGCCGAAGCCGAGAGCCAGTATCGTCAGGTCGAGTCCATGCGCAGCCAGGGTTGGGAGCGTCTGTCCAGCGTGCCTGCGGTGCTCGGTCATCCGCTGATCCAGCAGTTCAAGGCTGATCAGGCGCATGCCCGTTCGCGTGTCGAAGACCTTTCGCGCCGTTACGGCGACCGCCACCCGGCCATGGGATCGGCGCGATCGGATCTGAATGCGGCAACCGCCAGTCTGCGTCAGCAGGTCGAGCAGGTCGTGGCGAGCATCGAGCGCAACTATCAACTGGCAGTGGCCAACGAAAACTCGCTGCGGGCTTCCTTCGACGAGAACAAGGACCGTATCCAGAGCATCTCGCGCAAGGAATTCAAGGTGCGAGACCTGCAGCGTCAGGTCGAAAGCGACCGCGCCCTGTACGAAACCTTCATGACCCGTCTGCAGGAAACCACGGCGACCTCTGACCTGAGTTCCACCAATGCCCGGGTGGTCGATGCGGCCATCCCGCCGACCGAGCCGAGCGCACCCAACACCAAGCTGATTCTGGTGGTCGCGCTGTTCCTGGCGCTGGTGCTGGGCATCGCCCAGGCGATCATTCGCGAGATTCTTGACAACACCTTCAAGAGCTCCGAGGAGGTGGAGAACAAGCTGAATCTGCCAGTGATGGGTATCGTGCCGCAGGTGCCGCGCAAGCTGCGCAAGGACGTCAGCCACCTGTTTGAACGCAGCGGCGACAAGCGCTTCTGCGAGGCCGTGCGGACCATCCGCACCAACCTGCTGCTCAGCGAAGGCAGTCAGCCACGTCAGGTGCTGGTGGTGACCTCCACTGCGCCGGGCGAAGGCAAGAGTTCGGTCTCGGCCAACCTGGCGTTTGCCATGGGCCAGCTGCACCGCGTCCTGCTGATCGATGCCGACTTGCGCCGCGCCACGCTGGAAAAGGCGTTCGATCTGAAACCAGGCACGCCGGGGCTGGTGAACCTGATCGGCGGCAGTGCCAGGCTTGAAGACTGCATTCACAGCGTGGGCAACGTCGACATGATCGCTGCCGGGCCAGCGCCCTCCAATCCGCTGGAACTGCTGTCCTCGCCGCGCTTCGCCAAGCTGCTGGAAGTGCTCAAGGGCCGTTACGAGCGGATCATCATCGACTCGCCGCCAAGTCAGGCTGTCAGCGATGCGGCCGTTCTGTCCACGTTGGCTGATGCGGTGATCTACGTGGTCAAGTCCGACAGCACCCTGATCCCACATGTCCAGAAAGGCGTAAGCCAGCTGCAGAACAGCAGCGCACCGGTCGCTGGCGTGGTGCTCAACCATGTCGATGTGGAAAAGGCCCGGAAGAACGGCCAGTTCCGTGGCTATTACGACCATTACGGTTACAGCGAGCAGACGGTGTAAGCCGACTCGCCTGCGCTCCGGTCAGGCAGAACCTGGCCGGATTTGAATCTGCGTTGTAACGCTGACGGCCCCCTCGAAGGGGCCGCGCCGAGGCACGCCCGTATCAATGTCTGAATCGAGGAATCTGCTATGAACATTACAGTCGTTGGAAGCGGCTACGTTGGACTGGTGACCGGCGCCTGTATTGCGGAAATGGGTAACCGGGTCTATTGCGTGGATGTCGACCGGACCAAGATCGAGAACCTCAAGCAGGGCATCCTGCCGATCTACGAGCCAGGTCTCGAAGATATCGTGCGAGACAATTACGCCTCCGAACGCCTGCTTTTCACCACATCACTGGCCGAGGCGGTCGAGCAGTCCGAAGTGTTCTTTATCGCAGTGGGTACGCCGCCCGGTGAAGACGGCTCGGCGGATCTGCGCTATGTGCTGGAAGTCGCGCGGCAGATTGGCGACACGCTGACCGCCCCGGCGATCATCGTGAACAAGTCCACCGTGCCGGTGGGTACTGCTGATCTGGTGCGCGCCGCGATCGCCGAGCGGCTGGACGTGCGCGGTGTGAGCATCGAATTTTCGGTTGTCTCAAACCCGGAATTTCTCAAGGAAGGTGCTGCGGTCAACGACTTCATGCACCCGGACCGGATCGTCATCGGCGCTGACAACGAGCATGCCCGTCAGGTGATGAGCGCGCTCTATGCACCCTTTATCCGCAACCGTCCGCGCACCCTGTTCATGGGCATCCGCGATGCCGAAATGACCAAGTACGCCGCCAACGCCATGCTGGCGACGAAAATCTCCTTCATGAACGAAATCGCCGGTCTTTGCGAACGCCTCGATGTGGATATCGAGAACGTGCGCCTGGGTATCGGCTCGGACGAGCGTATCGGCTATCACTTCATCTACGCCGGCTGTGGCTATGGCGGCTCCTGCTTCCCGAAGGACGTCAAGGCGCTGATCAATATCGCCCATCAGAGCGACTTCGAACCCAAGCTGCTGCAGGCCGTGGAAGCGCGCAACGAGCAGCAGAAGCACACGCTGTTCAACAAACTGTCCGGCCACTTCGAGGGCGATCTTGCCGGGCGCACCTTTGCGGTCTGGGGGCTGGCGTTCAAGCCGGGCACCGATGACATGCGCGAAGCACCGAGTGTGGTACTGATCAACAGCCTGATCAATGCCGGCGCCAGGGTGCGCGCCTTCGATCCGGTGGCACGCGAGACGGCGCGACGCGAGTTTCCCGACGCCTGGTTTGAGGATGGCCGCCTGCAGATCGTTGAAGGCCAGTACGAAGCGGCCATCGATGCCGACGCCCTGTGTCTGGTGACCGAATGGAAGCCTTTCCGTCGCCCTGACTTCCGTGCTCTCAAACGTCTGCTGAACACGCCGTTGATTCTTGATGGACGCAACCAGTACGACCGTGAGCAGCTCAAGCGTGAAGGCTTCGGCTATTACGGCATTGGCCGTCCGCCGCTGCAGGCTTGAGCGGAGATTGCCGAGTGAGCGTCATCGATCAGAGCGGCGGTGCCCCCGGGTTTCGTGAGCGGCTCGCGGCTCTTCTGCATGGCAGCCGCAACAGTCAGCTGTTGCGCAATATCCTCACGGTGGTAAGCGGCGCGGCTGGTGCCCAGGCACTGACTCTGGCGTTCATGCCGGTCATCACGCGCATCTACGGGCCGGAAGCCTACGGCGTGCTGGGCACCTTTCTCAGCGTGACGCTGATGCTGATTCCAGTGGCTGCGCTGACCTATCCCATCGCTATCGTGCTGCCACGGCGTGATGGCGATGCGCGGGGGCTGGTGCGCCTGTCGCTGCTGATCGCGCTGGGGATGGCGGCACTGGTGGCGCTGCTGCTTTATCTGTTCGGCGATGCGCTGACCACCCGGCTGCAAATACAGATTCTTCAGCCGTATCTGCTGTTGGTGCCGCTGGTGATGTTCAGCGGCGCGGCGCTGGAAATCTGCCAGCAGTGGCTGTTCCGTACACAGCGTTTCCGCATCACTGCGAGCGTCGCGGTGGGCCACTCGCTGCTGTTCAATTCGATTCGCACGCTGGCCGGTCTGGTGCAGTCATCGGCGCTGGTGCTGGTGTGCAGCACTGCGCTGCAACATGCACTGCACGCCGCCATGCTCGGTCTGGCGATGCTGCGAGCGAAGCCGCATATCGACAATCACGACGGTGATCAGAGCAAGCAGTCCGGTGAAAGCGTGGAGCAGGAGCCTGGCTTGCTCACGCTGGCACGTCGGCACAGTGATTTCCCGATCTTCCGTGCGCCGGTGATGCTGATCAATGCGGTATCCCAGCAGCTGCCGACGCTGATTCTGGCGGTGTATTTCGGCCCGGCGGCAGCCGGTTTCTTTGCCCTGTGCCGGCAGGCGATGAGCATGCCGACCAACCTCATCGGCAAGTCTGTGGCTGATGTCTATTACCCGCGTATCAGTCGCGCGATCCATGACGGTGAACCTGTTGCCGCAATGCTGATCAAAGCGACTGCGGCGCTGGCACTGGTCGGTCTGGTGCCCTTCAGTCTGGTGGTCGCGTTTGGCCCCTGGCTGTTTGCGCTGGTGTTCGGCGAGCAGTGGCAGGTGGCGGGTGAATTCGCACGCTGGCTGGCGCTGGCCGAGTACCTGGTTTTTGTCTCGCGGCCTTGCGTTGTGGCGGTGCCGGCGTTGTCGCTGCAGAGGCGGTTCCTGGTATTCGAGATTTTCAGCACCAGCCTGCGGGTACTGGCGCTGTTCGGCGGGGCGGTGCTGATCGGTGATGCGCTGGCCACGGTGCAGGCGTTCGCTGCTGCCGGGGTGGTGATCTACCTGACGCTGATGGTGATGGTCATTTTCCAGGCCCGGCGCTGGTATGTGCAGCAGAGGGCAACGGCATGAGCAGACAAGGACATTCTTCATTGAACGATATGGATTTTCCCATGACAGCAAAGCGGCCCACCATCGTCGTCATCGGTTACAACCGACCGAAAAGCCTGCAGCGTCTGCTGGCTTCGCTGAGCAAGGCGCATTACCCGAGCGGCGATATCCGTCTGGTAATCAGCCTGGATAACTCGGACACGCTGGAACCCTTGCGCCTCGCCGAGGCCTATGACTGGCCGCATGGCGAAAAGCGGGTGATCCACCGCAAGCAGCGGCTGGGGTTGCGCAATCATGTGTTGGCCTGTGGCGACCTGACCGAGGAATACGGCGACGTGCTGGTGCTCGAAGACGACCTGTTCGTCTCGCCGTATTTCTACGAGTACACGGCCCGGGCGCTGGCTTTCTATGCCGACGACCCGCGGGTAGCCGGGATCAGCCTCTACAGTCAGCAGTTCAACCAGACCGCCAATCTGCCGTTCACGCCCATCGACGATGGCAATTCGGACGTCTATTTCATGCAACTGGCCGCATCCTGGGGCCAGGCCTGGTCACGGCGGCACTGGCAGGGCTTTCGCGAGTGGCTGGCCAGTAATGGCACCGACATCAGCCGTATCGAAGACATCCCCGGCGATATCCGCAGTTGGCCGGAATCCTCCTGGCTGAAGCTGTACAACGCCTGGATCATCAGCAGCGACCGTTATTTCGTCTATCCCTATCGCTCGCTGACCACCAACTTCGGTGATCCGGGCCAGCACTTCTACATTGCATCGTCGCGTTTTCAGGTAGCCATCCAGCAGCAGCGGATCGACTACCAGTTCGCCTACTTCGACGACAGCCTGGCGCGCTACGACGCCTTCTGCGAGCTCTCGCCGCAGACGCTTAAAAAACTGAATCCGAAACTTGCCGGCCATGACTTCAGGGTCAATCTGTTCGGCTGCAAGGACTGCCGCAGCGGTCTGCAACTGACGCGCACCGACAAGCCCGGCCTGCACAGCTTCAGTCTTTCGATGAAGCCCATGGAGCTGAGCGTGCTGCATGACGTGGCGGGGCAGGGCATTGCCCTGATCGACACCGCCGAGGTCGACAGCGCCTCGTTGCGTGCGCCGCGAACCCAGTACGACACCTTCCGCTTCTTCTACAAATTTCCCTCCGTGCCGGTGATTTGTGTCGGCTTTTTCGAGCGCGTGCAGATGCTGCTCAAAAGCGCTCGATCAAGCTGACTCACTGGATTGACTCAACCCCTAACTTAATCATGGAAAAGGTGAACACTATGGAACGTAAAAAAGCGTTGATCACAGGCATCACAGGTCAGGACGGCTCCTATCTGGCGGAGCTGCTGCTGGAGAAGGGCTATGAAGTGCACGGCATCAAGCGCCGCGCCTCGCTGTTCAATACCCAGCGCGTCGATCACCTCTACCAGGATCATCATGTCGAGGATCAGAACTTCGTTCTGCACTACGGTGACCTGACAGATTCCTCCAACCTGACACGCATCATTCAGGAAGTGCAGCCCGATGAGGTCTACAACCTCGGTGCGCAATCACATGTGGCGGTGAGCTTCGAATCGCCCGAGTACACCGCGGACGTTGATGGCATGGGCGCTCTGCGCATCCTCGAAGCCATCCGCCTGCTGGGACTGGAGAAGAAAACGCGCTTCTACCAGGCCTCCACCTCCGAACTCTACGGCCTGGTGCAGGAAATCCCGCAGAAGGAAACCACCCCCTTCTATCCGCGCTCGCCCTACGCGGTGGCCAAGCTCTACGCCTACTGGATCACGGTGAACTACCGCGAGGCCTATGGCATGTATGCCTGCAACGGCATCCTCTTCAACCACGAGTCACCGCGTCGTGGTGAGACCTTCGTGACCCGCAAGATCACCCGTGGCCTGGCCAACATCGCCCAGGGGCTGGAGAAGTGCCTGCACATGGGCAACCTGGATGCGCTGCGTGACTGGGGCCATGCCAAGGACTACGTGCGCATGCAGTGGATGATGCTGCAGCAGGAGCAGGCCGAGGACTTCGTCATCGCCACCGGCGTGCAGTATTCGGTGCGCGACTTCATCCGCTGGTCGGCCGCCGAGCTGGGCGTGCAGCTGCGCTTCGAGGGTAGCGGCGTGGATGAGTGCGGCATTGTCGAGAGTGTCGAAGGCGATATGGCGCCTGCATTGCGGGCCGGTGATGTGGTGGTGCGCGTCGACCCGCGTTATTTCCGTCCGGCGGAAGTCGAAACCTTGCTGGGTGATCCTAGCCGCGCCAAGCAGAAACTCGGCTGGACGCCGGAGATCACCGTGCAGGAAATGTGCGCAGAGATGGTTCGCGAGGATCTGAAAGTCGCCCGGCGCCACGCCCTGCTCAAGGAGCACGGTTACGAGATTCCTGTAACGCTGGAGAACTGATAATGAATCGTGACGCACGAATTTTCGTCGCGGGGCATCGGGGGATGGTCGGCTCGGCCATCGTCCGCCGCCTGCGGGCGTTGGGCTACGACAATATCCTCATGCGTGGCCGGGAAGATCTCGATCTGGTTGATCAGGCGGCGGTGAATGCCTTCTTCGCCGAACACCGCATCGATCAGGTCTACATGGCGTCGGCCAAGGTCGGCGGCATCCACGCCAACAACACCTACCCGGCAGAGTTCATCTACCAGAACCTCATGGTCGAGGCGAACATCATTCACGCGGCGCACTGCAACGATGTGCAGAAACTGCTGTTTCTCGGCTCGTCCTGCATCTACCCCAAGTTCGCCGCGCAACCCATGAAGGAAGAGGCGCTGGTGACCGGCGTGCTGGAGCCGACCAACGAGCCTTATGCGGTGGCCAAGATCGCCGGCATCAAACTCTGCGAAAGCTACAACCGCCAGTACGGGCGCGATTACCGCAGTGTGATGCCGACCAACCTTTACGGCCCCAATGACAACTTCCACCCTGAAAACAGCCACGTGGTGCCGGCACTGCTCAAGCGTTTTCATCAAGCAACCCAGCACGGCGATGACGAAGTGGTGATCTGGGGCAGCGGCAAGCCGCAGCGTGAATTCCTGCACGTGGACGACATGGCCGCCGCCAGCGTGCATGTGATGGAGCTGGATGATGCCGTTTACCAGGCGCACACGCAGCCGATGCTGTCGCATATCAACGTCGGCACTGGCGTCGATTGCAGCATCCGCGAACTGGCCGAAACCATCGCACGGGTCACCGAATACCAGGGGCGACTGATCTTCGACAGCAGCAAACCGGACGGCACGCCGCGCAAGCTGATGGATGTGTCTCGGCTCAAGGCGCTGGGCTGGCAGGCCAGCATCAGTCTGGAAGACGGTCTGCGCGACGCCTATCGGTGGTTTGTGGAGAACCAGCACCAGATACGGCAGTGAAGCGATTCTTGTGGGGCCTACGCAACCGAGCGTATGGCCCGCACCCAGGGAAACAATGCGGACCTTTTAGGTACTGACGTTGTCCATCCAAAGCACATGTTTCCTGCGGGGTACTTGTCATTTGCCGTTGCTTTGCCATGACGGCTCGATCTGTTTGTTCGCCATGTCAATCTGGGTATTGGAGATAGCGTTTGTTAAGGAAAGTTCTGGCGTACAAGAATCTGTTGATCATCCTGTTGTTGCTGAACTCCGGATGCTTCTTCCTCACGGATGACAAGCGCGCCGGGATTCCCTACTTCCGGGAGATCTTCCTGCTGCTGGTAGTGGCCTCCACGGTGTGCCTGTTCGTCGCCTGGAAATGGGTCTATCAGTCCAGGACCAGCCTGTGGATCATATTCATGGGCACCATGCTGCCCCTCATGTCTGCCGTACTGGCCAATCTGAACTTCGGCCAGCCGATGCTTTACGGCCTGTTCGAAGAGCGCCGGTTCCTGGAATATCTGGTGTTCTTTCCGGTGCTTTTCCTGCTGCTCATGGCACAGCCTACCCAGGAAGAGCTTGGCCGCTACTTTCTTTATATCGCACTGTTCTGCGCGACATTCGGCTTCAGTTATTACCTGGGCATCATCCCGCAGAACGCGGTGGTTTCATTCACGGTGGATGACTGGACGCGATACGAAGACCTGCTGCGGCCCGATCGTTATCGAATTGGTTCGGGCTTCGTGACGCTGGCTGCCTTCATGCTCATGTACAACATGCGAGACAGGGTCACCTTGAGCGGTCTGCTGATTCTGCTGTACCTCGTGGCTTATCTCTGGCTGGTCATGCAGACCCGGCAAACCATGCTGATCTGGGCCATCGCCGGCTTGTGGATCTTCCGCAAGCGCATCGACTCGTTGATGAAGATGTCCGTGCTGGGCGTCATCATCCTGGGTGTTTCCTGGTTCATGGTGCCCGAGTTCTATATCCAGCAATACGAGCGTTTTCACGCGCTGCTGTTCGAGGCCGCGGCAGGGCCAGGGGTCAGAGACCGGACCATTGCAACCATCATCGATGCTATCAGCGCCAATAACTTTTTCGGTATGGGCGCACTGTCCCTGCAATGGAATGGCGGCTTCTCGCGGGTCTACAACCCACACTTCTACCTTTCAGACGTGGGCATTTTCGGCGTGTATCACCGTTATGGCTTCCTGACGCCGCTCGTCGTTCTGATCTTCTATGGCGGCTTTATCTGGATCATGCGTCAGTGCAAGAACAAGGGCAGCCTGCTGGCCGCCCTGCAACTGTCATTCGTATTCGGCATGATGAACTTCGTACTGTCCAACGCATTAACCTTTTCCGGCGATCTATATGGCATGGCGGCGGCGTTCTTCCTTTATTACGCGAAGATGCAGGTAGCACATTCTTCCTATACAGAAAATCCGGGGCAGATGAATTATGGTCAGTTTCAGTATCGTCACAATTAACTGGAATAATCTGGATGGTCTCAAGGCGACTTATCGAAGCCTGGTAGATCAGGCATTCAGGAACTTTCGCTGGATTGTCATTGATGGCAATTCCACCGATGGCAGCGTTGAATGGTTGCGTGAACTGGATGATGCTCAGGCGGAAATAACCATAGAGTCAGACCGTGGTATTTATGATGCCATGGACAAAGGCAGGCGGCGTGCCGTTGAAACCGACGGATACACCCTGTTTCTGAATAGCGGTGATGCGCTGGCCAGTTCCGATGTATTGGCCAGGATAGATGCCGAGTTGGCGCAGGCTACTATTGCACCAAGGTTTATCTATGGCGATTTTTATCGGAAAGATGCCAGTGGCAATCTGAAGCTTACCCCTGCGCACCCGATTGAACGTGCGCCGCTGGGTTTGCCCGCCAGTCATCAGACGATGTATTTCGAGAACGAACGGCTGCGCCAGTTCAAGTTCAGGCTCGACTACAAGCTGTCTGCCGATTATTGCCTGCTACTTGAATTCTTGCAGGGGCTCGACTTGCAGCGTGATGTCATGCAACTGCCGTTTCCCTTGTGCATCTTCGATACGACGGGCGTGTCGCATAAACGGCGTTTCGAGGCGATCCGAGAAGACATGGATATCCGTAAACGCTTTCTGAATTACTCCAGTGCCAATGCCTTTGCGCTGTATGTACTGCACTATCTGCATACGCATACCAAACAATTGCGCTCGGCATTGGGACGTTGATGGACGTTGGATATTACAAGGAGTGTCGATGAACTACCGAAGCCTTAGCCATCTTTCTCAGCTGAGCAACGCGTGTGCCGGCAAGATTCCCCATGATGTGGACCTGGTGGTTGGCATTCCCCGAAGTGGAATGCTGGTTGCCAGTATCGTCGCATTGAAACAGAACCTGCCACTGACCGATCTTTATTCGTTCCTGCGCAACGACGACCTGAAGAAAGGCATTACGCGCACCTACAAGCACGCCGGCCTGGTCAAGCCGAGGGATGCCCGCAAAGTGCTGCTGGTGGACGACAGCATCGCCACCGCCAAGTCGATGCACGCCGCCGTTGAGCAGGTGAGAGCCGCCTATCAGGGCGAGGTGGTGACCCTGGCAGCGTTTGCTGAAAAGCACAATCGCCACCTTGTAGACATGTACCTGGAGCTCGTCGAGCAGCCACGTGTGTTCGAGTGGAACATCATGCACCACTCTCTGATGGGGCACGCCTGTCTGGATATTGATGGTGTGCTCTGTGTCGATCCCACGGTCGAGCAGAACGATGACGGGCCGAACTACCGTGATTTCCTCAGTAGCACACGCCCGCTGTTCATCCCGTCGATCAAGGTTGCGCATCTGGTAACCAGCCGGCTGGAGAAATATCGCCCGGAAACCGAGGCGTGGTTGCAGCGCCATGGCGTGCAGTACGGAACCCTGCACATGCTGGATCTGCCTTCGGCAGAGGAGCGTCGCCGGTTGAATATTCATCATAAATTCAAGGCTGAGGTGTATGCCCGGCACCCGCAGACGCGACTCTTCGTCGAGAGCGAGGATCGGCAGGCCATTGAAATCATGAAGCTCAGCGGCAAACCGGTGTATTGCATTGAAACCAATGAAATGTACGTGCCAGGCCAGATGCACAATCTCAAGGCGAACACATTGCGCAAAAGCCACAGCCTGTTGACGAAGCTGATCGGCAAGATGAGATCGAAAATGGCGAAGTGGATACCGATGCCGCACCCCAGAGCCTGATCGCATACCGGCCCGTGGAAGAATCGGGCCGATATGCCGGCATTATTTTCAAGGACCGATACTGCTGCAGCCACCCTGATTGACGTACTTATTGAGAATTTCCCACTGCGGACGGTCCTGGCCGTCGCGGGTCGGCTCGACCGACAACTTGTAATTGCCCCAGGATGGGCCGGCTGCCCAGTAGGTCATGGGAATGCAGTGCTTCTGCAAATAAGCCAGCAGATTGTCCATGGCTTCCAGCAGACGTGGCTCATCGGCTGGAATACCAAATTCGCCGATATGGCCTTGTTTGCCATGTTTGATAAGCCAGTCGATAAAGGGCTTGACCCGTTTGACACCGAGCATGGTGTCGAAGTCATCTTCCAGCGGCTCTCGGTACTGTCCGTTGCCGTGTTTATCGAGGTAAAGATGGGCGGAAAATATCAACTTGTCGGCAGGATCCTTCAACTCCAGCAGGGGGTCGTTGTATTTAGGCCACAGATAGCTGCTGGACCAGAAGTTGCCTTCGATAAGCAGCGGGCGCTCGCGATCATGTTTGCGAATTGCATCGATTCCGGCCTGAGCCGCAGCCGGCCAGTATTTATCAGCCCCATGTGGCTCGTTCATGATGTCGTAGGCCCACAGCCCGTCATGATCCTTCCAGCGTTTGGCAATACGCTCCAGCAAGTCTGCATAAGCTGCTATGGGAACTGCATCGGTGCCTATTATCTGTTTGTGATAGCGCGCGTAATTGTGGATATCGAGGATGACGCGCATGTCATGCTCGGCTGCCTGTTGCAAGAAGGCGTCGATTCGCTGTGCATATTCTTCCTGCAATTCACCGTTGAGTTCGGCCTGCAGGCGCTCCCACAAGATAGGGAAGCGAATGGTGCGGATGCCCCGTTCTTTCCAGGTGAGCAGATAGTCCGGTGCAGGAAAGAAATAATTTGTATTGTATTTTCCCGGGATGGAGCCGCTGGAAAATGCGGCGCCCCCGATATTCATGCCGATCAGATCGATATTTTCTGCCGCATGTGCGGCACTACTGAGCACAAGTGCGAGTCCGAGAAGTATTCCTTTCTTTCGGTGCGATTTGCTGCGTGTCCCTATCATCTTTACTTCCTCTTTTTACCATTGGAAAAGATCGCAGAAGCGACCGCTTCCTTTTGTCCGGCACCCGCACGCATTGTTCATTTTTTTCTGCGAATCGACCCTGGGCTGCGAAGACCGAATCGAACGACCTGCAATTTCATCGCCCCTGCATTGAATGACTGACAGAGAAGATATTTATGAAAAGTCCCCGCACCAGAAGGATGGATCCTTTGATCGGGAAGCTGAAGCTTCTGGATGAGGCCGACACCGGTCCGTTCATTTCCGAACTTCGGACGCGTGAGTCGCCGACCATTCTTGGATTTCTCAACCAGCACGGTTACAACATCGCGCAACGCCATGCCTCGGTTAGGGCAAGCTTCCTGCAGGTCAACTATCTGCTGCGTGACGGTATCGGGATCAAAATGGCCTGCTGGTTCAATGGGCGGGCGCCGAAAGCCAACCTGAACGGGTCGGATTTCATTCCCAGGCTGATTGATGAGCTGGTGGCCGGTTCACAGGGCACCCATGAGCTCTTTGCCATGGGCACCTGTGAACCCTGGTTGAGCGATGGGGCGCGCAACCTGTTCGGAGACCGTCCTTTCCATGCCATCGACGGCTTCAAGCGCAGCGAGGAGTATCTGGAGTTCTATCGGGCGCATCATGTTCCGGGGCGTTATCCGATCATTGTGCTGGCCATGGGCATGCCGAAGCAGGAGCAGGTTGCGCTCTACCTGCAGAGTGCAATGAAGACGCCGGCACTGCTGATCTGCGGTGGCGCGATTCTGGATTTCAGTGCAGAGCGTTTTCCACGTGCGCCGCTGTTCTTTCGCCGGTTCGGCCTGGAATGGGCGTTTCGCATGCTGATTGAGCCAAAACGCCTGTTCAAGCGTTATGCGCTGGGGATTCCGCTCTTCTTCTACTATCTTTCGCGCAATGTCATTTCCCGTCCGAGTCGTGCCGGGGGCTGGAGTGCGCTCAAGCGCGAGCCTTGAGGCCAGAGCAAGGCGAAGCCGGTTCAGGGTGCCGTGTCGGTAACAGACTTCAGTGGCTTGCCGGCACCCTCGACATAGCTCAACTCACCTTTCTCCAGCCTGGCCGGCGTGGTGTATGGGTGCACGGTCAGCCGCTGCTCATCCTGTATATGCAGGACCTCGATGCCGTCCAGTTTCATCACATCTGAAATAAGCGCTCGGTGACATCGCCACCACAGCACTTCGGCACACATCATGGCCGTGGGGCGCTCTGCAGCCAGACTCAGCAGATGCTGCAATCCCGCAGCGAATTCCGCGCTTTTCAAGTGTTCGGCGTAGCCTCGAAATGACGGGTTGCGCCAGGCACTGGCGGGTGAATCAGTTGATGCACGCCTGCGACCACCCAGCTCCCCGAGCCATCGATAGCCGATGCCCTGTTCTTCGAGGGCGGCCTGCAGAGTCTCCGACATGAACTGCGGCAGTCGCCGCGATCCGGGATGGCGCCGGACATCGGCAATCATTTCGATACCGTAGTGCTTTAGCAGCGCGACGAATGAGGGGCCGGAACGCGTGGAGTGCCCGACTGTCCAGATCCGCTGCGGCTCCATTGGACTCATTGGGTCCTGCTCGGGACGCTTTTCTTGTGCATCGTCACAGGCTCGGTCTTGTCGCTGCGGCTTTCGTACTGCAGCGCAGTCGGGTTGGCTTGCCTGCTATGCCCTTTGTATTCGGTGTTCTGCGTCTGCACTTTGCTGATATGGCCGGTGACCGGGCTTGCTTCGAAACTCCACTGAACGTGATCCCTTGTCTTGAATCGATGCATTGTCATGTGAATCATCCGGATGACTGCCGTTGGTTTCTTTCGAACAAGCGAAACGCCAGTTGCTCGATACTCGTATAAACCGACCTTGAATCTGCCGTTTTGTAATTTCCGCTCGTCGGGTAAAACGGGCTGCAAGATTTGCTTTTCAATTATCACAATTCAAAAAAATGACGCCGGTTTCGCAGGCGGAAGAACGATTTCAAGCGGTCAACTGCTATTTCGAAGAGTGTGGCATTTAGCTATGCGCTAGTAGCTCAATAGTGGCAATAAACTCAATATGACGGTTATTTGGCGATGTCTGGCCGTCGTGTCGGTTTCCATAAGTTTTCTAAACCTATTATAAAGGCGCCCACGCAACGGCTTGCCGGCTTTCCTGCCAGGTTAATCCGGCCCTTGCACGCGGTTCGTTCGGTGCGCGTAATGAGATTAAAACCCCATCAGGCGCCCGTACGGCTTTATTAACTCCCGCTACTTTTTTAAAGGCTCCGACCTTTAGAAGTATTAAGTTCCGGAGAGACTGAATGTCTATCACTGTATTCTCAAGTGCGCCCAAGGCACTTGTACGCTCCATTGCCATGGCTGCGGTACTGGGTTCACTGACCATCGGCGGCGAAGCGGCTGCCAGCATCAACATAAGCGCCTCTTCCACGGCTGCCTTCACTTCAAACATCAACCGGTTCACCAGCAATGACTGGCTGAATGGCGTCTGGCGCCGCGAGGCAGGCATTTCCGTGCCGTTTTCGGCAGCTGCCCGTGATGCCTTCAAGCCGGGCGTGCAGGTCAGATTTGCAGATGGCCAGGTGCGCAAGATCACCAAGGTTTTCGTCGTCGGCAGCAACATCAGTGTTTATGTCGATGGCCCCTTGCTCGACGGCAGCAAGGTCGGCGCTCCGCGCACCATCAGCACGGTAGCCGTTTCCAATACCGCGCCGGGCACGTCGGAGCCGGCACAGGTTGAGGGCTTCACCAGCCAGATCAACCGGTTCACCAGCAATGATTGGCTGAATGGCGTCTGGCGCCGCGAGGCGGGCATTTCCGTTCCGTCTTCAGCCGCCGCCCGTGAGGCCTTCAAGCCGGGCGTGCAGGTCAAATTTGCTGATGGCCAAGTGCGCAAGATCAGCAAGGTCTTCGTCGTGGGCAGCAACCTCAGTGTTTACTTCGAGGGCGGTCTGCTCGACGGCAACAAGGTCGGCGCCCCGCGCACCATCAGTACGGTCACTGTTTCCAACACCGCGCCGGGCACCACCGCACCGGGTACCACTGCGCCAAGTGAACCAACTCCCCCGCCAGTGGAAAGCAGCTTCAGCGCCAGCATGAACGACTTCACCAACGAAGACTGGGAGCGGGGCATCTACCGCAAGTCGGCAGGCTTCTCCATCCCGGCCAACGCTGCCAACAAGGCCGCGTTCAAGGTGAACACCTCGGTGAAACTGGCGGACGGCCAGGTGCGCAAGATCGTTGCGCTGTATGACGTGGGCCAGCACCTTTCCGTAATGCTGGACGGCGCCAAGTTGTCTGCTGCCAGCGTCGGCCATCCCAAGAAGATCAGTGTGGCCTCTGCCACCGGCAGCGCGCCGACGCCAGCGCCGCAGCCGCAGCCGGACCTCAAGCCGAGCGAGCCGGTGGAAACCAGCTACAGCGCCAGCATGAACGACTTCACCAACGAAGACTGGGAACGGGGCATCTACCGCAAGTCGGCGGGCTTCTCCATTCCCAACAGCGCAACCAACAAAGCCGCTTTCACGGTGGGCTCCTCGGTACGCCTGGCCGATGGCCAGGTGCGCAAGGTTGTCGCCCTGTATGACGTGGGGCAGCAACTCTCGGTGATGCTGGATGGCGGCAAATTGTCGGCCAGCAGTGTCGGTTATCCGGCCAAGATCACCGCCTTGTCGAGCGGCAACGGCACTGCGCCGAGCAACCCGACTCCAGACCCCGCGCCGAACCCGTCGCCGTCCAAGCCCGGCAGTGGTAGCGGTATCCCCCTGGTGGGTGTGAACTTCGCTTCCGGTGTGTTCGATCCGGGCAGGATTCCGGGCACTTACAACCAGGGCTACACCTACGCCGACGAGTCCTACTACAAGCGTCACAGCGAACTGGGCTTCAAGCAGATCCGTCTGGGCTTCCTCTGGGAGCGCATCCAGCCCCAGCTCGGCACTCCGCTGAACGCCGCCGAGTTGTCGCGCATCAAGACCTCGCTGGACCTGGCGCACAAGTACGGCATGAAGGTCATCCTCGACATGCACAACTACTACCGCTACTACAACAAGGTGATCAACTCCCCCGAGGTGCCGCGTTCCGCGTTCACTGAAACCTGGCGCAAGATCGCCGTCGAGGTCTCAAACCACCCGGCGCTGTGGGGCTATGGCCTGATGAACGAGCCGTACAACACGGGCAACAACCTCTGGCCGCAGACTGCCCTGGAAGCGAGCAAGGCGATCCGCAAGGTCGATCCGGACACCTGGATCATGGTCGCCGGTGACCGCTACTCCAGCGCACTGTTCTGGGAAAGCGTCAACACCCAGCTGATCAGTGATCCCTGGATGCGCGATCCGAAGAACAACCTGGTCTTCGAAGCGCACCAGTATTGGGATCACGACTACTCGGGCTCGTACCGCAACCGCAACGAAACCTTCGCACCGATGCGTGGTGTGGATCTGG
The DNA here is from genome assembly GCF_024448695.1 of Stutzerimonas stutzeri. Lineage (GTDB taxonomy): Bacteria > Pseudomonadota > Gammaproteobacteria > Pseudomonadales > Pseudomonadaceae > Stutzerimonas > Stutzerimonas stutzeri_T. Next base: position 314 of record NZ_JAMOHY010000022.1, on the reverse strand, counting down.
TCAAGCCTTGGGTCGAGTGGCTGAAGAAGCACAAGCTGCGTGGCTACCTCGGCGAGCACGGCATCCCGGACTTTGCCCCCTCGGGTGTAGTCGCCACCGACAACATGCTGGCGTACCTGGCCGAAAACTGCATCCCAAGCAGCTACTGGGCGGCGGGTCCTCGCTGGGGTGAAGACAGCATGTCGCTGGACGTGGAGAGCGGCAAGCACCGTCCACAGCTGGCGATGCTGCAGAAGCACGCTGCTACGAAGAAGACTTGCTCCACCATCGGTCCGCTGCACTAACGGAAACCGGTAACAGAAAAACGGGCCTCG
>NZ_JAMOHY010000021.1 GCF_024448695.1 Stutzerimonas stutzeri | reverse complement strand
GGCCGGCATTCTACAGCTTTCCGGGCTGTTGTCACGGGTTATGTTGGAAAAAGTATTTATTCATCAAATGCTTGGGTTAACTTCCTGATTGGCTGCTGCCGATGCAGGCAAGAGTGCTTGTGCCATCGGTCATCCGCTCTGGCAGCTGGCGCACTTGCTGGCCGTTTGCTTGCCTAATATTTCAGGTGAATGAGGAGGTGTGCTGATGCGACGCTTTCTGGTACGTACTTTGGGTTGCGCGGCGATGCTGACGGCCATGGGTATAACCGCTCTGGAGTCAGTAGCGCAGAATACGGCCCCGGTCGATCATGCAGCCGGCAATGGTTCGATCGGAATGGGGGAGGGAATCGGCTATCCCGCTGACGCTTCCAGAAATGCGGAAGACGCCAGCTGGCAGAAGCCCAAATGGATCAATACACAAAACCCTGACTCGAAGGCCGAACCGGGCCATGGCGGCAATGAGACGGATATGGAACATCGGCGACGTCCGCGGCTGGGTGACGACTAATCTGGCCGTCGAAAAACCTGTGTTGGTAATACTTCGTTAAAACACGCTTGGTGCTCATTTAGAGCGCCTAAATTCCGCCTGATTCGCTGCACTCACATTGCGGCTGTTACCTTGCTGCGCTGCGTCTCTCGTGTGTTCTTGCTGCGTTTCCTGCCTCGCCTACATTTTTTAGCGGCCTGTTGAGCAGGTAAGCAGATTAATTCAACCGATCATGCAGACCCCGTACAATGCCGCTCTTTTTCGGCGAGCATTTGACCCATGCAGATTGCACTGGCGCCCATGGAGGGGCTGGTTGATGAGATTCTGCGCGACGTGCTGACCCGCGTGGGTGGTGTGGACTGGTGTGTGACTGAGTTCATTCGCGTGTCGGATCGGCTGTTGCCTAGGTCCAGTTTCCGCAAGCTGGCGCCGGAACTGGCTAGCGGTGCAAAAACCCGTGCCGGTACGCCGGTACGCGTGCAGCTGCTGGGCTCCGATCCAGTCTGCCTGGCGGATAACGCAGCGCGCGCATGTGCTCTTGGCGCTCCGGCTATCGACCTCAATTTTGGCTGCCCCGCCCGGACGGTGAACAAGTCCCGTGGTGGCGCCGTGCTGCTCAACGAACCCGAGCTACTGCATGCGATCTTGCGCGAGGTGCGCCGCACGGTGCCGGCTGATATCCCGGTTACAGCCAAAATGCGTCTGGGCTTCAACAGTCCGGACGGCGCGTTGGACTGCGCGCGGGCCCTGGTCGATGGTGGCGCCGAGCAACTGGTGGTGCATGCGCGGACCAAGGTCGATGGCTACAAGCCGCCCGCCCACTGGGAATGGGTGGCGAAGGTGCAGGAAGTGGTTGCGGTACCGGTGTTTGCCAATGGCGATATCTGGTCGCTGGATGACTGGCGGCGTTGCCGGGAAGTGAGCGGTGTGGAGAACATCATGCTGGGTCGTGGGCTGGTCTGTCGGCCTGACTTGGCGCGGCAGATCAGCGCTGCCATTAACGGTTTGGAAGTCGAGCCGATGAGCTGGGCCTGTCTTCAGCCCTTGCTGGCCGATTTCTGGTTGCAGGCCCGGCGCAAGATGTCTCCGCGCTATGCGCCAGGTCGTCTGAAGCAATGGGTTTCCATGCTGACCCGCAGTTATCCGCAGGCGGTTGTGCTGTTCGATCAATTGCGCCGCGAGAGCGATTGCGAGCGAATTGACCGGTTGCTCGGGGTGGAAGAGAAGCTGCTGGGCGTGGAAGAGGGAATCGCTTAGCGGCCGCCGCTGACGTCCAGTAATGCACCGCTGGTGTAGCTGGCTTTTTCGCTGGCCAGCCAGAGAATCGCTTCAGCCACTTCTTCAGCCTCGCCACCGCGCCCCATGGGTACGCTTGCCTTGACCCGCTCGACGCGCCCCGGTTCGCCGCCGCTGGCGTGTATATCTGTAGCGATCACGCCAGGTCGCACGGCGTTGACGCGAATGCCTTCAGCGGCAACTTCCCTGGCCAGGCCCAGCGTCATGCTGTCGATAGCGCCCTTGGCAGCTGCGTAGTCGATGTACTCGTTCGGGGCGCCCAGTCTGGCGGCGATGGAAGATACATTGACGATGGCGCCACCCTTGCCGCCGTAGCGTGTGGACATGCGCTTTACCGCCTCGCGGGCGCAGAGAAAGCTGCCGGTGACATTGACGGCAAAGACGCGCGCCAGACGTGCAGCGTCCATTTCATCCAGGCGCATCTGTCGCTCCAGCATGCCGGCGTTGTTGACCAGCACGTCGAGCCTGCCAAATTCGGCATCAAGCGTAGCGAAGAGGCGGGCAACCTGGGTTTCGTCGGCCACATCCGCGGCTACTGCTATGGCGTGTGCGCCTGCGCTCTTCAGCTCATCGAGCAGCCGTTGCGCGGCGTCCTGGCGGTGATGGTAATTCAGGCACAGCGCATACCCTTCAGCGGCAGCGCGCCTGGCGGTGGCGGCACCAATTCCGCGGCTGGCACCTGTAATGAGCATGACTCCAGGCATAAGAAACTCCCACAAGCGGCTTGAAAGAAAAGGGGCCTATCCAGGGTACAGGATGCCGATTACGGCTCCTGTGGCAACCACTCGCTGGCAATCAGGAGATCACCAAATGCCCCGTTTTTCCATGATTCCGCTGTTTCACCAACCCATCGACGTAGATCGTTTTAACGACCTGTTCGAGTCTGCTCTGCGTAACTGCCGGAAGAGGCCAAGCCCAAGTGTATTCCGATCAGCGCTGCTGGCGAGCGTCCCGCGCTCGAAGGCTAAACAGTCGAAAGGGCGTCGCATGACGCCCTTTCATTTCTGAGCCTCTGACTGCATGCGCAGCAACTCGCAGAACTGCGCGAATGGTAGTGGGTGGCTGAATAGATAGCCTTGGTAAAGGTGGCAATCCTGAAGTTGCAGCAGGTCCAGCTGGCCTTTTTGCTCGACGCCTTCGGCAATTACTTCCAGCCCCAGGCTTTTGGCCATGCTCACGATGGCGCGGATGATTTCGGCGTCGTTGCCATCCTCCAGCGCGTCACGTACGAAGGACTGATCGATCTTCAGCAGATCCACCGGCAACCGCTTGAGGTACGTCAGGGATGAATAGCCCGTGCCGAAGTCGTCCATGGCAAAGCTCACACCGTGCGTGCGCAGGTGGTGCATTTTGGCAATGGTGTCGTCCAGATTCTCGATCACGATCCCTTCGGTGATTTCCAGCTTGATCATCCGTACCGGCAGGGCGCTTTCCTCGAGTGCTGCGAGAATGCGTTCAACGAAGTCGTTCTGGCGGAACTGGCGCGGACTGATATTGATGCACAGGCTGAATGAATCAGCCTGTACCAGACCGCTTGCCAGCAGCGAGGCTGTCATCCGGCAGACCTCTCCGATCACCCAGTCACCCACCTCGATAATCAGGCCGCTGTCTTCCAGCACATCAATGAAATGAGCGGGCGAGCGCAAGCCATGTTGGGGATGTTGCCAGCGCAGAAGTGCCTCGGCGCCGATGATTGTGTCTGAACGGGCGTCTACCTGGGGCTGCAGGAAAAGCTCGAACTCCTCGTTCAACAGGGCCAGGCGCAGCTCGCTTTCCAGTTGCAGGCGAGTGCTGGCGACTTCCTGCATGGTGCTTTGAAACAGCTGAATGGCATTGCGCCCGGCATCCTTCGCGCGATATAGGGCGATATCGGCCCGTTTGAGCAGATCTGCGGGGGTATCGCCGTGATCGGGTATCAGGGCGATGCCGATACTGGGTGTGACCTGCAAGCGGTTACCCTCGCAGACCATGGGTTCGGCCAGCAGTTTGCGCAGTTTTTCGGCCACCTCGCGCACATGGCGGGTGATTTCCGTGCGCTTGCCACTGAGGCCGGTCAGCAGTATCACGAACTCGTCACCGCCGAGACGGGCGACGGTATCTTCCAGGCGGGTGCTGGCTTCGAGGCGCGCAGTTACCATCTTCAATACGGCGTCGCCAACCGGATGGCCGAGTGAATCGTTGATGTGCTTGAAGTGGTCAAGATCCAGGAACAACAGTGCGCCACGCAGGTTGTGGCGCTTGTACAGCGCGATTTGCTGGACCAGGCGATCCATGAGCAGTGTGCGGTTGGGGAGGTTGGTCAGAGGGTCGTGGTAGGCCAGATGGTGAATCTGCGCGTGTGCGGCTTTGAGCTGGCTGATGTCCCGTGCTGTCAGCAGAATACATTCGGTATTGTTGAGCTCGATGATTTCTACCGATACCTCGATGTGCTTGAGCACACCGTATCGGTCCTGGGCGAGCATCTCCCAGTTGCAGACGCGACCGTCACGCTCAAGCAAGTCGAGAATCTGCTGGCGTTGTTCGCCCGGCCATACGGCGAGCTCTGCCGCGGTGCGACCAATGACTTCATCCTGTCGGTAGCCGGTGAGGCGGTGAAAGCCTTCGTTGACTTCGATGAATCGACCGGTCTTGAGTTCGCTGATGGTGATGGCGTCGGGGCTGGAATGAAACGCCTTGGCGAATTTGGTCTCGCTGTTTCTGAGTGCTGCCTCCGCCTGTTGTCGCGTGGTGATGTCGCGAAAGGTGGTGATGATGCAGCGCCGACGTTCGATGCGGATGAAGCGGCTGGATACCACGCAGGTGACGTGAGCTCCGTCGCGGGTACGGAACTGGGCCTCGACGTTCTCCAGGTGCTGGTCGCGGGCGAGTTGCCGGTACAGGACCTGTCGCTGTTCGTCGTCCTGCCAGAATCCGATCTGCGGTGCGTCAAGTCCGACGATTTCGCTGGCTGGCCAGCCAAAGGTTCGAGTAAAGCTGGGGTTTACCTCGAGGAAAACGCCATCGCGAATGCGCGACAGGCTGATGGCGTCCGGGCTGCCCTGGAAGAGGGTGGCGAACTTCGCCTCTGAGGCTGCCGCCTGTTGTTCGCGCAACACCCGCTCGGTGATGTCCATGACAATGCCGGCCATGCGCAAAGGCGCACCTTGATCGTCACGGTAGAGTTTGGCCGTACTTTCCAGGTGGCGGACCGTGCCGTCGTGAAGTTGGGCCTGGTAAACGGCCTGGTAATCCCGGCGGTGACCGGCCAGCAGATCGCGATAGGTCTCGCGCATGGCGTGGCGATCTTCTGGAAGAATGCAGGCGAAGAAATCCTTGAATGGGCCGTGATAAGGGCCTTCGATGACGCCTTGAAGTTCGGACGCGCGGGCTGATGCGTAGAGTGTGTCGCTGGGGATGTGCCAGTCCCAGGTGCCCAGCTCGACCGAGTCGAGGGCCAGGCTGAGTCGCTCCTGGCTGTTCTGCAGTTCCTGCGCCTGCTGAATTTCTTCGCTGATATCGCGGACCACACCCACCAGAACAGGCTGATCCGCTTCGTTGCGCTGACGTTGCCCGTGGAGTTCCAGCCAGCGCTGGGAGCCGTCTGGCCAGAGAATGCGGTGACGAATGGTAAAGCAAGCATTCTCAGTCAGTGCCATGCGAAAGCGTTCGCGGACCCTCTGGCGATCTTCGCTGGCAACCAGCTGCGGGTATTCGGTACCTGCAGGAATTTCATGTTCGGCGCTGAAACCGAAAAGTTTCTGGGTGCCTTCGGACCACAGCACAGACCCGGCATACGGGTTCCAGGACCAGACACCGAGATTGGCCCCATTGAGTACGCCTACCAGGTGAGCAGCGTCCTGAAAAGCCTCGCTCGAATCGGTCGTGCAGAGGTAAGCGCGGTGCGAGAGATTGTCGAGGGACATGAGCAACGATTCCGGCATGTGCCACCCCGGCGGGTCACGGCGGTGAAGTGGCCATGCGCCATAATTATTCTGGTTCGGCGACGTTATCCGTAGCGGGTGGCAATATGCAAGCATCCTGTTCGGAGTCGAGCAGCGTCATGAAAGCTCGGGCTGCATTGGATAGCGTTCGTTCGGTATGGACGATATAGCCCAGCTGGCGTTCAAGCCTGACGCCGGGTATCGGCAGGCGTACTACCTGATTGTCCAGCATGGTGCGCGGCAGTACGCTCCAGGCGATGCCGATGGAGACCATCATTTTGATGGTCTCCAGGTAATTGGTGCTCATGGTGATATTCGGCTTCAATCCTTCGCGCTCGAACAATCGCTGGGCGATATGGTGAGTGAAGGTATTGTCGCCGGGGAAAACTGCCGGATAGCCGGCTATGTCAGCAAGCGAGACTTCGTCCATCTGCGCCAGCGGATGCTCGGGTGCCACGACGAAATCCAGCGGGTCGTCCCACACACGGCTGGCGCGCACCGGCGGTGCGGTGTGTGGTGCGAGCGTGATGACCGCCAATTCGGCACGACCATGCAGCACGTCCTCATAGGCAATTTCCGAGTCCAGGAAGCGGATATCCAACGTCACCGCGGGGTAGCTGCGGGTGAAGGTGCGCAGCAGCGGTGGCAGGCGATGCAGGCCGATGTGATGGCTGGTGGCCAGGCACAGACGACCGCTGATGTCACCGTTGAGGTTGGTCAAGGCGCGCCGCGTATCGTCCAGTACGCTGAGAATCCGGTAGGCCCTGGGCAGCAGGGCGCGTCCGGCTTCGGTCAGCCCGATCTCCCGACCCAGGCGGTCGAAGAGGCGCACGCCAAGCTGCGCTTCCAGTACCGCAAGGCGTTTGCTGACGGCGGGCTGCGTCAGGTGCAGGCGCTCGCCGGCCAGGGAAAAACTGCCGGTCTCGGCGATGGCAATAAAGGCTGTGAGGTTGGCCAGATCCATAAGAATTCCTCGAATTGATAAACCTTCGCGACTGAAGTCGCTCCCACGGGGTCCCGCACGAACCTGTGGAAGTGGCTTCAGCCGGGGCGGGACGGATTAACCGAGCGCCTAATCCGACGGTACTCCATGTCGATTCCTGAAAGGAATGCATTGGATAAAAAATATGAATTTGAGTAATCAGGTGCAAACCCCTAGCATCACCCCATAAGCTAAAGGGCTATTTGCCCCGCATAGAAAGCAGATGAGGAAAGTCCGATGGCCGGCAAAACGCTCTACGACAAGCTCTGGGAAATGCACGAAGTGAAGCGCCGCGATGATGGTTCGTCGCTGATCTACATCGACCGCCATATCCTCCATGAGGTGACTTCGCCGCAGGCCTTTGAAGGGCTGCGCCTGGCCAATCGCAAACCGTGGCGCATCGACGCCAATATCGCCACCCCGGATCACAACGTACCGACCACCAAGGGGGAGCGACAGGGTGGTCTGGAAGCCATCGCCGACGAAGTCTCACGCATTCAGGTGCAGACCCTTGACGAAAACTGCGACGAGTTCGGCATTCTCGAATTCAAGATGAACGATATCCGTCAGGGCATCGTCCACGTCATCGGCCCGGAGCAGGGCGCCACATTGCCCGGTATGACCGTGGTCTGCGGTGATTCGCATACGTCTACCCACGGCGCCTTCGGTGCGCTGGCTCACGGCATCGGCACCTCCGAGGTCGAGCATGTGCTCGCCACTCAGTGCCTGGTGGCCAAGAAGATGAAGAACATGCAGGTGCGCGTCGAAGGCAAGCTGCCGTTCGGCGTCACCGCCAAGGACATCGTGCTCGCCGTGATCGGCAAGATCGGCACCGCCGGCGGTAACGGCCATGCCCTGGAATTCGCCGGCAGCGCCATCCGCGATCTGTCCATGGAAGGGCGCATGACCATCTGCAACATGTCCATCGAAGCCGGAGCCCGCGTGGGCATGGTGGCCTGTGACGAGAAGACCATCGCTTATGTCGAAGGTCGTCCTTATGCCCCGAAGGGGGCTGACTGGCAAACCGCAGTGGAAGCCTGGAAAGACCTGGTTTCCGACGATGATGCGATCTTCGACACCGTCATCGAGTTGAAGGCCGAAGACATCAAGCCGCAGGTCAGCTGGGGCACGTCGCCGGAAATGGTATTGGCTGTCGATCAGAACGTGCCGGACCCGGCTGCAGAAACCGATCCGGTCAAACGTGATTCCATCGTCCGTGCGCTGAAGTACATGGGGCTGGCAGCCAACCAGCCGATCACCGAGATCAAGCTGGATCGCGTATTTATCGGTTCCTGCACCAACTCGCGGATCGAGGATCTGCGCGCGGCGGCTGAAGTCGCCAAGGGCCGCAAGGTTGCAGCGAACGTCAAGCAGGCCATGGTGGTGCCTGGCTCCGGTTTGGTGAAGCAGCAGGCTGAGGCTGAAGGGCTGGACAAGATCTTCGTCGAAGCCGGCTTCGAATGGCGCGAGCCGGGCTGCTCCATGTGCCTGGCGATGAACCCAGACAAGCTCGGTAGCGGCGAGCACTGCGCCTCGACCTCCAACCGCAACTTCGAGGGTCGCCAGGGCGCCGGTGGGCGTACTCACCTGGTCAGCCCGGCCATGGCTGCGGCTGCAGCGGTGACCGGTCGTTTCATCGACGTTCGCGAACTGATCCAGGCCTGAGGAGCAACAGCATGAAAGCATTTACCCAACACACCGGCCTGGTTTGCCCGCTGGATCGCGCCAACGTCGACACCGACCAGATCATTCCCAAGCAGTTTCTCAAGTCCATCAAGCGCACCGGCTTCGGCCCGAATTTGTTCGATGAGTGGCGCTATCTGGATGTTGGTCAGCCGAACCAGGATTGCTCACAGCGCCCGGTAAACAAGGACTTCGTGCTGAACTTCCCGCGCTATCAGGGCTCCAGCGTGCTGCTGGCGCGCGAGAATTTCGGCTGCGGCTCGTCCCGTGAGCATGCGCCCTGGGCGCTGGAGGAATACGGCTTCCGTGCGATCATCGCGCCGAGTTTCGCCGATATTTTCTACAACAACAGCTTCAAGAACGGGCTGCTGCCAATCATCCTGAGCGAGTCCGAAATGGATGAGCTGTTCGAGCAGGCCGAGGCGACCGGGGGCTACCAGCTTACTGTTGATCTCGCTGCCCAGACCGTTACCCGCCCGGATGGCAAACAGTACAGTTTCGAAGTCGATGCCTTCCGCAAGCATTGCCTGCTTAATGGCCTGGATGATATTGGCCTGACGCTGCAGAACGCCGAAGAGATCCGTGCGTTCGAGGAAAAACACCGTCAGCACCAGCCCTGGCTGTTCGGTGCAATCAAATAAATGGATGAGGGTAGGGTGGATGACGTTTCATCCATCCAGCTTGCAGAATTTTCGGTGGATGAAAAACGTCATCCACCCTACGAAAAATCGAGGGATGCAATGAGTAAGCAGATTCTGGTATTGCCCGGCGATGGCATCGGTCCGGAAATCATGTCCGAGGCGGTCAAGGTGCTGCAGTTGGCCAATGAGAAGTACGCACTGGGCTTCGAGCTGAGCTATGACGAGCTGGGCGGTGCGGCCATCGACAAATACGGCGTGCCGCTGGCTGACGAAACCCTGGAGCGCGCGCGTGCCGCCGATGCCATCCTGCTGGGTGCCGTCGGCGGGCCGAAATGGGACACCATCGATCCAGCTATTCGCCCCGAGCGTGGTCTGTTGAAAATCCGTTCGCAGCTGGGTCTGTTCGGCAACCTGCGTCCGGCGTTGCTGTATCCGCAGCTGGCCGAGGCGTCGAGTCTGAAGCCGGAAATCGTTTCCGGTCTGGATATCCTCATCGTGCGTGAGTTGACCGGTGGCATCTATTTCGGCCAGCCGCGCGAAAGCAAAGTGTTGGAAAATGGCGAGCGCATGGCCTACGACACGCTGCCGTACAGCGAAAGCGAGATCCGGCGCATCGCCAGGGTTGGCTTTGACATGGCCATGGTGCGCAACAAGAAGCTCTGCTCGGTGGACAAGGCCAACGTGCTGGCTTCCAGCCAGCTGTGGCGCGCAGTGGTCGAAGAAGTCGCCAAGGACTACCCCGAGGTCGAGCTGTCGCATATGTACGTTGATAACGCTGCCATGCAGCTGGTCCGTGCACCCAAGCAGTTCGATGTGATGGTCACCGACAACATGTTTGGCGACATCCTGTCGGATGAGGCGTCCATGCTGACCGGCTCCATCGGCATGCTGCCGTCTGCTTCGCTGGATGCCAACAACAAGGGCATGTACGAGCCGTGTCACGGTTCAGCACCGGATATTGCCGGCAAGGGCATCGCCAATCCGTTGGCCACCATCCTCTCCGTGTCGATGATGCTGCGTTACAGCTTCAACCAAGTGACAGCGGCCGATGCCATCGAGCAAGCGGTCAGCGATGTGCTTGATCAAGGCCTGCGTACCGGAGACATCTGGTCCGAAGGTTGTAACAAAGTCGGCACTCAGGCGATGGGTGATGCAGTAGTCGCGGCCCTCGCGAAGTTGTAATCTTCTGGCCCGCCTTAATCTGCGCGGGCCACTTTTTCTATAGGTGTAGTTGCGATGAAACGTGTAGGTCTGATCGGTTGGCGCGGTATGGTCGGTTCCGTGCTCATGCAGCGGATGCTGGAAGAGCGGGATTTCGACCTGATCGAGCCCGTGTTCTTCACCACTTCCAATGTCGGTGGCCAGGGCCCCGATATTGGCAAGGAAACCGCTGCGCTGAAGGACGCCTACAGCATCGACGAGCTGAAAGGCCTCGACGTGATCCTGACCTGCCAGGGTGGCGACTACACCAATGAAGTCTTCCCGAAGCTGCGTGAAGCCGGCTGGCAGGGCTACTGGATCGACGCAGCGTCTTCCCTGCGCATGCAGGATGATGCCGTTATCGTGCTCGATCCGGTCAACCGTCGCGTGATCGACCAGCAACTGGATGCCGGGACCAAGAACTACATCGGTGGCAATTGCACCGTCAGTCTGATGCTGATGGGGCTGGGCGGTCTGTTCGAGAACGGCTTGGTGGAGTGGATGAGCGCCATGACCTACCAGGCGGCATCCGGCGCCGGTGCGCAGAACATGCGCGAGCTGATCAAGCAAATGGGCGCCATCAACACGGCGGTGGCCGACGAGCTGGCCGATCCGGCCAGTGCAATTCTGGAGATCGATCGCAAGGTTGCCGAGTGCCAACGTTCAGAAACCTTCCCGGTGGACAATTTTGGCGTGCCGCTGGCCGGCAGTTTGATCCCCTATATCGACAAGGAGCTGCCCAACGGGCAGAGCCGTGAAGAGTGGAAGGCACAGGCAGAGACCAACAAAATTCTGGGTCGTTTCAAAAGCCCGATTCCGGTCGATGGCATCTGCGTGCGCGTCGGTGCCATGCGCTGCCATAGCCAGGCGCTGACCATCAAGCTGAACAAGGATGTGCCGATCTCCGATATTGAGGGGTTGATCAGCCAGCACAATCCATGGGTCAAGCTGGTACCGAATCATCGTGATGCCAGCATGCAGGAACTGAGTCCGACTGCCGTGACCGGTACCCTGAGCGTGCCGGTGGGGCGTCTGCGCAAGCTCAACATGGGCTCGCATTATCTGGGTGCCTTCACCGTGGGTGATCAGCTGCTTTGGGGAGCAGCCGAACCGCTGCGCCGCATGTTGCGCATTCTGCTAGAGCGATAAACATCACTGGCTAACAGATAAAGCGCCCTGGCTTTGCCGCGGCGCTTTTTTTTCATGTGTGAAGCGGATCAATAGTTTTGCGAAGTCTTCGGGCAGAATGCCATCGCGCATGGGTCAATGCCTTTTCAGCGGTTGCCCCAAACCTAAACTCAATTTGTGGATTGTGTCTGATAACGTGGCAAAAGGCGCAGCGGGCAACGTCGTGCAGTCCGGGCAGTTGTTGATAAAACACTATCTGTAAAAGATACTTGCCGGAAATTCGAAGAAATTTTCTAGCTGACGACACTGTTCAGGCTTGTTGCTGGCGGGGAACTGTCCCCGGCAGTGATTACAAGACCCTCTCGAAAGTCCGAGATAGCAAAACAAGGGATTACATAATGGTTCGGGTTCGCAATCTGGTGCTGGCAATCGCGGCTGCTACCGCTCTGACATCCGAAATGGCATATGCGCTGGGAGTGGGAGAGGTCACGCTGAAGTCGGCGCTGAACCAACCCTTGGTCGCTGAAATCGAGCTGCTGGACGCGAAAGCTCTGGCCCCAGGCGAGGTAATTCCAGGGCTGGCATCCGTCGAGGACTTCAATCGGGCGGGCCTTGATCGTCCGTATTTCCTGACCGACCTGACTTTTACCCCTGTTTTGCGCCCGGATGGCAAGAACGTCATTCAGGTTTCATCGAGCAAGCCGGTTCGCGAGCCCTATCTGAATTTTCTCGTTGAGGTTCTCTGGCCGAGTGGTCGCCTGCTGCGCGAATACACGCTGCTGCTCGATCCGCCGCTTTATTCTCCGGAAACAGCTGCAGCCGTCGCGCCTCAGCTGCCTACTGCTGCACCTGTTGCCCGGCCAGCTGTGCCGCCGCGTGCGGCGCCTCAGACAACTCCAGCCCGTTCGGCCAGTGCTTCCTCGCAGGCCGGCAATGAGTACAAAGTCACTCCGAATGACACGCTTTGGGAAATAGCCGAACGTACGCGGCAGGGCGGTACGGTTCATCAGGCCATGCTGGCCATTCAGGATCTGAATCCGGACGCATTCATCGGCGGCAATATCAATCGGATGAAGAATGGCCAGGTGTTGCGCCTGCCCAGTGCCGAGCAGATTACCAATCGTTCCCAGACGGAAGCTGTAGAGCAGGTCGCTCAACAGAATGCCAGCTGGCGACAGGGCCGCGCTCAGCCTGCCGCCAGTGAGCGTCAGCTTGATGCCAGGCAACGCAGCGCAGCGGGCGCGGCGCCGTCGCGCAGTGAGACGGGGGACAGTCTGCGTCTTGTTGCGCCAGAAACCGGCAGGTCGACAACCGGGAGTGATACCGGTACCGCAGACGATGCAAGGGCGCTGCGAGATCGACTCGCTGGAGCAGAGGAGAGCCTCGATTCCAGTCGTCGCGAGAACCTGGACCTGAAAGATCGTTTGAGTGATCTCGAAGGGCAGCTGGAAAAATTGCAACGGCTGATGCAGCTCAAGGACGATCAGCTTGCCAAATTGCAGGCGCAACTGGCCGAAGGTGCCGCGCCCGGCGCTGAAGCTGCCACGCCGGTTGATGTTGCGCCCGATGCAGCCGAAGAGGTCGGTACAGCCTCGGCAGAGGGCGCAGCAGTCGAGCCTGAAGGCGTTGAGCCCGAAGAAGCTGGCGCTACTCCACCTGCGGCAGAGCCCGAGCCAGCCGCCAAGCCTGCACCGGCCCCTGTCGCTGCGCCAGCACCAGTCGCCCCCGTCACCCCTCCGGCAGAGCCGGTTGCAGACAGTTATATCCAGCAGTTGATGGCCAATCCGATGCTGCTTGCTGCGCTGGGCGGAAGTGCCCTGCTGCTCTTGCTGGTCGGTTTGATGGCTCTGTCGCGCCGTAACGCCATGAAGGAAGCCGAGCTCCAGGAGAGCCTGCTCGCCGAGAGTGAGCCGGATAACCTTTTTGTAGACAAGCCGGCCCTTGCCGTTGCCGACCTCGAAGTTGCCGATCAGATGGCGGTGCCTGCCGATGATGCGATGGATTCCATTGCTGGCATGGCCAATGACCCGATCGCCGAGGCGGATATCTACATTGCCTACGGTCGCTTCAATCAGGCTGCAGACCTTCTGCAGAACGCGCTGAACGATGAGCCGCAGCGCAGCGATCTGCGACTGAAGCTGATGGAAGTCTACGCAGAACTTGGTGATCGCGATGCATTCTCGCGGCAGGAAGCGGAATTGCGCGATATCGGCGGCTCTTCTGCAAGCATTGATCAGCTGAAGGCGCGCTATCCGGCGATGGGTTTTGCGGCGGCGGCAGGTGTGGCGGCAGCCGCAACTGGCACCGATTTCGACAGCTTCAATCTGGATGATCTTGAGCTTGATGAGCCTGCGCCAGTCGCGGGTCAGGACCTTGATGATTCTTTTGACCTGAGCCTGGATGATCTGGAACTCAGCGATGATTTTGCAGCGCCGATTGCGCCAGTGGTTGAGGCCGGCGACGAGAAGCTGGACGAGCTGGACGAGCTTGATTTCGATGAGTTGAAGCTTGAGGTTGCGGCAAGCGAAGAGGCAGCGGACGATTTCTCCTTTGATCTGGACGAGCTTTCCAGTCCCGCCAGTGAGACTTCCCTTGCAGACGAGCTGGCCAGTTTCTCGCTGGAGCTGGATGAGGAGCTGCCGACTGCAGCGGAGAGCGATTTCAGTCTGGATGATCCGGTCATCGAGCCTGCTCCGGTTGCGTCGGAGCCAGTCGAGTCCCTGGGGTTCGATCTTCCTGAGCTCGATCACCCCGAAAATATGCCCGATGAGTTTGATCTTTCGCTGGATGATGAGCCGAGCGAAGATGCGCAGCCGGAAACCTTCGTTGCCGAGCTTGATGATATTGAGGCCGAGCTTGGTGATATCTCGAGTGACCTGGAAGAGCCGCTTGAGCAGCCTGCATTCAATATCGAATCGACCCCGGTAAATCCGGCAACTGAGTCCGCGACCGAGTTGCCTGATGAAATGGGCGATGACGATTTCGACTTCTTCGCTGAAACCGACGAAACCACTACCAAGCTGGATCTGGCTCGCGCCTATATCGATATGGGTGATGCCGAAGGCGCGCGCGATATTCTTGACGAGGTGATGGCTGAGGGCAGCGACACGCAACAACAGGAGGCGCGCGAGATGCTCGCCAAACTCGCCTGATCATGACTGAAGCAGTACCTGAAGCGGCAGCCACCTCGGCTGCCGCTGGCATTTCCAGAATCGCCCTGGGCGTCGAATACAAAGGCTCGCGTTATCGTGGCTTTCAGCGTCAGCGCGAGGGTGTTCCCTCCATCCAATTGTCGCTGGAAAAGGCGCTGAGCAAGGTTGCCGGGGGGCATCCAGTCACCTTGAGCTGCGCAGGACGAACCGATGCGCTCGTCCACGCCTGTGCCCAGGTCGTGCACTTCGATACTCCGGTGACTCGCTCCATGCATGCCTGGGTAATGGGCGCAAACATGAACTTGCCCGGCGACATCAGCGTGACCTGGGCAAAAGAGATGCCGAAGCATTTCGACGCGCGTTTCAGCGCCATGGCCCGTCGCTATCGCTACGTCATCTATAACGATCAGATCAGGCCGGCGCACATGGCCGAAGAGGTGACCTGGAACCATCGTCCGCTGGATGTAGAGCGCATGCGCGAGGCGTCCAGAGTTTTCGTCGGTACCCATGATTTCAGCGCATTCCGTGCGCGCCAGTGCCAGGCGAAATCGCCGATCAAGACCATTCATCACCTGGAATTGCTGGAGTTCGGGCGGCTGATCGTTCTCGACATTCGGGCCAACGCCTTTTTGCATCATATGGTGCGCAACTTCGCTGGCGTGCTGATGACCATTGGCGCGGGTGAGCGTCCGGTTGAGTGGGCCAGGGAGGTTCTGGAGACGCGTATTCGACGCACGGGTGGGGTCACGGCACATCCCTATGGGCTCTATCTGGTCCAGGTGGACTATCCGGAAGAGTTCGAGTTGCCCGAACGTTATCTGGGGCCGCATTTCCTGTCGGGGTTGCCCGA
This sequence comes from Stutzerimonas stutzeri, assembly GCF_024448695.1. Lineage (GTDB taxonomy): Bacteria > Pseudomonadota > Gammaproteobacteria > Pseudomonadales > Pseudomonadaceae > Stutzerimonas > Stutzerimonas stutzeri_T. The sequence continues at coordinate 37,457 of NZ_JAMOHY010000021.1, read as the reverse complement.
TGTGCGTGCCTGACAGCCCCCGATGATGCCTCTTGCAGCATGCGATGCTTTTGTTACCATCCGGGGTCTTTTCTCGCAGGTATCTGCCGTTGCCTATCGTTCGTAGCAAGATATGTGGAATTACCCGCGCTGCAGATGCGCTTGTCGCCGCAGAAGCCGGTGCGGATGCCATCGGTCTGGTGTTTTACAGCAAGAGCCCGCGTGCTGTGAGTATCGCCCAGGCACGTGAAATCATCGCGGCGCTGCCTCCCTTTGTGACCACTGTCGGATTGTTCGTCAACGCATCCCGTTGTGAAATCAATGAAACCCTGGATGCCGTTGCGCTGGATGTGCTGCAGTTTCACGGTGATGAAATGCCGGACGATTGCGAAGGCTTTCACCGGCCCTGGTACAAGGCACTGAGGGTTCGGGCCGGTAACGATATCCGCGCTGAGGCTGCGCGTTATGCCGGAGCCAGTGCAGTTTTACTGGATACCTTCGTTGATGGGGTTCCGGGCGGTACAGGCGAGATGTTCGACTGGTCGCTGGTGCCTGCCGATCTGCCCAAGCCTCTGATCCTGGCTGGTGGGTTGACTCCGCAGAATGTGCAACAGGCCATCGAGCGTGTGCGCCCGTTCGCGGTGGACGTCAGCGGCGGGGTGGAGTTGAGCAAGGGGGTGAAGGATGCCGCCCGCGTACGTGAATTTATTGGCCAGGTTCGCACCAGTATGTGACGAGCAGGGAGTCCTTGCCGTCCAGTTACCATTCGCTGGTTGGCGAATCCCTTTGTTTGAGTGATACCCGTCATGTTCGACGGGATCGAGTTTCAGCGACAGCGCCTTCTGGCGTATCGCCCAGGCGACGCAGTGAGCTCCGAGTGGAGACTGGTCGCGACGATGAATCCGCCTGATGCGTGCAGTGATTACGCACGGGACTGACAAGCTGTGGAGAATAAGAGCATGAGCAACTGGCTGGTAGACAAGCTGATCCCTTCGATCATGCGTTCGGAAACGCAGAAGAGCTCGGTACCTGAGGGGCTGTGGCACAAGTGCCCCTCCTGCGAGGCGGTTCTGTATCGTCCGGAGCTGGAGAAAACCCTGGATGTCTGCCCCAAGTGCAACCATCACATGCGCATCGATGCACGTGCGCGCCTGGATATCTTCCTCGACAAGGAAGGCCGTGAAGAAATCGGCGCCGATCTTGAGCCGGTGGATCGCCTGAAGTTCCGTGACAGCAAGAAGTACAAGGATCGCCTGTCCGCTGCGCAAAAACAGACAGGTGAAAAGGATGCACTGATCGCCATGCGCGGCACCCTGATGAACAATCCGGTGGTGGCCTGTGCCTTCGAGTTTTCCTTCATGGGTGGTTCCATGGGCGCAATCGTCGGTGAGCGTTTCGTGCGTGCGGCGAATGTCGCCCTTGAACAGCGTTGCCCGCTGGTCTGTTTCTCGGCTTCGGGCGGTGCTCGGATGCAGGAAGCGCTGATTTCCCTGATGCAGATGGCCAAGACCTCGGCGGTTCTGGCGCGTATGCGTGAAGAAGGCCTGCCGTTCATTTCGGTTCTCACTGATCCCGTGTACGGCGGTGTGTCGGCCAGCCTGGCGATGCTTGGTGATGTCATTGTGGCTGAGCCCAAGGCATTGATCGGCTTCGCCGGCCCGCGCGTGATCGAGCAGACCGTACGTGAAAAGCTTCCGGAAGGTTTCCAGCGCAGCGAGTTCCTGCTCGACCACGGTGCCATCGACCTGATCATCCCACGTGCCGAGTTGCGTGCCCGCCTGTCCCGCCTCCTCGCTCAGCTGCAGCGGCTCCCGGCAATCGCCGAGCCGGCTCTGGTAACGGCTGACGCATGACCTCCCGGAGTTTGCAGGACTGGCTCGGCTATCTTGAGCAACTGCATCCTACGGCCATCGACATGGGCCTTGATCGCTGCCGTGAGGTGGCGACAAGGCTTGGCCTGACCAGGCCGGCGCCACAAGTCGTGACGGTCACCGGTACCAATGGCAAAGGTTCCACCTGTGCCTTCATTGCCCAGATGCTGGCCGGGCAGGGCAAGACCGTGGGCGTTTACAGCTCGCCGCATCTGCTGCGTTATAACGAGCGCGTGCGTATCAATGGCGTTGAAGCCTCCGATGAGGCGCTGTGCGAGGCCTTTGTCGCAGTCGAGGCGGCGCGTGGCGAAACTTCTCTGACCTATTTCGAGATGGGCACGCTGGCGGCTTTCTGGCTGTTCGAGCGTGAGACGCTGGATGCTGTAGTGCTGGAAGTCGGGTTGGGTGGTCGTCTCGATGCGGTGAATCTGGTCGATGCTGATGTGGCGGTAGTCACCAACATTGGCCTGGATCATGCCGACTGGCTGGGCGACAGTCGTGACAGCGTCGGCTTCGAAAAGGCAGGGATCTTCCGCTCCACGATGCCCGCCGTGTGCGGTGATCCGGAGCCGCCTGAGACTCTGATTGACACTGCGGCCCGCCTGGCAGCGCCCTTGCTGTTGCGTGGTCGTGAGTTCGATATGCAGGTCGAGCAGGATCGCTGGCACTGGCATGGCCGTGATCGCTCCGGCCTGCCGCTGCATCTGCGCGACCTCCCATTGATCGATCTGCCTCTGGAAAATGCCGCGCTGGCGCTGCAGGCATTTGCCTTGCTCGATATGCCCTGGCAGCCGCTCTCACTGGTAGCTGCACTGCTGGCCACGCGGGTTGTCGGCAGGCTTGATCGCCGGTTGATTACGTACAAAGGTCGCGAGCTGTCGATCCTGCTGGATGTCGGGCACAACCCGCATGCGGCGGACTATCTGGCGCGAGCTCTGCTGAAACAGCCAGTGGTCGGGCGGCGGCTTGCGGTGTTCGGCCTGCTGGCCGACAAGGATCTGGCTGGAGTGATCGAGCCCTTGCTGCCTGTCGTCGCTGACTGGGCCGTTGCGCCCCTGTCCACCTCGCGTGCACGCTCTGGTGCGCAATTGAGTGAGGTGTTGATGGAACGCGGAGCCTCGGTCAGTATCTACTCCACTGTATGCGAGGCGCTCGACGCGCAGTGCGACCAAGCGGTTGCCGGGGACGAGATACTGCTGTTCGGGTCTTTTTACTGTGTGGCCGAGGCGCTGGACTGGCTTGATCGGCATGCGACGGAGCGAGGGCAGGGCATTGGTGGATAAAGGACTGTTGCAACGTATCGTGGGTGCGCTGGTGCTGTTGGCGCTGGCGGTGATCTTCGTGCCGATGTTGTTCAATCGTGAGGATGAAGGTTCTCAGGTGGCAATGGATGCGCCATCGATGCCCGAGACGCCCGCCGCTCCGGTTCTCGAGCCGCAGCAGGTGGAGGTGCCCACACCCGAAAGCGAGCCGTTCCCCGAGGAGTACGAGATTGTCGAGGAGGCGCCTGCGGCAGTTGTTGAAGCCCCGACCACTCCGATCGAACCTGCTCCAGCGCTTGCCGAACCTCCGGTTGCTCCGGCAGAGCCACCGGCCACTGCAGTTCCGAGCACTCCACCCGCTGCGGCGACGCAGGAGCAGCGGCTGGACGCAGCCAATCTGCCAGTCAGCTGGTCGGTGCAGCTGGCCAGTCTTTCCAGTCGTGAAAATGCCGAGAAGCTGCAGACTACCCTGCGTTCCCAGGGCTACAACGCGTACATACGTACTGTGGGCGGGATGAACCGGGTGTTCGTTGGCCCGCTGATCGAGCGGGCAGAAGCCAATCGGTTGCGCGATGTTCTGCAGCGTCAGCAGAAACTGGATGGATTTGTCGTGCGTTTTGAGCCGGAGAAGGGCTAAAGCTCCCTGAGCAGGCGTGCCTAGTTTTTAAACGACCTGTTACTCCTCGGCAGTCGCTCTGCTAAAATGCATCGCTTTTCCCCTGTGCAGGAAACCCCGTGACGTTCACCTGGGTCGATTGGGCGTTTATCGCCGTTGTAGTCATCTCCAGCCTGATCAGTTTGAAGCGCGGTTTCGTGAAGGAAGCGCTTTCCCTGCTCACCTGGATCATCGCCGGTGTGGTTGCCTGGATGTTCGGTGGCGCGCTGTCCCACCATCTCGCTGCATACATCAGCACGCCTTCGTTCCAGGTCATTGCGGCCTGCGCGATTCTGTTCGTGGTGACGCTGCTGGTGGGTGCGCTGATCAATTTTCTCATTGGTGAGCTGGTTCGAGTGACCGGGCTGTCCGGCACGGATCGTTTTCTTGGAATGATTTTTGGGGCGGCCCGAGGCGGGTTGCTGATTGTGGTGCTGGTGGGCTTGTTGAGCCTTGCACCCGTACAGCAGGATCCCTGGTGGCGTGAGTCGTCGCTGCTGCCGCATTTTCTGTTGATTGCCGACTGGTCGAAGAACCTGATCCTTGGGTTTGGCAGCCAGTGGATGACCGGCTCGCTCGAGACCTCCGGTTGAGACGAGCAACTTTTTTACCACGGCTCGCTGTGGGGTTTGCACCCTGCGTCCTGTCCGGATCAGCCTGTAATAACTGAGAGGTCCCTGCATGTGTGGCATTGTCGGCATCGTCGGTAAGTCGAACGTCAACCAGGCGTTGTACGACGCACTCACCGTACTGCAACACCGTGGACAGGATGCCGCCGGTATCGTGACGAGCGACGGCGACAAACTGTTCCTGCGCAAGGACAACGGACTGGTCCGTGACGTCTTCCAGCAGCGCCACATGCAGCGCCTGATAGGTAACATGGGTATTGGCCATGTCCGCTATCCCACCGCTGGCAGCTCCACTTCGGCGGAGGCGCAGCCTTTCTATGTCAACTCGCCCTACGGCATCACCCTGGCGCACAACGGCAACCTGACCAATGTCGATCAGTTGACCAAGGAGATCTACGAGTCCGACCTGAGGCACGTGAACACCAACTCCGATTCGGAGGTGCTGCTCAACGTCTTTGCCCATGAATTGGCGGTGCGCGGCAAGCTGCAGCCTACCGAGGAAGACGTGTTTGCTGCCGTGGCCAAGGTGCATGAGCGCTGTGTTGGCGGTTATGCCGTGGTGGCCATGGTCACCGGTTATGGCATCGTCGGCTTCCGCGATCCCCATGCAATCCGCCCGATCGTGTTTGGTCAGCGCCACACCGATCAAGGTGTCGAATACATGATCGCCTCCGAGAGCGTTTCGCTGGATGTGCTGGGCTTCTCCCTGATACGCGATCTGGCGCCCGGCGAGGCGGTTTATATCACCGCCGATGGCAAGCTCCATACGCGCCAGTGCGCGGCCAACCCGCAGTACGCGCCGTGCATCTTCGAGCACGTCTACCTGGCGCGCCCGGATTCGCTGATGGATGGCGTCTCGGTCTACAAGGCACGCCTGCGCATGGGTGAGAAGCTGGCCGACAAGATCCTGCGCGAGCGCCCCGAGCACGATATCGATGTGGTCATCCCGATTCCCGATACCAGCCGTACCGCCGCGCTGGAACTGGCGAACCGTTTGGGCGTCAAGTTCCGTGAGGGCTTCGTCAAGAATCGCTATATCGGCCGGACCTTCATCATGCCGGGCCAGGCGGCGCGCAAGAAGTCGGTGCGGCAGAAGCTCAACGCCATCGACCTGGAATTCCGCGGCAAGAACGTGATGCTGGTCGATGATTCCATCGTGCGCGGCACCACCTGCAAGCAGATCATCCAGATGGCGCGCGAGGCCGGCGCGAAGAACGTGTATTTCTGTTCTGCAGCGCCTGCCGTGCGCTATCCGAACGTTTACGGTATCGACATGCCCAGCGCCCACGAGCTGATCGCCCATGAGCGCAGCACCGAGCAGGTAGCCGAGCTAATAGGTGCCGACTGGCTGGTCTATCAGGATCTGGAAGATCTGGTGGACGCCGTAGGGGGCGGCAAGGTGAAGATCGAGCACTTCGATTGCGCGGTATTCGATGGCAAGTACGTTACAGGCGATATCGACGATGCCTACCTGCACCGGATCGAGCAGGCACGCAATGACCTGAGCAAGAGCCAGGCCGCCGTCAGCAGCGCCATCATCGACCTGTACAACAACTGATTGTGAGCGGGCGCTGATCGGCCTGCTCCTGCGTGGAATGAAATCATGACTGACCAATGGGATGCGGGCCGGCTGGACAGTGACCTGTCGGGCGTCGGCATCGACACGCTGGCGGTGCGCGCGGGCCAGCACCGCTCACCGGAGGGCGAGCATGGAGAGCCGCTGTTCTTCACCTCCAGCTACGTCTTCCGCAGTGCTGCCGATGCGGCGGCACGTTTTTCCGGTGAGGTGCCGGGTAACGTTTACTCCCGTTACACCAACCCCACCGTACGTGCTTTCGAGGAGCGCATTGCCGCCCTGGAAGGCGCCGAGCAGGCTGTGGCAACAGCTTCCGGCATGGCGGCGATCCTGGCGATGGTGATGAGCCTGTGTTCGGCGGGCGACCATGTGCTGGTGTCGCGCAGTGTCTTCGGCGCTACCGTTTCGCTGTTTGAGAAGTACCTGAAACGTTTCGGGCTCGAAGTCGATTACGTGCCGCTGATCGATGTGGATGCCTGGGAACCGGCCTTCAAGGCCAATACCAAGCTTGTTTTCGTCGAGTCACCCTCCAACCCGCTGGCCGAGCTGGTGGATATCGAGGTGCTGGCGCAGCTGTGCCATGCCAAGGGTGCAATGCTGGCGGTGGACAATTGCTTCTGTACGCCTGCCTTGCAACAGCCGCTGGCGCTGGGCGCTGATATCGTCATACATTCGGCGACCAAGTACATCGACGGCCAAGGGCGTTGCCTGGGTGGCGTCGTTGCCGGTCGTGCCGAACAGATGAAAGAAGTGGTGGGTTTCCTGCGCACCGCCGGGCCGACCCTCAGCCCGTTCAACGCCTGGGTATTTCTCAAGGGGCTGGAGACCTTGCGTCTGCGCATGCAGGCGCATTGCGCCAGCGCGCAGGCACTGGCCGAATGGCTGGAGCAGCAGCCAGGCATCGAAAAGGTCTATTACGCCGGCCTGCCCAGCCACCCGCAGCATGAGCTGGCCAAGCGGCAGCAGAAAGGCTTCGGCGCCGTGCTGAGTTTTGACGTGGAAGGTGGCAAGGAAGGAGCCTGGCGTTTCATCGATGCGACCCGGTTGATTTCCATTACGGCCAACCTCGGTGACAGCAAAACGACCATCACCCATCCGGGTTCAACGACCCATGGCCGTCTCTCGCCGGAAGAGCGCGCCACGGCGGGGATTCGCGACAATCTGATTCGTGTTGCGGTGGGCCTGGAAGATCTGGCTGATCTCAAGGCTGACCTGGCCAGGGGATTGGCTGCGCTTTGACAAACAGCGGGCCCGCTGGGCCTGCACGCCGATTTTGTGGGAGCGGACTCGTCCGCGAGTTTTTGGGACTGGAACTTCAAAAACAAAGCTCGCGGACAAGTCCGCTCCTACCATACGGTGGTTCTCAGGCTCGGCATTGCCCCGGCCCGTGGAATAAGGGTCTTTCAGCGGCCTGCCAATCGCACGACAAACCCATCCAGCCTGTGTTCCTCCGATAACTGCGTACGCAGGCGGTTGGCCTCGGCACGTTCGCTGAAGGGGCCTACAAATACGCGATAGAGGCCCGTGGCTGTCTGGATATAGGCATCGAAGCCTTCGGCGGTCAGCTTGTCACGAAGTGCTGTCGCATTATCGCGGTTTCTCAGGCTCGCCAGTTGTATCGCCCATCCGCTCCGCACAGCCGCAGGCTCCGTGGTGCGTGTCGGCGGGCTGAAGGCTGGCGCCGGCGTTGCGGGTGCGCTGCTGCGGCGCTCTGGCTCGCCGGGGCGCAGGTCGATGGCGGGTGCCGGCTGACCCTGACCATCGAAAAGTCTCTCGGGAGTCGCGGGCAGGATGCTCGGGCTGCCGGAATCGGTCTCGATAACCCGGATATCGCTGTATTTCTTCCCGGAGAGCGCCGCCAGCCCTGCGCGGTCCCTGATCACCGTTGGCCGCAGGAACACCATCAGATTGCGCTTGATGTGGCTCTCCTGGGTCGAGCGAAACAGTGCGCCCAACAGAGGGATGTCACCCAGCAGCGGCACCTTGGAATTGGTCTGGGTCACGTCGTCCTGGATCAGCCCTCCCAGCACGATCACCTGGCCGTCCTCGGCAAGAATGGTGCTCTTGATCGAACGCTTGTTGGTCACCAGATCGACCGCCTGCGCCGTCAGGCTGGCGCTGGGTGCGATGGAGGAGATTTCCTGTTCGATCTGCAGCCGCAGCGTGGCACCCTCGTTGATATGTGGAGTGACCTTGAGCGTGACACCGATATCCTGTCGCTCGATGGTGGTGAAGGGGTTGTTCGCCCCCGAGGCATCGGTGGTGTAGCTACCCGTCTGGAAGGGGACGTTCTGGCCGACGAGGATTTCTGCCTCCTGGTTGTCCAGCGTCAGCAGGCTGGGGGTGGAGAGCAGGTTGCTTTTGCTGTTGGCCGACAGTGCGGTGATCAGCGCGCCGAAGCTGCGTGTGCCGATGCCGATGATGGCGCCGTCGGGCAGGTTGTTGGGAATCTCGTTGTCGTTGATCGCATTGAGTACGCGGCCAATGGAAAGCCCGGTATTGCCGAAACTGACGCCTCCGGCACCACCTGTGCCGCCACGTGCATCCACCGCCCACTGCACGCCCAGCGCATCGGTTATGTCACCGGAAACCTCAACAATGGCCGCTTCGACCATGACCTGCGCGCGCGGAATGTCGAGCTGGCGGACGATGGATTCCAGCATGCCGAGCAACTCCGGTTCGGCCAGCATCACCAGCGCGTTGAGGCTTTCATCGGCGCGGATGAGGGTGCTCTGAATGCGTCCGCTGCTCATCTCGCCTTCAGCTGGCGCGGCGAGGCTTTCCGAGAAGTCGCCCAGGGTTTCCGCCAGTGCCTTGGCATCATTGTGGCGCAGGCGGATTACCCGGGTGTTGGCCGATCGGGTGCTGGGTGTGTCCAGTGTCTGCGCCAGGCTGGCGAGCTTCTGCCGGGCCTGTTCCGGGCCGGTGAAGATCAGCCGGTTTGTGCGTGAGTCGGCAATGATCTGCGCGCCGGCCGTATCCCTTGCCTCGCCACGTGCGAGGGTGTTGCGCAGCACTTCGGCGATATCCGTAGCCCAGCCGTATTGCAGATCCACAATGCTGTGATCGCCGGTCTGGGCGCGATCAAGCTGGCGGATCAGCTTTTCCAGTCGGGCGATGTTCGCACTGCGGTCACTGATGATCAGTGCATTGGCGGAGCTGACGGCTGCCAGATGGCCGTACTGCGGTACCAGCGGTCGTATCAGCGGAATCAGCTCTGTGGCAGAGGTATGCTGCACCTGGATGACACGGGTTTCCAGCAGGTCGCCACCGCTTGGCCCGCCACCGGCTTCGGTCTTGGCCTCGGCGTTGGGCAGGATACGCGCCACGCCACCCTGGGTCAGGACGCTGTAGCCATGCGTGGCCATCACCGAGAGGAACAGTTGGTAGACCTCGGCCAACGAGAGTGTGGTTGATGACACCACGCTGACCTGACCTCTGACGCGCGGATCGACGATGAACGTCTGCCCGGTGAGCTGGCTGATGTGGTCCACGAACGCACGAATGTCTGCGTCCTTGAGATTGATCGTCCAGCCGTCCTGCTGTGTTTCGGCGCGCTCGATGCCCGGCTCGGCAGCCAGCGAAGGCAGGGGTGCGAAAAGCAGTCCAGCGGCGATCAGAGCGATGAGCGAGCGAGAGGAAAAGGGGGGCATCAGTCATCTTCCGTGGCGGGTTGATCGGCGGGCGCGTTTTCTATCGGTGTGGCCATGTCTTCCAGATGCTGGCGAAGGGCATCCATCTGTTCTGTCTGCGGGTCTGGTTGCTCCGCTGGCATGGCTTCTTCACTGTAGTCCGTCATGGCCGCGGCGGAGCGCGTGCTGGGGAAGCGCAGCGTTTCGATTCGACCGTTGCGCAGCACCTCAACCCGGTCCGGATGCACGCTGTGCAGGCTCAGGCCAGGTTCAAGCTCTTCGCCGACCCTGTAGAGCTGCGGTGGCTGAGCTGATCGCTGAATAATCGCCGAGGAGCGTTGTGGATCGGCATGCACGAAGCTGCCATGCAGTGTGAGTTCGGAATTTGCAAGGGGGCTGGTGCCGACGTGCTCGGGTGATGTTCCGAACAGGTTTGCCATACGCTGAATATCTGGCGCAACGTCTGCGGGCTGGCTGTTGCCTGCGGTAGCTGCGGGCTGCGTGCGTTCAAGTTGCAGCCAGTCATTGATACGGCCTGTGAGATAGGCGCCAAACAGCACAATGATTACCGCGCTCGCGATCAGCGGCGCATGCCGGTTTGCCTTGTGCAGTACCGTTGGGAAAGCCAAGCCGGGCGCTCCGTAAACCTGATGGTGACAACCCTTGCCAGATCCCCAGGCACGAAAGTGCATTGGCGCTGAAAGGGCGCGCGGGCACCGCTGGCAATCGAGCGCGAACGAGGATGAAATCGATGAACAACGCCAACTACCTGAACATGCCTGTGCAACTGACTGTTTTTCCGGAAAAAGGTGCCCGATCCAGAATGGATTCCAGCTGTGACCGCAAAAGGCCGCTGTTTTGAATAAAAAATGGGTCGGGCTGTTGACTTGGTTCGGGTGGATGCGTAAATTGCGCGCCTCACAGGGTGATAGCCAAGTGCAACGCACGGCAGGCTCTGTGATTCGGACGAAAGTCCGGCCGACGCGCAGCGGTAGTTCAGTCGGTTAGAATACCGGCCTGTCACGCCGGGGGTCGCGGGTTCGAGTCCCGTCCGCTGCGCCATATTAAAAGCCCTTAACTGGTTGCCAGTTAAGGGCTTTTTTCATTTCTGCGTCCGCAGAAAACCTGCTCAAGGCCTTCTGAGAAGGCCATGGTTATCTAACGATAAGCACCCTTCATTCACGGACTTCTCTCTGGACGTCGTTGGGCTGAAGACCCAATGGGGCTACTGAGAGTTGCTGCAGCTATGTGAAGTTCTCCCGCATCCAATTCAGGTTTGCACTTCCGCATTCAGCAGGCAGCGCGGCATCATCGGCAGCACCCTTCTGATGCAAAACACGTTGCGGAGAATGCCATGACGTCGCTGGAACTGGCCGCTGAGGCGCTGCAGGCTGCTAAACGGATTGTGGTACTGACAGGCGCGGGCGTTTCGGCAGAAAGCGGGATTCCAACTTTTCGTGACCCGCTGACAGGACTCTGGCAGCGTTTCGACCCGGCGCAACTGGCGAGCGCGGAGGCGTTCCGTCGCAACCCTGCAATGATCTGGGGGTGGTACGAGTGGCGGCGAATGAACGTCATGCAGGCTCAGCCGAACCTGGCCCATCTGGCGCTTGCGCGACTGGCCGCGCACAAGCCGGAAATGACCTTGATCACCCAGAATGTCGATGACTTGCATGAGCGGGCGGGCAGTGCGGATGTCATCCACTTGCATGGTTCGTTGCAGCAGCCTCGCTGTTTCGCCTGTGCCCGTGAGCCTGGAACAGCACTCGCGGCGCCAAATGAGCCTGAGGAGGCGCGAGCGCTGGAGCCGCCTCGCTGCCAGCATTGCGGCGGTCGGTTGCGCCCGGGTGTCGTCTGGTTTGGCGAATCCCTTCCTCAGGCGGCTTTGATCAAGGCGTTCAAGGCCGCGCAGGAGGCTGAATTACTGTTGGTCGTGGGCACCTCAGGCTTGGTCTATCCCGCGGCTGAGCTGCCAGCCATAGCCCGCCGGGCGGGAGCGAGGGTTCTGCACATCAATCCTCAACTGGCGCTGGAGGAGGGCGATTGGGGAATAGCTGGGATGGCTGGTGAGGTGTTGCCCCGGTTGATTCGCTGAAACTAGTGATATAGCCAGCGCTGCAGTTCATCCAGGTTGGTCACCACGATCTGTTGGGCGCTGGCCTTGGCGTGCACCTTGGTCGGGTCGATCTGGTAGCGCTGCAATACGTACTGCACCAGTGCGCCGCGGGTGTCGATTACCAGGCGACCATTGTGCATGCCGTAGTCGGTTTCGATGATGGTCTGTTGTTCCGGTTTTAGCCGTGAGTCCGGTTGGATAATGACCTGCACCCGGCAGGCCCAGCCAGAATCCTGCTCGCGGGTGTTCGCGCTCTCGTCGTCCATCAGCTCGGGTATGCCACGAAAGCGGCTCAGTACAAAGTCACGGTAGTCGCGGTTTTTTTCGCAGTAGGCACGCACATGCCAGCGCATGCCGGTGTAAATCAACGTGTGCGGGGCTATCAGGCGGGTTTCGGCCCCTGGCGTTGTGAAGGACACATAGTCGCATTCCAGGCGCAGACCCTCGCGGCACGCGCGTAGCAGAGGGCGTAGCAATTCAGGGCGTATTGTTCGGTCGGGAACCTGCAGCACCTCGGTATGCGCATAAGCCAGTGCCAGACCCTCGACATGCGGGGCGCGGTCATGGTTCTGGTTCAGTAGATGCAAATAGGCGCTGGCGCTGTCGTCGATGAACAGTGGCTTGAAGCGCTGGCTCGGTACATACCCCTTCAGATGCTTGTCATATTCCAGGTTCTTCGGTGCGTACTCGTTGATGTATGAGTTGATGTCCTTCGACGCCTGCTGGCGGCTGATACCGAAGCTCTGCATCAGGTGATTGGTGGTCAGGCGGCCTTCCCACCAGGCTACCGTCTCGATCAGTCGATAGCGCAGTGCCAGATCCCAGCGCACCGATTCGATTGATTGCTTGCGTTTCATGGCCGCTCCATCTGCTCGAAAACTTTACCTGTATAGGCAAACACACTAGATACGTCTAGTCACGCTACATATCCTGAAGCGGTCATTCAAGTCGCTCGCCATGGGGCGGGCTGACTCAGGGGGGATCGGGCATGAACATGATTGGGCTGTCCTGGATGGTGATGAGCGCCAGCTTGATGCTGATGATCATTGCAGGCGTGGTGACTTACTGGCAGGTGCTGCACCGTCGCGAGGCCACCATGGCCCTGCAACATTGTCAGGCGCAGCTGGAGCAGCAGGCGGCTGCGTCTGCCCAGAAGGACGCAGAGATTCGCGAGCTCAGCGCGGGTCTGCGGGCGGAGAAGGCACGTGTCGAGCAGCTGCTGCGCCAGATCAGTTACACCCGTGATGAAGAACAAGGGTTGAGCAAGCAGACGACCACTGACTGGCCATCTTGCTGAAGTTAAAGCGCCAGTCCAGCGTTGCGCAGCATCATGAGCCTTACGCCAGCCAGTTCAGGTTTCCCAGGCTGGCCGCCTTCAACCTGCGTTGGAGCGGTAATCCGAGCACCTTGCCGAGCATCAGTGCCTACGTTGCCAGTCCGCATACCGCAGGCAGAAAAGCGGCGGCGCAACACTCGGCCTGGAAGAGCGCAAGCACATCGTTGAGCTTTGCTTGAACAGCCTGTCGTAAGCGAGGACGGCGTAGCGCACAAGAGCATAACAAGCCGAAACCGCACAGTTGGCGCAGGCTGAAACCTTGTGCGAGGCGTGGATGTAAACGCCTTTGGCAAAGCGAGGCCATGCGACAGATCGGCGCTAGCAGCGCACCCTCGTCGTTTTCCGCTGTCAGTAGTGCCTAGATGGCTCACTGACGAGGGGGATGGCAATGTTTGGTTTGGAAGCGCTTGAGCTTGCGCGTGTCCAGTTCGCGTTCACCATTTCCTTTCACATCATTTTTCCGGCGATCACCATCGGGCTGGCGAGTTTTCTCGCCGTGCTGGAGGGGTTGTGGCTCAAGACCCGGCGTGAGGTGTACCGCGACCTCTATCACTTCTGGCTGAAGATTTTTGCCGTCAACTTCGGTATGGGTGTGGTGTCCGGCATCGTCATGGCGTACCAGTTCGGAACCAACTGGAGTGCTTTTTCGGAGTTCGCCGGCAGTGTGACCGGGCCGCTGCTGGCGTATGAAGTGCTGACGGCGTTCTTTCTCGAAGCAGGTTTTCTGGGTGTCATGCTGTTCGGCTGGAATCGCGTGGGGCCGGGGCTGCATTTCTTTTCCACGATCATGGTGGCGGTCGGGACGCTGATCTCCACCTTCTGGATTCTGGCCTCCAACAGCTGGATGCATACGCCGCAGGGGCACGAGATCATTGATGGCATCGTGGTGCCGGTAGACTGGTTCGCGATCATCTTCAATCCCTCGTTTCCCTATCGCCTGGCGCATATGGCGATTGCCGCATTTCTGGCTGCGGCCTTTATGGTCGGGGCTTCGGCGGCCTGGCATCTGTTGCGTGGCAACGACAACCCGGCCATCCGCAAGATGCTCTCGATGGCGATGTGGATGGCGCTGATCGTGGCGCCGATACAGGCGCTGGTCGGTGATTTCCACGGCCTTAATACGCTGGAGCATCAGCCAGCGAAGATTGCCGCGATGGAAGGGCACTGGGACAACTCCGAGGGCGGGCCGACGCCGTTGTTGCTGTTCGGCTGGCCCGATATGGCGCGTGAAGAAACCCGCTTCAAGGTGGAGATTCCTTATTTGGGCAGTCTCATTCTCAAGCACAGCCTGACTGAGCCGATTCCCGCGCTGAAGGATTTCCCCCCGGAAGACCGACCCAATTCCACCATCGTGTTCTGGACGTTCCGGATCATGGTGGCGCTGGGGCTGCTGATGATCGTGACCGGCTTGTGGAGCTTCTGGCTGCGCCGGAGGGGCAGGTTGTTCGAGTCACGACCCTTCTTGAGGCTGGTGTTGTATATGGGGCCGTCCGGGCTTGTCGCGATCCTGGCCGGTTGGTTCACTACCGAGATAGGGCGGCAGCCCTGGGTGATCTACGGCGTGATGCGGACCGCCGACGCCGTTTCAAGCCACAGTGCCGAACAGCTGGGACTGACCCTGGCGCTGTTCGTGCTGATCTACTTTGCCGTGTTTGGTGTCGGTTGCGTTTATGTGCTGCGCCTGATTGGCAAGGGGCCGGTTCCACATGAAGGCAAGAGCAAGGGAACTGGCGGGCCGGGCGAGCAACGTACACCGGCCAGGCCCATCTCGGCTGCGGATGAGGCGATTGCTCATGAGCATGGTGACCAACTGGGCGAGAGGAATTGAGCATGGGTATCGATCTTTCGCTGATCTGGGCCGTGATCATCATCTTCGGCATCATGATGTACGTGGTGATGGATGGCTTCGATCTGGGCATTGGCATTCTTTTTCCCTTCCTGGCTGACAGTTCTGAGCGCGATGTGGCCATGAACACCGTAGCGCCGGTCTGGGACGGTAACGAAACCTGGCTGGTGCTCGGTGGGGCCGGGCTGTTTGCGGCGTTTCCGCTGGCCTATTCGGTGGTTCTGTCGGCGCTCTACCTGCCGATCATCTTCATGCTTATGGGGCTGATCTTCCGTGGCGTTGCCTTCGAGTTTCGTTTCAAGGCGAGTGCTGCCCGCCAGCACATCTGGGACAAGGCATTCATCGGCGGCTCGCTGGTGGCGACGTTCTTTCAGGGAGTTGCGCTGGGCGCCTTCATTCATGGGTTTCCCGTTGTGGATCGCGCCTATGCCGGTGGGCCGCTGGACTGGCTGACGCCGTTTTCGGTGTTCTGTGGTATTGCGCTGATCGTCGCCTATGCCTTGCTGGGCTGTACCTGGCTGATCATGAAGACCGCCGGTGATCTGCAGAAGCGCATGCACGATATCGGCATTCCGCTGGTCTGGGCGGTGCTTGCGGTGACCGGTGTGGTGAGCCTCTGGACGCCGCTGACGCATCCAGACATTGCCGAGCGCTGGTTCAGCATGCCGAACCTGATCTTCTTCATGCCGGTGCCGATCCTGGTGCTGCTCTGTACCTTCGGGCTGCTGCGCTCGATTGCGCGCTATGCCCATTACTCGCCATTTCTGTTCACTCTGGCGCTGATCTTCCTGGGCTACAGCGGGCTCGGCATCAGCCTCTGGCCAAACATCATCCCGCCCTCGGTGACCATCTGGGAAGCCGCCGCGCCGCCGCAGAGCCAGGGCTTTACGCTGGTCGGGGCGCTGCTGATCATTCCGCTGATCCTGATGTACACCGCCTGGAGCTATTACGTGTTTCGCGGCAAGGTCAGCGCCGAGGATGGCTATCACTGATCTGCCTCGTCATGGAGCCTCGTATGCCCGAAAAGCCCCAAAAAAGTGCCAAACCGCTATGGCAGCGCATGGTCTGGCTGGTCACGATCTGGTTCGCCAGTGTGTTGGCGCTGGGTGTTCTGGCCTGGCTGCTGCGCCAGTTCATGGCGGCTGCCGGGCTGACCACGCCCTGAGCGAATCATGTTTTTGTCATGAAGGTTGGTCAGGATGGCATGGACCTTGTTAGTACAAAGACGACCCACCTTGAGGATCCCACTATGGATGATTATCTGGACGAACTTCTCGAATGGCGTGCGGCTGAGCAGGATGGGCCGGAGCCGGCTGAGGATGCCTTCGAGCTGTGAGACTGTGCTGAAAAGGCCTGCTGAATCACCTGGGGCGGTGGCTTCGACCGGTTCTGGTGGAAGCAGACTTGTCCGCGAGATTTTGTGAGACCGCCGAAGAGCTTGTGGACAAGTCCACTCCCCCAAAAGCAGGCCTCCTTCACCGGCAGAAGAATAGCCTGTGCGGTTATTCAGGCATCGACACGCCGCTGTGTGCGTCGATACTCACCGGGCGTCTGCCCGCTCCAGCGCTTGAAGGCGCGCTGGAAGGCTTCGGCTGAAGCGAAGCCGAGCAGCCAGGCGATTTCACCGAAGGCCAGCTCGGTGTCGCGAATGTAAGCCATGGCCAGATCGCGACGGGTGTCGTTGAGAATGGCGCGGTAGCTGCTGCCTTCCTCGATCAGTCGTCGGCGCAGCGTCCAGGGTGGCAATTGCAGACGCTGGGCAATCTGCAGCAGCTCCGGTTCCTGGCCCTTAAGCATCTGTGCCAGCATCTGTGCAACCCGTTCGCGCAGACTGGTGGTGCGTGTACGCTGCTCCAGGGCTGCTTCGCACAGCTCCAGTAACTGCTGCCAGGTGCCGGGGCAATGTTCTTGATTGCGTAGTGCAAGCGTGGCCTTGTCCAGTCGCAGCTGGTTGTGTTCGCTGTTGAAAAGCACGGGCTGCGCGAAGAAGGCCTCGTGGCGCTCGGCGTAATCGGGGCGTTCGAACTCGATCTGTACTGCGCTCGGCTGCATCGGGCTCCCTGCCACGGCGCTAAGCTGCGTGATCCAGCTGGCCAGCACGGTATCCACCACGAAGCGGTTGTAGTTGTTGTAGGGACAGATCGAATAGAAGCGCAGCCAGGCACCTTCGGCATCCTCGTGGAATTCGGATGCGCCGCGATAGTTGAAGGCGTACAGCAGTTCGTAGCGGATCAGGGTCCGTGCCGCTTCGCGCACCGTAGGTGCCAGACTTGCGGTAATGCCGGCGAGCCCCAGATGGCCAGCCTTGCGCAGCCGGCCCATGTCCAGTCCCAGTGCCGGATCGCCGGTCAGTTGCATGGCGGCGTGACCGAGGCGCATGTAGCGCGGGATGGACAGTCGTGCATGGGGTTCGGCCAGTCGAGCGGCATCCAGGCCATAGGCTTCCAGCAGGGGTTGCGGGTCGATCTGCCTTTCCCGCAGGGCGCTGTCCAGGCTATGCACGAAGCCTACCGAGAGATCGCCAAGGCGTATCCGCTGCTGCTTCATGGACGCTCCGGCAGCCAGAGATTGTGCAGCTGGACCGGCTCAGCGGGAGTGCGTTGTGCCGGTTTGCGCGGTGAACCGAGTAGGTTCCAGGGCAGGCCGAGTGTTCGCACGGCCATGCGTGGCAGGCTCCTGTCCAGCGGTTCGAGGGGTGCGCAGGCGCTCGTTTTGCGCTCATCCATGCCCGGCAGGGCGAGCAGGTCGGTGGTGGCAGGCAGGCTGCGCGTGTAGCCGTCGCAACCGAGCAATACTGCCAGGCGTCCCGCTGGAGTATGCAGCAGAGCGATCTCCTGGCGTTCGGGCGCTTTGCTGTAGCGACGCTCATAACGACTGAGGGCCGTCTTGTAGTGCAGCGGCCCGATGGGCTCACCATCTGGCCCGAACACCAGGCTGACCTGCCGCAGTGGACCCGTACCCGTCTTCAGGCGCCCCGCTTGCAGACGAGGTTCAGGCAGCACGATGGAACCAGCGACCAGCGTCACACCGTATTCCTTTGCCAGATCGGCGAAGATGCGCTGGTAGTCATCGGCCATTTGCGGCGCCTTGATGCGCAAAACCGCTCCGGTGCGGCGATCCTCGCTGGTGTTGTCGAGTTGGGCGCGCAGGTAGTCCCAGGGGTTGCTCAGTGCCATCCACTGCATGGCGTCACGCAGGGTTCGCGCCTGCTGGACCTCTGGCTTTTCACCGAGGGCGAACAGGCCGGTGCCCACGTGTTCGGGCAGCACAACGATGGTCCGACTGCCGATCAGGCCTGCGTCTCTCGCCTGATCGAGGTAGGTGGCGAACTTCAGGCGCAGGCGTTCGCGGCTCTGGTAATCGGCTGGCTGCAGCCTGGTTTCGATTCCCAGCAGATTGCCCGCGGTTCCCGGCTGCCCCTGGCTGTTGATCGGCAGGGTGCGCAGGTCCGACAGCAGCGGCCCGCTGCGGCGGTCGTCTGTCCAGTTCAGGTAGAGCACCAGGGCGACGAGGGCAAGCATGGCCAGGATCAGCAGTTTGATGGGGAGACGCATGGTCGGGTCTTTTAATGAAGGTGCTATGAAAATACGGTGAGACGGGTTGATTGCCAAGCCTGTCAGCTCGATTGGGTCAGGCAGTTGTGAGTTTTGATCATTGAGCCTGTGGCTGTGGCTGTTTATCTTCGCTGCATGCGACCGGCCTGTCAGAGCCTGGCGCCTATAAACCGCTGGCCTATGGCACACCCGCTTGTGCCTACTTGACGAGGAATAAAGATGAGTGCCTTTCCGCACCTGATGGCCCCGCTGGACCTGGGCTTCACCACGCTGCGCAACCGCGTCCTGATGGGCTCGATGCACACCGGCCTTGAAGAGATGCCCAATGGCTTCGAGCGCATGGCAGTGTTTTTTGCCGAGCGCGCACGTGGTGGTGTCGGCCTGATCGTGACCGGCGGCGTTGGCCCCAACGAGGAAGGTTCGGTCCGGGCCGGCGCGGCCAAACTCTCCACCCCGGAAGAGGCCCAAGAGCACAAGGTCGTTACCCAGGCGGTTCACGAGGCCGGCGGTAAGATCTGCCTGCAGATTCTTCATGCCGGTCGCTACGCCTATAGCCCCAAGCTCGTTGCGCCCAGTGCCATCCAGGCGCCGATCAACCCCTTCACACCACGTGAGCTGGACGAAGAGGGTATCGAGAAGCAGATCCAGGACTTCGTCAACTGCGCCAGCCTGGCCCGGCAGGCTGGCTATGACGGCGTCGAGATCATGGGGTCGGAAGGCTATTTCATCAATCAGTTCCTGGTCGCTCACACCAACCACCGCACCGACCGTTGGGGCGGAAGCTACGAGAACCGCATGCGTCTGCCCGTGGAAATCGTGCGCCGTGTACGTGAGGCGGTGGGCGCTGAGTTCATCATTATCTATCGTCTGTCGATGCTCGATCTGGTCGAGACCGGCAGCACCTGGGATGAGGTGGTGGTGCTGGCAAAGGCCATCGAGGCGGCTGGTGCGACCCTCATCAACACCGGTATTGGCTGGCACGAGGCGCGAATTCCGACCATCGCCACCAAGGTGCCGCGCGCGGCCTTTACCAAGGTGACGGCCAAGCTGCGTGGCGAGGTCGGCATTCCGCTGATCACCACCAACCGCATCAATACGCCTGAAGTGGCCGAGCAGGTACTGGCCGAAGGTGATGCTGACATGGTCTCCATGGCGCGGCCATTCCTGGCGGACCCGGAGTTCGTCAACAAGGCTGCAGCCGGTCGCAGCGACACCATCAATACCTGCATCGGCTGCAACCAGGCCTGCCTGGACCATACCTTCAGCGGCAAGCTGACCAGTTGCCTGGTCAACCCCCGTGCCTGCCATGAAACCGAGCTGAACTACATCCCGGTGGCGACAGCGAAAAAGATCGCTGTGGTCGGTGCGGGGCCGGCGGGCCTGTCGGCGGCCAGCGTCGCTGCCGAGCGGGGCCACCAAGTGACCCTGTTCGATTCAGCCAGCGAAATCGGCGGCCAGTTCAACGTTGCCAAGCGCGTGCCGGGCAAGGAGGAGTTCTTCGAAACCCTGCGCTATTTCGACGGCAAGCTGGAGCGAGGCGGTGTCGATCTGCGCCTGAATACACGTGTCAGTGCTGCTGATCTGCTGGCCGGTGGCTACGATGAAGTCATTCTCGCTACCGGCATTGTCCCGCGCACACCAGAGATACCGGGCATCGGACATGCAAAGGTGATCAGCTATCTCGATGCGATTCTCCAGCGCAAGCCGGTAGGGCAGCGCGTGGCGGTAATCGGCGCCGGCGGTATCGGTTTCGATGTCAGCGAATTCATCACCCACGACGGTCAGTCCACCAGCCTGGACCGCGAGGCATTCTGGAAGGAGTGGGGTATCGACCTGGGCCTGCAGGCCCGCGGCGGTGTTGCGGGCGTCAAGCCGATGCCGCAGGCTCCGGCGCGTCAGGTGTATCTGCTGCAGCGCAAGAAATCCAAGGTCGGCAGCGGCCTGGGCAAGACCACTGGCTGGATTCACCGCACCGGCCTGAAAAACAAGCAGGTGCAGATGATCAACTCGGTGGAGTACCTGAAAATCGACGACGAAGGTCTGCATGTTTCCATTGCCGGCGGCGAACCCCAGGTGCTGCCGGTGGATACCATTATCGTCTGCGCCGGGCAGGACCCCCTGCGCGAGCTGCAGGCCGAGCTTGAGCAGGGCGGTATCAAGGTGCATCTGATCGGTGGCGCGGATGTTGCTGCCGAGCTGGATGCCAAGCGTGCCATCGATCAGGGTTCGCGTCTGGCTGCTGCCTTGTAAGCCAGCGCCCCAAGCCACAAGCAAAGCGCTACGCCTGGACGGCCTTTGATTGAAGGCCGTTTCGGCTCTTTCTCATGGAGGTCCAGGAGCGGGCGGGCTCTGGTGTGCACCTTGATGGCAGACTGGCATCCCGATTCGATCACAGTTTGTGACCGCCCATCTGCCGGTCCTGCCTGCTACCCGGATGCCTGCCAACCCAGTCACATTGCCCGTTGCAGCTTTTCTCCTACACTTGCCCGGCGTGGGATGGCGTCGTAGGCACTGTCCCAGCATTGACTGTCCCACCGAGTTGTTGAGGATGCCGCGCATGCAGATCAAACCGCAGACGGTCGAAGCCGTTCTGTTCTTCAACGATGCCGGTGTCTGCAAGGAAATGCTCTATCCCGAATTCGAAGCCATGCTCGATGGCGTGGTGACTATGCCCGAATTCGCCGACCAGCAGATGCGTGTTGTCTATGTACTGGTCAATTCACGCCTGCAGATACGCGCGGCGGTGTTCTTTTATCTCGATTTCAATGAAGACGGTTCGGCTGACAGTGGCTGGAATATTCCGCTGCGCAGCCTGGCCGAGCGTACCGGGCGGGGGCCGGACCTGGGTGCCGGGCGGATTCGCCTGGCCTGTCGCAGCCAGTGCCCGGTTGCCTGGCATCAGATGCACCTGTGGGACCCGGAGCTGACGCAGGAGCGGAATCATCTGCTCATGTTGCGCGACCGTGTCAGTCGCAACCAGTTGGGTTTGCTGGTTGATGAGGACACACCGCAGGTGGTGTCCGCCGAACGATTGCAGGTGGTTGCCGAAGAAACCTGGTACGCAGCCGATTCCAGCAAGGCACGACGGGACGAAAAACTCGAACAGGAGCAGCGCCTCAAGGCTGCGCAACTGATCAAGCAGCAGCGGTTACGCATCGCCAATCTCGAGCGCCAGCGCGAAGTGGAACTTGGCAAGCTGCGTGAGCTGGCCGTGCAGCAACAAGGCAAGCTGCAGCAGGAAAATACTCAGTTGCGCCAGGCTTTGCTTGAGCAGGAACAGGCCACGGCCCGCTTGCGTGCCGAACTCACGGCGCAGGCCGAAGGTTTCCAGAGTACGCGTGAGGAAATGAGCCGGCAGTTGCGTGCCCTGGAACGTAACAGCCGGGCTGAAGCCGATGCCGCGCGGGTGCAGTTCGATAGCGAGCTGCAGGCTCAGGTGGCGACAGCGCTGGCTGAAGCCAGGGAACAGATCGCCATACGCGATGTGGAGCTGGCCTATCGCAACGACCTGGACAACCAGTTGCAGGAAGAAATCGAACAGTTGCGCAAGCAATGCCAGACGCTCACCGAAAACAGCAGCGAGCGTGTGTTGGCGCGGCTGTCGAATCTTGGTGTCCTGTTTGTCGCCTATCATCCGGGCGCCGGGCACCTGACCATAGCGTTACAGGACCTGCCGCGTTATCAGCAAAACCCACTGGCCTATGCGGCGGCCAAGTGCGGCGTAAGCGAGGAGCAGTACCGTCAGTGGGTGGAGCATTACCAGCAGCCGAGCTGCGTGGCTGCATTGTCAAGTGGTGAGCGATGCAAGATGCCGCTGGACAAGGTGGACTCGCCCAGCCGCTTTGTCATCGGCGAATCCAACTGTTGCGCCAGGCATCGCCCACAGGATCGCTTGCGTACCGGAAGCTGAGCCTTGCTAACCCATCCTTCGCTTGTCACTGCCTTTGCGGAGGCGCCGCTACAGCGCGTGGATTTGCCCTGGCTGCGTCAGGCGGGCGTGCAACTGGCCATTCTGCGGCTGGACCAGATCGATCCGGAGCTGTCCGGCAACAAGTGGTTCAAGCTTGCCCATCACCTTGAAGCAGCCCGTGATGCCGATGCGCGAGGCCTGATCAGCCTCGGAGGGCCTCATTCCAACCATCTGCATGCCCTCGCTGCCGCAGGCAAGCGCTTCGGCCTGGCTACGGTCGGCCTGTTGCGCGGCACCATGCAGACGACCCCGACCACCGAAGACCTGCAAGGCTTCGGCATGCAGCTGCACTGGCTGGGTTACGGCGGATATCGCGAGCGGCATCGCCCCGGCTTTTTCGAACCCTGGCTGGAACGCTACCCCGATTACTATTGCGTGCCCGAAGGCGGTGGCGGTTTGTCCGGCGCTTTGGGGTGCGCGCCGCTGGTGCCTTACGTACAGAAGCAGCTGGCGGCGCTGGGCTGGAGTGACTACGATGGCTGGTGGCTCGCGGCGGGTACCGGCACGACCCTGGCCGGGTTGGTGATTGGCGAGCGGGGGCAAGGTGGACACCCGGTCCACGGCGCTCTGGCAGGGCCAGTGAAGCACGGTGTTGCGCAGGAGGTCGGCAAGCTGCTGGGTGAAGCGGGGATGGCGAATGAAGGTTATCGACTGATTGATGCCAGCCGAGGTGGGTTTGGGCGTTTCGATGCCGAGCTTGCGCACTTTCTGGCTGACGTCGAACTTGCAACCGGCCTGCCGCTGGAGCCTGTCTACACGGCAAAAGCAATGATGGCATTGCGCCTTTGTGTCCAGGGCGATTACTTTGTCAGGGGTTCGCGAATCATCTTCGTGCACACCGGTGGCCTGCAGGGTCGGCGGGCCGCTCAGGCATCGCTGGACACGCTGCTGCGCTGATCTCTCGCATTCTGGAAACCCTGGATGAACAAGCCGCTGCTACCTGATCAGCTACGCAGTCTGATTCCGCTCAACACGCTGTCGCAGCGACAGCTGGAACAGCTGCGTGGCCAGCTTGCGCCGCGCCTCCTGCTGGCAGGCCAGTCGCTGTTCGACAGCGATAATGACAAGGCGGTGACCTGCTTTCTGCTGTCCGGCACCCTGGCCCTGCAGGCGCCGAATGGTCAACACTGGCGGATGAGCGCCGGCTCTCCGGAGAGTTGTCGCGGACTCTCTCTGGGCGCACGGTTGGTCCGGGCAGAGGCAGTCGAAGCTGCAAGCGTGCTGGTATTCGACAGCGTAGAGCTGGAGCGCCTGGTTTCTCGAAATCAGGCCCATGCCGATCTGTTGCTGGAGCTGGCATTGGCAGGTGAGCTGACCGACTGGCTGGAGGTGCTGCTGGGCAATCCGTTGTTTGCCAGGGTTCCGGTGGAAAATGTGCGGCGTATGCTGGACCGGCTCGAGTCGATGGAGCTTCCTGGCGGTCATGTGTTGCTGCGTGAAGGTGAGGCGGGCGACTGCTGTTATTTCCTCAAGCGCGGCAGGGTTGAAGTCATGACCGGCCTTGGCAGTGAACGCCAGGTGGTGGCGGAGCTGGAGGTTGGGGCCTGTTTCGGTGAGGAAGCCTTGCTGACCGAGCGGCCTCGCAATGCCACCGTGACACTTATAGAAGATGCCTGTGTGTTGCGGCTGGCCCGTGAGGATTTCATTGCCCTGCTCAAGGCGCCGGTGGTGGCCGAATTGAGCCTGTCCGAAGCAAGGGCGCTGATCGCAGACGGCGCGCAGTGGCTGGATGTGCGGCTGATGGATGAATACCAGTACGGTCATGCGCCACAGGCATTGAACATGCCTCTGCACCTGCTGCGTCTCAAGGCGCGTCTATTGAAGAAGGATCGTGTCTATTTGTGCTACTGCGACAGCGGCAAGCGCAGCGCCAATGCAGTCTTCGTTCTGACTCAGCTGGGTTTCAGCGTTCATGCGTTGCGCGACGGACTGGCTGGTCTGTCCGCGGAGGAACATGCGGTGCTGCTTTGCGAGCAGGGCAACGGTTATCTGGCGCGCTCGGATGGTCGCACCGAACGCAGCGGCTGAGGGCTTTCAGGCCAGCGCCCAGCCGGCTATTCCTCCGGTCAGAACCACCAGCCAGGGCGGCAGTTTCCAGCGCATCAACGCCACCAGTGCGACAAGGCCCAGGGCGAAATCCTTCAGGCTGTGGATGGCACTGGTCCAGACTGGATCGTAGAGAGCAGCCAGCAGCAACCCGACCACGGCAGCGTTCACGCCGGTCAGCGCCGCCTGGATGCGCCGGTTGGTGCGCAGCCGATCCCAGAACGGCATCACGCCGAAGACCAGCAGAAACGAAGGTATGAAAATGGCGACCAGACACAGGGCTGCGTTCAGCACAGGCCCGTTGCCGCCAGCCACGGAGCCGCCAAGGAAAGCTGAAAAGGTGAACAGCGGGCCGGGCACGGCCTGTGCCGCGCCGTAACCGGCCAGGAAGACATCATTGTTGACCCACCCGCTGGGTACCACTTCGGCCTGCAGCAGCGGCAGTACTACGTGGCCGCCACCGAAGACCAGCGCGCCGGCCCGGTAGAAGGCATCCAGCAAGGCCAGTGCCTGACTGCTGGATGCCGCCGCCAGCAGTGGCAGAACAGCCAGCAGCACAAAGAACGAGATCAGTGCCGTTATGCCGATCAGGTTGCTGGTGCGTGAGAGAAAGGCTGGCGCGGCGATGGTCGCTGCGGGACGGAACAGCGCCACGCCCATGAGGCCGGCCAGGACGATAACGCCCAGCTGCGCCCAGGCGCCGGGCAGGATGAGAACCGCAAGCGCAGCAATCAGTGCCATCGCGAGGCGCGGGCCGTCGGGGCAGAGGCTGCGTGCCATGCCCCATACGGCCTGAGCCACGACAGCCACTGCGACGATCTTCAAACCGTGCAGCAGGCCTTCCGACAGGCCATTGCCCCAGTTGGCGATGCCCAGCGAGAGAAGCAGAAGGGCTATCGCCGAGGGCAGGGTGAAGCCGGCCCATGCGGCAAGGGAGCCGCTGTAGCCCCCGCGAAGCAGGCCTATGGCGATGCCCACCTGGCTGCTGGAGGGGCCGGGAAGGAACTGGCAGAGGGCAACCAGATCGGCATAGCTGTGTTCGTCGAGCCACTGGCGACGGCGGACGAATTCCTCGCGGAAGTAGCCGATGTGGGCAACCGGCCCGCCAAAGGACGTCAGGCCCAGACGCAGGAAAACCAGAAAGATGTTCCAGGCGCTTGAAGGAAGAGGGTCGTGCGAGGCGTTAGTGAGCGAAGGCATCTATAAACCGTGCAAGTACAGGTGCTGGCGCAGCAAGTATGAGGCATTCAGATGACATCCGGATGACCGGCTATGTTCTGCCGTTCAGTCAGGCCAGCCGTCCGGCACCAGGAACAGGCGTTCCTGTTCTGTCCAGATTGCCTTTTCATCAGCTTCCATGCGAGCCAGCAGCCGTGCCTGTGAGCGCGTTGTGGCCTCGGAAATCCAGTTGTCGAAATCCGAGGCCTGCCAGATCGCAGCACTTTCCAGGCGCGCCGGCGCCAGCCAGACATGCCGAGGCTGGGGTTGCCAGCGTGTGTCGGGGTGATGGCTGAGAAATGCTGGCCAGTCACGCTGGCGCAACCAGTACCCCTTCAGGTGGTCCGGATTGGCGCCTGCTGGTGACTTTGGGTCCGCATTCCAGGGCTGGAACAGATAGCCGCCGAGCCAGAATGCGCTGTCGATTGCCTCACAGGTGAGTTCGCTGAGGACGCTTTGGGCGCAGGCAGTGGAGCAAATTTGTAATTGATGCTCGCAGATGCGCTGCAGCTTGATGTCCAGCCGGTCCTGGCTGCCGGGCCCCAGCCAGTGGTCGTGCCGGCTGCGGTCACCGTGTTCCAGACCCAGGTAGAACTTTACCGCCAGCTCCAGATGATGCACGCCTTCGGCGTCGCGGATGATCAGGTCGAGCTCGCCAAGCGTCTGGTTATCCTGGCGAATCGGCAGGTTGGCTCTAAGCAGTTCAACATCCGGCGCCTGGCACAGCGCAAACTGCCAGAGGCGCTCGTAATACAGCCCCAGACGATGGATGTTGTGCTGTTCGAGCCAGGCCTGGAGCATTGCTGGCTGGGTGTCGAGCAGGCGCAACCAGTCTGCCAGCTCATCAGGATGTTCGGCCCAGCGGCTGGCCGCCAGCGGATGTCGCTGCGGTGCTGATGCATTGTTCAGTAGCGGCGGCGACAGCAGCGTCCAGGCGAGATCCCGCACCTGCGGATGCAGGAGCTCGGGCAGCAGCTCGGCAAGACGGGATAGGTTCATACGGCAAGCATAGCCCAGGGTCTGTACGTTTCAGCGTAAGCCGCGCTGCTGCGAAAAATCTCGCCATGTTCCGGCGCGGTCACGATGATACGTCGACAGACCCTATGGCCCGTTTGCCGCCCCTTGCGGCTTTCACCCATAATCGCCCGAACGCACTGCGGCGCGAGCAGCCCGCCATCATCCGTCACGTCTGTCAGGGAGCTTTAATGGACCAGTTCCGCAATATCGGCATCATCGGCCGCCTGGGCAGTTCCCAGGTGCTGGATACCATTCGCCGGCTGAAGAAGCTGCTCGTGGAACGCCATCTGCACGTGATTCTCGAAGAGAACATTGCCGAGGTGCTGCCGGGGCACGGCATGCAGATCTCCTCACGGCAACGGCTGGGTGAATCCTGTGACCTGGTAATCGT
Organism: Stutzerimonas stutzeri; assembly: GCF_024448695.1. GTDB lineage: Bacteria > Pseudomonadota > Gammaproteobacteria > Pseudomonadales > Pseudomonadaceae > Stutzerimonas > Stutzerimonas stutzeri_T. The sequence goes on along the minus strand of NZ_JAMOHY010000021.1, from coordinate 10,359 downwards.
GGTGGGCGGTGATGGCAGCCTGCTTGGTGCGGCCCGTGCCATGGCCAAGCATCGTGTGCCGGTGCTGGGGATTAACCGGGGCAGCCTGGGCTTTCTCACCGACATTCGTCCTGATGAGCTGGAAGAGAAGGTGGTCGAAGTGCTCAGCGGGCAGTACACGCTGGAGAACCGCTTCCTGCTGGAAGCCCAGGTGCGGCGTTTCGAGGAGTCCATCGGTGAGGGTGACGCGCTCAATGACGTGGTGCTGCATCCGGGCAAATCGACGCGGATGATCGAATTCGAGTTGTATATCGATGGCCAGTTCGTCTGCTCGCAGAAGGCTGACGGCCTGATCGTCGCCACGCCCACCGGCTCCACGGCCTACGCGCTTTCCGCGGGTGGACCGATCATGCATCCGCGGCTGGACGCCATCGTCATCGTGCCGATGTATCCGCATACGCTGTCCAGCCGGCCCATCGTGGTGGATGGCAACAGCGAGCTGAAGATTGTGGTATCGCCGAACATGCAGATCTACCCGCAGGTCTCCTGTGACGGGCAGAACCACTTCACCTGTGCCCCCGGCGACACCGTCACCGTGCGCAAGAAGCCGCAGAAGCTGCACCTGATCCACCCGCTGGGCCACAACTACTACGAGGTCTGCCGCACCAAGCTGGGCTGGGGCAGCCGCCTCGGTGGAGGCGAATAGTGATTGTTGACCCAGACCGTAGTTACGACCTTATCGGGGACGTACACGGTTGCGCCCGTACCCTGGCCCGCCTGCTCGATCAGCTTGGCTATCGGCAGCAAGGTGGCATCTGGCGGCACAAACGTCGGCAGGTGATCTTCCTTGGCGACATCATCGACCGTGGCCCACGCATTCGTGAGGCGCTGCATCTGGTTCATGACATGGTCGAGGCAGGTCAGGCCCACTGCATCATGGGCAACCACGAGTTCAACGCGCTGGGCTGGTATGCCGAGGCGCCACGGGAAAGCGGCCAGACGTTTGTGCGTGAACACACGCCGCGTTACGCCATGCTGCTGCAGGAGACTTTCCGCCAGTTCGAGCACTATCCGGAAGAGTGGCAGGCCTTTCGCGAGTGGTTCATGGACTTGCCGCTGTTTCTGCAGAGCGAGCGTTTCCGTGTGGTGCATGCATGCTGGGACAACTCTGTGATCGATCAGCTGCGCCAGCGCTTGCAGCAGGGACGGATCGATGCCGAGTTCCTGCGCGAGGCCGCATTCCCCAAGCAGTTCGCTGCCAAGGCGCTGGATCGCCTGTTGCGCGGCACCGACATGCCGCTGCCGGAAGGCCTGACCCTGACCAGCGCCGAGGGTTTCACACGCAATTTCTTTCGCACCAAGTTCTGGGAAGAGAATCCCAAGACCTATGGCGATATCGTCTTCCAGCCCGATGGCCTGCCGGAAAAGGCGGCCCGTCTGCCGCTCAGCGAGAGTCAGAAGAGTCGCCTGTTTCTCTATGGCCCCGATGAACCGCTGCTGTTCGTCGGCCACTACTGGCGCAGCGGACAACCGGCACCGATCCGCCATAACCTGGCGTGCCTGGACTACAGCGCGGTGAAGTACGGCAAGTTGGTGGCCTATCGGCTCGACCAGGAAACCCTGCTCGACCCGGCGAAATTCTTCTGGGTAAACGTGGAGCGTTAGATGTCCGCAGTCGAGGCTTTACGCCTGCCGTTGTCGGTTGATCTGAGCGGATTCGTCGCATTGCTGCGACGGCTGCAGGTGCCCTGTCGTGTCAGCGAGGAGGCGGGTGAGCAGGTGCTGCGCGTGCCGGCGGAAACTGCCGAGCAGGTTCGTGAGTTGTATCAGCGCTATCCCCAGGGCGATCAGGCGGTGGTGCTTGAGCAGTCGCCAAGCCGCCGCGGTGGCTTTTTCGCGAGCCTGGCGCGCAGTCCGCTGACCGCCGCGATGCTGCTGCTCACACTGCTGGCAGCGGCTGTGACCCTGCTGGGGGACAACTACGATGCCATCCGCTGGCTCAATTTCAGTGATTTCCAGATCGAGGGTGACTATGCCTATTTCGCCACGCTGGAGCAGACCCTGGCGACGAATCAGTGGTGGCGGCTGATCACCCCGATCTTCGTGCACTTCGGCTTTCTGCATCTGGCGATGAACTCGATGTGGTATTGGGAGCTTGGGCGACGCATCGAGTATCGCCAGGGCGCGCTGATGCTGTTCGGGCTGACGCTGCTCTTCGCGCTCGTCTCCAACGGCAGCCAATATGTGTTTGGCGGTCCCGGCATCTTCGGCGGTCTTTCCGGTGTGCTTTATGGGCTGCTGGGCCATTGCTGGCTGTTCCAGAAACTGGCGCCGGACGAAGCTTACCGCCTCCCGTCAGGCGTAGTGGTGCTGATGCTGGTCTGGCTGGTGGTGTGCCTGACCGGACTTATCGAGGTGCTCAGCTTCGGCACCCTGGCCATCGCCAATGCGGCTCACGTAGGGGGGCTGGTGATGGGCTGCATCACCGGGGTAGCTGGCGGATTACTGGCGCGCAAGCGCTAGACCGGAGCCGGCATCAAGTACGCACGCGGGTTTCACCCGCCCTACGGCCTGCCTTCAGCTTCCAGCGCCCAGTTCCGTTAGAATGCACTTTTTGTCACCGGGAGCAGGTCATGTCGTCCTTTATCGAAGCCATCGAAAACATCACCCCTGAAATCTATGAAAACCTCAAGCTTGCCGTCGAACTGGGCAAGTGGGGTGATGGGCGCAAGCTGACTGTCGAACAGAAGGAAACCTGTCTGGCGGCGATGATCGCCTGGGAAATGCAGAACCTTCCCGAAGAGCAGCGCACCGGCTACCTGGGTGGTCAGGAATGCGGCTCCAAGAGCAAGAACAAGGCGCCCATCGACACCAGCCTGTTCGCTCCCGCTTCCGGGACCCGTCACTGATGCTTGAATTGGGACGCGGTGCGCTGAGCAAGATGTCAATCCAGCTGGGTGCGCCGGTGCAGTATTCCTTCCGTTTGAATGACGCGTTGGTGCCGGTCAATCCGCTGATTGGCAAGACCCTGAGGCTTGAGTATCTCGGCGCTATCAATTGCACCCATTGCGGGCGCAAGACCAACAAGAGCTTCAGCCAGGGCTTCTGCTACCCCTGTTTCAAGAAGCTGCCACAGTGCGACGTCTGCATCATGAGCCCGGAAAAATGCCACCACGACTTCGGCACCTGCCGCGATCCGCAGTGGGGCATGGACTTCTGCATGACCGATCATGTGGTCTACCTGGCCAACTCTTCGGGGATCAAGGTAGGCATCACCCGCGCCACGCAGTTGCCGACGCGCTGGCTCGATCAGGGCGCGAGCCAGGCCTTGCCGATCATGCGTGTCGCCACGCGTCAGCAGTCAGGGCTGGTGGAAGACCTGTTGCGTAGCCAGGTAGCCGACCGCACCAACTGGCGTGCGCTGCTCAAGGGTGATGCCGAGGCGATGGATCTTGTGCAAGCTCGCGAGCGCATTTTCGATGCCTGTGCCGAGGGTTTGCAGGCGCTGCAGCAGCGCTTCGGCCTGCAGGCGATCCAGCCGGTGGCTGATGCCGAGGTTGTCGAGATTCGCTATCCGGTGGAAGCCTATCCGACCAAGATTGTCAGCCTGGACCTGGAGAAGACCCCGGTGGTCGAGGGCACGCTCAAGGGCATCAAGGGTCAATACCTGATCCTGGATACCGGCGTAATCAACATCCGCAAGTTCACCGCTTATCAGGTTGCGGCCAGCACTGCTGCGTAGGGTGGATAACGCTTCGCTTATCCACCCTACGGGCCGGCAGGCTCAAGGGTGAGCGGCCTGGAACAAGCGCGTGGAAAAGGCTTCGCCGTTTTCCACCCTACAAGTCCGCCGCGACAGGCGCTAAGCTCGAGCTCATCCGCAGCCCGGTGACCGGGCTGGCAGTCCATTGCCACATTTCCGCTTGAAGCTTGCTGCTTGAAGCTCAGTTGACGAGGTTTCCATGCGTACCGAACAACCGAAAGTCATTCATCTCAAGGATTATCAGGTGCCGGCGTACCTGATTGATGAAACCCACCTGACCTTCGAGCTGTATGAGGACCGCACCCTGGTGCATGCCCAGTTGGTGATGCGCCGCAACCCGGAAGCCGGTGCCGGCTTGCCGCCTCTGGAGTTGCACGGGCAGAATTTGGAGCTGGTGTCGCTGTCGCTCAATGACCGTCAGCTGGAAACCGGCGACTACCAGATCGGCGAAGAAACCCTGACGCTGCAACCCGACAGCGAGCGCTTCACGCTTGATAGCAGCGTGGTTATCCACCCTGAAACCAACACTGCGCTGGAAGGCCTCTACAAGTCCGGCAAGATGTTCTGCACCCAGTGCGAAGCCGAAGGCTTTCGCAAGATCACCTGGTACCTCGACCGCCCGGACGTGATGAGCATCTTCACCACCACGGTTAGCGCCGACAAGCAGCGCTACCCGATTCTGCTGTCCAACGGCAACCCGGTTGCCAGCGGCAGCGAAGACGATGGCCGGCACTGGGCGACCTGGGAAGATCCGTTCCGAAAGCCTGCCTATCTCTTTGCGCTGGTGGCCGGCGATCTCTGGTGTGTTGAGGACAGTTTCACCACCATGAGTGGCCGTGACGTGGCGCTGCGTATCTATGTCGAGCCGGAAAATCTCGACAAGTGCCAGCACGCCATGGACAGCCTGAAGAAGTCGATGAAGTGGGACGAAGAGGCCTATGGCCGCGAATACGATCTGGACATCTTCATGATCGTTGCAGTCAACGACTTCAACATGGGCGCCATGGAGAACAAGGGCCTCAACATCTTCAACTCCAGCGCCGTATTGGCCCACGCCGAAACGGCTACGGATGCCGCCCACCAGCGCGTGGAGGCCATCGTCGCCCATGAGTATTTCCATAATTGGTCGGGCAACCGCGTGACCTGCCGTGACTGGTTCCAGCTGTCGCTCAAGGAGGGCTTCACGGTGTTCCGCGATGCGCAGTTCTCCTCCGACATGAACTCGGCGACCGTCAAGCGCATCGAGGACGTGGCCTATCTGCGCACCCACCAGTTCGCTGAAGATGCCGGCCCCATGGCCCACTCGGTGCGCCCAGAATCCTTCATGGAGATCTCCAACTTCTACACCCTGACCGTCTACGAGAAGGGCGCCGAAGTGGTGCGCATGGTTCAGACGCTGCTGGGCAAAGAAGGCTTTCGCAAGGGCAGCGACCTGTATTTCGAGCGCCACGATGGCCAAGCGGTGACGGTAGATGACTTCGTCAAGGCCATGGAAGACGCCAACGGCGCCGACCTCGGCCAGTTCAAACGCTGGTACAGCCAGGCCGGCACACCGCGTCTGACGGTCAGCGAGCGTTATGACGAGGCCGCACACACCTATAGCCTGAGCTTCCGCCAGAGCTGCCCGGCAACGCCCGGTCAGGACAGCAAGGAGCCCTTCGTCATACCGGTGGAGCTGGGCCTGCTGGCTGCTGATGGTGCGCAAATGCCGCTGCGCCTGCACGGCGAGGCTGCGCCTGTTGGCACCAGTCGCGTGCTGGCCGTGACCGAAGCCGAGCAGAGTTTCACCTTCGTCGATGTGGATGAGCGCCCGTTGCCGTCGCTGCTGCGCGGCTTCTCGGCCCCGGTCAAGCTGGAGTTCCCCTACAGCCGCGACCAGCTGATGTTCCTCATGCAGCACGACTCAGACGGCTTCAATCGCTGGGAAGCCGGCCAGCAGCTATCGGTGCAGGTGCTGCTGGAGCTGATCGGCCAGCATCAACGTGGCGAGCCGATGGCGATGGACGAACGCCTGACCGAGGCGCTGCGCAACGTGCTGCAGAACGAGACGCTCGATCCGGCCATGGTTGCCGAGATGCTTTCGCTGCCCAGCGAGGCCTACCTCACCGAAATCAGCGAAGTGGCCGATGTCGATGCCATCCACGCAGCTCGCGAGTTCGCCCGTCGCGAGCTGAGCAGCCGTCTGTTCGATCTGCTGTACCAGCGTTATATGACCAATCGTGAAGTCTCGCGCCAGACGCCTTACGTGGCCTCGGCAGAGCATTTCGCCCGCCGCGCGCTGCAGAACATTGCGCTGGCTTACCTGATGTTCAGCGAGCGCTCGGACATCCTTTCGCTGTGCCTGGACCAGTTCGACACCGCCGACAACATGACCGAACGCCTGTCGGCGCTGGCCTCGCTGATCAACTCGCCGTTCGAGGAGAAGCGCGGGCTGGCGTTGGAATCCTTTGCTGAGCAATTCAGGGACAATCCGCTGGTAATGGACCAGTGGTTCAGCGTGCAGGCGGCCAGCCCGTTGCCCGGTGGCCTGGAGCGGGTGCAGGCGCTGATGCAGCACCCGGCCTTCACCTTGAAGAATCCCAACAAGGTGCGCGCGCTGATCGGCGCCTTTGCCGGCCAGAACCTGATCAACTTTCATCACGCCGATGGCAGCGGTTACCGCTTCCTGGCTGATCAGGTCATCACGCTGAATGCCATGAACCCGCAAATCGCTTCGCGCCTGCTGGGGCCGCTGACCCGCTGGCGCAAGTACGACAGCAGCCGTCAGGCGCTGATGAAGGGCGAGCTGGAGCGCATCCTGGCTTCCGGTGAACTGTCCAGCGACGTCTATGAGGTGGTGAGCAAGAGCCTGGCTTGAAGGGAGTCTGTGGCCTGCCTGCTTCGTGGGCATGGTCCGCTGCTGGCAATTGCGTACCGGGTTGTAAGAGTCGATAGCTGTTGATGGTGCCCGCGCCTGCATGCGTCATGCGCGCGAGGGCACCAGAGTGCCGCAGATCCAGTCCTGTGATCAGGTCCCGAGAGTTAACAAAAGATAACGTCCCATCGATTGTAAGTGCTTTCCAAAGCTGGCTAGGATGGCTGCGTCCGTCATGATTTGACGGCCCTTACTAATAAGAACAAAGGGGATTGTTATGACTGAGCCCGTCTTCTGGCGTGGCCAGGCTGGCCCTGTGCCTGCCGTGTTCCGTAGGCCGGAGCGCACCCGCTTCTCGCCCCTGGTCCGTTTGCTTTCTGCGTGCAGCCTGTTTGCACTGCTGTGTGGCGGTGTTGCTGCGCATGCACAGCCTGGCGATCCTCAGCTTCGCTATTCCATCGAATCCCCGAAAGCGGCCTCCAACCTGCTCCTCGACGTAACCCATGCAGGTTCGCGTCTGGTCGTGGCAGGTGACCGGGGCCACATTCTCTACTCCGACGACGGCGGTGCCGGCTGGGCGCAGGCGAAGGTGCCCACCCGGCAACTGCTTACCGCCATCTATTTCACGGATGATCGGCATGGCTGGGCTGTTGGCCACGATGCACTGATCCTGGCCACCACCGATGGCGGGGAGACCTGGGCGCATCAATACGAGAATCGCGAGGCCGAGGTGCCCCTGCTTGATGTCTGGTTCGAGAATGCCGAACACGGCCTGGCGGTGGGCGCTTACGGAATGCTGCTGGAAACCCACGACGGCGGTCAGCACTGGGATGACATCAGTGATCGGCTCGACAATGAAGACGGCTATCACCTGAACGCCATCACCGCGATCCAAGGCTCAGGCCTGTTCGTCGTGGGCGAGATGGGTGGAATGTTCCGTTCTCCGGATATGGGCCAGACCTGGGAACGGGTCGAGTCGCCTTATCAGGGCTCGCTGTTTGGCGTGATCAGTGGCAGCGAAGCGGGCCTTGTGGTTGCCTTCGGATTGCGCGGGCATCTGTTCCGTTCGGTGGATTTCGGCAACAACTGGGAAACGATTGCGCTGGGCAGCCGCGACAATCCCCTGGAAGCCGGTCTGGCCGACGGCAACCTGCTCGACGATGGGCGCATGGTGATCGTCGGTCATGGCGGTGTGGTGCTGAGCAGCGATGATCAGGGACGTTCGTTCGAGATTTACAACCGCCCTGATCGGCGTTCCCTCTCCGGTGTGGTGGCCAATGCGCACGACAACCTGATCCTGGTAGGGCAGAGCGGCATAAGCATCGCTTCGTCGACGGGCGCGAATCTGCCCAACAATAACAATAAGCCGGAGCAACCATGACCAAGCATCAACAGAAACCGGCGTCCGTTCTGGAGCGTCTGATATTCAACAACCGGCCGGTCGTGGTGCTGATCTGCCTGCTTATAAGCGCATTTCTGTTTTATCAGGCTGCTCAGGTACGACCTTCGACCAGTTTCGAAAAAATGATTCCGCTGGGGCACCCGTATATTCAGAAGATGCTCGAGCATCGAGATGATCTGGCCAACCTTGGCAATACGGTGCGTATTTCGGTCGCCGCCAAAGAAGGCGACATCTTTTCCAAGGAGTACATGGAAACGCTTCGCCAGATTCATGACGAAGTCTTCTATATCCAGGGCGTTGACCGCTCGAACATGAAGTCGCTCTGGAGCTCCAGTGTTCGCTGGACCGAAGTGACCGAGCAGGGCTTTGCCGGCGGCGAGGTCATCCCCCAGACCTACGACGGGTCTGAGGAGAGCCTGGAGGACCTGCGCAACAACATTCTCAAGTCGGGACAGGTCGGACGTCTGGTCGCTAACAACTTCCAGTCGAGCATCATCGATGTGCCGCTGATGGAGTCCTATTCCGATCCTGAAGACCGCAGCCGTCTGATCGCGCTCGATTACCAGCAGTTTTCACATGAGCTGGAAGAGAAAATTCGCGACAAGTACCAGACACAGAATCCCAATGTGGAAATCCATATCATCGGCTTCGCCAAGAAGGTAGGCGACCTGATCGATGGGCTGGTGGGGGTTGTGCTGTTCTTCTTCGTCGCCATCGGCATCACGCTGGCGCTGTTGTTGTGGTTCACCCGTTGCGTGAAGAGCACCATTGCGGTGGTGGTGACGACGCTGATTGCGGTGGCCTGGCAGCTTGGCTTGCTGCACACCCTGGGTTTCGGCCTGGACCCATACTCGATGCTGGTGCCGTTCCTGGTGTTCGCCATCGGCATTTCTCACGGCGTGCAGAAAATCAACGGCATCGCCATGGCTTCAGGCCAAACCGACGATCCCCTGATCGCAGCGCGTCTGGCCTTCCGTCAGCTGTTCGTGCCCGGCATGGTGGCGCTGGCTTCCGATGCTGTGGGTTTCGTGACCCTTCTGCTGATTGATATTGGTGTGATCCGCGAGCTGGCCATCGGTGCGTCGCTCGGCGTTGCAGTGATCATCCTGACCAACCTGATTCTGCTTCCGGTGGCGATTTCCTACATGGGAATCAGCCAGCGCGCGGTCAAGCAGGCGCGTGAAGAAGCTGCGCGCGAACATCCGTTCTGGCGGATGCTGTCCAACTTCGCCAATCCGGTTGTCGCACCGATTTCCATCGTGATTGCCCTGCTCGCTGTTGGTGGTGGCCTCTGGTACGGACAGAACCTGAAGATTGGCGATCTTGACCAGGGTGCTCCGGAATTACACCCGGACTCGCGCTACAACCTGGATAACGATTTCATTATCAAAAACTACTCAACCAGCTCCGATGTGCTGGTGATCATGGTCAAGACTGCGCCGGAGGGCTGTGCCCACTACGACACGCTCGCTGCCATGGACGAGTTGATGTGGAAGATGGAAAACACCGCAGGTGTTCAGTCGGCGGTCTCCATGGTGTCCGTGGCCCGGCAGAGCATCAAGGGCATGAACGAGGGCAGCCTGAAGTGGGAGACGCTCTCGCGCAACCAGCATGTGCTGAACAACTCCATTGCGCGTGCCGAAGGCCTTTACAACAGCGACTGTTCGCTGGCACCGGTTCTGGTGTTCCTCAATGACCACAAGGCAGAGACCCTGGACCACGTGGTTTCTGCGGCCAGCGAGTTTGCCGAGGCGAACAACCGCGAAGGGCTGGAGTTCGTGCTGGCGGCAGGTAACGCCGGTATCGAGGCGGCCACCAACGAGGTTATTGCGGCATCTGAAACCACCATGCTGATTGCTGTGTATGCAGCGGTGAGCTTCATGTGCCTGCTGACCTTCCGATCGGTTGCGGCAACCCTCTGTATCATCCTGCCGCTGGTGCTGACGTCCATTCTGGGCAATGCGCTGATGGCGTATATGGGCATCGGGGTGAAAGTGGCGACGCTGCCGGTGATTGCGCTGGGTGTGGGCATCGGTGTGGACTACGGCATCTACATCTACAGCCGTCTGGAAACCTTCCTGCGTCAGGGCATGACGCTGCAGGAAGCCTACTACCAGACACTGAAATCCACTGGCAAGGCGGTCATGTTCACCGGCGTATGTCTGGCGATCGGGGTCTTTACCTGGGTGTTCTCGGCCATCAAGTTCCAGGCGGATATGGGCCTGATGCTGACCTTCATGTTCCTCTGGAACATGGTCGGGGCGATCTGGCTGCTGCCGGCCCTGGCACGGTTCCTGATCAAGCCGGAGAAACTGCGGCAGCAGGCGTGATGGTCATGCAGTAACGAAAACGCGGCCTTAG
>NZ_JAMOHY010000020.1 GCF_024448695.1 Stutzerimonas stutzeri | reverse complement strand
TCTTTACATCCACTACACCCCGCCTGGTGGATCGATAAAGTGCAATCCCCGAACAGCCGCCAGCTTCGTAGGGTGGACATCGTTTTTTATGTCCACCGCACCCTGCTCGCTGGGTCGATGAAGCATGACCCACCCTACGAACTACGACCTGCCTTAGCGTCCAGCCTCAAGCGCTTTTATCGGTTTTATCACTACCCCGCCCTTCTCAGCAAAAACAGCCCCGCCAGCGCACAGATACCTGCCGGCACCAGCACCGCCAGCAGCGGCGAGAAGCCGAACACCTGGCTGGCTGGCCCGAGCAGATCCTGCATGATGCGGAAGACGAAGCCGACGATGACGCCGGTAAAGACTCGCTGCCCCAGGGTAACCGAGCGCAGCGGGCCGAAGATGAACGAGATGGCGAGCAGCACCAGCGCCACTGTCACCACAGGCTGCAGAACCTTGGTCCAGAACGCCAGCCAGTAGCGCCCGTTATTGAGACCCTGCTCGCCAAGATAATGGATATAGCGCCACAGCCCAGTGATCGATAGTGCGTCCGGCTCCATCACCACTGTCCCCAGCAGCTGCGGCGTCAGCTGTACATCCCAACGCTCTTCAGCCGTCTTGATCACCTCGGTATGGTCGCCACGAAAATGCGTCGTGGCGATACCGCTGAGCTGCCAGTGATCGTCCTGATAATGTGCGCGCCGGGCGAAGCTAGCCGACAGCAGTTGGCGCTGCTCGTCGAAGTTGTAGCGCGTCACACCCAACAGCACACCACCCGGCTGCACCGCGTTGACATGCACGAACTCCTCACCCTGCCGATGCCACAGACCGCGCTTGCTGCTCTGCGCCTCACCCGCACCCTGCGCTGTGGCGCGGCTGGCCTGGGCAACATTCTCGCTCCAGGGAGCCAGATATTCGCCAATCAGTACGCCGACCAGCATCAACACCAGCATCGGCTTCATCACCGCCAGGACAATACGCCCCAGGGAAACACCCGCGGCCCGCATGATCGTCAGTTCGCTGTTACTGGCCAGCATCCCCAAGCCGATAAGACAACCAATCAGCGCCGCCATTGGCAACATTTCATAGACACGCGACGGCGTCGTGTAGAGCACGTAAAGCGCGGCATCCAGCGTGCCGTAGGCGCCTTTCACATCACCCAGCTCGTCGATAAAGGCGAACAGCAGCGCAAGCCCGACAATAACGCCAAGGACGCTTAGAATGGCCAACAGGACATGGCTGCCGATATAGCGGTCGAGCTTACGCATGGGCCACCCCCGCCCCTGCACGACGCTTATCAAAGGCAAGCCTCAGCGGTTCCCAGTAGAGCATCAGCATCCCGATCAGAAAGAAAATCCCGTGAACCCACCAGAGCCCCAGCGCCGGCGGAATTCGCCCCTTGTCCAGCGCGCCTCGCGCGGCGACCAACAAAGCCAGATAAGTCATGTACAGCAGAACGGCTGGCAGCAGCTTGAGGAAGCGCCCCTGTCGCGGATTCACCTTTGACAGCGGCACCGCCAGCAGGGTGACGATGAACACCAGCAGTGGCAGCGAAAAGCGCCACTGCAGCTCGGACTGCAGACGGATGTCGTCACTGCCGAACAACTCCCGCGTAGGCAGCGCTTCGCGCTCGCTCAACTCGATGCTGACTTCCGGCTTGGGCAGCAGGACGCCATAGGTGTCGTACTGGATCGCCCGGTAGTTGGCCTGCCCAGGGTTGCCGTCGTAGCGATAACCGTTTTCCAGAATCAGATAACGACTACCGTCTGCCTGAACCTCCTGACGCCCGCTTTCGGCCACCAGCACCGACAAGCCGCGCTCCTCTCCCGTGGCACTGGACAGGTTGGTTTCGGAAATGAAGACACCGGCCAGCTGTGCGCGATCCTCCGTCAGTTCCCGGGTATAGGTGACACGCGTGCCGTTGCGCAGCGTCTGAAAGCGTCCGGGAACCAGAGTATCGAATTCGGTCAGCGAGTCCTGTTCATTGAGGATGCGGTCAACCTCGGCAACACCCTGCGGCGCAAGCCCCAGGCTCAGCCAGCCGACCAGCGCGGCGACCAGCGCGGCAGGTGCCAGACTGTAAGCCAGCAGGCGGCGCTGACTCATGCCCGTCGCGGACAACACGGTCATTTCGCTGTCCAGATACAGCCTACCGTAGGCCAGCAGGATGCCGAGAAAAAGCCCCAACGGCAGGATCAGTTGCAGGAAGCCGGGCAGGCGGAACCCCATGATCATCAGCAACACACCAGGATCGAGCAGCCCTTGTGCGGCCTGGGCCAGATATTTGATGAAGCGACCACTCATGATGATCACCAGCAGCACCGCACTCACGGCGCTCAGGGTGATCAGCAACTCACGGGACAGGTAACGAAAGACGATCAAACCAGACACTCCAGGGTTGTCAGGCTCCGGCGGCTACGCTCACACTAGCCGCCACGCAGCCGGCCCGCCCGCAACAGCCGCTGAAATCGATATACGGATTTTCAGACGACGCGCCAGACGAACCACCGAAAACAAGCCCGGCATTATCCTGCAAACCCGACTCTTTGTCTTGGGGACTCGACACCATGCAATTTGTTGTAAAAACCGCCAAAGCGCCCGCAACCAAAACTGCCACCCTGGTCCTCCCGGTTGGCGAAGACCTCATCCTTGGCAAGATCGCGCAAGACGTTGATGACGCCAGTTCCGGCGCCATCACCGCCATCCTCAAGCGCGGTGATGTGCAGGGCAAGCCGGGGCAAACCCTGCTGCTCCAGCAATTGCCCGGCATCAAGGCCGAGCGGGTATTGCTGGTGGGCACTGGCAAAGCCGATGAGCTCGATGCGCGCCAGTGGCGTAAGGTTGTTAACGCCATATCCAGCGTTCTGAAGAACCTTGGCGGCAGCGATGCAACGCTCGCCCTGCAGGATGTGCAGCTCAAGGATCGCGATAGCTACGCGCGCACCCGTCTGCTGGTGGAAACCCTCGCTGGCGGCCAGTACAGCTTCGATCAGTTCAAAAGCAAGAAGGCCGATGCCCGCCCGCTGAACCGGATCACGCTGCTCAGTGACAAAGCCGAGCAGGCGCAGACCGAACAGGCCGCCAGTCATGCCCAGGCCATTAACTCCGGCATGAACTTCGCCCGCGATCTGGGCAATCTGCCGCCGAACATCTGCCACCCAAGCTATGTAGCCGAGCAGGCCAAAAAACTGGCCAAGGCATTCAAGGGCGTGAAGGTCGAGGTGCTGGACGAAAAGAAACTGCGCGAACTGGGCGCAGGCTCCTTCCTCGCCGTGTCGCAGGGCAGTGACCAACCCGGCTGCATGGTCGTGATGCAGTACAACGGCGGCAAGAAAGGTGAGCAACCCTATGCGCTGGTGGGCAAGGGCATCACCTTCGACACCGGCGGCATCAGCCTCAAGCCCGGTCAGGGCATGGACGAAATGAAGTACGACATGTGCGGCGCGGCCAGCGTGCTCGGCACCTTCCGCACCGCCCTGGAGCTGCAACTGCCGCTCAATCTGGTGGCCGTGCTGGCATGCGCGGAAAACATGCCCAGCGGCGGCGCCACCCGCCCCGGCGACATCGTCACCACCATGAGTGGGCAGACCGTCGAAATCCTCAATACCGATGCCGAGGGTCGCCTGGTGCTGTGCGATGCACTGACCTATGTCGAGCGCTTCAAGCCGCGCGCGGTGATCGACGTGGCGACCCTCACCGGCGCCTGCATCGTCGCCCTGGGCAGCCAGACCTCCGGCCTGCTGAGCAACGACGACGCACTGGCCCGTCAGTTGCTGGATGCCGGTCGCAACGCCGACGACCGCGCCTGGCAATTGCCGCTGTTCGATGACTATCAGGAACAACTGGACAGTCCTTTTGCCGATATCGCCAACATCGGCGGCCCCAAGGCCGGCACCATTACCGCCGCCTGTTTCCTCTCGCGCTTCACCAAGGACTACTCCTGGGCACACCTGGACATCGCCGGCACCGCCTGGGTCAGCGGCGGCAAGGAAAAGGGCGCAACCGGACGACCGGTGCCGCTGCTCACCCAGTACCTGCTGGATCGGATCGAGTGAGATGAGCCGGACAGTTGACGGTACGCCTGCATGACGCGCATCGAGTTCTACGTTCTGCCGGACAGCACGGCGACCGGTCGTGCCAGAGCAGCCTGCCAACTGGCCGCAAAGGGCTGGCAGCACGGCCTGCCCGTGTTCATTCGCTGCCAGGATGAAGCGCAATGTGCCGAGATGGATGAACTGCTCTGGCACTTTCGCGCCGAGCGCTTCATCCCTCATGAATGCTATGAGCAGGACCCAAAAGCCCCGGTCGTGATCGGCCTGGAACAACCGCCAGCAATCGATCAGGGCCTGCTGATCAATCTCGCCCGAACGCTGTCACCGCATATCGATCACTTCGGTCGGATCATCGAGATCGTCAACCAGCAGCCGGAGCTGTTGAACGCCTGTCGCGAAAACTTTCGTCTGTATCGCCAGCAGGGCTATGATCCGAAGCGCGTCGAACTGTGAACCCTGTCGCAACTTGATAACCCGCCGCCAACCGCCAGGATGCGCTACTGCCCGGAACCCTCTTGATAATGACGTCAACACCCCCACCCAGACCTGCGCATCTGCTCGACGAACTGGAATCCATACGCGCCCTGCTCGGTGATGAGCATGATCCGCTGGTTGACCCTCTGGACCCTGGCAGCATCCCTGTGCTGTCGGAAATCGTCGAATCTGCCGCACCCGCTCAACAACCTGCCCAGTCACCGGATGAGCCACGTGAGCCCGCTGTACGCACGGCTTTTCGCACCCTCGCCGAACGTCACCTGGACCACGAACTGCGTACCGCGGCGCAGCTTATCCTGCAGGAAGTGATCGACGATTTCGTGCCACAGATCGAGGCCGAACTCAAACGCCGCCTGGAAAGTCGCGCCGAGCAATTGATTCGCTCGCCTCGCCCCTGAACACGCACTCAAGGCCACAGGCCAGCAATTAACGGCAGCAGATTCGGCCGCTTCGGCACTTTGCCTTTATACTCCACGGTTTTTCCGACCAGCCGTTCTAAGGGTCCCGCCGAATGGACAAGACCTACCAGCCGCACGCCATCGAGACTTCCTGGTACCAGACTTGGGAAGCCAACAATCACTTTGCGCCCCAGGGTTCAGGTGAGCCCTACACCATCATGATTCCGCCGCCGAACGTCACCGGCAGCCTGCACATGGGCCATGGCTTCAACAACGCCATCATGGATGCGCTGATCCGTTTCCGCCGCATGCAGGGCCGCAACACCCTGTGGCAGCCAGGCACCGACCACGCGGGTATCGCCACGCAGATGGTGGTCGAGCGCCAACTGGGCGCGCAAAACATCAGCCGCCACGACCTAGGCCGTGAGAAGTTCCTGGAGAAGGTCTGGGAATGGAAGCATGAGTCCGGCGGCAACATCACCCGCCAAATCCGTCGCCTGGGTTCGTCGGTAGACTGGTCGCGCGAGCGTTTCACCATGGATGAGGGCCTGTCCGAAGCGGTCAAGGAAGCGTTTGTGCGCCTGCACGAGGATGGTCTGATCTATCGCGGCAAGCGCCTGGTCAACTGGGACACCAAACTGCACACCGCCATTTCCGACCTGGAGGTGGAAAACCACGACGAGAAGGGTCACCTCTGGCACATGCGCTATCCACTGGCTGACGGCGCACGCACTGCCGATGGCAAGGATCATCTGGTGGTTGCCACCACCCGCCCGGAAACCATGCTCGGCGACGCTGCCGTTGCCGTGCATCCCGAGGACGAGCGCTACAAGGACCTGATCGGTCGCCACATCCTGCTGCCGCTGGTCAATCGTCTGATTCCCATCGTCGCCGATGATTATGTCGATCTCGAATTCGGCACCGGCTGCGTGAAGATCACCCCGGCCCACGACTTCAACGACTACGAAGTCGGCAAGCGTCACCATCTGCCACTGATCAACATCTTCGACGAAAACGCCTGTGTTCTCGCTCGCGCTCAGGTGTTCAACCTCGACGGCACGCCAAACGACCGGGTCGACGCGACCCTGCCAGACGGCTACGCACGCATGGACCGCTTCGATGCTCGCAAAGCCATCGTCGCCGAGTTCGAGGCCATGAGCCTGCTGGAAAAAATCGACGATCACGCCCTGAAAGTACCTCGCGGCGACCGCTCCGGCACCATCATCGAACCCTGGCTGACCGATCAGTGGTACGTCTCCACCAAGCCGCTGGCTGACAAAGCCATCGCGGCAGTGGAAAGCGGCGAGATCCAGTTCGTGCCCAAGCAGTACGAGAACATGTACTTCAGCTGGATGCGTGACATCCAGGACTGGTGCATCAGCCGCCAACTCTGGTGGGGACACCGCATTCCGGCCTGGTATGACGAAGCCGGCTACGTCTACGTTGGTCGCGACGAAATGGAAGTGCGCCGCAAGCACAACCTCGGCGCCGAAATAGAGCTGCGCCAGGATGAGGACGTGCTGGATACCTGGTTCAGCTCCGGCCTGTGGACCTTCTCCACCCTTGGCTGGCCAGAACAGACCGAGTACCTCAAGACCTTCCATCCGACTGACGTGCTGGTCACCGGTTTCGACATTATTTTCTTCTGGGTTGCCCGGATGATCATGCTGTCCACCCACCTGACCGGACAGATTCCGTTCAAGACCGTCTACGTGCACGGCCTGGTACGCGATGGCCAGGGGCAGAAAATGTCCAAGTCCAAGGGCAACGTGCTCGACCCACTGGACATCGTCGACGGCATCACCCTGGACGAGCTGCTGACCAAGCGCACCAGCGGCATGATGCAGCCCAAGCTGGCCGAGAAAATCGCCAAGCAAACGAAAGCGGAGTTCCCCGAAGGCATCGCCAGCTACGGCACCGACGCCCTGCGTTTCACCTTCTGCTCGCTGGCTTCCACCGGTCGCGACATCAAGTTCGACATGGGGCGCGTCGAGGGCTATCGCAACTTCTGCAACAAGCTGTGGAACGCCGCCAACTTCGTCTTCGAGAACACCGAGGGCAAGGACACCGGCGTCAATGGCGAGCCTGCGGAACTGTCCTCTGTGGATCGCTGGATCATCTCCTCGCTGCAACGCACCGAAGCCGAAGTGACCCGCCAGCTGGAAAACTTCCGTTTCGATCTGGCAGCGCAAGCCTTGTACGAGTTTGTCTGGGACGAGTACTGCGCCTGGTACCTGGAGCTGGTCAAGCCACTGCTGTGGGACGAGACTGCATCCGCCGAACGCCAGCGCGGCACCCGCCGTACCCTGGTGCGCGTGCTGGAGACGGCGCTGCGCCTGGCGCACCCGTTCATGCCGTTCATCACCGAAGAAATCTGGCAACGCGTTGCGCCGCTGGCCGGCAAGTCCGGACCTACGTTGATGCTGCAACCCTGGCCGGAATTCGATCCGTCGCGTTTCGATGAAGCGGCCGAAGGCGACATCGAGTGGGTCAAGGCCTTCATGCTCGGCATCCGCCAGATTCGCGGCGAAATGAACATTTCCATGGCCAAGCGCATCGACGTAGTGCTGGGCAATGCCTCGGCATCCGACCTGCGCCGCCTTGCGGAAAACGAGCCGCTACTGAAGAAACTGGCCAAGCTGGATAACGTTCGCAGCCTCACCGCTGGCGAAGAAGCGCCGCTGTCGGCCATTGCCCTGGTCGGTGACATGCAGGTACTGGTACCCATGGCCGGACTGATCGACAAGGATGCCGAACTGGCGCGTCTGGACAAGGAGATCGCCCGCCTCGATGGCGAAGTCAAACGCATTGGCGGCAAACTCGGCAACGCCGGCTTCGTCGACAAGGCGCCTGCCGACGTCATCGACAAGGAGCGTGCGAAACTGGCCGAAGCCGAACAGGCCAGAGCCCGCCTGCTGGAGCAACGCGAGCGCATTGCAACGCTCTGAACAGAGCGCTTCAACAGAAAAGGCCAGCCCGAAAGGTGCTGGCCTTTTTGCTTAAAGAGACCCTCTTGATTGATGACAAGTTATTACCGGAATCACTGATACACTATGCCGCACATGAAACACCCTTTTACAAACTGGCAGGCCGTTAAAGCCAAGACGAATCGCTCGAAGACGTGAAATGAGCCCTCAGCAGCGAAGCGCGGTGCCCTGATGCATCACGCCGAACGCGCAACCGTTTATCAGCAGCAGGCAACAGCCTCGCACGCGGTTCCCGACTTGTTTCACCTCCGATAGCCGATCATCACTCTGCCAGCCGCTGAGGCTGCGTCGCACGTCCGCATGCCCGGCAAGGTTCCTCAAGATGGAGTCCCTCCGATGTATGCACTCATGGCTGTAGTGTTCGTCTTGGGCTATCTATGCATAGCCTTTGAACATCCCCTGAAAATAGACAAGGCCGCCGCAGCGATTCTGACTGCGGTGCTGACCTGGACCATTCTGGTGCTGGGCGCTGACCAGATTCTTCCGCTGCTGCAACCCGGCACGCATGACCCGGCAGATTCCTCCGCCGTAGTGGTCGAAGCACTGCGCCATCACCTGGGCGAAGTGTCGGAGATCCTCTTCTTCCTGCTTGGTGCGATGACCATCGTCGAGCTGATCGACTCCCACGAAGGCTTCAAGGTCATCACCGACCGCATCCAGACACGCAAGCGTGTCCATCTGTTGTGGATCATCGGCTTTCTGACCTTCTTCCTCTCCGCCGCGCTGGACAACCTGACCACCACCATCGTCATGGTCTCTCTGCTGCGCAAGCTGATCCGCGGTCGTCCCGAGCGCTGGCTGTATGTCGGCGTGGTGGTCATCGCGGCCAACGCCGGTGGCGCCTGGTCGCCGATCGGTGACGTGACCACCACCATGCTCTGGATCGGCAATCAGATCACCGCGTCCGGGGTAATCGTCAACCTGTTCATTCCAAGCCTGGTCTGCCTGCTGGTGCCACTGACCATCCTCAGCTTCACCCTGCGCGGTGAGGCTCCGCGCCCGCGCGCTCGGGCTCACCTGGCTGAGAAGCACCCACCGGCCACCAGCACCTTCGAACGCAATCTGGTACTGGGCCTTGGCCTGGGCGCCCTGTTGTTCGTCCCGGTGTTCAAGACGGTGACCCACCTGCCCCCGTACATGGGCATCCTCTTCGGCCTTGGTGTTCTCTGGGTGGCGACCGAGTTCATCCATCGCAACAAGAATGACGAGGACAAGCACCCACTTTCAGTGGTCGGCGTTCTGCGCAGGGTCGACACCCCAAGCGTGCTGTTCTTCCTCGGCATCCTCCTGGCGGTTTCTGCACTGGCCACCGCTGGCCATCTGACCCAGGTGGCCACGGCGCTGCGCGAATCGCTGGGCCATATCTACGCGATCAACTACGCCATCGGCCTGTTGTCTGCTGTGGTCGATAACGTGCCGCTGGTAGCGGGTGCGATGAAGATGTATCCGTTGGTCAGCGAGAAGATGTTGGCCGCAACGGCCGCTGAAGAGTTCGGCTGGATGTCCCAGTTCGTCGTCGACGGCAACTTCTGGGAAATGCTTGCTTACTGCGCCGGCACCGGCGGCAGCACGCTGATCATCGGCTCGGCTGCGGGTGTCGCTGCCATGGGCATGGAAAAGATCAGCTTCACCTGGTACATCAAGCGCGTCAGCCTGCTGGCCTTCCTCGGTTACACTGCCGGCGCAGCGACCTACGTCGGCATGCTCGCCCTGCGCTGAGCCAATCGCCCTGTCAGGTCGTTGTTGCCCAAAGGCACCAGACGACCTGACCAGGGACCCCGCATGACCGTCAGCAAGACCAAAACCAGCTTCTACCGCCGACTCTACGTCGCCTGGCTGATCGACAGCGGCAACGCCACCAGCGTTCCCGCACTGATGGCCGCAACCGGCATGCCCCGGCGCACCGCCCAGGACACCCTGGCCGCACTTGCCGATCTGGATATCGACTGCCGCTTCGTCCAGGATGACGGCGAACGCCACAACGCCGGTCACTATCGCATCCATGACTGGGGCGCCATCGACCGCCAATGGATCGCGCAACACCTGCCGCGCCTGAAGACCGTCCTCGGCTACCCCTGATTTGCTGCCATCACCATGAATGTCGAACTGCTGTTGGTTCTCGCCCTGCTGGCTACCTGTGTCGGACTGTTCGTAGTCAACAAGCCGCGGATGGACGTGGTCGCTGTGCTGGCGATGGTTGCCCTGCCGCTCACAGGCGTCATCAGCATCAACGAAGCACTGGCCGGTTTCAGCGACCCCAGTGTAGTGCTGATCGCCGCGCTGTTCGTGATTGGCAACGGTCTGGTACGGACCGGCATCGCCTTCCGCCTCGGCAACTGGCTGGTACGCTCGGCAGGCAGCAGTGAAACCCGCCTGCTGATTCTGCTGATGCTCGCCGTGGCGGGCCTGGGCTCGGTGATGAGTTCCACCGGCGTGGTGGCGATCTTCATTCCCGTGGTACTGAGCATTGCCGCGCGCATGAAAGTTTCGCCGCGCCGGCTGATGATGCCCCTGGCCTTCGCCGGCCTGATCAGCGGCATGCTCACCCTGGTGGCGACACCGCCGAACATGGTGGTGCACAGCGAACTGCGGCGCGCCGGCCTGGACGGTTTTGCCTTCTTCGATTTCGCCCCCATCGGCCTGGCGGTTCTGGCGCTGGGCATCGGCTATATGCTGCTGGCCCGCCGCTGGCTGGGCAGCGATGTCGCGATAACCGCACCCGCCGAGCCACGCGATACCCTGAACATCCTCGCCCAGCGCTATCGACTGCCCGAGCGCGAGCGGCGCTTGCGCGTGCTGCCCGGCTCGATCCTGGCCAATCAGGCGCTGGATGAATTGAAACTGCGCAGCCAGTACGGCATCAACGTGATCGCCATCGAACGGCAGCACAAGTTTCGCCGACTGTTGCTGATCGCCACCGGCAATACCGAGCTGTTCGTCGGTGATGTGCTGCTGGTGGATCTGGCCAGCCCGGCCATCGGCCTGCTGGGCGCCTATCAGGAGCTCGGTGTGGAGTCGCTGCAGCTGGGCGACTCCTATTACGGCGACTATGCCAACGAACTGGGGCTGGCCGAAGTGGCGCTGCCACCTGACTCACGCCTGCCGGGCAAGACCATCCAGGCGCTGGGTTTTCGCAGCACCTACAAGCTCAATGTGGTGGGAGTGCGCCGTGACCACGAGGCGCTGCAGGGATTGCTGGTGGACGAGAAGCTGAAACCTGCCGACACCTTGCTGGTGGCCGGCAGCTGGAAGCACATTCACAGGCTGCAGGGCCTGAGCCGCGATTTCCTGGTGCTCAGCCTGCCCGCCGAGATCGACGACGTGGCGCCCGCGGCCAGCCGCGCACCCTTTGCGCTGCTGGGGCTGGCGGTGATGATCGGGCTGATGGTCAGTGGCCTGGTGCCGAATGTCATGGCCGCACTGATCGGTTGCCTGGTGATGGGCCTGTTCCGCTGCATCGACATGGACAGCGCCTACAAATCCATTCATTGGCAGAGCCTGGTGCTGATTGTCGGCATGCTGCCTTTCGCGCTGGCGCTGGAGAAAACCGGCGGAATTACCCTGGCGGTGTCCGGCCTGATCAGCCTGTTTGGCGATGCTGGCCCGCACGCCCTGCTCGCCTGCCTGTTCCTGCTCACGGCAATAATCGGCCTGTTCATTTCCAATACCGCCACTGCCGTGCTGATGGCGCCGGTCGCGGTATCCATCGCGACACAACTGGATGCCTCGCCCTATCCCTTTGCGATGATCGTTGCGCTGGCGGCCTCGGCAGCCTTCATGACGCCAATCTCGTCACCGGTGAATACCCTGGTGCTGGGGCCGGGCCAATACCGTTTCGCCGATTTCGTGCGGGTTGGCGTGCCCTTCACGCTACTCGTCATGCTGGTTTCTGTAGCCCTGGTACCCATGCTGTTTCCGCTGTAGCCCGGTGCCAGCGCGTAAAAACACCAATAAGTGGCATATCGCTTCATCGCAGCGGGCGCTAAGCTCGCCGCTTTTCCAGACCAGAACGCATCATGTCCCATCGCCCTGCCCTTTTCCCGACGCTGCTGGCCGGCGCAACCCTGTTGCTCGTGGTTCACGGCTTGGGTCGTTTCATCTACACGCCGCTACTTCCCTGGCTGGTGGAAGATGGCCTGCTGACTATCCAGCAAGGCGCCAGTGCCGCCACCTGGAATTACCTGGGCTACCTGATCGGCGCGCTGCTCGCCGTGCGCTGGCATCGGGTCGCGCAGATTCGCCGCAGCCTGCCCTGGGCGCTGGCCCTGCATGTGCTCAGCACCCTGGCGCAGACCCAGGCGGAATCATCCGATATGCTCTCTGCCCTGCGCCTGCTCAATGGCATCAGCAACGGCCTGGTGTTCGTGCAGGCCCCTTCGCTGATTCTCGAATGGCTGGCGCGCCATCGCCGGGTGTCGTCCAGCGGCCTTGTCTATCTGGGCGTCTGCGTGGGACTGATTCTCTCCAGCCTGCTGGTCAGCCTGAGCAATGGCGTGCTGCAGGGCGCTGATCGCTGGTGGCCGGCTGCATTGCTCTCCATTCCCCTGGCCTGGTGGGGCTGGCGACAACTGGCCCGCCTGGACATGCCCGACCAGGAGCCGGCCGACACCACAGTCGCCAGCCCAAGTGGCCGCCTGCTGGATCGCGCCAGCACACCGCTGTTTCTGTCGTACGCCGGCGCGGGGATGGGCTACATCCTGCCGATGACCTTCCTGCCCATGGTGGCGCACCTGCAGATGGAGCCGGGCAGCTTTATAGTCGGCAATAGCTGGCTGATCGTCGCACTCGCCACGCTGCCCTCGCCCTGGCTGTGGAACCGCCTGGGCGCCCGCCTCGGCGACATCACCGCATTACGCCTGAGCTACGTTGCGCAGCTGGTCGGCGTGCTGGCGATCCTGTGGATCCCGGGGGCAGTCGGCATCCTGCTCTGCGGGATTCTGGTGGGCGGAACCTTCCTCGGCACCGTCCTGCTCACCCAGCGCCTGGCGCGTGCCCTGCATCCCCATCAAGGCCCACGGCTGTCGGCCGCGTTGATCGCCCTGTACAGCCTGACCCAGCTGGCCGGCCCCTGGCTGACCGGTGTATGGCTGGACATGGGCGGCACCCTGCACAGCGCCTTCTGGCTCGGTGCAGGTGCGCTGGTCTGGGGCTTGCTATGGATGCTGCTGGTGCCGCGCCGGGGGTGAAAGCTGTGGGACAATGCGCGGGTTTTCCTGCCTCGTTGAAGATCATGCCTGCTCCGAAGAAACCCGCCCCAGCGTCCCCCAAGCCCGACAGTGCCAAAGGCGCGCTGCACCCACGCAATCGCCATACAGGCCGTTACGACTTCCCGGCGCTGATCGCCGGCAGTCCGGAGCTGGCGCAGTTCGTGATCCTCAATCCCTACGGCAAGCAGAGCATCGATTTTGCCAACCCGGACGCTGTGCGCAGCTTCAATCGCGCACTGCTCAAGCAGTTCTACGGCATTGCCCACTGGGACATTCCGTCGGGCTACCTGTGCCCGCCGATCCCCGGTCGCGCCGACTACCTGCATGGCCTGGCCGACCTGCTGGCCGAGGACAACGCCGGCAAGATTCCACGTGGCGTGCGTATCCACGCGCTGGACATCGGTACCGGCGCCAACTGCATCTACCCGCTGATCGGCCTGCGCGAATATGGCTGGCGCTTCACCGGCGCGGATATCGATACCGTGGCGCTGGCCTCGGCGCGCACCATCGTTGCGGCAAACCAGCTTGGCAAAGGCATCAGCCTGCGCCAGCAGACCGATCCACTGCATGTTTTCCAGGGGCTTGTTCAAAGCAGCGACCGGTTCGCCATCAGCCTGTGCAATCCGCCCTTTCATGCCTCTCAGGCAGAGGCCAGCAGCGGCAGCCAGCGCAAGTGGCGCAACCTCGGCAAGCTTGACCCCAAGCGCACGCTTCCGGCGCTCAACTTCGGCGGCCAGGCGGCGGAACTATGGTGTGAAGGCGGCGAAGCGGCATTCCTCGCCCGCATGGCCAATGAAAGTACCGGCGTGGCGCAGCAGATCTGCTGGTTCACCACCCTGGTATCCAAGGCCGGCAACGTTCAGCCACTGCAGGCCCGATTGAAAACGCTCGGTGCCAGACAAGTACGAATCAGGGATATGTCACAGGGCCAGAAGCGCAGCCGCTTCGTCGCCTGGACCTTTCTTGATGACGGGCAACGTGCGCAATGGCTTGCCACCCCAAAGAGCGACAAGCCGGAGTAGGACAAGCCGCGTCAGACCACCAGATCCCAGCGTTGCCGGTCCTTTAGGGCCAGCGTCTGGATATAGCGCGGCTCACCATTGATTTCTTCCAGCTCGGTCATCCCGGCCAGCTCGCCCACCACGCGGTAACGCTTGCCGACATACTTGTCCTGCAAGGGATAGAGCTGAGCGATTTGTTGGGCGAGTTCGGTAAGCGTGGACATCGTTTGGTACTCCAGGTGACTGCATGCCGCAGCTTTTTACAGGTCTTTGATTACGGTTCTGCGACAGCCCGTATTCGTCTGGCCTGTTGGAGCCATCAACGTCGAATTGATTCCGTAACCACCTGAAAAAATACCGAACTGCGACGATCAGCAGACACCCATGCCCAGCTGCAGGAGCGCCAGTCCGCTACGCTGCCAGCCCCACCAGGTCGCAGCCAGCACCAGAGCCAGCACAGCAACGCCTACCAGCCACAACCCTCTTCTGCCCATCACGCTGTCTCCAGGCGCATGCGCGCCACCGGCTGCTCGCGGATCGGCCAGTTCAAGGCTGCTGCCATGAAGCACAGGGCAATGGAGATCTGCCAGACCAGGTCATAGCTGCCGGTACGGTCATAGACCCAGCCACCCAGCCAGCCGCCACAGAACGAGCCGATCTGGTGGAACAGGAACACGATGCCCCCGAGCATCGACAGGTTGCGCACCCCGAACAGCGTCGCCACGGTACCGTTGGTCAGTGGCACCGTCGACAGCCACAAGAGTCCCATGGCAATGCCGAAGCCATAGGCGGTCCAGAGCGTCAGCGGCGCAAAGAAGAAGGTGCTGATGACCACCGCACGCATCAGGTAAAGCCCGGTCAGCAGTTTGGGTTTCGAGTACCTGCCGCCCAGCCAGCCTGCCGTGTAGGTGCCCGCGATATTGAACAGCCCGACCAGTGCCAGCACCGTGGTCCCTGCCGTCGCCGGCAAGCCGCGATCCACCAGATAGGCTGGCAGGTGGATGCCGATAAAGACCACCTGAAACCCGCAGACGAAGAAGCCCAGTGCCAGCAGGCGAAAGCCGGAATGCCCAACGGCCTCACGCAAGGCTTCGAGCAGTGACTGACGCGGACCTGTATCTGCCACCGCTGGCCCACCGCGCAACATCGCTGCCAGCGGCACGATCAGGGCCACCAGCAGCCCCAGCGCCAGCAAGGCCGAAGACCAGCCCAGCCAGCCGATCAGCCCGAGCGTGCCCGGCAGCATCGCAAACTGGCCGAACGAGCCTGCAGCCGCCGCAACGCCCATCGCCATGCTGCGCTTTTCCGGCGGCGCTGCCCTTCCCACTGCACCGAGAATCACCGAAAACGAAGTACCCGACAGACCGACACCAATCAGCAACCCGGCACTCAGCGAAAGCGATGTGGGCGTGTCAGCCAGTGCCATCAGCACCAGCCCGACCGCGTAGAGAACACCCCCGATCAGCACCACACGCGTCACACCAAAGCGGTCCGCCAACGCCCCGGTAAAAGGCTGCGCCAACCCCCAGATCAGATTCTGCAAGGCGATGGCGAAGGCGAACACCTCCCGCCCCCAGCCGAACTCCGCGCTCATCGGCGGCAGGAAAAGCCCAAAACCGTGCCGCACGCCCAGCGACACGGCGAGAATCAGCGAACTGCCGAGCAGGATCCACGTGCTGTTGCGCCAAGCAGAAGACATGGGAAATATCCCTTCCGGAAAAGGCAACAAGTCTACTCGGACCTGCGTCATTTTCGGCACCCCCGTTGCAACATCCCGAAGGCACGAATCGACATGGGAAAATGCG
This sequence comes from Stutzerimonas stutzeri, assembly GCF_024448695.1. Taxonomy (GTDB): domain Bacteria; phylum Pseudomonadota; class Gammaproteobacteria; order Pseudomonadales; family Pseudomonadaceae; genus Stutzerimonas; species Stutzerimonas stutzeri_T. The sequence continues at coordinate 39,624 of NZ_JAMOHY010000020.1, read as the reverse complement.
CGCTACAGAAACATCAACCCCAGCGCCATCAGCAACGGCGTCACCACGCTGATGGCTGCATTCAGTCCCAGGGCTGACAGCAATTGCTGCGGCTGGCTGCGCAACAACCAGGTGGCGCGCAGGGCCAACGGCAAGGTCAGCAACCCCAGGGCAGCTCCGCCAGGCTCGCGACTGAACAACGCCACCAGCAACACGCCGTAAGCCAGCAGCCACTGCGCCAGCAACACCCGGAGCGCCTTCTCAGCGCCAAGATGCATGGGCAGGGTCCGCCGCCCGGCTGCGCGGTCGGCCTCGATATCAGGGAACTGACTGAGCAACAGCAAATTGTTGCTGAACAGCAGAGGCGGCAGCGTCAACAGCAGGTCACGCCCCTCCAGCGGCCCCCCGAGCACAATACGCGTGCCCAGCACCATCAACGCGAAGCCCAGCCCTGGCGCGAACAGACACAGCCACGGGTGTCGGGTCAGCCAGGGCGTGTAGAGCAGCACCAGCGCCAATCCCGCCAGCCCTACTGGCGCCAGGCTGACCAGCAAATGCGGCGTGCGCAGCAGGAAAAACAGCCCGATCAGCGCGCACGCCAGCAGACTGCCAAGACCAAGCACCAGCGTGCGCCCAAGCAGATGCGGGCGCGCCACCAGCGTGCCGCTGCCTCCGCTGAAAGCCGTGCGATGGGTGTGTAAATCCAGACCACTGCGATAATCGCCCCACTCGTTGAGCGCATTGACCGCCACATGCGCCGCCAGCGCCCCGAGCAGCACCAGCAGCGCTTCGCCTGTTGCCACCGTTCCGCTCTGCCCGCTGGCAGCCAGCGCAACCCCGAGCGCCACACAGCTCAGCGTCAACAGCAGAAACCGCCCACGCACCACACCCAGCCAAGTCCAGATTTCGTTCATGCCACTCTCTGCAATGAAATGACGCCTAACGTTTGGTTAAGGGGCGGGCTTTAGCCCGTCCCAGTGAGCGAAGCGAACGGTTTAAACCTATTGTCAAACACCGACAGCCGCATTTTATGTTGTTGTTTCTTTCTTATCGGTGAGGCTCTTTCTCAATATTGATGAGAAATCGACAATTTGCCGACGCAGCTCCTTTCCTAAACTTCTTGAATCATAAGGAGTGCTGGCAATCAAGAATATTCGCAAGGAAGTATGTGATGCATCAAATAAAAAATGGACAGATTGAACTGAACCCATTTTTTACTTTTAGGTGCAGAAGAAAAGCCTTGCTCACTACTTGCGGGGAGAGCCCATATACAGTTGTTAGATGCTTTGTGTACGGTCTTCATTGTGGTGCCATATATGAAGAATCACGACAGTTTCTGTGTGGACTGAATACCGGATTATGTATTTTCCAGAAACTGCGTCGCGAATAGCTTTGGGGTTTGGAGCAAGCTCAACAGCGCGGCCCATTTGTGGAAATAGACAAAGATTCTCGATGCGGGAAAGGAGCGCTGCTGCAACGCGTGCAGCAGCAAGAGGATCTTTCTCTGCTATGAATTCGCGCAGACGAACGAGGTCTGCCAAAGCGTTTTCTGAGTAGACCAGTCTCATTGACCAGTCTTAGGGGGGGATAGCTCATTGTCGGTGCCCCAACTTTGAAGCCAGGCACCTACAGCTTCGCCGGATACGACTCGGCCCTGCGCCACTGACTCCATAGCTTGCAGTGTTTCTTGCCAGCGGGTCTGCTCAAGCTCCTGGCGCTCAAAGAACTCTCTAAGCGCCTGATTAATAAGCCAACTTTTACTCCTATTAAGCTTCTCGGCCATAGCACCAAGATTTTCTTCAAGCTCTGGTTGAAGCCGGACGGTTGTGACGCTCATAGGGATGCCCTCCATACTGTTGAATGCAATGTATTACACGGTATTCATGAGGGCAAGCGTGCGCGACGCGCGGTGGGGCTGCATCTAACGTTTGGTTAAGGGGCGGGCTTTAGCCCGCCCCAGCGAGCGAAGCGAACGGTTTGAACCAGTTGTTAGGGCTGTGCATTTGATCGGTTAATTAAGTTGGTTAAAGACATTGATCAAATCCAACGAGCCTCGACATGGCGAATGCTGCATTAATAGAGGGAAGTGATAGCTCTGAGGTGTTGTGCTCAATAAGCTCATTGATTGTGCTTTGTGTAATGGCCTGGATTTCTTTAAGGGCCGCGTGCTCATCCATGTGTTCAATTTCGACGAAAACTGCCAAGCCGTTTGTAATTAGAGGGTGTAAGCGATTTCTAGCGTCCGGCTGAATTTCTTTTACGTTACGAAACAGGTCGTATGTTATTTTGGCATTGACTGAAATTTTTATTAGGTCTTCACTGGTCAGTTCTGAGCAGTTTTCAATGTAGTTCTGTATTTCAGTAATGCAGATTTCATAAAAGTGCCGACTGCGCTTTTCTTGTTCGAGTTTTTTCTTGCTTTTGAATAAACCAAACACGCCTAACTCCTTATTTTGGCTTATATCCGCAGGTTCGGATATGAGTTGCGCTCTGCTTAGGCGCTTAGTGCAGCAATAATTATTATCATGAATGCGGAAATGCTAAGCATGGTTAAGCCGCGCCGAAATTCTTTCTTAGCAATTGCTATTAGTCCAATTATTCCTCCCCAGCCTGGGATTATTGCGCTGAGGATGATGTCGCCTGTTGTTGCCTTCTCCAATTTCACAAATATTTCCTTTTGTTGAATGATGATGATCTACAAGGTAGCCCTAACGTTTGGTTAAGGGGCGGGCTTTAGCCCGTCCCAGAGAGCGAAGCGAACGGTTTGAACCAGTTGTTATGTGACTTATGATAAATGGTGCTCTGCAAAATTTTGAACAAACAGCAGCATCATTTCGACTTGAGATTTTTCATATTCATCATACTGACCGTGTGCGGCTTTATTTCTTATATGCGCCCAGCTAGTTACTTGTTTCTGCACTAATTTTGAGTATACGTCGTGTTTTGCTAACTCAGCATTTAGTGGTTCAATTGTAAGCGGGGCACCATTAGGTTTTGTTGTATCTATGCCATTCTTCTTGCATAGCTCACGAAGTCCATCTTCTAGGACAGCTCCGATGGTGACCGCCGCCGCATCTTTGTATCCTTCTGAAAGCAAGTGCTCCCCAATTTCTAGGAAGTTGGCAAAAATCTCGGCTTGGAGTAAGCCCTTAATGCTACTCAATAGGTCATTTTCAATGTCATGTTTAACTGTTAGTGCGATACCTTGCAGTTGAGAGATATGGCCATACCATTGGCTGTGGATTACATAAAAACTTTCAGTCGAAGTGGCTTTGTTAAAATTCTTATAGTGCTGGCTACTTTCACCATATAACTTTATAAGCAGTTGCCCTAGCCGGGTGACCCAGGATGATACTTCTGCTAAGTCGTTCCCCTCAAAGCTGCTGCGAGCCACTGAGGCTTTTCGAAGAATTGTTGATCCAATTTCGATTAAGGACTCAGTTTCATTATTAATTTTTATATTTGTTTTCATATGAGTCCGGATGAAAGAAGAGAATGGGTAGTAACATAACGTTTGGTTAAGGGGCCGGCTTTAGCCGGTCCCAGTGAGCGAAGCGAACGGTTTGAACATTTGTTATGTTTCATTTTCAGCGCCGCCAGCTAAGCCTTTAAGTAAGGCTTCCATTGCATTGGCACCGTCAGTTAAAGCCCAGCCTTGATGTAGGCGTTTTACGCCGTCCTCTTGCTCGTTAATGAGAACGCCGCTAGAAATGGCAAATTCTTTGGCCATTGAATATGTGTCTGGCTGTTCTTCTTTGAATTTCTCTAACATAGCTAAGCTGGCTAGCATGAAGCCTCTTCTCTCGCCATCGTTTCCTCTGGAAGATTTTTTGAGAATTTTGGCAGCTTGATATTCAATGCTTTTCAACTCTGCTACTTGAGACTCCAATAGTTCATTTTTAGCCTCTACAGAGGCTGAGTCATAGATGAAGAACGATGTGATAAAGACAAGGATAAGTGCATAGGATACATGTATGAATTTTGATTTAACGCCGGCTACTTGCATGAGATAACTTATTATTGATGCTAGTCCGCCAATGATCCCTATGGTGATTGTCAGGTTTTCCAAAGGTACGGCTCCTTGAAACATAACGTTTGGTTAAGGGGCCGGCTTTAGCCGGTCCCAGTGAGCGAAGCGAACGATTTGAACCACTAGTTAGAGGCACGCACCACGTTCAGAACATTTTCAATGCGCTGAAGCAAGCCACGCTCTCCATAAAGCGCAGGTTGACCGTCTGCGCCCGGCTCAAAGTATTCCAACTGCTCCGTAAAATTGTTAATGGCTTTCCAAGCTGGAGTTTCTTGAGCCGTTTCTTGATCACTCAATTGCCAGTAAATGGTTTCAAACTCAACTATGCATGACGCAAGGTCAGAATCACGAGATATTGTCGATTCCAGTAGAGCTATTAGTGATTCTGGCACCTGCATAACTCGGGCCTCTAACAGTGATTAGACGGCGTTCTAGGTTAATCCGAAAGCAGAGAACGCCGTATAACTCCGCATCAGTTTTCCGCCCCCGGATAAAAACCCAAGCCAATCAATATCTTGTCTTATAGCCTCTGAGGCTTCCCAGTATTCGCTTGACCTCCGCATTTGCCCAAGCATTACCACTGTATAAAAACACAGAAAAGGAGATATATATGGATAGTTCAGCCTCCAAGCCCCGCCTGCGGGAGCAGGCCTGGGCAGTGATGCGTTCGCACCACTAAAGCATCCGTACCGAAAATACTATTGGTACTGGATTTGCCATTGCTTCGCCACCATACGTTAGGTCATCCATCAGGTCCGTCCACGACCCAGGTCAATGTTGGTGGCAATGAGTTCAGGGTGTACCGCCCTCACTCGAAGCCTGGCACTCGGTGCGCTAGTACTCTTTTTACATGGCCTAAACAGCCCACACGTTAGGGCTGACTTGCTCCACACCTTCCTCAGTGCAGAACCACAGCGAAACAACCGGTAGACTAAGCCACTTCACCATTACCACCGCGAATCCCTGGCATGCCCATCCGCCACTGCATTGTCCATCTGATCGAGAAAAAGCCCGACGGCACGCCCGCCGTGCTGCATGCCCGTGACAGCGAGCTGGGTGATTCCCAGGCTATGGAGAATCTGTTGGCCGATCTCAATGAGAGCTACAACGCCAAACAGGGCAAGGCCTGGAGTTTATTTTCATGAGGAGTCGGGGGCTTATCCGCTCAGTGGCTGGCTGAGCCAGTATTTGGACGGTAAGCAGGATTTTCACCACTTTCAGCCGCCAGGCGGTGGAGCATCTGCAGAAGCTGATTGGAAAACAAACCTGCCCCTTTTCCCTCAGAGACAGATGCGCTGATTAGCCGGCTTGTCAGCCAATGACCAAGCGATTTTTCTTTATCCGATACATCTCTCTATCCGCATGGCTCAGCAGGCTATCGGCATCTTCCCCATCTGCCGGATAACAGGCAACGCCAATGCTGCAGGACGGCATACGTATGTCGCCGAACTCAGGGCCCAACGGCTCAGCCATGACCGCAAGGATCTGGTCTATTTTTCTGGAAACAGCCCCTGAGCGGATCTCCGTCAACAGTACAGTGAACTCATCGCCACCCATACGGGCCGCCGTGTCGGTATCGCGCAAGCACCCCTCCAGCCGTCGCGCGACCACACAAAGTATGCGATCGCCCGCGGAATGGCCGTAGGCATCGTTGATTTCCTTGAAGTTATTGATATCCAGAAACAGCAAAGCCAGTGTGCCTTGATGGCGGCGTGCTGATCGCAGGGCCGATTCCAGCCGGTCATTGAAGAGCGACCGGTTCGTCAATTGTGTCAGCGGATCATGATGGGCAAGGAAACGCAATTTCTCCTCGGCCTGCCGCAGGGCCGTCACATCCCGCGCAACACCGAGCCGCCCATTCAGCTCCTCAGACCATCGCGCCGACCACAGGATGTATGCGATTCCCCCATCCTTGCGAATATAACGGTTGTGGTAATCAACATGGGGCTGAGCATTCATGACCCGGACAATAGAGGCCCGAGTGGCTTCGAGATCGTCAGGGTGCACATAGTCTGTTATCAATGTACCGATCAGTTCCTCCACGCTGTAACCAAGCAACTGCTCACAGGCGTTACTCACGAAAACTATCCGGTCGTCCCTATCAACCAGAAAAACCGTGTCCAGCATCAGATTGATCAGCTTGGGATAAAGCACTTTCAGGTCAATGGACATAGGCCTGCGATTCCAGTTACATATCTTGATGGCAAACCCGATGTCATTGAGCAATCACCCGATCAACGAATCGATGCTGTCAAGAAAACACGATTCTCGCAAGCTTCTGTGGACGTGTAGGTACCTCAGCCCCTTCGAGAAAACTAGCCCCGCCTCGCCATACAGAAGGCGTATTTGCTTGCCCCACCTCAAGCTGCAGAACCACAGCGAAACAATCGGTAGACTAAGCCGCCTCCCCCACTGCCACCGCGAATCCCTGCCATGCCCATCCGCCACTGCATCGTCCATCTGATCGAGAAAAAGCCCGACGGCACGCCCGCCGTGCTCCATGCCCGCGACAGCGAGCTGGGTGATTCCCAGGCCATGGAGAATCTGTTGGCCGATCTGAATGAGAGCTACAACGCCAAACAGGGCAAGGCCTGGGGTTATTTTCACGAGGAGTCGGGGGCGTACCCATTCAGTGGTTGGCTGAACCAGTACCTTGAAGGCAACCAGGATTTCACCGCCTTCAGCCGCCAGGCGGTGGAGCATCTGCAGAAGCTGATGGAGGAGTCCAACCTCTCCACTGGCGGCCACGTGCTGTTTGCCCATTACCAGCAGGGCATGACCGATTACCTGGCCATCGCGCTGCTACATCACAGCGAGGGCGTGACCGTCACCGAATCGCTGGACGTGGCGGCGGCGCGGCATCTGGACCTCGGTCAGTTGCATCTGGCGACGCGGATCAATATTTCCGAGTGGCAGAACAACAAGCAGTCCAAGCAATACATCTCCTTTATCAAGGGCAAGAACGGCAAAAAGGTCTCGGAGTATTTCCGTGACTTCATCGGCTGCCAGGAAGGCGTCGACGGGCCGGGCGAAACCCGTACCCTGCTCAAGGCGTTCAGTGATTTTGTCGAGAGCGAGGACCTTCCCGAGGAAAAGGCGCGGGAGAAAACCAGCGCACTGGTGGGCTACGCCAGCAGCCAGTCGAAGATCGGCGAGCCGGTGTCGCTGGAAGAGCTATCAGGGCTGATCGACGAGGAACGGCCCAAGGCCTTCTACGATCACATCCGCAACAAGGATTACGGCATGGCGCCGGAATTTCCGGCGGACAAGCGCACGCTCAATCAGTTTCGCCGCTTCACGGGGCGCGCCGAGGGCCTGTCGATCAGTTTCGAGTCGCACCTTTTAGGCTCGAAGATCGAATACGACGAAGCGCGCGACATGCTGATCATCCGCCAGCTGCCCACCCAGCTGACCGATCAGCTCAAGCGCCGCAAGGACTGAGCGTCCAGGACAACAGCACTTCGCCCGGCCAGCCGCTCGCCGTTAACTGTAGGCCCTGCTGGTGCTGGCCGTCCGAGTGAAACAAAATCCGCTCACGCGGAATGAAATTCCCGTTTGTCAGTCACATGGCTGCTCACTCATCGCAGCTGCAACTCCGCACGACCCGTTCTGGTAAGGACTCCCAATGGATTGGCTTCACCTGATTATTCTGTCCCTGGTGCAGGGCATCACCGAGTTTCTCCCGATATCCTCGTCGGCTCACCTGATTCTTCCTTCCCAGGTCCTCGGCTGGCCGGACCAGGGCCAGGCGTTCGACGTGGCGGTGCATGTGGGCACGCTGCTCGCTGTGCTGATTTGCTTCCGCCATGAAGTGATTGCCACGACCCGAGGTTGGCTGGCGCACGTCTTCCGTCAGCAAGTCAGCGCCGAAAGCCGCCTGGGTTGGGCGATCATCATCGGCACCCTGCCGGCGGCGATCATTGGTTTGGTGCTGAATGACTTCATCGAGCAGTACACCCGTTCGATGCTGTTAATCGCGGTCACCACCATTGTCTTCGGCTTGCTGCTGTGGCACGCGGATATCAAGGGCCGGCGGGTTGCCGAAATGGATCAGCTGACCTGGAAAAGCGCGCTGATTATCGGTTTCGCCCAGGCGCTGGCGCTGATTCCGGGCACGTCCCGTTCGGGTATCACCATGACTGCCGCACTGTTGCTCGGGTTTACCCGGCAGAGCGCAGCACGCTTCTCGTTTCTGCTGTCGATACCGCTGATTCTCGCCGCGGGTGGGCTCAAGGCAGTGGAACTGGTCCAGTCCGGGGAAAGCGCGCCGTGGAACGATATTTTCATCGGCGCCGCGCTGTCTTTCATCGCAGCCTTCCTCTGCATCAAGCTGTTCCTCAAGGCACTCGATGCGCTGGGCATGTTGCCGTTTGTGATCTATCGCCTGCTGCTGGGTGTCACGCTGCTGTTCATCGCCCTCTGAGGCGCGGCATGAACAGCCCGCCAACGGCGTTGCGCCGTTCTGCGGGCTGGAAGTGTCAGCGCGCCTCGATGCGATAACCCATGCGGGGAAAGTGCACATGCACGATGCCGGCACGCTTATCCTCGCGACGCAGAATCAGCTCCTCCGCACCGGCAAACAGCAGTTCGCCCTCGACCGGGTCGGTGCCGTAATCCACCGCGCAAATCGCCACCTGCTGCCCTGCCTGGAAGCCGTTCGGCTCGACGAACACTTCGTCCGGCAACGCGGCAGGCGTTGCTTGGCGGGCGATGGCCAGCGCATCTTCGGCGGACAGCTCGCTATGTGAGCCGTGCCCGACACCCAGCACCTTGCCCAGCCAGGCAGCCACCTCCGGATACGCCTCCACCAACGGCGCGGTAACCGGCGTTGCCTTGAGGAACCACAGACAATGGGCGACGGCAAAATCCGCAATGCAGGGCGTGCCGCCAAGCAAAAACTCTTCGTCCTCGCGCGCCAGTTGCTGCTGCAGCCGCGCCATCAGCACCGGCCAGTGGCTCCTGGCCTGTTCAAGTGGGATGGCTGCAACCGAACCGCTGCTGAACAGCTGAGCGCGGTCCTTGCTGAACACCTGGACAAACTCCTTGGGCGCCTGAGCAAAGCGCAGGGCCATGGATTCTGGCTGGAACACCAGGCTCACCGCGTGCAGGAACAGAACCGAATCGGCCCACTGCGCCAGGGTGGCAGCCACAAATTCACGGCCTTCGGGAAACAGCGCCGGCGTGGTTTTTTCCGCTTCCAGGCGACGTGCCATCAGTGCCGTGTCGCAATAGATGTCTGCCCCGATCTGCAGCACCGGCGTGCGTCGATAGCCGCCGGTAAGGGCCGTAAGATCGGGCTTGGGCATTACCGGAGGGATGGTCACCGAGCGCCAGGAGAGCTGCTTGAAGCCCAGCAGCAACCGCGCCTTTTCGGCAAAGGGTGAGGTGGGATAATGGTGCAGGATCAGGTCGTGCATGGCAGGCTCCGCCGATTCTTAGAGTAGAACGGCAGCTTACTCGGCCAGCATCATGCGGCCTACCCGTTCAGCTGATTGCCTGCATATTCACCGGGCTGCTGTGCAGCGATCAGCGCTTCCTTGGCCGGCTTTTTCAGTTGCTTGATTGCGCGCTCACGTCGCAGCGCATCGCCCTTGCTCGCGCAGGCTTCGACATACTCCAACGCCACCGCCGGGCTGGTATGAAAGAAGCGCGCGCCTCGACCGTTCCGATGAGCGGCGAAGCGTCGATTGGCATCGTCGCTGATGCCGCAGTACAGCGACCCATTGGCTGCCCGTACCAAATAGACGAACCAGGGTTTTGCAAGGGTGTCGCTCATGCGGGATCTCGCTGACAAAGGCCGCGGACGTCAGGGGCGCTGCAGGCAGGATGGAACGCGACGACCGAGGGGAGGCGATCTTTTCCAGAGGCCTGATAACAAAGTTCGTCAATCATGTCCATATATGGTGGCGGTTCGCCTTTGCGTATACTGCGCCGATGTTTGCCCAAACCCAACTCCGCAAGCGCTGCACCAACTGGTTGCTGGCGACCGGACTCCTCCTGATGCTCACCAGCTGTGCTGAACCCCCCAGCGCAGTCGAGCGGATCAAGGAGGAAGGCGTACTGCGCGTGATCACTCGCAACAGCCCCTCCACTTATTTCCAGGACCGTAACGGCGAAGCCGGCTTCGAATACGAGCTGGTCAAGCGCTTCGCCAGCCATCTTGGCGTCGAATTGCAGATCGAGACGGCAGAAAATATCGAAGAGATTTTTACCCGCATCAACCGTCCCGGCGGTCCGGCGCTGGCTGCTGCCGGGCTGGTTGCCAGCGAGGGTCGTCAGGATCTCGCACGCTTCACCGACTCCTATCTGGATGTGACGACCCAGGTGGTCTATCGCCGGGACCAGCGCCGCCCGACCCAACCGCAGGACATGGTCGGCAAGCGCATTCTGGTGCTCAAGGGCAGCAGCCAGGCCGAGAAGCTCAAGGCGCTGCAGGACGAACTGCCGGACCTGCGCTATGAGGAATCCGACGCGGTGGAAGTGGTCGACCTGCTACGCATGGTCGATGAGGGGCAGATTGACCTGACGCTGGTGGAATCAAACGAGCTGGCGCTCAACCAGGTGTATTTCACCAACGCGCGGGTGGCCTTCGATCTGGGCGAGCAGAACAGCCTGGCCTGGATTCTCGGCAAGGGCGAAGACAACAGCCTGCTCGACGCCGCCAATGCCTTTCTCATCGAGGCCAGGGAAAACGGCACCCTGCAGCGTCTGCGTGAACGTTACTACGGGCATGTCGATGTACTCGGCTACGTCGGCGCCTATGCCTTTGCCAAGCACCTGCAGGAACGCCTGCCACGTTACGAAAAGATCTTCCGCGAAACAGCCAAGGTCCATGGTGTGGACTGGCGTCTGCTGGCTGCAATCGGCTATCAGGAATCCCACTGGCAACCCGATGCCGTCTCTAAAACCGGCGTGCGCGGCCTGATGATGCTGACGCTGAACACTGCCAAGGCCATGGGCGTCACCAACCGGGTCGACCCGGCGCAGAGTATCCAGGGCGGCGGCAAGTACATTGCACTGGTGCATGCCAATTTGCCCGAAAGCATCCTGGAACCGGATCGCACCTGGTTCGCCCTCGCGGCCTACAACGTCGGCGGCGGCCATCTGGAGGATGCGCGCAAGCTGGCGGAAGCCGAAGGACTGGACCCGAACAAGTGGCTGGACGTGAAGCAGATTCTGCCGCGCCTGTCGCAGAAACAGTGGTACAGCAAGACCCGCTACGGTTATGCCCGCGGCGGCGAACCCGTACATTTCGTGGCCAACATCCGTCGCTATTACGACATCCTCACCTGGGTCACTCAGCCGCAACTGGAAGGCCAGCAACTGGTGCAAAGCGAGATGCACACCCCGGGAATCAACACCACCGATCTTGGCGAAAACCTGCCGCCGCTTTAATGCGGCCCGTTTAACCCTGCTTTACCCTAAGGCCGAGTTTATTCGGCCAAGAGTGGTTGTATAGACCGAACACGTTCGGCCCTACGGCACATACCCCACCCTCAGAATGCCGGATTACGCTTTCGGCTAATCCAACCTATAGCACTTGGCACAACACGCGCGCTTTTTTGTAGGAGCGGGCTTGCCCGCGAGCTTTTGCCGGTGGCCTCGCGCCGGACAGCAGAGCAAAGCTCGCGGACAAGTCCGCTCCCACCGCGCCTCAGGCTCAACGCTCGGGCCGGACACGAGCCAAGCAAGGCAGCCCTGACGCCCTTATGGACGTGCGATGGCAGCAAATTCGGCATTGGTCTGCTCGACCAGTACCTGCGCCGTCAGCTCTACTTCCAGACCACGCCGCCCGGCGCTGACGTAGACACTCGGCAAAGCCTGCGCGGAGCTGTCGATAAAGGTTCTCAGACGCTTCTTCTGCCCCAGCGGGCTGATTCCGCCAAGCAGATAACCCGTCGCCCGCTGGGCCGCCGCAGGGTCTGCCATATCGACCTTTTTCACTCCGGCCGCCTGGGCCAGTGCCTTCAGGTCGAGACTGCCGACCACCGGCACCACGGCGACCAGCAGTTCGCTCTTCTCGGTGCACACCAGCAGGGTCTTGAACACCCGAGCGGCGTCCAGCCCGAGCTTCTCGGCGGCTTCGAGCCCATAGGACGCTGACTTAGGGTCATGCTCATAAGCATGGACACGAAAGTCAGCCTTGGCCTTTTTCAGCAGATCGATGGCAGGTGTCATATCGGAACAACGCGAAAATTGAAGAGCCGGATATTAACAGGCAGCCCTCAGGAGGGCTGCCCCTCATAGGCTTCGCGCCAGACACGATAGCGCTCATCCTGCACAACCTGACGATGCAGCAGTGCCATGCCGTCCGGGTCATTGAGCAACCGCCAGCGGGTCGCCTCGGCGGGGCCATCGGGGCCGGCGGCGAGGATTTCCTGCAGACGTTGTTCGCGCAACACTTCGGCTGCCGGCACCACTTTGGCATGCCGCGCCCGCCCCATGGCGCAGACCATGGCGTTGTAGAGCGGGTCCACCGTGGCGGCAAGAAAGCCGTTGTGCAGTGCGTTGGCCCGGTTCTGCTGGTTGTAACGATCCGTGGCGGCCAGCTCGGCGGGCGGGTCGTATTCCTCGGGAATCAGGAACAGCTTGCGCCGGAATGCCGCCAGACCGGGGCCGGTGCGACTGGTCAGGACCGAGACCGGTGCCGAGAGGATCAGCGACACCACGATAGGCGCCAACCACCAGAGAAAGGCCGGATCGAGCCAGGCCACCAGTGCCGTCCAGAGCACGCCCAGCAGCATCTGCGAACCGTGGCGGCGCAGGGCCTCGCCCCAGGGCGTGGCGTTGTCGGCACGTTGCGGCGACTTCCATTGCACCGACCAGCCAAGGAACGCTGCAGTGACGAACACCGTGTGAAACAGCATGCGCACCGGCGCCAACAGCATCGAGAACAGCGTCTCCAGAATCATCGACAACACCAGCCGTACCCCGCCGCCGTACTCCTTCGCGCCCTGAATCAGGATCAGCAGCACGCTGAGCAGCTTGGGCAGAAACAGCAGCGTCAGCGTCGCGGAGAACAGCGCGATCGCCTCCTGCGGATGCCACTGCGGCCACAGCGGATACAGCTGGTTGGGCTGCAGGAAATACTCCGGAACCATCAGCGTATGAATCGCCAGCAGCCCGGTGGACAGCGCCAGGAAGGTGAACCACAACGGCGCTGACAGGTAAGACATCACCCCGGTCAGGAACACAAAGCGGTGCACGGTGTGCATGCCCTTGACCAGGAACAGGCGGAAATTCATCAGGTTGCCGTGGCACCAGCGGCGGTCGCGCTTGAGCTCGTCGAGCAGGTTCGGCGGCAGCTCTTCGTAGCTGCCCGGCAAGTCATAGGCGATCCACACGCCCCAGCCGGCGCGACGCATCAGGGCTGCTTCGACGAAATCGTGGGAAAGGATATCGCCAGCAAACGAACCCTTGCCCGGCAACGGCGCCAGTGCGCAATGCTCGATAAAGGGTTTGACCCGGATAATCGCGTTATGGCCCCAGTAATGCGATTCGCCCAGCTGCCAGAAATTCAGGCCCGCAGTGAACAACGGCCCGTAGACGCGGGTGGCGAACTGCTGCATCCGCGCATAGAGCGTGTCCATGCCGGACGCTTTCGGCCCGGTCTGGATGATGCCCGCACCGGGATTGGCCTCCATCAGCCGCACCAGCGATGTCAGGCATTCACCGCTCATCACGCTGTCGGCATCCAGCACCACCATGTAGCGATAGCTGCTGCCCCAGCGCCGGCAGAAGTCGTCGATATTGCCGCTCTTGCGCTTTACCCGGCGCCGACGGCGGCGGTAGTAGATATGGCCGAAGCCATCAACCTCGCGACACAGCTCCAGCCAGGCTTTCTGCTCAGCCACGCAGGTGTCGGGATCGTTGCTGTCGCTGAGCACAAAGATATCGAAGTGTTCGATCTCCCCGGTGGCCAGCAACGATTCGTAGGTCGCCCGCAGTCCGGCGAACACCCTGGGCACGTCCTCGTTGGCGATGGGCATCACCAGGGCCGTGCGTGCCTCGGCCGCGATTGGCTCATTGCCCGTTGTAGTGGCTGAAATGTTGTAGCGGTCGCGCCCCTTGAGCAGCTGGAAGAAGCCCATCAGCGCCGTCCAGAACCCCACCGATACCCAACAGAACAGCAATGCGAACAGCAACAGGATGCTGGTCTGCACCACATACGGCAGGATCTGCCGTGCCGACTCCTGCAAGGGTTGCCGGAAAACCTCTTGAAGGTCCACCAGCGCCCAGCCCTGGTAGGGCAGCACATCCTTCATGTGCCAGGTGGCGATGACGGTCTGCACCAGCATCAGGATCAGCAGTGCCGCGCGCCGGTAATGCGCGACCTTGCGCCAGGCGGAACCATCGATAGACGCCGGCAAACGGGGTTGTTCCACCGTGCGGTTCTTCTTGAACAGCAAACGCCACCAGCTCAACTGCAGCACGCTGGTGTGCCAGGGCTCGGGCACCATGCGGGTACGCACGATGGGCGGTGTGGACTGGATGCAGGTGCGACCCTGGTGATCCTGAACCAGCACCCCGCGCTGCTCGGCATCCTGGGAAAGCTCGGCGATATAGTCCCGAGCGGGCACTTTTTGCGCGTGTTCAGTCATGGACGGGAATCTGATAGCTCCAGGTTTCGGACAGCGTAGCCTCGCCATCCACCAGCGCAGCGCGCAACTCCACCGGGCGCTCAGGGTCCTTGACCCGCAGCCGCAAGGTCAGTCGCCAGCCCTTGCTGACCGGGTTATGGCGCAGGTTGTTTTCCACCAGCTCGACGTTGTCATCGACACTCACCTGCGTGCTGACTGGCGCATCCGCCGGCAGTTTGGCCAGGTTCGGCCCGACGAAATCGACGATCAGCGCTGTGCTGCCATCGGGCTGGCGAATCAGGTTGGACTGCTTCACATCGCCAGTCGACAGGCGCGTCTGCTCAACCCAGGCAAGCGCGGGGTCGTGCAGTGCCGGTTCGTCCATGCTGAAGTGCAGACGGTATTCAAATGCCAGCGATTCGCCTGCTGCCGGCACCTTTTCCGGCACCCAGAAGGCGACGATGTTGTCGTTGGTTTCATCCGGCGTCGGAATCTCGATCAGCTCCACACGACCCTTGCCCCAGTCACCAACCGGCTCGATCCAGCCGCTGGGACGCAACTCGTAACGGTCGTCCAGATCCTCGTAACGTGCAAAATCGCGAGTGCGCTGCAGCAGGCCGAAGCCCTTGGGGTTCTCCACGCTGTAGCTGCTGACGGCCAACCGCTTGGGGTTGTTCAGCGGACGCCAGATCCATTCGCCGTTACCGGCATGTATCGCCAGCCCCTCGGAATCGTGCAACTGCGGACGGTAATTGAGCTGCTCGCTCGGCTGATTGGCGCCGAACAGATACATGCTGGTAAGCGGTGCGATACCGAGCTTCTCCACCGGTTCGCGCAGGAAGACACGGGCCTTCACCTCCACGACACTGTCCTTGCCCGGGGTGATTTCCATGCGGTAGGCGCCGGTAGCACGCGGTGAATCCAGCAAGGCGTAGATCAGCAAACTGCCACGATCAGCCTGTGGCCGCTCGACCCAGAACTCGGTGAAACGCGGGAACTCTTCGCCGCTCGGCAGTGCCGTGTCGATCGCCAGCCCACGGGCGGAGAGGCCATACACCTGGTCCTTGCCGACCACACGAAAGTAGCTGGCGCCGAGCAGAGTGATCAGCTCGTCCTGCTTGTCCTTTTTATTCAGCGGATAGAGCACCTTGAAACCGGCGAAGCCCAGATCCTTCAGCGCAGCCGGATTGATGTCGACATTGCCGAACTCGAACAGCTCGGGGTCATAGCGGATTTCGCGAACACGGGTGGCGGTGACTTCGTTGATCTTCACCGGAACGTCGAAATGCATACCCTGATGATAGAAACGCAGCTCGAACGGCGTTTCGGCGTCGCGCCAGTAGCCTTTGTCTTCACGAAAGCGCAGCTGCTGGTAATCGGCAAAAGCCATCTGGCGAAAGACCGACGGCAGATTGCTCTGCGGCTGAACATAGGGAGAAGCGGCCAGTTTCTCGGCCTTGCTGGCGACATCGTCCAGACTGAACGCCCAACTGCTGCCAGCAACGAATGCCATGCACAGGCCCAGAAGATTGCCCAGCACCCAGCTTCTGGCGCGAGCGCTCGATCCTTGATTCAAAGTGGTAAACACGGTGCCTCCTGAACAGTACGAATTGCGCACAGGCCTGTGCCTGCTTGCGTTCCTTGGTCTACTACCCGCACAAATGATTCCGCGCTGATCGAAAACAGCAGGCCGACCTGAGCCGCCACCCTGCCCTGCTCGATCAGCGCAACTCGAAACGCTGCGCCTGGACGTTCTGTGAATCGAGGCCTACCTGTACTTCGAACATCCCGGCTTCGGCCACCTGTCGCAGTTGCGTATCGAAAAACTTCAGCTCGTCCTCACCGATGCTGAAACGCACCAACTGCTGGTCGCCCGCCTTGAGCCAGATTTTGCGGAAGCCTTTCAACTCCTTTACCGGGCGCACCAGCGAGGCGGCCAGGTCATGGATATACAACTGCACGACGGCCGCACCATCACGCGTGCCGGTGTTCTTCAACGTCACGCTCACCTCCAGGCTTTCGCCTGGTGAAAGCACATCAGTCGACAGGCGCGGTGGCGACAGGCTGAACTGCGTGTAGCTAAGACCGTAGCCGAACGGATACAGCGGACCGTTCGGCTCGTCAAAATACTGCGAGGTGTAGTTACCTGGATTGCCTTCGACGAAGGGCCGGCCCAGGCGCAGATGGTTGTAATAGGTGGGGATCTGCCCCACGGAACGCGGGAACGAGATGGGCAATTTGCCGGACGGGTTGTAGTCGCCGAACAGCACATCGGCGATGGCATGCCCGCCTTCGGTACCGCTGAACCAGGTTTCCAGCATCGCGTCGGCGTTGGCCTGCGCCCAGCCCAGGTTCAGCGGCCTGCCGTTCATCAACACCAGCACCAGGGGTTTGCCGGTCTCCTTCAAGGCACGCAGCAGCGCTTGCTGGCTGGCCGGAATCTGCAAGCGGGTGCGGCTGGAGGACTCATGGGACATGCCACGCGACTCGCCTACGGCGGCGACGATGATATCCGCCTGCCCGGCTGCAGCAACCGCTTCGGCGATCATCTCGTCAGCCGGACGCGGGTCCTGTACCACCTCGGGATTGTCCCAGTTGAGGAAGTTCAGATACTCGACCATCCGCGAGTCATCGGTGATGTTGGCGCCACGCGCATGGATCAGCCGGCCACGCTCACCGAGCGCAGCCTGCATGCCCTGACGCAGCGTGACCGTCTGCTTCGCCACACCCGCCGCCGACCAGCTGCCGAGCATGTCGATGTGCGAGTCGGCGAGCGGCCCGATCAGCGCAATGGTGGCGGCCTTGTCGAGCGGCAGCACGCTATTGTGGTTTTCCAGCAGCACCAGCGACTGGCGCGCCACTTCGCGTGCGGCCTGGCGGTGCAGGCGGCTTTCGGCATTGACCTCGGGCGGATCTTCGCTGGCCTTGCCGATACGACGATAGGGATCATGGAACAGACCCAGGTCGTACTTGGCACCCAGCACCTCGCGCACTGCCTGGTCGATGGCCTGTATCGGCACGTCGCCCGCCTGCACCAGTTCGGCAAGATGCTGGCCATAGAGCGAATCCGCCATGCTCATGTCGAGCCCGGCGTCGATCGCCAGCTTCGCCGCTTCACGGCCATCAGCGGCCACGCCATGCCGAAGCAGTTCGGTGATTGCTCCATGATCACTGATGGTCACGCCGGAGAATCCCCAGTCGTCGCGCAGCAGGTCGCGCAGCAACCAGCGGTTGGCACTGGCCGGCACACCATTAATGGTATTCAGCGCCACCATCACAGCACCTACCCCCGCCTCGACAGCAGCCCGATACGGCGGCAGATAATCCTGATGCATGCGCAACGGACTCATGTCCACCACGTTGTAATCCCGACCACCTTCCACCGCGCCATACAGCGCGAAATGCTTGACGCTGGCCATCAGGCTGTCGGTATTGCCCAGTGACTCGCCCTGGTAGGCCCTGACCATGGTGCGTGCGATCTCGGACACCAGGTATGGGTCTTCACCGAAGCCTTCCGATGTTCGCCCCCAGCGCGGATCACGGGTGATGTCGACCATGGGCGCAAAAGTCATGTCCAACCCGTCAGCACCTGCTTCGATGGCGGCAACACGCCCGGCCTTGGCGACCGCCGGCATATCCCAGGTCGAAGCCAGGCCGAGGCCAATGGGGAAGATCGTACGGTGCCCGTGCACGACGTCGTAGGCGAAAAAGATCGGAATTTGCAGTCGGCTGCGCAAGGCTGCTTCCTGCAGGGGACGGTTGTCGTGCCGGGTGACGGAGTTGAAGGTGCCGCCGACATTGCCTGCCGCCAGTTCCTCGGCCAGACGCTGCCTGGGCATGTCGCCACCGATACTGATCAAGCGCAGCTGGCCGACCTTTTCCTGCAGCGTCATGCGCTCAAGCAGTTGCCCGATAAATGCCGGCTTGTCGTCCAATGCAGCAGCTGAATTTCCCGCCAATGCAGGAAATGCCATCGAAGCGGCAATCAAGCCGAACAGACACAGCGTTTTCATTATCGATTCCCTGCTGGCACGTCTTTCCGAGCACACCGTGGCTTGGACCTTCGGATCGCTGAGTAGTGGCATTGCTGAATTATTCGCACCGAAGTACGACCCAGCAGCAGAACGCCGCTGGGTTGAAGAACTGGATTTGGAAAATTTGCCGCGTCTGGATACGCGCGGCTGATGCTAGATCATCGATGCTGTGAGGTGGCGATTATCACCGTGTTTATTTCACGGCGTCGATCTTTTTTACAGCTTCGATCCAGGTCGATTCGAGGCGCTGCTGATCGAGCTCCAGTCCCTGCGATTGCATACGTTCCTTATGGCCTTCGATCTCGGCCCTGAGTTCAAGAAGCGAGCTGCTGTTGGCGTCCAGCTGATGCATCTGGGTCAGCGCCAGATGGTAGAAACGCAGCAGCTTCATGGACGCTTCATCACCCAGCGCCACGCCCGCTTTCACGTGGTGCATCACATTGGTCACGCTCATCAGACTGCGCTTGAGACGCCAGCCGTACGCAGCCGAAGCCATCCACGGCTGCTGCCAGTAGACCATCCGCACCAGCGCAATGGTCAGCAGCAAACCGACCACGACACCGGCGATATTCAGCCGCAGATTATCTCCGCCCGGCTCTCCGAATATCGCCACAGCCAGGGTGGAAAGCCCCATGGCGAGTACCACGAAGGTCGCGGCCACCACCAGCGTGCTGCGCCTTGTCTGCTGCCGGTAGGTTTCGGGGTTCAGCGGCTTGATTTCGAATACGGACATCGGGGTTCCTTCGAGGGGGAGTTGCGTGCAGGCATTATCCACACAAAGCGTCTGGTTGAGTGACTCAAGCCTTGTCGACTTGGCCGCGCTCCGCGGGTCTTCGAGCACCGGCCACCAGCTTGTCCACGGCGCGCGCGGCAGCGACCATGCCAAAGCTCGCCGTCACCATCATCGACGCGCCGAAACCACCGGCGCAATCGAGCTTCACCCCTTCGCCAACAAAACTCTTGCTCTGGCACACGCCGCCATCGGGTTTGGGATAACGCAGCTGCTCGGTGGAAAACACACAGGGCACGCTGTAGGTGCGCCCCGGCGTGCGCGAGAAGTTGTATTCGCGGCGCAGCAAGGAGCGCACCTTGGCTGCCAGCGGATCGTTGAAGGTCTTGTTCAGGTCCGCAACCTGAATCTGTGCCGGGTCCACCTGCCCACCCGCGCCGCCGGTGGCGATGATCTGGATCTTGCGCCGTTTGCACCAGGCAATCAGCGCAGCCTTGGCCGGCACGCTGTCGATGCAGTCGATGACACAATCCAGCTGCTCGGTGATGTATTCAGCCATGGTTTCGCGGGTGACGAAATCGGCCACCGCATGGACCACACAGGCCGGATTAATCGCACGGATGCGCGCCGCCATTTCGTCCACCTTGGGCTTGCCCACTGCCCCTTCCAGCGCATGGATCTGCCGATTGGTATTGGTGATGCAAACATCATCCAGATCAAACAGGCTGATCTCACCGACCCCGCTTCGCGCCAGTGCCTCGGCAGCCCAGGAGCCAACGCCACCGATGCCGACCACCGCCACATGCGCCGCCGCCAGCCGTTCGAGGCCGCCCTGGCCATAGAGACGGGCAATACCGCCGAAACGCTGATCATCGATAGACATACTGCACCTCTGGAAAACGTCCGCCAATTATAGGTCCGGCGCCACCTGCGATCACAGTCAGCTGCGACCACCTTTTCCTTCCGATTCAACGCTCTTGCCGTCTGCTTTTAATTTACTATGGCGCCCTTTACCGCATCCCGGAGCCGTGATGACTGCCGCCGCCCTCTCCCCGACCCTTGAACTGGCCTGCGAGTTGATCAATCGCCCATCGGTAACCCCGCTGGATGAAGGCTGCCAGCAGCTGATGAGCCAGCGTCTCGCGGTCTGCGGCTTCGCCATCGAGCCGATGCATATCGAGGATGTGCAGAACTTCTGGGCGATTCGCGGCACGCAAGGTCCGGTGCTGTGCTTTGCCGGCCATACCGATGTGGTGCCCACCGGGCCGCTGCAGGCCTGGCAGAATCCCCCGTTCGCAGCGCGGGTCGACGAACGAGGCATGCTCCACGGGCGCGGTGCGGCGGACATGAAAGGCAGCCTGGCGGCGATGGTCATTGCCGTTGAGCGTTTCACCGCCGATTACCCGGATCATCAGGGGCAGATCGCCTTTCTTATCACCAGCGACGAAGAGGGCCCGGCCCATCACGGCACCAAGGCCGTGGTCGAGCGCCTGCGTGAACGTGGCCAGCGGCTGGACTGGTGCATCGTCGGCGAGCCTTCGAGCACCGCGCTGGTCGGTGACGTGGTCAAGAACGGCCGTCGCGGCTCGCTTGGCGGCACCCTCACCGTGCGCGGTCAGCAGGGTCATGTGGCTTACCCACACCTGGCGAAAAACCCGATTCATCTGTCGGCGCCTGCGCTGGCTGAACTCGCCGCCGAGCACTGGGACGACGGCAACGCCTTCTTCCCGCCGACCAGCTTCCAGATTTCCAACCTCAACTCCGGCACCGGCGCGACCAACGTCATTCCCGGCACGCTGGAAGCGGTGTTCAACTTCCGTTTCTCCACCGAATCCACGGTCGAAGGCCTGCAGCAACGCACCGCAGCGATCCTCGACAAGCACGGCCTGGACTGGCATGTCGACTGGGCGCTGTCCGGCCTGCCCTTTCTCACCGAGCCGGGTGAACTGCTCGACGGCGTCGCCGCCGCCATCCGCAAGGTGACCGGGCGCGAGACAACGCCCTCCACCAGCGGCGGCACGTCCGACGGTCGTTTCATCGCAACACTGGGTACCCAGGTGGTGGAGCTCGGCCCGGTCAACGCCACGATTCATCAGGTCGACGAACACATCCTCGCCAGCGATCTCGACCTGCTGACGGACATCTACTACCAGACTCTGGTCAACCTGCTCGCATGCTGATCTGCCCACTCTGCCGCGGCGACCTTAACGAGGTCGACAACGGCGTCGCCTGCCCCGCCAACCACCGCTTCGACCGTGCGCGCCAGGGTTATCTCAACCTGCTGCCGGTGCAGCACAAGAACAGCCGCGACCCTGGCGACAACCAGGCCATGGTCGAAGCCCGCCGTCGTTTTCTCGATGGCGGCCACTATGCACCGCTGGCAGTACGCCTGGCGCAACTGGCAGCAGAACGTGCACCGGCTCGCTGGCTGGATATCGGTTGCGGCGAGGGCTATTACACCGCGCAGCTCGCTCAGGCCCTGCCGGATGCTGAAGGCTATGCGCTGGATATTTCCCGCGAAGCGGTCAAGCGCGCCTGCAAGCGTGCGCCGCAACTGGAATGGCTGGTGGCGAGCATGGCGCGGGTTCCTCTGGCCGATGCCAGCTGCGATCTGCTGGCCAGCGTGTTCAGCCCGCTGGACTGGGCCGAAGCTCGGCGCCTGCTCGCCCCTGGCGGCGGCCTGCTGCGCATGGGCCCGACCCGCGAGCACCTGTGGGAACTGCGCGGCCTGCTGTATGACGAAATACGTGACTACGACGACGAAAAACACCTGTCGCTGATCCCGGATGGGATGAGCCTGGCCCACAGCGAAACCCTCAGCTACGAAATGCAGCTCGACGATGCTCAGGCTCGCACCGATCTGCTGGCCATGACGCCTCACGGCTGGCGTGCCAGTGCCGAGCGCCGTGCTGCAGTCATCGACGCCCCCCTGCGTGTACGCGTTGCGATACGCTATGACTGGATTCAGCGCGACCAGTAAATCCTTCACACAAGGCACCCGCCCATGCGTCAACCGGATATCGAAATCTACCTCAAGGACGCCAGCCAGCAGGCCGTCGCCGACTGGCTCACCCAGGCTATCGGCCCCTGTTCGCCCTGGCAGCAGAAAGGCAAGACCTTCAAGTGCGAGGCCGGCGACGTTCCGGTGACCTGGCTACCGAAGGCCGTCGGCAAGTGGCACAGCCTGTTACTGGAAAGCGATAACACGCCCTGGGAAGACGACCTCGCCTGTGCCCGCGCAGTCTACGCGGCGCTTGCCGTGGAGATCCGCTGCGCACCCGGCGGCTGGCAGGAAGAGGAATCGGTCGAGGACGCCGACCGCTGGATGAGCGTCAGCGAACGCGGCGAAGAGGAAATCCGCTGGCGCACGGATTGATCAGCGCTCCACCGGGCGGCAACTGTTTGCTAAAAGCCGCGCAGCACCCCCTTGCCGTGGGAACGGGTCATGCTCGTGAAGGTGACCATGCCGGGAGCAGACCATCTTCATCAGCATGCCCCCTCCTAGTAGGTGGATCACGCTTCACCGATCCACCGGGAAGAGGCCTGGTGGATGTAAAAAAGCGACATCCACCCTACGCACTGCCCTTGGAAACTACCCCGCCCCTGCTGCTTTCCGGCGCCAAAACCACAGCACCAGCACACCCAGCGTCAACAGCAGCGGAACCAGCGCAATATTGAGGAACTTCAGGGTCCGGCCCAGCGCCTCGATATCGGCATTGAGCTGATAACGCACCTCGCGCAGCTCCTTGCGGATGCGCAGCTTTTCCTGCATGTACCCCTGCAACGCGGCCTGCTGTTCGGCAGTCAGTTCCATAGCCTGTTCGGGATCGAGGCTCTGCAGTTCAGCCAGCTGTGCTTCGGTCTCGGCCAAACGGTTCTGTAACACCTCTTCCTTTTCACGGAAGCGGTTTTCGGCCTGACGTTGCAGGTCTTCCACCACCACGAACGGACGCGCGGAGCGACCACGCGAACGGACACTGATCAGCGCATCGCTGCCGGCCAGGTTATCCAGCGCGTTGACCACAAAACTGCCATTGTCCGCCCAGGGCTGCGGCAGGCGCTGACCGAAGAAGTCCTGCACCTGCACCCACATACGATCACTCAGCAGATCGGTATCGGCTACCACGATGACGTTGATATTGGCGCTTTCCTTCAAGCCATCCTTGCGCCCTTCGATACCTTCCGGATAGGCCGACTGTGCCGCCCCCTGGATGCGCGCCGCCAGCGTGTAACGCTCGCCAGTGGGTTCCAGGCCACGCAACAGCTCTTCGGGATTCTGCAGCGTATCCAGCCGTGCAGCCTCGACCGGCATAGCGAAACCCGAACTCTGGATCAGTGGCGTAAAGCGTGTGCGGGCATGTTCCAGCGGCTCAAGAAAGCCCGTGCTGGCCATGGTCAGGTTTTCCAGCGATGCCGTGGTGACATCCTGCGCATCCAGCGCGTGCTGCGGCAGGCTCAGCCAGCCGGGATGTCGTACTGCCCGGCGCTCCGTGCCCATACCTACGGACATCGCGAAGGAGGCGTCCGCCACCACCTGATCAGCCGCCATGCGCAGCCCCCAGGCCTTGAACAATGGCTCCAGCTCCGAGGCCTTCTCTTCGGCAAACCCGCCTGGGCCCATTACCGAACCCGGATCGGCTTCGCTGTACGGGTCGACAAACACCAGCAGCTTGCCGCCGCGCATCACGAACTGGTCAACGGCGTAGAGCGTCTGCTCCGGCAACTGCTTGGGATGCACCAGCATCAGCACCGACACATGGGTCGGGATCAGGTCGATATCCTGCTTGAGGCTCTCGATATGAAACAGCTGACGGATGTTCTCCAGCACCATCCACGGCGGCGTCGCCTGCTGAGTGCGCATGTCAAAGCCGCCATTGATCTGCAGCCCGGACAGCACACCTACCACCGGCATCTGCGCCGTGGCCAGGCTCTGTACCAGGCGACTGATCTCGTATTCGAGAAACTCTTCCTGATCCAGCGGGAAGAAGGGAATGGTCTGGATGTTGCCTTCAGCACTGGTGCCGGCCAGGCCGAAATAGACCTTGTCGCCGCCCCGATCCAGCGGCACTGCCTGCAGACCCAGCTCGGCAGCGCGGTCCTCCTCCTCGGAGAACGGCTGCGGATCGATCACCTTGAGCTTCAGCTTGCCACCTGCTGCCCGCTCGTACGCACGCAGCAGCTCCTCCACCCGCCGGGCATAGTTACGCAGCACCACCAGCTCCCTGACTGCCGCATCGGAATAGAAAAGCTCCAGTTCGATAGGCGCGTCCAGCTCGTCGAGAATGGTCCGCGTGCCCTCCGAAATGGTGTAGAGCTTCTGCTCGGTCAGGTCCAGCCGGGCGTTGGTGAACAACAAGCTGGAGAAGATGTTGAACGCCAGGAACGCCAGCGCAATCAGCAGCAGCCCGGCACCCGAATAAATCACTCGTTTCATGTGGGCTCCCTTATGCCGCTTTTTTCAGATCGATGACCACGGCAGTGGCCGCCAGCCAGGCAACGATCAGCGTGACGAAGTACAGCAGATCGCGCAGATCGATCACGCCCTTGCTGAGCGAGTCGAAACGGATCAGGAAGCTCAGCGAAGCCACCGCGTCCACCAGCCATTGCGGCGCCCAGGCAAAGGCATCGAGGACCATCGGCAGGCCGCTTACGATGAACAGGAAGCAGACACTGACCGCGAGGATAAAGGCGATCACCTGATTCTTCGCCAGCGCCGACATGCACGAGCCTATCGCCAGAAAAGCCCCCGCCAGCAACCAACTACCGAAGTAGCCCGCAACAATCGCGCCGTTGTCCGGCTCGCCCAGATAGTTGACGGTAATGACCATCGGGAAGGTCAGCAGCAGCGCGATACCAGCGAACACCCAGGCCGCCAGGAACTTGCCCGTCACGGCCTCGAACCGGGTAATGGGCAGCGTCATCAGCAGCTCGATGGAGCCGGACTTGCGCTCCTCCGCCCACAACCGCATGGCAATCGCAGGAATCAGGAACAGGTACAACCAGGTATGGAAACTGAAGAACGGCACCAGATCCGCCTGACCGCGCTCGTAAAAGCCACCCAGATAGAAGGTGAACACGCCCGACAGCACCAGAAAGATCAGGATGAACACATAGGCCAGCGGCGTGGCGAAATAGCTGCCCAGCTCGCGCTTGAAAATAACCGGCAACTGGCTCATAGCGCCTCTCCACGCGTCAGGTTACGAAACACTTCATCCAGCCGGCCACGCTCAACATCCAGCTCCTTTACGGACCAGCCGCGCTGACCAATCAGCGCATTGATCTGGGGGAAAATCACCCGCCCCGGCTGAGCCAGCACAGTGAAGCTGTGAGCGGCCTGATTGACTTCAACACCTGCCACGCCCGGCAGCGCAGCCAGCGCCAGATCATCCAGCGGCTCATCGCTGAGCAACGTCACGGCCTGGTGATACTTCGAGCGGCTCTCCAGCTCCAGCGGCGTACCGTCGGCCACCAGCCGCCCGCTGGCAATGATCACTGCACGGGTGCAGACCGCCGTGACCTCTTCGAGGATATGGGTCGAGATGATCACGATCTTGTCCTGGGCCAGCCCCTGAATCAGCTCGCGTACCTGATGTTTCTGATTGGGATCGAGGCCATCGGTTGGCTCATCAAGGATCAGCACACGCGGATCGTGCAGGATCGCCTGGGCCAGCCCGACCCGGCGCTTGAAGCCCTTGGAGAGGGTTTCAATGCTTTGTTCCAGCACCTGTTCCAACTCCACCTGCTCCACCGCTCGTTGCACACGCTGCTTTTTCTGCGCTCCGCGATAACCGCGCACTTCGGCGATAAATTCCAGAAAGCCGCGCACCGTCATGTCGCCATAACAGGGCGCACCCTCCGGCAGATAACCGATCTGCCGCTGCGCCTGCAGCCGCTGGGTCTGGATATCGCAACCAAAAATACTCGCCGTACCGGACGTCGGCGCCAGAAAACCGGTAAGCATCTTCATGGTAGTGGACTTGCCGGCACCATTGGGGCCGAGAAAACCCAGCACCTCGCCGGGCTGGACGCTGAATGACAGCGCGTCCACCGCCGTGTGCTGGGCGAATCGCTTGGTCAGATCTTTCAGTTCGATCATGGGTCTCTCATCCATACGATCAAGGCCCGGCGCGCCGCTCATCCCCACGCCCAAGCCTGCAAAAAATGCCGGCGGCACTATAGGAAGATGGACGCCGCGAATGCAACGGGCAGAGCAGCCGAGGCCCAGACATGAGCCAAATCGAGCATCCGCTCCGAGCGGTCAAGCGCACGCTCGACTACACCAGGGTGTGCTTTCGGGTACTGGCTGAAATGCGGCGCAGATAGGCGCGGTTGTTCGCTCTGCAAAACGCCTGAGTAGCGCGCCGGCATTTGCCAGTCACTGCAGGAGAGGCGCGCCTGTAGGTTCGAAATGGCTGATGCGAGAAGGTGGAGAAGGTGGAGGTGGAAGTAGCCAGAAAACCCGAGATGGGCGGGTCGTTTCTGATCGATTTCTCGCGCAAATCGGCGTGGAGCTGATGTCGTGATCCCTTCAGACCACGCTTATTCAGGTGCCGAAAGTCAGGGTTTTATTCCTGCAACGCCTGCAATCTGCTTTGCAGGAAGTCGTCGTAGCCTTTTTGTACCAACTCGAAGGTTTTGCCGATCCCGGCTGCGATGGGGCTCCCTTCTCCCATGACACCCAAGCCGCTGAGAATGTCAGCCGCTTCGGCGTAGCCTTTTTCAAAACCGCCACGGATGATGCCGACGAAGTCGCGCAGCATGTCTTCGGGGGCTTTGTTCGGGTGCTGACGCGCGTAGGAATCAAGGAATGCAGTTGATTGCGACAAGATACGTTCGGCGGTGGCTTCGGCACTGTTGTCTTGTTGCATCGCTGCCTGCAAGGCATTGGGGCCGAACTCAGGGGCCAGCTGTTCGTTGATGTTGTCGATCGCCGTACGGTAGAGCAGCGCCATCGACTTATCACCGGCACTGATCGAGACGTCCAATGCAGCCTGCAAAATTTGCGCGCCAAGCTGGGTGCGCTGACCTTGAGGAGTGGCCGCGGCAGTCTTGCGCGCCTCGTCCAGTGGCGAACTCTGCACAGCGGCTTGAGCGCCAGTCTTCGACACGCTGTTACCGCTGCCTGCCTGAGAAGGGGGAAGCGTGCTTGTTGTGGTCATGGTATGACTCCTGAAGCTTACCCAGCGGCGGGTAGAGAGTGGTCGCTACAGTCATATCGGCAGCCAAGGAGAATGATGAAGGCCTCGATGTGTACCTTGATAGTCGAGCAGGCATCGGGACCCCTGATCGCTATCCGCACAACGCTGTTCATTACCCCCCCATCAGGAAGATTGAGAGCTGGGCAATACACCCCGTACAGGTCACGAACAGTGTCGTTCACTTTTTCAGGAACGAATGAAAGGGAAAAGATCCCTGCGGCAACCCCGAAGCCGCAGCTGACGCCCTCACCGTCGTCAGCTGTCACTGATTACGGCTCACCCGCCACACCACATTCGCCAGATCATCGGCAACGATCAGTGCACCGCGCGGATCGACGGTTACGCCCACCGGCCGCCCACGGGTCTTGCCGTCTTCCGTGCGAAAGCCCGTCACGAAGTCTACTGGCTCGCCCGAGGGCCGACCGTTGCTGAAGGGGACGAAAATCACCTTGTAGCCGACCGGGTTCTTGCGGTTCCAGCTGCCGTGTTCGCCGATGAAGACGCCTTCAACAAACTGCTCGCCCATGACATCACTGGAGAAGTCCAGGCCGAGGGCGGCGACATGGGAGCCCAGGGCATAGTCCGGGGTGATCGAGGCAGCAACCTTGTCCGGGTCCTGCGGACGGACCCGCGGGTCGACGTTCTTGCCCCAGTAGCTATAGGGCCAGCCGTAGAAGCCGCCTTCCTGCACGGAGGTCAGATAGTCGGGCACGAGGTCTTCACCCAGCTCGTCCCGCTCGTTGACGACTGCCCACAACCGGCCTGAGCCTGGCTGGATCGCCAGTGCGGTGGGGTTGCGCAGGCCGGTTGCATAAGGTTTGTAGGCGCCCGTCTCGGCATTGATCTGCCAGACCATGGCGCGGTCCACTTCGGCCTCCATGCCGCGCTCGGTGATATTGCTGTTGGAGCCAATACCCACATACAGAAAGCGGCCATCGGGGCTGATGGTCAGCGCCTTGGTCCAGTGGTGGTTGATCTCCGAGGGCAGGTCAGCGACCTTGGTCGGCGGGCTACCGGCTTCGGTCTGGCCGTCCTGGTAATCGAAGCGCACCAGCGCGTCCTGATTGGCCACGTACAAATTGCCGTCGTGGAAGGCCAGACCGTAGGGCGCGTTGAGATCGTCGGCAAAGACAGTCTGGAGTTCGTAGGTGCCATCGCCGTCGGCATCGCGCAGCAAGGTCAGGCGGTTGCCGCTCTCGACCGAGGTATTGCCTTTCGCCTTGATATAGCCGGCGATCACATCCTTTGGTTTGAGCTTCGCGGCGTTGCCGCCCCGGCCTTCTGCCACGAGGATGTCGCCATTGGGCAGCACCAGCGTCTGGCGGGGGATCTTCAGGTCGGTTGCAATGGCCGTAACCGTGAAATTCTCCGGCACGGTGGGCAGCTGATCGCCCCAGGGTGTGGGTTCGGCGATTTTCATGCTGGGCAGCAAGCCCCGTTCAGGGTTGGGGAGCCTGGGTTCAGCGCCGTAATGCTGGGCGGTGTCCTGCTCTTCACCTCCGCATGCACTCAGTAATACTGCCAGGGCCAGGGCGGTCAGCGGGCTGGCATAGTTCATTTGGCACCTCCTGAACGCAGTTTGGTCAAACCAACCCAGCTCGCCACGCAGGCCAACAGGGTGACGATCACTGAAAGGCCCAGGCCCAATGGCATGGTGGCCCAGGCATCCTTGGCGTGTTCAAGGGCATTGATGAAGCCCAGCACCCAGGTTGCCAGCAGCAACAGGAAATAGATGAGGGGTCGCCCTGCTTTGCGGTTGGCCCGTATCAGGTTGACCAGTGCGAACAGCAGCGCCAGGCCGCAGAAAACCAGGCCGCCTGCAATCAGCCAGGAGGCGAAATTGCTCCACTGGATCTGATAGCTGCTGTAGTAAGCGATATCGCTCAGCAGAGCGCCAAGAAACAGGGGAACGGTTCCGGCGAGCAGGATCGCGTGCAACGGCTTCGGTGTGATTCGATAGGTACGGCGGGTGGTGGCGGTCACGGCGGGCTCCTCATCGCTGAGCGATCTGGCCTGCAAGGCGGATAGGCTGGCCTGCCAGGCTCGCTCTGACTGTGCATAGAAGAGGATCGTGTCGTCGGCGTATAAGTTCACTGCGGTCTACAGAATGCAGGCAATTACCGGATGCTTGTCAATTCCTTCGATCGCGCACAGGCGCGCGATCCGCCAAGCCACTTGCACGCGCTTGCCTTAATTAAAAATGTATATACAATGTGAATCTCTTTCGAAGCGAGATTCACTTTTTGCGCGAGTATCCGCAATGCCCGAGAAACCGAAGAAAGTGAAACTCAACAAGAAAGACAGCCAATTGCTGATCCGTATCAGCAGTTCTGAGCGCGAGCAGTTCGTGCAGTTATGCGAACAACTGGATACCAGTGCGGCTCGCGAAATAAGGCAGTTCATCCGCGGGTTCATCAAGAAACACAAACCCGCCGACGCGCCTATAAGCAAGGAGACATTTCATGTCCAAGAAAGCACAAGCCACCCAGAAATCCACCAAATCCCTCAAGCAGAAGATCAAGGCTCGCGAGGCCAAGATCAGCAAGCATGAGAAGAAAATCAAGTCGCTGAAGAAGGCGATGAAAAAAGCCTAATGCCAGGCTCAGGTCGCCACGGCGGCCTGCCGCACAACAGCCAGCGCAAATAGCGCTGGCTGTTTTGTTTTACAAGATCACAAGGCCCACTCAAGGTTTCCCTCGGCCCTGCTACTGCTTCTAGCGGTTGCAGTAACGGACCTGGCAGCCCCTCGAAACACAGCCAGTGAACCGCTCAACGTCAGTCCACCAGATTGTCATTGATCTTTTCCAGACTGTTCACCCCACTCAGTGCCATGGCCACCGCAAGCTCACGTTGCAGGCTGGCCAGCAGTCGCGCCACAGCCGCTTCGCCTCCGGCAGCCAGTGCCCAGGCCCATGGGCGACCGATCATGACACCCTGTGCCCCCAGGGCCAGCGCCTTGAGGATGTCCACGCCGCTGCGGATGCCGCCGTCGAGCAGGATCGGCAGGCGCTGATCGAGCGCCCTGGCCACCGCTGGCAATTGGCGGATGCTAGAGGCCACACCGTCCAGCTGCCGACCGCCGTGATTGGACAGCACGATGCCATCAGCCCCGCTATCCAGCGCCTGCAGTGCGTCATGCGGCTCCAGAATACCCTTGAGGATCAACTTGCCCTTCCACTGTTCGCGCAGCCAGCGGATATCGCGCCAAGTCACGCGGGGGTCGAATTGCGCATCCAGCCAGGCCTTGAAGGCGCGCAAGTCGTTGGGATTGGCGACTTGATCGGCAAGGTTGCCGAAGTGATGCGGCTTGCCGCGCATACCCACATCCAGCAGCCAGCCGGGGCGCTGTGCCAGTTGTGCGGCCTTGGCGAGCTTGCCGCGCCAGGAGCCGTCGAGCATACCGTTGCGGATGTCGCGCCGACGTATCCCGGCAACAGGCAAGTCGACGGTGAACAGCAGGGTGTCACAGCCGTTGGCACGGGCCTGCTGCAGCAAGCCCAGCACCGCCTCACGGTCGCGCAACATGTAGAGCTGGAACCAGCATGGTTGCGCACTGGCCGCATGCACCTCGGCCACCGGGCAGATACCGACAGTGGACAGAGCGAAGGGAACTCCGGCAGTCGCAGCCGCGCGCGCAGCCTGAACCTCGCCGCGCCACGCATAGAGTCCCGCCATACCCAGCGGCGCGAGGGCCAGGGGCATGCTCGCCGCCTGGCCGATCAGCTCGCAGCGCGTATCGGGTCCCTCCACATCGCACAGCACCCGCTGGCGCAAATGCAGGCGCTGGAAGTCCCGACAGTTGGCGACCAGCGTGTGCTCATCACCCGCCCCGCCGTCGATGTAATCGAACAGAAAGCGCGGCAGACGGCGCTCGGCCAGGTGTCGATAGTCCTCGCAGCTGGCAGCCATGCAATCGAAGGCGAGTTTCATAGGGCGGCATCCTCAACCGGTCACTCTGCGCCATAACGCCCGGCTCACTACCCGCACCTTGTCACGCGGCGTGAAGCGCTTGAGCGTGGCCTTGACCACACCCTCGGTGAAACGCGTGCGCTTGCTGTAGTCGATACGCACATCCACCAGCACCGGCCTGCCCTCGCCTGCCAGCGCCATCGCCCGTGCGATACCGTCCACACACTGGTCATTGTTTTCGATGGTGACGAAGGCAGCACCCGTGGCCTCGGCCAGTGCCGCCAGATTGAGCGGTTGCAGCACCGTACAGGTCTTGCGGTTGTAGGGAATTTCCTGCGCCTGAGCGATCTGCGAGAGCTCGCCGTCGTTGAATACGAACAGCACCAGATCCAGCCCCAGGCTGCTGGCGGTGATCAGTTCAAGACCCGTCATGCGTAGCGCGCCATCGCCCACCACACCCACCACCTGGCGCGAAGGGTTGGCCAGCTTGGCGCCGATCATCCCCGGCACGCAGTAGCCCATGGCATTGAAGTCGCTGGGCGAAATAAAGCCGCGCGGGCCATGGATCGGCAGCAGCTCGGCCAGCAGGAAGGTGTGGTTGCCGTCGTCGGCCACCACGATGGCCTCATCGTTCAGTTGCTCGCGCAGCGCCTGGCAGAAGACCGCCGGATTCACCCGCGTGCCGCTATCATGTTGCAGCCATTGTTTGAGATAGGCGGCCTTGTCGTCGGCAATTCGCCCTGCCAGCGGGCCGCTCGTCAATTCGCTGCGCAAGGCCCGGACTTCAGCCAGCAAGGCGGGAACCAGCTGCTCGGAGGGACCAGCTATCGCCACTCGCGTGGGATAGTTGGCATCAAACACCTGCGGATTGATGTCCAGGTGAATCAGGTTGTCCGGCACCGGCATGCTGTAGCTGCCCGTGGGAATCTCGGCGAAGCGCGTGCCGACTGCCAGCAGGCAATCGCAGCTGGCGAAGGCATTGGCCGCCGCCGGTACCGCGTACTCGCCGAAGCCCATACCGACATGCAGCGGATGCGTGGCGGGAAAGGCGCTGAGCCCCTGTAGCGTGGTGCAGACCGGCGCACCGAGCAGCTCGGCCAGCTGGATCAGTTCCGCCTGCGCACCCATTGCACCCCAGCCGAGGAACAAGCCAGGCTGGCGCGCATTGACCAGCAGACGCGCCGCTTCGCGCAATTGCGCAGGGTCATGGCTGGGGACCACAGGTTCGGCAACGAAGGCCGGCATCCCGGCAACCTCACCAAGGAAGTTGCCAATGTTGTAGGGCAGCTCGACGAACACCGGACCCGGCTCGCCGCCGGTAGCGATGCGGTAGGCCTGGTACAGCGTGGGGATCACCTCGGCATGGCTGAGGATGCGGAAAGTCGCCTTGGTGATGGGGGCCAGCAGCGCGTGCTGGTCGATATCATGCAGCTGGTAGCGCCGACCGCTTTCGCTGTGTATACCGCCGGAAATGATCAGCATGGGAATGCCGTCCAGCCCCGCCTCACCAATGCCGCTCGCCGCGTGGGTGACGCCGGCGGCCGGCACGATCACCAGAGTGCCGATGCTCGACCCGGTGCGACTGAAGGCATCAGCCATGAAGGCTGCACCGCACTCGTGGGTCACCAGCACCGGCTGGATGCTCTCCGAGGCATTAAGCTCGTCGTACAGCTCAGTGTTGTGTACCCCTGGAATGCCGAAGGTATGGCTGACGCCCAGTTGCTCCAGAGCAAAACGTGCCAGTGCGGCGCCGGTTTTCTTCATGGGTATGTTCCTTGTTCTTGTGAGTGGCTCGGTACGCCGGCGATAGCCTGTGCGGCGCGGCGCCCATTGAGGATGCAGTTGGACAAAAAGGTGCCTTCCAGCGAACGGATGCCACTGATCCCCCCGCCGCCGAAACCTGCAGCCTCACCTGCAGCATAGAGCCCCGGCACCGGTTGGCCTTGAGCATCCAGCACCCGCGAATCCAGGTCGGTGAGCATCCCGCCCATGCTCTTGCGGCTGATCAACCGGGTGCGGATGGCGATCAGCGGGCCAGCCCTGGGATCGAGAACAGGCTGTGGACGGCAGGTACGCAGACGGTCGCTGCGCCATTGGCGCAACTGCTGCAGGCGGCGCAACTGCTCGTCGTTGTACAGCGCCGGGCCGCGACGGATACCGGCGTCGTAGCGCTGCACCGCGGCGTCCAGCAGTTTCGGATCGAGCAGGTCATCGCCGGCCAGCGCCGCCATCTTGCCGGCCAGTTGTGGCAGCGTCTCGGCCGTCAGCACATCGGGGCAGCGCTCAGTCATCCAGCGCACCAGCTCGCGGTTGCCAGTGACGAGCTGCCACAGCAGGCGCAGCCACTTTCCGTCGCGAAAGTGCGGATTGCTGTCAGTACCGGAAATGGCCATTTCCTTGATCGCGATGCGCCAGTTCAACACCTGCCAGCCGTACTGGCCAGGCAGATGACCGATGCGCTTGCACTGATCATGGGTATCGAAACCGCCTACCAGAGGCTGCGGCCCGATCCGCTGTCCCGTGGCATCGAGCCACAGCGCCGAGCGTGACGGAATCAGACTCAGACCATGTTGCGGATACTGCGGCTCGGGATGAGCAATACCGGCGGCGTAGTTCCACATCCGCCCAAGCTTGACCACCTGGCCACCGGCTGTCTGAACCTGCTCATGCAGTGCGCCATTCGCACGCGGGTCGGTGCCGTTGAGGATGTTTTCAGGATACGGACCGTAGAGCGGGTCCCAGTGCTGGCGCACCTTGACCAAGTCACCATTGATGCCACCGCTGCACACCACCACATGCTCGGCTTCGATCTGAAAATCACCTGCGCTGCTGCGACCGTGGCAGCCCACCACCGCGCCGTTGCGCGTCTCCAGCCCCAGCACCCGGTGCTCAAACAGACAGCTCAATCGCCCTCGTCCGGCATGCTCGAACATCTGTCTGGCCAGGGTCTGGGCGATCCCGCGACCGCAGCCCCAGGCCACGTGGTAGCGCGGCAGCGAGTTGCCATCACCGAAATTGCCGCGCTCCACCCATTGCACCGCCGGGAAGAAACGCACTCCACGCTCGCGTAGCCAGTCGTAGACGTCCGCCTTGTTGCGCTGGGCATACATCTGCGCCCAGCGCAGCCCCCAGACGTCATCAGGCTCGAAGGCGGCCACGCGCAGCCAGTCTTCGAGCAGCAACTGCGGCGAATCCTGCACCTTGTTGCGCCGCTGCTCCGGCGTTCCACAAAACAGCATGCCGCCGAAGGCATCATTAGCCTGCCCACCACACTGACTACGCGGTGCGGCATCGAGCAGCAGCACATCGCGCCCCTGGTCGAGCAGTTCCAGCGCCGTGCTGATACCTGCCAGCCCGGCTCCAATCACCAGAGTTTCATAATGATGACGGGCAACGCTCATGCCGGGCCTCCTGGCGAATGCAACGATAGTGATGAGCAGATTAGGCAAGCATGTCGATTCAGGCCTGTCTTTTCACGAAGGAAAAGTTGACATATTACGAATGACAGGCACGAAATAAGGCGCGCTGCTGATGCCATCCCAGTCTTGTGGAAGGCGAATTCATTCGCGAGCTTTCGCGGCTAAAGCCACCTCCACAGCTGCCTACCACCCCTTTCACCCAGGCCATTTGCATGACCCAGATCGCCCGCAGTGCCGTATTCATCGGCTTCGACAGCCTCTGCCGCCGCTACGGTCTGAACGCTCATGAGCTATTGCGCCGCTGCGACCTCGATCCGCTGGTGTTGCGCCGCCCCGATCTGTATGTGCCTTACGCAAGCTTCGCCAGGGCACTCAACCTGGCTGCCGTTGAAGGCCCCGCGCCCAGCTTCGGCCTGCAATTAAGCGAATATCACGACTACCTGGTGCTCGGCCCATTCGGTCTGCTGCTGGCCCAGGCGGACAGCTTTGCCGAAGTGCTCAAGCTCACCCAGCAATACGTGCATCTGCATGCCCAGGGTATTTCCCTGCACGTGGAGGCCGCGGGTGAGCAGCTGCGTGTCGAATACCGCTTGCAACTGCAGGAACCTGTCGATCTGCGTCAGCTGCGCGAGCTTGGTCTCGCGGTCACCCAACGCACCATGGCAGGGCTGTTCGGTGCCGAATGGCAACCGCGCCAACTGCTGATCGGCCACGCGGCGCTGAGTGAGGCACAAGACTATTCACGCGTCTTTTCCTGTCCGGTGCTGTTCGAGCAGCCCTGCAGCGGCTTCGTGACGGGCGCCGATATCTTCACGCTGCGCCCGTTGGAACAGCGCAGCCAGCTCAAGTCACACCTGATTGAGCAATACCGTTTCAGCCAGCATCTGCCTGCCGATATCACCGAGCAGATCCGCTACGTCCTGCAATCGATTCTGTCCACCGGCGAGGCCCGGCTGGAGGTGGTTGCGCGTCTGCTAGGCCAGCATCCGCGCAGTCTGCAGATGGCGCTGCAAAAGCAGGGGCAGACCTTTCGCGGGTTGCTCGATGAGGTTCGCTATGCCGAGGCGCGCCAGCAGCTGCGCCTGTCCGCTCAATCGATCACCGACCTTGCGCTGAACCTCGGCTACGCCGACGAGACGGCCTTTTCCCGCGCCTTCAAGCGCTGGAGCGGCGTTGCACCGCAACACTGGCGCAAGGATTCTGCGCGGCAGACGCTGTCGGATGCTTCTTGCTAAGCTCGACGTCATCATCTCGGAGGATTGCCCCATGCTTCGCATCTCAACCGTTATCGCCGGCCTCATGCTGTCCGCCAGCGCCTTTGCGCTTTCGCTGTCCGATCTCAGCCAGGGCGACGCCAACGCCGGCCTCAAGGATGCCCTGAGCCAAGGCGCCAAAGTCGCCGTGCAGCAACTCGGAAAACCGGGCGGTTTCAGCAGTGATCCGCAGCGGCGCATCGAATTGCCGGGCAACATCGGCAAGGCCTCGCGCATGCTGAAAATGATGGGCATGGGCTCGCAGGTAGAAGCCCTGGAAGACGGCATGAACCGGGCTGCCGAAGCCGCCGTGCCCCAAGCTCAGGAGCTGTTGCTGGATGCCGTGAAAAAGATGACCGTAGCCGACGCCAAGGGCATTCTCGCCGGCGGTGACGATTCGGCGACGCAATACCTGAACAAGACCAGCCGCGACCAGATTCGCGAGCGGTTCATGCCCATCATCAAGCAGGCCACCGATCAGGTCGGCGTTGCCCAGCAGTACAACGCCATTGCCGCCAAGGCCTCGGGGCTCGGCGCGGTCGACTCCAGGTACGGCAGCATCGAAGGTTACGTGGCCGAACAGGCGCTGGACGGCCTGTTCGCGGTCATCGCCGAACAGGAAGCAAGCATTCGCCAGAATCCGGCACAAGCGGCCACCAGCATGGCCAAGAAGGTGTTCGGGGTTCTGACAGGAAACTGAGGATTTCGGCCGCGATGTATCACGGGGAAAAACTCAACGCCTGGACACACCTGACCGGCGGTGTGCTGGCCCTTATCGGCAGCGTCTGGCTGCTGGTGCTCGCTGCCATGAGCGGCGACCTGATGAAAACCGTCAGCGTGGCAATTTATGGCTTCACGCTGGTGCTGCTGTACAGCTCTTCGACGCTGTACCACAGCCTGCGTGGACGGACGAAGGTGATCATGCAGAAGCTCGATCACCTGTCGATCTACCTGCTGATCGCGGGCAGCTACACGCCCTTCTGCCTCGTCACCCTGCGCGGCAGCTGGGGCTGGTGGTTGTTCGGCATCGTCTGGAGTCTGACCATCATCGGCATGCTTCAAGAGATCAAGCCACGCTCCGAAGCACGGGTGCTGTCGTTGGTCATCTATGCCGTAATGGGCTGGATCGTGCTGGTGGCGGTCAAGCCGCTGATCGCGGCGCTTGGTGGAGCAGGCTTCGCTTGGCTTGCGGCCGGTGGCGTGCTCTACACGGTGGGCATCATCTTCTACGCCTACGACCAGCGTTTCCGCCACTGGCACGGCATCTGGCACCTGTTCGTAATCGCCGGCAGCCTGCTGCATTTCGTGGCGATTGCGGGGTATGTGGTCTAGCGCCTCAGGCCAAGGACCGGTTGACCGAACGCATTCAGCCCTAAGGGGCGTCAACAGCCATTAACTGTACATCCATCCAGATAAAGATTGCCTGAAGTCTCTCCGCTGCGCATCCTATGCTGCATTGCGATACAGGACTCTGACGGCGATGCGGCTGTTTCTCTGCGAAAAACCTTCCCAGGCCAAGGACATTGCCAAGGTGCTCGGCGCCAATCGGCGTGGCGACGGCTGCTGGCTCGGGCCTGGCGTGACGGTGACCTGGTGCATCGGCCATCTGCTGGAAACCGCGCCGCCCGATGCTTACGACACCCGCTACAAGCGCTGGGTGCTGGGCGATCTGCCAATCATCCCCGAGCGCTGGAAGATGCAGGTCAAGCCAAAGACTGCGTCCCAGTTCAAGGCGGTCAAGCGCCTGCTGAGTGAGGCCGGCGAACTGGTCATCGCCACCGATGCCGACCGTGAAGGCGAGATGATCGCCCGCGAGCTGGTCGAGCATTGCCGCTATCGCGGGCCGATCCAGCGGCTCTGGCTGTCGGCGCTGGACGACGCCTCGATCCACAAGGCGCTGACGGCGCTCAAGCCTGGTGCCGAAACCTTCAACCTTTATCATTCAGCGCTGGGTCGCTCGCGCGCAGACTGGCTGATCGGCATGAACATGAGCCGACTGTTCACCCTGCTCGGGCGTCAGTCAGGGTATCAGGGCGTACTGCCGGTGGGCCGTGTACAGACGCCGACGCTGCGATTGGTCGTAGACCGCGACCGCAGCATCGCCGACTTCGTGCCGGTGGCCTACTGGGCCATCGAGGTGCAGTTGCAGGCCGACGGTATGCCCTTCACCGCGCAGTGGCGCGCCCAGGACGACACGTGTGACGAGCAAGGTCGCTGCGTTCAGCAGGCACATGCCCAGCAAGCGCTGGAAGCCATCAGCCAGGCGAGCCATGCGGAGGTCATCA
This sequence comes from Stutzerimonas stutzeri, assembly GCF_024448695.1. GTDB lineage: Bacteria > Pseudomonadota > Gammaproteobacteria > Pseudomonadales > Pseudomonadaceae > Stutzerimonas > Stutzerimonas stutzeri_T. Next base: position 1,207 of record NZ_JAMOHY010000020.1, on the reverse strand, counting down.
AGCTACGTACCGAACGCATGCGCGAGGCACCGCCGCTGCCCTTCGATCTGGGCACGTTGCAGGAAATCTGCTCGAAGAAGTTCGGCCTTGGCGCTCAGGAAACCCTGGATATCGCCCAGGCGCTGTACGAAACCCACAAGCTGATCACCTACCCGCGCAGCGATTGCGGCTACCTGCCGCTGAGCCAGCACAGCGAGGCGCCGTCGATCATCGCCGTCCTTGGCCGCAGCGACCCGAGCATTGCCCCATTGCTCGAACAGCTGCAGCCGCAGCGGCGCTCACGGGCCTGGAACGATGCGAAAGTCAGCGCCCACCACGGGATCATCCCCACCGCCGCCGCCACCGACCTGTCGCGATTGGTGGGCAAGCAACGGTCTGTCTATACGTTGATTCGCGCACGCTATCTGGCGCAGTTTCTGCCCAACCACGAATACGACCGCACCCAGGCGGATTTCGACTGCGCCGGACAAGCATTGAGAGCAGTAGGCAAGGTGATCGTCGAATCCGGCTGGCGGCGCGCCATGCCCGAAGCGCTGACGCCGGCAAAGGGCCGCGAACCCACGCCTGTGCAAGCATTGCCGACGCTCCATCAAGGCCAGCACTGCGCGGTGGCGGGCGTGACGCTGAAGGACCTCTGGACCCAGCCACCCAAGCCCTTCACCGAGGGCGACCTGATCAAGGCGATGAAGAACGTCGCCAAGCTGGTGGACGACCCGCGCCTGAAGCAGAAACTCAAAGACACCACCGGCATCGGCACCGAAGCGACACGCGCCGGCATCATCCAGGGGCTGCTGGACCGCGGTTATCTGAGCAAACAAGGCAAGGCGCTGGCGGCCAGCCCGGCGGCGTTCAGCCTGATCGATGCGGTACCACGGGCGATTGCCGACCCCGGCACCACGGCGATCTGGGAACAGGCGCTGGATATGGTGCAGAGCGGCGAGATGAGCCTGGAAGAGTTCGTTGCCAAGCAATCCGCCTGGATGCGCAAGCAGGTGGAGCGCTGCCGCGATCTGCGCCTGTCCATCACCGGCCCACCGAATCCAGCCAGCAAGGCCACGCCCTGGAAGAAAAAGCGCAAGGGCACATCCAAAAAGACTGCCAAGCGTACTTGAGCCGTAGGGTGGACAACGCGAAGCTTGTCCACCAGAGGGCAGGAGCCCCCAGAGCAAGACGACTCCCCATTGGTGGATGAAAAGAGCGTCATCCA
>NZ_JAMOHY010000019.1 GCF_024448695.1 Stutzerimonas stutzeri | reverse complement strand
CCACTAAACTGCGCTTGATTCGCTGCGCTCACCCTCGGCCAGCCTGCGGCTGTTACTTCGCTGTGCTACGTTTCTCGCCTGTTTTTGCCTTGTCTTGCCTGCCTCGCCTACGTTTTTCAACGGCCTGCTGTCATCAGCGTTTGGCCTGTAGCAGGGCTTCCAGCTTTTCCTGATCTCGCGCGAACTGGCGAATCCCCTCGGCCAGTTTTTCCGTCGCCATGGCATCTTCATTCAGGCCCCAGCGGAACGCCTTTTCATCCATGTCCAGACGTGGCTCGGATGCGCGGCCCGGCTCCAGTCGACGCTCCAGCAGGCCTTCTGCCTGGGCCAGCTGGCTAAGCAAATCGGGACTGATGGTCAGGCGATCACAGCCTGCCAGCGCCTCGATCTGGCCGATGTTGCGAAAGCTCGCACCCATCACCACTGTCTTGTAACCGTGGGCCTTGTAGTAGTCATAGATGCGGCTCACCGACTGCACACCAGGATCTTCAGTGCCTTGGTAGTCGCGGCCTTCGTGCTTCTTGTACCAGTCGTAGATGCGTCCCACGAAAGGTGAAATCAGGAATACGCCAGCTTCTGCGCAGGCGACGGCCTGAGTGAAGGAAAACAGCAGCGTCAGGTTGGTCTGGATACCGGCCTTTTCCAGCTGCTCGCCTGCGCGGATGCCTTCCCAGGTCGACGCCAGTTTGATCAGCACGCGCTCGCGGGATACGCCAGCCTGCTCATAAAGAGCGATCAGACGTTCGCCGCGCTGCACCATCGCCTGGGTGTCGAAGGAAAGCCGTGCATCGACCTCCGTCGAGATGCGTCCGGGAATCAGCTTGAGAATTTCGCCGCCGACCGCTACCGCAAAGAGGTCGCAACCCAGTCCGATATCACCGCCGCAGCGTGACATTGCTGCCTGCAGATGGTCGGCGTAGCGGGGCAGGGCGGCGGCCTTGAGCAGCAGCGACGGGTTGGTGGTGGCATCTACCGGTTGCAGGTTGGCGATGGCATCGATATCGCCGGTATCCGCGACGACAGTGGTGAACTGCTTGAGTTGTTCGAGCTTGGATGTCATGTGGGCGCTCTGTCTTTTGAATGTCATGACCCAACTCCGCTGCTGACAAGCAAGGGGCCGGGCGGGCATCAATTGGATCGGAAAGGTTCCCGCGTGTTCCTTCTTCAGTTACGCATGTTTTGTGACGCCTGTTAGCGTCCTTCCAGCAGGCTACCCGCCTGATCAAGCAGCGCCAGCGGATCTTTGCACTTATGGATATCAACCGAAAGCAATTGCCGGAAACGCCGCGCACCCGGGAAACCCTGACCCAGCCCGAGCATGTGTCGAGTAATGTGGTGCATTGCGCCGCCGGCTTGCAGGTGCTGCTGAATATAAGGCCGCATCCGGGCCAGCGCCTCTGCGCGGCTGATGATCGGCTCGGTGCTGCCGAACAGCCGGGCGTCCACCTGGGCCAGCAGATAGGGGTTGTGATAAGCCTCGCGACCGAGCATCACGCCATCGAAGCGCTGTAGGTGGGCCTCGCACTCGTCCAGGGTCTTGATACCGCCATTGAGGATGATCTCCAAATGCGGAAAATCCTCCTTCAATTGTGCAGCGATTTCGTAACGCAAGGGCGGTACATCACGATTTTCCTTGGGGGACAGGCCTTCGAGAATGGCGATTCGTGCATGTACGGTAAAACTGCGGCAACCAGCCTCGGCTACCTGGCCGACAAAATCACACAGCTCGGCGTAACTGTCGCGTCCATTGATACCGATGCGGTGCTTGACCGTCACTTCGATTCCCACCGTATCGCGCATGGCCTTCACGCAATCGGCTACCAACGCCGGATGTGCCATCAGACAGGCGCCGATCATGTTGTTCTGCACGCGGTCGCTGGGGCAGCCGACATTCAGATTCACCTCATCGTAGCCGGCGGTCTCGGCCATCTTCGCGCAGGCTGCAAGGTCAGTCGGCACACTGCCGCCGAGCTGCAAAGCCAGCGGATGTTCGACTTCGTCGTGGCCCAGATAGCGCGCCGCATCGCCATGCATCAGCGCGCCAGTGGTGACCATCTCGGTATAGAGCAGGGCGTGGCGAGAAAGCTGGCGCAGGAAGAAGCGGCAATGCCTGTCCGTCCAATCCATCATGGGCGCGACGCTGAAGCGGCGGCTCAGCTCAGGGCGCGGGATTGCCGGCTGTGAGGCTTGTGGCGTGGGGGCTCCGGCATCGCGGGCTGCCATGGTGTTAGCGAGTGCGGTCATTCGGGCGTTGCGATCCGATGTCGTAGAGGTAAAAGGTGAGGATGAGTTTACCGGGTTCGATTCGTGTTGGGTCTATCACACGGACCGTTAGCGGCTCGGGAGCACTCGCCGGTTTATCCTGACCAGGTGCGGTTCGCCTTTGGCAGTGCTGAGGTGGCTGCTTAATGCTGGCTTTCCTTGTGCCCGGAAAATCAGTCGATTAGGATTCGCCGCCTGTCTGGCGTGTGAATCTCGAGTCACGCGCCCTCATTTCTCGAAATGCACAAGCCCGGCTCGCAAATGGTCGGGCTTTTCTGTGCGGTTCGCATATTCCAGGCGGCTGGCCGCTTCCACTCCCGATCGTCAGGACGCCATTTTGAAAAGAAGTCTGGTCATGCGCGAGCGTTTGCTGAGCGCCGAAAAGGTGAAAGCCATCGAATGGCGTGACGGGCAGTTGAGCCTGATCGATCAGCGTCGGTTGCCGCTGGCCGAGGTGTGGCGCCACTGTGATTGCGCAGCAGCTGTTGCAACCGCCATTGATGAGGGCGTGGTGCGTGGTGCGGCGGCAATTGGAATCAGTGCCGCCTATGGGCTGGTTCTGGGCTTGCGCGCGCGGCTTGCCGAAAGCAGCGATTGGCGTGCGGCGCTGGAAGAGGATTTCCAGATGCTGGCTGCTGTGTGCCCGGCGGCGGTCGGTCCCAGTGGTGCGCTGAGTCGGATGCGCGAGCGACTGGAACGCCTCAAGCCCGGCGAAGATCCTTATGCCGTCGCCGAGGAGCAAGCAGCATCCATACTGGCCAGTGATCGTGAAATCAACCTTGGCATGGCTCAATTGGGTGTCGAATATATCCGCAGCCACCAGGGCAACCTGCAGAACCTGCTGACCCATTGCAGCAGCGGTGCGTTGAGCACGGGTGGGTTCGGCACGGCGCTTGGCGTGATTCGTGCCGCGCATCTGGAAGGGCTGGTCGAGCGTGTCTATGTCGATGAAACCAGGCCAGGCCTGCAGGGTGCCCGTTTGGCGGCCTGGGAGCTGGATGCCGAGGGTGTGCCGGTGACGTTGAATGTCGATTCCTGCGCGGCACATCTGATGAAGACCCGCGGCATCACCTGGGTCATTGTCCGGGCGGAGCGGATCGCTGCCAATGGCGACATCCTCGGCAGGATCGGAACCTATCAGCTGTCCGTTCTCGCCATGCATCACGGGACGCGCTTTATGGTGGTGGCGCCGAGCATGGTCATCGACCTGGCGCTGGAAAGCGGGGAGGACATTGTTATTGATGAGCAGGTCGGCAGTGAGTTGCTGACGCTCAACGGCCAGCGTTTCGCTGCGGATGTCGAGGCGTTCAACCCAGCCTTCGACGTGACGCCAGCCGATCTGATCGATGTGATCGTGACTGAAAAAGGCATCGTCGAACGTCCCAATGCGGCGAAGATCGAGGCGTTGATGAGTCGTAAGCGGCTGCATTAGCAGGCAAGAAGACAGGCAGGCAGCTGGAAGGCTTTACGACGAGCATTGGTGGGACTTTCTTCGCAAGGTCTCCAGTCTCCAGCGGCTTGCCACCTTGTGATAACATTCCGCGCTTAATCGCAGGACCCTGCTGACTATAAGGAACCAGGCTTCCATGGGCGAACTGGCCAAAGAAATCCTCCCGGTCAATATCGAAGACGAACTCAAGCAGTCCTACCTCGACTACGCCATGAGCGTAATTGTCGGACGGGCGCTGCCGGATGCACGAGACGGCTTGAAGCCCGTGCACCGCCGTGTGCTTTTTGCCATGAGCGAGCTGGGTAACGACTGGAACAAGCCGTACAAGAAATCGGCCCGTGTGGTCGGTGACGTGATCGGTAAGTATCACCCTCACGGCGACTCGGCGGTGTATGACACCATCGTGCGGATGGCTCAGCCGTTCTCGCTGCGCTACCTGCTGGTCGATGGCCAGGGTAACTTTGGTTCGGTGGACGGCGACAGCGCCGCAGCCATGCGTTACACCGAAGTGCGCATGGCCAAGCTGGCTCACGAGCTGCTGGCCGACCTGCACAAGGAAACCGTGGACTGGGTGCCGAACTACGACGGCACCGAGCAGATTCCGGCGGTCATGCCGACCAAGATCCCGAACCTGCTAGTCAACGGTTCCAGCGGTATCGCAGTGGGCATGGCAACCAACATTCCGCCGCACAACCTGGGTGAAGTCATCGATGGTTGCCTGGCGCTGATTGCCAATCCGGATATCACCATCGACGAGTTGATGGCTTATATTCCCGGTCCGGATTTCCCTACCGCAGGCATCATCAATGGCCGTGCGGGTGTCATCGAGGCGTACCGCACCGGTCGTGGCCGCATCTATATGCGCGCCCGCTCAACCATCGAAGATATCGACAAGGTGGGTGGTCGCCAGCAAATTGTCATCACCGAACTGCCGTATCAGTTGAACAAGGCGCGGCTGATCGAGAAGATCGCCGAGCTGGTGAAAGAGAAGAAGCTCGAGGGCATCACCGAGCTGCGCGATGAGTCCGACAAGGACGGCATGCGTGTCGTTATTGAACTGCGCCGCGGCGAAGTGCCGGAAGTCATCCTCAACAATCTTTATGCCCAGACCCAGCTGCAGAGCGTGTTTGGCATCAACGTGGTGGCGCTGGTCGATGGCCAGCCGCGTACGCTGAACCTCAAGGAGCTGCTGGAAGCCTTCGTTCGTCACCGCCGTGAAGTGGTCACCCGGCGCACGGTGTTCGAGCTTCGCAAGGCGCGTGAGCGCGGCCATATCCTTGAAGGTCAGGCGGTTGCACTGTCCAACATTGACCCGGTTATCGCCCTGATCAAGGCCTCGCCGACACCGGCTGACGCCAAGGACGCGCTGATCGCCACGGCTTGGGAGTCCAGCGCGGTTGAGGCGATGGTTGAACGTACGGGTGCCGATACCTGCCGTCCAGAGGACCTTGATCCGCAGTATGGATTGCGCGACGGCCGCTACCATCTGTCGCCGGATCAGGCCCAGGCCATTCTCGATCTGCGCCTGCATCGCCTGACCGGTCTGGAGCACGAGAAGCTGCTGAGCGAGTATCAGGAAATCCTGACCCAGATCGGTGAGCTGATTCGTATCCTGACCAACCCCGTGCGCCTGATGGAAGTCATCTGCGAGGAACTGGAAAGTGTCAAGGCCGAGTTCGGCGATGCGCGTCGCACCGAGATTCTCGAAGCGCGCCTGGATCTGACGCTGGCCGACCTGATCACCGAAGAAGAGCGTGTTGTCACGATTTCCCACGGTGGCTACGCCAAGTCACAACCTCTGGCGGCCTATCAGGCGCAACGTCGGGGTGGTCGCGGCAAGGCGGCAACCGGTGTCAAGGAAGAGGATTACGTTGAGCATCTGTTGGTCGCCAACAGCCACGCCACGCTGTTGCTGTTTTCCAGCAAGGGCAAGGTCTACTGGCTCAAGACCTACGAAATCCCCGAGGCCTCGCGCACTTCGCGCGGTCGTCCGCTGGTAAATCTGCTGCCGCTCGATGACGGCGAAAGCATCACCGCGATGCTGCAGATCGACATCGAGGCGGCGCGTCAGCAGCTGCACGAGGACGAGGATGTCGAAGATGCGGAAATCATCAGCGAGAGTGAAGAGGCGGAAGAGTCCCTTGATGGCGAGGAGGCCGACGAGTCGGTGGACGAGCCGACTGGCACCTATATCTTCATGGCGACCGCTAAGGGCACCGTGAAAAAGACGCCGCTGTCGCAGTTCAGTCGTCCGCGCAGCGTCGGACTGATCGCGCTCGGTCTGGAAGAAGGCGACACCCTGATTGCCGCAGCGATTACCGATGGTGCCCGTGAAGTCATGCTGTTCTCCGATGGCGGCAAGGTCATCCGCTTCAAGGAAAAACACGTGCGCACCATGGGCCGTACCGCACGCGGTGTGCGTGGCATGCGCTTGCCGGAAGGTCAGCGCCTGATCTCCATGCTGATCCCGGAGCCCGACGCGCAGATTCTCACCGCCAGCCTCAACGGCTACGGCAAGCGCACGGTGATCGACGAATTCCCGCGCCGTGGTCGTGGTGGTCAGGGCGTGATCGCCATGGTCACCAGCGAGCGCAACGGGCCGCTGGTCGGCGCGGTGCAGGTACAGTCTGGCGAGGAAATCATGCTGATTTCCGACCAGGGCACGCTGGTGCGCACCCGCGTCGATGAAGTGTCATCGCTGGGTCGAAATACCCAGGGTGTGACGCTGATCAAGCTGGCCAAGAATGAGCATCTGGTCAGTCTTGAGCGTGTTCAGGAGCCTTCCGAAGAGGAGGTGCTTGAAGACATCGAGGCCAGCCTGGATGACGAGTCGCTGGAAAAGGAAATGCCTGTCGTCAGTATCGAACCCGGTGAAGACGAACTGCTTGGTGGTGGTGGCGATGTGCCCCCCGATGTAGTGCCGACCGACGACGAGAACTGATCCGATCAGAATGCGAGGCCTCCGGGCCTCGCCTTGCACTCCAGCACAGAAAGTATTGCAAGCGCCGGCCCTTGGCATTCAGACGGCGGGCCGAGCGAACATGGTATCGACCGTTTTTGAGAGAACGAAGATGAGCAAACGCGCCTTTAACTTCTGCGCCGGCCCGGCCGCGCTGCCCGAAGCGGTGCTGCAACGCGCCCAGGCTGAACTGCTGGACTGGCAGGGTCGTGGTCTGTCGGTGATGGAGATGAGTCATCGCAGTGATGCTTATGTCGCGATAGCCGAGAAGGCCGAACAGGACCTGCGCGATCTGCTGGCCATTCCATCGAACTATAAGGTGCTGTTCCTCCAGGGTGGCGCGAGCCAGCAGTTCGCCGAAATTCCGCTGAATCTGCTGCCTGAAGATGGCATTGCCGATTACGTCGACACCGGCATCTGGTCGCGCAAGAGCATCGAAGAAGCGCGTCGCTTCGGTAACGTCAACCTGGCCGCCAGCGCCAAGGCTTACGACTACTTTGCCATTCCCGGGCAGAATGAGTGGCAACTGAGCGACAACGCCGCCTACCTGCATTACGCCAGCAACGAAACCATCGGCGGACTGCAATTCGATTGGGTACCGGAGCTGGGCGATACGCCGCTGGTGGTGGACATGTCTTCCGACATTCTTTCGCGCCCCATCGATGTTTCGCGGTTCGGCCTGATCTACGCCGGTGCTCAGAAGAACATCGGCCCGTCCGGTCTGGTGGTGGTGATTGTCCGTGAGGATCTGCTCGGCGAGGCCCGCTCCACCTGCCCGACCATGCTTGATTACAAGATCGCTGCCGACAACGGCTCGATGTACAACACGCCGGCGACGTTCTCCTGGTATTTGTCGGGGCTGGTCTTCGAGTGGCTCAAGGAGCAGGGCGGTGTCGAGGCCATGGAGCAGCGCAACCGGGCCAAGAAGGAGCTCCTTTACGGGGTCATCGACGCCAGCGACTTTTATTCCAACCCGATCTCCGAGAACGCACGTTCCTGGATGAACGTACCGTTCCGTCTGGCCGATGAGCGTCTGGACAAGGCCTTCCTGACCGGTGCCGATGCACGCGGCCTGCTCAACCTGAAAGGCCATCGTTCGGTCGGTGGCATGCGTGCCTCCATTTACAACGCCGTGGGTTTGGATGCCGTCGAAGCGCTGGTGGCCTATATGGCGGAATTCGAGAAGGAGCACGGCTGATGAGTGATGCCGACCAGCTCAAGGCTCTGCGCGTACGCATCGACAATCTGGATGAGAGAATTCTTGACCTGATCAGCGAGCGCGCGCGTTGCGCCCAGGAAGTGGCGCGGGTCAAAACCGCGTCACTGGCCGAAGGCGAGGAGGCGGTATTCTACCGGCCCGAGCGTGAAGCCTGGGTGCTCAAGCACATCATGGAGCTGAACAAGGGGCCGCTGGACAATGAGGAAGTGGCGCGCCTGTTCCGCGAAATCATGTCTTCCTGCCTGGCCCTGGAGCAGCCGCTGCGGGTTGCCTACCTCGGCCCGGAAGGCACCTTCTCGCAGGCGGCAGCCCTCAAGCATTTCGGTCACTCGGTCGTCAGCAAGCCCATGGCAGCCATCGACGAGGTCTTCCGCGAAGTGGTGGCCGGTGCGGTGAATTTCGGCGTGGTGCCGGTGGAGAACTCCACCGAGGGCGCGGTCAACCACACGCTGGACAGTTTCCTCGAACACGACATCGTCATCTGTGGCGAAGTCGAGTTGCGTATCCACCATCATCTGTTAGTGGGGGAGACGACCAAGACCGACCGTATCACCCGCATCTATTCCCATGCGCAATCGCTGGCCCAGTGCCGCAAGTGGCTCGATGCGCATTACCCGAATGTCGAGCGCGTAGCGGTATCGAGCAATGCCGACGCCGCCCGGCGGGTCAAAAGCGAATGGAACTCGGCGGCCATCGCCGGCGACATGGCTGCGCAGCTCTATGGGCTGACCCGCCTTGCCGAGAAGATCGAGGATCGCCCGGACAACTCCACGCGCTTCTTCATCATTGGCAGCCAGGAAGTGCCTCCGACCGGCGACGACAAGACTTCGATCATCGTCTCCATGCGCAACAAGCCGGGAGCGCTGCACGAGCTGCTGATGCCGTTCCATGCCAACGGCATCGACCTGACGCGGATCGAAACCCGGCCTTCTCGCAGTGGCAAGTGGACCTACGTGTTCTTTATCGACTGCATTGGCCACCACCAGGACCCGCTGATCAAGGATGTGCTGGAAAAGATCGGCCACGAAGCCGTGGCGCTGAAAGTGCTGGGCTCGTATCCCAAGGCGGTACTTTAAAAGCAGCCGCAAGCTGAAAGCCCCAAGTTTTGATGTGGGTTTTTGCTTGCGGCTTGAAGCTTGAGGCTTGTAGCTATGTCCCGTGATTTCCTTGCCCTGGCCGTGCCGGGCGTTCAGAAACTGTCCCCCTACGTCACCGGCAAGCCGATTGATGAGCTGGCGCGTGAGCTGGGCATCGATCCTGCGAAGATCGTCAAACTGGCCAGTAACGAGAATCCGCTGGGTCCCAATCCCCGCGTGCTGGAGGCGATTGCCGCCGAGTTGCCCGAACTGAGCCGTTATCCCGACGGCAGCGGCTTTCAGCTCAAGGCGAAACTGGCTGAGCGTTTCGGTCTCAAGCCCGAGCAGATCACCTTGGGCAACGGCTCCAACGATATCATCGATCTCGTTGCACGCTGCTGGCTGGCGCCGGGTCGCAATGCGGTGTTCAGCGCCCATGCCTTTGCCGCTTATCCGATCTGTACCCAGGCGGTAGGGGCCGAGAGTCGGGTGGTGCCGGCCATTGATTACGGTTATGACCTGAGCGGCATGCTTGCAGCCATTGACGAGCAGACCGGAGTGATCTTCATTGCCAACCCGAACAACCCCACCGGTACCTGGGTTGGAGGGCAGGCATTGGAGGCTTTTCTGGACCGCGTTCCGGAACACGTGCTGGTGGTGCTGGACGAAGCCTATATCGAGTTTGCCGAGGAAGGTGAGCTGCCCAACGGCCTGAATTACCTGGATCGTTATCCCAATCTGCTGGTCTCACGCACGCTGTGCAAGGCCTACGGTCTGGCCGGTCTGCGGGTCGGCTACTGCGCGTCTTCGCCACAGATTGCCGATGTGCTCAATCGGGTTCGCCAGCCGTTCAACGTCAACAGCCTTGCCCTGGTGGCGGCTTGTGTGGCGCTGGATGATGAGCAGTATCTGTCCGAAGGACGGCGGCTAAACCGCGCCGGGATGCTGCAGCTGGAAAGTGGCTTGCGCGAGCTCGGCCTGAAATGGATTCCTTCACGGGGTAATTTTCTGGCGGTTGATCTGGGCCGCGATGCCGCACCGATCAACACAGGCCTGCTGCGTGAAGGTGTGATCGTTCGCCCCATTGCCGGTTATGACATGCCGACTTTCCTGCGGGTTTCCATCGGCACCGAACAGGAAAATACCCGCTTTCTAGAGGCTCTGCGCGTAGTGCTCGATCAGTGACCCAAAGCATCAGAGAGCAACAGCAGGCACCTCGCGTAGAGCGCTTGGTGGTGATCGGTCTCGGCCTGATTGGCGGCTCATTCGCCAAGGGTTTGCGTGAGCAGGGGCTGTGCAATGAAGTGGTGGGCTTCGATCCCAATGCCGACAGTCGGCAGCTGGCTGTAGAGCTGGGCGTGGTCGATCGTTGTACCGAGACGCTGGAAGAAGCATGTCGTGATGCCAGTGTGATTCAGCTGGCCGCGCCGATCCTGGCGATGGAAAAATTGCTGGAGCAGCTGTCGCAACTGGAACTGGGGGATGCGGTGCTTACCGATGTCGGCAGCGCCAAGGGCAATCTGGTGCGTTGCGCGACGCGAGTGTTCGGCACCATGCCGGCGCGCTTCGTACCTGGTCATCCCATCGCGGGTTCCGAGCGCAGTGGCATCACCGCTGCAGATGCTTCACTGTTCCAGCGGCACAAGGTGATCCTGACGCCGGTAGCCGGTACCGATCCGCAAGCACTTGCGCTGGTCGACCGACTATGGAGTGCGCTGGGTGCCGATGTCGAGCATATGGACGTCGCCCATCATGACGAGGTGCTTGCGGCCACCAGTCATCTGCCGCACCTGCTGGCTTTCGGGCTGGTGGATTCGCTGGCCAAGCGTCATGAGAATCTGGAAATCTTTCGCTATGCTGCCGGCGGTTTCCGCGATTTCACCCGCATAGCGGGCAGCGATCCGGTGATGTGGCACGACATCTTTCTGGCCAATCGTGAAGCAGTGCTGGCCACCCTGGATGATTTTCGTACCGACCTCGACGCCCTGCGCGCCGCGGTCGATGAAGGAGACGGGCATACACTGCTGGGCGTATTCACGCGCGCCAGGGCTGCCCGGGAACATTTCAGCAAAATACTGGCTCGCAGAGCCTATGTGGACGTTATGCATTCCAATGACCTGATCTTCCTCGCCAACCCTGGCGGCAGCCTGACTGGCCAGTTGCGTGTACCAGGCGACAAATCCATTTCCCACCGTTCGATCATGCTCGGCTCGCTGGCCGAAGGCACCACCGAGGTCGAGGGCTTTCTCGAAGGCGAAGACGCACTGGCTACCATCCAGGCGTTTCGCGACATGGGTGTGGTCATCGAAGGGCCGCACCAGGGCCGCGTGACTGTGCATGGCGTCGGCCTGCATGGCCTGCAGGCGCCGCCCGGTCCGATCTACCTGGGCAACTCCGGCACCTCGATGCGTCTGCTGGCCGGTTTGCTCGCTGCTCAGTCATTCGATACCACGTTGACCGGCGACGCCTCGCTCTCCAAGCGACCGATGAATCGCGTTGCCAGCCCCCTGCGCCAAATGGGCGCGGTGATTGAAACTGCTGCCGAGGGGCGTCCTCCGCTGACCATTCGTGGCGGCCAGAAGTTGTCCGGCATGCACTACGACATGCCCATGGCCAGTGCCCAGGTCAAATCCTGCCTGCTACTCGCCGGTCTCTATGCCGAAGGCCAGACCTCGGTGACAGAGCCTGCACCCACCCGTGACCATACCGAGCGGATGCTGCAGGGCTTCGGTTATCCGGTTCTGGTTAAGGGCAGCACTGCAACTGTCGAGCCGGGCCACACACTGAGCGCCACACAGATCGAAGTGCCGGCTGATATCTCGTCCGCCGCTTTCTTCATGGTCGCAGCCAGTATTGCAGAAGGTTCGGATGTGACCCTGGAGCACGTGGGTATCAACCCGACGCGCACCGGCGTGATCGATATCCTCAAGCTGATGGGCGCCAACATTGAACTGTCCAATCAGCGTGAGGTAGGCGGTGAGCCGGTGGCCGACATTCGTGTGCGGGCCGCGCAACTCAAGGGCATCGAAATTCCCGAAGCGCTGGTGCCGCTGGCCATCGACGAATTCCCGGTGCTCTTTATCGCCGCCGCTTGCGCCGAAGGTCGCACTTTACTGCGTGGTGCCGAGGAACTGCGGGTCAAGGAGTCGGATCGTATTCAGGTCATGGCGGACGGGCTACAGACGTTGGGCGTCAAGGCCGAACCAACGCCCGACGGCATCCTGATCGAAGGCGGCCCGATAGGCGGTGGAGAAGTCTGGGCCCACGGCGATCATCGTATCGCCATGTCTTTCAGCGTCGCAGCACTGCGCGCCGGTGCGTCGATCCGCATTCATGATTGCGCCAATGTCGCGACCTCGTTCCCCAATTTCCTGGCGTTGGCCGAGCGGGCTGGTATGCGTGTTTCCGTGGAGGAGGCTTCATGATCCGACAGATTCCGGTCATTACCATCGACGGCCCTAGCGGCTCCGGCAAGGGCACCATTGCGGCGTTGCTCGCCGGCAAGCTGGGCTGGAATTTTCTTGATTCTGGCGCCCTGTATCGTTTGCTTGCCTTCGCTGCCCGCAACCACGGCGTCGACCTGACCAACGAAGAAGCCCTCAAGGCGCTGGCCGCCCATCTGGATGTGCAGTTCGGTGCGGCGAAGGCGGGGCACGGTATGCGCATTGTGCTCGAAGGCGAAGACGTTACCGAGGCCATCCGCAACGAGGTTGTCGGCGCTGGGGCCTCACAGGTTGCAGCCCTGCCGGTGGTGCGTGAAGCCCTGTTACAGCGGCAGAAGGCTTTTCGCGAAGCACCGGGGCTGGTTGCCGATGGTCGGGACATGGGAACAGTGGTTTTCCCCGATGCTACGCTGAAAATATTCCTTACGGCCAGCGCCGAGGAAAGGGCTCGTAGACGCTACCTGCAGTTGAAGGCTAAGGGGGATGATGTTAACCTTGCGAGTCTTCTCGACGAGATACGGGCACGTGATGAGCGTGATACCCAACGTACAGTGGCTCCGCTGAAGCCGGCAGACGATGCCATACAGCTGGATTCCACTGCATTGTCCATCGAGCAGGTATTGGGACAGATTCTGGGCGAAGTCGAGAAGCACGATTTTGCCTGATGGACGGGCGCCGAAAGGCGACTCAGCGGCCTGAATCAGGACCGTTAACAAGGAGGCATGTGGGAGACCAGATCCAGTCCCGCAGGCCTTTTTTTATATGAATGAACCCACGTTATCTGGGGCGTGGAGATTGGGCGGATTCTCGTCCGAAAACAGCAGGAATAAACATGAGCGAAAGCTTTGCAGAACTTTTTGAAGAAAGCCTGAAATCCCTCGACATGCAGCCGGGCGCCATCATCACCGGCATCGTGGTCGACATCGATGGTGACTGGGTCACTGTCCATGCCGGTCTGAAATCCGAGGGCGTCATCCCGGTCGAGCAGTTCTACAACGAGCAGGGCGAGCTGACCATCAGCGTGGGTGACGAAGTTCACGTTGCGCTGGACGCGGTTGAAGATGGCTTCGGTGAAACCAAGCTGTCCCGCGAAAAAGCCAAGCGTGCCGAGTGCTGGATTGTTCTGGAAGCGGCTTTCGCAGCTGAGGAAGTGGTCAAGGGCGTTATCAACGGTAAGGTTAAGGGCGGCTTCACTGTCGACGTTAACGGCATCCGTGCGTTCCTGCCAGGTTCCTTGGTCGATGTCCGTCCGGTGCGTGATACCACTCACCTGGAAGGCAAAGAACTCGAGTTCAAGGTCATCAAGCTGGACCAGAAGCGCAACAACGTTGTCGTTTCCCGTCGTAGCGTCCTGGAAGCTGAAAACAGCGCTGAGCGTGAAGCTCTGCTGGAATCGCTGCAGGAAGGCCAGCAGGTCAAGGGTATCGTCAAGAACCTCACCGACTACGGCGCGTTCGTGGATCTGGGTGGCGTCGACGGCCTGCTGCACATCACCGACATGGCCTGGAAGCGCATCAAGCATCCTTCCGAGATCGTCAACGTTGGCGACGAGATCGACGTCAAAGTGCTGAAGTTCGACCGCGAGCGCAACCGCGTCTCCCTGGGTCTGAAGCAACTGGGCGAAGACCCATGGGTTGCTATCAAGGCTCGTTACCCAGAGAACACTCGCGTTGTTGCCAAGGTCACCAACCTGACCGATTACGGCTGCTTCGCCGAGCTGGAAGAGGGCGTTGAAGGCCTGGTGCACGTTTCCGAAATGGACTGGACCAACAAGAACATTCACCCGTCGAAGGTCGTACAGGTCGGCGACGAAGTGGAAGTCATGGTTCTGGACATCGACGAAGAGCGTCGTCGTATTTCCCTGGGTATCAAGCAGTGCAAGACCAACCCATGGGAAGACTTCTCGGGTCAGTTCAACAAGGGCGACCGCATCTCCGGCACCATCAAGTCGATCACCGATTTCGGTATCTTCATTGGTCTGGACGGTGGCATCGACGGCCTGGTTCACCTGTCCGACATCTCCTGGAACGAAGTTGGTGAAGAAGCCGTTCGCCGCTTCAAGAAAGGCGACGAGCTGGACACCGTCATCCTGTCGGTCGATCCGGAGCGTGAGCGCATCTCCCTGGGCATCAAGCAGCTGGAAGACGATCCGTTCTCCAACTACGCCGCCGTCAATGACAAGGGCAGCATCGTTCGTGGCATCGTGAAAGAAGTTGACGCCAAAGGCGCCATCATCGATCTGGGCAACGATATCGAAGCGACCCTGAAAGCCTCCGAAATCAGCCGTGACCGCGTTGAAGATGCGCGCAACGTGCTGAAAGAAGGCGAAGAAGTCGAAGCCAAGATCATCAGCATCGACCGCAAGAGCCGCGTCATCAGCCTGTCCATCAAGTCGAAAGACGTTGAAGACGAGAAAGACGCGATGAAGGAACTGCGTACCAAGCAGGACGTAGAACCTTCCGCCGGCCCGACCACCATTGGTGATCTGATCCGCGCGCAGATGGAAAACCAGAACTAAGTTCTGACTCCATCGTTAAAAAAGGGCGACTTCGGTCGCCCTTTTTTGTTCCCGTGATTTCTGCAACTCTGCGCTTGTCGTTACCCGGACCTTCAGTGACGGTTGGCGCTGCCTGCCAGCGCCTGGTTGACAGCCAGCCAGCCTGTTACGGCATCTTCTCCCGTCTCATTGAAGGCACGTTCGAGCAGGCGTACCTGCTCGCGCCGCAAAGCCTGTTCGAGTTTTGCTCCCTCTGTACTGAACCGCAGCATGCGTTTGCGCTTGTCGTCTTCGGCAGTCAGGCTTTCCACCAGACCCATTTCGATAAGTTGACGCAGCGGGATATTCAGAGCCTGTTTGCTGACGCCAAGATAGCCGAGCAGTTGCTTGATGCTCAGGTCCGGATAGCTGGCGATGAAGAACAGGATGCGGTGGTGGACCCGAGATAATCCGCGTCTTGCCAGCATCTCGTCGGGCTTGGCAGTGAATGCCTGATAGCCGAGGAAGAAGCGTTCCATGATCTGGCGCTGAACACCGCTTTTTTTTAGGTCATGCATATTGACGTATCTATCAGTCTGGGCGTAATTTCGGTCAAGTAGTTTGACTTGTTTCTTTCGTCTCTGCATCTGGTACGGCAATGGCTTTTCTGAGCGCACCGGATCAGGCGGATACTGCCGAAGCAGGGTTTCGGTAGGGCATCAATCGAGAGGGGTGGCGAGATGTATAAGGTTTATGGCGATTATCGTTCCGGCAATTGCTACAAGGTCAAACTCATGCTGCATCTGCTTGGGCTGCCGTACGAATGGGTGCCGGTCAATATCCTGCGCGGTGAAACGCGTGAAGAGGCGTTCCTGAAGCTCAATCCCAACGGCAAGATCCCTGTTCTGCAGCTGGAAGATGGTTCCTGTCTGTGGGAGTCGAATGCCATACTGAATTTTCTTGCCGAGGGCAGCGAGTTTCTGCCGAGCGATGCACGCTTGCGCACCCAAGTGCTTCAGTGGCAGTTCTTTGAGCAATACAGTCATGAGCCGTTTCTGGCGGTGGCCCGTTATATCAAGGTATATCTCGGCATGCCGGAAGAGCGCCGCGAGGAGTACGAGGCCAAGCGTTACGATGGCTATCACGCACTCAACGTGATGGAGCAGCAGCTGCTACGCACGCCATATCTGGTCGGAGGAAGCTATTCAATTGCGGATGTGGCGCTGTATGCCTACACGCACGTCGCAGAGGAGGGGGGCTTCGAGCTGGAGGGATACCCGGCAATCCGAGCCTGGTTGCAGCGTGTCGCGAGTCACCCTCGGCATGTTGGGATGTTCGATTAGCCAGTGAAAAATATCGTCAGGGTCGGGATGGATACCGCTTTTACATTCATCTTCGGCCCGGCTGGGCGGATCGACAAAGCCTGATCCACCCAGCATGCTTCGGTTCTTTGTCTATTTGACGAGGCCCAGAAACTCGCTGCGGGTGGCGGGGTTTTCGCGGAACTGGCCGAGCATCACCGAAGTGACCATCGAGGAGTTCTGCTTCTCCACGCCGCGCATCATCATGCACATGTGCTGTGCTTCGATCACCACGGCGACACCCCAGGCACCGGTCACCTGCTGGATGGCCTCGGCGATCTCGCGGGTGAGGTTTTCCTGAATCTGCAGGCGACGTGCATACATGTCGACGATCCGTGCAACCTTGGACAGGCCGAGTACCTTGCCGTTGGGCAGGTAGGCGACATGCGCCTTGCCAATGAACGGCAGCATGTGGTGTTCGCACAGCGAGTACAGCTCGATGTTCTTTACCAGCACCATTTCGCTGTTGTCGGAGCTGAACAGTGCATTGTTGGTGACTTCCTCCAGCGTTTGCTGGTAGCCCTTGCACAGATACTGCATGGCTTTGGCGGCGCGCTTGGGCGTATCGAGCAGGCCCTCGCGGTTGACGTCCTCGCCGAGCTGGCCAAGGATTGCGGTGTAATGTTGTTCCAGTGACATTGAGCTACCTGTGGGCTTCATGTGAGCGCAAGCGCGAAGGGTAGGACGCACCCGTCTCGCTGGCAAGGGGAAAAACCAGCTGCAGGTTGCACACTACATACGGCAAGAAGAAGTGTGAGCCTCCTTCACTTGAAGTATGAAGTGTTCACTCGTCCCGTCCGTCGAGCATGGTTCGCTTGAGTATCAGGTAGATCGCACCGGTGCCGCCATGGCGGGGCAGGCATGAGGTGAAACCGAGTACCTGGGGGTGCTGGCGCAGCCAGGTGTTCACATGGCTTTTGATAAGGGGTCGTCTGCCGTCGACGCGTGCGGCCTTGCCGTGGGTGACGCGGACGCAGCGGATTTCGAACTTGCAGGCCTCAGCGAGGAAATCCCAGAGCAGCTCGCGCGCCTTCTCCACGCTCAAGCCATGCAGGTCGAGGCTGCCCTCGAAGGGGATCTGGCCAGCCTTGAGCTTGCGCATCTGACTGTCCTGCACACCGTCGCGCGCCCAGTAGAGTTCATCTTCAGCGGTCACGTCGATGACGAACTGATCGGACAGCCCATCAATGCGGGTTTCGTCGTTGCTGATGATGGCGTTTGCGCGGCGGGTAGCGATTTGGGTTTTGTTGCTGCGCGGTTTACCGGTGTCGGCGCGATCGTGTTCGATTGGCTTGACGCCGCGAACTGCAGTTCTGAACAGGGAAAAATCGTCTTCTTGCATGCTGCCTCCGCATTTGCAGGCGATTTTATCCCAGGGGTTGGCTGTGTGGCACTTACGATTCGGCGGGTGGCTTGGCAAGTGCAAAAGAAGGGCGATCAGCGTTTTTTCCCGAGGTGGGGCGACAGGCTGAGGCCGCTCTGGCCGTGGAGGCGGCGACGTACTCGACGTCTGATGAGCAGGCCAGTCCAGAACAGGGCCAGTCCCAGCAGAAGCGAGATGATCGCAGCTTCGGAATCTAGCGTCATGCTGTCGATGGCTTGACGGCCACCGAGCAGGGAAGCCGCACCCGCGAGCGTCAGAAGAATGCCGAGAGCGATCAACAGCAGACCAAAAAACATGCCGAAGCGTGTGCGCCATCTTCGTGGTTCGCGGGGCCGCAGGCGGCGCGCATCGAAGTCATTGCTCAGCTTCATTCCGATTACCTCTCAGGGGCAGGGCTGTGACCGAGGAAGCACGTCCAGGTTCCTTGCCTGTCAGGTATGGAGTTCGGGCTTGACTCAGGTTAGCGCTCCGGCATCTGCCACGCAGACGGCGAAATTGTCAGCGAGGATGGTCATTTCCATGCGGTGCACTTGTTCGGCATCGATTGAGCCATCGCCCATCGGCAGATCGCGTGTGGCGCAGGCCTTGTCGACCAGGGTGCAGCGATAACCGTAATCCTTGGCGGCGCGGACGGTGGTGCTCACGCTCGAATGGGTCATGAATCCGCAGACGACAAGGTCGAGACGGCCATGCTGCTGCAGCAGCTCATGCAACTGCGTACCGGCAAAGGCATTGGGCAGTGTTTTGCCTATCACGGCTTCGCCGGCCAGGGGGGCTGCTTCGGGCATGATCTGGCCACGCAGGCCCTGGGGGTCGAATAAACCTCCAGAGATGCCCAGGTGGTGGACATGCACGACAGGCGTGCCGGTTTGGCGGGCAAGCGCTAACAAACGTGTAATTTCCTCAAGCGCCGGGGCCAGGTTCGGCAGGGCCATTGCCCCGCTGCGATATTCTTCCTGGGCGTCGATGACCAGAAGCGTCGCGTTAGCCAGAGTCGCCGGTGCATAGCTGCGGCCACTGAGCTGTAGCAAGGTCTGTGGCTTGGACATGACTGACTCCTTGAAGTGTGAAGGGGGCTGATTGTGGCCCCAGATGAGCGATATGTGAACCGTCGAAACCCGAGATTCGCTTGCAGGAGCGTCAATGTCGGTCGAGATGCCAGCATCAAGGACCGCAGAAGGCTGAGAAACCTTGCGTGCTATCGGCTAGACTTTCGCACTTTTGACCGGAGATATCGACGTGACCGCTTCGTCTTCCCGATTGCGTACGCTACGCGATTACATACGCTGGGCCGTCAGCCATTTTCATGCTGAACAGCTGTTCCATGGTCATGGGACTGACAACGCCTGGGACGAGGCGCGTCAGCTGGTACTGGGTGCGCTCCATCTGCCTTGGGAAATTGCCGACAGCTACCTCGATTGCCGTCTTGAGGATGACGAGCGTGAACACCTTCAGAGCCTGCTGCGTCGTCGTATCGAGGAGCGCGTGCCGACGGCCTACCTGCTTGGGCAGACCTGGTTTTGTGGCCTGCCGTTCATCGTCGATGAGCGCGTGCTGATTCCGCGCTCACCCATCGGTGAGCTGATCGAACGGCGCTTCGAGCCCTGGCTGGCGCAGACCCCGACCCGGATTCTGGATATGTGTACCGGCTCGGGCTGCATCGGCATCGCCTGTGCGTATGAGTTTCTCGAGGCCGAAGTGGTGCTGGCGGATATTTCTTTCGAGGCGCTTGAGGTAGCTAATCGCAACATCGAACATCATGGCCTGGATGAGCGCGTCTATACCGTGCAGAGTGATGGTTTCGACGGCTTGTCTGGGCAGCGCTTTGATCTGATTGTCTCCAATCCGCCCTATGTGGATGCGGAAGACTTTGCCGATATGCCCGAGGAATATCACCACGAACCTGCGTTGGGGCTTGCCTGCGGCAATGATGGTCTGGACTTGGTGCGACGAATGCTGGCCGAGGCGGCGGACCATCTGACCGATAACGGCAGCCTGATCGTCGAAGTGGGCAACAGCCAGGTGCACGTCACTGCGCTTTACCCGGAGGTGGATTTCACCTGGCTGGAATTCGCCGAAGGCGGGCATGGGGTGTTTCTACTGGCGGCCAGTCAATGCCGTGAGTATCAGCCGCTGTTTCGCGAGCGGCTCAAGGGGTAGGGCGTAATTTTCAGCGGGTCGCGATCCAGATCAGCAGACCCGCCTGAAACAGGGAGAAGGCAATCAGACAGGCAATGGTGAAGCGCAGCGTGCCGTCTTCGCGACGAAACCTGTTGAGCCGCTCCTGAATGTCGCGAATCTTGATTTCCTGTTCGAGCAGGTTGCGGTCAGCCTGTTCGAGCATGGCGGCGGCATCGGTCAGCTCGATGATCTGTACCTTCTCGGCGTTCCAGTCAGGGCGCAGCGTGCTGACGCGTGGCACGCTGTAGAGTGCCTTAAGCTGCTGTGAGTCGGGGTAGGTGACGTCAAGCCCCTGGCTCTGCAGGCAACGATCCCGCCGTAGACGCATATCGTCAGTGGCGACATCTCCGGCGGGCAGGACGCCCTCTTTGACCAGGTAGTGTGACCAGCGTTTCTGCGCCCAAAGCGCGCATTGCGCCAGCAGAAAACGTCCAAGACCGCGATTGACCGGCTCCAGATGCAGGCCCGATTCCGGGCCGAAGTGCAGCTCCTTGGTCTCATGGTCAGCCCAGACTTCCAGCACGTTGTACTTTGCCGAGAGCACCTGGCCTGGGAGTCGTATGGAGAGCCTGAGCAGACTCTGCTTCCGTGAGTGCCGCTCGACCTGCCCCAGTTCGACAAAACGCAGCGGACGCGCACCGCTGTCACTGTCGGTCAGCAATGGTGCCAGACGCAGCAGGCGAAAGCGGTCCGGAGCCAGCTCGGCCCAGGGATGCGGTGAGGGAGAAGCGGGCACCTGAGCGTCGCTATCGTTCGGTGCGGTTGTGCTGTCGGTCATGGGGTGTCCGTGGGCCTTGCTTGACGATGGCTAACGACCATATCGGCGGCTAATCGGTCAACTGGAGGGTAGCGATGTGCCATGGCATTCGCCAGTGGCGCGGCATTGGACGAAATCCGCAGCAGCTCGGGTATACTTTGCGCCCTTTGTTCAGGTCGATTGCGGAGCACCTGCATGTCCGGCAACACATACGGCAAGCTGTTTACCGTCACCACCGCTGGCGAGAGTCATGGGCCGGCGCTGGTCGCCATCGTCGACGGCTGTCCGCCCGGGCTTGAGCTGTCTCTGGAAGATCTGCAGCGTGACCTCGACCGGCGCAAGCCGGGCACCAGTCGCCACACGACCCAGCGCCAGGAAGCCGATGAAGTCGAAATCCTTTCCGGGGTTTTCGAGGGCCGCACCACGGGTTGTTCGATTGGTTTGCTGATCCGCAATACCGATCAGAAGTCCAAGGACTATTCGGCAATCAAGGAACAGTTCCGCCCGGCTCATGCCGATTACAGCTATCACCACAAATACGGCGTTCGCGATTACCGAGGCGGTGGGCGCAGCTCGGCGCGTGAAACCGCCATGCGCGTGGCTGCTGGTGCCATCGCCAAGAAGTACCTGGCAACGCTGGGCATTCAGGTGCGGGGCTACATGAGCCAGCTCGGACCTATCGAGATCCCCTTCAAGGGCTGGGAATCAGTGGAACAGAATGCTTTCTTCAGCCCTGATCCGGACAAGGTGCCCGAGCTGGAAGCCTACATGGATCAGCTGCGCCGCGATCAGGATTCGGTGGGGGCGAAGATCACCGTGGTGGCCGAGGGTGTGCCTCCGGGTCTGGGTGAGCCGGTTTTCGACCGTCTGGACGCCGAGCTGGCCCATGCGCTGATGAGCATCAATGCGGTCAAGGGCGTGGAAATCGGCGCCGGTTTCGCCAGCGTTGCCCAGCGCGGCACCGAGCATCGTGACGAGCTGACGCCGGAAGGCTTTCTGTCCAACCAGGCTGGCGGCATCCTTGGCGGGATTTCTTCCGGCCAGCCGATCATTGCCCACCTGGCGCTCAAGCCCACGTCGAGCATCACCACGCCGGGTCGCTCCATCGATACCCAGGGCCATCCGGTGGAGATCATTACCAAGGGCCGCCATGATCCCTGCGTCGGTATCCGTGCCACGCCCATCGCCGAAGCGATGATGGCTATCGTGCTACTGGACCATCTTCTGCGCCATCGCGGCCAGAATGCAGATGTACGAGTGACGACCCCGGTGCTGGGTCAGCTTTGATCTGCAAGCCCCGGGCTTCAAGCTGCATGTGGACGACGCTGTGTTTCTGCTTGTGGCTTGAAGTTTGCCGTTTATGAGTGTTTCTCTTCCGTACTGGCGTCTTTCCGGCTTTTATTTCTTCTACTTCTCGCTGCTCGGGGCGACGGCGCCGTTTTTCGGTTTGTATTTCGCCCATCTCGGCTTTTCCGCAGAGCGCATCGGTGAGCTGGTAGCGATTCCCATGCTGATGCGCTGCCTGGCGCCGAACCTCTGGGGCTGGCTGGGTGATGTGACGGGTCAGCGCCTGGCCATCGTGCGTATCGGTGCACTCTGCACACTGCTGTCGTTCGGTCTGATCTTTTTTGACAAAAGCTACGCCTGGCTGGTGCTGGTGATGGCCTTGCATGCATTCTTCTGGCATGCGGTGCTGCCGCAGTTCGAGGTGATTACCTTGGCGCATTTGCGCGAACAGGCGGCGCGCTACAGCCAGGTTCGGCTGTGGGGCAGCATCGGCTTCATCGTTGCGGTGGTGGGGCTGGGCATGCTGTTCGAGCGACTCAGCCTGGATGTCTATCCGGTGGCGATCATTGTGCTCATGGCGGGTATTGTCCTCAGCAGTGTATGGGTGCCCAATGCGCAGCCGGAACCGCGGCCTGATACGAGCGGGCAGGGCGGTTTCATGCGACAACTGTGCCGGCCCGGCGTGCTGGCATTCTATGTGTGCGTTGGCCTGATGCAGGTTAGTCACGGGCCTTACTACACTTTTTTCAGTATTCATCTGGAAGCGCTCGGCTACGACCGAGGCACCATCGGCCTGCTCTGGGCGTTGGGGGTCGTTGCCGAGATTCTGCTGTTCCTGATGATGGCGGCGTTGCTCAAGCGCTTCTCCCTGCGGCAGGTGCTGGTGGCAAGCTTCCTGCTGGCGGCGTTGCGCTGGCTGTTGCTGGGTACGCTGGCCGACCACCTTGTCGTGCTGCTGCTCGCGCAGTTGATGCATGCGGCCACCTTTGGCAGTTTCCACGCCGCTGCGGTGCATTTTGTCCAGCGCAGTTTCGGCCACCGCCAGCAGGGGCAGGGTCAGGCCCTATATGCGACGTTGGCGGGTATCGGCGGTGCGCTGGGGGCGCTGTATTCAGGCTACAGCTGGAGCAGTCTGGGACCTGGCTGGGCTTTCGCCATCGCCAGTCTGGCGGCTCTGGCTGCAGCCGTTATCATTGCCATTCCTGTGCAGGGGAGTCGGGCATGACTGCCAGCGGCTACGACTTTGCTGCCGAATCATCGATCAGACGCCGGGTCACTTAACGCCCGGCCCGGAGACAGCGACCATGAGCATCCTCAGCGTCTATCACCAAAGCACGCCCGAACAGCCCTTCAAGGTGCTCACGCATCACGAGGATATCGCCGTCACGCTGGCCGAAGCAGGTGTGCATCTGGAGCGCTGGCAGGCCAGTAGCGTCATTGCTCCGAATGCCAGTGATGAAGCGTTGATCGCCGCTTATCAATCGCAGATCGACCGGCTGATGAACGAGCGCGGTTATGCCGGCATGGATGTGCTCAGTCTGACCCGCGACCAATTCAGGCTGACCGAGCCGCACGTGCAAGAGCTGGAAGAGTGCGTCCTGCCTGGCGATCAGGTGCATCTTTTCGTTGCCGGATACGGGCTGTTCAACCTGCATGTTGAGGACAAGGTCTATGCCGTACTGTGCGAGAAAGGTGACCTGATCCTGATACCTGCGGGCGTTCGTCATTGGTTCGATAAGGGCGAACGTCCGCACCTGATCGCCATTTGCCTGTTCAATAACCCGCAAGACCGTGTCCCGCAGTATACCGGCGACGATATTGCGAACCGCTTTCCGCGCCTGGACGATTGAACCAGGGTTGTTGCTCCAAAGGTGTATTGAGCACGCTTTCGCAATGGGTCATTAATGCTTCGACTTCAGCAGATGCTGGCAGTCCGCGACCACGAAAGCCGCTTACCCCCGACTGGGGAATTGGAGAAACAATGGCTATCAAATGCACAACTGCAATTGGCATCGCTGTTCTTGTTCTGGGCTTGCCCCTTTCACTTCAGGCTCAGGACAAGGCGCCTGAGCGCTGGTTGCCGAGCCTGATTACCGAAACACCGCAGGAAGGTTTCGAGCTGGCGGTCAAACTTTCCAGAATGGGTGTCAAAAGTACCCAGCCAGACAAAGAAGTGCTGTTTCGCGAGCGTGCGAAATACGCGCAGAACGGTGAGGCATTGATGCACGCTTCTGAAGTGGTTGCCATCCACTTCCAGACCGTCGCGGCAGCGAACAGCTACTGGAAATAGGCCTCCCACTTTTCTCCCGCACGGGTCGCAGGCATCTCCGGGACAGGGTGCGGTTCTTTACGACGGTTGTCCGTGCAGTCCGCTGCCGCCGGCAAGCCTGAACCCTCACGCTTGCCAGGCATCCAAATTGCGAACCCATCGTAATGAGGAATCACCCATGACAGATGCCTTCGGCGGTATTTTCGGCCTGATCATTCTGCTACTGGATATCTGGGCCATCGTCAGCGTGGTGCGAAGTGATGCGGCAACCGGGAAGAAGGTGCTCTGGGTCTTGCTAATCCTGATCCTGCCGGTGCTTGGCCTGATTCTCTGGGCCATCATGGGGCCGCGCGGTAACCGCCCTGACGACATGAGTCCGAGGCGCTGATCAATGGATGAGCTGACACCCTTGCTGGCCGTCGCAGTGCTTATTGCGGATCTGCTGGCGATTCTTCATGTCTGGTTCAGCCGTATCGAGTACGGGCGCAAGGTCATCTGGAGCCTGGTGATCGCGCTTCTGCCGGTGGTTGGCCTGGTCATGTGGATCGTCGCGGTCAGCCGTTTCGCCAAGGTCAGGCTCTAGCCAGGTGCAGGGCTGGTTTGACCTGTCATTAGACTAAAGTAGAGTTCGATGCTTTCCTCCAGGCGAAGGCGCTGAGATGCTGTGCGCCTTCTGCCACATCATCCATCACGGGAGATACCCATGAGTGATTATCAGGAAGCTCTCTACGAGGGATACGGCCAGCGTTTTACCATCGACCGGATGCTGCATGACGTACGCACCGGGCATCAGCATCTGGTTATTTTCGAGAATGCTCGAATGGGGCGTGTCATGGCGCTTGATGGGGTGATCCAGACCACCGAGGCGGATGAGTTCATTGCTAACGAAATGCTCACGCACCTGCCGATCCTTGCCCATGGTTTGGTCCGGCGGGTGCTGATTATTGGCGGGGCCGATGGCGGGATCGTGCGTGAGGTCGCCAGGCATCGCGATGTCGAAAGCATCACCATGGTCGAGGCTGATGGCGCCATGCTGGAGGCCTGCAAGACCTTTCTGCCGGAGCATGCCAGGGGGGCTTTCAACGATGCTCGCCTGAATCTGCTGATCGATGACGGGCTGCATTTCATCAACGCCTGTGAAGAAACGTTTGACGTGATTATCTGCGAGCGCACCCATGCAGGTACTGCCGAAGAGATTTCCGGGGACTTCTATCAGGCCTGCCGCCGCCGCTTGGGTGATGGCGGGATTCTGGTTGCGCGCGCGGGCGCTCCGTTCATGCAACTCGCCCAGGTGCAGGCTGCGGCCAGGAGCATGAATGGCCTGTTTGCCGACTGGCACTTCTACCAGGCTGCGGTATCCACCTGCAGCGGGGGAGCGATGTCCTTTGCCTGGGGCGCTTGTGATTCAGCCAGTCGTCGGCAACCGCTGGAAACACTTTGCCAGCGCTTTGCTGGCAGCGGGGTTGTGACGCGCTACTACAATCCACATGTCCATCTCGCCGCCTTTGCGCTGCCTCAGTATGTTTTGCAGGCCATCGGCAAAGCCAGTAACGACTGATTTCGTGGTGTGTGCAAGGGCGCTCGCTCTTTGTGATGCGCCCAAGTCATTGCGGCTGTGATCCAGATGCCCTATGTTCGATGTCGTCGACAGGGTCAAAGCGTTCCCGACCTTGGCTGAACATGCCATTCGTGACACTCGTTTTATTCCATTCCATTTCTGCAACGAGGCTCGACCACAAGGCTTATTCATTCTGAAAAAGCCGTTCATCCATAGAGGGCGTTTACAAGGTCAGTGCGCGAAGATCAGGCACGGCAAGAGGGTCCAGCGCAGCAGTTTGTAAGCGCCGTCTGAGTGAGAGGAGGTTAATCATGAGTACCACCTTCCATGAGGATGTCAGCAGTAACGTGCTCTTGAGGATGAAGGAAGGCGGTTTCGATTTCGCCCGCGTTCACCCTATCGAGTTTTATGCGGTATTTCCCGACCGTGAGCAGGCATGCGCAGCCGCCAGCAACTTTCGTGGCGAATGCGTGAACACACAAGTCTTTCCCCGTGATGATGGCGCCTGGAATCTTCAGGTGAGCAAGGTCATGTACGCCACATTCGACGGCATCGGTGATTTCGAGCAGGATCTGGAGGATCTTGTCGAGCCTTTGGGTGGTGTGGTCGATGGCTGGGGAGTGACCCAGGAGTTATCTGGCTGCACAGTCTGACAGCCAGGGCCGTTGTGAACTTCCTGCGAGGCATTAACAGTGCCTCGTCAACCTTCCCGGCGGCCCTGGAGCTTCAACCTACACCAAGTCCGCTTTGCAGGGCCTGGTCCCACGGCGGGACCGGGCCGAAGCGGCTCTTCAAAAACTCCAGCAGTAAACGGCTGCGCGAATCGCCTTCCCTTGTCAGGCGCAGGGCATAGATGCCGCTGGGCTCGGGTGGGGGCAATCCGTGTTCGCAAAACAGCGGCAATAAATCGCCTCGCAACAGATGATCACCAATCAGCCAGGTCGGTAGATGTGCAATGCCCAAGCCTGCCAGCGTACCGCTAAGCAAGGCTTCGGCGTTGTTGGCGATCATCCGCATGCGGCGGGGGCGCAGCAATTGCCGCTTGCCGTCATGTTCGAAGCGCCACGCGTGAGGCGGCGCCAGTGCATCCCAGTCCAGGCCGTCATGCGTTGGCAATTCGCTGACGTTCAGCGGTACGCCACGTCGCGCCAGGTAGTCGGGACTTGCACAAACAACCCGCACCATCGGTGCCAGCGGTGTGGCAACCAGGCGGGTATCGGCCAGCGGGCCGATGCGCAGCACCAGATCGACTTCGCCCAGGTGCTCACCGCGCAGATCGACGAAGCTGTCGATCAGGCGCAGCTGGATATCCACCTCGGGATAGATCTGAAGAAATTCCGCCAGCGCCGGCGCCAGATGCCGACGACCAAAGGGGGCAGGGGCGTCTATCCGAATGCGACCGCGCGGTGCATTTTGCAGCGAAGTGACCTCGGCCCGAACCAGTTGCAGTTCCTGCACGATGCGCCTGGCTCGCTCGGCGAACACCTGGCCTGCTGTGGTGGGCTTTATGGCGTGGGTGCTGCGGCTGACCAGCTGGCAGCCCAGGCTGTTCTCCAGCGCATCAATACGCCGGGCGACAGTGGAGGGCGTCAGGCCATGCAGACGGCCGGCGGCAGAAAAGCTGCCGGTGTCGAGAGTATCGAGAAACAATCTGAACTGTTCGGAGAGCGGGTCTGATTGCATGCTTGTTTGGCCGGCTTTGTGAAAATCGCATAACCATTGTGCATGGCTATGCGTATCCGGAATAGTTCGGGCGCTATAGTATCGCTTTTTTTATATCTGGAAAGTGATCAATGGATCTGCTTGGCAGCGCGTTGAATATTGCACTGGGTCTGGTGCTGGGGGCGTTGGGTGGGCTGTTCGGCATCGGTGGTGGGCTGATTGCGATTCCGGTACTGGGCGTACTCTTCGGTCTGGACCAGCAACTGGCGCAAGGAACGGCTCTGGTCATGGTCGTGCCCAATGTGCTGCTGGCGATCTGGCGCTATCACCAGCGCAACCGCATCGATATCCGCCATGCGGCGGCGTTGGGCGTTTCCAGTTTCTGTTTCGCCATCGCCGGTGCAGCACTGGCGGTATCGCTGGATGCCGGACGCATGCGCATCGCTTTCGTCGGCTTCCTGCTGGTCCTGGCCCTCTATACCTTGCTGCGTGTCTTCCTCAAGCCACAGGTTGGCGCTACCGAGCTGCGTTATCCCTGGCCCTGGCTGGGTGCTCTGGGCGCTGGCGCTGGCGCCCTGGGGGGATTGTTCGGCGTAGGCGGTGCGGTGCTGGCCACGCCAGTGCTCACTTCAGTATTTGGCACTTCTCAGGTCATTGCGCAAGGCTTGTCATTGTCTCTGGCGGCACCCAGTACGGGGGTGACGCTGGTGACGTATGCACTGCACGGGCAGGTTGACTGGGCGCTCGGAGTGCCGCTGGCCATCGGCGGGCTGCTCAGCATCAGTCTGGGCGTGAAGCTGGCGCACGCGCTGCCAGAGCGCCTGCTGCGCCTGCTGTTCAGCGGCTTTCTGTTGCTCAGTGCGGCGTTGCTGGTGCTTGAGGTTTAGGCAGGCGGCGAATCTCCTTGCGTGCGCTGCGCACCAGGCGAATGCTCAACAGCAGCGCCGCGCAACTCAGACCGGCAATCAGCCCCTGCCAGAGGCCTGCCGGCCCGCTGGCCGCGCCAAAGGTATCGGTCAGCCCCAGGGTGTAACCCAGCGGCAGGCCGATTCCCCAATAGGCGAACAGGGTGTAAATCATCGTCATGCGGGTGTCTTGATAACCGCGCAGGGCGCCGGCTGCAGTCACCTGAACAACATCGGAGAACTGGAACAGCGCGGCATATATGAACAGCCCGGCCGCCACTCCGATGACTGCCGGATCGGTGGTGTAGATGCGCGCGATTTGTTCGCTGAACAGCAGCATGAGCGTGGCTGAAAAACAGGCAAAGAGCAGCCCGGTGACGATCCCCAGACCCGCCACGAAACGCGCATCGCGCGGGGCATTGCGGCCCAGCGCCTGACCGATGCGCACTGTGATCGCCATGCCCAGCGACAGCGGAATCATGAAGATCAGCGAAGTGAAGTTGAGGGCGATCTGATGGCCGGCGACCACGGTCGCACCGAGCGCGCCGATCAGCAGGGCGATGACTGAAAATATGCTGGCCTCGGCAAATACCGCAATGCCGATGGGAATGCCGACCGACAACAAGTGGCTGAGCTCCGGCCAGGACGGTCTGTCGAAACGCTCGAACAGCCGGCTTGGCTGGTAGTACGGGGCGCGGCGCACCCAGAACAGCATGGCCAGGCACATGAACAACATCACCAGCGCCGTGGCCCAGCCGCAACCGACACCACCCATGGCCGGCACGCCCAGTTTGCCGTAGATGAAGATGTAGTTCAGCGGAATGTTCAGCAGCAAGCCGAGCAGGCCGATCACCATGCTCGGTCGGCTGTGCCCCAGGCCATCGCTGTAGCAGCGCAGTACCAGATAAAGCGCCATCGTCGGAAAACCGCAGGCCACGGCACGCAGGTAGCGCATGGTAGGGTCGATCAGGCCCGTTTCGACTTGCAGAAGGTGCAGCAGCGGCTCGGCATTCCACATCAGTACGGCAGACAGGCTGCCGATCCCCAACCCCATCCACAATGCCTGGCGCACCACCGGGCCTATCTGGGCGTCTTCGCCGGCGCCGAAGCGTTTCGCCACATTCGGCGTGGTCGCCAGAATTACACCACTGGTCAGCAGGAACATCGGTACCCAGATCGAATTACCCAGGGCGACAGCAGCCAGATCGCGCGGACTGACGCGCCCGGCCATCATGGTGTCGACGAAGCCCATGGCGGTATTGGCCAGTTGCCCGATCATCATGGGCAGGGCGATGGCGAAGAGGGCGCGCAATTCAATGCGCACCCGTCTGAGTCTTGGCTCAGCAGGCATTTCGGACAGTCCGGGTTGTATACAGAAAGAGGCGTAGTCTACGCCGAGCGAAGCGCCCCCGGAAGGCACAGAGGTGCTGCGGCGGTCTAGAATGGGCGTATCAGACATGGAGCAGCGCATGCGCATTCTTGCAGACGAAAATATCCCCCTGGTCGATGCCTTCTTCGCCGAGTTCGGCGATATCCATCGCATGCCGGGGCGGCGTATCAACCGGGCAGCACTGGAGCAGACGGACGTACTGCTGGTGCGTTCGGTGACCCGGGTTGATCGCGAATTGCTGGAAGGCAGTCAGGTGCGCTTCGTGGGCACCTGTACGATCGGCACCGATCATCTGGACCTGGATTATTTTGCGGAAGCCGGGATCGCATGGGCCAGCGCGCCGGGCTGCAACGCCCGTGGAGTGGTGGACTACGTGCTCGGTAGCCTGCTGGCGCTGGCAGAAGGCGAGGGTGTCGACCTGAGCAGTCGATGCTATGGCGTGGTCGGAGCAGGTGAGGTTGGCGGGCGTCTGGTGGGCGTCTTGCGGGGTCTGGGCTGGGAAGTGAAGGTCTGTGATCCGCCACGTCAGACGCGGGAAGCCTGCGGCTTCGTCAGTCTCGATGAAATCATTGAAACCTGTGACGTTATCAGCCTGCACACGCCGCTGATCCTCGATGGCGCGCACGCCACCTTTCATTTGCTCGATCAGGCTCGTCTCGAACGTCTGCGCGCCGGCAGTTGGCTGATCAATGCCAGCCGTGGCGCGGTGGTGGACAATACGGCGCTGCGCAACCAGCTGGCGCAGCGCCAGGACATCCAGGCCGTGCTGGATGTCTGGGAAGGCGAGCCGCAGGTGAACGTCGAGCTGGCCGAGCTGTGCTGGATCGCGACGCCGCATATTGCCGGCTACAGCCTGGACGGCAAGCTCCGTGGCACCGCACAGATTTATCAGGCGTTCTGCGCCAGCAAAGGGCTGGTGCCGAAGCTTGAATTGGCCGCGCTGATGCCAAGTGCACCCTTGCGCGGTCTCTCTTTTGCCGATACGGCCAGCGCTGATGAGTTGCTGGCAACTGTCTGCCGAGCCGTGTACGACCCACGCCGTGACGACGCGGCCTTTCGACGAACTCTCGGCGGTGATGATGAACAGCGCCGGATGGGTTTCGATCAGTTGCGCAAGGACTATCCGCCACGCCGTGAAATCGATGGGCTGGAGATGGATGTAGCGGGCCAGGCTTCGCTGGAACAGGTCGTGCGGGCACTGGGGGCACGATTGCGGCAATAGGGGCGGCAACGCCGGTAGGCTGGATGACAGGCCGGATGCAATTTGCGGCTTGCTCCGCTAGCATTGTCCGTCCTCTGTTTTATCCCGCGATGGTGTTATGAGTTATCAGGTCCTGGCCCGTAAATGGCGTCCGCGCTCGTTCCGCGAAATGGTCGGGCAGACGCATGTGCTCAAGGCTCTGATCAATGCGCTGGACAGCCAGCGTCTGCACCATGCTTACCTCTTCACCGGTACGCGCGGCGTCGGCAAGACCACCATCGCGCGAATCATCGCCAAGTGCCTGAACTGCGAAACCGGCGTCAGCTCGACGCCCTGTGGCGAGTGTTCGGTATGTCGCGAGATCGATGAGGGGCGCTTTGTCGATCTGATCGAAGTCGATGCTGCAAGCCGCACCAAGGTCGAAGACACGCGCGAACTGCTGGATAACGTTCAGTACGCGCCCAGTCGGGGCCGCTTCAAGGTCTACCTGATCGACGAAGTGCACATGCTTTCGTCGCATTCCTTCAACGCGCTGCTGAAAACGCTCGAAGAGCCGCCGCCGCATGTCAAGTTCCTACTGGCCACCACTGATCCGCAGAAGCTGCCCGTAACCATCCTGTCACGCTGCCTGCAGTTCTCGCTGAAGAACATGCCGCCGGAGCGGGTGGTGGAGCATCTGACCCACGTGCTGGGTGCGGAAAATGTACCGTTCGAGGAAGACGCACTCTGGCTGCTCGGGCGTGCCGCCGATGGTTCCATGCGCGATGCCATGAGCTTGACCGACCAGGCGATTGCATTCGGCGAAGGCAAGGTGCTGGCCGAAGATGTTCGCAGCATGCTCGGTACTCTGGATCACGGTCAGGTCTACGGTGTGCTGCAGGCGCTGCTGGAAGGCGATGCCCGGGCGCTGCTGGAAGCGGTTCGGCACCTGGCCGAGCAAGGCCCTGACTGGGGCGGCGTGCTGGCCGAAATACTCAATGTGCTGCACCGCGTGGCTATCGCCCAGGCGCTGCCGGAGGCCGTGGACAACGGTCAGGGTGATCGTGAGCGGGTGCTTGCTCTGGCTCAGGCGCTGCCTGCTGAAGACGTACAGTTCTACTACCAGATGGGGCTGATCGGTCGGCGTGATCTGCCGCTGGCGCCGGACCCGCGCAGTGGCTTCGAGATGGTCCTGCTGCGCATGCTGGCGTTTCGCCCGGCAGGAAGTGAAAGCGCGCCGCGAACACCCTTAAAGAATGTGGGAATCAGTCCGGCCACGACTGATTCCCAGGTGGCGCCGGTGGCCGCCACGACGCTTGCGACCGCGCCCGTGGCGCCTGCCATTATTGCAGCCGCGCCACCCGTGGTTGGCCTTGAGCCTGACGTTTTGGCGCAATCAGCCCCTGATGCGGTCAGTGAGCCGCCTCAGCCCGCAGCGCCTGCGCCTGTACCTGTCGCCGAGAAAGCGGCGACACAACCTGCACCTGCAACACCGCCAATCGATCTGCCCTGGGAAGAGCGTCCGGCGCCGCCCATTAGCGAGCCGCCCGTCACCAGCGTGCCGGAGGAGGCGGTTGCCGGGTCGCCTGATCCCGTCGCTGCTCCGGTTCTGCACGAGGATTCTGACGATGACGAGCCGCCGCTGAGCGATGAGGATTATTTCCAGGCTGAAACCCAGGCCGAAGCCTATCTGCACAACCTGGATGCGCTGGAACCGGCTCCGGCTGTTGTCGAGCCTGCACTTGCCATGGAGCCGGCCACGGGCCTGGCAGCGGAGTGGCAGAGTATTTATCTCAAACTTGGCTTGTCGGGTCTGACCGGCAGTATCGCGTCCAATTGCACGTTGATTTCGGTCGAGGATGATCGCTGGCTGATGCACCTGGACCCGGCGCAGAGCGCCCTGTTCAACGCAACACAGCAACGGCGGCTGAACGATGCGCTCGATCAGTATCATGGCAGGCCGCTGAAGTTGGTGATCGAACTGCAGACACCGCAGCAGGAAACCCCGGCCCAGGCGGCGGCCCGGTATCGTACGCAGCGGCAGCAGGCCGCCGAGCAATCGATTCAAAGCGATCCGCTGGTCCAACAACTGATTCAGCAGTTTGCGGCAGTGATCCGCGAAGGCACCATCGAACCCCTGGAACAACCCTGATCGACCCGAGGAAATCCCCATGATGAAAGGTGGCATGGCCGGCCTGATGAAGCAGGCACAGCAGATGCAGGAAAAGATGCAGAAAATGCAGGAAGAACTGGCGAACGCCGAAGTGACCGGCCAATCGGGCGCTGGCCTGGTCAGCGTGGTGATGAACGGTCGTCATGACGTCAAGCGCGTCAGCCTCGATGACAGCCTGATGCAGGAAGACAAGGACATCCTCGAAGATCTGATTGCCGCTGCCGTGAATGATGCGGTGCGCAAGATCGAGTCGAACAGTCAGGAGAAGATGTCCGGTATGACTGCTGGTATGCAGCTGCCGCCTGGCTTCAAGATGCCTTTTTAAACCGGGCGCCCATACAACGCACATGACTGCGTTGCTCGACGGCGCGGGCATCCTTATTTACGCGCAGTAAACTCCGGTGCCCACGCTTTCTCGCGCTTTGCCCAGCACGCCGCCTGAACGGCCCTTGCTCCATGCTGCCCTTTCCAATAGCGACACTTACTTATGAGCTTCAGCCCCCTGATTCGCCAACTCATCGATGCGTTGCGCATTCTCCCCGGCGTCGGGCAGAAAACGGCGCAGCGCATGGCCCTGCAGATGCTTGAGCGTGATCGCAGCGGTGGTTTGCGTCTGGCCCAGGCGTTGACGCGGGCGATGGAAAATGTCGCTTACTGCCAGCAGTGCCGCACCCTCAGTGAAGAGGCGCTGTGCGCGCAGTGCGCCGATCCGCGTCGGGACGATAGTCTGCTGTGCATCGTGCAAAGCCCTGTGGATGTCTTCGCGGTCGAGCAAACGGGCTTTCGCGGGCGCTATTTCGTGCTCAAGGGACACCTGTCTCCTCTCGATGGCCTCGGGCCGGAGGCCATTGGCATTCCCGAGTTGCTGACGCGTGTCGCGGCAGGCCGTTTCAGCGAAGTGATTTTGGCCACCAACCCGACCGTGGAAGGCGAGGCCACCGCCCATTACATCGCACAGCTGTTGATCCCCAAGGGGCTTACTCTCAGCCGCATCGCGCATGGTGTTCCGCTGGGTGGCGAACTGGACCTGGTGGACGGCGGAACCCTCGCTCACGCGCTGGCCGGGCGCAAGACCATCAGTCTGTAGATGGGTCATGAGGCGCTAAGACTCTACAAACGAATTCCGCTTATAACGCGCGCATGGGTGCATATGGCCACTCAAGAGGTGCGAGCGGGGCAGTAGATCGTGTAAAGTTCTAAGCCAATCAAGATATATAACCTTAAAGAATAATAGCCTTTCTTTTGGTTATATCCCGCAAGTGCACTGCGTGAGGTCGAAGAATGAAGGCAAGACACTGGCTGGTTCCCGCTCTTTTGCTAATGAGCGCATTTGCGCAGGCTCAGGAAAAATTCAAGGTCGGCTACATTCGCGTCATGGACGATGCCCAGGCGATGGTTGCCCACGAGGCGCAGCTGTACAAGAAGCATGGCCTGGATGTCGAACTGGTCGAATTCAGCTCCGGCACCGACCTGATCAAGGCCATCGTCGGTGGTCAGCTGGACACTGGTGTCCTGGGCTTCACCAACGCAGTTGCCTGGGCCTCCAAGGGTGCCGATCTAAAGGTGGTAAGCGGTGCGCAGCAAGGCTATCACTCGATCCTGGTGCGCAACGAAACCGGTATCGAAGATGTAGCCGGGCTCAAGGGGCACCGTCTGGCTTCGCAGCGCGAGGGCAGCACTGCCGATGCAGTATTGCGCGGTGTCACGCTGAAGGCGGCCGGGCTGACGCCCAAAGACGTGAACATCATGGGTGTCAGCCCCGCGGTTGCGGTGCAGTCACTGGTTTCGGGGCGCGTTGATGCGGCTTTCCTGTTCGAGCCCTATGACCGCATTGCCCAGCTGGTGGCGCCGGTCAAGCAGATCTACGAGATCGGTGAGGTCTGGCCGTTCCCCTGCATGGTTGTGATTACCTCCGGGGAAACCCTGGCCAAGCGCAAGGATGACGTGTGGAAGTCGCTCGATGCGCAGCGCGAAGCCATCGAATTGCTGGAGAACCAGCCAGCCGAAGCGGCCAAGCTGATCGCCAGCTATTTCATCGCTGAACCAACGCTCAAGACGCTGGAGCGCGGCGAGCTGCCGCGTGAAGTGGTGATCGAGGAAGCCATTGCCACTCAGGATTTCACCGCCAAACTGGATGAGGCCGATCTGGCACGCATTCAGGAACTGGCCGATATTCTGCAGGAACTGGGGTCGCTGAAAACCCGCGACGGCAAGCCGTTCGATACGTCCGCCATTCTCGACCTGTCTTGGCAGGAAGCCCGCGAGCTCTAAATACAGCACGTCCTCACTGCCCGGCCAGGTGCCGGGCAGCTTTCATTCTGCCGGCTGATGCCGGCGAAGTACTTTCAGGTTTTTCATGCAGCTCAGATTTGAAGAAGTAGACAAGCAGTTCGGGCAACTTGAGGTCATCAAGGGCTTCAACGGCGAGTTCGCACAAGGCGAGCTGGTGGCGTTGGTGGGTCCCTCTGGGTGCGGCAAGTCGACCCTGCTGCATTTGGTGGCCGGACTCGAAAACCCCACGGCTGGCCGTGTGCTGGCCGATGGCGAGAAGATTCCCGGCCCGAGTCCCCGGCGCACGCTGGTGTTCCAGGAGCATGCGCTCTACCCGTGGCTGAGCCTGCAAGGCAACGTCGCCATGGCGCTGGAACTGCAGGGTGTGGCCAAGGCCAGCGCTTTCGAGCAGGCCGCGGTATGGCTGGCGCGGGTGAGTCTGGATGGTTTCGAACATTACTATCCGCACCAGGTTTCGGGCGGCATGCGTCAGCGCACGGCGCTGGCACGAGCCTTTATCGCCAAACCCGAGGTGCTGTTGCTCGATGAGCCCTTCGGTGCGCTGGATGCGCTGACTCGCATGGCGCTGCAGGATGTATTGCTGGAATTGATCAAGGAGCATCAGCCTACCGTTCTGCTGGTCACTCACGATGTTGATGAGGCGCTCTATCTGGCGGACCACGTGCTGGTATTCAGCGCGCGTCCGGCCAAGGTGTTGAAGACATTCAATTTCACCCATTGCGAAAAGAGCCACGATCTCACTGCGTTTGCCGCTGAGCGAACCGAGATTCTTAGGTTGCTGGGCATCAAGACGGAGGTCGGACAGCCATGAGTCAGCCACGTCGCCTAACCGGCCCGAAGAAGTACCTCGCCGTGGCATTGGCGATCCTGTTCATCCTGTTGATCTGGCAAGCCGCGGCCTGGAGCCTGCCATCGTTCCTGATGCCGGGGATTCCCACGGTGCTTGAGCGGCTATTCAGCACAGTGCAGGAACCGGAATTTCGCGAAGGCCTGTACGGCAGCATGAGCCGCCTTGGCAGTGGCTACAGTTTTGCATTGCTGTTCGGCATTGGCTTCGGTCTGGTCGGGGGTGTGCTGTTTTTCTTCCGCGAGATCCTGCGCTCGGCCATCGTCATCCTACAGTCGATTCCGTCGATTGCCTGGGTGCCACTGTTCCTGATCGTCATGGGCTTCGGCAACCTGCCGATCATCGTGGTGGTGGCGCTCGCCGCGTTCTTCCCTATGGCGCTGTCAGTGATGAACGCCACCGAAAGCGTGCAGCCGGTGCATGTCGCGGCAGCACGGGTGATGGGTGCTTCGCGCTGGCAACTGCTGCGTCGGGTCTACCTGCCAGCGGTGATGCCGGAGTTGATCACGGGCGCCCAGCTGGCGTTCGGCAACGCCTGGCGTGCGCTGATTTCGGCAGAGATGCTGATCGGCTTTGGCCAGGGACTGGGACGTTCGCTGGCGTACTCGGGCGAAATCGCCGACATGAGCGGCGTGATGATGAATATCCTGGTGATCGCCATCCTCGCCACCTTGATCGATCAGGTGGTACTGGAAAAATTCAAGCAACGGATGCTGCGTTACCAATACGTCTGAGGTTGCTGCCGTGCGCGTACTACTGCTTCTGGTCCTGTTGCCGGCCCTGCTGGGGCCGGGCCTGACAGCTGCTCAGCCGTTGTACGCGGCAGTGCCCGAGTACCGCGTGCTGTCGAGCACTGAAACAGACAGCTTCGAGCCGGCCTTGCTGGAAGCTCTGGGCGGGGCGCTGGGGCAGACGATCGCCGTCACGGCGCAGCCCGGCAGCGCCGATCTGCAATTGGGGCCGGCAGGCACCGGCCCACGCTACTATCAGGCGCTACCTGCCGCACTGACGGCCAGCGAAGGGGGTGTCGCCGACTGGCAGCAACTACGCAACCAGCCGGTCTGCCTGAGTGCGGCCAGTCCCTATGCGCAGCTTGTCGTGCAGCGCTTCGGTGCACAGCCGCGTGACTACCCCAGCACGGCCCATGCCCTGATCGGGCTCAAGCTGGGCGAGTGCCGCGCAGTTGTTGACGATCAGCGCCTGCTCACCGAGCTATCAGTGCTGCCCGAATGGCGTCGTTACAACAGCCTGCTGCCGGGGCTGCCCGAGGGTGAGCAGACGTTGCGTATCACTGCACCGGATGCGCAGTTGCAGCTCCGTATCGACGGGCTGCTGGCGCAGTGGCAGGAAAAGGGGAGGCTGGAGGACTTGATCCAGTGCTGGATCGATGAGGTGGCTTTTCAGGCCTATGTGCTGGCCGATACCCTGGATTGCCACTGAAGCTGTTGGCGAGCATTGCGCATCGCCAACAACTGCCATCTTTTAGAACTGGCGACTGTAGAACAGTGAGTAGGACTCGATGCCGTCATTGGGCTGCTTGATGCCGGCGTTGGAGTAATGCATGGCGCGGATGCCGACTTTCTGCTCGTGCGGCAGCTTCAGGCCGGCGCCGATGCGGTTTTCGAAGTTGAACGAGGAACCCAACTGCTGCTCGCCGACATCGGTCTTGGAGAAGAAGGCAACACCGACACCGCCTTCAACGAAGGGTGTGTATTTGAAGCCGTTGAACTCATAGACGAAAACCGGAGCGAAGGACAGCGAGTGTGCACCGGCATAATCGTCACCGCCTTCCCAATAGGTGTAGGCAGCATCCCAGTAGCCGGTCAGATGCCCGGTGTCGCTGTTTAGCCAGGTCTTGTCCCAGTCGAACGCCAAGCCGGCGCGGTAGCTCATGTCACCCTGGCCGGTCACGCCCAGTGCGCCGGAAAACTCGGCGGCGCTTGCTGTAGCTGTGCCGGTCAGAAGGGCAAGTGCCAACGGCAGTGCGAAGCGATTGTTCATGCTTTTCTCCTTTTTCAACGCAATCAGAACAAGTGTTGCAGGACCGGCCGTAAAAGCCGGTCCGCCGATTTATTGCGGGGTTTCGTTGCCGAGCGCGATGCTCTCCGTCCAGCCACCGCCGAGCGCCTTGAATAGCTGCACCTCACTGTTGAGTTGCAGCAGTTGATCGCTGAGCAACTGCTGCTGTGCAGAGAACAGCTCGCGTTGCGCATCGAGTACGGCGAGGTAGTTGTCCACGCCTTCGTGATAGCGCTGCTGTGCCAGCTCCAGATATTCCTGGGTGGTCCTGGTCAGATCGGTCTGGGCTTGTAGCTGCTCTTCGAACGTGCCGCGAGCGGCCAGGCCATCGGCGACTTCGCGAAATGCGCTCTGGATGGTCTGTTCGTACTCGGCGATGTTGATGTCCTTCTGCACCTCGGCGTAGTTGAGGTTGGCTTTGAGCCGGCCGGCAGTGAAGATCGGAATGTTGATTTGCGGCATGAAGCTCCAGGTGCCCGAGCCACCTTCGAATAATCCATCCAGTTCACCGCTCAGGGTGCCGGCGGCAGCCGTAAGGCGGATGCTCGGGAAGAACGCTGCACGCGCTGCACCGATGTTCGCATTGGCTGCCTGCAGGCGATATTCGGCCGCGCGGATGTCGGGTCGGCGCAGTAGCAGGTCGGCTGGCATGCCTACCGGTAGTTCGGCGAAGACATTGGTGAAGCCAAAGCCCCCCGATAGATTGGCTGGCAAATCGGTGCCAAGCAGCAGGCGCAGCAGGTTGGCATCCTGCGCGACCTGGCGCGAATAGCGGGCGAACTGCACGCGTGCCTGCTCCACCAGACTGCGCGCCTGGCGCACATCCAGCGCCGACGCCGTGCCCACGTCGTGAGCAGCCTGCACCAGGCTCAGGCTCTTGCCGTAGCTATAGAGCGTGCCGCGGGTCAGTTCCAGCAGGCCCTGGTCGGTGCGCCAGGTCAGGTAGGCCATGGCAACCTCGCTGACCAGTCCGATCTGCACGCTGCGTTGCGCCTCTTCGGTGGCCAGATAACGAGCCAGTGCGCTTTCTTCAAGGCTGCGCAGGCGACCGAAGAAGTCCAGCTCGTAGGCACTGAC
The DNA here is from genome assembly GCF_024448695.1 of Stutzerimonas stutzeri. Lineage (GTDB taxonomy): Bacteria > Pseudomonadota > Gammaproteobacteria > Pseudomonadales > Pseudomonadaceae > Stutzerimonas > Stutzerimonas stutzeri_T. The sequence goes on along the minus strand of NZ_JAMOHY010000019.1, from coordinate 16,982 downwards.
GCCGAGCGTCACGCCGTACTGGCTGGCGATATCCGCCTCGCCGGTGTTTGACAGATTGGCCGGCAGACGCTGACGCTGGCCGCTGCCGTCGACCCCGATGCTGGGGAACAGATCGGAACGGCTGATGCGATACTGCGCGCGGTAGGCCTCGACGTTGAGCGCTGCCTGGCGCAAGTCGCGGTTGTTTTCCAGCGAGAGATCGATCAGGCGCTGCAGGGTCGGATCAACGAAGAACTGCCGCCAGCCCAGCTCGGTGGCGGTAGTGCTCGCCGACACGCCCTGATCATAGGCTGCACCTTCTGGCCACTGCGCCTGCACGGGCATGTCAGGGCTCTGGTAATTGGGGATCAGGCTGCAGCCGGACAGCGCCAGCGTCATCGCGACGGTCAGATACTTGAGTTTCATGCGCTTTCTCCTTCGTCGGCTTTCTTGCGGCCTTCAAACAGCTTGACCACCACCACGTAGAACAGCGGCACGAAGAATACGGCAAGCACGGTGGCGGTAATCATTCCGCCGACCACGCCGGTGGCTACCGAATGCTGACTGCCGGCGCCGGCGCCACTGGCCAGAGCCATCGGCAGTACGCCGCAGGTGAACGCGAGGGATGTCATGACGATGGGGCGCAGACGCAGCCTGGCGGCATGGATCGCGGCATCGACCAGGGGCATGCCCTCTTTCTCGTACAGATCCTTGGCGAATTCGACGATAAGGATGGCGTTCTTCGCCGACAGGCCGACCGTGGTCATCAGACCAATCTGGAAGTACACATCGGCATTCAGTTCACGCATCAGCGTGGCAAGTACCGCGCCGAGAATGCCCAGCGGCACCACCAGCATCACCGAGGCCGGCACCGACCAGCTCTCATAAAGAGCGGCCAGGCAGAGGAACACGATCAACACGGTCAGCGCGTAGAGCATGGGCGCCTGGTCGCCGGTCTGGATTTCTTCATAGGACAGGCCGGTGTAGCTCAGCCCGATACCCGGCGGTAGTTGCTGCATGATCCCGGCAATGGCGACCATGGCGTCGCCGGTGCTGTAGCCGGGTGCCGGCTCACCGAGGATTTCCATGGAGGAGATACCGCCGTAGCGCTCCAGCTTGGGTGAACCGAACACCCACTCGCCAGTGGCAAAGGCGGAGAACGGCACCATCTCGCCAAGGGCGTTGCGCACGTACCATTTGTCGAAGTCTTCCGGTGAGATGCGCGAGTCGTCCTGGCCCTGGATGTACACACGCTTGACACGGCCCTGGTCGATGAAGTCGTTGACGTACATCGAGCCCCAGGCGGCGCTCATGGTCTGGTTGATCGAAGCAATGCTGACTTGCAGCGCGCGAGCCTTCTCATCGTCGATGATCACTTGGTACTGGGGTTCGTCATCCTTGCCGTTGGGGCGTACCGCATGCAGTTTCGGGTGCTCGTTGGCCAGTTGCAGGAACTGGTTGCGCGCCTCCATCAGTGCTTCATGACCCAGCCCCGCATTGTCCTGCAGGAAGAGGTTGAAGCCCATGGCGTTACCCATTTCCAGAATGGCCGGGGGCACGAACGCCATCACCGAGGCATCTTTGATCGTTGCGAAGTGGGCGTTGGCGCGCTCGGCAATACTGAACACGTCCTGGTCGTCCTCGGAGCGCTGCTCCCAGCCCTTGAGCATGACCAGGCCAAGGCCGGAGTTCTGTCCGCGACCGGCAAAGTTGAAGCCGTTGACTGTCAGTACGTGCTCGATCAGTTCGCCTTCCTGGCTCTTCAGGTAGTTCTGCACCTGGGTGAGAACCGCTTCGGTGCGCTCGGATGAGGAGTTCACAGGCATCCGTACTTCCACCATCATCAGCCCCTGGTCCTCATTAGGCAGGAAGGCCTTGGGGATCTGGGTGAACAGGTAGCCGGTACCCGCGGTGATCAGCACGAACGCCAGCAGATAGCGCCCGCGGTGCTTGAGCATGCCGCCAACGCCGCGCTCGAAGCGGTTGGTGCCGCGGTCGAAGGTGCGGTTGAACCAGCCGAAGAAGCCTTTTTTCTCCTGGTGGGCGTCGCCCTTGGGCTTCTTCAGGATGGTGGCGCATAGCGCCGGAGTGAAGATCATCGCCACCAGTACCGAGAGGCTCATACAGAGCACGATGGTTACCGCGAACTGCTTGTAGATGATGCCGGCCGAACCACCGAAGAAGGCCATGGGCACGAACACCGCCGACAGCACCAGGCCGATGCCCACCAGCGCTCCCTGGATCTGGCCCATGGATTTGCGCGTGGCTTCCAGAGGTGTCAGCCCCTCCTCGTGCATCAGGCGCTCGACGTTCTCCACCACCACGATGGCGTCGTCCACCAGCAGGCCGATGGCCAGAACCATCGCGTACATGGTTAGTACGTTGATGCTGAGGCCGAAGTAGGGCAGCAGTGCAAAGGCGCCAAGAAGTACGACCGGCACCGCCAGGGTTGGAATCAAGGTGGCACGGAAGTTCTGCAGGAACAGGTACATCACCAGAAACACCAGCACCACGGCCTCGATGATGGTGTGAATGACCGAGCTGATGGAGGCTTCCACCACCGGCGTGGTGTCGTAGGGGTAGAGCACCTCGACGCCTTCAGGCAGGTAGGCTTTCTGCTTTTCCATCTCGGCCTTCACTGCCTTCACGGTTTCCAGTAGGTTGCCGCCAGATGCGAGGCGCAGCGCCAGGCCTGCTGATGGCTGACCGTTGCGCTTACTGAAGATGGAGAAGTTGTCTGCGCCCAGCTCAACCTTGGCAATGTCCTTGACGCGCACCTGCGAGCCATCGGCGTTGACCTTGACCAGAATCTCTTCGAATTCAGCCGGCGTGGTCATGCGGGTCTTGCCCAATACGGTGGCGTTGAGCTGCACGCCGGCGCGGGTCGGCAAGCCGCCGAGCTGGCCGGAGGAGACCTGCACGTTCTGTTCGCGGATGGCGTTGGCGACGTCGCCGGGCATCAGCTGGTAGCTGTTGAGCTTGGCCGGATCGAGCCAGATACGCATGGCATAAGGCGAGCCGAACAGCAGGTAGTCACCGACACCGTCGATGCGCGAAATCGGGTCCTGCAACTGCGAGGCGATCAGGTTGCCAAGGTCGAAGTTGGTCAGCTTGCCGGTGTTGTCCGCCAGCCCGATGATCAGGAAGAAGTTCTTCTGGTATTTCACCACGCGCAGGCCCTGGCGTTGTACCTCTTCAGGCAAACGCGGCGTGGCCAGCTGCAGCTTGTTCTGCACCTGCACCTGGGCGATATCGGGGTCGGTTCCCTGCTCGAAGGTCACGATGATGGTCATGCTGCCATCGGAGCTGCTTTCGGCGGACATATAACGGAAGCCGTCAAGACCGCTGAGTTGCTGCTCGATGACCTGCACTACGGTGTCCTGCACGGTCTGTGCGGAGGCGCCGGGGTAGGACACGGCAATGGCAACAGCCGGCGCGGCGATGTTGGGGTACTGGCTGATGGGCATTTTTACCAGCGACAACGCGCCGGCGAGCATGGCGACAATCGCCAGCACCCAGGCGAAGATCGGCCGGTCGATAAAGAAACGAGACATTAACCTTCAGCTCCTCAATTGGCCGCGGCGGTGGTTGTCGCCGGGGCGAACTCGGAGACCAATCTGACGTTCGTGGCTTCCACGGGCTTGACCTTGATGCCACTGCGGGCACGCTGAGTGCCTTCAGTGATCACACGCTCACCGTCGGTGATGCCTTTGCCTATAAGCCAGGCGTTGCCGACAGTGCGCAGAGTCTCTACTTCGCGCTGTTCCACGCTGTTATCCGGCTTGACCACCCAAACGCTGGGAACGCCGCGCGCATCACGGCTGACAGCCTGCTGCGGCACGAGGATGGCGTCCTGCTGGGTGCCTTCCTTGAGCAGCGCATGCACGAACATGCCAGGCAGCAGCTTGCGATCAGGGTTGGGGAATTCGGCGCGTAGTGTTACCGAGCCTGTGGTCGGATCCACGCTGACCTCGGAGAACTGCAACGTGCCGGGCAGTGGATAGGCGCTGCCGTCATCAAGCGTCAGGCTGACTTGCGCCTTGTCCTTGCCGGCGTTCTGCAGACGGCCGGATTCCAGCGCGCGCCGCAGACCTAGCAGCTTGGTGATCGGCTGGTTGACATCCACGTAGATCGGGTCGAGCTGGGTCACTGTGGCCAGGGGCTGGGCCTGCCCATTGGTCACCAGCGCGCCTTCGGTAACGGCCGAACGACCGATACGTCCCGAAATCGGAGCCAGCACCTCGGTGTATTGCACATCGATGCGGGCCACCTGTACCTCGGCCTGGGCTTGCTTCCAGGCGGCAAGAGCATCGTCGTACTGCTGGCGGCTGACCGCGTTGGTCTTGAGCAGGCGCTCGTAGCGTTTGGCGAGATTTTCGGCGGTGACCAGATTGGCTTCGGCACGTGCCAACACAGCTTCATAGGTGCGCGCGTCGATCTGATAGAGCTGCTGGCCTTTCTTGACTTCTGTGCCTTCAGTGAACAGGCGCTGCTGAAGGATGCCGGATACCTGCGGGCGCACTTCTGCGACCCGGTAGGCACTGGTGCGACCAGGAAGGTCGGTAGTCAACGTCAATGGCTGCGCTTGTATCTGATAAACCCCAACTTCCGGTGTTGGTGGCGCTTCTTCTTTCTGGACCTCTGAGCAGCCGATCAATAGTAGCAGCGCGGTTAGGGGGGCGAGCTGTCTGGCAGGCAATGCTTTGTTCAGGTGATTCAATTGTTGGCTCCTTGGAACGCACTAAAACTCTGTATCGTATGTCGGTAGAGTGTACCATCAGGCAATTCAGGCGGATCAAGGATAAATAATTGTAAAAATGTTTTCACAGCGGGCTGGGTGCTCTTCTTCTCGAGACGCGATCTTTCTGGCAGCGGCAGCAGCGCTGCAGGACAATGCAGCCCTTGATCATTGATCAGAGATGCTGACGGAGAAAAAAATGATTCAGACCGACTTGGTCGGCGACACCGGCAAGCATGTCGGCATACAGGTGATCGCCCGTGCGGCGGCTGTCATGCGTGCGTTAGGCAGCAATCCTCAGGGCCTGAGCCTTGCGGCTATTGCGCAGATCGTCGATCTGCCACGCTCGACGGTGCAGCGCATTATTAATGCGCTGGAGGCGGAATATTTGGTCGAAACCCTTGGGCCGAGCGGCGGATTTAGGCTTGGCCCGGCGCTGGGGCAGTTGATCAGCCAGACTCAGACCGACATCATTTCGCTGCTCAGACCACATATGCTGGAACTGTCCGAACAGCTTCAGGAGTCGGTCTGTCTGAGTGCGCTGGTGGGCGACAAGGTTTATGTGGTCGACCGTATTGTCGCGGAACGTGAGTTGCGGGTGGTGTTTCCTATCGGCATCAAGGCCCCGGCCTATGCCACCGCTGGTGGCAAGACTCATCTATCCACGCTGTCTGAAGAGGCCCTCAGGCAACTGCTGCCTGATCCGCTGCCGGTTCTGACGCCCGCAACGCTGGATCTTGCCGGGCTGCATGAACAGCTAGCGGGCATCCGTGCCGGCGCCGTGGCTGAGGATCATGATGAAATGATCGAGGGCCTGAGTTCCTTTGCGGTTCTGCTGGATACCTATCTGGGGCGCTACAGCATTGCCGTGGTTATCCCTTCATCCCGAGTGGCATCGCACAAGGCGGCGCTCAATCAGGCCCTTATTACCTGCAAGCAGAATGTCGAGCGAGCGATAGGCCGAGCTGCGCGAGAGTCCTAGTCAGAGCTTGTCACCACGCGTTTCAGGGCATCCGGTAACGCGTCCAGCTTGAACGGCGCGCGGATGTGCCCACGCAGGGAGCCGTCCGGTGCGATCAGTGCCAGGTTTGCGCTGTGGGCCACGCTGTAGTCGCCGTCGGTTGCGACAGCCGGGATGAAGGGTAGGCCAAGTGCCTTGGAAAGTCGTTGAAGCTGTTCCATTTCACCGGTCAGCCCGATGAAGCCGGCCCGGTAGTAGCTCAGGTAGGTTTTCAAGTGCTCGGGCGTGTCGCGTGCCGGATCGGCAGTGACCAGTACCAGTTGCAGTCGTTCGCGTACCTCGCCCGGCAATTGCCCCAAGACCCGGCGCATGTCGCTGAGCGTGGTGGGGCAGATATCCGGACAGGCGGTGAAGCCGAAGAAGAGGATATGCCAGCGGTCACGCAGTGACTGAGTGTTGAAGGGCTGGCCGTCCTGGTCGATCAGCTCGATGTTGGGCAGGGCGCGCTCGCGCGGTAGCAGCAAGAGGTTCGCGTCGTCCATTAGGGCGTTGCGATCCAGCGCGAGGGCGGGAAGGGTAAAAAAGAGTATGCCCATCAGCAGGCAGCGCAGTTGCAGGGAATCGAGCATGACAATCTCGTTTTGCAGAAGGCTTGGCCAGGCGTGAAGCCCGCCGCAAGGGCGAGCTGTCGTGGTTTTTAGCGCTCGTTCAGCTCGAATGCAGTCAGGGTAAAGGTGGGAATGTCCATGTCCTGCAGCTTGCGCGAGCCGCCCAGTTCGGGAAGATCGATGATCGCAGCGGCTTCGTAAATGTGGGCGCCCATGCGACGAACCAGTTGGGCTGCCGCGATGAAGGTTCCACCCGTGGCAATCAGGTCATCGAGCAGCAGTACCGAATCACCTTCGCAGAGGCTGTCGGCATGGACTTCGAGAAAGGCTTCGCCGTATTCGCTCTGGTAGGACTCGACCAGCACATCGGCAGGCAGTTTGCCCTTCTTGCGGAACAGAATCAGTGGTTTGTTCAGTTCATAGGCGATGATCGAGCCAATGATGAAACCGCGAGCATCCAGCGCGCCGATATGGCTGAATTCGGTTTCCACGTAGCGCTGAATCAGGCTGTCGGCAACCATGCGCAGGGCCTTGGGCGATTGCAACAGCGGGGTAATGTCTCGAAACACCACGCCGGGGCTGGGGAAATCCGGCACGGGGCGAATCAGTTTCTTGATGCTGAATTCATCGAAGATCATCAGGGGCTCCTTCAGGCGTCCATGTTTCCACCGGCCAGGGCGCACAGTCGGATGGAGTCGAGAATGCGCACTTCCTTGCCTTCAGCTTCCAGCAGACCACTGGCCTGACAGCGGGTAAAAACCCGGGAAACCGTTTCGACTGCCAGCCCCAGATAACTGCCGATTTCGTTGCGTGACATGGGCAGGCGGAACTGATTGGCGGAGAAGCCGCGCGCGCTGAAGCGGGCTGACAGGTTGATCAGGAAGGTAGCGATGCGTTCATCGGCGGTTTTCTTCGAGAGCAACAGCATCATTTGCTGATCATCGCGAATTTCGCGACTCATGATGCGCATCAGCTGACGTCGTAGCTGCGGTAGCAGAACGCTGAGTTCATCGAGGCGCTCGAAGGGGATTTCGCAAACAGAGGTGGTTTCCAGCGCCTGTGCTGAAACCGGGTAGGTTTCGGTATCCATGCCGGAAAGGCCGACCATCTCGCTGGGCAGGTGAAAACCGGTGATCTGTTCTTCTCCGGTATCGGTCACGCTGAACGTGCGCAGGGCGCCGGAGCGTATGGCGAATACGGAGCTGAATGTATCGCCTTGACGAAACAGCATTTCGCCCTTTTTCAAAGGACGGCCACGCTTGACGATGTCGTCGAGCGCGTCCATATCCTGCATATTAAGCGAAAGCGGAAGGCACAGGCCGGACAGGCTGCAATCCTTGCAATGAGCTTGCCGCTGCGTGCGGGTCTTGATCGACTCGGGCATGGGTGATCCTGAAAACCTTACGAGATGTCGCAAGATTAACTCAGGCAGCGGACTTAGGCCAATTGGTGCAAGCGTCGCAGGGTGTCGAACGGGTGGTCAGGTTCAGAAAACCTGGGAAACGCGCTGGGGCCGGTGCTCGGGCAGCAGGTAATGATCGAACTGCATGCACAGCGCACGAACCAGCAAGAGGCCCGCAGGCAATACGGCAATGCCGTCGTCACTCAGCTGGATGATGTCATCGCTGGCCATCTGCTCAAGTGCTGGCCAGGCTGACTGGAAGTATTCCTTGAAATCGATGCCGAAGCTTCGTTCGATCTCCTTGAAGTGCAGCTCGAATTCACAGATGAGGTTCTGGATCACCTGCCGCCGGATCCGGTCGTCTTCGTTGCAGCGCAGGCCTCGGGCAGTGGCGAGTTGCTTCTGATCCAGCGACTTCTGGTAGAGGTTGATGTCGCTGTGGTTCTGGCAATACAGATCGCCTATCTGGCTGATAGATGACATGCCAAGCCCGATGAGATCGCAATGTCCATGAGTGGTGTAGCCCTGAAAATTCCGGGTAAGGGTGCCGTCTTCCTGGGCCATTGCCAGCTCATCATCGGGCAGGGCGAAATGATCCATGCCGATATAGCGGTAACCGGATTGCGTCAGCCCTTCCACGCCGTTCTGCAGCATCGCCAGCTTGTCGGCTTCGCAAGGAAGGTCCGCTGCGTTGATTCGGCGCTGTCCCTGGAAGCGTTCGGGACTATGGGTATAGCTGAATAGCGATACGCGATCCGGCTGCATGGCGACAACGTTCTTCACGGTTTGCGCAAAACGCTCGGGTGTCTGCAGCGGCAGGCCATAGAGAAGATCGATGTTAATCGAGTGATATTGCAGGGTTCGCGCCGCCTCGATGATGGTCTCGGTCTGCTCCAGTGTCTGCATGCGATTGATCGCGCGTTGAACCTCGGGATTCAGGGCCTGCACGCCGATACTGATGCGGTTGAAGCCCAGCTCGCGAAGCAGGCCCATGGTTGACCAGTCGGCTTCGCGCGGATCGATTTCGATGCTGAAATCGCCGTGGTCGTCGTCCTGCAGATTGAAGTGCTTGCGCAGATGCGCCATCAGGTGGCGCAGTTCGTCATGGCTGAGAAAGGTGGGCGTGCCACCGCCAAAGTGCAGCTGCTCGACGACCTGGTCAGGCCCGATATGGCAGGCGATCATTTCGATCTCCTTTTCCAGGCGTTCCAGATAAGGCAGCGTGCAACCGCGATCCTTGGTAATGACCCTGTTGCGCACACAGTAGTGACAGGCGTTTGCACAAAACGGCAGGTGAACGTACAGCGAAAGCGGGCGATTGGCCTGCCGGCTGCTACGCAATGCATGCAGGAGATCGAAGGAGCCGACCTTGTCATTGAACTGGAGGGCAGTCGGATACGAGGTATAGCGCGGGCCGGTCTGATCGTAACGACGGATCAGGTCGGTATTCCAGCGAATGACGTCGAGCATCGTGCGTTCTCGGATTGACTGCAGTGGGCGGGATTCTAGGGGGGGCACACAGGTACAGACTTGACCTGCATCAAGCCAGCCCGGAGGCCGCCTGGTGCCTTGAGACGAGCGGTATGATGGGTGGAGATTTATTGGCGTGTCTGTGGTCGGATTGTCAAACTGTGGTCAGTCACTGAATTGTTCGTTTTATAAGGAGTAAGCCAATGCAAGGTCGCCAGCAGCAGATCGCTGTCGCACTCAATGTGTGCCCGCCTTTTGAGGGGCCCGAGGCCGTTCAGGCTGAAATCGACCGGCGGGTGGCTTTTATCCAGGGCTGCTTGCGTGAATCCGGATTGAAGACCCTGGTGCTGGGTATCAGTGGCGGGGTCGATTCGACCACGGCAGGGATGCTTGCTCAGCGCGCGGTCGAGGGGATGCGTGCCGCGGGCGAAGGCGACGATTATCGATTCATCGCGGTGCGTCTGCCTTACCAGGTGCAGCACGATGAAGATGAAGCGCAGCTGGCAGTGGATACCATCAGCCCGGATGAGTGCCATACGGTCAATATCGGCGCGGCGGTCCTGGGGCTTTCCCGGGCGACCGAGGCGCTGGAGCCGCTGGCGGACAGCTCGCGTGACTTCGTGCTGGGTAATACCAAGGCGCGGATGCGCATGGTGGCGCAGTACACCATCGCCAATGCGCGTCAGGGCCTGGTTATTGGCACCGACCATGCTGCCGAGGCGGTGATGGGCTTTTTCACCAAGTTCGGTGACGGCGCCTGCGACCTGACGCCGTTGGCAGGGTTGGTCAAGGGCCAGGTCCGTGAGATCGCCGCGGCACTGGGGGCTCCGCAGCAACTGGTACACAAGGTGCCTACTGCTGATCTGGAAGAACTCGAGCCGGGCAAGCCGGATGAGGTTGCCCATGGTGTGACCTATCAGGATATCGACGCCTTCCTGCAAGGTTTCGAGGTGTCGGACGAGGTCGCACGGATCATCATCGATACCTACGACAAGTCACAGCACAAGCGGGAATTGCCTAAAGAACCGCCAAGGCGGTAAAGCAGATGTTGGGTCGCGCTTCATCCACCCGACTAGCGAGCCTGGATACCGCAACCCCTCTGGCTTTCAATGCCCCATCAGCCACTGCTGGTGGGGGCCGGGTAGAGTCCAGAGGCCGAAGAGAATGACCATGATGCCGCCGGCCATGCGTACACCGCGCTTGCGCAGTAGTGCGGTCATGCGCTCGGCGGCCAGGCCGGTGGCTAGCAGGACCGGCCAGGTACCGATACCGAAGGCCAGCATCAGCAGGGCGCTGTCGAGAGCGTCGCCCTGGCTCGCCGACCAGAGCAGGGTGCTGTAGACCAGCCCGCAGGGTAACCAGCCCCAGAGCGTGCCAAGGAACAGCGCTTGCGGCATGTTGCGCACTGGCATGAGGCGGCTGGCGACGGGTTGGATATGTCGCCACAGGCCGCGCCCCATGGTTTCGATGCGTGTCAGTCCGCTCCACCAGCCTGCCAGGTACAGCCCCATGGCGATCAGCAGCAGTGCCGCCACGACCCGCAGCGCCATCGCCGCCGGGCTTTTGGCAACGGCCCAGCCGGCGAGACCGACAAGCAGACCTGCGGCTGCATAGCTCAGTACCCGGCCAAGGTTGTAGGCCACCAGCAGACGCAGGCGCTTGCCGCGTTGCTCGGCTGGAATGGCCATGGTCAGGGCGCCCATCAAACCGCCACACATGCCCAGGCAATGTCCCCCGCCGAGCAGGCCGAGGACAAAGGCGGACAGCAGCAGGGGCACTAGCTCAGTCACGCTTGGGATTCTCCTCGTCGTTCTGCGCCGCCTGCTCGATGCCGGCCTGATGCTTCGGGTCTTCGTCGTCGAACAGAATACTGTGTGCCGGTCCGTCCAGGTCGTCGTACTGCCCCGTGTCAACGGCCCAGAAGAATACCCAGATGGCCAGCGCGACCAGAACAATCGCGACGGGTATCAGAATGTAGAGTGCGGCCATGGGGCCTCCGGAAAATGCCGTGATGCAGGTGAAGGGGGTGGGCGGGTGTCGCTCATCCTACTTCAGGCTGCTGGTGTTCGGCGCGTCAGGCGTTTTTGGCAGTCGGGTCAGCCTCAGCGCGTTGAGCACCACGAGCAGAGAACTGGCCGACATGCCCAGCGCAGCCCACAGTGGCGTCACCCAGCCAACGGCGGCGAACGGCAGGATCAAACCGTTGTAAAGGGTTGCCCAGCTCAGGTTTTCGACAATGATGCGCCGGCTGCGGTGCGCCAGGCTGAAGGCCTGCACCAGGCTGTCGAGGCGATTGGAAAGCAAGACTGCATCAGCACTGGTCTTGGCCAGGTCGGTGGCTGAGCCCATCGCCACGCTGATATCGGCGGCGGCGAGAACCGGCACATCGTTGACCCCGTCACCGAGCATCAATACGCGGTGCCCTTCAGCCTGCAAGCGCTGTAGATGGGCGAGCTTGTCGGCGGGAGTCAGTCCGCTGCGGGCCTCGCCAATGCCCAGTTGGCGCGCGATGTCAGCGACCATGGGCGAGCTATCGCCGGACAGCAGCAGTGTGCGCCAGCCACGTTGATGACAGGCTTCCACCAGGGCTGGGGCGTCGGCGCGCAGGCGGTCATCGAGTACCAGCCAGGCCAGTGGCCCCCGAGTATCACCCAGCAGCAGCCACTGTCCCTGATCGCCGGGGATTTCGGGCGCAGGAGCACCATAGCCGGCAGCGACAAAGCCCGGCTGGCCGATGCGCAGCTTTCGTCCGCCCACCGAGCCCTGCAAGCCGAGACCGGGCACACTGTCCACCGCATCCGCTGCCTGTGGGGCGCGGCCAAAGGCCTTGGAAATCGGATGCTCCGAGCGGTTTTCCAGTGCTGCGGCCAGGGCCAGGCAGGTATCGGCATCCAGATCGGCCAGGGGGCGAATGTCACTCAGGGTCAGGCGGCCTTCGGTGAGAGTGCCGGTCTTGTCGAAGATCACCGTATCGATGTGGTTGAGGCCTTCCAGCACGTGGCCGCGGGTGAGCAGCAGGCCAAGCTTGTGCAGCGTGCCGGTAGCGGCGGTCAGGGCAGTCGGCGTGGCGAGCGAAAGGGCGCAGGGGCAGGTGGCGACCAACAGGGCTAACACTACCCAGAAAGCCCGCTGAGGATCGATCTGCCACCAGATGATGCCGACGACGGCTGCAGTCAGCAGCACCACCAGCAGGAACCATTGCGCGACACGGTCAGCCAGTTCGGCAAGACGCGGCTTGTCCGACTGGGCGCGTTCCAGCAGGCGGACGATGGCCGACAGGCGCGTATCGTCACCGAGCGCCTGCACCTGGATCGTCAGCGGGCCTTCAACGTTCAGGGTGCCGGCGGTGACCGAGTCGCCAACGCCCCGCGGTTGCGGCAGGTACTCGCCGGTCAGGACCGATTCGTCAACACTCGATTGACCACTGAGGATGCGGCCATCAGCCGGGACGAGAGCGCCCGGCTGCACCAATATGCGATCACCCACACACAGCTCGCTAAGCAGGATACGAGCGGTTTGCTCCTCTTCGTCCAGTCTCAGGCAGGACGCTGGCAGCAGGTTGACCAGTTGCGCAGTGGCCGCCGCTGTACGCTCCCGTGCGCGGCGCTCCAGATAGCGGCCGGTGAGCAGGAACAGCGCGAACATGCCTACTGCGTCGAAATACAGTTCGCCCTGGCCGGTCACGGTGGACCAGATGCCGGCAAAATAGGCGCCGCCGATGGCGAGTGAGACCGAGACGTCCATGGTCAGGTGGCGTGTGCGCAGATCGCGCAGGGCGCCCTTGAAGAAGTCGGTACAGCAATAGAAGACGATGGGCGTGGTAAGCAGCAGCGCGGTCCAGCGCAAGGTGACGAAGAAACTTTCTGAAAGATCCAGGTTGAACTCGGGCCAGGTGGCCATGGTCGCCATCATCACCTGCATCCAGAGCAGTCCTGTCACGCCAATCTGGCGCAGGCTGCGGCGGTTTTCGCTGGCCAGTCGCTCCGAGACCTGGTCGGCCTGATAGGGATGCGCGGCATAGCCAATGCGGCGAAGCTCGGCGAGTAACTCGCTGAGCGGCAAGCGGCTGTCGCTCCAGCGCACCTGCAGACGGTGATTGGACAGATTCAGGCTGGCCTCGGCGATGCCGTCGAGGCCGAGCAGATGCCGCTCGATCAGCCAGCCGCAGGCGGCACAACTGATGCCTTCGATCATCAGCGCGGTACTGGCGAGATCACCCTCATGCTGTACGAAGGGTTGCTGGACGTCCTTGCGGTCGTACAGCGCCAACTCATCGGAGAGTGCCTGGGGAAGTGCGCCGGGATTGGTCGAGGCGTCGCTGCGGTGCAGGTAGTAGCTTTCCAGACCGGCGCTGACGATGGCCTCGGCGACTGCCTGACATCCGGGACAGCACATCGCCCGCGTCTCGCTGAGAACGCGGGCGTGGAAGGTGCTGCCGGAAGGAACCGGCAGGCCACAGTGATAGCAGGGAAGAGGACTTGCCATCGAATCGGTCAGTGGTTCAGTTCGTAGGTCTGACCGCTGCTGATTTCCATTTCCTCGAACAGGCGCCAGTCCTGCTCGCCTTCACGACCGATCAGCTCGATGAAACGCCGGCCCGTGACGGAATCCTGCATCTGTCCCTGATACAGGCCTTCGCCCTGGGGTTGCAGAATGATGCGGCGGTCACGCTCGGGCTGTGTCGGCGAGATCAGGTTGAGCACCAGCTGCTGCGGACGGCTGTTGCCACTGAGCTGCAGTTCGGCCAGTCCGCGCTCATCGTTGAGCTTCAGTTGCGCCTGTACCTGCAGACTTTCGGCGAGCTTCTCGCGCTCCAGCGACTGGTTGATGCCCTTGCCGGCATCGTAGTAGTTGTCCGATACCAAGGTGTCGGCGGTGCGGATGGAAACGACCAGCAGCGAGGTGCCGAGGATCACTGAAAACGCCAGGATGCCGATGACGAACCAGGCCCAGAACTGGGTGTACCAACGGGTTTTTTCTTTATCGGAGGTGCTCATGTACTACCTGTTCAGCGGATGCTGGGGCCGATGAAGCGGCTTTCTGCATCGTCTTTGATTGAGGAATCGTTGGTCGACCTGACATGGAACATAATGTCGTTGGTGCTTGAGGGCAGTTTTTCCGGGGAGACGGACAGCTCTACCGGAATGGTGACGAGCTCACCGGCTGCCGCGTGGATCTCGTTGCGTCCTTCATAGCGCAGACCGTCGATACCGCTGGCCTCGATGATGAAGGTCTGATCACTCTGGGCCTTGTTCATCACTTTCAGGGTATAGACGTTCTCAACCATGCCCTGCTCGTTCTCGCGATAAAGCACCCGGTCCTTGAGCACGTCGAGCTTGACCAGTGAGCGGTCGGCCACGGCATAGGCGAATATCCCCATCATGGCCACCAGTGCAACGGCGTAGCCAAGCAGGCGAGGGCGCGCGAGATGGGTCTTTTGCCCGGACAGATTGTGTTCGGTGGTATAGCTGATCAGCCCGCGAGGGTAGTTCATCTTGTCCATGATGGTGTCGCAGGCATCGATACAGGCGGCGCAGCCGATGCACTCGATCTGCAGGCCGTCGCGGATATCGATGCCGGTCGGGCAGACCTGTACGCACATGGTGCAGTCGATGCAGTCGCCCAGGCCCATGGCCTTGTAGTCCGCATCCTTTTTGCGTGGGCCGCGCTTCTCGCCACGGCGCGGGTCATAGGAAACGATCAGGGTGTCTTTGTCGAACATCACGCTCTGGAAGCGCGCGTAGGGGCACATGTAGATGCACACCTGTTCACGCAGGTAGCCGGCGTTGCCATAGGTGGCCAGCGTGAAGAAGCCTACCCAGAACAGCGCCCAACCTCCGACTTGCAGAGTGAACAGGTCAGGTACCAGTTCGCGGATCGGAGTGAAATAGCCGACGAAGGTGATGCCGATGGCCAGGGATACGCCTAGCCAGATTGTGTGCTTGGCCAGTTTGCGACCGAACTTGTTGGCGCTCATGGGCGCCTTGTCCAGCTTCATGCGCTGGTTGCGATCACCTTCGGTGACCTTTTCCGCCCACATGAAAACCCAGGTGAAAACGCTCTGCGGGCAGGTGTAGCCGCACCAGACACGCCCGGCGAAGACGGTAATGAAGAACAGGCCGAAGGCACAGATGATCAGCAGCGCCGACAGCAGGATGAAGTCCTGCGGCCAGAAGGTGGCGCCGAAGATGTAGAACTTGCGCTCGGGCAGGTCCCACCAGACCGCCTGACGACCATTCCAGTTCAGCCAGGCAGTACCAAAATAGAGGATGAACAGCAGGCCGCCGCCTACAAGACGCAGGTTGCGGAAAAGACCGGTGAACGAGCGGGTATAGATTTTTTCACGAGCAGCGTAGAGGTCTGTTGAAGCCTGGACCTTGTTCGGGGGGGTTACATCATGAACGGGGATTTGCTCAGTCATCGAATGCGTACCACGGCGGAGGGTGAGTGTCCCGGTCGGTACATGCCGACCGGGATCATTTGCTACCTGCTGCGAATGTTACGCCCCGATAGCCGGAGTCAGGTGCGGCGGGAGGTCGCGCCCAGGCTCGCTGGATCAGTTCTCCGGTTGTTGCGAGAGGCTGTACACATAAGCTGCCAGCAGGTGCACCTTGTCATTGCCAAGAATTTCTTCCTGGGCAGGCATGCGACCGTTACGGCCGTAGCGCAGGGTCTGCTGTATCTGGCCGAAACTTGAACCGTAAAGCCAGACGTTGTCCGTAAGATCCGGTGCGCCCATTGCCTGGGTGCCTTTGCCTTCAGGACCATGACAGGCTACACAGGTGCTGGCGAAGATCTTTTGACCCTGCTCAATGTCGATGTTGATACCCTCCGGCGTATCGCGTCCGGACAGGCTGAGCACGTAGCCGGTGACATTGCGAATGCCGTCTTCGCCAATCACGTTCAGCCAGCCTGGCATTGCAGCCTGTCGACCGGCCAGAATGCTGGTCTTGATGGTTTCAGGTTCGCCGCCCCACAGCCATTCGTTGTCGGTGAGGTTGGGGAAGCCGTAGGCGCCCTTGGCATCCGAACCGTGGCAGACCGAACAGTTGGACGCAAACAGACGACCGCCCATTTTCAGGGCCTGCGGATCCTTGGCGACTTCTTCGACCGGCATGGAGGCGAACTTGGCATAGAGCGGGCCGTACTGTTCGTTGGCGCGGTCCATCTCGCGTTGCCATTCCTTGACCTGGGTCCAGCCACCTTCGTAGCCGGGCAGGATGCCTTTCCAATTGCCCAGTCCCGGATAGAGGACCAGATAACCGAGGGCGAATATCACGGTGCCGACGAACAGCATGAACCACCAGCGCGGCAGCGGATTGTCGTATTCCTCGATGCCATCATAGGAATGGCCGACGGTTTCTTCGGTGCTTTCGTGGCGTTGTCCCTTGCGAGTCGCCAACAGCAGCCAGACCAGGGCTGCGATGGTCCCCAGACTCAGCAGGGTGATGTACCAACTCCAAAACGAGGTCATTTATTTCTTACTCCTGGACGCTTCTTCATCACGCTTCTTGGCGTCGGGCTCGTCTGCGAAGGGCAGGTTGGCGGCTTCATCGAAGCTGTTCTTGCGTTTGCTGCTATAGGCCCAGAGCACGACGCCAATGAAGGCGACGACGACTAAAATAGTGCCCAGACCGCGAAGAGTCCCGATATCCATGGTGCGTTACCGTTTGTTGGTGAGTGCAGTGCCAAGGACCTGCAGGTAGGCCACCATGGCATCCATTTCGGTCTTGCCCCTTACCGCGTCTTTCGCACCGGCGATGTCTTCATCGGTGTAAGGCACGCCCAGGGTGCGCAAGGCGTTCATCTTTTTGGCAGTGTCGC
>NZ_JAMOHY010000018.1 GCF_024448695.1 Stutzerimonas stutzeri | reverse complement strand
CCTTCGGCTAATCCAGGCTACGGTTTACATTGGTCAGGCGAGCGAAGGTCTGCTCCAGGCTGCCATCGTGGGTGGACAGCTCATCGGCACGACCTTGAGCCACTAGGCTTCCGCGGTTGAGGATCAGCAGCTCGTCGTCGGCGTGCACTTCGTCGAGCAGGTGCGTGGTCCACAGCACGCTCATGCCTTCGCTCTGACACAGTGAGCGCACGTGAAGGTTGAGGGCCTGACGGCTGGCAGGGTCAAGGCCGGCACTGGCTTCGTCGAGCAGCAGCAGGCTCGGTTTGTGCAGCAAGGCGCGGGCGATTTCGACTCGTCGACGATGACCGCCATTGAGCTCGCGCACCCGGCTTTTGCGTCGTTCAACGAGTTGCTGACGTTGCAGTTCCTGCTCGATGCGCTCGTTGGCCAGCACGCGTGGCATGCCATGCAGGGCGGCGTGATAACGCAGGTTCTGTTCAACACTGAGGTCCAGGTCCAGCGTGCTTTGCTGGAATACCACGCCGAGGCGTCGCAGCGCTTCGCGTGGGTGCGAGCGAAGGCTGAAACCCGCCACGCAAATTTCGCCCTGCTGCAGGTCGTAGAGTCGCGTGAGCAGGGCGATTAGCGTCGACTTGCCAGCGCCGTTGGGGCCGAGCAGGGCGGTGAAACGCCCGGCTGTGGCAGCAAAGCTGACATCCTGCAGGGCCTGTCGATCACCATAGGCAAAGCCGAGGCCCTCGACCTGCAGGGCGATCATGGCGCCACCACCACGCCCCAGGGATAGCGACCCACCTTGATCGACTTGATCACCTTGAGCGTCTTCACGTCGATCACCGAGACATCACCGCTCACACCGTTGGTGGTCAGCAGTTGGCTTTCGTCCAGGTTGAACGACATGTGCCAGACACGTCGGCCTACCAACAGGTAATCGAGCACTTCATAGGTTTGTGCATCGACCACGGCGATATGGTTGGCCGGGCCGAGGGCGACGAAGGCGTATTTGCCGTCCGAACTGAGCTTGATGCCCACGGGCTGAACCTTGTCCGGGTGGACGCCCTTGATGGCGAAGTTCAGCGTCTTGATGATTTGCCGCTGCGCCACATCGACCACGCTGACCGTGCCGCCGATTTCCGAGGAGGCCCAGAGGAGCTTGCTGTCTTTGGTGAACTCGACGTGACGCGGGCGCTGATCGACCAGGGTGTTGTCCACCAGTTCGTTGGTGGCGGTATCGATCCAGTGCAGCATGTTGGTGGTTTCGCTGGTGTTCACCGCCCATTTGCCATCGGGACTGACGGCCATGCCTTCAGGTTCGACGCCAACGTCGATCTGTGCCAGCACTTGTCCGTCGTCCACATCCACGACGGTGACCAGGGCATCATCCTCGTTGGAGATATACAGCCACTTGTTGTTCGGGTGCAGGGCGAACTGCTCGGGATCGGCGCCTGACGGCAGCTGCTTGATGATCTGCCGCGTGGCCAGGTCCATCACCTGCACGGTGTCCGAATCGCTGGCGCAGATATAAAGCAGCTTGTTGTCATGGGACAGGGTCAGGCCGCGCGGGCGCATGCCGACCTCCAGGGTCTCGACCGTTTCCAGGGTGTTCAGGTCGATCACGCTGAGGGTGTTGTCCTTCTCGTTGGAAACGTAGGCGGTAGCAGCCAGGGCGGAAGCGCTGGCGCACGCCAGGGCGCAGGAAATGGCGGCGGCAAGGAGGGTTCGGGTCATGGTCGTGTTCTCTTGTTTTATGGGTGGCACCCGTTAGCGGGTCGAATCGGCGTTACTGATCTCGTCCAGGCGCAGCAGGTAATCGTTGGCTTCAGTCTGACCATCCGCAGCGGCGCGCTGCAGCCACCCGCGTGCCGCGGCGTGATCAGCCTCCACGCCGCGCCCCTCGGCCAGGGCTACGCCCCAGTGATAACGCGCGAGGCTCACGTAACTGATGTTGTCGGGCTGCTCCGCGCCCTGCCTGAGCAGCGCGGAGGACTTGGCAAGATCAGGCTCGACGCCGTTGCCGTTCTCGTACATTTGCGCCAGCCAGATCAGCGAATACACATCGTTCCAGCGCGCTACACAGTCCTCAAAGATGGTTTTGGCTGCCTCGAAATTGCCGGTCTTGGCGGTGACGTAGCCGTACATGCATTTGATTCGCTTGGGGCTGTCGATATAGGCCTCGTAACTCATCTCCTCGTTGGCATTGGCCGGGGTGCTGGTCAGCAGTGCCAAGCCCAGCAGGGCTGCGATTGTCTTGTGATTCATGATTGATCCTCTCTCAGGCGACAGCGGCTTTCAGGCGCATCGAAGCCCAGGGTGTCGAGTTCGCTGGAGGGATGCAGGAAGCCATCCTGCGGCGAGTTGGAAACCAGCCCGCGTGGATGCACCAGCGGAATCGGCTGACGCAACTGACCGTTCCACGGGCGGAAGGTCAGCTTGCGGCCCTTGAAGCCATCGAGTGGCAATTCTTCGCTGAGCGATAGCTGGCGGATGACCTGAGGGTCCGCCTCGCCAAGCTTGGTAACTGCCGCCGCGAGGCTGCGCACGCCCATCCAGGCGGCGAAGTCGCGGTCATTCATCCAGCGATCGGCATGGGCCTCGAAGCGTTTTTGCAGTTGTGCGGCACCGTAGGTTTCAACCGTCTTGTGCCAACCGGTGGGCGTCAGGCCCTGGGTGCCGACGACAGGGCGCGGCAGCCAGGTGTGGTAGGGCACGTACTCGCCAAAATCACCTCGCTCGTCGGCCACCACCACCACGTCGTAGTCGCGGGCCTGGGTGAACAGCGGCATTTCCGCCTGGGCGCTGCGGCGCTGGTCGTTGTCGAAGCTCCAGGTCTTTTCCTCGACGATCTTGTGACCGAAGCGTTTGGCTGCGCGCTTCAGGGCCTCGGCATAGGCTTGGTCCTCGGCGGTCGGGCCGGTGATCAGCAGCCAGCGATTCCAGCGACGCACGGACAGGAACTGGCCCAGCGCGTCGGCGAGCATGCTGCGGCTGGGCAGGGTGTGCAGCACGTTGGGCAGGCAAAGGTCGGTCCGCAGCTCGTCAGCGGCGCTGCCAGCATTGATCAGCAGACTGTCGGGTAGCGCCTCGGCGAGTTGTCGCAGCGAGGCGGCCGGCGCATTGATCACGAACAGGCGCAGACCGTCGGTATGCAGCTTTCGGGCTTCTTCGAGCAATTGCTCGGGGGTTGCGCTGTTCAAGGCTTGCAGTTGGTAGCTGTGCTTGAGGAAACGTCCCGTGGTGTTGCTGTCGGCAATGGCCAGCTCGGCCCCGCGCTGCCCGGCATCCGCTGGCTCGGGAATCACGTTGGAGAGTAGCGGACCGGGATCGGGGCGATAACCCAGGTAACCGATACGCACGGATAGTTCCTTGGCTGGCGCGGCATGAGCCAATGCGGCGCAGCAGGCAAGGGCGATCAGGCAGCTGGCGTGTTGCAGGAAATGGCGCATGGGGAGCTCCTGTGGCGTTGCGGCCAGCATAGGAACCCTGTCGGAGCGGGGGAATATGCAGAAAGTACCAGTCGCTGTGTACCAAGGTAGTAAAGGGCGGTGGGGGTCGTGCCCATAGGATAGGCACATCGATAACAACAAAAGAGATCAGTCCCATGCGCGTAGCCAAGCCCTTTTTGCTCAATATCCTCTTCATCGGCAGCCTGATCGGCTTTGACCAGAGCCATGCGGCGGGTGACCTGACGCTGCGCACGCAGTCGCTGCCGGATCTTGCGTTCGGCTCCGAGGAAAGCGATTACGCGGTTTCCCAGAAGCAGTATCAGCTTGAAACCGGCGTCGCCTATCAGCTCAAGATCAGCTCCGATGGCCAGAAGGAATGTGCATTTCAGGCCCCCGAATTCGCCCAGTCGATCTTCCTGCGCAAGGTCGAGGCGGGCGGTATCGAGATCAAGGCTGTGACGCTGCTCGAGCTGGAGTTCGAGGATGCCGGTGAGGCCGAGATATTCTTCCTGCCGATCAAGCCCGGCAACTATCCCTTCTATTGCAAGGGGCTGCAGAACAAGGGCATGCAAGGCGAATTCATCGTCAAGTAATTCTTCCAGCCGGGACGAGCCTCCATGTCCGCACTCTGGCGCATCTACTGGCTGGTCTCGCTGTTCTTCGGCCTGATCGGCACGGTTTGTCTGCTGGTACTGCTGCGTCAGGCCAGCCATGACGTGGGCCGTGAACTGGACGCCGCGCAAGCGATGGTCACCTACCTGAGCGAGGTCGCCGAACGCGACCCTGCCGCGTTGCAAGCGGAACTCACTGACAACCTGCGGCATGTTCGCGTGCGCTGGCTGGAACCTGGGCAGATGTCGGAGCTGCAGAACGGGCGTTCCTGGCTCGATTATCAGATCTACCCGGCCGAACTTGCCGAGCCGGTAACTCTGCCACTGCCGGATGGCAGGCTGTTGCAGCTGAGCGTCGATCCGGGTGACGAGATCGACGAGGTCTGGGATTCGCTGCTGCAACTGCTGACCCTGTTCGGCTTTGCGCTGCTGCTTAGCCTGTTGGCAATCCGCTGGGCGCTGCGACCGGCGCTGGCGGTGCTGGATGAACTGCTTGCAGCTCTGGAGCAGGTTTCCCGGGGCCAGCTCGATAGCCGTCTGGATAGCCACTCGCTGGCCGAAGCGCGTCAGCTCGCCGGGCATTTCAACCGGATGGTCACCTCTTTGCAGAGCGCCCGGCGAGAGAACGATGAACTGACGCATTCGCTGCTGGCCCTGCAGGAGCGCGAGCGCACCCAGCTGGCGCAGACACTGCACGACGATCTTGGCCAGTACCTGGCTGGCATACGCGCCCAGGCCTGCCTGTTGCAGGCCGTCAAGGATCAGCCAAAGCTGGTTGCCAGCACCGCGCGAAGGCTGGATGACAACTGCGAGCAATTGCAGAACGGCTTCCGTCGTCTGACCCGCGAGCTGTACCCGGTGATGCTCGAGCATCTGGAGCTGCCGGAAGCGATCCGCCTGCTGGGTCAGCAATGGCGGGACGCCCAGGGTATCGAGCTGCGCCTGCATGTCGATGGGCGCATTCCGGCATTGCCATTGAACACCAAGGAACACCTGTACCGGCTGCTGCAGGAGGCGCTGACCAATGTGGCCCGACACGCTCATGCGAGCCGGGTGTGCATCCGTTTGCGTCTGCGCGGCGGGCGCTTGCTGCTGCTGGTCCGCGACAACGGCTGTGGCGCGAGCGAGGCGCGACCGCTGGGAATCGGGCTGCGCTCGATGCGTGAACGGGCGCGCTGTCTGGGCGGAACCCTGACCCTTTCCAGTCGTTCCGGCAGTGGCTGGGCGATTCTTCTGAGTATTCCGCTGATGGAGATCATGGCCGAATGAAGATTCTTCTCGTCGACGATCATGCCGTGGTCCGCCAGGGCTACGCGGCGCTCCTGCGTGCATTGCTGCCTGAGGCTCAGGTGGTCGAGGCCTGCGATGGCGAAGAAGCACTGGCAAAAGTGCAGGAAGAGATCCCCAGTCTGGTGATCATGGATGTCGGCCTGCCCGGTATCAGTGGGCTGGAAACCACTCGCCGACTGATCCAGCGGCTGCCGCAACTGCGGGTGCTGTTTTTCAGCATGCACGATGAGTTGCCCTTGGTGCGGCAGGCGCTCGATGCCGGTGCCGCGGGCTACATCACCAAAAGCTCTTCACCGCAAGTGCTGGTGGATGCGGTACGGCGCACGCTGGCCGGCTATGCCTATATCGAACAGCCACTGGCGACCCAGCTGGCGCGCAACCCGACTGCAGCCAATGCGCAGGATCCACGCCTGCAGGGCATGACGCAGCGAGAGTTCGAGATATTCGTGATGCTGGCCAAGGGCACGCCGGCCAGAGTCATTGCCGAACGCCTGTGCATCAGCGGCAAGACGGTGTCCAACTACCTGACCCTGCTCAAGAGCAAACTGCAGGTCAGCTCCCAGGCTGAGCTGGTACATCTGGCCATCGATACGGGCGTGTTGCGCGTGGGTGAGCGGGCGGTGGGGTAAGGCCTAAAAGCTCGCGGACAAGTCCGCTCCCACAAAAGACTGGACAACCGTGCGGACTTGTCCGCGAGCTTTGCTTTTATGATCCAGCGCGGATTTCCCTGCGAGCGTTTGTGCTACATCCATAACCGTTAATCCAACGAAGACAATGGAATGTCCCGCTCCATCATCGCCGCCCACCGGCTGCGCCTCGGGCGCTTTTCCGAATCGGGCCGCTGTTATCTCCTGACCACCACGGTACGCCGGCGTGAGCCGCTGCTCGGGGCATTCGCCACAGGTCGCCTGCTGGTCGCAGAGTTGCGTGCGACACATGAACAAGGCTGGGCCACGTCACTGGCCTGGGTGGTCATGCCCGACCATCTTCACTGGCTGGTTAGCCTGCAGGACCGCCCGCTGGATGAGCTGATGAAACGCATCAAGAGCAACAGCGCCCGCGCGATAAACCGCCGCCTGGGGCGCGAAGGGGCGTTATGGCAGAACGGCTATCACGACCGCGCGTTACGCAAGGATGAAGATCTGCCAGCTGTCGCCCGCTATATCGTGGCTAACCCTCTGCGTGCCGGACTGGTCGAGCGGGTGGGGGATTATCCGTTATGGGATGCGATCTGGTTATGACTGCCCTAAAGCTCGCGGACAAGTCCGCTCCCACGGGGATCGGTGTGGTTGTTTAGCCTGTGCGCGAGGCCGCACCGTGGTGGTGGCGGACTTGTCCGCGAGCGTTATTTCTCCCAATCCTGTGGGCAATCGGTGCATTGCTCCATGTTGGTTCCCTGAAAGGTTGCGTAGTGGCGGCGTGCGCCGGTAAGGGTGGCGCTGGCCAGGTTGGCGTCGTTCAGCTTGGCTTCCTGCAGGTTGGCATCGGTAAGGTCGGCGCCCTTGAGGTCGGCCTTGCTCAGCCAGGCCATTTCCAGGTTCGCTGCCGTCAGCTTCGCTCCATGCAATTTGGCCCCGCTCATGCGGGCGAATTCCAGGTTGGCGGCAGACAGGTCGGCACTCTGGAACTGGGCTGCTTGGGCGAATAGCCCCCAGCCCTGGATCGCGACCAGTCGGGCATTGGTGAAATTCGTCAGGCGCAGATTGGCCTGTTGCAGGCTGGCACGGTTGAGGATGGCACCGCTGAGGTCTGCTTTCTCCAGATTGGCCAGATCAAGCCGGGTGTGACGCAGATTTGCGCCGGACAGATTGGCTCCGGCCAGATTGATTTTGCTCAGGTCCATGTTGCTGAGGTCGGCGCCGCGCAAATCGGCGTTGGGGCATTGGCTTTCGGGCTGTAGTACACAGCCGTTGATGGTCGGCTGATCGCCATCGGCATGGGCTGTGATGCTGGCAAGCAGCAGGAGGGGAAGCAGAAGATTGGGTGATTTCATGACAGGTTCCCTGTTGGGATGGGGAGGTTCTGGAGCGGCGTTAGCTGCTAAATCGCGGACAAGTCCGCTCTCACAAGAAGCTGAGAGCTGGATGCCGGGAACCGAGAGCGCCAACTCTGCCGGTTCCCGATCAATTCCATGGCTGTCCGTAGGGCCGAATTCATTCGGCCACGGGGCCATAAAGGCCGAACAAGTCAGCGCTTCGCGGTCTTGCTGTCCCACTCGGGTAGTTTAAATACCCAGAACGAACCACCCTGCGCGACCGGCTTGGTCAGGGTGGCCATGTCGCCACCCCATAGCGGCACCGCGCCGCCATAGCCGACGGTCACGCCGATGTATTGCTGGCCGTCCTGATCCCAGGTAATCGGCGGGGAGATGATTCCGCTACCGGTCTGGAATTTCCACAGCTCGGCGCCGGTTTTCGCGTTGAAGGCCTTGAAGTAACCATCGCTGGTGCCGGTAAAGACCAGATTGCCCTTGGTTGCCAGCACGCCGGCCCATAAGGGCAGTGGCTCCTTGTGTTCCCAGGCGACCTTGCCGGTGGTGGGGTCCATGGCGCGCAGAATGCCGACGTGGTCGTCGTACATGCGCTTGATGCGAAAGCCCTGTCCGAGGTAGGCGTTGCCTTTCTTGTAGCTGACTTCCTCGGTCCAGTAATCCTCTTTCCAGTGGTTGGCAGGCACGTAGAACAGACCGGTGTCCTGGCTGTAGGCCATGGGGTTCCAGTTCTTGCCGCCGAGGAAGGGTGGCGAGACCTCGACCGATTTGCCGCGTGTTTCACCTGGTTCGGGCCTTGGTGGGCGCTGGCCTTCACGTTCGACCGGGCGTCCGGTCTTGAGGTCGATATGGCTGGCCCAGGTGATGTTGTCGACGAAGGGGAAGGCGTTCTTCAACTTGCCGTCCTTGCGGTCGACCACATAGAAGAAGCCGTTGCGGTCAGCGTGGGCGGTGGCCTTGACGGTCTTGCCGCTCTTGTCTTTGTAGTCGAACAGCACCAGTTCGTTGTTGCCGGAGAAATCCCAGGCATCGTTCGGGGTGTGCTGGTAGAACCACTTCACTTCGCCGGTGCTCGGATCAACCCCGACCTGGCCGGAGGTATAAAGGCTGTCGTAGTCCTTCGGATCGCCACCGTCGCTGGTGCGCTCCCAGCCATTCCAGGGGGCCGGGTTGCCGGCGCCGACGATGATGGTGTTGGTTTCCGGGTCGAAGCTCGCGCTCTGCCAGGGTGCACCGCCGCCCTGGCTCCAGGCTTCCTTCTTGCCGGTAGGGTGATTCGGATCGTCCGGCCAGGATGGCGCCTTGATGTCGCCAGTGGGCGTGCTTTCCTTGCCGTTCAGACGGCCCATGTGGCCTTCGACGAAGGGGCGCATCCAGACTTCCTCGCCGGTGTCCGGGTCGCGGGCGAAGAGCTTGCCGACGATGCCGAATTCGTCGCCGGAGCTGCCGTGAATGAGCAGCGTCTTGCCGGTCTTGCCGTCCTTTACCAGGGTGGGTGCGCCGGTCATGGTGTAACCCGCGCCATGATCGCCGAACTTCTTGCGCCAGACGACCTTGCCGGTGTCCTTGTTGAGTGCCACGACGCTGGCATCGAGGGTGCCGAAATAGATCTTGTCGCCATAAATGGCCGCACCCCGGTTGACCACGTCGCAGCAGGGCCGGATGTCGTCTGGCAGGCGATGGCTGTAGCTCCAGAGGCGCTTGCCGGTGCGTGAATCCAGTGCGAACACGCGCGAATAGGAGCCGGTCACGTAGATCACGCCATCGTGGATGATGGCCTGGGATTCCTGGCCGCGCTGCTTCTCGTCGCCGAAGGAGAAGGACCAGGCCGGGGTCAGCTTGAAGACATTGCTCTCGTTGACCTGCGCCAGCGGGCTCCAGCGTTGGGCGTTGGTGCCAAGCCCGTATTGCAGGACGTTTTCGGTGGAAAGGTGGTCATTGGCGATGTCTTCCCAGGTGACGTTCTTGGCCTGTGCAAGGCCACCCAGCGCCAGACTACCGGCCAGTGCCAGACAATGTACGGCGAGGGCGAGAGGGCGTTTGCTGCCGGGGTGCGATCTTGTTGTCATGGTTGCGATTCCCTTGGTCGATACGAACAAGGCCTTGCCGCATGAACGAGGTTGTCCGTTGCGAGCGAATGGCCAGGCAGGTCGATTATTGGAAGCGCGAACTCCGCTCGATACGGAAAAGCTCCCGCCGATGCAGGGAAAACTTCCCAAACGCTGTGTGTTTTCGCCTTGCTACCGGCGCACTGGCTACAAGGATCGCGTGGCGGCCTGATGCCTTACTACCAAGGAAGGAGATGCAGGCAACCAAAGCAGGATTCTGCCATTTCGAGCCGATCTCCAAGATGACCGCCATGCGCTCCGTACGGAGCCGCCTTGCTCAGGTTCTTGAACTCAACGGTGGTAGTCATGAATAACAAAACCCTATTGCGCACTCTTTTTGCTGCCAGCCTGCTCGGTGCCGCCGGCCTTGCGATGGCCCACGGTGACGTAACGCCACAGAAGGTCGAGACCAAGGGGCTGGCGCCGCTGGGCGAAGAGTGGCTGGACGAAAACCCCTACCGTGCCCCGAGCGAGTTCCACGACAGAGCCGTCGAAATTGGCTCTTCGGCCTATAACCAGAACTGTGCCCGCTGCCATGGTCTGGAAGCGATTTCCGGGGGGATCGCTCCGGATCTGCGCGAGCTGGAAGCCGATTTTGATGGGGACGAGTGGTACAAGGATCGCGTGATCAACGGTGCGGTGCGCGACGGTGCGGTCTATATGCCGCGAATGGCCGACTACCTCAGCCAGGAAGCGCTCTGGGCGATCCGTACCTATATCGAAAGCGAGGCTGCCAAGCAGTGATCACCATGCGCCGGTGGCTTGTGGGCCTTTGTCTGTTGGCGTTTTGCGCCCTGGTACAGGCACAGGTGCCACATGTGGCGAAGGTGCGCGAGTTCGACGACATCATCGACTCCGGTGTACTCAAGGTCGCGCTGTACGAGCACTTTCCGCCGTACAGCTTCATGGTCGATGGCGAGGCGCGCGGGGTTGATGTCGAGCTTGCCCGGCAACTGGCCAGCGGCCTGGGCCTGAAGGTCGAGCTGCTGTGGATCTCGCCGGATGAAACGCTGGACGATGATTTGCGCAACTTCATCTGGCGCGGACACTACCTGCGCCCCGGTGTAGTGGCCGATGTCATGTTGCGTGTGCCCTACGACCGCGAATTCTCCTACAAGCAGAACGAACTGGGCGAGTTGATCAACGAGCTGGTGGTGATGTTCGGCCCTTATCAGCGCGAGCGCTGGCAGTCGGCATTCGATCAGCGCCGCCTGGAGGAAGTGTCCAGTGTGGCGGTGTTCCAGTACCACCCGGTCGGGGTTGAGGTGGAAAGCGTGCCTTCGTTCTATCTGTCTTCGGTGCTCAACGGCAATATCAGGAAGATGCTGCATCACTATCCGAGCACCCAGGCGGCCTTTGCAGCGATGCTGGCTGGCGAAGTGGATGCGACCATGGGCATGCGCGGCGAGATCGACTGGCTGCTGAAACAGGCTAACGACAGCAATTTGCAGCTGGCCGAAAATGCTTACCCCAACATGGGCAAGCAGGTCTGGGACCTGGGCATGGCCGTGCACGAGTCCAATCGCCAGCTGGCGTATGCCATCGAAGCCGTGCTGGAAGGGCTGATCGGCGATGGCAGCCTGGAGCGCATCTATGCCGGCTACGGCTTGCGCTACGAACTTCCGGGGTTGTATCAGGCCGACTGAGCAGGGGAAATGAATTCGCTCGACTGCGGTCGTATGGAGTCGACCGCCCCTGACCGTTAATCTGGGGCGATTTATGACTTCCATCTTCCCAGGGAATGACCCATGAGCATCGATCCCAACGCAGGACGCCTGCCAGACGAACACTCGCTGACCCACATCCCGCGCCTGGTCTCGCGTTACTACAGCGAGCGGCCTGATCCCTCCGATCCGGCGCAGCAGGTTGCCTTCGGCACCTCTGGGCACCGTGGTTCTTCGCTCAAGAACAGCTTCAACGAATGGCATATCCTGGCGGTCACCCAGGCCATCTGCGATTACCGCCGGGAGCAGGGCATCGACGGACCGCTGTTCGTCGGCATGGATACCCATGCGCTGTCCGAACCGGCGTTCGTATCGGCCCTGGAAGTGCTGGCGGCCAATGGCATCGAGACGCGCATTGATGCTGGTTGTAGCGAAACCGGCGGCGCCCCCGGCTATACCCCGACGCCGGCAATCTCCCACGC
The DNA here is from genome assembly GCF_024448695.1 of Stutzerimonas stutzeri. Classification (GTDB taxonomy): domain Bacteria; phylum Pseudomonadota; class Gammaproteobacteria; order Pseudomonadales; family Pseudomonadaceae; genus Stutzerimonas; species Stutzerimonas stutzeri_T. Next base: position 47,321 of record NZ_JAMOHY010000018.1, on the reverse strand, counting down.
CATTCTGCAGTACAACCAGGGCCGTAGCGGCGGCCTGGCCGATGGCATCGTCATCACGCCCTCGCACAATCCCCCCGCCGATGGCGGCTTCAAATACAACCCCGCCAATGGCGGGCCGGCTGATACGGATGTCACCAAGTGGATTCAGGACCGAGCCAATGCCTTGCTGGAGGCCGGGCTGCGAGGCGTCGAGCGTATGGACCATGCCCGTGCCGTGAAGGCGTCGACGACCCGGCGTTTCGATTTCATCGACAGCTATGTTGGTGGGCTTGGGCAGGTGATCGACCTGGACGCCATTCGTGGTTCGGGCCTGAAGTTCGCGGTCGATCCGCTTGGCGGCGCCGGCGTGCATTACTGGGCGCGAATCGCCGAACGCTATGGCTTGCCGCTGGAAGTGCTGTCCACGGTGGTCGATCCGACCTTCCGCTTCATGCGCCTGGACTGGGACGGCAAGATCCGCATGGATTGCAGCTCACCCCACGCCATGGCCGGGCTGATTGAAAGCAGGGACCGCTTCGACGTGGCCTTCGCCTGTGATACCGATCATGACCGCCACGGCATCGTCACACGCTCTGCCGGGCTGCTGAACCCCAACCACTATCTGGCCGTGGCCATCGAATATCTCTTTACCCATCGCCCCGAATGGAGCGCGGATGCTGGCATTGGCAAGACCCTGGTGTCCTCTTCGATGATTGACCGTGTGGCCCACGGCATTGGGCGCAAGGTTATCGAGGTGCCGGTGGGCTTCAAGTGGTTCGTTACCGGCCTTCTGGATGGCAGTCTGGGCTTTGGCGGTGAAGAGTCGGCGGGCGCTTCGTTCCTGCGCAAGGCCGGTGGCGCCTGGTCGACCGACAAGGACGGGATCATCCTCGGGCTGCTGGCTGCGGAGATGACCGCTGTCACTGGCAAGGACCCAGGCGAACGCTACCAGGCACTGACCGAGCGGTTCGGGGCGCCTGTCTACCAGCGCATCGACGCTCCTGCAGACCGTGAGCAGAAGGCCAGGCTTGCCAAGCTGTCCGCCTCCCAGGTCACGGCGGACGAACTGGCTGGCCGACCCATTACCCAGATACTGACCGAAGCACCCGGCAACGGTGCAGCCATTGGTGGGCTCAAGGTCGTGACGGATACCGGCTGGTTCGCCGCGAGGCCGTCCGGCACCGAAGACGTCTACAAGATCTACGCCGAAAGCTTCGAAGGTGAATCGCACCTCAAGCGCATTCAGGAAGAAGCCAGGGCGCTGGTAGAGCGGGCGTGAGACGTAATAGTCATCCCGGTGCGTGCCTTCTCCCGCGTCGGGTGACAGGAAAACCTCACGGGCTGTTCAAACTCTGAACAACATGCTACAAACGGCCGCAACACAAATGATCTAGCCGCTTGAAAACGAAGGGAAAACCATGACCAAGTCGGAGTTGATCGAGCGAATCGTCACCCAGCAAGGGCTGCTTTCGTCCAAGGATGTGGAACTGGCAATCAAGACCATGCTTGAGCAAATGGCTCAGGCATTGGCTACGGGTGATCGCATTGAAATTCGCGGCTTCGGCAGCTTCTCGCTCCATTACCGCGCGCCCCGCGTCGGTCGCAATCCCAAGACCGGCCAGTCCGTCCCACTCGACGGCAAATACGTGCCGCACTTCAAACCTGGCAAAGAGTTGCGCGACCGGGTGAATGAGGACGAGTGACACGGGCTGCCGCGAGAGCCCCAGTAAGGGGGCCATCTACGCTTTCGCAGGGGCGGACGGCTATCTCACATGGAGCTCATGTCCGCCGGTGTCATCTGTATGCACGCGCGTTGCTGTTGTAAGTAAGGTTTTTGCTGAACTTTTACGGGCTCTTCTGGTTCGGAAGAACTGAGTTCGTGAAACCCCTCCCAGTGGGTTTTCCTCGGTATATCCGGCCCGCTTGATAATGGTTCCTGAAGCGGACGGGTCTGCCGTATCGCAGCGTTGACGCGTCAGGAGCCCGTTCGATGACCGAAGCACCCTCTAATACCCCCATGGATTCCCGAGTCGAGCAGGCTTTGCGGACGCCGCGCATTGCCATCGATGCCATACAACCTGTGCTGGATGATGGGCGCTTTGCGGCCAAGGCAAGCATCGGGCAGCCGGTTGTGGTCAGCTGCCGGGTGTTTGCCGACGGCCACGATCAGCTCGCTGCTGCGGTTGGCTGGCGGCTCAAGGGTGAGGAGGGCTGGCGGCATGCACCGCTGAAGCGGATAGATGCCGGACTGGATATCTGGCAAGGCCAGTTCACCGCCACCCAGGTCGCCACCCATGAATTCCGTATCGAAGCCTGGTGGGACCTCTATGAAACCTACCGCTATGAATTGTCCAAGAAGCATGCCGCGGGCATTACGGTTTCGCTGGAGCTGACCGAAGGGCGCCTGCTGATCGAACGCGCCGCGCAACGTGCGCAGGGCGAAACTCGCGCCATGCTGGAGGATTTGTTGCATCGTCTCGACAGCTCGCACCTGGATGACGAGCGCGTTTCCGTGCTGCTGGCGGCGGAAACGGCCACGGCAATGGCTGCGGCTGATCCTCGTGAGCATTGCAGTGCCAGTCCCATCTATTCGCTTGAAGTCGAGCGGCCACTGGCGCAGTTCGCCAGTTGGTACGAGCTGTTTCCCCGTTCGGAAACCGACGATCCGAACCGACACGGCACTTTTCGAGATGTACACAAGCGCCTGCCGATGATCCGCGATATGGGCTTCGATGTGCTCTATTTCCCGCCGATCCATCCCATTGGTCGCGCGCATCGGAAGGGGCCGAACAACAGCCTGCAGGCCGGGCCGAACGATCCCGGCAGTCCCTATGCAATCGGCAGCGAAGAGGGTGGTCACGATGCCATTCATCCGCAGCTGGGAACGCTTGAGGACTTCCGCGAGCTGGTCGCTGCTGCCGCCGAGCACGGCCTGGAAATCGCCCTCGACTTTGCCATCCAGTGTTCCCAGGATCATCCCTGGCTGAAGGAACATCCCGGCTGGTTCTCCTGGCGACCGGACGGAACCATCCGCTATGCGGAAAATCCGCCGAAGAAATACCAGGACATCGTCAATGTCGACTTTTACGCCGAAGACGCCATGCCCGGTCTGTGGCTGGCATTGCGCGACGTGGTCTGGCACTGGGTAGAGCAGGGCGTGAAGATCTTTCGCGTCGATAACCCGCATACCAAACCACTGCCGTTCTGGGAGTGGCTGATCGCCGATATACGCGAGCGCGACCCCGATGTGATGTTCCTCTCTGAAGCCTTTACCCGGCCGGCGATGATGGCGCGTCTGGGCAAGGTCGGATTCAACCAGAGCTACACCTATTTCACCTGGCGCAACGGCAAGGCCGAGCTCAGTGACTACCTGACCGAGCTGAACGAACATCCGCTGCGCGATTGCTATCGACCGAACTTCTTCGTCAATACGCCGGACATCAACCCTTTCTTTCTGCAGGAATCCGGTCGTGCCGGTTTTCTCATTCGCGCTGCGCTGGCCACCATGGGCTCGGGCCTCTGGGGCATGTATTCGGGCTTCGAGCTATGCGAAGCCGCCGCCATTCCGGGCAAGGAGGAATACCTTGACTCGGAGAAGTACCAGATCCGCCCGCGGGATTATCAAGCGCCGGGCAACATCATCGCCGAGATTGCCCAGCTCAACCGCATTCGTCGGCAGAACCCGGCACTGCAAACCCATCTAGGCTTCAAGCCTTACCTGGCCTTGAACGACAACATTCTCTACTTCGGCAAGCGCACGGCTGATCTCTCGAACTTCGTGCTGATAGCCGTGAGCCTTGATCCGCACAACGCCCAGGAAGCCCATTTCGAACTGCCGCTCTGGGAGTTCGGTCTGCCTGACGACGCCCACACCCAGGGCGAAGACCTTATGAATGGCCATCGCTGGACCTGGTATGGCAAGACCCAGTGGATGCGCATCGAGCCTTGGAATCTGCCGTTTGGTATCTGGCGATTCACTGCGCAAACACCTGATCCGGACTTAAAGTGAATTCTAGTATAGGGATTTAAAGTTCATATATATCAATAGTTTGATATAGAAAACTAATCCTTTTTATAGGACTGATATTCGCCTCGGTGCAGCCGACTGCCGGTCGCCTGAGCCTTGAAAGGAAATAAGAAACATGGCTAAAGCGCGCAAACCCGCCGCCTTCATCAAAGATCCACTCTGGTACAAGGACGCGGTGATCTATCAGGTTCACCTGAAATCCTTCTTCGATTCCAACAACGATGGCGTGGGTGATTTCCCTGGCCTGATCGAGAAGCTCGACTACATCGCCGACTTGGGTGTGAACACCATCTGGCTGCTGCCGTTCTACCCCTCGCCGCGGCGTGACGACGGTTACGATATTGCCGAGTACCGTGGTGTGCATCCTGATTACGGCAACATGGCGGATGCCAAGCGCTTCATTGCCGAAGCGCACAAGCGCGGCCTGCGGGTGATCACCGAGCTGGTTATCAACCACACTTCCGACCAGCATCCCTGGTTCCAGCGGGCGCGCAAGGCGAAGAAGGGCTCGGCAGCGCGCAACTTCTACGTCTGGTCGGATACGGATGACAAGTACCAGGGCACGCGGATCATCTTCCTCGATACCGAGACGTCCAACTGGACCTGGGACCCGGTGGCCAAACAGTACTTCTGGCACCGTTTCTACTCGCACCAGCCGGACCTTAATTTCGACAACCCACAGGTCATGAAGGCCGTGCTCAGCGTCATGCGCTACTGGCTGGACATGGGCATCGACGGGGTGCGCCTGGACGCCATTCCCTATCTCGTCGAGCGCGACGGCACCAACAACGAGAACCTCCCCGAGACCCATGTGGTGCTCAAGCAGATTCGTGCCGAAATCGACGCCAACTATCCCGACCGTATGCTGCTGGCCGAAGCCAACCAATGGCCGGAAGACACCCAGCTCTATTTCGGCGGCGAAGACGGCGGGCCGGGCGACGAGTGCCACATGGCGTTCCACTTCCCGCTGATGCCGCGCATGTACATGGCGCTGGCCCAGGAAGACCGTTTCCCGATCACCGATATTCTGCGCCAGACACCGGATATTCCCGCCAATTGCCAATGGGCAATTTTCCTGCGCAACCACGACGAACTGACGCTGGAAATGGTGACCGACAAGGAGCGCGACTACCTCTGGAACTATTACGCGTCCGACAAGCGTGCCCGTATCAATCTGGGCATCCGCCGTCGTCTTGCGCCACTGCTGGAGCGTGACCGCCGGCGCATCGAGCTGCTCAACAGCCTGCTGCTGTCGATGCCGGGTACCCCGGTGATCTACTACGGTGACGAGATCGGCATGGGCGACAACATCTTTCTGGGGGATCGCGACGGCGTGCGCACGCCCATGCAGTGGTCGCCGGATCGCAACGGAGGGTTTTCCCGAGCCGATCCGCCCACTCTGGTCCTGCCGCCAATCATGGATCCGCTGTACGGCTATCAGGCGGTCAACGTCGAGGCGCAGCAGCGCGATCCTCACTCGTTGCTCAACTGGACCCGGCGCCTGCTCGCGATACGCAAGCAATTCAAGGCATTCGGGCGTGGCACCTTGAAGATGCTGGCGCCCAGCAACCGGAGAATTCTGGCCTATTTGCGCGAGTTCACCGGCCTCAATGGTGAAACCGAAGTCATCTTCTGCGTAGCTAATGTGTCCCGTTCTGCCCAGGCGGCCGAGCTGGAGCTTTCGCATTACGCCGGTATGGTGCCGGTGGAGATGGTCGGTGGCAGCGCGTTCCCGCCCATCGGCCAGCTGCCTTATCTGCTGACGTTGCCACCCTACGGGTTCTACTGGTTCCAGCTTGCGCCGACGCACCAGATGCCGAGCTGGCACCAGGAACCGGTGGAGGTCATGCCGGATTTCCAGACGCTGGTATTCAAGCGTCTCGACACGCTGGACAGCGCCTGCAAACGCACCCTGGAGCATGACTCACTGCCAGCCTACCTGCCGAAACGGCGCTGGTTCGCGAGCAAGGCGGCACCAATCGATTCGATCAAGATCTGCTACAGCGTGCCATTCGGTGATCCGCAACGGCCCGTACTGATCAGCGAGGTCGCGGTCGAGTCCGCCGGACATACCGATCTCTACCAGCTACCGCTTGGTTTTCTCGCCGAAGCCGATTTCGGCACGGCGCTGCCTCAGCAACTGGCTATCGCACGGGTACGGCGCGGCCCGCAGGTAGGGTTGCTGACAGATGCCTTCGCACTGGAGCAGTTTGTGTTGGGTGTCATCCAGGGCCTGCGAGACGAACAGGTGCTGAGCTGTGGTGAAGGCGAGATACGTTTCGAGCCGTTGCCGCAATTGGCTGAAATCGAGCTGCTTGAAGGTGCCGAGGTGCGTTATTCCTCGGCTGAGCAATCCAACAGCTCGGTGATCATCGGCGACCAGGTGATGATCAAGATGCTGCGCCGCGTGACGCCTGGCGTGCATCCGGAACTGGAAATGGGGCGCTTTCTGACCGAACAGGGTTTCACCCATATTTCGGCCATGCTTGGCCAGGTCAGTCGCGTCAACAAAAAGGGCGAGCAGCATGCGCTGATGGTGGTGCAACGCTATCTGGACAACCAGGGCGATGCCTGGGAATGGACGCTGAACAGGCTCGACCTCGCCGTACGTGACGAGCTGGCGGGTGGTGTGTCGCTGGCGGAGAACCCGTACAGCGCGCTGGAGGAACTGGAAAATTTCAACCGCCTGCTGGGTCAGCGCCTTGGCGAGCTGCACCTGAGCCTGTCTGCGGAAACGGACAACCCGGATTTCGCCTACGAAACCACCACGCAGGCGGACAGTGAGAAATGGGCGGCAAGTATTCGCGGGCAGATCGAACATGCGCTCGAGGTGCTGGCGTCACACCGTGACGACCTGAACAAAAAAGCGGCAGCCGACGTGGATCGGCTGCTTGGCCTGCGCGACCGGTTGCTGGATGAAGTGGGCCGGCTGGCGAACAGTGTCATCGGAGGGCTGCGCACACGGGTGCATGGTGACCTGCATCTGGGGCAGGTGCTGGTGGCGCAGGGCGATGCCTATTTCATCGATTTTGAAGGTGAGCCAGTGCGGTCGCTGGAGGAGCGTCGCGCCAAGATTTCACCGCTCAAGGATGTGGCCGGCGTGCTGCGCTCCTTTGAATACGCTGCGTTCATGATCCGGCGAAACGCGCAGGGCAGCGACACCTCCACCGAAGCCGAAGATGCTCGTCATCGTATTGCCGAAAACTATCGGCACAGTGCGCGTTCAACTTTTATGGAAGCCTACAGGCAGGCTGCCGCCGAAGTACCCCACACCTGGCGTGACGCCGAGGGTGCCGAGGCTGCGCTGGCGCTGTTCAGCTTCGAGAAAACCGCCTACGAAATCCTCTACGAAGCAGAGAATCGACCCGCCTGGCTCCCGGTCCCCCTGCGGGGCCTGTGTGAGATGGCGCAACAGTTATCCAGCGGAGGTTTCAATGAATGATCGGCCTGCGGTGACCTTGCACGGCGAACATCTTTTACCCAGCGACGTGGATGTCGAGGCGCTGGTGCGTGCCGAACATGGTGATCCGTTCTCGATTCTCGGCCCCCATCCCGATGGCGATGGGCTGATGATTCGCGCCTTTGTGCCCAATGCACTGGGTGTGGAGGTGCTGGAGCGCTCCAGTGGCGGCACGCTGGCCTCGATGGAGCAGGGGCAGGCCCCAGGCCTGTTCTTCACGCGGCTGGCGCATCCGCAGCCCTATCTGTTGAGCATTCGCTGGGCCGGCGGGGAGCAGATTACCGAAGACCCTTACAGTTTCGGGCCGCAGCTGGGCGAGATGGACCTGTATCTGTTCGCCGAAGGCAACCACCGCGAACTGGCCCGCGTGTTTGGCGCGCAGCCTACGGAGGTTGACGGCGTACAGGGCGTGCGTTTTGCCGTTTGGGCGCCCAATGCCAGACGTGTTTCGGTGGTGGGTAGTTTCAATAACTGGGATGGACGGCGGCACCCGATGCGATTGCGTTTTCCGGCAGGCGTTTGGGAAATATTCATTCCCCGGGTGCAACCGGGGGAGGCATACAAGTACGAAATTCTCGGGCCACACGGCATTCTGCCGCTGAAGGCAGATCCCATGGCATTGGCGACCGAGCACCCGCCCGGAACTGCTTCGATCATTGCCCGGCCGCTGGATTACGAATGGAAGGATGAATTCTGGTTACAGGATCGAGTGGCGCGCCAGTCCATCAGCGCACCGATGTCGATCTACGAGGTGCATGCCGGGTCGTGGCAGTGTGAAGGGGGTGATGGGGGGCGCACGTATAACTGGCACGAACTGGCGGAGCGGCTGATCCCCTATGTGGTTGACATGGGTTTTACCCATATTGAGCTGATGCCCATCATGGAACATCCCTTCGGGGGCTCATGGGGCTACCAGCTGCTCTCGCAGTTCGCTCCAAGCGCGCGCTACGGATCGCCGCATGACTTCGCCGCCTTCGTCGATGCCTGTCACGCTGCCGGCGTCGGCGTGATTCTCGACTGGGTGCCGGCACATTTTCCAACCGACGCTCATGGTCTGGGCGAGTTCGACGGCACCGCGCTTTATGAATATGCGCATCCCTTTGAGGGCTTTCATCAGGATTGGGATACCTACATCTACAACCTTGGCCGCACCGAGGTGCATGGCTTCATGCTGGCGTCAGCCCTGCACTGGTTGCGGGAGTTCCATGTCGATGGCCTGCGCGTGGATGCTGTGGCTTCAATGCTTTATCGCGACTATTCCCGGCAGGAAGGCGAGTGGATTCCCAACCGCCACGGCGGGCGGGAAAACCTGGAAGCGATCGAGTTTCTGCAGCACCTGAACGAGGTGGTCGCGCACGAAGCGCAGGGTGCGCTGGTCATCGCTGAAGAGTCCACGGCGTTTCCAGGCGTCAGCAAGCCGGTCTCTGAGGGTGGGCTGGGCTTCGCTTACAAGTGGAACATGGGCTGGATGCACGACAGTCTCAAGTACATCCAGGAAGATCCGATCCATCGCGCCTATCATCACGACCAGATGACCTTCAGCATGGTCTACGCCTATTCGGAGCATTTTGTGCTGCCGATCTCCCACGACGAGGTGGTGCATGGCAAAGGCTCGCTGATCGGCAAGATGCCTGGTGACCGCTGGCAGAAATTTGCCAACCTGCGAGCCTATCTCTCGTTCATGTGGACGCATCCGGGCAAGAAATTGCTGTTCATGGGCTCCGAGTTCGCTCAGTGGCGCGAGTGGCACCACGACCGCGAGCTCGATTGGCACTTGCTGAACGAGGCTGACCACAAGGGTGTGCATGATCTGGTGCGCGATCTCAATCGCGTGTATCGCGAGGAGCCGGCACTGCACGAACTCGACAGCGACCCTGCCGGTTTCCAGTGGCTGATCGGAGATGATCGCAGCAACAGCACCTTCGCCTGGCTGCGCAAGAGTTCCAGTGGTCATCCGTTGCTGGTGGTAGCCAACTTCACGCCGGTGGTGCGCGAGAACTACCGTATCGGCGTGCCGGTGGAGGGGCGCTGGGTGGAAATCCTCAACAGCGATGCCGCCTGCTACGGCGGCTCCAACAGCGGTAATGGAGGGGGGATTCTGGCTGAACAGGTCGAGCACCACGGGCAGTTGCTGTCCCTGTCACTGACCGTTCCGCCGCTGGGCGTGGTGATCCTGCGGCCTGGGCCGTAGAGCGGGTTTCGCTTAGGACTTAGGGCCGAACTTGTTCGGCCTTTTACGAATCCCTGGCCGAATGAATTCGGCCCAACAAGCTTTGCGGCTTTTCTCTACGCTCAATTACGCTGTTTGCGATTGACGGCTTGCGCGGCCTTGATGATGTCTTCGCCGATGACTGACTCGAATTGCTGCCAGACCGGACGCATTGCCTCGCGCCAGGCTTCGCGTTGTTCCGGGTTCAGCTCGATGATTTCCGATGTGCCTGCCTTGAGAATGCGTGCGCGGTCGGTCTGGTTTGCTTCTTCGGCTGCGCGGTTCACCTCGTAGGTCACTTCATCGATGATGCCTTCCAGCTCGGTACGAATCTGATGGGGAATGCTGAACCAGAAGCGCGTGTTGCTCACCAGCATGTAGTCGAGCACACCGTGGTTGGTTTCGGTGATATAGGGCTGCACGCTGTGCATCTTCTGGCTGTAGATATTCGACCAGGGATTTTCCGCGCCCTGAACGGTGCCGCTCTGCAGTGCGCTGAACACCTCGCCGAATGCGATTTTTCTGGTTGATGCACCTACCTGCGTGAACTGGGACTCCAGTACAGCCGACGGCTGGATGCGAAAGCTCAGCCCCGAGGCATCGCTCGGCAAATACATCGGTTTGGTCGCGGACAACTGCTTCATGCCGTTGTGCCAGTAGGCCAGGCCGGTAATGTTTGCCTTTTCCATCGAGCGCAGCAGCTGGCGTCCCTTGGAGCGTTTCTGAAAGCGATTGACGGCCTCCAGATCATCGAACAGAAACGGCAGGTCGAATACCTGCAACTGCTTGCTATAACGCTCGAACTTGGCCAGCGAAGGCGCCAGCAGCTGAACGTCGTTGTTGCTCAGGGCTTCCAGTTCGTTGGCATCGCCATAGAGCGTGGAGCCGGGATAGACCTCGACGCTTACCTGGCCCGGCAAACGCTCTTCAACCAGACGCTTGAAAAGCAGGGCGCCCTTGCCCTTGGGGGTGTCTTCGGCGACGACATGAGAGAATTTGATGACGATGGGCTCGGCCTGACCCGGCACGGCGGTCAGCGCCAATATCAGCCCGACAAAGGTGATGAGCGGCTTGATCATTGAGTGGCTCTTCATTATCTGATGGTTTGACGGTGCGTCCCGCTAACGGTCGCGTTTGGGCGTTCAACCCCACCCGCTGCAAAAGGCGAACGCTGGCTGGCCATGGCCAGCCTGGTAAAAACGGGAGCCTGTCATACTTTCTGACGCCAGAATGGCGACAAGCTCACGATTGTGCCGGTTGCGGGCCAGAGCCTCTTATCGCGCCGTCGAAACTTTCCTCTTGTCACCCCAGTCCTCCATAGACAGTTGATCGCTTGATGGAGGCTCCGGCATGACCGAGACAACCCAGACGCAGCCGCCGCAGGAACAACCCGAACCCGGCAAAGAAAGTGAGATGACCCCGCGCCCCGAATTTCGCGGCGAGGACTACAAGGCCGCCGGCAAGCTGCAGGGCAAGGTAGCCATCATCACCGGCGGTGACAGCGGGATCGGTCGTTCGGTGGCGGTGCTGTTCGCCCGTGAAGGCGCTGATGTCGCGATTCTCTATCTGGACCAGCACCAGGACGCCGATGAAACCCGTCGCGTGGTCGAGGAGCATGGCCGCCAGTGCCTCACCTTTGCTGGTGACGTGGCGGATGAGGGTGTCTGTCACAAGCTGGTCGGGGAGATGCTGGCCAAATTCGGCCGGCTCGACATTCTGGTCAACAATGCCGCTGAGCAGCATCCGCAGGAGCGTTTCGAGGATGTCACCCAGGCACAGTGGGAAAAGACCTTCCGCACCAATGTCTTCGGCATGTTTCAGATGACCCAGGCGGTACTGCCGCATCTGGAAAAGGGTGCTTCGATCATCAACACCACCTCGGTGACCGCCTACAAGGGCAATCCGATGCTGATCGATTATTCATCGACCAAGGGCGCCATTGTCGGTTTCACCCGTGCGCTGGCGATGCATCTGGCCGAGCGCGGTATCCGCGTGAACGGCGTGGCGCCAGGCCCGATCTGGACACCGCTGATCCCGTCCACATTCGATGCGGACAAGGTCGCTGAATTCGGTTCCAACGTGCCGTTCAAACGCCCCGGCCAGCCGGATGAAGTCGCACCGGCTTATGTCTACCTGGCCAGCAGTGATTCTTCATACGTCAGTGGCCAGGTGATCCATGTGAACGGTGGCACGGTGGTCAACGGCTGAACGCGGTACCGGCTGTCTCGCAGATCTGCCGACAGTGTTTGCTGATCTACGCTCAATACCGACAGGTGAAGTCGCTCCCCTGGGCGACCTGTCAGGGACGGTAGCGCAGGAGCGGAACCCCGAGCCAAGCCAGGCAGTCCACTGGATCAGTAATAACTACAAGGAGATACCCATGACCGTGAGAGTATCCCGTCGCCAGTTTCTCAAGTTCGGTGCCGCCGGTGTCGGTGCGTCGAGCATGGCCATGATGGGTTTTGCCCCGGATGAAGCGGTCGCTTCCATCCGCCATTTCAAACTCAGCGCCGCCCGCATGACGCGCAATATCTGCACCTACTGCTCGGTGGGTTGCGGCATGTTGCTCTATTCGCGCGGCGACCAGTCGATCAACGTCGTTGATGAAATCTTCCACGTCGAGGGCGATCCGGATCATCCGGTCAGTCGCGGCTCGCTATGCCCGCGCGGTGCCGGTGTGCTGGATTTCATCAAGAGCGAATCGCGGGTCAAATACCCCGAGGTTCGCGAGCCGTTCACCAACGAATGGAAACGCATCAGTTGGGATGAGGCGTTCACCCGTATCGCCCGTCACATGAAAGACGACCGCGACAAGAATTTCGAGACCCATGACGAGGAGGGGCGGCTGGTCAACCGCTGGCTGACCACATCCATGGTCGCGGCATCGGCCTGCACCAACGAAACGGCTTATCTCACACAGAAGATTACCCGCGCGTTGGGCATTCTGCAGCTCGACAACCAGGCGCGCGTTTGACACGGACCAACGGTGGCAGGTCTTGCCCCAACATTTGGTCGCGGTGCCATGACGAATCACTGGGCGGACATCGCCAATGCCGATGTCATCCTGTCCATGGGCGGCAATTCGGCTGAGGCACATCCGGTTGGCTTCCGTTGGGTCATGCGGGCCAAGGAACGCAATAACGCGATCCTGATTTCCATCGACCCGCGCTTCAACCGCACCACTGCGGTGGCGGATTATCACGCCTGGATTCGTACCGGTACGGATATTGTTTTTCTCGGCGGGTTGATCAACTACCTGATCGAAAATGACCGCTACGCCCACGAATACGTACGCGAATACACCGACGCCAGCCTGATCGTGGCCGAGGGCTTCGGCTTCGAGGAAGGTCTGTTCAGCGGCTATGACCCGGCCAGCAAGACCTACGACCGCCAAACCTGGAACTTCGACATGGATGAGCGCGGCTTCGCTCGTCGTGATCCAAGTCTCCAACACCCTCGCTGCGTGTTCCAGCTGATGCGCCAGCATTACAGTCGCTACACGGTGGAGCAGGTCGAGAATGTCTGCGGCATACCGGGGGATACGGTCGTCCAGCTCTGGGAGCTGATCGCCCAGACGTCCGCACCCGATAAAACCCTGACCATCCTCTATGCCCTGGGTTGGACCCAGCATTCCATCGGTTCACAAATCATTCGCTGTGGCGCCATGGTGCAGTTGTTGCTGGGCAACATGGGCATGCCGGGTGGGGGCGTGAATGCGTTGCGCGGGCACTCCAACATCCAGGGGCTGACCGATATCGGGCTGCTGTCCAACCTGCTGCCGGGCTACCTGAATCTGCCATCGGCCAACCTGCAGACCTACGCCGATTACCTGCGCACCCGCATCAAGCAGCCGCTGGTCGAAGGTGAGGTGTCCTATTGGAAGTTCTATGAGCGCTTCTTCGTCAGCCTGATGAAGGACTGGTACGGCGATGTCGCCACGGCGGAAAACGACTGGTGCTACGACTGGCTGCCGAAGCTCTCGGTGCCGATCTACGACATCCTCTACGCCATTAACGACATGACGCTTGGCAAGATGACCGGCGCGTTCTGCCAGGGCTTCAACATCCTGGCGGCGTTCCCCAACAAGGCGAAGGTCATGGATGGCCTGTCGAAGCTGAAATACTTCGTGATCATGGACCCGCTGACCGTGGAAACCGGCGAGTTCTGGAAGAACTTCGGCGAATACCACGATGTGGATCCGTCGCAGATCGGCACCGAAGTGTTCCGCCTGCCGACCACCTGCTTCGCCGAGGATGACGGCTCCATCACCAACAGCTCGCGCTGGCTGCAATGGCATGACAAATCCGCCCCTGGGCCGGGTGAATCCATGACGGATACGGAGATCCTTGGCGAGGTGATGCTGAGGCTTAAGCACATGTACCAGGAAGAGGGTGGCGCCTTCCCCGATCCGATCCTCAATATGAGCTGGAATTACAAGGTGCCGACCTATCCCACGGCCGAGGAACTGGCCAAGGAATACAACGGGCGGGCGCTGGTGGACCTGACCGATGACAGCGGTCAGATCATCCGTCGCAAGGGCGAGCTGCTGAAGGATTTCAGCGAGCTGCGCGACGATGGCAGCACGGCCTGTGGCTGCTGGATCTACTCGGGTGCCTGGACCGAGGAAGGCAACATGATGGCCCGGCGCGACAACGCAGACCCTTACGGCACCGGCAATACCATTGGTTGGGCCTGGGCCTGGCCGATGAACCGTCGCGTTCTCTACAACCGCGCCTCGGCCCGGCCGGACGGCACGCCCTGGGCGCCGAACAAGGCGTTCATCTGGTGGGACGGCGAGCGCTGGACGGGCGCCGACGTGCCGGATTTCCCGCTGACCTCGCCGCCGTCGCAGGGGGTAAGGCCATTCATCATCACCCAGAGTGGCGGTGGGCATTTCTTCGCCGCCGAATGGCTGAACGAAGGGCCTTTCCCCGAGCATTACGAGCCCATGGAGTCGCCCATCGACCGCAACCCCATGAGTCCGAACAATCCTCTGGCGTTCAACAACCCCATCGTCCGGGTGTTCGAGCAGGACCGCGACTCCTTCGGTTCCAACAAGGACTTTCCGTACGCGGCAACCACCTACCGACTGACCGAGCACTTCCACTACTGGACGACTCACGCACGGCTCAATGCCATCGCGCAGCCCGAGAAGTTCATCGAAATAGGCGAAGTGCTGGCGGGCGAATTGGGCATCAGCGCGGGCGAGCGGGTCAGGGTGACCTCCAAGCGCGGCTTCATCACCGCAGTGGCCGTTGTGACCAAGCGTCTGGTGCCACTGGAAATCGACGGGCGCACCGTCCACCAGATCGGTATTCCCATTCACTGGGGGTTCAAGGGCGTGGCGAAGAAGGCGCACCTCACCAATACCCTGACGCCCTTCGTGGGTGACGGGAATACGCAGACACCGGAATTCAAGTCGTTTCTGGTGAATGTAGAGAAGATCGGAGGGACCGCCTGATGCGTGGTGACCAGATCAATCTGCAGAACATCATCGCCCGTTCGGCGAGTACGGTGCCTTCACCCCAGGTGCGGCAGGGTGGCGTCGACAAGGTGACCAAACTGATCGACGTGTCGGTCTGCATTGGCTGCAAGGCATGCCAGGTGGCCTGTTCGGAGTGGAATGACCTGCGTGACGAGGTCGGAACCTGCGATGGCACCTACAACAATCCCCAGGACCTGAGCGCCGAATCCTTCGAGGTCATGCGCTTTTCCGAGTACGAGAACGAGCAGGGCAACCTCGAGTGGCTGATCCGCAAGGACAACTGCATGCATTGCGCCGAGCCCGGCTGCCTCAAGGCCTGTCCGTCGCCCGGTGCCATCGTGCAGTACGCCAACGGCATCGTCGATTTCAACTCCGAGCATTGCATCGGCTGTGGCTATTGCATTGCCGGCTGCCCATTCGATATTCCGCGGATCTCGAAGAAGGACAACAAGGCCTACAAATGCACGCTGTGCTCCGACCGGGTGTTCAACGGCCTGGAGCCGGCCTGCGTCAAGAGCTGTCCGACCTCGGCGATCATGTTCGGCACCAAGGAAGACATGCTCGACTACGGCGCCATGCGCGTTGCCCATCTGAACGGGCGAGGCTATGAGAATGCCGGCATCTATGATCCGCCAGGGGTCGGCGGTACTCATGTGGTTTATGTGCTGCAACACGCAGACAAGCCGGAAATCTACAGCGGCCTGCCGCGTGACCCGCACATCGCGCCGACAGTAGAGCTGTGGAAGGGCATTACCAAGCCGATCATGTCGGTGGCGCTCGGCATATCGGTGCTGGCTGGCTTTTTCCACTACGTCACCCAGGGGCCGAAGGAGGAACCGGAGGATGACCCGGATATTGACGAGACGGCAGCGGAGCGTGAGTTCAACCGTCGCGAGGAGGATCGGCCATGAGTCATTCCAACGTCCGCCACGGCATCCTGCGCTACGGCAAATGGACCCGCGTCAATCACTGGATCGTTGCCATCAGCTTCGTACTGCTGACATTGAGTGGGCTGGCGTTCTTCTACCCGGCGTTCTTCGGACTCACGGCACTGTTCGGAGGGCCGGAGCAGACGCGAATCGTGCATCCGTACATTGGCGTGTTCATGTCGTTGTTGTTCGCGATCCAGGCAGTGCGCTTCTTCGGCGACAACCTGTTCCGTCGCCATGACGTACAGTGGACTCGGCAGATTCGCGACGTGCTGACCAACCGGGACGAGCGATTGCCGGCGGTGGGCAAGAACAACGCCGGGCAGAAGCTGGTGTACTGGATCTTCCTTGCCACGGTGCCGGTTCTGCTCATCACTGGAATCGTGCTCTGGCGTCCGTGGATTGCCGATGACATGCCGGTCTGGGCGTTGCGCTGGGCCGTGACCATCCATGCCTACGCAGCGTTTATCGCCATCATCACGCTGGTGATCCACATCTACTCGGCCATCTGGGTCAAGGGTTCGGTCCGCGCCATGACCCAGGGACGTGTCAGCCATGCCTGGGCCAGGCATCATCACCCGCTCTGGTACGAAGACATCATGCGCAACCGCAAGACCGATGCACAAAGTGCTTCGCCAACCAGCGAAACGCAGAAGGACCGACCATGACAGGAGCATCGATGAAAGGGGCAGAAGTGGACCACAGCTATGGAAGTGCACCCTCGGGCATCATGCAGGCGCCAGAGGTCATCCTGGCAGACGCGAAGCTGTTCAGTAAGCGTGCCTTGCGCCTGCGCGAACTGGTCGAGCAGGTGCCGGCGCTGGACGAGTTCCTGGCGTTCATGGCTCGCCTGGCCCAGGCACAGCACCAGATACTGAGCGAACGCAAACCGGCCTGGCGGCCAGCGCCGGATGCCTTCGACGCCGCGCTACAACACGGCATGCCGCCGCTGGGGCATCGTGCGCTGCGTCGTGATATCGACTGGCAGGCCGATCTGCTGGCCATCCTTGATGCGCTCGATCTGCATGTGGGCGAGCGCCAGCGTCCCTTGCTGAAGGCTCTGCGCGAGATGACAGACGAACAGCGTGCTGCCCTGGCCGAAGATGTGCTGGAAGTGCGCCCCGGGAGCGAGGAGACACGAGGCCTGATGCCGTTGGTGGCGGCGGCGCTGCAGGTCAGCTGGCTGCGCCTGGCCCTGTCGCTGCCCAGACCACCAGAGAGACCGGACGAGCAGGCGCGTGCCCTGTGCCCCTGCTGCGGTTCCCTGCCGGTGGCCAGCGTGATCCATAGCGAACGTCAGCGCAGTGGCGTGCGCTATCTGCATTGCAGTCTGTGCGCCACCGAGTGGCATCTGGAACGGGTCAAGTGCAGCGAATGCGACAGCGCCAAACTGATCTACCTCAGCCTCGATGACGACAAGGGCAAGCCTTTTCTGCCCGTGCAGGCCGAAGCCTGCGGTGAGTGCCACAGCTATCTGAAAGTGGCCCAGCGCGAACTGCATGGGCGTGCCGATCCGGTCGCCGATGACCTGGCGAGCCTGGCGCTCGACCTGCTATTGGCCGAGCAGGGTGAGTATGAACGTATCGGTTACAACCCCTGGTTCATCACCGGCGGCTGACGTAGGCGCCTGAACGTCACAGGAACAGCTGATAGGTTAAGGTTGTCGTAGGTCATGTGTTAGCGGGAGCGTAATCCACGCCTGAAGGCTGCGGTTCCGGCGCAATGCCGCTCCTTCGCCGTTCCACACGCCTATGCTTATGGAAGAAGTCCTTCGTTCAACAAGGAAAACCTATGACTTTGCTCTGGCTGCTCGTTCTACTGCTCGGCATCGCCGTGATCGCCCATCTGCGGGTTTCGCCCGTACCAGCACTGGCCGTTGTTGCGGCATACCTTGTGCTTATGGGCGCCGCCGGTGAGCCCCCGGTCTGGCTCATGATCATTCTCTGGCTCGTGCTGATCGCCGTTGCCGTGCCGCTACTGGCTACCGATTTGCGCATCAAGTACTTCAGCAGGCCGATGTTCGACTGGTTCAAGAAGGTGCTGCCGCCGATCTCGGATACCGAGCGCGATGCCATCGAGGCCGGCAGCGTCTGGTGGGATGGCGAACTGTTCAGTGGTCGACCGAACTGGGACACCTTGCTGAGCTATCCGAAAGCCCGGCTCACTGAAGAAGAGCAGGCCTTCCTTGAGGGCCCTACCGAAACGCTCTGCGCCATGGTCAGCGACTGGGATATCGGTCAGCGGCTGGATCTGCCCCAACACGCCTGGGATTACATCAAGGCCGAAGGCTTTTTTGCCCTCATCATTCCCAAGGAGTACGGCGGCAAGGGCTTTTCAGCCTACGCTCACTCGCAGATTGTGATGAAGCTGGCCACCCGCAGTGGTGATCTCGCCAGCACCGTCATGGTGCCCAACTCGCTCGGGCCAGCTGAGCTGCTGATGCATTACGGCACCGACGAGCAGCGCAACCATTACCTGCCGCGACTGGCCAACGGCACAGATATTCCCTGCTTCGCCCTGACCGGCCCCTATGCCGGCTCCGATGCGGGCGCGATGAACGACAGTGGCGTGATCTGCAGAGGTATGTGGCAAGGCGAAGAAGTGCTCGGGCTGCGCCTGAACTGGGAAAAGCGCTACATCACCCTGGGGCCGGTCGCGACCTTGCTTGGCGTTGCCTTCAAAACCTATGATCCCGAACATCTGTTGGGCGACGAGGAAAGCCTGGGGATCAGCCTGGCCCTGATTCCTACTGACACGGCGGGCGTCGAGATCGGTCGCCGGCATCTGCCTCTGGGCGCGGCCTTCATGAACGGGCCGAACTGGGGCAACAACGTATTCGTACCGCTGGAGGCCATCATTGGCGGGCGCGAGATGATCGGCAAGGGCTGGATGATGCTGATGAATTGCCTCTCGGTTGGCCGCTCCATCTCGCTGCCGGCCACGGGCGTCAGTGCCGCCAAGACCTGCAGCTACGTCAGTGGACGTTACGCACGTATCCGCGAACAGTTCGGTGTGCCGCTGGCGGCATTCGAGGGCATTCAGGAGCCGCTGGCCCGCATTGGCGGCAATGCCTGGCTGATGGACAGTGCGCGCATCCTGACCGCCAGTGCCGTGGATCTGGGCGAAAAGCCCTCGGTGCTTTCGGCCATCCTGAAATACCACCTGACCGAGCGTGGCCGCCAGTGCATCACCGATGCCATGGACATCCACGCCGGCAAGGGCATCATCATGGGGCCGAACAACTACCTTGGCCGCCTGTGGTTGTCCGCGCCGATCTCCATTACCGTCGAAGGCGCCAACATTCTTTCGCGCAACCTGATGATCTTTGGTCAGGGCGCGATCCGCTGCCATCCGTTTGTGCTGCGCGAAATGGAGCTGGTCCATGAGCCGGATCGCGACGCAGCCGTGGCGAAATTCGACAAGCTGCTTATGCAGCATATCGGCTTTGCGGTCGGTAACACCGCCAGTACCTTCGTACTCGGGCTGACCTTTGGTCGACTCGGCAAGGCACCAGGCAGCGGCCTGACTCGGACTTATTTCCTGGCGCTGAACCGTATTGCTGCCGCCTTCGCCATGCTGGCAGACCTTTCCATGATGCTGCTGGGTGGCGAACTTAAACGCCGTGAACGCCTGTCGGCGCGTCTGGGAGATATCCTCAGCCAGCTGTACCTGGCGTCCGCCGCGCTCAAGCGTTATCAGGATCTGGGTCATCCGCAGGAGCAGGCACCCTTGCTGCGCTGGGCGCTGGAAGACTGCCTGTGTAAAGCCGAGCAGGCGCTGGCCGACACCCTTGCCAACTTCCCCAACCGGATTCTCGGCTGTGCATTGCAGTTACTGGTATTTCCCTTTGGCGCGCGACACAAGGGACCTTCCGATGAGCTGGATGCCGAAGTCGCCGCGATTCTTGGTCGCGCAGAGGGAGACCCGGCGCTTGAGCAGATTCTCGACGGTGTATACCGGCCAGAGAATACGGACGAGCCGCTCGGCGCGCTCAGGCATGCCTTCGATACGCTCGCTGAAACCCAGCCGCTGGCCAGAAAGCTGCAGCAGGCGATCAAGCGCGGCGAGCTGAATCCCGCCGCTACGCAGGATCCGATCAGCGCTGCGCTGGAGGCTGGCCTGCTCAGCCAGGAAGAGGGCACCCGGCTACGCAAGGCCGAAGTGGCCCGCCGCAAGGTCATCGACGTGGACGACTTTGGCAAGGAAGAGCTGGAGCTGAAGAGCGGGAAGGTGCGGTAGAGCGTGGATGACGCTTTTTTCATCCACCAATTGGGGTGCGCAGTTGGTGGACAAGCTTCGCGTTGTCCACCCTACGCCTACGAACTTGTTCGGCCGCTTGCTTGCCGAACAAGGTCGGCCCTTGATCCGGTGTCGTTCAGCTCAACGCTGTGCAGTGCTTTCGCTGCGCTGGTTGTAGAGGCTCACCAGTACCTGGTCCAACACCGAAGAGGCGCCCCAGGGGCGAGGGTGATTGAGGATGGCGACGACTGCCCAGGTGTTGCCGTCATTGTCGCGGCTGTACCCGGCGATGGCCCGTACGGTGTTCAGCGTGCCGGTCTTGATGTGCGCCTTGCCGGCGACGCCGGTGTTATGCAGGCGCTTGCGCATGGTGCCGTCCAGCGCGGCTACGGGCATCGATGAGATGAACTCGGCGGCGAACGGACTCTGCCAGGCGGCCTGCAGCAAACTGGCCAGCTCGCGAGCGCTGACGCGCTCGGCGCGCGACAGCCCCGAGCCGTTTTCCATCACCAGGTGCGGCGAGATCAGGCCTTTTTTTGCCAGCCATTGACGGATGACCCGTTGCGCAGCCATGGAGTCGTCAGGGTCCGCCTCGTTGCGAAACTCCGCACCCAGGCTCAGGAACAGCTGTCGGGCCATGGTGTTGTTGCTGTATTTGTTGATGTCCCGAATGATTTCCACCAGATCCGGCGACCAGGCGCGGGCGATCATCCGGGCGCTGTCAGGCACCGTGGCGACCCGATCTTCACCCAGAATGCTGCCGCCCAGCTCCTTCCAGATGGCGCGCACGGTGCCAGCGGCATAACGCTGATGGTCCAGCAGTGACAGATAGGTCTGCCCGCTGCAACCAGCCGGCAACTTGCCGGTAACCACCACTCTCACGCCGTTGGCTTCTTCAATGGGGTTGTAACGTATGTCCGGCCAGCCGGGGCATTTGGCTTTGGGCAGGGCTTCTATGCGGTTGTCGATGCGCACCGTGGCAATGGGCGGCTCGACCATGACGTTCACGTTCCCGTCGTTGTTGCGGGCGATAAAGCGAAGCGCCTTGAGGTTGACCAGCAGAGAGTCGGGGCCGACCAGAAAGGGTTTGTTCTTGTCATTGCCGTCGTCGTCAAAAACCGGTAGATCCGGCTGCACGAAATGGCTGCGGTCGAGAACCAGATCCCCGCTCACCGTCTGCACGCCGTTGGCCCGCAGGTCGCGCAGCAGCAGCCAGAGCTTTTCCATGTTCAGCTTGGGATCGCCACCACCCTTCAGATACAGATTGCCGTTGAGGATGCCGTTTTCAATGGGGCCATCGGCATGGAACTCGGTTTTCCACTGGTGATTGGGGCCTAGCAGCTCCAAGGCTGCATAGGTGGTGACCAGTTTCATGGTCGAGGCGGGATTGATCGAAACGTCGGCGTTAACGAAGGTCGGCGATGCGCTGCCGTTGAGGGGCAGCAACACAACGGACAGGGCGCTGCTCTCTATCTTGTTGGCCTTGAGTGCCTTCGCAACACTCGGGGGCAGGCTTTGGTTAGCCGTTTGGGCCAACGCCGGAAAAGCCAGCGGCATGGCCAGAGCGGCAATGGAGAGAGGGCGTATGAACCAGCGCATGGGAACGGATGAAATAAGTGACATGAAGATTCCCTACAGCTTTCAGGGAAGAAATAACGAGACACTATGCTCGCGCCTAAAGTTAACTACAGCACATGTTGCCAAGCGTAGCCGGCTGATTCGAGATTCTGCAAAGAGATTTACCGCAAGGTGTGACTTCTCCGGACAGGCAGTCTGCCAATCGGGGCTTGTAATCGCACAAGTACGGCGTAGCTGTTAGAGTGCGCGCCGTTATCCCGTTAAGAAAGGACCGAATCAATGGCTACCAATCGCTCGCGTCGCTTGCGCAAAAAACTCTGTGTCGACGAGTTCCAGGAACTGGGCTTCGAAGTCACGCTGTCCTATGTTGAAGGCCTCGACGCCAAGGCTGTGGACGAATTCCTGGAAGCCTTCCTGGTTGAGGCCATGGAAGCCAACGGGCTGGGCTACATCGGTGGCGAAGACTATGGCTTCGTGTGCCTGGGCAAGCGTGGTTCGGTCAGTGAAGAGCAGCGCACTCAAGTCGAAGCCTGGCTCAAGGGCCGTAGTGAGCTGACTGAGTTCGGCGTCAGCCCGCTGATGGACGTCTGGTATCCGGAAAACGAGATCAACGTCAAGGCGTGATCGAGTCGTCCCGGTCCCGGCTCCTGCCGTGACCAGATGCTGTGGATGGCCCGGTTTTGCGCAATGCAATCCGGGCGCTCAGCCGACGCAGCAGATACACCAGCAAAGTGACACCCAGCGCAACGCCAATGCCAATCGCGGCATTGATCAGGCGTATCTGGGGCATGTCCCAATCCAAAGCCAGGGTTTCGGTCAGCAGAATGAAACTCAGCGTCGTCTGCAACACAAAAAGCCTGTAATGATGGGCCTGAAATGCCCGGCTGAGCATCAGCAGTGGCAGCAGGATCATCACCATCAACGCTGGGTCTACCAGGCTGTGGCCCATGTAGATCAGTATGGCTGCCGCGCACAGAACCCCCAGGCTTGCCTGCAGTGCCCGTGCCAGGCTGCGCTGCACATCCATCTGCAAGACCACGAGTATCGCCAGCGTCAGCCAGTAGCCGCGTGATAGATCAGCAATGACCACAATCACACCGCCCAGCGCAGCTGCCAGTAGATGGGTCAAGGCCTGCAAACGCCACTGGCGAGCCGATGTGCGCCGTGCCCGTCGCCGCAGGACCTTGAACATGCTGAGCAGGCGCGGCATAGAGGGCCACATTCGCAGGCCGTGCAGGCCGCGCAAACCAAAAGCCAGTAGCGTGACCCACAGCCCGCCCAGGACAAACAGCATGGCGATCGCCTGCGGGTTGTTGAAATCACCGATGCCGTACTGGCCCTGGCCAAGGCACAGGCAGATGGCAAGGCCAATCCCCAGCTTGCCGGCTTCACTGCCGTAGCGTTGCAGCCAGGCCAGTAGCAATCCGTAGCAGGCAAACAGGCCCAAGCTGATAAGGGGATAGGACGCCGCCCAAAAACCGAGACCGGCGCTGCAGGCTCCGAGCGTAATCTGCATCAACATGCGTAGCATGCCGAGGCGGTGCAAGGGGTTGGCTCTGGCCGCCTGGAAGGCGCCCAGGGTTGCCCATAAAAACCCCGGATGTCCGCTGAACAGCCCGAGCAGAAGCGGCAGCGCGCAGCCCAGACCGGTAATCGTTGCCGCTCCCCAAGTAGGCGGGGCCGGTTTCCAGCTATTTCTGCGCCAGAGTGATTTCTCCACGACTATGTCCCTATTAGCGGTTACGAGCACTTGAAGTGTGAGGAACCAACTGTGGGAGCGGTCGGGCGGCGTTCCGCTTCAGCCGCGAAATTCGCGGAGCACGCCAGACTAAAAACCGCACCCACAAAAGCAGGATTGCTCTACCGGCACGTAATGGGAACATAACCTTATTCATGCTGCTCACGTCGGGCTTGAACGCCCGGTCATCTCCCCAGCCATTTCGGTGGCATAACTATCGGTCATGCCAGCGATGAAATCGATCATACGCAGGAAGGAGCGATAAAGCGGCCAGTCGGGGTCGGGAGCATTGCTGCCCAGGAGGTCGAGGATGCGGCGATTCTTGAACGAGAGCGTGCTCCCGCCGTGCTGTTCCAGTGCTGCACCACAGAAGGCGTTGAGCAGAATTTCAAGGGTGGTGTAGGCGCCGATTTCATGCAGAGTCTTGCGTTTGTCCTGGAAGATCTTTTCGCGCGCCATGGCCTTGGCCTGTACCACACAGGTTTTGGCCGGGCCGTGCATGTGCTCTACCAGGTCGCCCACGAGCGTGCCGGCCAGCAGTGCATCCTGCTGTTCGACGAAGGCGCTTGCTGCTGCGTTGGTCAGATGCTCGATGGCCTTGCCCCTGAGAATCGCCAGCTTGCGCCTGCGCGAGTCGCCGGGGCCGAGCAGACGATAGGTTTCCGGCAGGTCATCGCCGACCAGATTCAGCAGCAGCGCTTCCACTTCGGCATAGTCGAGCAACTCCATCTCCAGACCATCCTCGAGATCGATCAGGCCGTAGCAGATGTCGTCTGCCGCCTCCATCAGATACACCAGCGGATGGCGCGCCCAGCGTTGCTCTTCCAGTTGTGGCAGGCCGAGCTTCGATGCGATCTGTTCCAGCAGCGGCAACTCGCTCTGGTAACAGCCGAACTTGTGCTTCTTGTAACCGAGTGCCTCGGCGTGACGCGATGTCCAGGGGTACTTGAGATAGGTGCCGAGGGTGGCATAGGTCAGCCGTGTACCGCCGTCGAACTGATGATATTCAAGCTGGGTGAGTACCCGAAAGCCCTGTGCGTTGCCCTCGAAGTTGAGAAAGTCGGTGCGTTGAGCATCGCTCATGTCATCCAGCCAGCCGCGGCCAGCGGCCTGCTGAAACCAGTGGCGAATGGCATCCTCACCCGAATGGCCGAACGGTGGGTTACCTATGTCGTGGGCAAGACAGGCCGACTGCACGATCATGCCGAGGTCGGCAGGGCTGCACCACTCGGGCAGGTTTCCGCGCAGCACTTCGCCCACACGCATGCCCAGCGAGCGTCCGACACAGCTGACTTCCAGCGAATGCGTCAGGCGCGTGTGAATGTGATCATTGCTGGAGACCGGATGCACCTGCGTCTTGCGTCCGAGCCGGCGGAAAGCCCCGGAAAAGATGATCCTGTCATGATCCTTGTGAAACGGACTTCGACCAAGTTCTTCAGTGCTGTGAACAGACTTTCCGAGCCGTTCACGATTAAGCAGGGTATGCCAGTCCAAAGGGGGCTATCTCCTTGTGGCCGCCAGGGAGGCTGGTACGCCGACAGCGCAGTGTGGCGCATTCCAGGTATTGATTACAGGCCTGACCAGCACCCATAGGCCCGAGTTCATTCGGCCAGGATTGCCAGCAGAGGGCGAAAAGGTTCGGCCCTACGGTTCGACCATTTTGTCGCCGATTAGGCAGGGCCTGTAAATGCGGTTTCTGCTTTTTGGAACGTGCCGGATTGCAGTTATTTGCGCCATTGTGCCTTGGGCTACTGGCGCAGTTTGCGAACCAGCGGGTAGAGCGTGATTCCCAGACGTGCAAGCTTGCCTACTTTGCCCAGGCGCGGGCCGAATACGGCGAGTACAACGGTCGCAGCCAGCATCAGCGGCCCTTTTCCGTGGCGCTCGGAAGCTGCGCCACGGTTGCTCATGATGCTCTTGATACGCTGCACAGGATGAGCCAAAGGCTGCGCATGATAGAGGATCTGCTGACGATTCATCTCCATGCGCAGTCGAATCAGATCCTTGCGCAGGGCCAGATCGCTGGAAGTGCTGAGGGGAAGACTCATGGCAGTAAACGCTCCTGGTTGCGGGCCAGTTCCTCGACTGTTGCCTGGAAGGGCGACGCGCATGCCTTGGCGAGGCGAATGGCGCGGCTTATACACACCGCCATGACAATCGCATACACCAGACAGAGAATCAGAATGGCCGCGATGGGATTGGTTTCCCAGAAGGTGATGACGATGGCTGCTGAAAGCCCCACCAGAATCAGCAGGCCCAGGATCAGGCTGATACTTGCCAGAAGAAACAGCCTGAATACGCGGCTGCGCTCTTCCTGGAGCTCTATTCCAATCAGCTCCAGATGCCCTTGAAGAAGGCCGACAACCGCGCCGCCCATTTTTTTCAGGGACGGTGCGGGTGCTTCATCGGAATATTTTGCTTCCATTGGCCTGCTTTCCTCCTTCAGCGGCGCATGATCATGCCAAGAAGAAAGCCGGCGCCCGCAGCAATACCAATGGACTGCCAAGGGTGCGTTTGAACGTATTCTTCCGTGCACTGAATGGCCGCTTCACTCTGATCGCGCAGCGTGCTTTCCTGCTCCTTCAACATTTCCCGGGCACGACTCATGTTGGCGGTGATTTTCCCGCGCAATTCTTCGGTCTGGCTTCCGGCGGTGTCCTGAGTGTGTTTGAGCAGACGCTCGGTATCTGCGATAAGCGTGTGGAATTCTTCGATCAGTGCGTTCTGTGCAGCCTGAAGGTTGCGGCGGTGAGCTGATTTGTCGATCAGCGAGCCGGTAGAGCCAGCGGTTGCATCAGGGATAGGGGTGTTATCACTGGTGCTGAAAGTGGATTCGGTAGACATCTGCTTGCTCCTTGGTGAAGTCATGGGAATGGTGACGGTACTTCAAGTTCGAGCATGACGGTGACGCAAGGTTCCCGCTTCGTTTTGAATGAAGCAGCGGAAAGCTGCGGTTACGGTGAGAAGTGAAATGACTCGGGTTTGTGTTGAGCGTGCAGTGAGCCTCAGAAACGCCTGCGGTGATTCCACCCTTTAATTGCACAGCACTTTTATCACAGGCGGAATTGATAAAGCCTGTAATACGCAACCTTCCTGAAAAGAAAAACCCGCCGAAGCGGGTCTTTCTGACTACTGCATCGAGATGCGGTAGGCCGCTATTACATCAGCGGGATGGTGTAGCTAACGATCAGACGGTTTTCGTCAAGGTTGTTACCGCTATTGCCCGCAATGTTGCCGCGGGAAGTTGCGTTACGCCATTTAACGTTGAGGTTCTTCAGTGCACCTTCCTGGAAGGTGTAACCGATGTCCATGTCGCGTTCCCACAGCTTGCCTTCGGACTGACCTGCTCCACGGTCTACATTGTCGCCCGTGATGTAGCGGGTCATGAAGGTCAGACCAGGAATGCCGACAGAAGCAAAGTTGAAGTCATAGCGGGCCTGATAGGAGCGCATGTCAGCAAATGCAAAGTCGTTGATCTGGACATAGTTGACCAGGAAGGGGTCTGTGACCTCGGCCATATAGGCGAAACCGGTGTCGCCACTCATTTTCTGATAGCCGAGACCAAAGCTGTGACCGCTAAGTGAGTAGGTGACCATGGCGCCCAAGGCGCGGTTGTCGACGTTGGACGAGCCGTCTTCAGAAGAGCGTGCATAACGCAGATCTGTTTTGAGGGACTGTTTGTCACCCAGCGGAAGTATATGTACCAAGTTGGTCGAGTGCTGTTTGTAGACTTCTTCCAGGTTGCTGTAGTAGTACGAAGCAGTAAGGTCATCAGTCAGCTTGTAGCTGCCGCCTGCAAAGATAAAATCATCTGCATCAGTGGCATTAATGGCAGGCTCACCAACAGCTGCACCTTTACCGCCGTAGCCCAGACCTTCATTGTTGGACGAGTTGCGATGGTTGGCGCGGTTGAGATAGCCGCCATCCAGAGTCAGTCCCGTGATTTCCTTGGAGACAATCTGTGCGCCCTGGAAGGTTTGTGGCAGCAGGCGAGAATCGCTGGAGGAAATCGCCATGTTCTTGGGTTGGAGAGTACCAACTTTCAGAATGGTTTCAGATACCTTGAATTTTGCAGCGAGACCCAGCGACGAGTAATCATCGGCAGCTTTGCCTGAGTCTCCGACGGGCAGCAGTTGCGTACCGTCACGGCCACCGCCCGAATCGAGCTTGACGCCCAGCAGGCCAAGCGCATCAACGCCAAAGCCTACAGTACCTTCAGTAAAGCCGGACTCAACGCGGAGGATGAAGCCTTGAGCCCATTCTTCTGCTTTGTTGTTTGCGGTATTCGGGTTTCCGCGGAAGTCACGGTTGAAATAGAAGTTACGCAGCTCCAGGCCAGCCTTTGTATCTTCGATAAAAGCAGCTTGAGCCATGGAAGGAATGGCTAGGGTTGCTCCCAGAGTGGCCAGGGCCACGCCCCGGGCGATTGGGGTCTTGAGCATTTCTTGTTCTCCTCGTTGGATGATGCTCTGAAGGTCGCTCTTACGGCGACATGCAATAAAACATTTCATCATTGTTTCAGCCTTTAGACCTTAGTCTTTAGGGCTGGGGCGTCAAGGTCAGGAGTGGTTTGTTCGATAGTCTCGTTAGGCTACAAAACGTCTTACCACTTCCGGCCCGCCGGATTATTGTTCAGGTGGGCAGCCGAATCCTAACGGTTTGATGGCCACTAGTCGAATGCCGAAGTCAAACTCTTGTTTGAGTGAGGGTGGCGTCTCGTTTTTTGACCTGCACCGAACGTGGTGGGCCAGACGGCTGCCAATTGCTCGGTAATCAACCTGCTAGAATCAGTCGCTCGACAAATCCTTCGACGGGCCGCCGTGATGCTTCCTGAATGCCAGCTGTTTGGAACCCTGGGCTGCCACCTGTGTGAGCAGGCTGAGGCGGTCGTGATGCCGCTGGTGGAGCACGGGCTGCTGGTGAAGCTGCTGGACGTGGCGGACAGGGTGGAATGGGTCGAGGATTACGGCCTGCGTATTCCCGTACTGCGTCGGGTGGATACGGGGGCGGAGCTGGATTGGCCGTTTGAAGTTGAGCAGGTTGTCCGCTTTCTTGAATGAATGAAGAGCGGCAAAATGTCGCCAGGCCAAAACAGAAAAACCGGCTGCAAGAGCCGGTTTATATGCATCAGATAGCACGCCAAAAAGCGCTGATATCGGGAAATGGTCGGAGCGACTGGATTCGAACCAGCGACCTTCTCGTCCCGAACGAGACGCGCTACCAAGCTGCGCTACGCTCCGAAGATGGCGCGCATTTTACCTAAAAGGTTTTGTTTCACAAGAGCTTAGCGCCCGTTTTTTTAATGTGCCGGTGCTGTGGCCGACACATGACGAGCGCCAGGGAAATCAGAGTTCCTTGACGGTGCGAACCTGATCCTTGTTGACCTTGCCAGGCTTGCCATCCAGTCCTTCGTATTCATAGAAGCCGGATTCATCGTCGAAGTCAGGGTGATCCAGTGTCTGGATTTCACGACCATCGTTGAGCGTAATGACGCTGGGGCTCGAGCAGCCGGCAAGCAGGAGCAGGCCGAGCAGCAATGTCAGGGTAGGGGCGATTCCTGAGCGCATGGTGATTCTCCTCAATGGTGGGTGTATCTGTGACGTGTCCGGGTCGAGTCAAGTTCCCATGGGTGGTGTGTGCCTGGCGAGCAGTTCAGGAGCGTTCAGGTTGGCAAGGCGGGGGTCGTCTTCGAACAGCTCAAGGCTACGCGCGCCTAGTTCAACGAGTATGCGGCGGTTGCTTCTTTCGCCCGCTTGCCACGCGGCTTCGATTGCACCAGCGATGCTCAGTGGAATGACGCAGAAAAGCGGTTCCCATTGTGTGTCGCGCCGCACCATGACAGGCGTGTCCGGTATTTCACGCGCAATGCCGTGAAGCTGCAGGAGCAGTGCTTCATCGATCAGTGGGGCGTCGCACGGCAAGACCATCATCCAGCGGTGGCGCGCCGCCGCAAGGCCTGCGCGAATACCGGCAAGTGGGCCGGGGAAGTCAGGCTCATCGTCGCTGACAAGCTGGTCAGCGAACGGGGTATAGCGTTCCGGATTGCGGTTGCATGAGATGAGCAGGTCGTCGGTCAGCGGTCGTGCTACTCGCTGCGCCCAGGCTACGAGTGGCTTGCCGTGCCATTCGACCAGGCCCTTGTCATGCCCGCCCATCCGCTGCCCACGGCCACCGGCAAGCAGCAGGATTGAGCAATCGGCAAGCAGGTGTTGTGGCATCAGATGCTCCGGCAAAAGCCTGTGATATAACACCCCGCATCGCAGACCAACAACCGGAAGCCGTTTATGAGTCACCTTGCCGAGCAGTCTTTTGTCCCTCTCAATATTGCCGTTCTGACCGTCAGCGATACACGCTCGCTGGATACCGACACCTCTGGCCAACTGCTTGTCGAGAAGCTTCTTGCTGCTGGACACCGGCTTGCCGAGCGTGTGTTGCTGAAGGACGACATCTATCGCATTCGTGCGCAGGTTGCCCACTGGATCGCCGAAGACAGGGTGCAGGTTGTGCTGATCACCGGAGGCACCGGCTTTACCGCGCGTGACAGCACGCCGGAAGCGGTTCTCTGCCTGCTGGACAAGCAGGTTGATGGCTTTGGTGAGTTGTTCCGGCAGATATCGGTTGCGGATATCGGTACTTCCAGCGTGCAGTCTCGGGCCCTGGCGGGCCTGGCCAATGCAACGCTGGTTTGCTGTATGCCGGGGTCGACCAATGCCTGCCGAACCGCCTGGGACGGCATCCTTGCCGAGCAGCTCGATGCGCGTCATCGTCCCTGCAATTTTGTTGCCCATCTCAAGCAGGCTGCGCCATGCGAGAGCCGCTCATGACGGCGGGCGCACCATCGTCGGCGCTGATGTCGGTGGAGGCGGCGCGCGAAGCCCTGCTGAAACTGGCCCATGACGCCGCAATCCAGGAAATCGAGAGCGTTACGTTGGATGAGGCGCTGGGACGTGTGCTGGCCGAGCCGCTGGTTGCACAGCTGGATCTGCCACCGTGGCCCAATAGCGCGATGGATGGATATGCCCTGCGTCAGGCGGATCTGGAGGGCCAGCCGTTAGTGGTCTGCCAGAAGATTTTCGCGGGCAGTCAGCCGTTGCCGCTGCAACCGGGCTGCTGTGCGCGGATCTTTACCGGTGCGCCGATGCCGGAAGGCGCAGACAGTGTCGAGATGCAGGAGAATGTCGAGGTTCTTGAAGATGGTCGCGTGCGCTTTGTCGAGCCAGTCCGGCGCGGCCAGCATGTACGGCCGCAAGCGGGCGAAGCACGCACTGGTGAAACCGTGCTGGAAGCCGGCGTGATCCTGGGGCCGATCGAGCTGGGGCTTGCGGCATCATTGGGGGTTGCCCGGCTGAAGGTGGTGCGTCGGCTAAGGGTGGCGTTGCTCTCTACTGGCGATGAGCTGGTGGAGCCGGGACAGCCACTGGCGCCTGGGCAGATCTACAACAGTAATCGTGTGCTGCTGCGACACTGGTTGCAGCGCCTGGGTTGTGAGGTGATTGATGGCGGAATCGTGCCGGATGATCCCGCGCAGGTTCGTCAGTGCCTGGCTGGGTTGCAGCAGGTGGATCTGATTCTTTCCACGGGCGGCGTTTCGGTTGGTGAGGCCGATTATCTCGGTCAGGTCATGCGGGAAGAGGGTGAGCTGGCCTTCTGGAAGCTGGCCATCAAACCGGGCAAACCGCTGACCTGTGGCACCTATCACGGAGTGGCGGTGATTGGTCTGCCCGGCAATCCGGCGTCCACGCTGGTGACGTTTGGCTTGTTTGCGCGGCCTTATCTGCTTCGCCGCATGGGTGTCTCTCAGGTAGATCCCCTGAGTTTTCCAGTACCCGCCGGATTCGTCTGGGACAAGCCGGGCAAGCGTCGCGAGTTTTTACGTGCGCGGTTGGAGGCGGGAAGGGCGGTGCTCTACCCCAATCAGAGCTCATCCATCCTGCGCAGCGCAGCCTGGGCCGATGGGTTGGTGGAAATACGCGAACACAGCCAACTGCGTGAAGGTGATCCGGTAGCTTTCATCTCCTTCGCCGAACTGTTTGGCTGACACGCCTGTTCTCGGGCCGCACGACAGACGGTCGAGCGGCCCGAACTCCCGTTCAGCATTCGCTGACAACGGATGGTGCTTTTTCTTGTCTAGTCCTCTTCATCCTGCCAGTGGCTGGTCGGGACACGTCTGCTATTGCACAGATGATGAGGAGGAGCGCAATGCAGGAAAGAAATGCCTGGGTCGATTATGCCAAGGGCATCGGCATCATTCTGGTGGTCTATGGACATGTGGCGCGCGGTGTCTTCAATGCTGGCCTGCCGATGGATGAAGGTCGCTACGTGCTGGTGGACAGCATCATCTACAGCTTCCATATGCCCTTGTTCTTCTTTCTTTCGGGGCTGTTCTTTTACGACTCATTGATGAAGCGGGGCAAGACAGGGCTGATCGTCAATAAGGTCGATACCATCGTCTATCCGTTTCTGCTCTGGTCGCTGTTGCAGGGGCTGTTCGAGGTGGTCTTGTCGGATTACACCAACGGTGATGTCGCTCTCTCGAGCGTTCTGTTTTCGTTGGTCTGGTCGCCGCGAGCGCAGTTTTGGTTTCTTTATGCGCTGTTTCTGATTTTCGTGGTGTGTTCGTTCGTTTATGCCAGGGCCGGGCGCCGCTTGTTTCTGCCCATACTGCTGGCGTTCGCCATTCTTTACCTCTTCAGGCAGGCCATGCTGGCCAACAGTGCTGTGCAGTTCGTGCTGGGTAATGCCATATTTTTCGCATTGGGTATCTGGATCAACGAGGTCAAGGCCTTTCTTCTGGCCCGTCATACCCAATTGATGCTGCTGTTTGGCGCGTTGTTCATAGCGGGACAGTATGCGTTTCACGTTCCACTGGGGCTGACTTGGGACGTCGGTGGAGTGGCCGCCC
Source organism: Stutzerimonas stutzeri (assembly GCF_024448695.1). Lineage (GTDB taxonomy): Bacteria > Pseudomonadota > Gammaproteobacteria > Pseudomonadales > Pseudomonadaceae > Stutzerimonas > Stutzerimonas stutzeri_T. Next base: position 14,775 of record NZ_JAMOHY010000018.1, on the reverse strand, counting down.
TGGCGCTGGCGACCATTTCGATTCTGTTCATGGTCACGCTGTCGATGTGGTTGGGGCGGTTTCGTATCCAGTGGCTGCTGTTTTTCGGCGCTTCTTCAATGACAATTTATCTGCTGCATATCCTGGCGGGCAGCGGTGTGCGGGTGATCATGAGTGCTTTTCTGGATATTGACTCCATAGTTGCGCACTTGCTGGTCGGTACGTTGATAGGGCTTGCGGTACCCTTGCTGGCGCAGGTGATCATCCAGCGTTACAACCTGTACTTCCTGTTGACGCCTCCCAGGTCGGTGTCGGCGAACAGCCTGCGCAATCGTACAATGGCTCATCAATAACCAGTCAGCCGCAGCCGATGCGAGTGATCCGTCCATCTTTGTCCGTCGACAGTGTCAGGCGCTGGGCGTTGTATTCCAGTGTGACGATGTCGTCAGGCCGGAGCAGGCGTGCCACTTCTGCACCACTGTCGCGACGGGCCTGGTCGAGCAGGACGGGGCTGGCCTGCTTGCCAATGAGGCCGCGAACCGCTGCGGCGTTGCAGTCGCCCGTAGTGGCTGGAGATTGTGTCGATGGCGATGACTCGCAGCCTGCCAGCGTCAGGCCGAGCAGTATCAATAGGGTTGTTTGGATGTTCATGCTTTCTCCGGATGTTCTTGAGCTGTGCGAGACAGAAAATCACCTTGAAGGGAACTGGCGCAACAGTGACCACGTCTTAGCTGCGATGGCCCACAGCGACGGCGCGAGGGCTGATGAACACAATAAGGAGTTCCGCCATGTTCAATTCGTCCCTGATGAAGCGTGTTGCCAGTATTCTTGCTGCGATGCATTTCATGCTCTTTGCGCAAATTCCCCTGGCTCAGGCCGCGATGATAGGCACGCCGGAGGTGATTGCCGAGCAACAGCAGCAGGTTGATCGACAGCAGTTGCTGACGATGCTCGACGATACCGATGTGCAGAAGAAGCTCGAATCCATGGGTGTCGAGCGTAATCAGGTCGAACAGCGTATCAACAGTCTGACACCTGCGGAGCTTGCGCAATTCAATCAGCAACTGGATCAGGCACCGGCCGGTGCGGGCGTGGTTGGGGTCATTGTGCTGTTTCTGGTGATCTTCATCATCACCGACATGCTGTGCGCGACCAATATCTTCAACTTCATCAATTGCATCAACCGTTGATTGGAAGGCTGCTCCTGCTGTTGGGCGCCATTCTGCTCGGGGCTTGCGCGCGCAGTCCGGTGCCGGTGACGGGCAGCATGGGTCTGCCCGAAAGGGTTGAGCTGGTCGACGTGCCGTTTTACCCGCAGGAAGATTACCAGTGCGGACCGGCTGCGCTGGCGACCATGCTGACTCATCGGGGCATCGGCACTGATCCCGAGCAGTTGGTCGAGCGCGTTTATATTCCGGAGCGCAAGGGTAGCCTGCAGATCGAAATGGTGGCTGCGGCCAGAGCTCACGATCTGCTGGTCTATCCGCTTGAGCCGCGTCTGGATGCGTTGCTTGCTGAGGTTGCGGCGGGCAATCCGGTGCTGGTGTTGCAGAACCTTGCCTTCGACCGCTGGCCCCAGTGGCATTTTGCGGTTGTGGTGGGTTATGACCTGGCGAGCCAGACAATTATCCTGCGATCCGGAACCACTCAGCGCTGGACGGGCAGCTTTCACCAGTTCGAGCGCAGTTGGGCCAAGGGTGATCGTTGGGCTGTGGTAACGGTTGAGCCTGGTCAGCTGCCCGCGGGTGCGAGGGAGACCGTGTGGCTGAAGGCAGCGAATGATCTGGAGCAGACCGGACGCAAGGATGCGGCCCGGAAGGCTTATGAGGCGGCGACGGCGCATTGGTCTGGCGGTCTGTCCTGGTTTGCACTGGCCAATAGCTTGTATGCGGAGGGTGACCGGCACGCAGCGGAAGAGGCCTTGCGCAGCAGCATTGCGAGTGATGACGCCTTCGCGGCGGGCTGGTTCAACCTCGCCCAACTGCTGGCCGAGCGTGGTTGCGCGACACAGGCTTCCAGGGCGAAAGCCTGCGCTGTTCAATTGGCCCCCGAGGATAAGCGGTTTGCTGTCGGGTTGTCGCAGCAGCGCGAGCAGGCGGGGGGCTGTGAGTCACTGCCGGCGTGTCCGGTGCAGTGATTTAGAACCCTATCCGGTCTCGTAGGCTGTAATACAGCGCGCCGAGCGCGCTGAGCGGTGCGCTGAACTGCTGGCCGCCAGGAAACGGGTAGTGCGGCAGATTGGCGAAGGCGTCGAAGCGTTCGGCTTGGCCACGCAATGCCTCGGCAATGATTTTCCCGGCCAGGTGGGTATAGGTCACCCCGTGCCCACTGCAACCCTGCGAGTAGTAGATATTGTCGCCGATTCGTCCGACTTGCGGCATGCGCGACAGGGTCAGCAGAAAGTTGCCAGTCCAGGCGAACTCCGTCTTGATACCTTGCAGTTGCGGGAAGGTCTTGAGCATTTTTGTGCGAATAATTGAATCGATATCCGCCGGGTCGCGTGCGCCGTACACCACGCCGCCGCCGTAGATCAGGCGCTTGTCCGCCGATAGCCGGAAATAGTCGAGCAGATAATTGCAGTCCTCAACGCAGTAATCCTGTGGCAGCAGGCTGGCAGCGAGTTCATCGCCCAGCGGCTCCGTGGCGATGACCTGAGTACCGCAGGGCATTGATTTTGCGGCCAGTTCCGGCACCAGGTTACCGAGGTAGGCATTGCCCGCAACAACCACGAATTTGGCGCTGACTTGGCCGCTGGTTGTGTGCACGCGGGGTGAGTCGCCACGGTCGATGCGAAGGGCTGGGCTTTGCTCATAAATGATCCCGCCCAAGGATTCCACAGCCTCCGCTTCGCCCAGCGCCAGGTTGAGTGGATGGATATGGCCGCCTCCGTGGTCCAGCATCCCGCCGCTGTAGCGATCGCAGGCCACGACGTTGCGAATGCTGTTGTGGTCGAGCATTTCCAGTTGGTCGTAGCCATATCGCTCCCAAAGCGCTTTTTGCGCTTCAAGATGGTGCATCTGTCTGGCATTGAAGGCGGCGAATACACCACCGTTTTTCAGGTCGCAGTCGATGCCGTAGCGCGTGACTCGCTCGCGGATGATGCGTGCGCCCTCGAACGCCATCGCGCCGATCAGTCGTGCGGCATCAGGGCCGGCGCTGCGCTCGACGGTGTCGATGTCGCGGCTATAGCTGTTGACGATCTGCCCGCCGTTGCGCCCGGAGGCACCGAAGCCAACCTTGGCTGCCTCCAGAACCACAACCCGAAAACCCTGTTCCAGAAGAAAGAGGGCCGTTGAGAGCCCGGTATAGCCTGCGCCGATCACGCAGACATCCGTCTGGATGTTGTCGCTCAAGACTTCACGGCGAGGTGCCGGATTTGCCGAGGCGGCGTAGTAGGAATCGGGATAGGGCGTGTGCGGCATTTTGTTAATCCCTGTTCTGAATATTTGACGCGATGCTAGCGCTACAAACCCTTCCGCACCATAGAGACGTTGATTGCGCTGCTCGCCGCTTTCAAAAATCACAGATATCAGTGGCTTAGCGAAAAAAAGCTTGACGCTGTCATGGGTATCTATAGAATGCGCGTCCATCGGAGGCACATAGCTCAGTTGGTTAGAGCACCACCTTGACATGGTGGGGGTCGTTGGTTCGAATCCAATTGTGCCTACCAATTCCGAAAAGGGTCGCGATAGCGGCCCTTTTTTTTGCGTTGATTGTTCGTGCGGTGGCTTTCTGAAAGTCTCCGTGCCCCATGTTCCCAGTGACTTCGGTTCGTTTCGATCAGTCTTCGGGCTCCTGCCACCGTGCGGCGGGTTATTCGGCGAATCGCTTTCCTGGCTCATCCCAACCCACGTGGCCTTTGGTAGGGGTCACCACTAGGAGAGGAGGCGCCATGCCCATCATTACTCTTCCTGACGGCAGTCAGCGTTCGTTCGATCATTCCGTCTCCGTTGCCGAGGTTGCCCAGTCCATCGGCGCCGGCCTTGCCAAGGCGACCATTGCCGGGAAGGTCAATGGTCGCCTGGTCGATGCCTGCGACCTGATCGAGAATGACGCGACCCTGCAGATCATCACATCCAAAGATGAAGAGGGGCTGGAGATCATTCGGCACTCTTGTGCACACTTGGTCGGGCATGCGGTCAAGCAGCTCTATCCGGCGGCGAAAATGGTGATCGGCCCGGTAATCGCCGAAGGCTTCTACTACGATATCGCCTTCGAGCGGCCTTTGACCCCTGAGGATATGGTCGCCATCGAGCAGCGCATGAAGGCGCTGATCGACACCGAATATGACGTGATCAAGAAGCTCACTCCACGCGCTGAAGTCATCGAGGTGTTTCGGGCGCGCGGTGAGGATTACAAGCTGCGCCTGATCGAAGACATGCCTGACGAACAGGCTATGGGGCTGTACTACCACGAAGAATATGTCGACATGTGCCGTGGGCCGCACGTGCCCAATACGCGCTTTCTCAAGTCGTTCAAGCTGACCAAGTTTTCCGGTGCCTACTGGCGTGGCGACGCGAAGAACGAGCAGTTGCAGCGCATCTATGGCACTGCCTGGGCCGACAAGAAGCAGCTGGCTGCCTATATTCAGCGCATCGAAGAAGCCGAAAAGCGTGATCACCGCAAGATCGGCAAGCGCCTGGGGTTGTTTCATGCCCAGGAAGAGGCGCCGGGGATGGTCTTCTGGCATCCCAATGGCTGGACGCTCTACCAGGTGCTTGAACAGTACATGCGCCAGGTGCAGCGCGAGAATGGCTATCAGGAAATCCGCACACCGCAGGTGGTTGATCGAGTGCTCTGGGAGAAATCCGGACACTGGGCCAACTACGCCGAGAACATGTTCACCACTGAATCGGAAAGCCGCGACTACGCGATCAAGCCGATGAACTGCCCGTGTCATGTTCAGGTCTATAACCAAGGCCTGAAAAGCTATCGCGAACTGCCGCTGCGTCTGGCCGAATTCGGTGCCTGCCACCGCAACGAGCCCTCAGGTGCGTTGCATGGCATCATGCGTGTGCGCGGCTTTACCCAGGACGATGCGCATATTTTCTGTACGGAAGAGCAGATGCAGTCCGAGTCGGCTGATTTCATCAGGCTGACGCAGGCGGTGTATGCAGATTTCGGCTTTGATGATATCGAGCTGAAGCTCTCGACCCGTCCGGAAAAGCGTGTCGGCTCCGATGATCTGTGGGATCGCGCCGAAGCGGCTCTGGCAGCTGCGCTGGATAGCGCCGGCCTGCCTTACGACCTGCAGCCGGGAGAGGGCGCGTTTTATGGTCCGAAGATCGAGTTCTCGCTGAAGGACTGCCTTGGGCGTGTCTGGCAGTGCGGTACGCTTCAGCTGGATTTCAATCTGCCGATCCGCCTTGGCGCTGAATACGTCAGCGAGAACAATGATCGCCAGCATCCGGTCATGTTGCACCGTGCGATTCTCGGCTCGTTCGAGCGCTTCATTGGTATTCTGATCGAGCACTACGAGGGCGCATTCCCGGCATGGCTGGCGCCGACGCAGGCGGTGGTGATGAATATCACCGACAAGCAGGCCGATTTCGCGACCGAAGTGGAGAAAATTCTCAATCAGAGCGGCTTCCGCGCCAAGTCTGACTTGAGAAACGAAAAGATCGGCTTTAAAATCCGCGAGCATACCTTGCTCAAGGTTCCCTATCTTCTGGTTATCGGAGATCGGGAAGTCGAGACACGATCCGTTGCCGTGCGCACCCGTGAAGGAACTGATCTGGGCTCAATGCCCCTGGATGATTTCGCCCGGTTGCTGGCACAAGCGGTTTCCCGGCGTGGTCGCCAAGAATTGGAGTAATCATTATTAAGCGTGAAATGAGACAGGATAAACGAGCTGCACCCAAGGCCCCGATCAACGAGAATATCTCGGCTCGTGAGGTCCGTTTGATTGGTGCTGATGGCGAGCAGGTTGGCATCGTCTCGATTGATGAAGCGCTTCGTATCGCTGAAGAAGCGAAGCTGGATCTGGTGGAAATCTCCGCCGATGCATCACCTCCCGTATGCCGTGTGATGGATTACGGCAAGCACCTGTTCGAGAAAAAGAAGCAGGTTGCTGCGGCGAAGAAAAACCAGAAGCAGATCCAGGTGAAAGAAGTCAAGTTTCGCCCAGGGACGGAAGAGGGTGACTATCAGGTCAAGCTACGCAACCTGATACGTTTCCTGAGTGAAGGGGACAGGGCCAAGGTATCGTTGAGATTCCGCGGTCGTGAGATGGCCCATCAGGAGCTGGGGATGGAACTGTTGAAGCGGGTCGAGGGTGACCTGGTTGAATATGGTTCGGTCGAACAGCATCCGAAGATGGAAGGACGCCAGCTGATCATGGTCATCGCTCCCAAGAAGAAAAAGTAACCCCCAGGGCACTGGCAGGCCTTGCGGTTATTTGTAATCACCCACACTGTGGAGTACCGAACATGCCAAAGATGAAGACTAAAAGTGGCGCTGCGAAGCGCTTCAAAAAGACGGCTAATGGCTTCAAGCACAAGCACGCTTTCAAGAGCCACATCCTGACCAAAATGTCTACCAAGCGTAAGCGTCAGCTGCGTGGTACATCTCTGATGCACCCGTCTGACAAAGCAAAAGTAGAGCGCATGCTGCGCGTACGTTAATCGGTCAAGAATAGAGGAATAACTCATGGCTCGTGTTAAGCGTGGCGTCGTCGCTCGTCGCCGTCACAAGAAAATCCTGAAACTCGCAAAAGGCTACTACGGCGCTCGTTCGCGCGTGTTCCGTGTTGCCAAGCAGGCGGTAATCAAGGCTGGCCAATACGCCTACCGTGACCGCCGTCAGCGGAAGCGTCAGTTCCGCGCTCTGTGGATTGCTCGTATCAACGCCGGTGCGCGTGTAAACGGTCTGTCTTACAGCCGTTTGATCGCTGGCCTGAAAAAAGCAGCCATCGAGATCGACCGCAAGGTTCTGGCCGAGTTGGCAGTGAACGAAAAAGCAGCTTTTGCTGCGATTGTCGAAAAAGCTAAAGCTTCTCTGGCCTAAGCCCATCGATAATCGGATCTTCGGATCCGTAGTGTCACCGATAGGGGAAGAGCCTTGTGCTCTTCCCCTATTTCGTATCTGAAGGGGCATTTGCAAAAGTGCACCAGGCGATGGGTATCGCTCGGTGCGGTTCTGCAAGAACCTCTGGAGGTTGTACATGGAAAACCTGGATGCACTGGTCTCGCAAGCGCTTGAGGCGGTGCAACATAGTCAAGACATCAATGCCCTGGAGCAGATCCGGGTCCAATACCTCGGCAAGAAGGGCGAGCTGACCCAGGTCATGCAGACGCTGGGCAAGCTGTCCGCGGATGAGCGACCGAAAGCCGGCGCTCTGATCAATGCGGCGAAGGGCCGAGTGCAGGATGAGCTGAATGCGAAGAAGGCCCATCTGGAACAGGCGGCGCTGAGCGCCAGGCTTGCCGCCGAACGAATCGATGTGACCCTGCCTGGTCGCGGTGAAGCCAGCGGCGGCCTGCATCCGGTAACCCGCACGCTTGAGCGGATCGAGCAGTTCTTCAGTCATATCGGCTATAGCGTTGCCGAGGGGCCGGAAGTCGAGGATGACTATCACAACTTCGAAGCACTGAATATTCCGGGGCACCACCCTGCGCGTGCGATGCACGACACCTTCTATTTCGACGCCCGCATGCTGCTGCGCACTCACACCTCGCCAGTGCAGGTGCGCACCATGGAGTCGCAGCAGCCGCCTATCCGTATCGTCTGTCCGGGCCGGGTCTATCGCTGTGATTCGGATATCACCCATTCCCCGATGTTTCACCAGGTCGAAGGCCTGCTCATCGATGAAGGCATCAGCTTCGCGGACCTGAAGGGCACCATCGAGCAGTTTCTGCGGGTGTTCTTCGAGAAGCCGCTAGGCGTGCGTTTCCGTCCATCATTCTTCCCCTTCACCGAACCCTCGGCTGAAGTGGATATGCAGTGTGTGATGTGCAGCGGTAAAGGCTGTCGTGTGTGCAAGCAGACCGGCTGGCTTGAGGTGATGGGTTGTGGAATGGTGCACCCGAATGTGCTGCGCATGTCTGGAATCGATCCGGAGAAATATCAGGGCTTCGCTTTCGGCATGGGCGCCGAGCGACTGGCCATGTTGCGTTATGGCGTCAATGATTTGCGCCTGTTCTTCGATAACGACCTGAGATTCCTGGCGCAGTTTCGCTAGGTCCGGGTCCAGTCAAAGCATCTTTGGGAGAGCAGGATGAAATTCAGCGAACAGTGGTTGCGTACTTGGGTCAATCCACAGGTTTCCCGCGAGGAGCTTGTGGCGCGTCTATCTATGGTTGGTCTGGAAGTGGATGCGGTCACTCCGGTTGCCGGCGAATTCAGCGGCGTGGTGGTGGGGGAAGTGTTGAGCACCGAACCGCATCCCGATGCCGACAAGCTGCGCGTGTGCCAGGTCAGCAATGGCAGCGAAACCCTTCAGGTGGTCTGTGGTGCGCCGAATGTGCGTCCCGGCCTGAAAATTCCCTTCGCCATGATCGGTGCAAAGCTGCCGGGTGATTTCAAGATCAAGAAGGCCAAGCTGCGTGGCGTCGAGTCCAATGGCATGTTGTGCTCGGAAACCGAGCTGCAGATTGGCACCGATGACAGCGGGCTGATGGAGTTGGCGCCGGATTCTCCGGTGGGCGGTGATCTGCGTGAATACCTGGGGCTGGACGATGCGAGCATCGAAATCGGTCTGACTCCGAACAGGGGCGATTGCCTGTCCATCGCCGGGCTTGCTCGCGAAGTGGGTGCGATTTACGGCGCGCAGGTTGTGCCAGTCGATATTGCGCCGGTAGCAGCCGTACACGATGAGGTACGTCCCGTTGAAGTGCTTGCTCCGAAAGCCTGCCCGCGTTATCTCGGTCGCGTGATCAGTGGCGTCGACCTGTCGCGTCCGACGCCGCTGTGGATGGTTGAGCGTCTGCGTCGCTCCGATATCCGCAGCATCGATGCGGTGGTGGATGTCACCAATTACGTGATGCTCGAACTGGGGCAGCCGCTGCATGCCTTTGATCTTGCCGAAATCAACGGCGGCATCAGGGTGAGGATGGCGCAAGAGCGGGAAGAACTGGTTCTACTCGACGGCCAGAAAGTGCAACTGCGTGCTGACACGCTGGTGATTGCCGACCATCAGCGTCCGCTCGCGATTGCTGGTGTGATGGGTGGCGAACACAGCGGTGTGAGCGCTTCGACGCAGGACCTGTTCCTTGAGAGCGCCTTCTTCGACACCATCGCACTGGCGGGCAAGGCGCGTTCTTATGGTCTGCACACCGACGCCTCCCATCGTTACGAGCGTGGTGTGGATTCCAGGCTTGCCCGTCGTGCCATGGAGCGGGCCACCGCACTACTGCTGCAGATCGTTGGCGGCAATGCAGGTCCGGTGATCGAAGCCGCCAGCGAGGCTGATCTGCCGGATGTCGCGCCGATTGTGTTGCGTGCCGAGCGTATCGATCAGATGCTTGGGCTGGAAATGCCGGCGGGGCAGGTGGTCTCGCTCCTTTCTGCACTGGGCCTTGGCATTGTCGAAAAGTCGCAGGGCTGCTGGGAAGTCAGCGTGCCCAGCCATCGCTTTGATATCAGCCTTGAAGTTGACCTTATCGAAGAGCTGGGGCGGTTGTATGGCTACGATCGCTTGCCAGTGCGTTATCCCCAGGCGCGCCTAGCGCCCGAGGCCAGCCCGGAAGCTCGTGCAGAACTGCCAGCGCTGCGCCGTCTGCTGGTTGCGCGTGGCTATCAGGAGGCAATTACCTACAGTTTCATCGATCCGAAGCTGTTCGAACTGTTCAGCCCTGGCGTTGAGCCGCTGCAACTGGCCAACCCGATTTCCTCGGACATGGCCGCCATGCGGGCGACCCTGTGGCCAGGTCTGATCAAGGCGCTGCAATACAACCTTAATCGTCAGCAGACGCGGGTTCGCCTGTTCGAAAGCGGGCTGCGTTTTGTCGGTCAACTTGGTGATCTGAAGCAGGAGGCGATGCTGGCTGGTGTCGTCACAGGCAGCCGTCTGCCGGAAGCCTGGAGCAATGGGCGCGAGGCTGTCGACTTCCATGACATGAAAGCCGATATCGAGGCCGTACTCGGCTACGCTGGCGACGCCGCTACCTATACCTTCATTGCAACCGAGCATCCTGCCCTGCATCCGGGGCAGACGGCTCGTATTGAGCGCGAAGGGCGCTTGGTCGGTTTCGCCGGCAGCCTGCATCCTGAGCTGGCCGCCAGCCTGGGTATTGACCAGCCGGTCTACCTATTCGAACTGCTGCTTGCGGAAATCAGTGAGGGGCGGCTGCCACGCTTCAGCGAACTGTCGCGCTTCCCCGAGGTGCGTCGCGATCTGGCGATTCTGGTGGCAGTCGATGTTCCCGCAGGTGATGTATTGACCTGCATTCGCGAAGCGGCGGGCGATAACCTGACGGACCTCAAGCTATTTGACGTCTATCAGGGTAAAGGTATTGATCCGCTTAGCAAAAGTGTGGCAGTTGGCTTGACCTGGCAGCACCCTTCGCGCACTCTAAACGACGATGAGGTGAGTAGTGCGATGCAGCAAATTCTCACTTCCCTGGAAGAAAGGTACAACGCCACGTTAAGGAAATAGCGTATGGGGGCTCTGACGAAAGCTGAAATGGCCGAACGTCTTTATGAAGAGCTAGGCTTGAACAAGCGCGAGGCCAAGGAGCTGGTCGAGCTGTTTTTTGAGGAAATTCGCCAGGCGCTGGAGCATAACGAACAGGTCAAGTTGTCCGGATTCGGCAACTTCGACCTGCGCGACAAGCGACAGCGGCCTGGCCGTAATCCGAAGACAGGCGAGGAAATACCGATCACGGCACGCCGTGTCGTGACGTTCCGTCCGGGGCAGAAACTCAAAGCCAGGGTCGAGACCTATGCTGGAACCAAGCCATAACGACGAGCTCCCGACGATTCCGGGCAAACGCTATTTCACCATCGGTGAAGTCAGCGAACTCTGCGCGGTAAAGCCCCATGTGCTGCGTTACTGGGAGCAAGAGTTTTCACAACTCAATCCAGTAAAGCGCCGTGGCAACAGGCGTTATTACCAGCGTCAGGACGTGCTGATGATTCGCCAGATCCGGGCGCTCCTCTACGACCAGGGCTTCACCATTGGTGGTGCGAGGCAACGCCTCTCCAGCGAAGAAGCCCGGGAAGACACTACCCAGTACAAGCAAATGATCCGGCAGATGATTTCGGAACTTGAAGAAGTGCTGCAAGTCCTGCGGAAATAATCCACCGGAGTGCTAAAAAACTTTCACATTTTCAGGTGCTTAAGGTATAGTTCGATCCGTTTTCAGCAGTGCTGAAAACACTAGTCGGGGCGTAGCGCAGCCTGGTAGCGCACTTGCATGGGGTGCAAGGGGTCGAGTGTTCGAATCACTCCGTCCCGACCAAAAAATCCCTAGAAAATCCAGTCACTTAACGGCGACTGGATTTTTTATGTCCGCTGATTTTAGGCCGCTTCCCAGAAAAAGGCTTTCTGGTTGCCAATTGAGATTGACTAGGCTGTCAGGGCTTCCGGCATATCTGCAATCGTTTACTGCTAGGTCTGTTCGCGGATAGGCGTTTTCATCCCTAAGCATGGCAACGATACTGCGGCTGCCAGCTGAGCTACGACTTTGGCTGAAAAGCTCGTTGATGCGGCTGCGTAAACCCACCCGCCGAACATCCATGCGGCGGCGCCGAACCATATGGGCGTAGTAACAGGAACGGGGCAGTTCAAACACTGAACACAGCAGTTGAACGGGGTAGCGTGCTGCTAACTGCCGAATCGACTTCAACGTCTGCGCCCGTGCTCTTCGGCCATCAAGAGCGCAGTGGCCTCCTTTAAGATTTTCTTCTCAAGCTCCAGCCGGTTGATGCGGGCTTGAAACTCCTGAATGGTTTGCTGCTCAGGCGTAAGTGCTTTGGCAGTAGGTGTAATGCTACCGCGCTCCAGCTGCAACTGGTTGACCCAGCGCCGCAGTGCGGTCTCACCTACATCAAGGAATTTGGCTGCCTCGGGACAGCTGTAACCCTGGTCGAGCACCAAGCTGGCTGCCTCGTGCTTGAACTGGGGAGTGAAAGTACGTCGTTGCCTGCTCATCGAACACCTGTGAATGGCGAGCATTCTCGCCCTAAATGGGTGTCCGGGATTAGTAGACCACTACACTTCGACGGTTGAGCAGATTAACGGTGAAGAAATACATGGCGCCTGGCACACGGGCGCGGAGGTAGTGGGACATGACGGCTCATCCTTGAGTTTAATGTTGGCGGAAAGATCGTACCGGTGGATAAGCAAAGCGTTATCCACCCTACGCCATCTCACCTGCCCATTCCGCCGACGCTTCGACGTTGCGTAGGGTGGAAAAACGGCGAAGCCTTTTCCACGCGTCACTTCCAGGCTACTCGCTGTTCCCTTTTTCTTGGGGACGCACTTAATCCAGCGTTTGCACACCGCCGCCGTTGACGAATAGCACTTGCCCGCTGACCCAGCTTGAGATGGGCGCGGCAAAGTAGAGCACCGCTCCGGCAATGTCATCCGGCTCACCCAGGCGCTTGATCGGAGTGTGCGCCAGCATGCGCGCCTCGATTTCGGGGGTGAGCACCGTTGCCAGGGCCGCGGTTCTGACGGCACCGGGGCCTACTGCATTGATGCGAATTTCCGGACCGTAGTCATGGGCCAGGTTCGCCGTCATGTGATTGATCGCCGCTTTGGAGGCGGCATACGCACTGATCGCGGGGCTTTTGTTGATCGAACTCATCGACGACATATTGATGATCGAACCGTAGCCGGCCTTCTTCATGTGCGGTGCGCATAGCTGCGCCAGGCGCCAAGCACTGAACACATTGATTTGAAAGGGGCGCTCGAATTGCTCTAAGGAAATTTCGAATGGGCTTTCCTTGCCTGCGCCGCCACCTCCGGCGTTGTTGACCAAAATGTGGATCCCGCCGTACTCGCTGAGCGTGCGGTCCACCAGCGTTATTAGGTCGTCTTCACGCAGTACGTTGCATTCCATCGCCAGTGCGGTGCCGCCGCTGGTCGTCACTTCATGGGCGACTTCTTGTGCGTCGGCGGCTTTCCAGTCGGCGACGACCACGCTGGCCCCGTAATTGGCCAGCATCCGGCAACAGGCGGCGCCGATGCCATTGCCACCACCGGTGACGATGGCGACTTTGCCGTGCAAATCGAAAAGGTCGGTCGGTTTCACGGGGCGTTACTCCGTTCGATTAAATACTGGGCAACCGCGGCATAGGCGGGCAGCGACGTGGGATCGTTGGCGCTGTTGGCGGCAATGGGGTGTGAGGCGAAGCGCACAATGACCATTTCGGCGGTGGGGTCGATGTAGATGGTTTGCCCATGCACGCCCCGCGCGGCAAACGCGCCATGCGCGTTGCCGGTATGCCACCACATGTCCCGATATGACCAGTTAAGCAGTCCGCTAAATCCGGCTTTGGCGAATTTCGCCTGATTGCCGCCCTTGGCGATGTCTTCGAGCGCACGCGCGGGCAAAATCTGCTCGCCTTGCCAGTTGCCTTTGTTGCGAATCAGCTCGCCGAAGCGTGCCAGGTCGCGCAGACCGGCGTTGAAACCGCCGCCGGCGAAGGGGGTGCCCAGTTCATCCACCGAATAGTAACCGTCCTGTTCCATGCCAATTTTGCTCCACACTCGCTCGGCCAGAAGTGTGTCCACCGATTGGCCGCTGGCCCGGGCGATGAGCCAGCCCAAGGCGTCAGCGTTGGGGGTTTTGTAGCCGAAGGCATCACCATGTGGACCGGCTTTTTTGATCGTTTGCAGCGCGGCGTAGTAGCCGATTGCCCCGCGATAATCACTGGGTTTCGGCAGCGGGTTGCCGGCTGCCGAGAATGCCCAGATATCGGCGTTGGGGTTGGCGTAGTCTTCGTTGAACTGCAGCGCGGTCGTCATATCCAGCACTTGCCGCACGGTGGCGTCGGCAAACGCAGAGCCCTCGAGTTCGGCGATGTAGTCGGTGACCGGGCGATTTTCGTCCAACGTGCCTTCGGCGACGAGGACCGCGCCCAGCGCCCCAGTCAGCGATTTTGTCAGTGACATCGCGGCGTGTTGGTGGCTGGGTGTGAGCGCGCCAAAGTAGCGCTCATAAACGATGTGACCTTTGTGTAGCACCAAGATGCCGTCGGTGTAGTTCTGCCACAGCGACTCTTCCCAGGTCATGTCTTGAGTGGCGTTCAATGGCCGGAACGTGATTGCGTCGATGTGCGGATCGAGGCTCTGAGGCAACTGAGTCGGTGCGCCCAGCCCTCGCGACACATTGACAGTGGGCATGAACTCACGCATGTGCACAACGCTCCAGCGCATGGCCGGAAACTTGAAAAACGAACCGTCGGCGAAGTTCAGGCGCTTGTCCCGGGGAGGTGGGAACCCCTGCATCCAGCCCATTTTTATCGGGTCGCTCGCGCGTGCAGAAGGAAACGTGCCCAGGGTTTCGGCCGTACCCTGAAGGGGGAAGACGCTCGCGCCTAAGGCCATAGAAATACCCAATATCCAGCCGTACTGGCGGGGCTTACTGTTACGGTGCATAGGCAGGCCTCAGCACGTCATGGGTTAGCGAGAAGAGCTACCGCAGTGTAGACAGAAACGCAGCGCCGGCAATTCACTGACTGCGTCGGTTCTGCTAGCTAGCGGTAGAAATCAGTAGGTGCTGTTTTCGACAACCCATTCAGCGTTTGAGCGCACGCTTGTGCTGGCGATGCGGGTAATCCCAGTCTGCATCACTTGCGAATCCCTCCACTTCATCACCGCACCATCAACGGGGTAGACCCCACCGCCGA
>NZ_JAMOHY010000017.1 GCF_024448695.1 Stutzerimonas stutzeri | reverse complement strand
CCTTCGGCTAATCCAACCTACAAAAAGCGGGACCGTGAAAACGTAGGATGGAATCGCCGAAGGCGCTTCCGTCATTTGCTGCACGTTCGTTAAACCCTCAATGAAACAACCGCGTACTCAGTTCCTTGCTTGCTTCCAGCAACACCGGCAGGAAGCGGGTTTCCAGTTCCTGGCGGGTTACGCGACTGATGTGGGTGCCAACGTTGAGTGCGGCCAGAACCTGGCCGGCGGAGTCTTTCAGGGGCACGGCCAGTGAGCGCAGACCGACTTCCAGTTCCTGATCGATGATCACCCAGCCCTGCTCGCGGATGTCGGCAATCGAGGCGCGGATCGCTTCCGGCGTGTGCAACGTACGGCTGGTCTTGATCTGCAGGTTGGCGTGTTCCAGATAATCCTCCAGCGCCGCATCATCCAGCGCGGCCAGCAGGATGCGGCCCATGGAGGTGCAATAGGCCGGCAGCCGACTACCGACGCTGAGGTCGACGGAAATCAGTCGCTGCGGCGTGGCCGAGCGCGCGACATAGAGCACCTCGTCGCCTTCCAGGGTCGCCATAGAGCAGGCTTCGTGGAGCTGGTTGCTGAGCTGGTCGAGGATCGGTTGCGCAGTCACCGCCAGCGGCGTCGAGGACAGGTAGGCATGGCCGAGGGTCAGCACCTTGGGCAGCAGCGAATAGGTCCGTCCGTCCGTGGTGGCGTAGCCGAGTTTGATCAGCGTATACAGGCAGCGCCGCACCGCCGCGCGGGGAATCTCGGTGCGGTGGCTGATCTGGGCAATGGTCAGATGGCGTTTGCGCTCCTGAAAGGCATGAATCACCGCCAGCCCGCGCGCCAGCGAACTCATGAAGTTCGGATCGCCCGTCAGGGCTTCAATGCGCTTTGCTGGAGATGCGACGATGGCTGGTGCCATCGGTACGGTATCCGGGCGGGTGTCGTCATTCATGTTAGGGCTGCCTTGCCAAAGGGATAATCGATTATCGAGCGACTATTCGATAATCGCAAAAGTTATCCCGAGGCTGGTCGTCCTCTTTAGTAACAGTTGTCGACGCTAGGCCTTGTCGATCACCGTCCATGCGCTGCGCCAGGCAATGCTGGCTGGCCCGCAGCCAGCGACTGCGGGAGCTCGGTCCCTTACAACAGCTGCCAGGTGTAGTTGAAGATCAGGCGGTTCTCGTTGATGTCGCTGCGGTAGTTGGAGCGCGCGACCACGTTGCGCACCCGCACGTTGAGGTTCTTCAGGATGCCGCTCTGGAAGGTGTAACCCACGTCCAGATCGCGCTCCCACTCCTTGCCCTCGAAGCCCCTGCCAGTGTCCACGTTGTTACCGCTGATGTAGCGCACCGTGGTCACCAGGCCGGGGACGCCCAGCGCGGCGAAGTCGTAGTCATGGCGAACCTGCCAGGAGCGCTCGTCGGCTCCGGCGAACTCATAGGTAGGGACTTCGTTGCCCAGCGGCGTGATGTTGTTGAAGACGCGCGGGAAGGCGTCATCGCCGAACATGGCCTGATAGCCGACCATGAAGGTATGCCCGCCGTACTTGGCCGAAAGCTGGGAGAACGCCGCCTGATTGTCGATATTGCCCAGCAGTTGATCGCCGTCTTCCTTGGAGTCGTAGAAGCCGGTATTGGCGCCCAGTACCCAGTCGCCCACCGGCTCGCTGTGCTTGAGGCTGTAGAAACGCTGGTTGTAGATGTCCTCCAATTGCGCGTACCAGACGCCAACCGAGGTGCGCTTGTCGTTGAAAGCGTAATCGGCACCAGCGTAGTTGAAGCGGTCGGTCGCCGCATCGCCGCCCTGCTGTGGCGTATGGCCGAGCTTGGCGCGCATCTTGCCGTCACCCGCCGCGTTCAGCAGGCTGCCGGAACGGAACTGGCCTCCTTGCAGGGTCAGGCCGTCGATCTCGCGGGAAACGATACTGGCGCCCTGGTAGGTCGGCAGCAGCAGGCGGATATCACTGAAGGTGAGCACCGGCAGGTTCGGCGTTTGCTCGCCAATCTTCAGTTCGGTCTGCGACAGCCGCACCTTGAGCGCTGCGCCGAGGCGGCTGTAGTTGTCCACGGCCTTGCCATCGGTGTCGGTCGGCAGCAATCCGGTGTTGGCCCGCCCCCCGCTGCTGTCGAGCTTGATGCCCAGTTGCCCGAGCAGATCGACCCCGAAACCGACCGTGCCCTGGGTGTAGCCGGAGTTCACCTTGAGGATGAAACCCTGCGCCCATTCTTCGGACTTGGACTGTTGGTTGGGGCCGACGATGTCGGAGAAATCCCGGCTGAAGTAATAGTTGCGCGCCTGCAGGGTTGCCGTGTTGTCCTCGATGAAACCACCCTCGGCAGCGAAGGCAGACGGCAGCATGAAGGAGGCTCCGACAGCCAGGGCCAGCGGAGAGATTTTCAGCATTTTGGTCATGTCTTTTCTCGTTGTTGTTGTTTTCTGGGCACAGGTCGCCGCGTTCCGGGCACAGCACCGGAAACAGGCGGCAAGTTCGGTTGCTCTTTGCGTTGTTTTTTTGGGGTGTAGCTGTGCAGGTTTTCAGCGCGCCGGCTGTTCCCTTTCGGCAACGGCTGGCGGGTGGGCCGAAATGCTTGGATGGGGCTTCGTCAGCCCCAGCAGAAGATGGGCGGTAATGCCGAAGATCAGCCCCCAGAACGCGGCGGACAGTCCCAGCAACGACATGCCCGAAGCGGTTACCAGGAAGGTGATCAGGGCCGCTTCACGATCCTTCGGGACCGCCATTGCCGAACTCAGTGCGCCGCCAATCGCCGCCAGCAGCGCAAGGCCTGCAAGGGCGGCGATCAGGGCGGCGGGAAATGCGCTGAAGATCGATACCAGGGTTGCGCCGAAAACGCCCAGCAACAGATAGAACACACCGCCAGAAACGCCCGCGACGTAGCGTTTGCCGGGATCTTCGTGAGACTCCTTGCCGGTGCAGATGGCGGCAGTGATGGCCGCCAGGTTCAGCCCGTGGCAGCCGAACGGCGCCAGCAGCAGCGAACCCAGCGCACTGCTGCTGATCAGCGGGCTGGCCGGTGTCTGGTAGCCATCGTTGCGTAGCACCACCATGCCCGGCACGAACTGTCCGGTCAGCGACACCATGACCAGCGGCAAGGCAATGCTGAGCATCACCTGCCAGCTGAATTCGGGCGTAATCCAGACCGGAGTGGCCAGCCCGATCACCAGCGCCCCGCTGTTCAATTCGCCGCTGGCGAGCGTGATCAGCACGCCCACCACCAACACGGCGAGCACCGCATAACGTGGCATCACGCGCTTGAAGATCAGGTAAGTGGTGAACATCGCCAGCACCAGCCAGGGCTGATCCTTGACCGAGACGAACAGGCCGGTGCCGAAGGAAAACAGGATGCCTGCCAGCATGGCCGCGGAAATCGCAGCGGGCAGCTTGCCGATGATGCGATCGAAGGCACCGGACAGGCCGACCAGCAGGATGATCGCGTTGGCCACCAGATAGGCGCCGACGGCTTGATTCAGGGTAATACCGGGCAACAGGGTAACCAGCAGCGCCGAGCCGGGCGCGGACCAGGCAATGACGATGGGCACCTTGTAGCGCAGGCTTAGAAGAATGCCGAGCACGCCACTGCCGATGGAAATCGTCCAGATCCAGGACGACAACACGTCATGGTGCATGTTGGCTGCCTTGGCCGCCTGGAAAATGATCACCAGCGGTCCGGCATAGGAGATCACCGTCGCGATGAAACCGGCCACCACGGCGGAGACCGAGCAGTCCTTCAGTAGCGTTTTCATGGTGCCTCGCAAGTCAGGCATGGCTATCCGTGGCAGTGCCCGGATTGCTCTTGTTGTAGAGATGAAGCGATGGAACGGTGAAACCAAGCGGGTGACGCGGTGGATAAAAAGAGCGTTATCCACCCTACCAAGCCTGCTGCTTGCGTGGGGTGGATGGCGCTTTATTCATCCACCTCACGCAAAAGCCGGTGGCTGAGAAGAACGTCATCCACCCTACGCACCGGGCAAACAGCCGGCGCGTAGCGCCTTCCGGTCAGGCCTGCTGCAACGCGCGCGGACGCTGGCTGCGCTGTTCGGCTTGTGGCGCTGGTGCGCTCTGCAGCTGGAAGTCGAAGTCCACTTCGGCGAAGCGGCCTTCAATACCACGGGTTCGGGCGGCTTCGGCGTCTTCGTTGAAGCGGATGTCGCCGACCAGGCCATCGCGAGTGGCGTAGGCAAAGTCATCCCACAGGTACTTGTCGCCGGAGAGGTTGATCTGCGTGGTCAGGTGGCGATGGCCCGGCGCGGAGATGAAGAAGTGGATATGCGCCGGACGCTGGCCATGACGACCCAGCAGGTCGAGGCATTCCTGGGTCGGACCATCCGGCGAGCAGCCGTAACCGGACGGCACGATGCTGCGGGCGCGATAACGGCCTTCGGCGTCGGTGATGATGCGCCGGCGCAGGTTGTAGTCCGACTGGCTCTTGTCGAAGTAGGAATAGTTGCCCTGGGTGTTGGCGTGCCAGAGATCGACGGTAGCACCGGCGACCGGCTTGCAATCGGCATCGGTGACCTGACCCTGGAGGAACATCACGGTGGCGATGCCGTCTTCGCTGCCGTCGTCCATGCGCACTTCACCTTCGGCAATCGGTGCGCCGGCTACATACAGCGGGCCTTCGATGGTGCGTGGGGTACCGCCGATCAGGCCGGCCTGCTCGTCCTTGGCGTCCTGCAGCAGGTCGAGGTAGTGCTCCAGGCCCAGGCCCGCCACCAACAGGCCGGCCTCGTTGCGACCACCGAGACGATTGAGGTAATCCACCGCTTTCCAGAACTCATCCTGAGTGATTTCCAGGTCTTCGATGATCTTCGCGGTGTCCACCAGGATACGGTTGACCACGGTCTTCAGGCGGCGGCTACCTTCATCATTCCGGAAACCGCTGGCTTCCTTGAAGAAGTTCTGGACGTGATCGGAGTTGGAAATTTTCACAGTCATGGCTCAGGCCTCATTTTGTATTTGTCGTTACACGGTTGACGCGCCGGGACGTGCCCGGCCTTGAACGGTGATCAGCGATCGTCTTCACGGACCGAGGACGGATGACGGCACAGCGCATCGACCTCGATTTCCATGTAGGGGAACAGCGGCAGCTGCATCAGGGTGTCGTGCAGCTCTTGCACGCTGGCCACATCGAACACGCTGTAGTTGGCGTATTGGCCGGCGATGCGCCACAAATGGCGCCACTTGCCCTCGCGCATCAGGTTTTGCGCCAGTTCCTTTTCGTCGGCCTTGAGCTTGGCGGCCTTGGCCGGGGCCATGTCGAGTGGCAACTTCACGATCATCTTTACGTGGAACAGCATGTTTCCAGCCTCCGGTTATTTGCGGCTGAAGAACGCCAGGCGCTCTTCGTCCAGGGTCAGGCCGAGGCCCGGCGTGCGCGGGACTTCCAGCTGGAAGTCGCGGTACGCCGGCGCCTCGGTAACGATTTCTTCGGTGAGCAGCAGCGGGCCGAACAGCTCGGTGTGCCAGGTCAGCTTGTTCAGGGTGACAAAGGCATGGGCCGAAGCCAGGGTGCCAATGGCGCCTTCAAGCATGGTCCCGCCGTAGAGGGCGATGCCCGCCGCTTCGGCAATCTGTGCGGTACGCAGCACGGCACGCGGGCCGCCGTTCTTGGCAATCTTCAGGGCGAAGATGCTGGCGGCGCCGTCAGCGGCGAGGCTGAAGGCGTCTTCCACGCTCTCGATGGACTCATCGGCCATGATCGGCGCCAGGCTGCTCTGGTTCAGGCGAATCTGGCCGCCGCGATTGATCCGCGAGATGGGCTGTTCGATCAGGTCGATACCGTTCTCGCCCAGCACCCGGCAGCCGCGGATGGCCTGGGATTCGTCCCAGCCCTGGTTGACGTCGACGCGCACGCTGGCGCGATCACCCAGCGCCCGCTTGATCGCCACTACATGCTTGAGATCCTGCTCCAGCGGGTTGGCGCCGATCTTCAGTTTGAAGATGCGGTGGCGGCGGATATCGAGCATCTGCTCGGCTTCGGCGATATCCCTGGCGGTGTCGCCGCTGGCCAGGGTCCAGGCCACTTCCAGGCTGTCGCGGACGCGGCCGCCGAGCAGTTCGCTGACCGGGAGGCCGAGGCGCTTACCCTGGGCGTCGAGCAGCGCGCTCTCCAGGCCGGACTTGGCGAAGGTGTTGCCCTTGGCGATCCGCTCCAGACGCAGCGTGGCGGCATTGATGTTGCTCGCATCCTGACCAACCAGCATCGGCGCCAGATGGCTGTCGATGTTGCTCTTGATGCTCTCCGGGCTTTCGTTGCCGTAGGCCAGGCCGCCAATGGTGGTGGATTCGCCGATACCTTCCACGCCATCGCTGCAACGCACGCGGATGATCACCAGCGTCTGCTGCTGCATGGTGTGCATCGCCAGCTTGTGCGGGCGGATGGTGGGCAGGTCGACGATGACCGTCTGGATGCTTTCGATCAGGGTATGGCTCATATCGGCTCCCGGAGTTTCTATTTCAGTGTTCAGGCTTTCGCCGCCGACAGGCCAGTTGGCGTGACGCCGCTGTTGCGCTGACCGGAGACGGCGTAGACAGCCATGGCCAACGCGGCGACCACACCAGGAATGGCGAAGGCGATGAAGTTCAGTTGCAGCGGCAGGTTGATACCCAGCAGCGCGCCACCGAGCAGCGGGCCGACGATGGCGCCATTGCGGCCGATGCCCGAGGCCCAGCCCAGACCCGTGGAGCGGATCGACAGGCCATAGAACTGCGCAGCACAGGCGTAGAGCAGAATCTGCGTGCCGATCACGGTGGCGCCGGCAAGGGTGATCAGGCTGTAGAGCACCGGCGTCGGTGTCTTGAAACCCAGCAGGCTGATGGAGACCACTGACACGGCGAAGAACACCACCACCACCTTGGCCAGGTTGAAGCGATCCCCCAGCCAACCGCCGAGAATTGCGCCGAACATGCCGCCCAGATTCAACGCCACCAGGAACGACAGGCTCGACCCCAGGCTGTAACCGGCGTTGGCCATCAGCTTCGGCAGCCAGGAACCCAACGCGTAGACCATCAGCAGGCAGCAGAAGAACGCCACCCAGATCGACAGCGTGCCGAGCAGACGGCCGTCGCGAAACAGCTCGATCACCGAGGCGCTCTTGCCTTTTACCTCGGTGATCACCAGCTCGTCGCTGGCGCTGAGCGCAAGGCTCGGATCGATTTGATTGAGCAGTTTGCGTGCCTGTTCGTTACGGCCCTGGCGCACCAGAAAGCCCACTGATTCGGGCAGCTTCCAGAGAATTACCGGTAACAGCAGCAGCGGCACCGCAGCGGCGAAGAACATCGCTTCCCAGCCAAAGCTCGGCAGCATGTAGATGCCCAGCCCGGCGGAGAGCATGCCGCCCAGCGAATAGCCGCTGAACATGATGGCAACCAGGGTGCTGCGCAGCTTCTTCGGCGCGTATTCGTTCATCAGCGCCACCACGTTGGGCATCAGCCCGCCGCAGCCGAGGCCGGCGAGGAAGCGGAAGATGCCGAATTCGGTCGGCGTGCTGGCAAAGCCGTTGAGCACCGTCGCAGCGCTGAACAACACGAAGCAGATGGCGATGCCCTTCTTGCGCCCGATACGGTCGGCCAGGGTGCCGAAGATCAGCGCGCCGAAC
Organism: Stutzerimonas stutzeri; assembly: GCF_024448695.1. Classification (GTDB taxonomy): domain Bacteria; phylum Pseudomonadota; class Gammaproteobacteria; order Pseudomonadales; family Pseudomonadaceae; genus Stutzerimonas; species Stutzerimonas stutzeri_T. The sequence continues at coordinate 51,905 of NZ_JAMOHY010000017.1, read as the reverse complement.
ATCATCCCGAACAACGCGTAGCTGCCCAACGCGCCTGCTTGCAGCGGCGTCAGCCCCCACTCCGTCATGATCACCGGCAGCACCACACCGTAGATGAACAGGTCGTAGCCGTCGAAGATCAGCAGCAGTGCGCACAGGCACATAACCAGCCAGTGGAACTGGCTGAAACGGGCGTTATCGATAACTTCATGAACGTCAACTGTACGCATGGCAAGACTCTCTATTGTTTTTGTAAGTCATGGTTCATCGCGCCAGCCGCTGAGATCGGGCTGTACGCACTGCGATACTTCGTACGTGCTGCAAAAAGCGGGTAGCGGCGCTCGGCTATCAGCCGAGATCGCCACCGCCCACCGGCAGGGTCACGCCGGTGATGTAGCTGGCATCGTCGGAGGCCAGAAACAGAATCGCCCCGGCCTGCTCGTCGATGGTTCCGTAGCGCTTCATCTGTGTGGAATCGATGGTCTGATCGACGATCTGCTGATACCAGATCTTTTCCTGCTCGCTCTGCTCGGCGTTGTTGCGCGGAATGCGCCGAGGCGGTGCTTCGGTGCCGCCCGGTGCGGTGGCGTTGACGCGAATGCCACGCTGGGCGTTCTCGAAGGCCAGGCACGCGGTCAGCGCGTTCACGCCGCCCTTGGCCGCGCCGTAGGGCACGCGGTTTACGCTGCGGGTAGCGATTGAAGACACGTTGACGATGGCGCCCGCGCCCTGCTCCAGCATATGCGGCAGCGCGGCATGGCAGCACCACAGCGTGGGGAACAGCGAGCGGCGCACTTCAGCTTCAATCTCGTGTTCCAGGTAATGCTCGAAGGGCTTGGCCCAGATGGTGCCGCCTACGTTGTTGACGAGGATGTCGAGACGACCGAAGCGCTCCTTGGCCGCGTCCATGACGCGGTGGCAATCGGCGAACTGCTCCAGATCAGCGGTCAGGGTCAGCACTTCGACGCCCTTTGCGCCCAGCTCGTCGGCCAGTTCGTGAACCAGCTCGGAACGGTCCACCAGCACCAGCCGGCCACCCTCTGCGCCCATGCGCTCGGCTACACGGCGCCCGATGCCCTGGGCAGCGCCGGTGATCACAGCCACTTTGTTTTCAAAACGCTTGTTCATCTAACTACCCTCGATACCCTTGTTCGCGAGCTCTTGCGCTGCAGAGTCCGGGCCGCTGTTTCTATGCCGACCTCTTTCGCGAACAAGTTCGCTCCTACGGAAGCCGTTCATCCGCTCACGCACTGGCGGCAAATTTCTCGTAGTAGAAGTTCGCCGGTTGCAGGCCCTGTTCACGGATGAACTGGCTGACGGCCTCGACCATCGGCGGCGGACCGCAGAGGTAGATGTCCACTTCGCCATCATTCAGGTGCTTCGGCTCGATGTGCTGAGTGACGTAGCCCTTGTGCGGCCAGACGCTGTCGGGGCTCGCCACGCAGGCGCTGTAGGTGAAATTGGGGATGCGCGCGGCGAAGGCTTCGAGCTTGTCGATTTCCACCAGATCGTGATCCATGGTTACGCCGTAAATCAGGTGCAACGGATGCTCGCTGCCCAGCTCGGCGATTTTTTCCAGCATGGCAGTAAACGGCGCGAGGCCCGTGCCACCGGCCAGCAGCAGCAATGGACGCTTGATGTCGCGCAGGTAGAAGCTGCCCAGCGGGCCTGCCAGGGTCAGGCTGTCGCCGGATTTCGCCAGGCCAGTGAGGAAGCTGCTCATCAGTCCGCCCGGCACGTTGCGGATCAGGAAGCTGACTTCGCCATCGCGCGGCATGGAGCTGAAGGAGTAGGCGCGGGTCTGGTCGCTGCCCGGCACCTTGAGGTTGACGTACTGCCCCGGCAGGAACGCCAGTTGGGTCAGCGAATCGCCCTTGATCGACAGCGAGATGGTGCTCTCGGAGAGCTGGCGTACATCGCTGATCGCCGCCTCGAAACTGATCTGCTCGGTCTTGCACACTTGCGATGAAGCCGGCACGCGAATCACGCAATCGCTCTCGGCGCGCATCTGGCAGGTCAGCACGTAGCCCTGCTCGGCCTCGTCTTCGCTCAGTGCGTCTTCGATGTATTCCTCACCGAGGTCGTAGCGCCCGGCTTCGGCAAAGCACTTGCAGGCACCGCAGGCGCCGTCGCGGCAGTCCAGCGGCACGTTGATGCCCTGACGATAAGCGGCGTCGGCCACGGTTTCACCGATATGGGCATCGATGAAACGCGTGACGCCGTCTTCGAAGTTCAAAGCAATCTTGTGAGTCATGGCGGCGCCCTCAGAGGTGATACACGTCGATCATCTGGCGGATGTAGTCGTTCTTCAGCACGACCTTCTTGGCCTTGATCAGCGGGTTCTCGCCGCGTACATCCAGGGTGTAGAAGTTGGTGCCGTAGAAGTGGTCGACGGTCTTGTAGCGGAAGCTCATGGTGTGCCAGTTGTAGCGCAGCTTGCAGACGCCATCAGCCTGCTCGAGCAGCTCGAGGTTGCTGATGTTGTGCGAGGTGCGGGTGTCCGGAATGGAGGCACTGGAGCGCTCGGTCTTGATGCGGAACACCCGGTCTTCCAGGCCGCGACGGTTGCCGTACCAGATCAGCGATATTTCGCGCTGGGGGTCTTCGGTCAGCTGGTCGCGGTCATCCCAGGCCGGCATCCAGAAACTGGCATCGGGCGCGTAGAGCTCCAGCCAGGCATCCCACTCTTTGTCGTCGAGGTAGCGCGCTTCGCGGTAGAGGAAGTCGCGCGCGGCTTCGTAGGTAATGGCCATTTACGCGCCCTCCACGTGAATCAGCTTCGCCTGTTCGGTCTCGACGGCCTTGATCATCTGTTCCTGCCAGTAGCGGTGCTGCATGACGAACAGCCCCTCGTCCTCGGAGCGGACGCCACTGAGCAGCGGGTGCAGGTCGATTTCCTTGGCGCCCTCATCGGGGCCGTCGATCCAGTGCTTGGCACCACGAGACATGTCGTTCCACTCCATGGCGCGGCCCTGGAAGCCGGCCTGGCAGGCGCGGAACTCTTCCAGGTCGTCCGGCGTGGCCATGCCGCTGACGTTGAAGAAGTCTTCGTACTGGCGGATGCGGGTGGCGCGCGCTTCGTCGCTTTCGCCCTTCGGCGCGATGCAGTAGATGGTGACTTCGGTCTCGTCCACCGAGATCGGCCGGGCGATGCGCAGCTGCGAGCCGAACTGGTCCATCAGGTACAGGTTCGGGTACAGGCAGAGGTTGCGCGAGTTGCCGATCATCCAGTCAGCGCGAGCCTCACCCACTTCAGCGACCAGCTCATCGCGGCGGCTATAGAGGGGGCGGTCTTCGGGGTTGTCCCAGCGCGTCCAGAGCAGCAGGTGGCCGTTCTCGAAGGAATAGAAACCACCGCCCTTCTTGCCCCAACCGCCGGCACTCATGGTGCGGATCTCTTCACCGGCCTCGCGCAGCTTGCGCTGTTGCTGGGTAGCAGCGTAGTTCCAGTGCACGGCGGTGACGTGGTAACCATCAGCGCCGTTCTCCGCCGTCAGCTTCCAGTTGCCGCCAAACACATAGCTGGAGGAACCGCGCAGCACTTCAATGCCGTCGGGAGACTGGTCGGCGACCATGTCGATGATCTTCTTCGACTCGCCGAGGAAGTCTTCCAGCGGCGCGACATCCTCACGCAGGCTGCCAAACAGGAAGCCACGGTAGGACTCGAAGCGGGCGATCTTCTTCAGATCATGGGAGCCGTCGCAGTTGAAGCTGTCCGGGTAGCCAGCTTCCTTGGGGTCTTTGACCTTGAGCAGCTTGCCGGAGTTATTGAATGTCCAGCCGTGGAACGGACAGGTGTAGGTGGCCTTGTTGCCGCTCTTGAAGCGGCACAGCATCGCGCCGCGATGGCTGCAGGCGTTGATGAAGGCGTTGAGCTCGCCTTCCTTGTTGCGGGCGATGAAGATCGGCTGACGACCCATGTGGGTGGTGTAATAGTCGTTCTTCTCGGGAATCTGGCTGTCGTGCGCGAGGTAGATCCAGTTGCCCTCGAAGATGTGCTTCATCTCCAGTTCGAACAGGCGCTCGTCGGTGAACATCTCGCGCTTGCAGCGGAAGATGCCTTTTTCTTTGTCGTCTTCAACAAGCGAATCAAGGTATTCGATTCCCAGGGACATGGCCGGGACCTCCATTGTTATTGTTTCTACGTGATGAAGGTTATGGCGCATGAACGGGCATCAATATCCGTTTCCTGCAGCACCTATATCCGTTTTCTGCAATGCGACATGGCGCCGCATGTCCGGGCACAAGCTCGCCGCCCACCGCCTGTCAGAAGGCGCGGGAAGCAAAAGAGGAAGGGAGTGAAAAGAGCCGCCGCAGGTGATGGGCAGCTCGAAGGGGGACTCAGTGGTGGCGGCGCAGCGTATCGGACGGCAGTTCGCCAAAGGTGCTCTTATAGTTTTCCGAGAACCGGCCCAGATGCAGGAAACCGTAGTCCATGGCAATTTCGGTGATATTGCGGACCTTGGCCGATGGGTCGCTCAGTCGGCCATGAATCTGTTCCAGCTTCTTCTGGCGAATATAGGATTTGGGCGTGGTGCCGACCCTGCGCTCGAACAACATGTAGAGCGAGCGCGGGCTCATGCGCGCCAGCTGAGCCAGCTGCTCGACGGAAATATCCTTTTTCAGGTGCTCGTCTATGTAGTCGGTGATGCGCCCGAACGAGGGACAACTGTCACCCAGCGGCTCACACTGAATATTGTTGGCAAGGGTACACAGCAGCTTGGAGGCAATGATGCGCCCGTATTGCTCCTGCAATTGTGCAACGCAGTGTTCGGCTTTCGCTTCCTGGCAGATCAGGCCGAGCAAGCCCTCGATACCTTCGAGCTTGCTCAGGTCGTAACGGCTGGCCGTAAAGCGAATACCCTCACTCGGCGTACGCCACTGGTTGTCGCTGCAGGCCTGTTCGAGAAAGGAAGCCGGCAGCTTGACGATCAGTTTCTCGCAATCGTCGGAATAGGTCAGATCGACCGGGTCGTCCGGGTTGATCAGCAGAAGTTCACCAGGGGTGAAGTAATGCTCCTGACCACGCCCGCGCCACAGACAATGGCCACGCTGCAGCAACTGCAGGTGGTAGATCGTTTCCAGCGCGGGGGAAGTGACATGCACGCTGCCGCCGTAGCTGATCTGGCACAGATCCAGCTTGCCGAAACTGCAATGGCTCAGGCTGGCCTGCGGACTGCCGGCGCGCGGCATTTGGATGCAGTGCGTACCAACATGCTGATTGACGTAGTCCGACACCATATAGGGGTCGGCATGTTCAAAAACCGTATTTCTTGCACCCAGCAAGCTGACCATCACAAGGCACTCTTTATAGTTATTGGTGAGGCCGGGCGTTGTCAGAACCTGTTCCACGCCCTCGCCTGTCGTACGGCAGAGCGCACAATGGCCACTCTGGTCACGAACAGAATATCGCTGGCTTGGAGCATAGGAGATAAGACCAAGGCCCAACAGGCGGTCCGCCCGATAATCGCACGCTTTCTAAGGGCTAATGACCGAACGGTCACTTGTCTGACACAACATCCCTGCCCGTCTCTGGATAGCCTGTCGCCGCACGCAATGTATCGGCAATGGCCTGCGCTGCCACCGACAGCTCATGGCCGGGCTTGGTAAGGATGCCAACCGGTCGCTCGATCAGAGGTTCCGTCAACGCGACGCAGCAGGCGCCCAGTTCGAGCATTTGCGCCTGACACAGCGCCGGTACTGCGCTGACACCCAGACCACTGGCGACCATGCGACCGACGGTTGCCAGCTGGTGGCTTTCGAACTGCACCGGCAACACCCAGCCACGCTGGCGAAGGTGATCTTCCAGCATAAAGCGCACCGTTGACGGGCGTTGCAGGGTGATGAATGGATAATCGAGCAACTGCTGCCAAGCCAGTTCAGTGCAGCCGGCCAGCACCGAATCGGCAGGCACCACGGCCACGAAACGGTCGCTGTACAAGGGCGTGAAATCCAGCGGCATGCCGGGCTCGGGCTCGAAGGCGATGCCCAGCTCGACCTGGCGGTCGCGCACCATCTCCATGACCTGCTCGTTGATGACGTCATGCACGGTGACGCTGATCGAGGGGTACTGCTGGCGAAACGAACGCAGCACCGACGGTAACAGGTTACCGGCAAAGGAAGGCATCGAAGCCAGCGTCACCCGCCCCTGGCGCAGGGTGAAGCGCTGGCGCAACTCATCCTCGGCATTATCCCAGTCAGCCAGCAGCCGGCGCGCCAGCGGCAGCAGCACTTCGCCTTCCGGCGTCAGGCTGACGGCGCGCGTAGTGCGACTGAACAGCCGCCCGCCCAGGCCCTCTTCCAGCGCCTTGATGGTCAGGCTCAGCGCCGACTGTGACAGATGCAGTCGCTCGCACGCCTGGACAAAGCTTAGGGATTGGGCAACGGCAAGGAAGGCTCGCAACTGCTTGACTGTCATTTACCCGCTCCCGGATACGGAATTGAAACAGCCTCCAAAAGGCCACTGTTTCGATTTAACAATCAATGATTCTTAAAAATCAACTTAACAAATTACTCCACTGGGGAAACACTCGACCCGAACGAGTCTCCCAAAAAACAAGAAGGACTTATTTATGGCTGGTTTCGATAAACGCGTCAGCAGTTATGCCGAGGCGCTGGAAGGGTTGCAGGACGGCATGACCGTTCTGGCCGGCGGCTTCGGCCTGTGCGGCATCCCGGAAAACCTGATTGCCGAGATCAAGCGCAAGGGCACGCGCGATCTGACAGTGGTTTCCAACAACTGCGGCGTCGACGGTTTCGGCCTTGGCCTGCTGCTCGAAGACCGGCAGATCCGCAAGATGATCGCTTCCTATGTTGGTGAGAACGCCCTGTTCGAAAGGCAGTTGCTCGATGGCGAGCTGGAAGTCGAACTGACCCCCCAGGGCACCTTGGCCGAGAAGATGCGCGCCGGCGGCGCCGGAATTCCTGCCTTCTACACCGCCACCGGTTACGGCACGCCTGTTGCCGAAGGCAAGGAAGTGCGGGAATTCAACGGTCGCCCGCACATTCTCGAACAGGCCATCACCGGTGACTTCGCCATCGTCAAGGCCTGGAAAGCCGATCACTACGGCAACCTGATCTACCGCCACACCGCGCAGAACTTCAACCCGCTGGCCGCAGCAGCCGGGAAGATCACCGTGGTCGAGGTCGAAGAGATCGTCGCGCCCGGCGAAATCGACCCCGCGCAGATCCACACGCCCGGTATCTACGTCGACCGCCTCATCTGCGGCACCTTCGAGAAGCGCATCGAGAAGCGCACCGTGCGCAGCTGAAACCTGTCGCAGTTCTAAAAAAACAAGAGGCTGAAACCCATGGCACTAACCCGCGAACAAATGGCGCAGCGCGTCGCCCGTGAATTGCAGGACGGCTTTTACGTCAACCTCGGCATCGGCATCCCGACGCTGGTGGCCAACTACGTGCCCGACGGCATGGAAGTGATGCTGCAATCGGAGAACGGCCTGCTCGGCATGGGCGTTTTCCCCACCGAGGCAGAGCTCGACGCCGACATGATCAACGCCGGCAAGCAGACCGTCACCGCGCGCATTGGCGCTTCCATTTTCGACTCCGCTGAATCCTTCGCGATGATCCGCGGTGGCCACATCGACCTGACCGTGCTCGGCGCCTTCGAGGTGGATGTGAACGGCAACATCGCCTCATGGATGATCCCCGGCAAGCTGGTCAAGGGCATGGGCGGCGCGATGGACCTGGTGGCCGGCGCGGACAACATCATCGTGCTGATGACCCACGCCTCGAAGGACGGCGAATCCAAACTGCTATCCAAATGCACCCTGCCGCTGACCGGCGCCGGCTGCATCAAGCGTGTGCTGACCGATCTGGCCTATCTGGAAATCGAGGACGGCGCCTTCGTGCTCAAGGAGCGCGCACCGGGGGTGAGCGTCGAGGAAATCGTCGCCAAGACCGCCGGAAAACTGGTGGTCCCGGATGACGTACCGGAAATGTCCTTCTAAACCCATTTGATCGGAATTTTCCCGGAGCACAACCATGCAAGACGTCGTTATCGTCGCCGCCACCCGTACTGCCATCGGCGCCTTTCAGGGGGCGCTGGCCAACATTTCCGCACCAGCGTTGGGCGCTGCCGTGATCAGGCGCCTGCTGGAGCAGACCGGCCTGAACCCCGCCGAAGTCGATGAAGTCATTCTCGGCCAGGTACTCACTGCCGGCGCGGGCCAAAACCCGGCACGACAGGCCTCGGTCAAAGCCGGCCTGCCGCATGCAGTGCCCTCCTTCACCCTGAACAAGGTCTGCGGCTCCGGCCTCAAGGCGCTGCACCTGGCGACCCAGGCGATTCGCTGCGGCGATGCCGAGGTAATCATCGCCGGTGGCCAGGAGAACATGAGCCTGGCGCCCTACGTACTGCCCAAAGCCCGCACCGGGTTGCGCATGGGTCATGCCGAACTGGTCGACAGCATGATCAGCGACGGCCTCTGGGATGCCTTCAACGATTTCCACATGGGTATCACCGCTGAGAACCTGGTGGACAAGTACGGCATCAGCCGTGAAGCCCAGGATGCCTTCGCCGCAGCCTCGCAGCAGAAGGCCGTTGCCGCCATCGAGGCCGGTCGCTTCAAGGACGAGATCACTCCCATCGAAATCCCTCAGCGCAAAGGCGAGCCGCTGCGTTTCGACACCGATGAGCAGCCACGTGCCGGCACCACTGCCGAATCGCTGGCCAGGCTCAAGCCTGCCTTCAAGAAAGACGGATCAGTGACTGCCGGCAATGCCTCTTCACTCAACGACGGTGCCGCCGCAGTGCTGCTGATGAGTGCAGCCAAGGCCAAAGCGCTCGGACTGCCGGTGCTGGCGCAGATCAAGGCCTATGCCAACGCCGGCGTCGATCCCGCGATCATGGGCATTGCCCCCGTTTCGGCCACTCGCCGCTGTTTGGAAAAAGCCGGCTGGTCGCTGGATGAGCTGGACCTGATCGAAGCCAACGAAGCCTTCGCCGCACAGGCGCTGTCGGTCGGTCAGGAGCTGGGCTGGGATGCGAGCAAGGTCAACGTCAACGGCGGTGCCATCGCCCTTGGCCACCCCATCGGCGCCTCGGGCTGCCGGATTCTGGTCAGCCTGCTGCACGAAATGATTCGCCGCGACGCGAAGAAAGGCCTCGCAACGCTTTGTATCGGTGGCGGCCAGGGTGTGGCGCTGGCCATCGAACGCAACTGAACGGCCCACGCCGAATCACACAGGAGGACTCTTTCCAACAAGCCCTGAAGGGCACCGGTATTACCAACGAGGTCGCGGCGCACAGCATGCAGGTGCGCCGCCAATAAAAAAAACAACACAGGATCACAAACATGCTCAGCTCGATTACCGCCTTGAGCGTAAGGCTCATTCAGCGTTACCTGCCTTCACCTTTCGTTTTCGCCATTATCCTCAGCCTCATCGTGCTCACCGCCAGCATGCTCGTTACCGGGCAGGGCCTGCCGGCCATGGCGAAGCACTGGGGCTCCGGCCTCTGGTCGCTGCTGACCTTCGCCATGCAGATGGCGCTGATTCTGGTTACCGGCCATGCACTGGCCAGCGCACCCGCCATTCACCGCCTGCTGGGAGGCCTGGCGCGCATCGCTCGTACACCGGGACGCGCCGTGGTTCTGGTAACCCTGGTCGCACTGGCCGGCTCCTGGATCAACTGGGGTTTTGGCCTGGTCATCGGTGCGGTTTTTGCCCGCGCCCTGGCGCGCGAGGTGAAGGGTGTCGACTATCCCCTGCTGGTCGCTGCAGCCTATTCGGGCTTCCTGATCTGGCACGGTGGACTGTCCGGTTCGATCCCGCTGTCTCTGGCAAGTGGCGGTGCAGACCTGGAGCGAATGACCGGTGGCGTCGTCACCAGCGCCATTGGGGTCGGTGACACGCTGTTCACCACGCTGAACCTGACCATCATCGCGCTGCTGGTCATCGGCCTGCCGATTCTCAACTGGGCCATGCATCCGAAAACCCCCAAGGTGGCTGACCCCGCGCTCCTACGGGACCCCGAACACCAGCCATTGCCTCGCGAGACGCTTGCTCAGCGCATGGATGACAGCCGCATTCTCAACCTGATCGTCATCGCGCTGGCTGCGATTTATTTCGGCTATTACTTCATCGAGAACGGCTTTGCCCTGACGCTTAACATTGTCATCGGCCTGTTCCTGTTCATCGGTTTGGCGCTGCACGGCTCACCGGAACGCTACATGCGTGCGGTGCAGGACGGCATCGGAGGGATCAGCGGCATCGTCATTCAGTTCCCCTTCTACGCCGGCATCATGGGCATGATGGTGGGTGCCAACGCTGACGGCCTGTCGCTGGGCAAACAGGTCACCGACACCTTCGTTGCCTGGTCGTCGGTCGATACGTTCCCCGTGCTGGCGTTCCTCAGCGCTGGGCTGGTCAACGTCTTCGTGCCCTCTGGCGGCGGTCAATGGGCGGTTCAGGGCCCGATCATGCTGCCGGCCGGTGAAGCGCTCGGCGTTGCTCCAGCCGTCACCGCCATGGCCATTGCCTGGGGCGATGCATGGACCAACATGATCCAGCCGTTCTGGGCGCTGCCCATTCTCGGCATCGTTGGCCTGGGCGCACGCGACATCATGGGCTACTGCCTGATTACCCTGGTGTACTCGGGGCTGGTGATTTCCGGTTGTCTGTACTTCCTCGGCTGACAAGAAAACCGTAATACCCATGAAACCCCGCTTATGCGGGGTTTCGTTTTTACAACCCCCCAATTGGTTCCCCAGCCAGACGACGAACGGTGCAAATTTTTTTTTACAGATAGTGTCGCAGTTAACGGACAGGAATCTGATTCCGTAGTAGCGACAAGGAACAAGGCCTGCTGCAACGCAACATTTTGTTGCGTTCGATGGGAGGGGTGAGCATTCAGCTCGAATGCTTGCACGCAGCCGCCGTCTCGACTGGGACGGCATTGAAGACTCGAAAGGGAAATAACGATGCTCTTCAACTCCATGGTGTTCATCGCCGGGTTTCTGCCGGTGGTTCTGCTGGGTTTCATTTTACTTGCGGGCAGTGGCAAACACCGTTTTGCAGCCATCTGGCTGACACTGGCGTCACTGGTCTTCTATGGTTGGTGGAACCCCATCTATGTGCCGCTGCTGATCGGCAGCATGGTGTTCAACTACCTGATTGGCGGCTACCTGAGACGCCAACCGTCACGTATGGTTCTGGTGCTGGGTGTCACCGCCAACGTGGCGTTACTCGGCTACTACAAATACACCGGCTTTCTGTTCGGCACACTCGACGAGGCCTTTGCCCTGGGCTGGTCGGTCGGCGACATCATCCTGCCGCTGGCAATCTCCTTCTTCACCTTCCAGCAGATCGCCTATCTGGTAGACGCCCATGACGGCGAAGTGAGCGAGCACGACTTCGTCAATTACTGCCTGTTCATCAGCTTTTTCCCGCAACTGATTGCCGGCCCGATCACCCATCACAGCGAGATGCTCAGGCAGTTCAAGGATCACGGCTCCTTTCGCCCGCGGCTGGACACTATTTCCCTGGGCCTGACGATATTCCTGCTTGGCCTCTTCAAGAAGGTGATCATCGCCGACCCGCTCGGCGCCCGGGCCTCGCCGATCTTTGCGGTCGCCGCCGATGGCACTGCACCGGCGCTCTACGACGCCTGGTTTGGTGCGCTCACCTACACGCTGCAGATCTATTTCGATTTCTCCGGTTACAGCGACATGGCCATCGGTCTGGGGCTGCTGTTCGGGCTGCGCCTGCCGGTGAACTTCAACAGTCCGTTCAAGGCGCACAACCTCATCGACTACTGGTCGCGCTGGCACATGACGCTGACGCGCTTTCTCACAGCCTACATCTACAACCCCATCGTCATGCGCATCACCCGCTCACGCATGGCGGCGGGCAAACCGTTGCCTCGTCGCGGCAAGATGAGCCTGAGCACCTTTGTCGTACTGGTGGCCTACCCCACCGTGCTGACCATGTTCATCTCCGGCATCTGGCACGGCGCAGGCTGGCAGTTCGTGGTGTTTGGCCTGCTGCATGGTTTCTATCTGGTGATTGCTCATGGCTATCGGGCCTGGAAGGCGCGCCGGGGAATGCCGCTCGACAGCGACAAGCCTCTGTATCACTGCTCCGCCGTACTGCTGACCTTCCTCTGCGTGGTCGTGGCGATGGTGTTCTTCCGCGCCGAAAGCGTCCCGGCGGCACTGGCGATACTCTCTGGCATGGTTGGCTTGAGCGAACTGAGCACCAAATTCGACAAGTCGGACTACCTCACCCTCGCACTGCTGCTCGCCTTCGTCTGGCTGATGCCTAACGTGCAGCAATGGATGGCGCGCTTTCACACCGCCCTGGATGCACAGCCACGCGAAAGCTGGCTGCTGCGCTGGTTTCCCTTTACCTCATGGAGCCCGACACCGGTCATTGGCGTGGCCATCGGCGTGCTGGGCTTCTTCGCCCTTGCTGTGGCGTTCTCCGTCGCGCCTACCGAGTTTCTCTACTTCCAGTTCTGAGCACCCTGGTTCCAATCCTGAAGGAGTGAATGGCTAATGGATCAGCTTCTCTGGCTAGCCGAACACCCAGACCTGAGCGCCGCCATCGGCGAGGTCAAACGTGAGCCAGACCCACTCGCCCGGCTCGAAGCAACCACACGGCTCGCAAACTACCGGCGGGACTTCACCCTGACGACCCGCCTCGACCGGCTGGCGAGCGAAGGCTTGCAGGCGGCAACCAATGGCGAAGCATCCGTTGCGGGCTTGCAGCCATTGCGTATCGCCCTGCTCGCCTCGCATACCGTGGATCATCTGGTTCCGGCAATCCGCGTCGCCGGCCTGCAGCGGGGGTTGGCGCTCAAGGTGCATGTTGCCCCTTACGGCATGTACCGCCAGGCGCTGCTGATGGACGATGCGGAGCTGGCGAGCTTTGCTCCACAACTGATCGTACTGGCACTGGATGCCCGCGACGCCCCTTTGCAACTGCCGCTGGAGGCCTCGCCTGAAAGCGTGGCTGCTGCGGTGACCACGCGCGTCGATGAATTGCGCCTGCTCTGGCGCTGCGCACGTGAGCGCTATGCCGCGCAGGTGCTGCAGCAGACCATCGTGCCGGCCGACCCGCCAATCTTCGGCTCGTTCGAAGCCCTGGTCCCGGCTTCGCCCTGGGCTTTGATCGACCGACTCAACACAGCTATCCGTCGCGCCGCACGGGAAGACGGCGTGTTGCTGCTGGATCTTGCCTGGGAAGCGGCACGCGGCAGCTATGGCGATGGCCTGGCCGAGCCGCTGCGCTGGCACCAGGCCAAGCAACTGGTCAGCCCGAACCTGGCGCCGCTGTACGGCGACCAGCTGGCGCGCATCGCCGCCGCCAGCGTCGGCCTGTCGCGCAAATGCCTGGCGCTGGATCTGGACAACACCCTGTGGGGTGGCGTGGTTGGTGATGATGGCATCGACGGCCTCCATCTGGGGCAGGGTTCGCCCAGCGGCGAAGCTTTCCTGGCCTTCCAGCACTACACAGCGCTGCTGGCACGTCGCGGAATCATCCTCGCGGTGTGCAGCAAGAACGATCAGAACATCGCCGAGGCAGCATTCAAACATCCTGAAATGGTACTCAAGCGCAGCGACATCGCCGCCTTCGTCGCCAACTGGGAAGACAAGGCCAACAACCTGCGCCGCATCGCCTCGATGCTGAATATCGGCCTGGACAGCTTGGTCTTCGTCGACGACAACCCGGCCGAGCGCGATATTGTGCGCCGCGAACTGCCGCAGGTCGCGGTGCCGGAGTTGCCCGAAGACGTCGCGGACTACCCGGCGCGTATCGCCGCAGCCGGTTATTTCGAAGCCGTCTCCTTTACCTCGGACGACGCCACGCGTGGGCGCAACTATGCGTTGAATGCCGAGCGCAAGGTCGCCATGACCCAGGCCACCGACATGCAAGGCTACCTGCGTGACCTGCAGATGGTGCTGTACGCCACCAGGATTGGTGATGCCGAACTTGCCCGCAGCACGCAGCTGATCAACAAGACCAACCAGTTCAACCTCACCACGCGCCGCTACAGCGAGGCGGAAGTCGAGCGTATCGCCAGAAAAGGCCCGCGCGCTGTGGCGCTGGCCATCCGCCTGGCGGACAAATACGGCGACAACGGGCTGATCAGCGTCGTCCTGGCCCGGCCGGACACCGCCTTCGCAGACGACGAGCTGCTGATCGACAGCTGGCTGATGAGCTGTCGCGTGCTGGGCCGACAGGTTGAGGAAGCCGTTCTCGATGTGCTTGTCCATGCCGCCAGGGCAGCGGGCTATCGCACCCTGATCGGCGAATACCGACCCAGCGGACGCAACGGCATGGTCGCCGAGCATTACCCCCAGCTGGGATTCGTCCCGCATTCGGCTCCCACCGAGGCCGCCAGCGAGGCAACATTCTGGCGCTACGACCTCGGTTCCAGCCGCCCAACCCGCCACTTTATCGAGGTACAGGCATGACCGAAGCAGAAGTCATCCAGGCACTCACACCGGTCTTTCACGACGTGTTCGACGACGACAGCATTGTCCTCTCGCCAGAAATGACCGCCAACGATATCGAGGGCTGGGACAGCCAGACCCACGTCATGCTCACGGTCGCTGCAGAACAGCGCTTTGGCATCAAATTCCGCACGGCGGAGCTGGAGTCGCTGCGCAACGTCGGTCACTTCGCCCAGGTCATCAGCGCCAGACTCGCAGGAAGGTAATCATGCGTCACACCGCCGAAGCATCCATAGCCGACAGCACTCGTGAGCAAGCGGCAGCCCGCGCACCGGATCAGGTGCGTGCGCGTTATCTACTGGCAGTGCTGGCCGGCCTGCTCGGTGCGCTGGCGCTGTTCTGCCTGACGCTGTTTGGTCTGGAGCGGACCGGCAACCTGCCGCCCCCGGCGTTCTCCAACAACCTTTGCGCGGACGAGAAACTCAACTTCCTGCGGAACAACCCGATTCGCTCGCCCAACCTGCTGATCATCGGCTCATCGGTGGCCTGGCGGCACGTCGACGGCAATGCTTTGGTCCAGGCGATGCCCGATATCCGCCCGTTGAACGGCGCCTTCTGCGGGCTGTTCGCCAATCAATCGACCTACGTCGGCCACTGGTTGCTCGACCGTGAATCGAGCATCCGCAGCGTCGTGATGATTGCCGACCCACAAGACTTCGCCGGCTGCTGGAAAGTGCCAACCGCCGTATTCAACCGCGAGCATGTCGCTCCCTACGTTTATGACAACGCGCCGCGCTGGGGCTACTACATGCGCTATTTCTCGCCGCAATCGCTCGTCCGCAACGCACTGAGCATCAAGGCCCAGCGTGCCGGTCGGATTGAATGGGCCCCCCTGGTGTTCACCCGCTTCGGCGACGGCCCGCTGCAGACCAGCAACACCCGTCAACTGCTGTATGGCCGTCCGGATGCACTGGACCGAAACTGCTTCGACGCATTGCGCGAAATGAGCGCACGCCTTCAGCAAGAAGGCCGTAGGCTGTTGGTTGTATCCACCCCGCTGAACCCGGAGTGGAAAGAGAAATACGATCCAGAGGGCACCTTCCTTGCCGATTTCGACAGGCGCATCGCCGATGCGCTGGACGCAGCCGGGGGCACCTACTGGAACGCCGACAAGGACTGGAACACGCCGGTCAATTCCTTTGTCGACGCCGTGCATTTGCGCTGGTCAGCCGCGCAGGAATTCACCCTTGCGCTGGCCGAGCAGCTGCGCGACGTTCCCAACAACCGAGCGGCTCCAACGCTAGTTAGCCGTTCCGCCGAACGGCAATTGCCGGCGTTTTGACGCCGTGCTATTTAAATGACTGCATTCCGTCATATTTAGCAACAGCCAGGGAAGATATCAGATGGACACTACAGCGATTGCAGCCAAGGGTGCCGAGCAATGGGGTGTGGTCTATCCCTACGGCAGTGTTCTGGCGATATTCGAGAATGAGCAGGAGGCGTTGTCGGAGGCGAACTGCTTCGGCGGCGCAGTGGTTCGGATCGTGCGGGATGTCTGGAATGCTGTAAGTGCCGGGAGCGACCTGGGCACCTGCAGGCAAGGACTGGCGGCCAGCGTTAACTGAGCCTGCGCTCATCCAGTCCCACGGGCGTGCGCATTACAGCGCCGCCCGGTTGTAGGTCTTGACGGCCAGCGCATCTGCACTGCTCGCGCGCTGACGCTGGTTGAGAATGATGTCCAGCACGCGACTCGGCTGAACCTCAATATCATCGAAGGTAATCATCTGACCGGGCTCTAGCGCACGCTTGAGCACGGTATTGCGCAACAAACCGATGGGCACGTGGTCGGGTTCCTCCGCAAGCCGTATCGCTTCACCACGCACATCAAAACCACCAATGCCCCGCACGATGGTCTCGCCGGGTTTCATCTCGCGCTTGGCGATGGCTGCAACACCCAGGGTCGGTTCCGTCGAGTTGTTCAACAGCACGCCGCCACCGCCCAGCACCCGGCGTACCGTCTTGCCGACTTCCAGCGAGCAGAGATGAAAGGGCCGCGACAGTACGTAGTACGGACCAGCACCCAGCTTGAAATACTCGATGGCCGGGGCCTGAACTTCATCGTGACGGCAGACCAGAAAGACGCCTCCCGCCGGATACCCGCTGGGTATGACGTAATCCACAATCGGCTGGCCGATATTTTCCGCGATCAAGCCAAGCACGTTGGCGCTGCGATTGAGATCGGTCGAGGGCAACCCCTCCAATCCAGGTCGGGAAATGCCCGCGCCAAAACCGTTGCCAACTACCGCCTGCTCGATCTGCACCTTGGTGCCATCCGTGAACGAGGTGGTCTGATCGATACTGATGCCCTGTCGTTTCGACCAGTAGAGCATGTTTTCGCGGGTGGGATTATGCTCGAGATAGCCCTTCATATTGCCGTATACAAGGGGCTTGAACCCCATCTGCACGGCATCTTCATGCAGCGCGGCAAGCGAACCGGGCTGGTCGCCTTCAGCTTCGGTGAGCAGTCCCCTGCCGGCCAGCCAGGAACCCGTGGTGACCTGCAATTCGGCGTTCACGGTAACAACCGGCAAGCCGGTTTCAAAGGCACGCTCGATGACCTGCGTACCTAAAAACACGTCACCGCTACACTCAACAATAAGGTCCGAGTGCTCGACAAGGTCATCTATGGAGTTGGTCAGCGCCTCCCTGAGCGGAAAATCATCGATTGCGTCGATTCCCCGGCGGGTAAGGACACGGCTTATTTGCAGGTCCGGATAGTGCTTCATGATCAGACGAATGAAGCAACGCGAAATCATGCCTGTGCCGGAAACTCCCACTCTTTTAAGCGTCGTGGCGGCCATTTTTGAAAATCCCTTTTTTATCGACCTTAGATGGGACCGTTACACCTTGAAAAAGTTGTGAAACAAGCCATCCATCCATCCATCCATTCAAGCCTGGGTGCGATTGTTTTGGTCGCAGCAGGATGAAGTACGTTTATACCTGTTCCATGACTCGCTCTCTGACCGAGATGACAGGCGGCTATAGGCATAGCGCTCTGCTCCGACCGGGGAAGCGGCCAGGGGTTCAAGCGCTTGTAACAAAATCCTGAAACAGCCCAGGCGGCCTGCCGTTGATCCTCATTGCAGTGCTGTGTACGTCTCCCGGCGGTCGTATGGATAAAGCCCACCGGACACTGAGTTATGCACCTGATCCAGCTGTTGCTTCCGCTTTATGACAACGATGGAAATGCCTTGCCGAAGACCCTGTTTGGCGAGGTGCGCGACGAGCTTATGCAAGAGTTTGGCGGCCTGACCGCTCATACACGCGCCCCGGTCGACGGGCTCTGGTGTGAAGAAGGCAATCACGCCGTGCGCGACGACCTGATCATTTATGAAGTGATGGCGCCCGAACTCGACCGCGCCTGGTGGAGGCATTACGGCACGTCGCTGGAAACCCGCTTCCGCCAGGAGCAGGTGCTGATCAGGGCTCACCCGGTCGAGATGCTGTAACCCAACGGCAACTGAGTCCGTTGGTGCCGCATAAGAATGATGAAAACTTAATGAACCCCGGGAGCTGCCTGCTGTCAGTCCTGTCTGCAGCATTACAGAGGTCGCAGGCCCGATCCTGGGAGAAAGCATCCTCCTGCCGGCACATCCCTGCTCCTTCGCTCTGCGGCACGCTGCAGAGAAACTCGCCGGCTACGGGTCCGCTTTCGCGCAGGCCCGCTCACTGAAGCCTCCATCTTTTTTTCAACGCGAAGACCGTCATGCCCTTATCTCGTCATCTGCTTGCACTTCCTTCCCGTTTCTTCAGGTCGACCGCTCGATGCAGCGCCTTTCGCGCCGGTGTACTGGGTACTCTGCTGGCCGTCATTGCACCGGCCCATGCGCAGCAGGCAAGCAATGAGCGCTGGGTCAGTGACAGCCTGACCACCTATGTACGCAGCGGCCCAACAGACGGCTACCGCATCGTCGGTAGCCTGACCTCCGGGCAGAAAGTCGAACTGCTCGAAACCAGTGGCGACTACAGCCAGGTGCGTGGCGAAAACGGCGACCGCGTCTGGATTCGCAGCAGTGACCTGCAGCAGGTTCCCGGCCAGGCCGAGCGCTTGCCGCAGCTGGAGCAGCAGGTTGCCGAGCTCAGCGAACAGCTGCGAACCATTGATGACAGCTGGAAAATCCGCGTGCAGGGCATGCAGGAAACCCTGGATTCACGCAAAGCCTTGATCGATGAGCTGGAGGCGCGACGCACAGCGCTCGACGAAGCGCTCACCGCCGCCCAATCGGAGCTGCGCGACGCTCAGGCGCGGCTGGGAGATGAGAACAATCAGGTGCTGATGCGCTATATGGTCTACGGCGGCAGTATCGCCGGAGCGGGCTTGCTGGCCGGGCTGATCCTTCCGGCGATGACCCGGGGACGCAAGCGTAACGACCGCTGGTTCTGAATAGATACCGAACCAGGTTCAGCCGAGCTTTCTGTCCGGGTTGTCAGTGGCGATCAGGTCGCCCCAGTCACCGTGCAGATACCAGTCTTCACCGATCATTTCCGCCGGATGCTGGGTACGGTCGGCGCCGTTGCCGCAGGCAAGCGAATCGGCCGGACAATAGCGGTCGCAGCCCCAGCAGATACGCTCGGGATGTGGGGGATTCAGGGGAAACTTCTTGGCCACGTCAACCTCGGCCTGCGACAGATAGACGCCGTCAGGTTATCGAGTGAGCCAAGAGCTGAACTTGATCACGCTCAAGAATGACACTTCCGGCACCCGCCTCCACTCGTCAGAACAGGCCAAGCTGCTCATCGATCAGGGCGCTGAAACTGTCGTTCACGAACGGCAGGATGGCATCCGCTATGGGCTGCAACTGGCGCGTCACGTAATGGTCATAGTCAATGGCCGTGCGTCGCACCTCCAGCGGCTCAGGCCCGGCCAGCGTTATCAGATAGCTGATCCAGCCACCGTTCTGGTATTGGCGCTGCCGCCTCTGCTGCAGGTTGTACTCGTCGGCAATCCGTGCGGCGCGCACATGCGGCGGCACGTTGCGCTGATAGTCATCCAGCCGGCGCCTTAGTCGTTTGCGAAACACCAGCAGCTCGTCCAGTTCGCCGGCCAGGGTACTGCGCACGTAGTCGCGCACATAATCCTGATAGGGCTCACGCTTGAAGATGCGTCGGTACAGCTCCTGCTGGAACTGCTGCGCCAGCGGCGACCAGTCAGAGCGAACGGTTTCCAGCCCCTTGAACACCAGGCCCTCGCTGCCATCGGCATGCGTGACCAGCCCGGCATAGCGCTTCTTGCTGCCCTCTTCCGCGCCACGAATGGTGGGCATCAGAAAGCGCTTGAAATGGGTTTCGAACTGGATTTCCAGCGCGCTGTTCAAGCCGAATTCCTGCTGCAGGTATTCCTGCCACCACTGGTTGATATGGCGCACCAAGGCCTGGCCGATCTGCGTGGCATCCTCATCACTGCGCGCGCATTTGAGCCAGACGAAGGTGGAATCGGTATCGCCGTAGATCACGCGGTAGCCCTGGGCCTCGATCAGCTCGCGTGTCCTGCGCATGATCTCGTGCCCGCGCAGGGTGATGGACGATGCCAGGCGCGGGTCGAAGAAACGGCAGCCGCTGGACCCAAGCACGCCGTAAAAGGCATTCATGATGATTTTCAGCGCCTGCGAAAGCGGCATGTTGCCGTCGCGCTTGGCCGTCTCGCGACCCTGCCAGACCCGCTCGACGATGGCCGGCAAACAATGCCGCGTACGGGAAAAGCGCGCTCCGAGAAAGCCGGCCACCGAGTCGCTGTCCGCCGGATTGCGCATGCCCTCGACAAGTCCCACCGGGTCGATGAGAAAGGTGCGAATGATCGAGGGGTAGAGGCTTTTGTAGTCCAGCACCAGCACCGACTCGTAGAGGCCGGGCCGGGAATTCATCACGAAACCACCAGGACTGGCCTGTGGTGGTCGCTCGCCGAGATTCGGCGCGACAAAGCCCTTTCGGTGCATCAGCGGAATGTACAGATGCTCGAACGCCGCCACCGAGCCACCGCTGCGGTCGGCTGGCAGGCCGGTGACGGTGGCGCGCTCCAGCAGGAAGGTCAGCAGTTCGGTCTTGGCAAAGATGCGCGTGACCAACTCGCAGTCCTTGAGGTTGTAACGCGCCAGTGCCGGCTTGTCCTCGGCGAACATGCGGTTGATTTCGTCCATCCGCTGATACGGCGTATCGATGGCCTTGCCTTCGCCGAGCAGCGTCTGGGCGACATTCTCCAGGCTGAACGAGGGAAAACTCCAGGTCGCCGAACGCAGCGCCTCGATACCGTCAATGATCAGCCTTCCCGCCGCCGCGGCGAAAAAGTGGTTGCGTCGGCTGCCGTGCTCACGCCAGGTCATCTCTTCGCCAGCACGACCAAGGCGCAGCGGCACCTGATGACGTTGCGCCTGTTCGCGCAGCACGCGCAGGTCGAATTGCACCAGATTCCAGCCAATGATGGCATCGGGATCATGCTGCGCCAGCCAGTCGTTCAGCCGCTCGATCAGCTGCTTGCGGCTGTCGCAATACTCCAGCTGAAAATCCACCCCAGCGTCGTCGCCGTTGGCCGGGCCCAACATATAGACCTGACGCTGCCCACAGCCTTCCAGTGCGATGGAATACAACTCGCCGGTGGCGGTGGTTTCAATGTCCAGGGAGACCAGTTTCAACTGCGGACGGTACTGCGGCGCAGGCCTGACCTGCGCATTCAGCAGCACGCCCTCGGCATCCGGCGTGCCGCTGAAGCTGACCGGCGCGGTGATGAAGCGCTCCATCAGATAGCGTTCCGGCGGGCGTATATCGGCTTCATAGACGTCCAGTCCGGCCTGGCGCAAGCGCTTTTCAAGGTTCATCAGTTGCCGGTGTTGCCGGCAATACAGGCCAACCACCGCGCGTTGGTGGAAGTCCCTCAGGTCAAGCGGACGCAGCTCGACGTCACGTTCGCCCTTGAGCAGTACCCGCGCCTGCTCGCATTGTTCAGCGGGGATGAAAGCGACCGACGGCTGAGAGGGCACGCGAATCCGGCGAGGCCCTGCATCGGTCACCAACCAGAACTCCACTTCGGTGCCTGCAGCCGTGTCGCGCCAATGCCGGGTCAGGACGAAACCCTGCTGTAGATCCACCGCTGTCCACCTCAAAGCTTGCCGAAGCGGCCTATTCTACGCGGCATTGTGCAATGGGTTTCGCTCAGGCCGGCGCATCCTCGCCCAGATGAATGACCCGCGCCGCACGCAGCATGCATTTGGTGATTTCCGGCGGCGAGAATTTGGTGAGAATGGCGTTGGCCCCGGCGACCTTGGCCTTGTTGGCGCTGATGGTGCTGTCCAGCGAGGTGTGCAGCAGCACGTAGAGGGCAGCGTAGTCCGGGTGGCTGCGCAGGGCCTGGGTAAAGGTGTAGCCGTCCATTTCGGGCATTTCGATATCCGAAACCACCACGTTGATTGCCTCGGGAGTGCCTTCCAGGCGGTCGAGCGTCGCAAAGCCTTCCCGGGCACTGCGCACGGCATGGCAGGTGATGCCCATCTTGCCGAGCGCCGCCAGCGTCATGTGCAGAGCCACCTGGCTGTCATCGACGATCAGCGCACGGGTTTCCCCGAGCAGCTGGGCATCCTGATCATCAAGCTGGGAAATATCCGCGTCGACCGGGGCCGGCATGATATTCAGAAGTACTTTTTCCACATCGAGAATCTGTACCAGCTGACCATCGATATCTGCAGCGCCGGTGATGAAGGAATTGGCGCGCGTGCCATAAGGCGGCGGCAGAATCTTTGACGTCGGGATATGCACGATCCTGACTACCGACTGCACATGCAGGCCCTGCTTGCAGCGACTGATTTCGGTGACGATCAGGCAACCGCCCTGGACGTCCTGCAGAGGCGGCATACCAATGGCCAGGCTCAGATCGATGACCGACAGTGGCTGGCCTCGCAGCGTGGCGACGCCCTGCACATGCGGGTGGGATTCGGGAAGCCGGATCAGCGCGGGGGTCGGAATGATCTCGCTGACCTTCAACAGATTGATCGCCATCTGCTTGCCGCTGCGAAGCGTGAACAGCAGAAGCGACAGAGAGCCGGTGGCCGATAGAGTGTCCATGCATAGTCCTGTGGAGAAAGCCGGTTCGTCACCGGGGATCATCTCGATACAGGACAGTATCGGCTGGCCTGGCGGAATCTTCAGCCCGCCAGCGAGACTTTTCCGTTCATGAGGCGCGCACCGAAGCATCGCTAGCGATCAGGTCGACCGGCTTACCGGTTTTCTGCATTTTCTTGCGTGCGCTGATACTGGCCACGCACTGGTCCTCGTTATTGAGGATGACGATGCATTCCAGGCACTGGATGCACTCGTCGTAGTCGATGCGGCCATCACGCCGGATCGCACCGATCTCACAGTGATTCCGGCAATGCTGACAGGGCTGACCACAGGCATCGATGCGCCTGAGCCAGGAGAACAGCCGGAATCTGCCCAGCACTGCCAGCCCGGCGCCGAGCGGGCAAACATAGCGGCAGTAGAACTTGTGCACAAACAACCCAAGCCCGAGCAGAACCAGCGCATACAGCACGAACGGCCAGGAGCGTACAAAGAACAGTGTGATGCTGGTCTTGAACGGCTCCACCTCCGCCAGCCGCTCCGCCAGCGTCAGTGAATAGAACGCCACGGCCACCAGACCGATAAGAATCAGGTACTTGAGCCACTGCAGTCGCAGATGGACAGATTCGGAAATCTTCCACTGACGAATGCGTAGCCGCTTGGCCACCCAGCCGAGCATTTCCTGCAGCGCGCCGAAGGGGCAAAGCCAGCCACAAAACACACCACGCCCCCAGATGAACAGCGAGACAAAGGTGAAGCTCCAGAGGATGAAGATCACCGGGTCCATCAGAAACACGCGGATATCGAAGTCCTTTGCGAGCGCCAGCAAGAGAGTGAAGATATTCACCACCGACAACTGGCCTTGGGCATACAGTCCGATAAACACTAGGGTAAACAGCAGAAAACATGCGCGGAACAGATGGAAGTTGCGGCTCTGCTGGCTAATTCGATGCTGCCAGATGAACACCCCGCTCAACACCATCAGCGACAGCCCCAGCAAACCGATCTGCCACCAGCGCTCTTGCCACATACGCAGCCAGATCGGCACAGGTTTGGCTTCTACGGCAGCCTGCTGAATATCGAACAAGTCAGGATCGAGCTGGAAATTACGGGTGAAATCGACCTTGGTTTCCACCAGATGATTACGCCGCAACTGCGCGATCAGGCGTAATCCAGCCACTTCCGCCGGATTGAATGCCGCATGGGACTTGATACGAAAGACATGCGCTTCGACATCGGTGATGGGCGAGTTGAGCACCTCCAGTACCGCACCGTTATTGAAGTTCATGTCGTGCAGTTCGATGGCATGCTCGTTCTGCATCAGCACAATGCGGTTGGGCGCTGTTGCCGGCACGAAGTCCTCTGGAACATGGGGGTACATGCCGGAAGACATCACCAGCAGCGCTTGCTCGCCCGGCTTCAACTCCTCGTTGAGCCGTTGAAAGCCTGCCTCCCCCAGCAGGTTGCGACCGATCACGGGCGCATTCAGATAGGCGAAATGCAGATCGGCAAAAAAAGGTTCGTCCATGTTCAGGCCTGGATACCCGTCCAGTTCGTGCCCGAGGCTTTGTTCCACCTCATCATGGGTCAAGGTCCAGTGCTGGACGAGGCCGCGTTCGAGCAGCTGGTTCCAGTCGAGCGGTTCGTAAATATCCATCTTCGGGGTTGCCAGGGGACCACCGGCAAAGCCGTCCAAAAGCTTGCGCGCGACCGTCAGGGCCGACAGCAGCACCGTCTCGTTGAGGATGACAACCGATACGGTGGCCTTGCTGACATTGTCGATTCGGGTGACCGAGTCACCTTCACTGGCACCCTGCCGACCGCCGACGATAATTGGTTTGCCGATGGGTTTGAGGCGGTACTGATCAACGAAATCAAACAGCGACTGCTCTCCCAGCCCATGCAGAAATACCGGCTCGTGATGCTCCAGCACCCTGACACCCACCAGCACGCCCTGAGGGTCCATGCCGATCAGCAAGCGTATCGGCTTGCCAGAAAAGCCCTGAAGCGTCGAGTAGTCAGCGGACTCGAAGGCATAACCGAGCAGTTCATCGAGCTGATAGACGCTATGAACGGGCGGATCTTCCTGTTTCGGCTCGATGCGCGTGGCCTTGGGGAACAGCTGCATGATCCCGGCATCCATCTCCTGCGCGTAGAGCGACGGGCTGGTCAGGGCGCACAACAGCAAAAGCGCGCGCACGCATGATAAAAGGCTGGCGCTGTGTGTCATCGGAGCCTCGAGACTTGTTCTTGTTCCTCCATGCTATCCAGCGGCTGTGCCGGCACCATGCGACTTGCCGGTCGATAAGGCAGTACTTCAGTTCAAGGAAGGGTCTACCCGAAAGGCAAACCGCCCCGACGAATATTCACGAGGACAACACCCATGAGCTATCACGATGCAAAGGTTCGACACGACGAAGAGCAGCAGCGCTACGTTCTTGAAATAAACGGCCAGCCCCTGGGCTTTGCGCAGTACCACGAGGAAGGCGACCGACAGATATTTACCCACACCGAAATCGACGACAGCCTCAGCGGCAAGGGCATGGGTAGCATGCTGGTCCGCAAATCACTCGACGACGCCCGCCAGCGCGGCAAGCGTATCGTGCCGGTTTGCGAGTTCATCGGGGCCTATGTGAAGAAGCATCCGGACTGGAACGACCTCCTCGAACAACCCTCCTGAAGCGCATAGCGAAGACATCGGGGGTACTCTATCCGCCTGATATCACCTGGAACGCAACACGCAATGAACCGCACCATCCGCAAGATCGATCAGCTGCGACGGCAGATTCCCGGCTTCGCCTGTGAACCCGGCTGCCATGACTGTTGCGGGCCGGTCACGGCCTCATCCGAAGAAATGGCGCGGCTGCCGCATAAAAGCGACGCCGAACATGAGGCTGCGCTGGAGCACTGGAACTGCGTGCACCTCGGCCCGCAGGGTTGCGAGGCCTATGCCGAGCGGCCACTTATCTGCCGCCTGTTCGGCACCACCACCAGCTTGCCCTGCCCGCGCGGACGCGGTCCGGAAACAGCCACCCCGCCCCAGGTGGAAAAACAGGTGCATCAACTGATCGCCAGCACTCGCCAGGTACTGGTCTGATTTCATCACCGAACGAAGCCCCACGAACACGAAACCCCGCTGACAAGGCGGGGTTTCGTGTAGCGGACGTCAAGCGATCCAGCTGACAGGAGATCAGGCAGCAGTTGACTGCCGGGCTGCCGCGATGGGTACAACCACAGGCTCAGGCAAACCCAGGGTCTGCCCCACCACATCGCCGATCATGTCCGCAGTGATGGCGCTCAGCGTCCAGCCGAGATGGCCGTGGCCGGTGTTGTAGAACACGCAAGGTGACTTGCCGCGCCCGACCTTCGGCATCATGTTCGGCATCATCGGACGCAATCCGGCCCAGGGAATGACGCTCTGGGTACTGACGCCGGGGAAACACTCGTTCACCCACTCCACCAGCGGGCGAATGCGATCGGCGCGGATGTCGTGGTTGTAGCCATTGAACTCGGCAGTCCCCGCTACACGCAGGCGATGATCGCCAAGACGGCTGGTCACCAGCTTGGTTTCGTCATCCAGCAGGCTCACCGTCGGCGCAGCGGCGCGACTGGCTTCGTCATTGAGATTGACCGTGATCGAATACCCCTTAACCGGGTAAATATTCACCCGATCGCCCAACTGCGCGGCGAGCGCCCGACTGGCGGTGCCGGCGCAGACGACCATGCCATCGAAGTGCAGGGTTTCTTCACCATCTGCGGTGCCAAGGGTGACACTGGCCTGCCTGTCATCGGTGGCCACACGCTTCACATCCTGACCATAGCGGCAATCGACGCCAAGGCGGATCGCCGCCGCTGCCAGGCCATTGGTGAACAGATGAATATCGCCGGTGGAATCGCACTCGGTGTAATAGCCGCCGTAATACTGCCCTGCCAAAGTCGGCTCGATGGCGCGCATCTCGTCCGGCGTTACGCTACGGCGCGGCAAACCACCGGCGGCCAACAATCTGGAGACCTCACCGGCATGCTCGAAGCCGGCCCGGTCCCGATAGATATGCAGGATGCCTGCCTTCTTCAGGTCGAAGTCGATGCCTTCTTCCTCGGCCCAGGCAAACAGATGTTCACGCGCGGCGATGGCCAGGCGTGCGGTTTCGGTGGTGTTGGCGCGGTACTGCGGGATGGATGCGATGAATTCCGCAAACCAGGAAAGCTTGTGCCAGCTGGGCTTTGGATTAACCAGCAATGGCGCATCGCTCTTGAGCATCCACTTCATGCCCTTAAGGATGGTCGACCAGTGGTTCCAGACCTCGGCGTTCGACGCAGAAAGCTGCCCACCGTTGGCGAAGGACGTTTCCATCGCGGCATAACGGTGCTTTTCGAAAAGAGTGACGTCGAATCCGCGCTTGGCCAGCGCGTAGGCCGTGGTGATACCTGTGATACCACCACCGATGACAGCGATTGTTTTCATTGTGTCGCTCCAGGACGTCATAGGGATTGGAGCCCATCCGCACTATGCGGATCAGGCGCCCCCTCTGTCCTGGACCTGAGAGTTTTCACGAGCGGACTCGCTTGCTCCTTCGGTGCGCCCGGCTGACGATTGCCCGGCGGCTCTTCAGAGTTCAACAGCGGTATCGGTCCTTTTGCCTGAGAGTTTCCGGGGCGGTTGCTCCTTCGGCGCTGTCGACGGCCATGCCGTTACAGTCTCTCCCGATACCACATCATGCCGGCTGCACAAGGCACCGCGACAAAAGCAGCCGGCCCCGATTTAGGTAGTGGGGCTGGCTGTAATCATGTCCATGCGTTTCTACAGCAGGCTCGCGACAAAAGATAGTCCAGAAGGTAGGGATCCGACAGCCGACTTTCGACTATCGGACCACCTCAGCCACTGCTCCCTCCCGGAGCCGCAATTATCTCGGTAGCCTGAAGGTAATGAAGCTGGCCCGCCCCTGACGCAACACCCGCATCGACACCGAGCGATTGTGCGGCAGCTTTTCGACGACCTGACCGAACGTCTTCACCGAATCAATGGCCTGGTTGTTCAGATGGGTGATCACATCGCCCGGACGCAGGCCAATCATGGCCGCCGGGCCGTTGCCGACTTCGCTGATCACGACACCGCCCTCAAGATCGAGCGCCCGCTTCTGCTCGGCATTCAGCGCACTCACCGTCACGCCCAGGCGGTTGTCACTGAGCTTGCCCGAGCCACTGGCCGCAGCGAGTGCCTGCCCTTCATCCGGTAGTGCGCCAATCTTCAGCTTGAGATTCTTGCGGCTACCGTCGCGGATCACTTCGAACCTGACCGTGGTATCCGGCTTCAGCGCACCGACCTGATGCGGCAGATCACCGGACCTGTCGATGGACTTGCCATTGAGACTCAGGATCACATCGCCCACCCGCAGCCCGCCTTTGGCTGCCGGCCCGCCATCCATCACCTGCGCCACCAGGGCACCGGCGGGACGCTCCAGGCCGAAGGATTCGGCCAAGTCCTTGTTCACGTCCTGGATCACCACACCAAGCCAACCGCGACTGACCTTGCCGTCTTCACGCAACTGATTGGCGACATCCATCGCAACATCGATGGGGATCGCGAACGAAAGCCCCATAAATCCGCCCGAACGCGTGAATATCTGCGAATTGATACCCACCACTTCGCCAGCCAGATTGAACAGCGGACCACCGGAGTTGCCCGGATTGATCGCCACGTCCGTCTGAATAAAAGGCACGTAACTCTCGTTGGGCAAGCTGCGACCAATGGCGCTGACCACACCGGCAGTCACCGTATGATCGAAGCCGAACGGCGAACCGATGGCGACGACCCACTCCCCCGCTTTCAGCTTCTCCGAATTACCCACTTTCACCGTGGGCAGATTGGCGCCTTCGATTTTCAGCACCGCCACGTCACTGCGCGGATCAGCCCCCACCAGTTTGGCCTGCAGCTCGCTGCGGTCCGGCAGGCGCACGATGATTTCATCGGCATCGGCTACCACATGATTGTTGGTCAGAATGTAGCCATCTTTGGAAATGATGAAGCCGGAGCCCAGCGACTGCCCTTCGCGACGGCGATCCGGCTGCTGCGGCATCCGGCGCTCGAAGAATTCGCGAAACATCGGCGGTATGCCCTCAAGATCAGGCATTTGCGCAGATGCACCGCGCACCGGCTGGTTCTGCCGGGTACTGATATTCACCACAGCCGGCGAGGCATCTTCCACCAGCGGCGTGAAATCAGGCAATGCGGCCTGGGCAGCGAGTGCCTGTCCAAGCAAGGCGACACCCGCCACAACGGCCAGGAAATTACTGCGAAGAAACATGATCGATGATCTCCCGACGTCAACATGATTTCGGCCCACCCGGAACAGACCGGGCGGACAAGGCAAGAACAACTCGGCTGCTCGGGGGTGCTCAGCACACGCCAGCCACCCCGATGAAGCGCCTCGAGATGAATTTACGACAACCAGGGTCAGCTTCGTGTGAAGCGGATGTAAAGGGAACGTAAGGTATGAGCGCGAGCCGCAATTGCCTGTCAACAGGCTGTAACTCGAACCAGGCAATCTTCTGCAGCATGGAAGATCAGGGTGGTCACGCAGGGATGCGATTCACTTCAATCGACAGCGCCACTGGAGGCTCCATGAACAGCAAAACCTTGGAAAACCTGGTCAGGCAGTCCGATCCCGACACTCGGCCACCGCTGGATTTGTGGAGGCAGCGACACAGGGATAAACGCGCTTACCGTCCGTGCGCCGCAGCTCTGGTCCGCCGCGCCACGCTGGATGTCAGCATCCAGACTGTAGAAGGCTGGAGATAGTGGCGGCCAATCAGCTCGCAGCCTTTCGCTCCTGCACACGCAGCACCCAGATTATCCCCAGACTGCTGCCGGCCACCAGCGCAGCCCCGAGGAAAATATTCTGCATGCCGATCCAGGCCGCCAGTACACCCATGACAAGACCCGACATTCCCAGTGCAAGGTCGAAGAACATGGCAAAAACGCTCAGACCCGAACTGCGATTGGCCACACCCACCCTGGACACGACCGCCACACCCAACGCCGGATAGAGCAAGGATAGGCCGCACCCGGTCAGGGCAGAGCCGGCCAGTGCCGCACCCGGCGTTTCAGCCAACCAGAGCATCAACAGCCCGAGTATTTCCACCACCAGACAAGCCAATGCAACCGAGTAGCCGCCCACGCGATTGATCAGATTGGGACACAGCAAGCGCGTGCCAATAAAGGCGAAGGCGAAAGCCGTCAGACACCAGGCAGCGCCCTCCCAACCGCGCGCGCTGTAATACAAAGCGATAAAGGCGGTAAGGGTTCCGTAACCGACTGTGGCGAACGCCAGGCTGAAACCGGGCGGCGCCACACGCCACAGCACCTTGCCAAAGGGTAGCCGCGCACCGGGATTGAGCGGCGCATCGCCTCGGCGCCATGCAAGCCCCAGCCCCGCTGTCGCCAACAGCATGGTGACTGCGCCCAGGCTCCACACGCCCAGGGATTGCACCAGCAACACACCTATCGGAGCGCCAATCCCCACGCCTCCGTAGGCTGCAATGCCGTTCCAGGAAATCATCCGTGCGGTGCTGTGCGAGCCGAGCCGGGCGATCCCCCAACTGATTGCCGAGATACCGATCAGGCTCTGCGCGAAGCCGAGAACCAGACGACTCGCCAGCATCACGCCGAGACTGAGCGGCGGCCAGGGCTCCAGCAGCGCCGCAGCCAACAGCAGCACACCACTGAGCAGACCAGACGCCATGCCTGCCAGCACGGCTTTCCTCGCTCCTTGCTCATCCACCAGCCGCCCCGCGCGCGGGCGACAGAGCAAGGTGGCCAAGTACTGCACCCCAATCACGACCCCTGCCGTCATGGTGCTGAAACCAAGGCTTTCATGGATGTACCCCGGCAGTGAGGCCAGAGGTATGCCGATGGAAATGAACGAAATGAAACTGAAAACCACCAGCGAGAGGATGAAGAACGTGTCCCTTGCAGGTGATTTCACAGCGGACATCGATACGCCTGCCTGAAGTTGGATGGGTGACCGGACGAACAATATCCCAGGCGGACTTTCCATGCTGCAGAAACGACGAAGGCCCCGGAATACGGGGCCTTCGGTTCGCGATATGGCGGAGGAGGTGAGATTCGAAATCACCGCCTACCCTTCTGCATGACGTATAGACGCTGGCTCCGCCGCTGCAGATTATATTTTTGGGAACGATTTGGGAACGATATGGGAACTGGCAGAGCGCTGCAGGCCGCTGAAATCAGGCCCCGCAGCGCGGTTTGGCTGGGATCGGAGGGTTACAGGCCGAGGCGCTGCTCGATGATGCTGGTCATGTCGGTGGCGTCCTGGCTGATCCAGCGCCCGTAGTGCCGAAGGATCATCTCGGTCGAGGTGTGGCCCATCTGCGCGGCGATCCAGTCGATCGGTACTGCGCAGCTGGTCAGCATCTGGCTGGCGAAGGTATGCCGGCAATGGTTCGGGCCTCGGTGGCGCACGCCGGCGCGCTTGAGGTGCTGCAGCCACCAGCCGTTGCGCAGATTGTCCGAGGTCGAATAGGCCGCGTTGGTGTGCGAGTTGTGGAACACGAAGCGCACCAGCTGCTTGCGCTTGGTCCGGTTGTCGCGGTCGGTGACCAGGATCTCCACCGGCGGCAGATCCTTCGTCCGCTCCTTCTGGTCGCGCAATGCTTCCAGGGCAGGTTTGAGCAGCCGCAGCTTGCGCGTCGAGCGCCGGGTCTTGGTCACCTTGTAGGCACTGCGCACCCTCGCGCGCTTGAATGTCACCTCCCCCGTTTCGAGGTCGACATCCTCCCAGGCCAGCGCTATCGCCTCAGATACACGCGGCCCCGCCCAGATCATGAATTTGATCAGGTTCAGCTCCTGCGCCCTGTCGGGCGATTCCGCCCCGAGGATGGCCTCGATCTCCTCGCGCGTGAACGGATCAGGATCTTCCGCATCAGGCTGGCGGATGATGATGCCCTCGGTCGGGTCATACGCCGCCTGGTTCTTGGTGCGGTACAGCTGGAATACCTGCCGGGTCAGCGCGACGATCTCGCGCACCGTCTTGCTGTGCAGCTTCGGCATCAGCACCTTCTGCACCCATGCCTGCATCTCCAGGTAAGTGATGCTCTCGACCTGCCGCTCGC
Organism: Stutzerimonas stutzeri; assembly: GCF_024448695.1. Lineage (GTDB taxonomy): Bacteria > Pseudomonadota > Gammaproteobacteria > Pseudomonadales > Pseudomonadaceae > Stutzerimonas > Stutzerimonas stutzeri_T. The sequence goes on along the minus strand of NZ_JAMOHY010000017.1, from coordinate 20,274 downwards.
CCCACTGTGGCCGGATGTGATTCTTGATCCGGCTCTCATGGCTGCGGATCGCGGACGGCGCCAGCTCGTTGCGCTTGATGTCCAGGAACAGATCCAGCCAGTGCGAATACGTCCCCGATTTGACCTTGGGTGAATCAGGAAACCAGCGGGCATAGACGAACGTGCCGGCCTTGATTTCATGCCGGATGATCGCCGCCTGCCGCGTGGCCCGCTCTATCGTGCCGGGCGTTGGCTCGCCTGGAAATGGCTCCTTGCAGAGCTTGCCCTCAAACCGAAAGTAGACCCGGACGGCCTTGCCGCGAACCTCAACTCCATCTGCCATATGCGTCCCCACGCCGTTGCTGACGCCGGCACCGTACAGCCGCCCCGCCAGCAACAATAGAAAAAGGCCCGTCGCCGGGCCTCGAATTGATGGTGGTATTTTCTAGGTGAGCCACTCCGAACGCCGCTGCCACTGCCGGCGCATTTCCTCGACCAGGCGTTCGGCGCCGGCGGCACCGCGATGCTTGGTGATCAGCGCCCTTAGCTCGGCGACTTGATCCGCCGTGCGGTAGCCCTTGCGCAGCCAGCCGCGGGCTTCGCACTCAAGCATGTGCTGGCGAACCTCGTCAGCCATGGGCGACCTCCTTCGCCTTCGGCGTTTCCGGATGCACAAACAACTCCACCCCACTGCGCAGCAGGTCGCGCTGGGTTTCGCGTAGCAGGGTTGGGTCCAGGCCCAGCTTGCGCGCCAGGGCTTCGGCGGCCCAGCGGGCGCCCATGGTGTTGCTGGCGGTGCGTTTGTCACCGCGCACGGTGGCCACGTATGTCCCGGTTGTGTAACGGGTTCGAATTTCAACGGGCATGCTGCACCTCCTGCGCATCAGCGAACAGCGCCTCCCAGGGCGAGCTGGCGTGGTTCAGTTTCTTCTTGCCGGCGTTGCGCCTGATCATGCTCGGCGTCTCCGCATAACAGGCCTTGCACATGCTGCCGAGGCCGTCCGGTCTGCCCGCCTGCCGGTAAAAGAACTCGGTATCGGCGGGCCAGCATTCGCCGCATTTGCTACAGAGCTTTTCAGGCACGGAGGTGATGGTGTTCAGGGGCAGCGGATGGCTGGCCATGGTTGGGCGCAGGGGTTCGGTGGTGCTAGGCATCACTCACCTCCTTCAGTGCGCAGGGTGGCGCAGGCGGCGTCCCAGCCCCGGCAAGCGGACAAAAGCGTGTCGCAGACGATCTTGTCCAGCGTAACGCCAGGCCGCTGCGCAAGGTTGTAGGCGATGTTCGACAGCGCTGTGCCGTTATTCAGCAGCGCTCTTAAGTTGATCTGCTCCGGCTGCGGGGCGGTCTGCGCGATGGGGGCGGCGTCAGACACATAGATCGTTTCGCCGATGTTCATCCACTGCGGAACGCCGCCCTCGACATAGAACGTGACCTCTCCCATACCTGGGCGGAAACCGATCACTCGGCACTCTCGACACGCTACAGGCAGCTGCTCGGTCTGCTCAGGGCGGGCGGAAAGCGCAGCGCGCAACTGATTGATGTAAGGGTTCGCGCCACTGGGAAACTGATGCTCGCAGTTCGGGCAAATCTCCTTCTTGACGAACCTCCGCTCATCCTGCGCCGGGGCTGGCTCGGTCAGCCGACCGCGCACCTCCCGCATAGTGAACTCCACAAGCCATTGGCGGGTGACGCCCTCGAAGCACTGGCCATTGCGGTCACCGTTGGCCGTCGAGTACAGGGTGTGGGGATTTCGATCTCGGAGGCGCCGAGGCTCCTGAACCAGCCGGCAACGGCCGCTGAGTCGTGGAAGTCGGGATTCCAGATGTATAGCGCAGCGGTCCAGACGTTTCCGTTGCACCACATGGCGGCGCATTCGCCCAGTGCGCCTGCTGTTGGGCATCCTCCGCCGGTCATGTACTGCTGGATCTGTTCACAGGTGATAGGTGCGGCGGTGTCGCTCGGCGGCGTGATAGCCTTCTCCCCGCCTTCCTTCGGTTGATTCACTTGCATGGTGCTTCTCCTTGGGGTTGGTCAGGCCCTGGTGAGTTGCCGCTCACCGGGGCCTTCTTGTTTTCAGCGTGCGAGTGCCAGGAACAGGTCCGGCAGGTGGTTGGCTGCTGTCAGCAGACCGGCCAGGCCGGTGCCGACCCAGCCGGTCATTGCCAGGCGTTCGCGCAGGGTGGGTTTGTCATCGTCGTAGTGGTTCATCGATCGAGACCTCACGCCTGAGCCGCTACTGGCGGCACGCCCTGGACGAGCATGTTGCGCACGCTCGCGGCCAGCTCGGTTGGGGCCAGCGCCTTGTTGTTCTTCACCGGCTGCGGCAGCAGCTTGGCCGCCTCAGGGAAGATGTCCTCAACCTGGCGCGAAGAGCGGCAGGCCCGCAGCACGCTCATCGCCTGTTCGCGGAAGGCCACGGCGGCATTGATGACGCCCGCCAGTTCGGAACAGATCAGTAGAGCGAGTGATTCCAAGGCTGGGTCGGTGATGCGCTCCATGTAATGCAGGCGCGGAACGCCGCCGGTGTGGCTTTTCAGACCGATAACCCAATGCCCCTCATAACGTTCGCGGTCCAGGTAGCGGCTGACGCCCTCGAACGCAGATGCCCCCAGCACCTTCGTTACCAGCGCGTTGCGCGCGTCTTCCTTGTAGTTTTTGTACACGGCGACCAGCTTCTGCTCGCGTGGCTCATTGTCCTCGCGCGGCTGCATGTAGGTCGGTGTGCAGCTCGCTGTAGCAGTCACTGCCCCAGCCAGGATCAAATCAGGCCAGTGCTTCTTGCTCAGCCCCGGCAACGTCTCGACCGCAGCGCAGTGCTTCGCCCAGAACTGCTTGTTGAGCGCAGCCAGATCGGCAGCGATACGTGGCCCGTGCTGGGCGACGGCCTGCAGGGTGAGCTGATCGGCGACCTTTTCGCGCATGGCGTTGGTGATACTGAAGTGCTTTTGCATGGTGCTTCTCCTTGGTCTGGTCAGGCGGCAACAGCTGCGTGGATGTGAACCTCCGGCAACGCTGCGCTAAGCCGGCGGAGCAACTCGATCTGCTCCTCTGTGCACTCGTCGATGCACACGACCCTGGCGCCGCGAGCGGCCAGGAAGCGGATGCGGCTCTTCAGTGCGGCCTGAGTGAACTGGTGCGCGAGGAGGATGTGCCCCTCGTCTTGCCCGTCTGCCTTGGCAATCTGGCGCAACTGGGTGGTTTTGCCGGATGCGGCAGGGCCGCGGATTACTTCTAGTTGCATGGTGCTTCTCCTTGGTTTTGGTTGGGTGTTACAGCCCGATCAAGCGTTGCCGCGCTTGGCGTCGGGGTTTTGGAAGGTCCAGCACTTCACGGTTGTGCAGCGGCTGGACATGGGGTTGCGCTGGTTGAAGGCAGCGCGCACGGCGCTGTCGACGGATTTGTTTTTCTCGATGAACTTGCGGCTGCGGCTGTTGGGCAGCAGGTTGCGCAGGGTGCCGATGTCGGCCAGGCGCTGTTTGTGCTCGGCGGCGCGCTCGCAGAATTCGTTGAGGTTGATGGCGATCAGGTCGGGGTTCTTGCTGTGGTCGACCACGGCGTCATCGCTGAGTGATTGCAGGTAATCGAACACCTCCCAGAACTCCGCCACCTCGCTCGGGTCTGCGTTGACGGCGTGCTGGCGCACCAGGGCCATGGCCTTGAGCTCGCGCTGAGCGGCAGCGTGCTGGCGGTCGGTCAGCGGCACTACCAGGCGCAGGGCATCGAGCAGGGCCAACAGCTGGGCGTGGTTCTTGATGATTCGCTCGATGCGGATCTCTTTCAGCTCGCGCAGGGCCTGTTCGTGCACCTTCACCTGGGCGCGGAATGTTTCCATCACAGCGCTTTCTGCCCTGGTGGCCATCATCAGGAAGTGGCTCACGTCCATCGCGCCCAGGTGGTTGAGGTTGTCCGCTGCGGCGCGGCTCTGGCTGGTGACCTGGGGCCGCACGAAGTGCAGCTTGACGATACGGGTGAGGATGGCCTCGCTGGCCGCCACGGTGGCGTTCTGGCTGATCACGATGGCACCGCGAAACGGCGGCTCGTAGGTTTCGTTGCCGGCAGTCTTCACACCGGTCACGCCCAGGGTGCCGCCATTGAACAGCGGCTTGAGCTCGTCCCAGTCGTAGGCCTTGGCGGCGCCACGGTCGTTGTCGCTGCGGTCGGCCTCCAGCAGTACCAGCGGCATGCCGGAAACCTGCCCCATCCAGCGGCGCAGGCCGGCCTTGGACATTTTCGAGGGGTCTTTGCCCTCCTCGTCCGGGCGACCGAACAGCTTCCAGAGGAACATCAGCAGCGTGGACTTGCCCGCCCCGGCCTCGCCAGTCACTTCCAGGAAGGGAAAACTCTGGTATTCGGCGCGGATCTGCTCAGCAAACAGCGAGCCGAACCAGTAGGCCAGCGCGACGATGCCCTGCGTGCCGAAACAGGTCCACAGCCAGTCGACCCACTCGGCGCGGTAGCCCTCGTCGGTACGGGCGATTTCCAGGCGGATGCTCTTCTGCAGCGTCTTCAGGCGCAGCTGTTTGAATTCGAAGTAATCCTCGGCGTTGGCCTTCTCCACCACGCCGCCGCGCACGGCCAGGTCGCCGAACACATAGCAGCCGTGCTCCTTGCTGTAGCCGATGTAATCGATGGTCTTGACGGTTTTCAGGCCGAACAGCTGGTCCTTCATGATTTTGTCCAGCTGCGTGCCGGTACCGGTGAACACCGCGCCGGCGGCCATGCCCAGCAGGCGCTTCTTGAACTCGCTCGCCGCCGCCACCTGGCCACCGGTGAAGGTGTTGCGCACGGTGGGTTCGTCGTGCGGGAAGTCCACGCGGAAGTAGTACCAGGACTCGTCCGTCACCTCGTTGCGCTGGAAATACAGGGCCTTGGGGTAGCAGTTGGCGATTTCCACCACGCAGCCGCTCTGGCGCAGGGCCTTCTCGACCATCTGCCGATCATTCAGCAGCTTGTCGTCGTTGTGCTCGCTGTCCTCCAGGGCCTGCTTGGCCTTGTTGAATTTCTCCAGGTCGAGCTTGAACCAGTACATACGGTTGCCGAAGCCGAAGTGGAATTCGTGCCGCTCACGCCATTCGTACATCAGCGTGGCCTTCTCCGCCGCGCTCTCGGCGATCAGCAGTGCGCCCTGGTAACGGGCCTCTTTCAGGTCGCCCTCAACCTGCTCGGCGCGCTTGTCCTCGTCGAGGAACATCCAGCGCTGGTGCAGATCGTTCCAATCCGCTTTGCGGTCGCGCTGCGGGATCTGCGCGGCTTCGCACACAAAGCCCAGCTCGCGAGCCTGCTTCACCCAGCGGCGGGTGTAGCGATGCGCGCCCGGCTCGTTATCCAGCGCCCAGACCAGGCGCGGCAGCTTAGCCCCGGCTTCGGTGCGAGCCTTGGCCAGCGCCTTGAGCGATTCCGCCGGGAAGGCGTTGCTGCTCATGGCCGACACGGCGGCAATGTCGTGGTGCAGAAGGCCGATGGCGTCGAAGATGCCCTCAGTAATCCACAGCTCCTGGACCTCCAGCAGATCCACACACGGCGGGCACCACCAGTGGCCGCGCATGCTCTGGCCGGGCGCGAAGCGCGCCTTCTGCTTGCAGAAGCGGTGCGGGCGGTCGATCAGCCGCTCCCAGTAGCCGCCCTGCTCCAGTGGGAAACGGACCGTGGCCGAGCCAATGCCCAGCTCGCGGCTCCAGTAGTTCTCCTGGGTGTACCAGCCCTCGATCAGCTCCAGGTGAAAGCCGCGTGCGGCCTGCAGGTAGCCCTTGGCTGTGGCGGTCGGGTCCTTCTCGGTGGCCGGCGCGCGCTTGCTCCAGTCGTCGAACAGGTCTTCGAACAGTTCCTTCACGTGCCACTGCTCGCCGCATTTGCTCTCGCGGCCGCATTTCACGAACCACGGCTGGTCGTAGCGCGAATACAGCTCCCTCTTGCCACAGCTCGGGCAGGTGCCGCCGCGCATGTAGTCGGTACCGGCGCGGCGCTTGAGGCCAAAGTCAGCCTCGAAGCGGCGCAGCACTTCCTCGCGGATCTGGCGGTCCATGTCTTTCATGGGCGCGGCCCCCAGACGAAGTTTGATATTTCATCGCGCATAACCGTGTACTCGGCGGCAGTGATGACCTGGCACTCCATCAGCCCACCGAGGTAGCCGCCAATCCAGCATGCTGACGTTTGTTTGTCTGCGCTCTCTTTCGCGCTGAGCAAATCCTGGAGCATCCCGCTGAACAAATAGCGCGCCTCGGCAGCCGCCAGCGCCTCACAGGCCGGCATTGCAGGATGGATGCTCATGCCTGCACCTCCTGGGGCTTTAGCTCTTTGCCCAGCTCGCGCATGGTGCGGTACAGGCCGGCGATGTGCGGGTGGTCTTCCAGGATGCGCTTGCCGCGCCAGCCCTGGGCTGTGTAGCGGTACTTGTCGTCGAACCAGCAGTCCGTCATCTGCAGTTGAAACTGCACGGTCAGCCAGCGCAGATAGGCCTCGGCCTGGGTGGGGTTCAGCTTGATTTCAATGGAAACGTCTGTGCTCATGGGGCCACCGTTCGGGCGCAACTTTCCCCTACCCGCGCAAAGGCGGGCATGGAAATGGGTCAATTCAAGGGGTGATCAGTTAACGGCTGCTGCAGCCAGGTGCGCCGCTGGCGGCTGGAGCCTCGCCGGCAAATGGCGCAGGGGGATTAATACCGCCTCGCCCGAAAAAAAATCGATCAGCGTCACGCGTGTCTCGTCAGTGCCTGCGGCGTAGTCGATACCGATCACCGGGCGCTTGAGGCAATCCAGCTCGCTCATGGCCAGATACGCCAGGCGGTCCGCCATGAACGCCGGCACCTCCAGCGAGTTGACCAGGTAGCTCACGGTGCGGTCGTACAGGTGGCCATCGTCGAGCAGGTGCTCGCCCTGGTGGCGTTGAAGGAAATGGCGTGCCGCCAGCTGCATGCTGCTGCGGTACTCCTGGACGTCGCATGCTGTGTTGGTTACAGCAGTGATGGTATTCATGCGTTTGCTACCTCCGGTTCCATGTGGTCCAGCATGTCGAGTTGATCGGTTTTCGGGCGGCTGTCGCGCAGCGCCTGCATGCGCTGCACCGAAGGGGCCAGCGGCAGCGAAATACGGGGGCTGTCCAGGCCGGAGGGGCTCAGGGCGAAGTCCCAGCTCAGCGAGCCGGTATAGGTCGCCCCGCAGGCCACCGAGGTGCACTGCGCGTACATGGTCTTGAACACCGGCGTTTGCGCCTCGCTGTTGCGAATCCGCATGCGGCTTCCGCAGGCCGGGCAAAGACATTTGTAACCACCGTTATGGGCAACGCTCACTTCTTCCTCCCCTGCCGCCAGTCGCGGCTCCGGCCTGGGCCGGTAAATGCTTACTTGCAGCCCCCGCCCGGCTTATCGCGGGCTGAGGGCGTACTGCCTTGTTGCGTTATGCCTGTGCGCTGAACAGATCAGCAGGAGGCTGCACGCTGCGCCCCACGCATTCCATCGCCGGCGCCGGAATGGCGAGCTGGTGGCAATGCTGGGTGAGCTGTGCATACAGCGTGGCGCGGATGGCCGGCACGGTTTCCGCCTTGAGCTGGGCGATCAGCTTGGGAATCTGCCGGTGCATCGCCAGCTGGTGGTTCATGCTCAGGTACGAAGCGCCTCGGCTTTCACGCGCCTGGCGTTCCATGGCGATGAAGTAGCGGCGAACCTGACGGCCTTGATCGTTGTTCTCGACCATGGCCAATTCCTTCGCCATATCGAGGGTGAGGTGGTATTCGCTGGTCGGTCTGCCGCCGGTACTTTTCCCCAAAACGGGGGAAAAGTCCTCGCCTTCAACGAAGCCGTATTGCTCGATTCGGTCCTTGATCCAGGTGCTGAAATCGCGCCCGACCTGCATGAACTGATGAAGGTCACGCGCATCGCATAACTGCTGCGCCCTGCCCTCCAGTTCGCCCTGTAATACCGGTATCAGATTGGTACTCACTGTTGCTCTCCTTGTTGCGGCTTGGTGTGAAGCAGAATCACCGCCTGCACTTCCTCATGACGCGCCGCAATGTGCTTGCGGTGCGCCGCCAGGATGGCCTCCAGCTCCAGGGCATCGATCACGCCGTCAGCGAGCGCGTCGGCGATGAACTGGTCCACGGTGCCGCGCTTGGTGGTAGTCACCAACGAGCGGGCATACAGGTCGATGTTGTCGAGTTCGTCCGGGTTGGCGATCGGTACGAACACGCCGCCGTACAGCCCGGCGATGTAGTCGGGCAGATGAGTGGTGCACGCCTCTTGTTCGAGCTGATGAATCTGTTCATCGCTCAGCGGGCGGCTACCGGCGTTTTCGTAAACGTGGTTGTCCAGCTTCTTCGGCGGGAGCCCCAACCGGGCTGCGGCACACTCACGCCCGCCCGGGTAGGCGGCGAGCGTGGCGGTCATCACCTGGCGGCGGCTGGCTAGAAATTCACGCTTCATCTTCTAGTTTTCCCTGTGGCTTAAGCCGGTTACGGTTAGCTGGCGTGGGCAAAGGGATGCGCGAGCAGACCGGGGATCAGCTCCACGCCTATCTGCTTGGAGAGGTCACGCATCACGGAAAATGCAATCCGCCCGTTCGGCGGCGTCTCAGAGCCTGCCCAGCGCTCAACCGTTTGTGTGACGGTGCGCGGGTCGTAGTTGTTGGCCAGGGCAAACTTGCGGAAGTTGAGGCCCTGCTCAATCAGCCGCGCGTGAATCTGTCGCTTGTTCATGGTTTGCTGTGCCTCGCTTAGCTAATATGTTCTCAATGAGGCACACATTAGATTCCCAAGCGGGAACAGTCAAGAGGTAATTTCCCATATGGGAATTGGCAGGCGAATTAGAACAGCGATTGAGTCTCAGGGTCTATCGCTGAAGAAAGCGGCTGAACGCTGCGATATTTCCTACAGTTCGCTGCAGAACTGGGCCGGCGGGCACAGAGAGCCACGTCCAGAGGCGCTCATAGCTATAGGTTCCCAGTTGGGAATCTCAATTGACTGGCTGCTCACCGGACAGGGTTCGATGCTCCGCGACCAAAGCGCGCAGGCCCCATCGGCAGGCGGCGAAGCGGCCAATCCCCGCGAACAGGCCATCCTTGAGCTGTACCGAGCTTTGGACGAAGACGCCCAGCGAGAAATACAGAGCGCTGCTGAGGAAAAGAAACGGCTGAAAACACTTGAGCAGCGCCTCCAGGAGCTTGAGGCCGTTGTCGCTGATATCAAAAGGCTGGCATGATCTGTTCCCAACAAGAACAGTAGCCGCCGGCTTTAGCCTCCTCTGTTGCGCCGGCATCCATACGAAGGACCGATCGTGGCGCTCACAAACTGCAAATCTTGCAAACAGCAAGTCGATACTTCCGCGAAAACCTGCCCCCACTGTGGCGTCGCCAATCCAGGGGTAACCGCCAAGCAGCAGTTCCTGGGATTGATCATTCTCGCTGTCATCGTGGTGTTCGCTTTCTCGATGTGCTCAAGCGATAGCGATGAGCCGACCGCCCAGGCAGAACCCAAGGTTGACGACGCGACCTGCATGAAAGACCTGCAGTGCTGGGGTGACAGGCAGTTGATTGGTGGAGGTATGCGCTGCAAGCCGTTCGTAGAGAAGCTCGCCAAGTACTCTTTCAAGTGGACCGACGGCACCTTCGAGACCAAGTTCAGCCACTTCCGTTGGCTGAATCAGCAACAGGGCACCCTCACCCTGCTCGGTGACAAGATCGAACTGCAAAACGGCTTCGGCGCTTTCCAGCCGCACGTGTATGAGTGCGACTACAACCCTGCGACCGAACAAATATTGGACGTCAGAGCCCGCCCTGGGCGGCTCTGATAACCATGGCTAGTCTTCGATTCATCTACCGGGACGCACACGGTGCCGTCAGTGAACGAACACTGACCCGCTGGAGCGAAAACACCCGTTACATCCAAGGCCGGAGCGAAACCGACAGCCTTCCCAAGACCTATCGGAAAGACTGCATCGTTGAGTTCCTTGCGGGTGAAGAGCTTTTGCTTAACGAGGCTGCCCCGCCCGCGCCGGAGCCAAAACCCAAAGCCTCACCTGATGAGCGCCCGCAGATCCTCTTTACCGGCTTCAAATCCGCCAGGCGCGAAGAGCTTGAGCGCGTCGCGGCTGAGCAGGGTCTTCGCGTGATGAAGACGGCGAGCAAGGCGCTGGCCTTCCTCTGCATTGGCGATAACGCCGGCCCGGCCAAAGTCGAGAAAGCCCGCGAAGCCGGCGCGTTCATCCTGGATGAACTCCAGCTACATGCTTTGTTCGAAAGCGGCGAACTCCCCTGCTAACCGACAAGGACTGTTTCCCATGACTCACCAAGATCTCCTCGACCATGCTTTCGGCGCCCGCCTGACCGAAGAACGCGAACGCCTCGGCCTGGCTGTGCATGAACTGGCGCACTTGGCCGGCATCACCGACTACAAGCAAAAGCGGTTCGAAAACGGGTCCTCGGTTATCCCTATCGACTACCTGCAGGCGTTGGCGGCGCGTAGCGATACGAATGTGCTGTACATCATCACAGGCGCTCGAAATCAATAAATAAGTTTAGCCCTATGGCTTGCTCTGATCGGATACTGAAAGAATGCAAAGTCGTAAGAGCGTTGTGAATTATCGGGGTTCCACAGAAATCACAGGTGAGGGGATTAAGAAGCACTTTAGAAACTTCGACCCTTGGAAAGCACTTTTTGAGTTGATATGGAACGGATTTGACGCGCGAGCGACCAATATTCGGCTAACGATCACAAGAAACGAACTTCATGGGCTTGATGTAGTTACTGTCCTTGACGATGGAGAGGGAATTGACTTCGCGAACCATCGTAATAATTTTGGGAAATTCAACGAGTCTTCCAAGAAGCATGATCAAGAGCAACACGGGGCCCATGGTCGAGGTCGGCTTTCATTTCATCGACTATGCAAGGACGCGACATGGTTTACTAAACACCAAAATAACAGCGCAAAGATAACAATCAGCGACCTGGACATCAAGAGCTTCGACATTACCGAGCTGGTGCCGGAGCAACAACATGCACTCTTATCCCCGTTAGAAAGCGGAACTTGTGTTGAACTCAGAGAATTCACAAAGACCCTACCTACGGATGAGATTCTTGCTGAAAAGCTGGGCGTTGAGTTCGGCTGGTTCTTAGCTCTCAACGAAGAAAAGGCGCTGTATTTCAATGGTAATCGGGTCAACATACCGAGTCATGAAAAGCGAGACGCTACGTTGACCATTGAAGATGAAGAGTTCTTGGTTCGTATCATACGTTGGGATACCAGGCCTGGCTCCGAAGATTCTTATAACTATCTCTTAGATTCTGAAAACAAGATAATCTACAAGCAACACAGCAGGTTTAATAAGAAACCAAATTTCTACCCAAGCATATTTATAAATTCCTCTTGGGCCGAAAATTTCGAACCTGTAAAAGAGGATTTAGTCTCTGTAGGGAATAATCAGTCTTCACCGGTCTGGAAGGGGCTGGTCGCGCAGATAGCCAACCTTACGCAAGAGATGTATGACGATTTCCTTCGCCGCTTCGCCGACCAACAGATTGAAAAATTCGAAGAGCAAGGCATTTTCCCAAGCTACGAAGAAAAAAGCTTAGACGACGCAAAGTGGCAACTTGGCCAGTTGAAAACGGTTGTCAAGGAAATATTTTGTGCAGACCCCGCTATATTTAACCGCCTCAAACTTAAACAAAGCAAAATAATCATAAGGCTACTTGATAGAGTATTAGTTTCAAATCAAAATGATAGCCTTCTGGATGTCCTGGAAAGCGTCATGAATCTTGACGAAGAAACACTTCGCACTTTCTCATCCCAACTCCAGCGCACTCGACTCGATCATATCGTTTCAACCATCGAAGCTCTACAGCGTCGGGAGACAGTAATTTCCGGCTTAAAAGAATTGATGGAGAAACATTACTCTACTGTATTGGAGACACCGGACCTCCAGCAAATCGTAGAATGCAACACTTGGCTATTCGGTCCTGCTTACGAAACTCTGGGAGCAGAGGAAGAGTCATTTACTAGCACATCAAAAGCTCTCCGCGCCCACATCAAGGGAATCGACAACGTAGATATTGGCGATATTGATGAAGGTGCGGACATCGAGGGTATAAATCGTCAGGTTGACCTTTTCCTTGCAAGACGTCGCCCAGAGTATGACCCAGCGACCGGTAGAAAATATTTCCGGTGTGTCATAATCGAAATCAAGCGACCAGGGGTGGCGCTTAATAATAAGCACCTCCAACAGCTTGACGAATATGCATCCATTCTTAGCAATTGCACCCATTTCGGAAGTGATCATACTAAATATGAGCTTGTTCTAGTTGGCCGAACTATATCGAAGCAGGCCCATATGATTCATAGTCGAATCAAAAGCGGCTTGGTATACGGTGAGCCAGGGCTAGTTTCCAATGACGGCAAGATCAAAATGTACGTCAAGAATTGGTATAGCATCTTCGATGAATTCGAATTAGTTAACGATTTTTTACTTGATAAACTGAAGACGCAACGTGAGAGCCTTGATGGAATTGCTAAGGAAGAGCTAGTTGCCAACCTACAGCAAGCCGAAGCAGCGGCTATGCTCTCCCCTCCAATTGAAACCCTGAAAGCAGAACAGTTTGCCTAACTGCGCGGGTTAGGGGCAGATAGTGGGTGGTTTAAGCTACAGACCATAACGACCCGGCCAAGCGCCGGGTTTTTCCTTACATGCACATGGGCGCTTCGCCCTGCTCGCCCCACTCTTCGTCGATCAGCTCCCAAGCGGAGCGCTGCGGTTGTTCCGGGGCTGGCGGTGGCTCGGTCAGGCGCTGGCTTGTTGTATCCGTTTCCATTCCCGCTCCACGGCGCTCTCGGCGCTTTTCTTGGTGCTGTACAGGGGCGTAAGCCGCTTGAGCCTGGCCGCCTCGCCCTCAATAACTTTGTGCTGCTTGCCTGTCTTCTTGTCGCGGTACCAGGCGAGCACGCCGGTGTAGTTGCTTTGCTCGGCAAGTCCGGCGATGTCATCGGCGTCGGGCAGTTTGGATTCCAGCTCCAGGGCGGTGGTGTAGCTCTCGGGCGTGAATGAGTGGCGCACGTTGGCACCCACCCAGACGATGGCGGCGATTTCAGCCTTGATGCCGGTCAGGCTGTAGGTCAGTTCCGGGATCAGGTCCGGTCGGCCCTTTGCCAGGGTGTAGCTGAGCGTGGCGGTACCGCGCTGCAGACGGCTCCACTCGGCGCGAGCGGCCTGCACGGCGGAGGCGCGGTCGGTGTAGCTGTGGCGCAGGTCCTTGAGGTTGTCGCCGCCGCCGGCGATGGCCTCTTTTTTCTCTGCACTTTCCAGCTCGTAGTAGTAGGCACGCACGCCGCTGTAGCTGTCGCGGTCGGCCTGCAGGTAGCGGTGCTGGTCGCCGTCGGCGCGGGTCAGGGTGATGTGCGGCAGCGACAGGCCGCTGGCGGTCACGCTTTTGCCCGCCGGCATAAACAGCAGGTTGCCGGATTTGATGCTGGCAATCGCGTCGAACTGCTGGCCCAGGCGGCTGAGCAGGTTGGCATCTGATTCGTTGGCCTGGTCAATCTGCGCCAGTTCGATGGCCTCCAGCGCGGCGCTGATCACCGGGCTCAGGCCGTAGGCGGCGGCGATCTGAAAAACGATGGTGCCGATGGTTTGGCCGGTCCAGGAGCGCTCTTTCTTCGCCTTGAGGCCTTCACGCAGGTCTGCGCTGCGGGCGCGAATGCTGAGCACGTCCGGCGCGCCGCTGTGCTCGGTTTCATCCACGGTATAGCTGCCCTTTTCAACCAGGCCGATGTCGCTCCAGCCCAGCCAGAGGCTGACCGTGGCGCCGCGCGGCGGGATGGCCAGCAGCCCGTCATGGTCGCTTAGGGTGATGGTGAGCTGGTCGGCCTCCATGCCCCGGTTGTCGGTGAGCTCGATGCTGATCAGGCGCTGCTCGATGTCCAGGGTGATGTCGCGCCCGTTGACCACTACGCGGCAGATGGGGCTTGGGTAGGCCGTGGCCTCGCGGTAGGCGTCCGCCGCCTGCTGGGCGTAGCCCTGGGCTTGGCCTACGGCAGCGCCGAGCAGGCCCTTGCCCTGGGTGATGAGTGTGTCGATCACCGCAGCAGCCCCCGCAGCAGGTTGCCGCCGGCGCCAATGGCGCTGCCGAGCATGTCCACGCGCCCATCGTCGATGCGCACCAGTTTGAGCGTGAACTCGATGCGCCGGGCCTGGCCATCGCGGAAGAACAGCGTGCGGGTTTCGCTCAGGCTTTCGATCACCCAGGTGCCGTAGATTTTCCCGGTGCCCTCCACCAGCGGCCACGCCTTGCCGGTGTCGGCCATAAAACGCAGCGTATCGAGGCTGATCTGCGCGCCGGCCAGCGCCGGCAGCAGCACGCCCGGCAGGGTGATGCTGTCGTCACCGCGCCCGAGGTACTGCCGCGCGGGGTTGGTGCCGATGCGTGAGGTGCTGCCGTGGCGCCATTCGGTCTGGCGCTGGAATTCCTGGTAGGCGAGCGTTTCCAGACTGAAAACGAACATGCCGAGGGCCATCATCATGGGGGTGGTGCTCCTGTCAGTCCTGGTCGTACAGCGCGCTGCGGGCGCGGGTGAGTTTGCCGCGCTCATGGTCTTCGAGGGCGCGCTTGATCTGCTGCGCCACGTCCTGCCCCTGCCCGGCCTGCACGATGATGGTGATGGTGTCGCCCTGAATGGTGATGCCGCCCGCCCCGCCGCTGCTGGCAGCCGCTGCCAGCGGGGCGCGGGTGTCGAATGCGACCTGCGCTGCAGCCGCAGGCATTGCCCCGGCGGCCATGCTCAACCCGACCGCACCCGCCGCCGTCAGGCGCTTGGCGGTACCGGCCAGTTGTGACAGTGGGCCACTCTCGCCGCCTGCCAGGCCTTGTTCCAGGCCGGCCATGGTGTCACCGCCCAGGCCTGCGAACACACGGGACGGCGAATGGATGCCCAGCAGCCCCTTGAACGTGCTGACCACGCTGGTCGCCGCCCCGCTGATGGCGGCGGTGAGGTTGGGGAACATCCCGGTGAAGCCGTTGATCAGCCCCTGGATCATGTTGCCGCCGAACTCGCTGAACTTGCTTGGCAGATCCACGCCGAAGTAGCTCATCACCCCGGCAAATGCGCGGTAGAACAGCCCGAGCGGGCTGAAGTTGACGATCAGCTGGCCAATGCCCGCCAGCCCACCGCCAATGCCCGCGCGGATCTCCGACCAGATGCCCAGGAAGAACGCTTTGATCGGCTCCCAGTTGCGGTAGATGAGGTAGGCCCCGGCAGCGATGGCGGTGATGGCCAGCCCGATGGGGTTCATCATCAGCGCGCGCCCGATGAACAGGATGCCCTTGCCCACCAGCGGCAGCGCCGTTTTGCCGAGGTTAAACAGCGTGCCGGCCAGCCCCGCCCCGCGAATGCCGAACAGCATCATGCCGTAACGCACCATCGCGAACGGGCCGAGGATGCTGGCAATCGCCAACGTCAGCCCGCCCATGCCGGCCATGAGGATGGCCACACCGGCAGCGGTTTTAACCAGGTTGCTGGCCAGCTTGGGGTTCTCGGCAACCCAGCCTTTCACCCCGCCGATGATGCCGGTGAGCGTCTGGGTGACGTCGCGCAGCATTGAGCCCTGATCATTGAACATGGAGGAAACCAGCGCGCCCCAGGAGCCGCTCAATTTATCCAGATCGCCACCGAGGTTGTCGCGCAGTGTTGTTCCCAGCTGATCTGCTGCACCTTCGACCTTGCCCAGATTATCGGTGCTACCGGATAGCGCCTGCAAAAATGCAGGTATCTGATCGATTGCCAGGTCTTCTACAGGCGTGCCGAACAGCGCAATGGCAGCGTTGGCGCGTTCTGCGGGGCTCTTGATTTTCATCAGGCCCTTGGCCGTTTGCTCCAGCGCTTGCCGTGCGCCATCGCCACCCTGCGCAATCGCAGATGACATTTTCTCGGCGTTCAGCCCGACCATCTCATAGGCCGCCACGCTGGCTTTGGACATGTCCGAGCCGCGAATGCTGAATTCCTTGAGCGCATCGCCCGTCTTGTCCAGGGCGAATTTACCCTGCGCGGCCATGTCCACCAGCAGACTCATGGCCTCCTTGCCATCAAAGCCCAAGCCCCGGAAGTGGGTCGAGTATTCGTGGAGAATTTCTGGCAGCTCGCCGCGCATCTGGGTGGATACACCCTGCATACCGCGGGTAATGAGGTCGAACGCTTCGTCGCTGCTGCCGGCCAGCCCGTTCTTCATCATGATGGCGGCGGTCTGGATGTGCTCGACAACGTCACCACCCAGTACGGCGGACATATCCAGAGCCTTGCGCGAGGCACGGTCCAGTTCTCTGTCGCTCACTTTACCCAGCGCGCCCAAGGTGCTGCTGACAGCCGCTACAGCAGCGCCTACGGCGGCCACGTCACCGCCTAAGCCATCTGCGCGGATGCCCTTGATGATGTTGGTGTATTGCCCAGCCCGGTCTGCGCCTTCACCGCTTTGTGCTGCAATCAGCGAGCCTTGCTGCTCGGAAGCCACAGCTGGCGCCAACATCTTCGCCCCGGCGTAGAGGATGCCGCTGCCTGCCGCCAGTCCGCCGGCGCCGGCGCCGGCCATACTGCCGGCCAGTTGCTGGGTGCGCTCGTACTGGGCCTTGGCCTGGCCGAGGCGCTTCTGCTGGGTGGTGAGCTGCTTGAGGCGCTGCTCCTGCTGGGCCAGCGTTTTATTCGTGCCCTCTACGCGCTGACGCAGCTCACGCTCATGCTGCGTCAGGCTGCGGGTGCTGATACCCGCCTCGCCCAGCTTGCTGCGCAGGCCCTGGAGCTCGCGCTGCTGCTGGGCGTGCGTCTGCTTGAGGTTGTGCCCCTGACGGACTGCACCCTGGAACTCGCGTGTGAGCGCCTTGGTGGGCGTGGCGGTGTTGGCCATTTCGCGGGACAGCGCTTTGACGCGCTCGCGGTTGGCCTGCATGGCCGCGCCGGTTTGCTCCGACGCGCCCTTGAGGTTGCGAAAGCTGGTGACGTCCTTCTGCAGGGCCTGCAGGCCCTTGAGTTCGCCACGGGTGTCCTTGAGCGCGCGACCCAAGCCCACCGCGCCGCCGGCGATGGTGCGCAGCGGCTTGGTGGCGTTGTCCAGGGCCTTGAGGTTAACGCGTAGGCTTAGATCGCGCGCCATGCGTGCGCTCCCATCGGTCGATGGCGCGCTCGCGCCAGTCCATCAGTTCGGTCAGTGGCATGGCGTTCATCTGCTCCGGGCTCCAGTGGAACACCAAGGCGATGTCCGCCATGACGTCATCTACGCTTCGAGGTAGACGGTCGTTTTCTGCAAAAAACCGGCAATGGTATCCGCGCAGCCCAGCAGGTCGGCGACGTCCAGGGCGGCGACTTCCTGCTCGGTGAGGGTCGGCTGGCTGATGCGCGGCACCAGGCGAATGGTGGCGTTGACGTCGCCGTTGATCAGATCGGCCAGCTTGAGGCCGCGCAGCTCGCCGGCGGCGGGCTTGCGCAGGGTGATCTCGGTGATGCTGTTCTTCTCGCCGCGCGGGATCGGCCGTTCTAGGACGAGGGGGTCGCTATGGGTGGGTTTGCTCATGGGGTTGCTCCTTGGGTTGCTAGTGGGTTGTGCGAGCAGCTCCTAACCAATTGGAGCTGCCCCTCACATTGGTTACAGGCCGATGGCGGCGCGGTGCTCAGCCAGGCGGTCTTCGCCGTTGACGACGAACACGAAGTTGAGCAGGTCGATTTCAATCTCGACGTTGCCGTCCACGCTGAGCTTGTAATAGCTGCAGGTCGTGGTGAACGAATGCTCGGTGTCTTCGCCGGACTCGGCATCGCCGAAGTCGATCTCTTCGTGCCGGCCACGGGCGACCACTTCCACGGCGGAGACTTCGCCGGTGTCGTCACGCTGTACGGCACCGGCCCAGCGCAGCATCACGCCATCGGCCTGTACGGCGCCGAACTGGCGCAGGGCGGTCAGATCCCAGCCGCCGAGGGTCCATTCGAGCTGGATGCCGTCGTCACCGTGGCCGAGGTCGACCTTGACCGGGCCGTCCATGCCTGCACCCCGGAAGCTTTCCAGCTTGCGGGTGAGGGTTGGCAGGGTGACGGACTTGCACTGGCCAACGTAGCTTTCGCCATCGTTGAACAGGTTCATGTTCTTGAGCTTTTTGGGCAGGGCCATGGCGGCGCTCTCCTACGGCGCGGCGAGGCCGCGCGGGTTGTGTGGGGTCAGGCTTTGATGCCGGCGGCGAAGTCGACGAGGTAGCGGTCGGTGATGCGCTGGCGCAGCATCAGATCTTCCAGCGGCGGCACGGGGGTGTAGTCGTAGTCCAGGAAGAGCTTGCCGGCCTTGAGGGTGTCCTTGTCGTTGGCGGCCTCATCGAACCAGCACTCGCCGCCGATCAGGTAGCCGCCACGGATCAGCTCACGGAACTTGGCATTGATGCCCTCGACGATGTCGCGCACCAGGCTCGCGTGCATGGGTTTGTCCACGGCCCAGAAGTGCGCGTCGGCCATGGTGTCGGCAAGTACGTGAGCGGTGCGGGTGTAGTTCTCGAAGGCGAACAGCGGGTCGGCGCTGCAGGTGCGCGAGCCCCAGAAGCGGAAGCCTTCGCGACGGATCAGCGTGGTGACCTCGGCTGCGTTGAGCAGGCCGGCATCGGTGGCGGGGTTTTGCAGGTCCCAGTAGATATCGCGGGACAGGCCGGACACGCCGTTGACCGGCACGTTGGACAGCGTCTTGTGCCAGCCGACTTGCTGGTCCAGCTTTGCGCGCAGGCCCAGGGCACGGGCAACGGCGCTGGCTGGGGCGTTGGCGTTGGTGGCGGTGTCCCAGTTGACGAAATCCGGCCAGATGAGCATCAGCTCGCGTGCACCGAAGCCGTCGCGGTAGGCGATGGCATCGCTCACCGTTTCGCAGCCGTAGGCGTTGGCATAGGCGAAGGCGCGCAGCTTCTCGGCCATGGCCACCAGCTCGGTGGTGACAGGCAGCGAATCCAGCCCCGGCACGCCGAGGATGCGCGGTTTGACGCCCAGCTGCGCCTCGGCAGCGAGCAGCGCCTTCATGCCGGTGTACTGCCCGCCGGCGGTGACGCCACCGATGATGTTGGAGGTGGTTTCCGCCTCGTCTACGCCCTCTTCCACGCGCACCACAACGGTGACGGGCGATGCCTGGTCGGCGATGGCATCCAGGCTGCGCGCCAGGGTGCCCAGCTCGCCGGCAGAGCCGGAAGCGGTGAGCACGTCGGTGAGCAGTACGGGCTTGTTCAGCGGGAATTTGACCGCATCAGCATCGCTGCTGGTGCAGACCATGCCCACCACGGCGGTGGAAACGGTGCGAAGGGGGCGCGTGCCCTCGTTAAGTTCGAGGACGCGGACGCCGTGATGGTATTCGGTCGACATGCGGGAGGCTCCTGCGGGCGTGTGCCGGATCAGTGAGCCTCAAGGGTGACGCGCGCGCGCAAGGGCGGCGAGCGGCGGGTTGTGTAGCGGGGGGTGTTACAGCGCGGGCATGAAAAATCCCGCCGAAGCGGGGTTGGTTCTGACCATAGTGAGGTGGTGCGCGGGATGGTCAGCCGTTGTTGCCGATCCCCGCCACTGCCGCCTCGATCGCCGCAACGGTCTGCTCAACCACCTGCTGCGCCTGCTCGACTTCGCCGGCGGCCATCAGGATGCGGACCTGCTCTTTCGCCGCCAGGCGCGTTTCGCGCAGGACGACGAGCGCGGCGGTGTATTGGGCGGCTTCGCGCAGAATGTCGTCTGCCGCCTCTTGCCCGGTACGCCCGCCGATAGCCCAAGCGGCGACCATGGGCGGTACGTCGCCCTGGTAGTCGGCTGCGGCGAAGGCCTGCGCCTCGCTGGCGGCGCGGTCGTACTCCACAGCGCGCAGCGGGTCGCCGGCGACGCGAGCGCGGGCGGTGTCGGCGGAGGCGTCGATACGGGCGCAGAGGGTGACGGTCAGCGCCTCCCGGTTGCGAGCAGCGAGCTCGGAATCGAATACCCAAGCACCGCCATTCCATAGGTGATCGGCAGAAGGCCGAGGCTCGGTAGTCAGTTCTGGGGGCAGCTCACCCAACTGGTCGTGCTGATGAGCTACGCCAGTTGCCGTGCTGAACACGGTGCCGCGATGATCGGCGAGTTGCGTCGGGGTACCCTCAACAAGCGCCCATACATGACCGGCTGATGGCTCAGGTAGCGGCTCAGGCAGTTCGATGGCGTTGCCCGGCAACTGTATGCCGAGGCCGGGGATAACAGGGAGTTCTACCGGGCCGTTGATGATGCCCGTGCCGTCGATAATGTAGATAGTCATGAGCACCTCAGATCAATTTGATTCGACCGGGATAGGCGATGTTTCGAGGGG
>NZ_JAMOHY010000016.1 GCF_024448695.1 Stutzerimonas stutzeri | reverse complement strand
ATATACGGGAAACGTTGCGCCACTGCTCCCGGATTACGCCTACGGCTAATCCAGGCTACAGGCTGGCTGCATCACCGGTACGCATGAAAAAGCCGACGCGTATGGGTCGGCTTTTTCGCATCAGCGGTTGAATCTCATATCTGCTTGACCCTTAACTCCTTGGGCATCGAAAACGTCACGTTTTCCGGCCTGCCTTCCAGCTCATCCATCCCCGTGGCGCCCCATTCGCGCAGTTGTTCAATCACGCCGCGCACCAGCACTTCGGGGGCCGAGGCGCCGGCGGTGATACCGATGCGGGCGGTTTCAGCGAACCACTCGCGCTTGAGGTCTTCGGCGCCGTCGATCAGGTAGGCGGGCGTGGCCATGCGCTCGGCCAGTTCCCGCAGGCGGTTGGAGTTGGAGCTGTTGGGGCTGCCGACCACCAGCACCACGTCACACTCCCCTGCCAGCTGCTTGACGGCATCCTGGCGATTCTGGGTGGCGTAGCAGATGTCGTCCTTGCGCGGGCCGCCAATGCTGGGGAAGCGCGTGCGCAAGGCGTCGATCACGCGGCTGGTGTCGTCCATGGATAGCGTGGTCTGGGTCACGAAGGCCAGCGCGTCGGGATTGCGTACCTGCAATTGGGCGACATCCTCCTCGTCCTCGACCAGATAGATCGAGCCACCGCTGGCAGTATCGTACTGGCCCATGGTGCCTTCGACCTCCGGATGGCCGTGGTGGCCAATAAGGATGCACTCCCGGCCCTCGCGGCTGTACTTGGTGACTTCCAGATGGACCTTGGTGACCAGCGGGCAGGTGGCATCGAAAACCTTGAGCCCACGCCGGTCAGCTTCCATCTTCACCGCCTGCGACACGCCATGAGCACTGAAGATGACGATGAATCCGTTCGGCACCTGGTCCAGCTCATCGACGAAGATCGCGCCTCGCTCACGCAGATCTTCCACCACGAACTTGTTGTGTACCACTTCATGGCGCACATAGATCGGCGGGCCGAAGACTTCCAGGGCGCGGTTAACGATCTCGATAGCGCGATCAACGCCGGCGCAGAATCCACGGGGGTTGGCGAGTTTGATTTGCATGGCGGGTATCTCGATGCGCGCGGCACGCGGGATGGATGATAGATATGACCGTATGGCGGCCTGCGGTGGATCGGTGAAGCGTGATCCACCCTACGATTCGGTCACGGTGACCATGCCGGAAAGCTTCGCGGCTAAAGTCGCTCCCACAGGAGCGGGCTAAGCCTTAGAGCGCTTTGACCTCGATGATCTCAACTTCGAAACTCAACGCCTTGCCTGCCAGTGGATGATTGAAATCCACAGTGACCTGCCGCTCATCGAAGGTCTTGACCACACCCGGCAGCTCGCTATTGGCGGCATCGTTGAAGATCACCAGCAGGCCTTCGGAAAGCTCCATACCCTCAAACTGGCTGCGCGGCATGACCTGCACGTTCTGCGGGTTGTGCTGGCCGAAGCCCTGTTCGGGCGCGACCTGTAGAGTGCGTTTGTCACCGGCCTTGAAGCCGTACAGCTGCTGCTCGAAACCCGGCAGCAGATTGCCGTCGCCGACTTTGAAGGTTGCAGGCTTCTTGTCGAAGGTGCTGTCGACCACCTCGCCGTTTTCCAGGCGGAGCGCGAAATGCAGGGTGACCTCCCTGTCCGGCCCAATGCGCTGTTCAGTCATGCGGATTCTCCGGTTTTGTCGCTTTTGAACATGTCCAGCGCCAGCATCACGGCACCGACGGTAATGGCGCTGTCGGCGATGTTGAACGCCGGAAAATACCAGCGGTTCTGCCAATGCACCAGAATGAAATCCACCACATGGCCCAGCACCACGCGGTCATACAGATTACCGATCGCGCCGCCCAACACCAGTGCCAGCGCTACGGCCAGCCAGGTTTCACCCGCGTTCAGTCGCTTCATCCAGATCACCAGTACAACACTGACGCCCGTTGCGATCACCGCGAACAGCCAGCGCTGCCAGCCGCCGTGATCGGCGAGAAAGCTGAAGGCGGCGCCGGTGTTATAGGCCAGGGTCCAGGCAAAGTAACCAGGAACGACATCGACTTTCTGGTACAGGCTGAAGTTGGCCTCGAACCAGTGCTTGGTAGCCTGATCGAGAACGATCACCAGCACGCTGAGCCAGAGCCAGGTGAGCTTGCCGAGACGCGCACTCATTGCCCTACTCCAGCGCCACACGGCTCAAGAGCCTCATGCATAGTGACGCACCTCGCCCGCACCCTCGATGTTCTCCACGCAACGGCCACAGATTTCCGGGTGCGCGGCATGGGTGCCGACGTCCGGCAGGTGATGCCAGCAGCGTCCGCACTTGGCGTGCCCGGTTTTCTTCACCAGCAGCTTGAGACCAGCCAGTTCGCTTTCCACCGCCTCGGCAGGGGCCTGCGCCAGCGGCGCGACTTCGACGGCGGAGGTGATCAGCACGAAGCGCAGTTCGTTGCCCAGCTTGGCCAGCGTAGTCGCCAGCGACTCTTCGGCATACAACGTGACTTCGGCCTGCAGGTTGCCGCCAAGGGTCTTTGCGGCACGCTGAGCTTCCAGCTCTTTGTTCACTGCGGCCTTGACCGCCATGACCTGCTCCCAGAACGCGCGATCCAGAACGGCATCCTCTGGCAGCTCCGCCAGCCCCTCGTACCAGGTATTGAGCATCACCGACTCGTTGCGCTCGCCTGGCAGGTACTGCCAGATTTCCTCAGCAGTGAAGGCCAGGATCGGCGCGATCCAGCGCACCAGCGCCTCGGCGATGTGGTACAGCGCGGTCTGGCAGGAGCGCCGCGGCAGGCTGTCGGCGCCAGTGGTGTACTGGCGGTCCTTGATGATGTCGAGGTAGAAGCCACCCAGTTCCTGCACACAGAAGTTGTGCACCTTCTGGTAGACGTTCCAGAACTTGTAAGTGCCGTAGGCTTCCTCGATTTCCCGCTGTAGCAGCAGAGCGCGGTCGATAGCCCAGCGGTCCAGGGCGATCAACTGGTCGTTGGGCACCAGATGCTGCGCAGGATCGAAGCCATCGAGGTTGGAGAGCAGGAAGCGCGCGGTATTGCGGATACGCCGGTAAGCATCCGCGCTGCGCTGCAGGATCTGCTTAGAGACAGCCATTTCGCCCGAGTAATCGGTAGCCGAAACCCACAGACGCAGGATGTCGGCGCCCATGCTGTCGGTAATTTCCTGCGGCGCGATCACGTTGCCCAGGGACTTGGACATCTTGCGGCCATTCTCATCCACGGTGAAACCGTGGGTCAGCAGGCCGCAATACGGCGCGTGGCCGTCGATGGCTGCGCCAGTCAGCAAGGACGAATGGAACCAGCCGCGATGCTGGTCCGAGCCTTCCAGGTAGAGGTCGGCGCGCGGGCCTTCTTCGTGGCCCATGGGGTGCGAGCCGCGCATCACGTGCCAGTGCGTAGTGCCGGAGTCGAACCAGACGTCCAGGGTGTCGTTGATCTTTTCGTACTGCTCGGCCTCGGCACCCAGCAGCTCGGCAGCATCCAGTTTGAACCAGGCTTCGATGCCCTGCTGCTCGACACGCTGAGCCACCTGTTCGATCAGCTCGACGGTGCGTGGATGCAGCTCACCGCTTTCCTTGTGCAGGAAGAACGGAATCGGCACGCCCCAGTTGCGCTGGCGCGAGATACACCAGTCCGGGCGCCCGGCGATCATGCCGTGCAGGCGCGCCTGACCCCAGGCGGGGACGAACTGGGTGCTTTCGATGGCGTCCAGCGCACGACGACGCAGGGAGCTGCCGTCACTGACCACCTTGTCCATGCCGACGAACCACTGCGCGGTGGCGCGGTAGATCAGCGGCGTCTTGTGCCGCCAGCAGTGCATGTAGCTGTGCTGGATGGCTTCATGCTTGAGCAGCGCACCCACTTCCCGGAGCTTCTCGACGATGGCCGGGTTGGCCTTCCAGATGAACTGACCGCCGAAGAACGGCAGGTCCGGCACGTAGACGCCATGACTCTGCACCGGGCTGAGGATGTCGTCGTTTTCCATACCGTAGTGCTTGCACGTACGGAAGTCGTCCTCGCCATAGGCCGGAGACGAGTGGACGATGCCAGTGCCGGCGCCGGTTTCCACGTACTCGGCCAGGTACACCGGCGAGAAGCGCTCGTAGAAGGGGTGACGGAAACGGATCAGGTCCAGCGTCTTGCCTTCGCAGCGGGCGATGATTTCACCGGACATGCCATAGCGCTGCAGGCTAGACTCGACCAGCTCTTCGGCCAGCACCAGCAGCTTGTCACCGGTATCGACCAGCGCATAGATGAAATCAGGATGAACGTTGAGCGCCTGGTTGGCCGGAATGGTCCAGGGTGTGGTGGTCCAGATAACGATGCTGGCGGGCTTGGCCAGGTTGGCGACACCGAAGGCTCCGGCGAGCTTGTCGGCATCTTCCACTTCGAAGGCGACGTCGATGGCATCGGACTTCTTGTCCTGGTATTCGACTTCGGCCTCGGCCAGTGCCGAACCGCAATCGAAGCACCAGTTCACCGGTTTCAGGCCCTTGAAGACGAAACCGCCTTCGACCATTTTCGCCAGCGCGCGGATCTGCCCGGCTTCGTTGGCGAAATCCATGGTCTTGTAGGGGTTGTCCCACTCGCCCAACACGCCGAGGCGGATGAAGTCGGCCTTCTGTCCCTCGATTTGCTCGGCGGCGTAGGCACGGCAGCGCTCGCGGGTCAGGTCCGCCGGCTGGTTCTTGCCGAAGGTGGTCTCGACCTTGTGTTCGATGGGCAGACCGTGGCAGTCCCAGCCCGGCACGTAGGGCGCGTCGAAACCGGCCAGGGTGCGCGAGCGGACGATCATGTCCTTGATCACCTTGTTCACCGCGTGGCCAATATGAATGTTGCCGTTGGCGTAGGGCGGGCCATCGTGCAGGACGAATTTCGGGCGACCTTCGCCGATCTGCCGCAGCTTCCCGTACAGGTCGATGCTGTCCCAGCGCTGCAGAATCTCCGGCTCGCGCTGTGGCAGACCGGCCTTCATCGGAAATGCCGTGGACGGCAGATTAAGGGTCGCTTTGTAATCGGTCATTTCAGTCCTGGCTCGTGGTGAAAGGTGTGGCCCGCCAGTATTCGCGGGTGGCGGCGATATCGGCATCGATCGCAGCCTTGAGTGCCTCCAGCGAGGCAAAGCGCTGCTCGTCGCGCAGCTTCTTGTGAAAGGTCACGCACAGCAAGCGCCCGTAGAGGTCGCCCTGGTAGTCCGGCAGATGCACTTCCAGATGGGGCTTGCCATCACTCTCCACCGTTGGCCGCATGCCGATATTGGCGACGCCCAGACGAACCTGGCCATCGACCTCGGTACTGACGGTGAACACTCCGCTAAGCGGCGTACTGCGGCGTTTGAGCTGAATGTTCGCTGTAGGCGCACCCAACTGGCGACCGAGCTTCTGCCCGTGCATAACGCGCCCGGTGAGGCTGAACGGCCTGCCAAGCAGCCGTTGCGCCAGCTGCAGATCGCCCTCTGCCATCACCTGGCGCAGCCTTGTACTGCTGACTCGCTCGCCGTCTACCTCGATGGTTGTGGCCGCCTCGACACTGAAACCTTCGGCAGCACCGGCCTTGAGCAGAAAGTTGAAATCTCCGGCGCGGTCGCAACCGAAACGGAAATCGTCGCCGACCTCCAGATGCCGCACGCCCAACCCCTCAACCAGAGTGGCATGTACAAATTCGGCGGCACTGAGTTCGCGCAGGCGTCGATTGAATGCCAGGCACAGCACCAGATCCACACCCTGCTCGCTCAGCAGGCAAAGCTTTTCACGCAACCGCGTGAGTCGCGCAGGGGCCTTGTCCGGGGCAAAGAATTCGCGGGGCTGCGGCTCGAAAATCACCACGCAGCTGGGCAGCCCCAATTCGGCCGCACGCTCGCGCAAGCGCTTCAGGATGGCCTGATGCCCCCGATGCACGCCGTCGAAATTGCCGATGGTGGCCACGCATCCCCGATGCCGGGGCCGCAGGTTGTGAAGACCTCGAACCAGCTGCATACCGCACTTCTTGCTTGAAAAGTGGCCGATTATACGCATGCACCGACCCTCCCGGACAGGTTTGCCGCATGCGAACCACAACCATCAATGGCGCAAATGCCGTGGCCGCAAGCCAAGCAGCGCCAACCCACCCACGAAGGCCAGCAAGCCAGCCACAACCAGTTGCCCCAACTGCAGCGCCCGCTGCTGCCAATTCCAGCCGAACCACTCGACGGACGGCACGTTCAGCCACCAGACCACCGCAACCATCGCCGCGCAAGCACCGAACAAACGCAGCAGGAACAACCCCCAGCCCGGCGCAAACCGGAACACGCCGATCTTGTACAGCCCCCAGAACAGCAGCCCGGCATTAAGCATGGACGACAGCGAAGTCGCCAACGCAAGCCCTACATGCTTGAGCGGCCAGATCAGGATCAGGTTCATCACCATATTGGCCACCATGCAGATGATCGCCACCCGCACCGGCGTCTTCAGGTCCTGGCGGGCGAAGAACCCAGGCGCCAGCACCTTGATCAGCATGAACGCCAACACCCCCAGCGAATAAGCCTCCAGCGCACGGGCCGATTGCACCACCGCCTCCTGGCTCATTGCGCCGTAAAAGAACAGGCTGGCGATCAGCGGCTCGGCCAGAATGCCCAGCGCCAGCGCAGCCGGCACCCCGGCCAGCAGCACCATGCGCAGCGCCCAATTGAGCGTATTGGAAAAGGCCTTGGGATCATCACCGGCATGCTGACGCGACAGGCTGGGCAGAATCACTGTGCCGATAGCGATGCCAAAAGCCCCCAGCGGCAGCTCCGAAAGCCGGTCGGCGTAATACAGCCAGGACACGCTGCCGGTCTGCAGAAAGGACGCCAGCACGGTATCGAGCAGCAGATTGATCTGGCTGACCGAGACCCCGAACAGCGCCGGCACCATCAGCAGCATGATGCGCCGCACGCCTTCGTCACCGAACTTGACCCGCGGGCGCGGCAGCAGCCCCAGCCTGGCGACAAACGGAAGCTGGAACGCCAGCTGGGCGAAGCCCGCGATGAATACACCCCAAGCCAGCGCCATGATCGGCTGATCGAAATACGGCGTCAGGAACACCGCCGACATGATCATGCAGACATTGAGCAGAACAGGCGTGAAGCCCGGCACCGCGAAGCGTCCATAAGTATTGAGCACGCCCGAAGTAAAGGCCGTCAGCGAGATCAGCAGCAGGTAGGGAAAAGTGATGCGCAACAGCTCACCAGCCAGCTGCAGCTTGGCCGGTTCACCGTGAAAACCGGGCGCGAACAACATGACCAGATAGGGCGAGCCGAGCACACCCAGCGCGGTGATGCCAGTCAGGACCAGACCGAGCATGCCCGCCGTCCGATCGACCAGCAGCTTGACTTCCAGCTGGGTTCTTTTAGTGCGGTATTCCGACAGCACCGGCACAAACGCCTGGGCGAAGGCACCTTCGGCAAACAGGCGGCGTAGAAAGTTGGGGATTTTGAAGGCGATGAAGAAAGCATCCGCCGCCGCTCCGGAACCGAAGTAGCTGGCCACCACCATATCGCGTACCATGCCCAGCACGCGGGACAGCAGCGTCATGACGCTGACTACCGCACTGGAACGCAGCAATCCGCCTTTTCCGGTTTTTTCAGACATCTGTCTTTCCTGGAATCGCATGTTCTGGCCAATGACTTTGCCATCGACCGATGGCCAGTTACGACCCTGGACGAGGCCGCGAGTTTAGCGGCAGCCGATCTGCCCGACCAGCATTCAGACAGTACAAACAGGCTTGACAAGCATCTGCCACATCGGCATGATTCGCGGCCTTATTTGCTTTGTAATCCCACGTTTTCGAGGAGTTCGACGGTGGCCAACAGCCCTTCCGCCAAAAAACGCGCAATTCAGGCTGAGAAGCGTCGCAGCCACAACGCCAGCCTGCGCTCCATGGTCCGCACCTACATCAAGAATGTGGTCAAGGCCCTGGATGCAAAAGATCTGGAAAAAGCTCGTACTGCTTACACTGCAGCCGTGCCTGTTATCGACCGCATGGCCGACAAAGGCATCATCCACAAGAACAAGGCCGCTCGTCACAAGAGCCGCCTGAACGGCCACATCAAGGCCCTCGGCGAAGCTGCTGCAGCTTAAGCTGAACGTTCTTGAAAAAAACCGGCTTAGGCCGGTTTTTTTGTGCTCTGTATTTTATGCCTCGCACCCTCGGGACACGGCAATCAAAGAGCAATACAACACCCCCGCTACTGGGCACCCGGCCACGGCAGAATCGGGATCGCTGTCACCGCATTCTGCGGACTGCCTTCGATGATTCGATCGCTGTAGACCAGGTAAACCAGCGTATTTCGCCCCTCATCGAAAAAGCGCACCACCTGCATGGTCTTGAAGACCAGCGATGTACGCTCCTTGAACACGACCTCTCCGTCCTTCAACTTTTCATTGATGCGAATAGGCCCGACCTGCCGACAGGCAATTGAGGCCTCGGCCCGATCCTCGGCCAACCCCAGCCCACCCTTGATGCCGCCGGTCTTGGCACGCGAGAGATAACAGGTCACTCCATCGACTTCCGGATCATCAAACGCCTCGACCACGATCTTGTGATTCGGCCCGAGCCACTTGAATACCGTATCAACGGCACCGATCTGCTCGGCAGTCGCCACAGCCGGAGTCGTCAAACCCAATACCAGCGCCATGGTCATCACACGCATAGCAGACACCTCAAAGAAGGATCATATTGTCGCGATGGATCAGCTCAGGCTCATCAACATAGCCGAGCAGCTTTTCGATCTCATCCGATGAACGCCCCAGAATCCGACGGGTTTCAGCAACACTGTAGTTGGCAAGCCCGCGCGCGACTTCCTGGCCGTCCGGCCCCACGCAGACCACCATCTCGCCACGGCGAAAGCCGCCCTGAGCCGCCCTGACACCGACCGGCAGCAGACTGCAATTGCCCCGCTTAAGCGCCTGCACCGCACCGGCATCCAGGGTGACAGTGCCGCGCGTCTGCAAGTGGCCGGCCAGCCACTGCTTGCGGGCCGCATGACGACTGCACTCGGGCGTCAGCAGCGTACCCAGCTGTTCGCCCGCCTTGAGTCGCGCCAGTACCTGCTCGATACGCCCGCCAACGATCACGGTATGAGCACCGGAACGCGCCGCCAGACGCGCCGCACGCAGCTTGGTCTGCATACCGCCGCGTCCCAGCGCACCCCCGGTTCCGCCCGCCACGGCATCCAGCGCCGGATCATCGGCGCGCGCCTCACTGATCAGATTGGCCTCGGGATTATTGCGCGGATCAGCATCGAACATGCCATCACGATCGGTGAGGATCACCAGCAAATCGGCCTCAACCAGATTGGCCACCAGCGCCGCCAGCGTGTCGTTATCACCAAAGCGGATCTCGTCGGTGACGACGGTGTCGTTCTCATTGATCACCGGCACGACATTCAAGTCGAGCAGGGTCCGCAGGGTACTGCGCGCATTGAGGTAACGCTTGCGGTCGGACAGGTCGTCATGGGTGACGAGAATCTGCGCGGTCTGCTGGTCGCAACGGGCGAAACTGGCCTCCCAGGCCCGAATCAGACCCATCTGGCCCACAGCCGCAGCCGCCTGCAGCTCGTGCACGGCCCTGGGTCGCGCACCCCAGCCAAGGCGACTCATGCCGGCGGCAACGGCACCGGAAGACACCAGCACCAGCTCGACACCCGCCTCACGCAGCGCAACCATCTGATCGACCCAGACAGCCATCGCCGCCTGATCAAGACCACGCCCATCAGCCGTCAGCAACGCACTGCCGATCTTCACCACCCAGCGCCGAGCACCGCTCACCTTGTCGCGCATCGATCCCGCCTATTCCACTCATCAACCAATTCATTGCGGCGAGCAGCAGACAACCCGCCCGCCATCCGAAAACCCCGCAGCAACGCGAGGCCGAGACAATTAGCGCACGTAGAAGATTTCAGCGCCGCCCTCTTCATCGTCGTCATCATCGAAGTCGTCATCCTCAGCTTCCGCAGCCGCCTTGACACCAGCACGACGCAACGCACGCTGATCATCGAGCTCCTGCAGTCGCGCACGCGCCTCATCCTCGATCTGCTGATCGAGTTCGGCCAGCGCTTCGGCATAGGCCGGCTCTTCGGCGATACGCAGCGCCCGCTCGTCCAGATAACGCATGACAGCCTGACTCAACTCTTCGGTGCCCTCACGCTCCAGCGCCGAAATCACGAACACCGGACCCTCCCATTCGAGCCGCTCGACTACCTGCCGCACACGCTCTTCACGATCCTCATCAAGCAGCTGGTCAGCCTTGTTCAACACCAGCCAGCGGTCACGCTGAGCCAGCGCCGGGCTGAACTTTTCCAGCTCATTGAGGATGATCTCCGCAGCATCGGCCGGATCACTCTCATCCAGCGGCGCCATGTCCACCAGATGCAACAGCAAGCGCGTACGCGCCAGATGCTTGAGGAAGCGAATACCCAGGCCCGCACCTTCCGAAGCGCCCTCGATCAACCCCGGAATGTCTGCCACGACAAAGCTCTTGTAGCGCCCGACACTGACAACGCCCAGATTGGGAATCAACGTGGTGAAAGGGTAATCAGCCACTTTTGGCTTGGCTGCTGACACCGAACGGATAAAGGTGCTCTTGCCAGCATTGGGCATGCCCAGCAGACCGACGTCAGCCAGCACCTTCAGCTCCAGCTTCAGATCGCGCGCATCGCCCGGCTTGCCCGGCGTGGTCTGCCGCGGCGCCCGATTGGTGCTGGATTTGAAACGCGTATTGCCCAGCCCGTGCCAGCCGCCCTGAGCAACCAGCAGACGCTGCCCCGCCTTGGTCAGGTCGCCAATCACATCCTGAGTGGCGGCATCGATCACCGTGGTACCGACCGGCACCGGCAGGATCAGATCCTCACCCTTCGCGCCGGTACATTCGGTACTGCCGCCCTTCTCGCCATTGGGCGCATTGAAGCGACGGGTATAACGGTAATCGACCAGCGTATTGAGGTTTTCGTCGGCCACCAGATAAATGGAGCCGCCGTCACCGCCATCGCCACCGTTGGGACCGCCTTTTTCGATGAATTTTTCGCGACGAAAACTCATCATGCCGTTACCGCCGTCACCGGCCTTTACAAAAATCGATACTTCATCGACGAATTTCATGGGAACGCCTCCCGCCGCAAGGACGGGCTAGAAAACTGGAATAAGGGTCTTGCAAAAAACCCAGCGAAAACTGAATGAGCACCGAGCAGTTTCTTTGCAAGAGCCTCACAGGATACAGAAACAAAAAAGCCCCGTCGCATGACAGGGCTTTTCCAGCAACGCCGCGATCAGGCCGCGACGACACTCACGTAGCGACGGCCAAGAGCGCCCTTCACTTCGAATTTGATCACGCCTTCCACTTTCGCGAACAGGGTGTGATCCTTGCCCATGCCAACACCGTAACCGGCGTGGAACTGGGTACCGCGCTGACGCACGATAATGTTGCCAGGAACGATTTTCTGGCCGCCATACATCTTCACGCCAAGGCGTTTGGCTTCTGAGTCGCGACCGTTGCGGGTAGAACCGCCAGCTTTTTTGTGTGCCATGAGTTCAATACTCCTATAAGGGGATTCAGGCCCGATTAGCCCTGAATACCGGTGATTTTGACCTCAGTGAACCACTGACGGTGGCCCTGACGCTTCATGTGGTGCTTACGACGGCGGAACTTGATGATGGTGACCTTGTCGTGACGGCCCTGGGCAATCACTTCAGCGGTAACTTTGGCACCATCGACCACCGGAGCGCCGATTTTGACATCATCGCCATTGCCAATCAGCAGAACGCGGTCGAAAGTGACAGCTTCGCCAGTAGCAACTTCGAGTTTTTCAATCTTGAGGTATTCGCCTTCGGCAACCTTGTACTGCTTGCCGCCGGTTACGATAACTGCGTACATCTATGTATCTCCGTTGATCCTGCTCACCCAGCGCTTTGAAATAATGGTTAGTGGCTGGCATGGCTGCATGGGGCCGGAAGTGACGCCCGTGCAATTGCGTAAGGCAGGGAAATGCCCAGGGGGAAGTTCAGGGTCCGCGATTGTACGCATGCACATGCGCCTGCGCAATAGCCACAGGCGCTTGCCTTGACAGTCCATGAGCCGCCCCCTAGCATGCCGCGCAACCTCCGAGGAGTACCGGCGACCGATGCAACCCCAGGCCTTTTACCAAGTCGTGGCTGATGATTTCGCCGCCGTTGACGGCATCATTCGCGACCAGCTGACGTCTCGCGTACCACTGGTTGAGAAGATCGGGGACTACATCACCTCTGCCGGGGGCAAGCGTCTGCGCCCACTGCTGGTTCTGCTCAGCGGTAATGCGCTGGGATTGAAAGGCGACCAGTTGCGCCTGCTGGCAGCCATCATCGAGTTCCTGCACACCTCGACGCTGCTGCATGACGATGTCGTCGACATGTCCGGCATGCGCCGTGGCCGCTCCACCGCCAACGCCCTGTGGGGCAATGCCCCGAGCGTGCTGGTCGGCGACTTCCTTTATGCGCGCTCCTTCGAAATGATGGTCACACTGGGTTCGATGCCGGTCATGCGCATCATCTCCCAGGCCACGCGGGTGATCGCCGAAGGCGAAGTGCTGCAGCTGTCAAAGGTCCGCGACGCCAGCACCACCGAAGAAATCTACATGGAGGTCATTCGCGGCAAGACCGCCATGCTCTTCGAAGCCTCAACACACAGCGCTGCGACCCTTGCGGGCGCCAGCGACGAGCAATGCGAAGCGCTACGCCAGTTTGGCGACCATCTCGGTATTGCCTTCCAGTTGGTAGACGACTTGCTCGATTACCAGGGCGACGCCGAAACCCTCGGCAAGAACGTCGGTGACGACCTGGCCGAAGGCAAGCCCACACTGCCATTGATCTACACCATGCGTGAAGGCTCGGCGGAACAGGCCGCACTGGTGCGCAGGGCTATCCAGAAAGGCGGCATCGAGGATCTGGAAAGCATCCGCAACGCCGTTCAGGCTTCAGGCTCCCTGGACTACACCGCTCGCTTGGCACGTGATTATGCCGACCGAGCCATCGCCTGCCTCGAGCTGATTCCCGCCAGCATTTACCGCGACGCTCTGGTAGAACTCAGTCGCTTCGCAGTTGCCCGCACTCACTGATAGCCGCCTGCAAACCGATCTGCTCGACGGGTCGGTAAAGACTGCCTGACCCGCATCACCCCTGCACCCCAGAAACCCACCTCACGGCCCACCGCCTGGCGTGCAGGGTGTTTTAATGCTTGCATATCTGCAAATAGTAATTATTCTCATTAACAGAATTAACTGGAGGTGAGCATGACCTATCTGATCGATGCCTGGCTGGACCGACCACAACCCTATCTGCGGATACTCGACCGAAACACCGGCGCGGTGTGCGTTTCACTAGAGGGAGAGGCCCTGGACGAACTGCGTGATCAGGGGGATCTGGACTTGCACGAGTTGAGCACCAGCGAACCCTGCGTGCTCAAGGAACAGGTGCGCAATCTGTTCCTGTTCTCCTATGCCCGGGCGCTGCGCCCCTGAGCGCGAATGAATCGACATTGCAGCGTGTTGGCAGAAGCCAGGTTCACGCCTTCAGGATTCGGGGTATGGCGTAGGGTGGAAGACTGCGAAGCATCTTCCACGCATTTGTTTTGGACCAACCTAACGCGTGGATGTGCTTCGCGACATCCACCCTACAACTCCATCAAGGCTTACAGAACCGCGAGCAGCTCGACGTCGAACACCAGCACGCTGTGCGGCGGAATGCTGCCGACGCCCTGAGCGCCGTAAGCCAGCTCACTCGGCACATAGAGGCGCCACTTGCTGCCGACAGCCATCAGCTGCAGCGCTTCGGTCCAACCAGCGATCACGCCACCAACCGGGAACTCAGCAGGCTGGCCGCGCTGGTAGGAGCTGTCGAACACGGTGCCATCGATCAGAGTGCCGTGGTAGTGGGTACGCACCTGGTCTTCAAGGCTCGGCTTGGCGCCGTCGCCGGCGGTCAGCACTTCATACTGCAGGCCCGAATCCAGCGTGGTGACGCCTTCACGCTTGGCGTTGTCGGCAAGGAAAGCCTTGCCTTCACCGGCAGCGGCTTCTGCTTTTTGCTGGGCTTCGGCCTGCATGCGCTCGCGGATCACGGCGAAGCTGGCGTTCAGCGCTTCCGGACTGACCTGACTGGCCGCACCGGCAAAGGCATCACGAATACCCGCGATCACCGCATCGAGACTTACACCGGGCGGCGGGTTGTCGCGCAGCTGATCGCCCAGCTGGCGGCCGATGCCGTAGCTAACGCGCGTTTCGTCGGTGGACAGGTTAAGGTCGGTCATGCCTGGGCTCCGCTGGAAAAAAGGGCGCACAGACTAGCACAGCATGACCGCCACCCCGCCACATGCCGCATCGACTCAGTGCTTGGTGAGCTTGTCCAGATAGCCCATGGCGAACGCCGACACCACGAAGGTCAGGTGGATGATCACGTACCACTTCAGCTGTTCACTTTGCAGTTGCTGGGCATTCATGAACATCCGCAGCAGGTGTATCGAGGAGATGGCGACGATGGAGGCAGCCACCTTCATCTTCAACGAGCCGGAATCCATCTTGCCCAGCCAGTCGAGCTTCTCACCCCCCTTGTCGACATTCAGCTGGGAAACGAAATTCTCGTAGCCTGACAGCATCACCATGACCAACAGACCGCCGACCAGCGCCATGTCGATCAACGACAGCAGCTTGAGGATCAGGTCACCTTCACTCAGCGACAGGATCATCGGCAGGATGTGCCAGATTTCCTGGAAGAACTTGATCGCCAGCGCCAGCAGCGCGAATGCCAGGCCGAAATAGATGGGCGCCAACAACCAGCGAGCGGCATACATAGTGTTTTCGATGAAGCGTTCCATGACATCGTCCACGGGAAAAACGGGCTGGCGAGTATACGTAGCGATCCGGCGCAAACAAGCCCCCGCGATGGGCAGCTGGCATTGTGGATAACAAATCTGTTGCCGCTATGAAGAAGCGGGAAATACTGTCGAATTTGTCCGGATCACTTGGACTTTCAGCCTATGTCCGTGATTCCCAGCCACGCAGAAAGCGCGCCTGATCGGCGTTGACCTTGCGTAATTCGGCGCGCATGTGCAATTGCCAGATCGGCAGCGAATCTTCCATGCAATAGCCCTGCTCATGAAGGCTGCTGGCGATGGCCTCAAGCACCGACTCGGCAGCCCGAAGCCCGCGGAACGGGCCCTGCACGCGGATCGCCGTGGGTTGCGAGCCGTCTATACCAGCGGCGCAGAGCAGAGTCCAAAGGCCATTCGCGCCCGCCACGGGCCAGATGGCGCATTCGATTCGAGTGACCAGCCCCAGGCACTGACGATTCAGACACAGGTTGTTCGGCATGACGGTAACCCTCGCGCTCGGTTGCGCACCGTCTTTCCGAGCGAATCGGCGGGCCAACCGGTTTATCCCCTGATCACTGTGGATAACCTTGTGGATAGAGAGTGCAGACTCTCTATTTCTCCAGACCCGCCGCGCGCCGTAACGTTCCGCTCAGATACCGCTCAATCACTCAGCCCTTGGCAGGGTCAACGGCGGCCTTCGCCTCCGCGACAGCTGCCGTCTCGCCCTTGTCGTCGTCTTCAAGGCCGATTTCGGCAATATCGCGCAGGCGCTCGACCACGCGTGCATTGACGCTTCCCTTGGGGAAACGGCCTTGCGTATCCGAGACGCCAACTTCTTCACCGACCAGCAGCGAAAGCGCTTCATCGACATGGCGCACGGCGTAGATATGGAAGCGCTCCTGACGTACAGCCTCCAGCACCCGCTCTTCGAGCATGAGCGTGGTGACGTTAGCGAAGGGAATGATTGCACCCTGCTCGCCGGTCAAGCCACGCGCCTCGCAAAGACGGAAGAAGCCTTCGATCTTCTCGTTCACCCCCCCGACGGCCTGCACTTCACCGAACTGGTTGATCGAACCGGTGATGGCGAAACACTGCTTGAGCGGCGTGCGCGAGATGGCCGAGATCAGCGCACAGCATTCACCGAGCGAGGCGCTGTCGCCATCAACATAGCCATAGGACTGCTCCAGCGCGATGCTCGCCGAGATTTCCAGCGGAAACTCCTGGGCATAACGGCTGCCCAGATAGCCGGTCAGGATCATCACGCCCTTGGAGTGGATCGGCTGCCCCAGATTGACCTCACGCTCGATATCGACGATTCCCGAGCCACCCGGATAGACGGTGGCAGATATGCGCGCCGGCATGCCGAAGGCCGAATCACCGACTTCCAGCACGGTCAGCCCGTTGCATTTGCCGATGGCCGCGCCTTCGCTGTCGATCAGAATGACGCCGGCCAGGATGTCGTCGAGAATCCGCGCCGAAACACGCCCGGTACGCGTGGCCTTGGCCTTGAGGGCCCGCTCGATATGACCGACATCGGTCACCTCATCACTGGCCAGCTGGCGAATGAAATCCGCCTCACTGACCAGCTGGAACAGGTCACCGATACGCGCAGACAGACGCCCCTGATGTTCGGCCAGACGTGCACTGTGCGTCGCCAGTCGCGCGACCGCTGCGGCGGTCAGCGGTGCCATACCTTCCTCCGAGGTACGGGTTTTCATCAGTTGGGCGAACTGTTCCAGACTGTCCTCTGCCAGCGGAATGTCCTCGTCGAAGTCCACCAGTACCCGGAACATCTCCTGAAAGTCCGGATCAAGGTCCTGCAGGGTGTAGTACAGCTGACGTGAACCGATGATGATGATCTTGACCTTGAGCGGAATGACTTCCGGCGTCAGGGTGACCGTAGCCAGCCGGCCCAGCTCGGCCAGCGGCGACTCCATCTTCAACTTGCTCGACTGGAGAGCCCGCTTGAGCGCCTCCCAGACGAAGGGCTCGCTGAGCAGCTTTTCCGCTTCGAGCATCAGAAAGCCGCCATTGGCGCGATGTAACGCGCCCGGTCGCAGCTGGCGGTAACTGGTATAGAGCGCCCCCTGATCGGCGTTGTATTCGATGCGGCCAAAGAGGTTGTCGTAGGTTGGATGCGGCTCAAACACGACCGGTGCACCGCCATCCTGCGCATGGCCGACCACCAGGCTCGGGCTGTACTGTTCTTCGAGCAGCTGGCGGTTGTGCGCCTCGGGATGATTTTCGTCCACCAGCTGCTCGACCACGGTTTTCAGCAGGTTGACCTGCACCGCCTGCAGGTAGGCTTCGATGCCGGCGTTCTCGGAATACTTTTCCGAGAGCGGCGCCAGCAGCGGCTGCAGCGCCTGGCTAATGGTCTCGTCATTGAGCTGGCGCAGCTGATTGCTGGATTCGCGCTTCCATTGCGGCAGGCTGGCCAGGCCTTCGTTCAGGCTCACTTCCAGCGCAGAGATGTCCGCGTGATAACGCTCGCGCTCGGCTTCGGGCAGCTGGGCAAACTCGGCTTCGTCCATGGACTTGCCGTCTTTCATGGGCGTGAAGGCGATGTTGGCGCTGTCGCGATAGAGGGCGATTTCCTTCTCCAGCGCCAGCTTCTCGATCACGTCCAGCGCCTTGTCGTAGCGCTGGTTGAAGGCGCGATCGATGGCGCTCTTCTTCTGCTGGAAGCTGGGGTGCTCGAACACCGCGGGGAAAGTCGCCAACAGGTTGTCGATCAGTTGCCCGATATCCGCAATAAAGGTACTGGCTCCGCCCTGGGGCAACTCAAGTACCCGTGGTTCGCGCGGCTCGTCGAAATTATTTACGTAGACCCAGTCCGAAGGCGTGTCGAGCCGCTTGCCTTCCGCCCGAAGATAACGACGCACAAAGGAGAAACGCCCAGTACCGGACTCGCCCATCACATAGACGTTGTAGCCCGGACGCGGCATCGCCACGCCGAACTGCAGAGCCTCTACGGCTCGCTCCTGGCCAAGAACACCAAGAAAAGGCTCAAGCTCATCGGTTGTCTTGAAGTCGAACTGATCGGGCTTGAAGGGGCGAGTCAGTGCATCGGGCGCCAGGCGCAGGCCGGCAGCGACAGTCTGGGGCATTGGAAATCCTTGCTGGGTGGCTCTCAGGCCACAAAAGTGACGCCATTCTGGCGATGCCTCCGCCGAGCCGCAAGGCTGGCTAAAAAGGCATCCCGTGCAACCTGTTACAAATCGAGACATTTTTCTAAAAGCCTTCCTCGGCCTCGCTTGATGCAAATCAACTCAACCCCTATACAAATGACGCCTCCTAGCATCAGCCAACACCGATAGAGGAATAAACAATGCGATCCACAGCGCCCCTGCTGCTCGGTAGCCTCCTAATGATTGCCGGCAGCGCCCATGCCGACGAACTGCGCGAGCGTGCCAACTCCATTTTCAAGCCGATCCCGGACAAGGTCACCGAAGTCCGTGGTCATGCCGTCAGCGAAGATCAGGCCATTCTGGGCCATAAACTGTGGTTCGATCCGCGCCTGTCGCGCAGCCACGTGATCAGCTGCAACACCTGCCACAACCTCAGCATCGGCGGCAGCGACAACGTCACCACCTCCATCGGCCACGGCTGGCAGAAAGGCCCGCGCAACTCGCCAACCGTGCTCAACGCCGTGTTCAACGCCGCGCAGTTCTGGGATGGCCGCGCCAAGGACCTGCAGGAGCAGGCCAAGGGTCCGGTCCAGGCCAGCGTTGAGATGAACAACACGCCTGACCGGGTTGTTGCGACCCTCAAGAGCATTCCCGAGTACGTAACCGAGTTCAAGAAAGCCTTTCCCAAGGACAAGGATCCGGTCAGCTTCGACAACATGGCCTATGCGCTGGAAGCCTTTGAAGTCAGCCTGACCACGCCTAACTCGCCGTTCGACCGCTTCCTCAAGGGTGACGACAAGGCGCTCGATGCCCAGCAGAAGGAAGGTCTGGCCCTGTTCATGGATGCCGGCTGCATCGCCTGCCACAACGGCGTCAACGTCGGCGGCCAGGGTTACTTCCCCTTCGGCGTGATCAAGAAGCCGGGCGCAGACGTACTGCCTGAAGGCGACAAGGGCCGCTTCGCCGTGACCAACACCGCCGCCGATGAGTACGTGTTCCGTGCTGCACCGCTGCGTAACATCGCACTGACGCCGCCTTACTTCCATAGCGGTGAGGTCTGGGATCTGGAGCAGGCCGTGGCCATCATGGGTGACAGCCAGCTGGGCCGTCAGCTCAAGGACAACGAAGTCAAGGCCATCACCGCCTTCCTTCACAGCCTGACCGGTGATCAGCCGCAGGTCGCCTATCCGATCCTGCCGATGAGCACTGCGACTACTCCGAAGCCGGAATAAGCCCCTCCGATGCCCGGCGTGCAATGCGCCGGGCATCACCTTCTGCCACTCCCCGCTTCAGCGAGCGAACCGCTCATCCCTCAGTCGTTGGACAGTTCCCGATCCCTTCACTAGCCTCAATTGAAACAAAGCGTATCGGTCGGAGCGCCATGGCACTGAAACATGCACAGTCCGGCGAGGCTATCAGCCTGCTCAGGGCAGATCCGTTTCCCGAGCTACGCTCACAGGCGCTGGTCAGCACCCCGAGCCTTGAGGTGATGCGCCTGGTGCTCAAGGCCGGTCACGTCGTACCCAGCCATGCAGTGGCCGGCCCCATCACCATCCACTGTCTTCAAGGCGTCATTGAAGTCCAGGTAGAAAGTCGCTGGCAGACCCTTCAGGACAATGAACTGATGTACCTGGCCGAAAGCGTCGAACATGCGCTGCAGATAATTGCCGACGCCGTCATCCTGGTCACGATCCAGCGACTGCCCCGCAATACCTGACAGTCCCGCTTCGACTGTTCCAGGCACCACACCATTCTCGGGAGAATGCGACCGTGGAAAAAGCGTTCCGAATACTCAGTCACGTGGTCCTGGGGTTGATGCTCGCCGCCATTCTCTACGCGGGTGGCATCGGCATCGTCTACTGGACAGGCATCGGCGTTTGACCAGCCGTTGAGGCGCTCCCATGAACAAGCGACAAACCCGCTCCTTCGCCATCATCTCCACTGCCATCGCAGCCGTGGCCTTTCTCGGGCTTACGCTGGACAGCCATCGGCAGTTTCCGGAACTGACCAATGCCGCCAGCATCACGCACGAAGTCACACGAGGCAAGGATGTCTGGCACGAGAAGAACTGCATCAACTGCCATACCATTTTCGGCGAGGGCGCCTATTACGCACCGGACCTGACAAAGATCGCCCAGCACCGCGGCGCGCCTTACCTCACGGCCTTTCTCAAGAACCCGGAAAGGTTCTATGACGAGCAGCGTCACCGCCGCCTGATGCCCAACCAGAATCTCACGGACGAGGAAATTGCGGGGCTGATCGCTTTTTTCGAGTGGGTCGCCAACGTCGATAACCAGGGCTGGCCGCCACGACCGATTCTGGTCACCGGCTCCTCGATTCCCGGCACCGACCTGACTCTGGCACAGCAGGATGCCTCCGGCCCCGGCCATACGGCCGAACAGCTGCCACCCGGCGCTCGTCCGGTCAGTGGCGGCGAAGACCCGATTGCCTTGGGCGAAGCGGTTTTCCGCACGGCATCCCCGGCCTGCCATGCCTGCCATTCGATCGCCCCCGGGGTGAATCTCGCCGGGCCAACCCTGGCCGGCCTGGCATCACGGGCCGAGAAGATAATGGCCTCGGCGGATTACCAGGGCAGCGCCGACAGCGTCGAAGCCTATATCCGCGAATCCA
The DNA here is from genome assembly GCF_024448695.1 of Stutzerimonas stutzeri. Classification (GTDB taxonomy): domain Bacteria; phylum Pseudomonadota; class Gammaproteobacteria; order Pseudomonadales; family Pseudomonadaceae; genus Stutzerimonas; species Stutzerimonas stutzeri_T. Next base: position 47,926 of record NZ_JAMOHY010000016.1, on the reverse strand, counting down.
TCGTCGAGCCCAGCGCCTATCTGTATCCCGGCGAGATGTATTCGGCGGGCGGCACGTCCTTCATGCCGACCACCTATGCCGACTCACTGACACCCGAGCAGCTGGATCATTTGATCGCTTACCTGGCGTCATTCAAATAAAAGCTGTTCCGCCTCGGGCAACCACCCGGCGGAGCGGCACCTTGCAGGGGATTGGCCATGCGCTATAAATCACAGTCAGTCGCTTACTGGTATTTCGCCGTCGCCATGGTGCTGTTCGGCCTGCAACTGGTATTCGGCCTGCTTTCGGCGGCCAAATACTTGGGGCCGGACCCACTGCTGTACATCCTGCCGTTCGACGTCACCAAGGTGATCCACACCAATCTGCTGATCGTCTGGGTGCTCACCGGCTTCATGGGTGCAACCTACTGGATGGTGCCCGACGAGTCGCGTACCGAGCTCTACAGCACCAAGCTCGCCTATATCCAGCTCGGTCTGTGGACCGCCATGGGCGTGACCGCCATCACCGGTTACCTGTTCCGCTACGGCACCGGCAACAAACTGCTGGAGCAGCCTCTGCCGCACAAGATCGTGATCGTCATCTGCATGCTGATCTTCCTCTACAACATCGGCATGACGATCAAGAAGTCCGGGCGCTTCACCACCACCGAAGGCGTGTTGCTGCTGGGGCTGGTCAGCTCCGCGGTGCTGTTCTTCCCCGCGCTGCTGCATTACGAGAACTACACGGTGTCGATCTTCTACCGCTGGTGGACCATCCACCTGTGGGTCGAAGGCGTGTGGATGATGATCATGGGTGCCTTCCTCGCCTACCTGCTGATCCGCCTGTCCGGCGCCGACCGGGAGGTGCTGGAGAAGTGGCTGTACGTGATTGTCGGCCTGGTCTTCATCGCCGGCATCCTCGGCACCGCCCACCATTACTACTGGGTGGGCGTCCCCTATTACTGGCTGCCGATCGGCGGCTTCTTCAGCGCGCTGGAGCCACTGGCCATCGTCGGCATGGCCATGTATGCCTACGGCGCCATGCGCCGCTCGGGGCTGCGGCATCCCAACATACTGGCGCTGCACTGGACGCTGGGCAGCACCGTGTTCACCCTGTTCGGCGCCGGCCTGCTGGGCCTGGCCCACACCTGGCCGAGCATCAACAAATGGACCCACGGCACCCTGATCACCGCCATGCATGGCCACGCCGCTTTCTACGGCGCCTACGCGATGATCGTCCTGGCCATGATCAGCTATGCCCTGCCCTCACTTACCCACAAACGTCCCGACCAGGGCACCACCATTGGCTACTGGGCGTTCTGGCTGCAGCTGGCGGGCATGTTCGGCATGACCCTTTCCTTCGCCACCGCCGGCATCGGTCAGGTGTATCTGGAGCGGATCATGGGCATGGGCTATCTGGATGTGCAGCTGAAGATCCAGATCCACTTCGTCATGCTGATCTCAACCGCCAGTATCTTCGCCACGGGCGTGGGGCTGTATATCTTCGACTTCTTCCGCTACCGCCCGCGTTTCGAGCCGGTGACCGACGAACAGGCGGCGGTGAACAGCGGCACAGCTATCGACCGGACGCTCTGAGGTGGGCATGGATCAGGCCGCACGCAGCCTGGCTACACGCCCGGCAACGGAAGAGCCCTGGTATCAGCCGTCCGGCAATGAAGTGACACTGTTCGAGAAGTGCCATGCACGAGGCCTGGCGGTCATGCTCAAGGGTCCGACCGGCTGCGGCAAGACCCGCTTCGTCGAACACATGGCCTGGCGGCTTGGCCGACCCTTGATCACCATCCCCTGTCACGACGACCTGGCAGCCAGCGACCTGATCGGACGTTACCTGATCCGCCATAACGGCACCGTCTGGCAGGATGGCCCCTTGACCCGCGCCGTGCGCGAGGGTGCAATCTGCTACCTGGATGAAGTCGTCGAAGCACGTCAGGACACCGTGGTCGTGCTGCATGCGCTGACCGATTACCGGCGCACGCTGCCCATCGACAAGACCGGCGAGAACATTGCTGCCGCGCCCGGCTTCCAGCTGGTGGTGTCCTACAACCCCGGCTACCAGCGCATGCTCAAGGACCTCAAGCCCAGCACCCGCCAGCGCTTCGTCGCCATGGACCTGGATTTTCCCGCAGCCGAACAGGAAGCGCTGATCGTGCAGCGTGAAAGCGCCGTCGAACCCTCTATTGCCAGAGGGTTGGTCAGCCTGGCCGAACGCATCCGTCAGTTGCGTGACCGGGGCCTGGCTGAAGTGCCGAGTACGCGTCTGCTGATCGCCGCAGGCTCACTCACCACATGCGGCATCCCCATACGCGAAGCCTGTTACGCCGCTATTGTCTCGCCCCTGTCGGATGAGCCGTCCATGGTCTGCGCCCTGCGCGATCTGGTTGACGGCACCTTCGTCTAGCCGATCACCATGGCCGAAGCCGAAGAGCTGGTCAGCGACGCGGCGCGCCATGCGACCATCTATGCGCAAAAGCTGTGGCGACGCTATCGTCCGCTGCCCAAAGGCCCGCCGACCGCCGTGCTGACCGATGTTGCACCGCGCCTGGACCTGTTGATCACGGCAGTGACCGGCACCAGTTACCCGATCAGAATTGCTCAGCCTCCGGCCTTGCCAACCTTGCTGGCGCGTTGCTTCCGGCAAGTTCAGGCACCCTGGCAACATCAACCCCTCCCTGGCACCGATGGCCAGCGCCTGTGGCTGCCCGTGGATTCGGGCCTCACGGACCTTGACTGCGGCGGTGAAGCCTATCGGGTGATGGCGCTGCAACAGGCGCTGCGCGCCCAGCGCGGCAGTGCCGAAGCGCTCCCGTCCGGACTGCCTGCGCTGCCGGCGGACGCCTATCTGCTGCTGGAAGCCTGGGCGGTGGATGAGCAGCTGGCACAAGCGCTGCCCGGCATGGCACCGGCCATCGAGCGGCTACGCCAACTCTGCCTGCAACGGCGCCCGGCGCTTTCGGACTTTTCCCGCGCACGCCAACCGCTGGAAATCCTGCTCAGGCAACTGCTCGACAGCCAATGCGGCAATGCCCCGGAAGGCTTCCCGCTGAGCGAATCGCCCGCGCAATCACTGCTGCTGGCCGAAGCGCTGCTCGCCTATCTGGGACTGTCAGTCGAAGACCGTTCCGGCGGCAATGCCCCGCTGCTCCGGGACTGGTGGACCGGCACCCTGCATGCACCCGTCACCGGTGCCAAGGCCAGGCTGACGCAGGAGTCCTCAGCAGACGATAGCGACCCGACTGGCACGGCACCACGCAGCGCCAGCCTCCCTCGCCGCCCGCAAGTGCGCGAGGCGAAAGAAGACGAGGATGACGACAACGAAGGCCTGTTCATGGTCCAGGCGGACGAGCCGCACCAGCACGCCGAAGACCCCCTGGGCATGAACCGGCCCGTGGACCGCGACGAGGACATCAGCGCCGACGAATACGGCGACATGCTCTCAGAGCTGCCCGAGGCACGGCTGGTCGCAACGCCAGGCAGGCCGAAGGAGGTGCTGATCTCCGATGATCCCCCGGACGCCAATACGCTTATGCAGCTCAAGCGCGCCAAGGCCGAAGGTCACGGATTCCACTATCCCGAATGGGACTACCGCGCCCGGCATTACCGCCAGCCCGGCGCCATCGTCAGGGTGCTGCCCAATCTGCCCGGCTCCCAGCAATGGGTGGATAACACGCTGGAGGAGCATCGCTCGCTGCTTGGCCAGATCAGGCGGCACTTCGAGATGCTCTGCGCCCGTCGTGTCATCCGCAGGCGGCAACTGGATGGTGACGAAATCGACCTGGGCGCCTATATCGACAGTTACGCCGACTTCCGTGCCGGTGGCTCGCTGTCCGACGCGCTGTACCAGACCCGCCGCACTGCGGAGCGGGATCTGGCCATCACCCTGCTGATCGACATCAGCGGCTCGACCGACGGCTGGATATCGGCCAACCGGCGCATCATCGACGTGGAGCGCGAAGCGCTGCTGCTGGTCTGCATTGCCCTGGAAGGCATGGGGGAGTCCTATGCCGTGCAGGCGTTCTCCGGTGAAGGCCCCGATGCGGTGATCGTGCGGCAGCTCAAGGGGTTCGACGAACGTTTCAGCAATGACGTGGCGCTGCGCATCAGCGCACTGGAACCCGAGCACTACACCCGTGCCGGGGCCGCCATCCGTCATGCCAGTAGCAGCCTCATGCAGCAAGCCGCCAGTCACCGCCTGCTACTGCTGCTATCGGACGGCAAACCGAATGACAAGGATGAATATGAAGGACGCTACGGCGTAGAGGACATGCGCCAGGCTGTCACCGAAGCGTCACTGCAAGGCATTTCGACCTTCTGCCTGACCATTGATCGCCAGGCCGCCAGCTACCTGCCCGGCATTTTCGGGGCGGGGCAGTATGCCTTGCTGCCTCGCCCCGAACTCTTGCCTACCGTTCTGCTGGATTGGTTCAGGCGGCTGGTGGTGCGTTAGCAGGCCGTTGAATACGGCCTGCTAGGGCCGGTTCTGCGCACGCAGCGCATCACGGATTTCGGTCAGCAGTATCTCTTCCTTCGAGGGCGCCGGTGGTGCCGAGGGTGCTTCGGCTTCCTTGCGCTTGAGGTGGTTGATGGCCTTGATCGCCAGGAAGATCGCAAAGGCCACGATGGTGAAGTCGAATATCGTCTGGAGGAAACTCCCGTAACTCAGCGTGACCGCCGGTGTATCGCCCACGGCCTCCTTGAGCACGATGGCCAGATCGGAGAAGTCCACCCCACCAATCAGAATCCCCAGTGGTGGCGTGACCACGTCCGCAACGAAGGAGGAAACAATCTTGGTGAACGCTGCGCCGACGATGATGCCCACGGCCATGTCGATCACATTGCCCCTGACGGCAAACGCCTTGAATTCGCTGATCAGACTCATATCGAAAAATCCTTGTGCTAATGGGCTTGCATCGGTGTTCCGTCCAACCGCAGCGAAACAACCGTCGTAGAGCATAGGCGCCCTTCGGAAGGCTTGCCAGAGCAGTCGCCGTCCGACGACTGGGGCGAGAGGATATCGCTCGCTTGATCGCCGTCAACCGGTGAATGCCAGCACCGGCTATAAGGTAGCGACTTTCAACCCGGAGCAGCTCTCATGCACCTCGAACTTCAATCCCTGAGTAAAGACTTCCCTGAAAAGAGCGCGCAACTGCAGAAGCTCTGTCAGGAAAACCCGATCTTCGCCCGTAAGGCCGAAGCTTACGAAGCACTGACCCAGCGCCTGGAAGGCAGTGAGAACCTGGACGGCACAGCACTTGAGGCACTCGAACAGGAACACGCTTCACTGAAAAGCGACATTGCCAAGAGCCTCAAGCACGCCTCCGGCAGCTGCTGTGGTGGTTGCGGCGGCTAAATGCCGAGGGACATCCGCAAAGCCCGCCATCACGGCGGGCTTTTCTTTGGGCATAACCCCCTCGCGAGGTAAAGGCTTCGTCTGTCGCAGGCCGGTTTAGCCAATGCGCAACCTCCCCTACAAAAGCCCACCAAACCTGAACCCCGCCCCCACCCAGACGAAAACTACTGCCGTCAGGGTAATCAGCAGAATGTGCAGCCCCAGCTGCGGCAGGCGCTGGGCGTCGAGCTTCGGAATCAGCGCCAGGCGAGCATGTACGCCGAGCAGCGCAGTGAAGCCCAGCAGCACCAGCTTGGCCTGTATCAGATGAGCGATGGGCGATCCGCCAAACCATTGCGAGTGGGGTAGCCACAGACTGGCCATCCATAACCCGGTAATGATCTGCACCAACAGCGCCGGAATACCGATACGTTCGTAAATCTGCTCGAAATTGCGCACCGGTTGCGGATCGCGCTCGCGCATGGCCCTGGGCAGCACACCGAACAGCAGTACCAGATGCCCGCCGACCCAGACGCTGGCCCCCAGCAGATGTAAAAACAACAGATGGCGCATGGTGGTTCACTCCTGATCGGTTGCGCACAGTCTGGCCATTCGCGCGCCACTTGTGGCTGATGACAATCAAGTCAGCCGCTATCATGCGACTCCCCTTCCACGACCCGGAGTTCCCATGGCCAAGGCCAAGCGCATGTACGGCTGCACCGAATGCGGCTCGACCTTTCCCAAGTGGGCCGGGCAATGCGGTGATTGTGGTGCCTGGAATACCCTGGTGGAAACCATCATCGACGGTGCCGCACCGCCCTCGGGGCGCGCCGGCTGGGCTGGCGATCAGGCCAATATCAAAACCCTGGCCGAAGTCAGCGTCGAGGAAGTGCCGCGCTTCTCCACGGCTTCCGGCGAGCTGGACCGCGTCCTTGGCGGCGGGCTGGTGGACGGCTCGGTGGTGCTGATCGGCGGCGATCCGGGCATCGGCAAATCCACCATCCTGTTACAGACCCTGTGCGCCATCGCCCAGCGCTTCCCCGCACTGTATGTCACGGGCGAGGAGTCCCAGCAACAGGTCGCCATGCGCGCCCGGCGCCTGGATCTGCCGCAGGACAAGTTGAAGGTCATGACCGAGACCTGCATCGAATCCATCATCGCCACCGCCCGACGGGAAAAACCCAAGGTCATGGTGATCGACTCGATCCAGACCATCTTTACCGAACAGCTGCAGTCCGCACCCGGCGGCGTCTCCCAGGTACGGGAAAGCGCGGCGCTGCTGGTGCGCTTCGCCAAGCAGAGCGGCACGGCGATCTTCCTCGTCGGCCATGTCACCAAGGAAGGCGCGCTGGCCGGGCCGCGCGTACTGGAACACATGGTCGATACCGTGTTGTATTTCGAGGGTGAATCCGACGGTCGCCTGCGCTTGCTGCGGGCGGTGAAGAACCGCTTCGGCGCGATCAACGAGCTAGGCGTATTCGGCATGACCGACAAGGGCCTGAAGGAGGTCACCAACCCCTCGGCGATCTTCCTCACCCGCGCCCAGGAGGCGGTGCCCGGCAGCGTGGTCATGGCCACCTGGGAAGGCACCCGACCGATGCTGGTGGAAGTGCAGGCGCTGGTCGATACCAGCCACCTGGCCAACCCGCGTCGCGTCACCCTGGGCCTGGATCAGAACCGCCTGGCGATGCTGCTGGCCGTGCTGCATCGGCACGGCAGCATCCCGACCTACGATCAGGACGTGTTCGTCAACGTGGTGGGTGGCGTCAAGGTGCTGGAGACGGCGGCGGATCTGGCGCTGATGGCCGCGGTGATTTCCAGCCTGCGCAACAGGCCGCTGGACAGCGATCTGCTGGTGTTCGGCGAAGTCGGCCTTTCCGGTGAGATCCGCCCTGTTCCCAGCGGCCAGGAGCGCCTGAAGGAAGCCGCCAAGCACGGGTTCAAGCGCGCCATCGTGCCCAAGGCCAATGCGCCCAAGGAAGCGCCAGCCGGTCTGCAGGTCATCGCCGTGACGCGCCTGGATCAGGCGCTGGATGCGCTGTTCGAATAGACCACGTCCCCGTTACGAATTAATGGAGCATCCTGCTTTTGTGGGAGCGGATTTATCCGCGAAGTTCGCGCTGAAGCTGCTCCACTGAAGCGGATATCAGGGCTCCCCCAGCGCCGCCAGCTCGCGCTCGAGCAGGGCTTCATCACCCAGATTGAGTTCGATCAGCCGCCGCAGATGACTGATCGAGTCGACATCGATGTGCCGGCAGACCAGCCCGACCAGCTCGCCATCGGTGCGCGTCATCTCGACCGTCATGCGCACTTCGGTGTCAGCAGACAGCCGTATCCGCGCTTCGAGCGATTGCGCGGGCTCGACATCCCAGTCTGCCGGTCGGTGCACCAGCAGGCCCTTGAGCGACAGGTCGTGCAGTTCAACCGTCCAGTGTCGCGCGCCCTGCACCAGCTCGGTTTCAGCATCGAAGGCGAAGCGCTGAAAGCGTCGGCGTTCGCTGGGGGTATTGCTCATCAAAAATTACTCCTCAATCACTGTATCGTCATGCCCGCAGGCACGCCGCTGTCACAGCCAGCGGCGAACACGCTGGCAATAGTTACCATACGCCTCGCCAAACAGCCGAGTCAGCAATCTTTCCTCATGCACAATCACCCCGCGCTGCATGCTGTAGATCAGCGCCGGCAGCAATAGCCATGGCCAGAGGCTGCTCCACAGCAGTGCGATACCGCAATAGATCAGGCTGTCGGCCAGGTAAATGGGATTGCGTGAAAAACGGAACGGCCCTTCTTCCAGCAGTTTGGCAGGCTTGCCGTAGGGGTTGACCGTGGTCTTGCGCCACAGCATCAGCAGTCCAGCCCAGAGCATCAGCAGTACGCCCGCGTCGATCAGCCCCCAGCCGATGTAGTCCGTCCAGAGGTTCTCCGGCAGCGCGATCGGCAACACCGATTCCAACAGCCAGGCAGCGGCGAGAAACAGCAGATAGATGACCGGCGGCGGCAGGATCACACCAGTGGCGCGCTTGAACATGCGTCGTACTCCAGGCGGGCAGGTGATGGCAGTCTAGCGCGTCGGACATGTGTCACGACGACCAGAATCAAGATGTACGCACTTGCCACCTGCAGACAACAGAAAGCCCGCTTTCGCGGGCTTTCCGATGCAGCGTTCGAACGCTTAGTTGCCGTATACCGGGAACTTGGCACAGACCGCTTCGACCTTGGCGCGGACCGCGTCGATCACCGATTCGTCGCCCATGTTGTCGAGGATGTCGCAGATCCAGCCGGCCAGGTCACGGCACTCGGTCTCGCCGAAGCCGCGAGTGGTAACGGCCGGAGTGCCGATACGCAGACCGGAGGTGACGAACGGGGAACGCGGGTCGTTCGGCACGCTGTTCTTGTTCACGGTGATGTGCGCGTTGCCCAGGGCAGCATCAGCATCCTTGCCGGTGATGTCCTGCTTGATCAGGCTGAGCAGGAACAGGTGGTTCTGGGTGCCGCCGGACACCACGTCGAAGCCGCGCTGGATGAACACTTCAGCCATGGCCTGGGCGTTCTTCACCACCTGCTGCTGGTAGGTCTTGAATTCCGGCTGCAGGGCTTCCTTGAAGCACACTGCCTTGCCGGCAATGACATGCTCCAGCGGGCCGCCCTGGGCACCGGGGAATACCGCTGAATTGAGCTTCTTCTCGATCTCGGCGTTGGCACGCGCCAGGATCAGGCCGCCGCGCGGTCCGCGCAGGGTCTTGTGAGTGGTGGTGGTGACCACATCGGCGAACGGCACCGGATTCGGGTAGACGCCAGCGGCGACCAGACCGGCCACGTGAGCCATGTCGACGAACAGGTAGGCACCAACCTTGTCGGCGATTTCGCGGAAGCGGGCGAAATCCAGCAGCTGTGAATAAGCGGAGAAACCGGCAACGATCATCTTCGGCTTGTGCTCGACGGCCAGACGCTCGACTTCGTCGTAGTCGATCAGGCCCTGGTCGTTGATGCCGTACTGCACGGCGTTGTACAGCTTGCCCGAGGAGGAAACGCTGGCGCCGTGGGTCAGGTGACCACCGTGAGCCAGGCTCATGCCGAGGATGGTGTCGCCAGCGCTGAGCAGCGCCAGGTAAACAGCAGCGTTGGCCTGGGAGCCGGCGTGCGGCTGGACGTTGGCGTAATCGGCGCCGAACAGTTCCTTGGCGCGGTCGATGGCAAGCTGCTCGACGATGTCGACGAATTCGCAGCCGCCGTAGTAGCGCTTGCCTGGATAACCCTCGGCGTACTTGTTGGTCAGCACGCTGCCCTGGGCTTCCATCACGGCTGGGCTGGTGTAGTTCTCCGAGGCGATCAGCTCGATGTGGTCTTCCTGACGCTGGGCTTCCTGCTGCATGGCAGCGAAAAGATCGGCGTCGTATTTGGCGAGGGTCAAATCACGGCTGAACATGGCAGTCCTCTGAGAATCAGCTGGCGGTATGTAAAGTGAGGCGCGGATTCTACCTCATCCACCGGGACGCGGGTATGAGGCGTCGTCATGTGCAACATGAACATGCCTGCACCCTCAGGCGCTGCGACCACCCAGACAGGCCAGCGCCAACTGCTCGGCCGGCATCGGTCGCCCCAGAAAGAAGCCCTGTACTTCGTCACAGCCATGCTTGCGCAGAAAATCCAGTTGCGCCTGGGTTTCCACGCCCTCGGCGATCACCGACAGGTTCAGGCTGTGCGACATGGCGATGATCGCACGGGTGATCTGGCCGTCCTGCTCACTTTGCGGCAGCCCATCGACAAAGGTGCGATCAATCTTGAGCACATCGATGGGCAGTTGCTTGAGGTAGTTCAGGGAAGAATAGCCGGTGCCGAAGTCGTCGATGGCGATCGAAAGCCCCAGCCGCTTGAGTGATTCGAGCATATCCATCGCCTCGCTGATGTCACGCATCAGGATGCTCTCGGTCAGCTCCAGTTCCAGACAGGACGGCTCGATGCCCCTGGCCTGCAGGATCGCGGCAATGCGCTGGCCCAGCCGGCCATCGCCGAACTGCCGTGCCGAAAGGTTGATTGAAACCCTTGGCACCCTCAGGCCGGCGACTTGCCAGTCGGCTATCTGCCGGCAGGCTTCATCCAGCACCCAGTCACCGACTTCCACCACCAGCCCCAGCTCCTCCAGCGCCGGAATGAAGTCACCCGGTGGCACCAGCCCACGGGAAGGATGCCACCAGCGCAACAGTACCTCGACCCCGGTCAGGGTCACGCCATCGGCCAGATATTGCGGCTGGTAGTGCAGCACGAACTGGCGTTGCTCGATGGCACGACGCAGGTCGCTTTCCAGCTCCAGACGCTCCAGCGCGCTGGCGTTCATTTCGGCCTGGTAAAACTGAAAGTTGTTCTTGCCTCGCTCCTTGGCGTGGTACATCGCGGTATCGGCGTTTTTCATCAGCTGGCTCATGTCCTTACCGTCCTGCGGACCGAGCGCAATGCCGATGCTGGCCGTGACGAAGAACTCGCGCCCCGAGAGCACGAAAGGCACGGTCAGGCTTTCAAGAACCCGCTCAGCCACATGCACCGCCCTGGACAACGCCTCATCGCGCCCACCCACCGGTTGCAGCAAAAAGGTGAACTCGTCGCCACCCATGCGCGCCACCGTATCGCCTTCCTCCACGCAACCCTCAAGCCGCACCGCAACCTCCCGAAGCATGCGATCGCCGGCAGCATGGCCAAGCGAGTCATTGATCGGCTTGAAGCGATCCAGGTCGAGGAACATCAGCACCACCCAGCTGGCGTGGCGCGCAGCCAGCTGCAGGCTGCTGTGGAGCCGGTCCTGGAACAGCGCGCGATTGGGCAGCTGCGTCAGGCTGTCATAGTAGGCAAGACGATGAATGCGTCGCTCGCTGGCCTTGTGCTCGCTCATATCGCTGAAGAAGCAGACATAACTGACCAGCTCGTTCTCGTCATCGCGCACGGCTGTAATGCCGACCCAGCAGGGCTGCGCCTCACCCGTCTTGCGCTTGACCCAGAACTCGCCCTCCCAGCTGCCGCTCTCGGCGATCTGAGCGAGTATGAAACCCATCTGGGTACTCTGCTCGACATCCGCGCCAAGCATCGTTGGCCAGCGTCCCATCACTTCATCGGCACCATAGCCGGTGATGCGATTAAATGCCGAATTGACCTGGACGATGCGGCCATCCGGATCGGTAACCAGAATGGCCGCCGTGGAGTGCTCGAATACGGTGGCGGCGCGACGCAGCTCCTTTTCCGCCTGACGCTGCTCGCTGATGTCGCGACCAATGCAAAGGGCGCCGTCGAAGCGCTGGTGCTCGTCCCAGAGCAGCATGACCCGCAATTCAATCGCCACTATTCGCCCATCGGCGGCGCGGCAATCGAAATACAGTGTCTCGCCCCGTAGGTTCTCGCCCAGCTCTGCCAGCGCCTCGGCATTGAAGGAGGCACGACGCACCCGACGCATCAACTCATAGAAACGTGCAGCCTGGCGCGAGCGGGTGACCAGCTGATCGAGACCATGCTGCAGCGCCCACTCCGGGCTATAGCCGAGCACCGGCTGCACTGCCGGACTGATGTAATTGATGCGTACCGCACTGTCGGTGGTGAAGATCACATCCCGCAGGCTACCGGCCAGCATGCGATAGCGGCGCTCGCTGTCACGCAGCGAGTGGCTATGCTCGACATTGGCAGTGACATCGCGAGCCACCCCGATCAGGCGCTGTACGCGGCCCTGCTCGTCACGCGCCAGCACCTTTTCGCTGATATTGAACCAACGCCAGCCTCCGTCATGGTGACGCCAGCGCAACAGCGATTCCTGCCCCACCTCGTCGGACATCGAGCCACGCAGCGCCAGCAGCCGCCAGATGTATTCCGCATCATCCGGATGACAGATGCGCTGCCAGAACGCATTGCCATCCGCCCCGCGCTCTTCCTCGCTATAGCCCAGCCGCACGGCCAGATTGCTGTTGCTGAACAGCAGCTGGCCGCTCGACAAATCCTGTACATAAAGGGTGTCGGGTACGGCCCGCAACACTTCAGACCAGAAGCGCTCGCGCTCGACCAATGCACTTTGCGCCTGCTTCTCGCGGGTCACGTCACGCAACACCCAGACGAACCCGGACGCCACCAGCCCTGCATCATCCTGGCGCAAGGCACGGCGGGTCACAGTAAACATGCGCCACTCGCCGCCCTGCAGAACCCGTACGATATCCAGACACAGATCGGCTTCTGCGTTGCTGGCGTCGAATGCCTGCTTGTCCAGACCAGGCAACAGCTCCTGCAGGCGATAGCGCGAGGCCTCGCCATTGCGCAGGCCGAACATGGTTTCGGCCCCTCCGTTGAGGAAACGCAAGCGCCCACTGAAATCGCTGATCAGAATTCGTTCGTCAATGGCCTCCAGGGCAATCGCCGAATAGCGCAGCGCCTGGAAATGATTGGCCAGCCGCTTGGGCAGCAACAGGCGCGCACACCGCACCAGCATCCTGCCAAGCGCGGATGGCGCGGCGGTAGCTGTTGTCTGCGCGTGTTGAGAGTCGATCATGGTCAAGCGAATCAGGCCTTCTGGACTGGATCACCAGGCTGTCATTAAGCTGACGCCACAGAGTGTCAAGAATACGCACATCAAGGCAAAGTGCCAGCACCATTTGCGTGGACGTTGGTTTGCCCTGCCTGGAGCATTCCGGTAGCTTTGCCCAATTGCTTTGACCCGCTTTTCCCAGCGGGATTCTTCCTCCTCCACTTCTTCTTCGTCACGGGCACTCGTCTCCATGGCTCAATACGTCTACACCATGCATCGGCTTAGCAAAGTCGTTCCGCCGAAGCGTGAAATTCTCAAGAACATTTCCCTGTCGTTCTTCCCCGGCGCCAAGATCGGCGTGCTGGGCCTCAATGGTTCGGGCAAGTCCACACTGCTGAGGATCATGGCCGGGGTCGATACCGAATTCGATGGCGAGGCACGCGCCATGCCCGGACTGAACGTCGGCTACCTGCCCCAGGAGCCGGAGCTCGATCCGAGCAAGACGGTGCGCGAAGTCGTCGAAGAGGCGGTGAGCGTCATCAAGGATGCCCAGGCGCGCCTGGATGAGGTCTATGCCGCCTACGCCGAACCCGATGCCGACTTCGACAAGCTGGCCGCCGAGCAGGCCAAGCTTGAAGCCATCCTGCAGAGCAGCGACGGACACAATCTCGAGCGCCAGCTGGAAGTCGCCGCCGACGCGCTGCGTCTGCCGGCCTGGGATGCCAGGGTCGAGCACCTGTCCGGCGGCGAAAAGCGCCGCGTGGCGCTCTGCCGCCTGCTGCTGTCGGCGCCCGATATGCTGCTGCTGGACGAACCGACCAACCACCTGGACGCCGACTCGGTGGCCTGGCTGGAGCGCTTCCTCCACGACTTCCCCGGCACCGTGGTGGCCATCACCCACGACCGCTACTTCCTCGACAACGTCGCCGGATGGATTCTCGAACTCGACCGTGGCGCGGGCATCCCCTACGAGGGCAACTACTCGGGCTGGCTGGAGGCCAAATCCAACCGTCTGGCGCAGGAATCCAAGCAGCAGTCGGCCCATGAAAAGGCCATGAAAGAAGAGCTGGAGTGGGTGCGCAAGGGTGCCAAGGCGCGCCAGGCCAAGTCCAAGGCACGCCTGCAGCGCTTTGAGGAACTGCAGTCGCAGGAATTCCAGAAACGCAGCGAAACCAACGAGATCTACATTCCCGCCGGTCCGCGCCTGGGCGACAAGGTCATCGACTTCAAGAACGTGAGCAAGGGCTACGGCGACCGCGTGCTGATCGACAACCTCTCGTTCAGCATGCCCAAAGGCGCCATCGTCGGCGTGATCGGCGGCAACGGCGCAGGCAAGTCCACACTGTTCCGCATGATCATGGGCAAGGAGCAGCCGGACGCGGGCAGCATCGAGATCGGCGACACCGTGCAGGTTGCCTGCGTGGACCAGGGCCGCGAAGACCTGGATGGCAGCAAGACCGTCTGGGAAGCCGTATCCAACGGTTCCGACATGATCCGCATCGGCAACTACGAAGTACCCTCGCGCACCTATGTGGGCCGCTTCAACTTCAAGGGTGGCGACCAGCAGAAGTTCGTCAAGGACCTGTCCGGTGGTGAGCGCGGTCGTCTGCACCTGGCGCTGACACTCAAGGAAGGCGCCAACGTGCTGCTGCTCGACGAACCGTCCAACGATCTCGACGTGGAAACCCTGCGCTCGCTGGAAGAGGCGCTGCTGGACTTTCCCGGCGCGGCCATCGTGATCTCTCACGATCGCTGGTTCCTTGACCGCGTCGCCACGCACATCCTCTCCTACGAGGATGATGGCGACATCCTGTTCTTCGAAGGCAACTACACCGAGTACGAAGCCGATCGCAAGAAACGCCTCGGCGATGCCGCTTCGCAACCGCACCGGGTGCGTTACAAGAAGCTGGCGCAGTAGGCCGCGTCTTCTTTCCCGCGCCTTCCGAACCCCCGCCATCTTGCGGGGGTTTTTTATGCGTGCTGCGGGATGCTGTCGCAGGCTCTTGCGGCGCCGTCACGGTGGACTGACACTCGGGATTTGAAAGCCCGACGAGGTGACAGTGATGAAGCGGATAGGCTGGGTTCCGGGTGTGCTGCTGTTAAGCGCTACGACCTGGGCGGCAGAGGTCGAAGTGCGCATGGAAAACATGCAGTTCGTACCTGCCGAGATACACATTCGAGCCGGAGATACGGTGCGCTGGGTCAGCACGGAGAAACGCGGCTATCACACCGTATGGTTCCAGGCCGCGGGACTGGAGGAGTCCGAGCCGCTGTTTCCTGGTGACGCCTGGCAACACCGTTTCGACCAGCCGGGCCGCCATGACTATATCTGCGGCCCACACCCGGACATGCGCGGCCGGGTCATCGTCGAGTAGGCAGCTCCGGGCTCGGGCCTACGAGGGGATGCAACCGCACCGGGTGTGTGGCATGGAACAGACACTAAGGTCTACTCACCAAGGCTGATGGCAAAGCACGCGAATATCTGGATAATCGTGCGCCTTACCTATCCAGGCCATACGATCACATGATCGCGTGAGCCATTCAGGCGCGAAGGGAAAACTCGCATGGCCGCACTCGGATTGCGTGGCAAATCGCTGCTGGCTCTGCTGCTGACCTGCCTGCTTGCACTTGCGATTGCCGGCCTCATTGGCCACGAAGTGCTCGACGGCATGCAGAAGCGTTTCGGCGAAGCCTATGCACGCAACCTGGTCCAGCTCAACCGTGAGCGGATGTTCGCACCGGTTTCCCGCGAGCTGGCACTGGCACAGCGACTGGCAGGCTCCCAGCTCACCCTTGCCTGGCTGAAAGACGAACAGGACCCGCAGTGGCGCGAGCTGTTTTTCCGTGAAGCCGCAAGTTTTCAACAGGCCTTCGGGGGCCAGCTTTATTTCGCCGCATCCGCACAAAGCAACGGCTATTACGCCAACGGCCCCAACCAGGCCCCGAGCCAGTCACCGCGCTACATGCTGGAACCCGGTTCGCGCGACGAGTGGTTCTATCTGGCGCTCGCATCGGCCACACCCTATCAGATCAATGTCGACCGCTCGGCGGTGACCGGCGAACTGAAGATCTGGTTCAACGTCCCGGTGCGCGAAGGGGAGCGCACATTGGGCCTGGTGGGATCCGGCATAGACCTGAGCATGTTTATTCAGGAGCTGGTCGCCTCGGACCGGACAGGCACCGAATCCATGGTGCTCGACGCCCACGGCTCGATTCTCGTGCATCCGAACCAGAATCTGGTGACGCTCAACGCCGACACCTCACGCGGACGCTCGCTGGCGACCAACCTGCTCGGCCTGCTGGACGACATGAGCGACGCCAAGGCGCTGCGCCAGATCATGACCAGCAGTCGCGCAGCACCCGGCGAGGTCATGACGCTCGAAGTCAGCCTTGACGGCAGCCCTCGCCTGCTGGCGCTCAGCTGGATTCCCGAACTCCAGTGGTTCGTGGCCAGTTCGGTAGACCTGAGCACAGCCCAGGTTGTGGAAATCCGCCCGTTACTACCGGCAATCGGTCTTTTTCTGCTGCTGATGCTGGCCGTGATTGCAGCCGCAGCCTGGCTGGTGGAGAAGCGCGTACTCAAGCCTTTGCGACACCTGCGTATCAGCGCCCAGGCACTGGCCGCCGGGCATTACGGCGTGCCCCTGCCAACCAACCGTAATGATGAAATCGGCGAGCTGAGCGCCGCCTTCGAGACCATGGCACAGCAGGTCCGCCGACATACCGCCGAACTCGAAGACCGGGTCCGCGAGCGCACCCATGAGCTGGAGCAGGCCAACCGTGAAATGGTTGTTGCGCACAAGAAGATCGACGACTCCATCGACTACGCCAGCCTGATCCAGAGCGCCATCCTGCCCAACCGGCAAATGGCGGATAACATGGGCGACAACCTTGCGGTGCTCTGGAGGCCGCGTGATGTGGTAGGTGGCGACTTCTATCTGTACCGCGCAGACCCGCGTGGCTGCCTGTTCGGCATCGTCGATTGCGCCGGCCACGGCGTGCCCGGCGCACTGATGACCATGCTCGCCCACGCAGCCATCGATCAGGCGCTCGACACGGTCGACTTCGGCGACCCCGCGGCGGCACTCACCCGCACCGACGCCATCGTGCGCGGCATGCTGCACGAGGGCGGCCAGGCCCATGGGCTGGCGACCAATGTGGATCTGGGCCTGGCATATGTCGATTTGCAGCAGCGAAAAGTCATCTATTCCGGCGCGAAAATCGCCCTGCTTTACTGCGAGGGTGGCGAAGTGCGGGAAATCCGGGCCGCTCGCCGCGCCATCGGAGACAAATGGCCTGGCGAGTACCACAACAGCGATGTCGAGTTGCTGCCCGGACGCACGTTCTACATGACCACTGACGGCTTCCTCGACCAGGCCGGGGGTGATCGGGGCTACGGCTTCGGCAACAGCCGCTTCGCCGCACTGGTCCGCCAGAATGCCCGGTTGCCACTGGCTGAACAGCGCGAGGCGTTCAGCGCCGCACTGGCCGCCTATCAGGGTGACAATCCACAACGCGACGACATTACAATGCTGTTTTTCCGGTTCGACTGAGCGAATCCCACACGGAGTGATCCATGGAACCTCTTGACCTGTTTGCCATGCGCGATCGCTACAACCAGCAGCAGATCATGCTGTGTTTCAACGGCCCGATTTCGCGCAGCCTGATCGAGGAAATAGGCAACGCCCTGCGCAATTACATGGAAGCCGAGCACGCGCACCCCTCATCGGCGATGGACGTGTTTGCCGCCTACATCGAGATGACCCAGAACATCCGTCATTACACCCGCGAAAAGAACTGGACCGACCAGCAGGCCGGCGCCACCGTCGTGGTTTCGCGTGATGAACAGGGCCGCTATGTGGTCTCGGCCGGCAACCTGATCGAAGCCGCCGATGGCGCGACGCTGCTGACCGCCATCGACAAGCTGGCACTGCTGGACAAGGCCGAGCTCAAGGCCATGTACAAGGAGCAGCTGCGCAAGCCACGCAACGAACACGTGATTTCCGGCGCAGGTCTGGGGCTGATCGATATCGCCCGAAAATCCAGCGAGCCCTTGCGCGCCTCCTTGCAGCCGGTTGCCGATGGACTCTGTTTCGTCAGCCTCAGCGCCGTCATCTGAATACGTAGAGCACGTCTTACATGAACGATTTTGCACTTCCAGGCAGTCAATCCACCCCCGCCATCCAGTCCGACTGGGCTGCCGGCAGCCTCTCGATGCAGGGAGACTCCTACCCCGAAAACTCCTATGAACTCTTCCATCAGATCTACCAGTGGATCGAACGCTTTCTTGCCGAAGCCGAGCGTCCGTTCAGCCTCGAACTGCGCTTGCTGTATCTCAACACCAGCAGCATCAAGGCGATGATGGACATTTTCGACCTGCTCGAAGCGGCTCATCAGGAGGGCAAGTCCGTTGCCGTCAACTGGTACTACGACCGCCACAACGAGCGTGTGGTCGAACTCGCCGAAGAGTTCAAGGAAGACTGCACCTTTGCCTTTTCCATCCTCAGCCACGACTAGCGGAAGAACGATATGCGCGGCACGACTCCGCTTGAGCAACAGGTCAGTACCCTCCTCGCCGACACGCGCCATGAAGGTCACCCACTGAAGGAAGCCCTGAGCCAGTTGTGGGGGGCTCATCACGACCTGCTCGAACGCATCGAGCGCATCGCACGGGTATCCGACGGTTACCAGAGCCTCGCCCGCGAGCGAGAGCTGTGCATGTCCGCACGCTTCGAGAAGCAGCTGCGCCAGCTGGAGAAGGTTGCGCGCATTTCCGACCGCTACCAGACCATGATGCAGGACCTGAATATCTCGCTGCGCGAGGCGTCAACCCATGACGCCCTCACCGGTATCGCCAATCGGCGCCTGTTGACCGAGCGCCTGCGTGACGAGGTGGATCGAGCCAGACGCTACGAGCGACCACTGTCCATTGCCATGCTGGATATTGATCGTTTCAAGGTGATCAACGATGCCCACGGGCATGAGGTCGGCGACCATGTACTGGTGGAAGTTGCGCGCGTGATGGAGGCGGAAATCCGTGAACAAGATCTGTGCGGACGCTGGGGTGGCGAGGAATTCCTCATCCTGATGCCCGAAACCATGATCGATACCGCCGAACGGGTCATGCAGCGACTGGGCGCCAGTATCGCCTCGCTGGTGGTGCGGATCGACGACCAGCAATTGAACGTCACCGTGAGCATGGGCATTGCGCAACTGCAAGGTGAGGAAAGCTATTCCAGCGCCATCAACCGTGCCGATGCGGCCCTGATGTGCGCCAAGCGGGCCGGTCGTGATCGCTGCGAGCGGGCCGAGCAGTAAACCGAGTACCCGTCATTCACTCACGCCCTGTCGCGCAGCCAGTCCCTGAGCGATCTGCTCGACAATCTCGTCCGGTGTCAGGCGGATATCCACCGCCATCGCCTCCTCCGGTCCGGGCGGCTCAAGTACGGCCAATTGATCATCCAGCAGCGCAGGGTCGAAAAAGTGTCCCCGACGATTCCTGACTCGCTCAGCAAGGATTTCAGGCGGACCATGCAGGAAGACCAGCCTCACCTCTGCGACATTTCCGCGCAGCACGTCGCGATACCATCGTTTGAGCGCCGAGCAGGCAAACACGTGATCGGCACCCTGGCGAACCCGCTCCACAATTGCGTTGTGCATCGCGTCCAGCCAGGGCTGACGGTCCTCGTCGGTCAACGCGATACCCTCGGCCATTTTTGCCTTGTTGGCCGCCCCGTGATACTGATCGGCATCCGAGAAGCCGCATCCCAGACGGGCTGCAAGCCGTTCGCCGATGGTGGTCTTGCCGCTCCCGGAAACACCCATGATGACAACAATCATTCGCACCGTTCCATTCAGTAAAACCATCGGAACTCTTCAACCTCCGTCGTCGCTCAGGCGAGGCCGAAAAGCCCGGTTTGCGCATGGCGCGCATCAGAAAGTGGCACCATCCGCTCAGTCCGCCCTTTCGCCGGGCAAAACTTGTTTGCTAAAGTCGCCGGCCAAAAAAATTTAATAACTGCCTAATGGGCTGTATCCGAGGGCCTTTCAGATGATCGAAACAGTTGATGCCTTTCTCGCCCGGTTGAGGCAACGTGACCCCCATCAACCCGAGTTCCATCAGGCCGTGGAAGAAGTCGTTCGCAGCCTCTGGCCCTTCCTGGAAGCCAACCCGCACTACATGCAGGCCGGCATCATCGAGCGCATGGTAGAGCCGGAGCGGGCCATCATATTCCGCGTACCTTGGGTGGACGATCAGGGCCGCGTACAGGTCAACCGCGGCTTCCGTATCCAGATGAACAGCGCCATCGGCCCGTACAAGGGTGGCCTGCGCTTCCATCCTTCGGTCAATATCGGGGTGCTTAAGTTCCTGGCGTTCGAGCAGGTTTTCAAGAATTCCCTTACTTCGCTACCCATGGGCGGCGGCAAGGGCGGCTCGGATTTCAATCCCAAGGGCAAGAGCGACAATGAAGTCATGCGCTTCTGCCAGTCGTTCATGACCGAGCTGTATCGCCACATCGGCGCCGATCTCGACGTACCGGCGGGCGACATTGGTGTCGGCGGCCGTGAAATCGGTTTCCTCTTCGGCCAGTACAAGCGCCTGTCCAACCAGTTCACCTCGGTACTGACCGGCAAGGGCCTGGCCTACGGCGGCAGCCTGATCCGCCCGGAAGCCACCGGCTACGGCTGTGTCTACTTCGCTGAGGAAATGCTCAAGAACACCCGCGACAGTTTCGAGGGCAAGCGCGTATCCATCTCCGGTTCCGGCAACGTGGCGCAATATGCCGCGCAAAAGGTCATGGAGCTGGGGGGGCTGGTCATTTCTCTGTCCGACTCAGGCGGCACCCTGCACTTCCCTGACGGGTTGAGCGAAGAGCAGTGGGAATACCTGATGGACCTGAAAAACGTCCGTCGCGGTCGTCTGGAAGAAATGGGGGCGCACTTTGGCGCGACCTACATGCCCGACCAGCGTCCCTGGAGCCTGCCCTGCGACATCGCCCTGCCGTGCGCTACCCAGAACGAACTGGACGGAGAAGATGCCCGTACCCTGCTGAAAAACGGCTGCATCTGTGTGGCCGAAGGCGCCAACATGCCATCGACGCTGGAAGCCGTGGACCTATTCCTGGAGGCCGGCATTCTCTACGCACCGGGCAAGGCCTCGAACGCCGGCGGTGTGGCCTGTAGCGGCCTGGAGATGAGCCAGAACGCCATGCGTCTGCACTGGACCGCCGGTGAGGTGGACACCAAGCTGCACAGCATCATGCAGTCGATCCACCACGCCTGCGTCGCCTACGGCGAAGAAGATGGACGGATCAACTACGTGAAAGGCGCCAACATCGCCGGCTTCGTGAAAGTTGCCGACGCCATGCTGGCCCAGGGCGTCGTGTAAAAGCAGCGGCACGCGTCAAGCAAAACGATAAGCCCCCTTCCGAAAATTCGGACGGGGGCTTTTTCTTGCAGGGTGGAAAACGCGCGAAGCGATTTTCCACCCGAAACGGGAACGGACACGCAACGGCCTTGTGCCGGATCAGCCATCGCTACGCGCGGATGGCTTCGGCCATCCACCCTACCAATAGTTCTCCACCGCCACCTGCCCCGGCCTGCGGGTCAACGCCAGGTTGAGATCACGGGTTTTGAGTAGCTGGCGAGTGTCTTCGATCATCTGCGGGTTGCCGCAAAGCATGATGCGCGAGTGCTCGGGAGTCAGTTGCAAATCAGCCACGCGCTCCAGTTCGCCGCTTTCGATCAGCTGGGTGATGCGTCCGTTAAGCGCGCCGGGCACCTGCTCACGGGTCACCACCGGCAGGTAGGTCAGTTTGCGGCCCAGCCCTTCCAGATAATCACGTTGCGGCAGCTCACGGATCAGTTGCTGATAGGCCAGCTCCGATTCGGTACGTGCGCTGTAGACCAGCACGATGCGCTCGAAGCGCTGCCACACTTCGAAGTCCTGCAGGATAGAAAGGAACGGCGCCAGCCCGGTGCCGGTGGCCAGCAGCCAGAGGTCGCGCCCGTCGGGGAAGCGGTCGAGGGTCAGAAAGCCGAACGCCTGCTTGTCGATCAGCAGCTCGTCTCCCACTTTGAGCCGGCTCAGTTCGCTGGTGAACTCGCCATCAGGCACCACTATGGAGAAGAAATCGAGGAATTCATCGTGCGGTGCGGACACCATCGAATAGGCCCGCCAGACAATGGAGCCGCTGGGCTTGCGCACGCCAAGCCGGGCGAACTGGCCCGCCGTGAAACGAAAGCCCGGGTCGCGCGTGGTGCGCAGGGTGAACAGCGTCGGCGTCAGCGTCTGCACCTCGAGCAGACGCTGGCGGGTGAACTTCTCTTCGCTGACGGTCATACTTCACTCCCTTTGCAAAATCAGCCGGATTCAGCCCATCGCGACCGTCCAGCCCTTGCGAGTATTGATACCCCAATCCGCCGCCGACAAACACCGCCAGTTCCTATGCCTATTCTTGAAACGCCCTTCGCCCGTCTCGACCTGATTCGACAACCGGAACAGGCCAACGAGCCGCTGCAGGCCTTCGATGCCGCCGACGAGTACCTGCTCGCCCATCTGCACGAACAAGGCCTGCCGTCCAACGCGCGGGTACTGGTGCTCAACGACAACTTCGGCGCGCTGGCCTGTTCACTGGCCGGCCATGCGCAGATCGTCAGCAGTGGTGACTCGCACCTGGCCCATCTCGCCCTGGACAAGAACCTGCAACGCAACGACCTGCCCGGTATCGACTTCGTACCGGCCAGCGAACGCCTGACCGGCCCCTTCGACTGCGTATTGATCCGCGTACCCAAGACGCTGGCGCTGCTGGAGGAGCAGCTGATTCGTCTGCACGCTCAGTTGGCGCCCGGCGCCCAGGTGATTGCCGCCGCGATGGTCAAGCACCTGCCGCGTGCTGCCGGCGATCTGCTGGAACGCTATATCGGTCCTGTGCAGGCCTCGCTGGCGGTAAAAAAAGCGCGCCTGCTGTTGGCCACCCCGGCCGAAAAACCCGCGCCGGTCTCGCCCTACCCGACCCGCTATCGCCTGGACGAGCCGCGCCTGGAGCTGCTCAACCACGCCAACCTCTTCTGCCGTGAGGGCCTGGATATCGGCACTCGCGCGTTCCTGCCACACCTGCCACGGGCGCTGGGCGATCTGCGCGTGGCCGATCTCGGCTGTGGCAACGGCGTACTCGGCATCGTCTATGCCCTGCACAACGTCCAGGCGCAGCTGACGCTGGTGGATGAAAGCTACATGGCCGTGCAATCGGCGCGGGAGAACTGGCAGGCGATTCACGGCGAGCGTCCAGTCGAGATTCGCGCTGGCGATGGCCTGGCTGAACAACCGCTCGCCTCGCTGGATCTGGTGCTGTGCAACCCGCCGTTCCACCAACAGCAGGTAGTCGGTGACTTCCTCGCCTGGCGCATGTTCACCCAGGCCAAGGCGGCGCTGGGCAAGGGCGGCGAGCTGTGGATCGTCGGCAACCGTCACCTGGGCTACCACCTCAAGCTCAAGCGGCTGTTCGGCAAGGTCGAGCAGGTGGCAGCAACGCCCAAGTTCGTCATCCTGCGGGCGATCAAGAGCTAGACACTACGTAGGGTGGATGTCGCTTTTCACATCCACCGGCTCTTGCCGCCTGCAATCAAAGCAGCTTGTCCAGCGTAATCGGCAAATCCCGCACCCGTTTCCCCGTGGCGTGATAAATGGCATTGGCTACCGCTGCCGCAACCCCGACGATGCCTATTTCGCCGACACCCTTGGAGCCCAGGTCGTTGACCACACTGTCCTGCTCCTCGACGAAGATCACCTCGACCTCAGGAATATCGGTCTGCACCGGGATGTGATACTCGGCCAGGTTGTGGTTCATGTAGCGACCGAGCGTGTGGTCGATCAGGGTTTCTTCCTGCAGCGCCATGCCGATGCCCCACACCACCCCGCCGACGATCTGGTTGCCAGCGGTCTTGGGATTGACGATGCGCCCTGCCGCAATGGCGCTGACCACCCGGCTGACCTTGATGGTGCCCAACGCCTCGTCGACACGGGCCTCGACGAACACTGCCGAATGCGTGGCCGTGGCCCACTCCTGGCGCTTCTCGCCCGGCTCGACTCGGGCTTCGGCGGCCAGGGTGCCGTTGCTGCGCACCACCTCGCCGAGTTCGACATGAATGCCCGGATCACGCTTGAGCAGCAGCTTGCCATCAACGAGAGCCACATCCTCCAGGCCCGCGCCCGCAAAGGGTGAGCCGGGAAACTGCTGCACTGCATCCAGCACTTTCGCCCGCAGCAGCGCGCAGGCCTTTTGCACGGCTGAGCCAACAGAGGACACCGTCGCCGAACCGCCTTCCAGCGGCGCCTGGGGCAAGCTCGAATCGCCGAGACGAAACGCCACCTTATCCAGCGGCACGCCCATCGCGGCAGCTGCGATCTGGGTCATCACCGTGTAGGTGCCGGTGCCGATATCCGCGGTGGCGCTGCTGACGATCAGCCGGCCATCCGGTTCGAGGCAGGCCTTGGCACTGGCCGGCATCTGCATGGCCTCCCAGACGCCGGTGGCCATACCCCAACCGATCAGCTCAAAGCCCTCGCGCATGCTACGTGGCGCCATCGAGCGGCGCGACCAGCCGAAGCGTTCGCCGCCCTGCGCGTAGCAGGCGCGCAATTCCTTGCTGGAATAGGGCTTGTCCTGATTGCCGTTGCGCTCGGCGAAATTGACCAGCCGCAGCTGCAGCGGATCAATGCCGCTCGCATAGGCCAGTTCGTCCATGGCGCACTCCAGCGCGTAGACGCCGAGGGTCGCGCCGGGCGCGCGCATGTCCAGCGGGGTGTACACGTCGAGCGGCGCAAGTCGGTAGTCCAGCGCAACGTTAGCGCAGCGATAGAGCATTCCCGACCACTCCACCTCGTGCTCGGTGAAGTCCTCGAAGCGCGAGGTCTGGCCGATGGCGCTATGCCCCACCGCCTGCAGCTCGCCATTCTCGGCCGCCCCCAGCGAGAGACGCTGAATGCTGCGCGGGCGATAGCCGAAGGTGAACATCTGCTGGCGCGTCAGCACCACGCGCACTGAGCGCTTGAGCGTGAGGGCAGCCATCACCGCCAGCGGCAACTGGTATTGCGGACGCAGCCCGGAACCAAAGGCGCCGCCGACGAAGGGCGACAGGATGCGAATCCGCCCCTTGAGGCCGAACACGTCCTCGACATAACGCTGGCAGTTCTGCACACCCTGGGTCTTCTCATAGATCAGCAGGTCGCCGCCCGGTTGGTAATGCACGGTGGAGGCGTGCATCTCCATGGGATTGTGGTGCTCCACCGGCGTGACGTATTCCTGCTCGATCCGGTGCGTTGCGGCAGCGAAAGCGCCGGTGAAATCGCCGCGCGGCTCTGGCGTTTCGGCCGGTGCTTCATGGGCCTGATCGCGGGCGGCGAGCAGGTCGGTCTGATGCGGCTCGCTGTCGTACTCAATGCGTACCAGCGAGCCGGCATGGCGCGCCAACTCCAGGGTTTCAGCCACCACCAGCGCTAACGGCTGGCCGCTGTAGAGCACGCGTTCGTTGTACAGCGGGCGGAATGGCGAGCCTTCAGCGGCATCGTCGTCTTCGTAGGGCTCGTCGTAGCTGGCGATGGGCGGGCGGTTCTGGTGGGTCAGCACCAGCACCACACCGGGCAGCGCCTCGGCTTCACGGCTGTCGATGTGGCGCACGCGACCACGGGCGACGGTGCTCGACACCACACTGCCATGCAGCAGGTGAGGCGTGCCGAATTCGGCGGCGTAACGGGCCTGGCCGGTGACCTTGAGCGGACCATCGACGCGATCCAGCGGCAGGCCGACCGGTGAGTTGAGCGTATTCATCGGGCGGCTCCTCGGGCAGCCTCACCAAGCGCACGGATGATGGCGCGGCGAGCGAGCTCAGGTTTGAAGGCGTTGTGCTGCAGCGGCTGGGCGCCCTCCAGCAGCAGGTTGGCGGCGATGGCGAAACTTGCCTCATCAGCAGGCTTTCCACACAACGTTTGTTCGGCAGCCTCGACCCGCCAGGGCTTGTGAGCGACACCGCCGAGCGCCAGGCGCGCCGCCTTGATGGTCGTACCATCCAGCTCCAGCTCCAGCGCCGCGGCCACCGAGACCAACGCAAACGCGTAGGAGGCACGGTCACGCAGCTTGAGGTAGGCGCTGTGTTGCGCAAAGCCCTCTGCCGGTAGCTCCACGGCGATGATCAATTCACCTTCGCTCAGACTGTTGTCGAGCTCGGGCCGGTCGCTCGGCAGACGATGGAAATCGGACATGGCGATGCGCCGCTTGCCGTGCGGCCCCTGGACATGCACTTGCGCCTCCAGGGCGGCCAGCGCCACGCACATATCGGAAGGGTGCACCGCGACGCAAGCTTCGCTGGCGCCGAGAATCGCGTGGATGCGATTGAGCCCGTCTCGCGCCGGGCAGCCGGTGCCCGGCTCGCGCTTGTTGCACGGCGTGCCGGTGTCGTAGAAGTAGTAACAGCGGGTGCGTTGCAGCAGATTGCCGCCGGTGGTGGCCATGTTGCGCAGCTGTGGCGAAGCGCCGGCGAGAATCGCCCTGGACAGCAAGGGATAGCGTTGTTCGATCTGCGGGTGCCAGGCCAGATCGGCATTGCTCACCAGCGCACCGATCATCAGCCCGCCGCCCGGCGTTTCCTCGATCGCGTGCAACGGCAGGCGGTTGATGTCGATCAGCTGGCGCGGATGCAGGACGTTTACCTTCATCAGATCGAGCAGGTTGGTGCCACCGGCGATGTAGCGGCTGTCCGGGCCGGCCAACGCCAGCGCCTCCTCGATTCGCTCAGGTCGGTGATAGTGAAAAGGGCTCATGGTGCCTTCTCCTGCAGCCGGTCGCGGCTGGCGGGCAAGGCTTCTTCCACCGCCGCGAGAATGTTCGGGTAGGCACCGCAGCGGCAGAGGTTGCCGCTCATCAGCTCGCGAATACTGTCTCGGTCATGGGCACGGTTCTCGCCGGCCAGACCGACCGCCGAACAGATCTGCCCCGGCGTGCAGTAACCGCACTGGAAGGCATCGTGGCGGACGAAGGCGGCCTGCATCGGGCGCAGCTCGTTGCCTTCAGCCAGCCCTTCGATGGTGGTCAGCCGGGCACCGTCGTGCATCACCGCAAGCGTCAGGCAGCTGTTGATCCGCTTGCCGTTCAGCAGCACCGTGCAGGCGCCACACTGGCCGTGGTCGCAGCCCTTCTTGGTGCCGGTCAGGTCGAGCTGTTCGCGCAGCAGATCGAGCAGCGTGGTCCAGGAACGAACGTCCAGCTGGCGATGCTGGCCGTTCAGATGCAGGGAAAGGGTGCAGGTAGTTTCGCTCATGTCAGCCTCACGGTTTAGGCGTACGGATCGCTTTCCCTGCGTTGTGGTTACGACTGAGGCCTGAGCGAAAACGTTCAGCAACCGGGCAGGCGATCCTGTGGCCGGTCGATGTCCTGCAGAATGCCGGGGTCGTCCACGTCGAGTTCGATGAGTAGATTGCCGGCGAACAGGGCTTGCGCACCCTGATCACCATCGAGCGTCAGCAGCGCGTCCCGGTACGCCGAGCCAATACCGCGCGGATGCCCGCGACGCCCCTGATACACCGGCACCACCAGCGCGTCCTCGCGAATCGCGGCGGCTATGCGACGCAGGGTTTCGCCGCGCACATAGGGCATATCGCCCAGCACGACCAGCCAGCCGCGGACGCGGGTCTGGTGCGCCACCGCTTGGGCCAGGCTGTGACCAAGCCCGCGTGAAGTGACGGCCAGCGTGGTGAAACTTAGTCGCTGCTCGTTTTGCACCAGCCATTCACGCAGGCCGCGATTGTCCTCCCGCACCACCACCAGGCTTTGCTCGGTCGCACCCTGCAGCGCCATCAGCGTTGCCTCCATCACCGACGTCGAATCACTGTCGACGCGGCAAGGCGCGCGCAATTTGTCCTCGTTCAGATGCTCCCGGTAGCGACTGCCCTGCCCGGCGGCCAGCACCAGCGCACCTACGCCGGACTCAAGCATGGCGCGGCGATACTCCGTTACGAATGGCTACCACCTCGGCCATCAGCGACAGGGCGATTTCCGCGGGCGTGCGGCTGCCGATGGCCAGCCCGATCGGCCCATGCAGCCGTGCCACCTCGGCTTCGCTCAGTCCCAGCATCAACAGGCGCGTCCGCCGCTGGTCGTTATTGCGCCGCGAACCCAGGGCGCCGACGTAGAAGGCCTTCGACTTCAATGCGCTGAGCAGCGCCATGTCGTCCAGGCGCGGGTCATGCGTCAGCGCAACGATGGCCGTGTGTGCATCCGGCTCGACAGCCAGCACCGCATCGTCCGGCATGCCCTTGATGAAGCGCACCTGCTCCGCTGGCCAGGCGTGGCGGTAGCCTTCACGCGGATCGCAGATCAGCACCTCAAAGCCCAGCCCCACAGAGAGTTCGGCGACATAGCGCGACAGCTGCCCCGCGCCGATCAGCAGGATGCGCCAGCCGGGACCAAAGGGCGCGTTCAGGGTCTTGCCGTCGAAGCTCAGCAACTGACCGGGCTCGGTGCACCTCAGGCTGACGCTGCCGCTGGCCAGGTCGAGGCCTCGCAGCACGCATTCATGGGCTACGCAGCGCTGCAGCAACTCATCGAGCCAGCCCACGTCACGCAAGGGTTCGCGCACCAGGCGCAGCGTGCCGCCGCAGGGCAGGCCGAAACGCGCCGACTCCTCGCGGGTGACGCCATAGGTGATCAGCTCGCAAGCGTCATGCGTCGTATTCGACGATTCACGCGCCAACAAATCATCCTCCACGCACCCGCCCGACACCGAGCCCTCGACCCGCCCATCGTCGCGCAGCGCCAGCAGCGCACCCACCGGCCGCGGTGCGCTGCCCCAGGTCTGTACGACGGTGTAGAGCGTCACCCCCCGACCCTCGCGCAGCCAGTCGCGGGCGCGGCGCAATACCGCCAGATCGACACTGTCCATCGTTTCCCCTTGTTCATTTCGGCACCGGCATCTGGCCGGTCTGCTTTCAGTGACCGACGCGCCATGCGCTAAGTTCGGCTCGCCAAGCAGGGCCTCGCTGGTCGTCGCCAAGGCCGCATGAAGAGGTCCAACCGATCGGGCGACCGGTGTAAGATGCGTGGCTTTTTTGCGACCCGCCCAGCCATGGGCTTTGCTATCAGGTACGCGGCGCGCCGTGCACCTCAATGCCGCCAAGAAAATCGCCAGGCCACGACCGGCACACAAGGGGATTCACCATGCTGGAGAAGCTGTTTCAACTCAAAGCGCACAACACCAACCTGCGCACCGAGATGCTTGCCGGTCTCACCACCTTCCTGACGATGGCCTACATCCTCTTCGTCAACCCGAGCATCCTTGCCGAAGCCGGCATGGACCACGGCGCAGTGTTCGTCGCCACCTGCCTGGCGGGCGCCATCGGCTCGGCGATCATGGGACTGCTCGCCAACTACCCCATTGCGCTGGCGCCGGGCATGGGCCTGAACGCCTTCTTCACCTACACCGTGGTTCTGACCATGGGTTACGCCTGGCAGACCGCCCTGGGCGCGGTATTCCTCTCCGGGGTGATCTTCTTCCTGCTGTCGATCTTCAAGATCCGTGAGTGGATCATCCACAGCATTCCGCTGGCCCTGCGCGCCGGTATTGCCGCGGGTATCGGCCTGTTCCTGGCGATCATCGCGCTGAAGAACGCCGGCATCGTGGTCGACCATCCGGCGACGCTGGTGGGTCTCGGCGACCTCAGCGCCGGCGGCCCGCTGCTGGCCTGCCTGGGCTTCTTCCTGATCGCCGCGCTGGCCTATCGCAAGGTTACCGGCGCAGTGATGATCGGCATTCTGGTGGTCACCGGGCTATCGATCCTGCTGGGCCTGTCGCAGCTCAATGGCGTGGTGTCGATGCCGCCGTCACTGGCACCGACCTTCATGCAGCTGGATATTATCGGCGCGCTGGACATCGGCCTGATCAGCGTGATCTTCGCCTTCCTCTTCGTCGACCTGTTCGACACCTCAGGGACGCTGATCGGCGTCGCGCAGAAAGCCGAGCTGCTCGA
Source organism: Stutzerimonas stutzeri (assembly GCF_024448695.1). Taxonomy (GTDB): domain Bacteria; phylum Pseudomonadota; class Gammaproteobacteria; order Pseudomonadales; family Pseudomonadaceae; genus Stutzerimonas; species Stutzerimonas stutzeri_T. The sequence continues at coordinate 18,089 of NZ_JAMOHY010000016.1, read as the reverse complement.
CAAGGACGGCAAGCTGCCGCGCCTGGGCCGTGCATTGCTGGCCGACAGCACCGCCACCATGGCCGGCGCCGCACTGGGCACATCCACCACCACCAGCTATATCGAGTCCGCAGCCGGCACGGCTGCGGGCGGTCGCACCGGCCTGACCGCCTGTGTCGTGGCGCTGCTGTTCCTGCTCAGCCTGTTCTTTGCCCCGCTGGCCGGTGCCGTGCCGGCCTACGCCACCGCACCGGCCCTGCTGTTTGTCGCCGTGCTGATGATGAGCAGCCTGGCCGGCATCGACTGGGACGACATGACGGTCGCCGCACCTGTGGTGGTCACTGCCCTGGCCATGCCGCTGACCTTCTCCATCGCCAACGGTATCGCCTTCGGCTTCATCGCCTGGACTGCCGTCAAGCTGCTGGCCGGACGCTGGCGCGAACTGAGCCCGGCAATGTGGGCGCTCTCGGCGCTGTTCGTGGTCAAGCTGGGCTGGTTCGCCGGCTGACGTTCCGTAAGGTGGATGACGCTTTTTTTCATCCACCTTTGATACGGAGACGGTGGATGGATGAAGCGTCAGCTGCGCGCCCCGATCCACCCTACGATTTATCTACCATTCCAAGAGTCTTCATGAGCGCTCCGCAATTCGACCCCGCCACTTACGACACCCAGCTTGCCGAGAAGACCGCGCGGCTGCGCGACCTGCTGGCACCTTTCGCGGCACCCGAGCCCGAGGTATTCGACTCACCGGGCGCGCACTATCGCCTGCGCACCGAATTCCGTCTGTGGTACGACCAGGGCCAGCGTCACTATGCGATGTTCGAGCCGGGCGACAACCACACGCCGATCCTGATCGATGACTTCCCCATCGCCAGCCGTCGCATCAACGAACTGATGCCGCAACTGAAAGCCGGCTGGCAGGCCAGCGATGCCTTGGGGTTCAAGCTGTTCCAGGTGGAATTTCTGACCACCCTGGCGGGCGACGCGCTGATCACTCTGGCCTATCACCGACCGCTGAACGAAGCCTGGCAAGCTGCAGCCGAACAGTTGGCGGCGAATCTGGGTGTGAGCATCGTCGGTCGTTCGCGCGGCAAGCGCATCGTCATCGGGCGCGACTATGTCGAGGAAGAACTCGTGGTGGCCGGGCGGACTTTCCGCTATCGCCAACCCGAGGGCGCCTTCACCCAGCCCAACGGCGAGGTCTGCCAGAAGATGCTGAACTGGGCCTTCGAGGCGCTCGGCGAGCGCGACGACGACCTGCTGGAGCTCTACTGCGGCAACGGCAACTTCACACTGCCGCTGTCCACCCGCGTGCGCCGCGTACTGGCCACCGAGATCAGCAAGAGCTCGGTCAATGCCGCGCTGGTCAACCTGGCCGACAACGGCATCGACAACGTCACCTTGGTGCGTCTGTCCGCCGAGGAGCTGACCCAGGCACTCAACGAGGTTCGCCCGTTCCGCCGCCTGGCCGGCATCGACTTGAAGAGTTATGACTTCGGCAGCGTCTTCGTCGACCCGCCGCGCGCCGGCATGGACCCCGATACCTGCGAGCTGACCCGCCGCTTCGAGCGCATCCTCTATATTTCGTGCAACCCGGAAACCCTGGCGCAGAACATCGCCCAGCTGCACGACACCCATCGCATCGAGCGCTGCGCACTGTTCGACCAGTTCCCCTACACCCATCACATGGAGTCCGGGGTGTTGCTGGTGCGCCGCTGAGGCAGTGATCGGGCTCTGTATGCGATAGCCAGCGGGACATAGCCAGACTTTTCGTTTTAGCAGTCCTTCGGCCTGCATTCGCCGCGAGGGCGCGGCGCCCACGAGATGTGCGGTGGGGCTTGGCTTCTTCGTGGGAGCCCCGCCCTCGGAGCGAAGCGTTTAGCTCCGTACGCATATCAATATTCAACCTGCAGCTCGGCGCTGCGCGGTTCGGCCTGGCAGGCCAGCGCCCAGCCCTGGCGCACCTCGCTTTCGCTCAGCACCTGGTTGCTGCGCATGCTCACGCTGCCCTCCACCACCCGGCATTTGCAGGCGGCGCAGACACCCGAGCGGCAGGCGCTCGGCGGTTGCAGGCCGGCCTGTTCCATCGCCTCCAGCAGCACCTCGCCACGCGGTACGTCCAGTTCGTGACGGCGACCGTCGAGCGCGACCCGCAGGCGACTGTGGCGACCGCCCGTCTCACGGCCCGCCTCGCCACGCGGCGCCGCCGCCCCAAAACGCTCCAGATGGATGCGCGCCGCCACCAACCCCAGCTCGCCCAGCGCCACGCTGGCGCCATCCATGAACGGCTGCGGGCCGCAGACAAAGGCCTCGGCAAGCGGCCAACCGGCCAGCTTCGCGGCGATGGCCGCAGCATTCGGCACACCCTGCTCGGCATCGAGCCAGATGCGCAGTTGCAGACGCTCGGGGTAACGCGCAGACCACTCGGCCAGCTCCTCGGCAAAGATCAGCGAGGCGGCATCGCGGCTGGCGTAGAACAGGAACACCCGCCCGCTGCCCTCGACCAGCGCCGCCTGCAGGATCGCCATCAACGGCGTGATGCCGCTGCCGGCACCGAGCAGCAGCAGATCGCCCTCCAGGCTGCGCGGCACGAACACCCCGGACGGCGGCAGCGCCTCGATGCAGTCGCCCGCCTGCAGATTGTCCAGCAGCCAGTTCGACGCGCGCCCGCCGGGCACCCGCTTGATAGTGATGCGCAGCGCGCCATCCGCCTGCGGCCGCTGCGACAGCGAGTAGCAGCGCAGCAGCGCCGGCTCGGCACCGGGCACCTTGAGCGTGAGGAACTGCCCCGGCTGCGTGGTAAAGCGTGCGCGCTGGGCGGCCGGCACCTGCAGGGTGAACGAACAGCTGTCGGCGGTTTCAGCCTGGCGTGAGGCGATGCGCAGGCGGGTGAATTCCCCCTCGACCGGCGACGGCGACGGCGACGACGCGAGTGAAGTCGCTACCGGCGCCGAGGTCGAAGGTGCAGTCGAAGCCGGTCCCGACTTCGGTACGCCACGCAGCATCGGCCATACCGCCTTGCGGCGGAACAGCAGCACATAGCCGACATGCAGGCCGATCAGCCACAGCCCCAGGTTGGCGAAGAACTCGTGCACCTCTTCGGCGTCGCCCATCCAGCCGACGAATTCGATGTCGCTGGCGGCGCCGAAGACATCCGGCCCCACGCCCGGCAGGGCGGCCAGCACATCACCGTTGTCGACCATACCCAGGCCGACCACGCTGGCAATGGCGAAACTGCCCAGCGCGCCGACCGTCAGCCACTTGCCGACGCTCGACAGGCCCGGCTTGCTCCGCTGGCCCTTCGGCGGCAGCAACTGCGGGAAGCCGCGCAGGCGCAGCGGCACGATCAGCAGGCGCCACATCAACAGCGCCACCAGGCCATAGCCCAGCCAGATATGCAGCGTCTCGGCGTCGTCACCGCTGAGGTAGGTGCCAAGAAAGAAACCGGCCAGCAGCCAGTGGAACAGACGGAAACGATTGAAAGCAGCCACGACGGCGATCCTCTTTGAATGGATGCCGCCTTTGTATTCCTGCGAGCTGAAACGAAACTGAACGGCACCGACCGCTGCGCTTCAGCTTGGCGTAAGGTAGCGCGCCTAGGCTGCGCTCATTCCCAACCGGAGAGCGCACCATGAAAGCCCGCTGGATCATCCTCCTGTCCTGCTGCCTGAGCCTGCCGGCCCTGGCCAAAACCGAACACCCACTGCTGGCCGGCTACGCCGCACAGGCGCGTCAGGAGAATCCGAACTTCACCAGCTTCTCCGCCGAGCGCGGCAAGGCACTGTACTTCGCCGAGGAGCAGCGCAACGGCAAGACCATGAGCTGCACCACCTGCCACACCGCCGACCCGCGTCAGCCCGGCAAGACGCCGGCGCACCGCAAGGTCGATCCGCTGGCGCCGGCAGCCAACCCCGAGCGCTTCACCGACCTGAAGAAGGTCGAGAAATGGTTCCGCCGCAACTGCGACGACGTCTACGCCCGTGAATGCACCGCGCAGGAAAAGGGTGACTTCATCAGCTGGATCGACAGCATCAAGTAAGGAGCCCGCCATGAAGATTGCACCCCTCGCTGCCGTCGCCGGGCTGGGCCTGACCCTGGTATTGGCCGGCCTCAGCTTCGCCGATGACGACAACCATCACGAGCGCAAGGGCTACAAGCGGCCCAAGCGCCTGTCGGTACCGAGCGACGCACCGCTGGTGTGGAAGGAAGAATGCGCGGCCTGCCACATGCTCTATTCTCCCGGCCTGCTGCCTGCGGATGCCTGGCGCGAGCAGATGCGCACCCTGGGCGATCACTACGGCAGCAACGCGTCGCTGGACCCGGTGCAGGAAAAGGAAATCCTCGACTTCCTGGTTCGCGCCTCGGCCGCCAACCGCCTGCCGGTGGAGCCGTCACCGACCGCCGGCGAGCCGCCACGCATCAGCCAGACCCGCTGGTTCGAGCACAAGCACGACGAGGTCAGCGAAGCCAAGTTCGCCCGCGAGTCGGTCGGCGGCCGCTTCAACTGTGTGGCCTGCCATCGCGACGCGGAAAAAGGCGACTTCGACGAGGACCGGGTGAAGATTCCGCGCTGAGGCAAAAATAGCCGGAACATTTCGCCAACCGTTGCGTTATATCCCTGCGGCAACCCGATCGGCAGCACATGGGCACCGGTAAAAGCCGAGGCGCTGACAACGCCGGCAGGTTTTAGCGGTGCCCTCTGCGGTCAGCCCAGACGAGCGCTTAATGAACGACAGCGAACAGGACCTCATCCAGCAGGCCGCGCGTGGTGATCGCCAGGCGTTCGGCACGCTGGTGCGCGTCCATCAGGCGCGGGTCTTCCACTTCCTCCGTCGCCTGCTCGGCAGCGCCGACGAGGCCGCGGACCTGACTCAGGAAACGTTCATCCGCGCCTTCCAGGCGCTGCCCAGATGGCGTCCGGAGGCACGCTTGCAGACCTGGTTGCTGCAGATCGCGCGCAATGCCGCGCTGGATACGCTGCGCCAGCGGCAGCGCTACGTCGACGTGGCGCCGGAGAAACTGGCCGAGCCGGTCGATCCGGCGCCGTCGCCGCTGAGCCGGCTGCAGACCGGGCGCGACTTGGCGTTGCTGGAACGGCTGCTGGCCCGTCTGCCCCACGAACAGCGCGAGATCCTGCTGCTGCGTGAGGTAGAAGGGCTGGCCTACAACGAACTGGCCGCCACGCTGCAGCTCAATGCCGGCACCGTCAAGTCGCGCCTGGCACGCGCCCGCGAGGCGCTGCTGCACGGCTATCGCCAGGCCAACGGAGGCACCCTCGATGACTGAGCATCTGGACATGGCGAGCCTGTCCGCCTATCTCGACAACGAACTCGACGCCGCCAAACAGCGCCACGCCGACGCCCACCTGGCGGTTTGTCCGCAGTGTCGCGCCACCCTGGCCGAACTCGACGGGCTCGGCCAGGGCTTGCGTGCGCTGGTCTGCCCGGAATTGCCGGCCGGGTTGCAGGCGCGCCTGCAGCGGCCCTTCGCGCCGCCGCCCGCGCGCAGCTGCTGGTGGGCCCGGCACTGGGCGCAGGGTATCGGCGCCGCGGCGTCAGTCCTGCTCGGCCTGCTGCTCGGCTATGCCCTGCCCGGCCAGCCGCCGGGCAGCTCACCCAGCCACGACCTGCTCGCCGTCCTCGGCAGCGCCCCACCCGGCGCGCTCTGCGCGCGCCCCGAACTCTGCTACCTAAAGGTAAACCTGAAATGAGCAACACCACCCTGCGCAACGCCCTGGTCCTGTCCGTGCTGGTCAACGTCGGCGTGCTCGCCGGCCTCGCCTGGCAGAAACTCAGTCACGACGGCCTGCCGATGCCCTCCGGCGCACCGACCGAGCTGTCGCGCGAGCTGCAACTGAGCGCCAGCCAGCTGCAGCGCTGGCACGATGCCGAGGCGCCGTTCCTGGCCTACCTGCGCGCCTCCAACGCCAGCCTCGGCGAACACCGCAACCGGCTGATCGAGGCGATCTTCGCCGAACAGGTGGACCGCACGGTGATCGACGCCGAGCAGGCGAAGATCGCCGAACTGCAGAACGAACAGCAGCGCCTGCTCATCGACCAGCTGCTTCAGGAGCGCGAAGTCCTCGAACCGCAGCAGCGCGCGCGGCTCGCCCAGGTGCTCACGCAGCAGTCGCTCGGCGCCGACAGCATCGAGCAACTGCACCGCAAATGACGGATTGCACGACGCGATGGAACAAATCCGTCGCGCCTGCGTTAGAACATCAGGAACCGCACTTCGCCGGCTCGCTCAACGGAGTTCTATCGATGATCCGCAAACCCCACGCTCTCGCCCTCGCCATCATCCTCGCCGGCACCCTCGGCCACGCCAGCACCAGCCTCGCCGCCACCAGCCATGACCACGGCCACGGCCACGGCGCGACGGCGCTGCAACTCGATGCCGGCAAGCGCTGGGCCACCGATGCGCCGCTGCGCCAGGCGATCGGCACCATCAACGACGACATGCGCCAGGCGCTACCGGCGATCCACGAGGATCGGCTGCCCGCCGCCCGCTACGGCGAACTGGCCGAGACGGTGCGCGGCCAGGTCGCCTACATGGTGGAGAACTGCAAGCTGAGCGCCGAGGCCGACGCACAGTTGCACCTGATCATCGCTCAGCTGCTCGCCGGCGCCGACGCCATGAGCGGCGCCCCGGCTGACCAGCGCGACGGCGCAGTGACCGTGGTCGGCGCGCTGGGCGACTACGCCACCTACTTCGCCGACGACAGCTTCAAGCCGCTGGAACACTGATCGGCCGCCCCGCTCAGCCCTTGTCCGGCCGCGCCGGCGTAGCCGCTTTCACCGCGAGCGGCACGTCGGCGGCCACCGCGTCCGACTCGCCCTCGCCGCTGCGATCTCCGCTGGTATTGGCCAGCAGGCTGGCGGTGGCGGTCTGCAGGTAGGCGTGCAGCTGGCGCAGCAGCTGCGGCTGATCCTGGCTATCGTTCACGCGCATCGCCGAGCTGCACGGAGCGCCATCGAGCTGGCGGACTCACCGCTCTGCGGGTTCCAGGTCGCCGTGCACCTGCCGCGACACCCAGCCACACGCGCAACACTCGTCCGCTTAAGGTTCGCTTAAGCCAGGCGCCCTAGAGTGCAGACATTCCCCTACATGGAGTACGTGAAATGTCTGCATCGAACCCACTGGCACGCTACGGTCGCCTGAGCATCACCCTGCACTGGCTGATGCTGCTGTTGATCGCGGCGGTGTACGCGACCATCGAACTCAAAGGCAATTTCGCCAAGGGCAGCGAACCACGCGAACTGCTCAAGCACTGGCATTTCATGCTGGGTCTGACGATCTTCGCACTGGTCTGGCTGCGCCTGATTGCACGCTGGCTGCATCCGGCGCCGAAGGCGGCCGCCGGGGCCAGCTGGGAACGCGCGCTGGCCAAGCTGATGCACCTGGCGCTGTACGGCCTGATGATTGGCCTGCCGCTGCTCGGCTGGCTGACCCTGAGCGCGGCGGACAAGCCGATTCCCTTCTTCGGCCTTGAGCTGCCGGCGCTGATCGGCGCCAACAAGGCGCTGGCCGGCGAGTTCAAGGAGCTGCATGAAACGCTGGCAGTCGCCGGTTACTGGCTGATCGGTCTGCATGCGGCAGCGGCGCTGTTCCATCAGTACGTGCGCCGCGACGGTACCCTGCAACGGATGCTGCCGCGCCAGCGTCAGGCCTGAAGCGCTTCACTCGCCGCAGCGAAACCCTGTTGTAGAAATTCGGCACCACCCAGCCAGAGCTGGGGATGTCTTGCACAGGCCGTTATGCGCTGACGCAACCCACATTGACTACGGCGGCGCAGATCGTACGGCGTCTGTTGTCGCCGTCATGGACGGGTCTCCGCGACGGAAGGGACCCGGCGTCTGCTGCACTGTCGCTGCTTTCAGCGCATCAGGTTCGTCGCCCAGGCGAAACGGCTTCGGGGGGCCGTCGTCGATACGCCGCTTGGTCACGTGCGCTTCTGCCTGGGTTTCGACAGCCGTCCGTTCAGCCATACCCAGTAACGCCCCTGCAGCCAATAGCGCTGCCAGCACCCGATAGATCAGCGAAGCCAGGTCGAAACCCAGCAGCGAACCTCCATCCAGCCACAAGGAGCCGAGCCGCCCCGCAGTCAGCGCCAGCATGATAATCACCAGCATGACCAACGCCGTTCTGGCACGCTCCGCCCCCCCCATCGCCCACAGCAGAAACAGGCCCAAACCCAGCTGCAAACCGCCGTAATAGACGCGCATATGACTGATCGATGCACTTTCCATCAGCAACATGCCGTTGAGATTGGCCATTTCGTATGGCCACAACCAATAGGCGAGGCTGAACCCGAACATGGCCATAGCCTGGGCGATTAGCACAAAACGGGCAAAGCGCATCGAAAACTCCCTGGATAGCGGTTCGCAGCACATGGTTCATCCGACCGATAAGGACCTGTTTTGGTTCGTCCGGACTCGGCCCTCGCCGGCTGTCAGCTGCGACATTCGCTCACAGACTGGCACTTGGGTCGCGCCCGACTTGGGGGTATCGTGTGCCCACTCTGTAGGAGGTATTCCCATGCGTCGCTTACTGCTTGTCACCACCCTGCTCGCCGGCTTTGCCCAGGCAGCCGAACCCATTGCCATCGATGTGCACCGCGATGCCAACTGCGGCTGCTGCAAGGACTGGATCAAGCATCTCGAAGACAACGGGTTCGCCGTCACCGACCACGTCGAAACCAACATGGCATCGGTCAAGGCCAGGCTTGGCGTGCCGCATCGACTTGGGTCCTGCCACACCGGTGTCATCGATGGCAAATTTGTCGAAGGCCACGTTCCGGCTGCGGACATTTTCAAGCTGCGCGAGCAGCCCGATCTGATCGGTGCGGCGGTTCCCGGCATGCCGATGGGTTCGCCCGGTATGGAAATGGGTGATCGCAAGGATGCCTACAAGGTGATTGGCTTGAGCAGGCAGGGCAAGGAATCGGTACTCAGCACCTACCCCGGCAACTGAGCCATATGTTCCGAGCGGGACCGAACCAGGCCCGCTCAGCTTAACGGTCTGACTAAACGGGTTGGCCAGCAGGCAAAACACTTGTTATAACGTAACTCTTCTTTCCGGAGAGCTGCCATGAGTCGTCTTCTGCCTGCCTTGTCCCTTGCCCTGCTGCCCAGTTTCGTCGCTGCCGACGACCACGCCCACAGTCACTCGCACACAAGCCTCGGCGCCCATGAGCACGGCGTCGCCGAGCTGAACGTGGTGCTGGATGGCACAACACTGGAGATCGAACTCCACAGCCCGGCAATGAATCTGCTGGGTTTCGAGCACCCTCCCACCAGTGAAGACGACCATCGCCGAATCGCCGCCGCACGACAGCAACTGGAGCAGGCCGACACGCTGTTCGGGCTGACAGCGGCGGCTGACTGCAGACTCGGCAGTAGCCATCTCGAAAGCCCGCTGTTCAACCAGCACGCGCACGACGAACATCACAGCGATATCCAGGCCCACTATCACTACACCTGCGACACACCCGACGCCTTGAGCCGACTGGACCTTGTCGGCCTGTTCCGGGCTTTTCCGGGAACCGAGAAAATCCAGCTGCGCTTCATCGGTCCGAACGGTCAGAACGGCGCCAACCTGCGACCGGGACAGACGGCATTCACCTTCTGAAACGAAGCCGTCTGTTTGCTGCAAAGCCAAGCCAGTACACTCCAGGCTCGCTCGTGATGACCTTTTCCCGATGACCACACTGCTCGAACTTGATGAAATCGGCTTCGCCTGGCCTGACCAGGCAGAGCTGCTGGACATCCCCGCCTTCGCGCTGGAACGCAACCAGAGCCTGTTCCTCAAAGGCCCTTCCGGTAGCGGCAAAACCACCCTGCTGGGGCTGATTGGCGGCGTGCATAAAGCCCAGCGCGGCAGCGTTCGGCTGCTGGGCCAGGAGCTGGGAACACTCTCGGCCGGCGCGCGGGACCGCTTCCGGGTCGATCACAGCGGCTATATCTTCCAGCAGTTCAATCTGCTGCCCTTTCTCTCGGTACGCGAGAACGTCAGCCTGCCCTGCCGTTTCTCTCGCTTGCGCAGCAAACGGGCATGCCAGCGGCACGGCAGCGTCTCGCATGCCGCCACCCAGTTACTGGAGCATCTCGGGCTTGCCGCCAGCCTGCATGAGCGGCGCGCCGACACCCTGTCCATCGGCCAGCAACAGCGTGTTGCTGCGGCCCGCGCGCTGATTGGTCAGCCGGAACTGGTGATCGCCGACGAACCCACCTCGGCACTGGACGCCGACAGCCGCGAAGCCTTCCTGCAGCTGCTGTTCGCCGAATGCCGCGCGGCCGGATCGAGCCTGCTGTTCGTCAGCCATGACCAGAGCCTGGCCCCCCTGTTCGACCGCAACCTGTCGCTGGCCGAGCTCAACCGCGCCGCGCACCCTGCGGAGGCATGACGATGTTCCTGTTGCGCCTGGCACTGGCGAGCCTGAACAACCGCCGTTTCACTGCCGTACTCACGGTGTTCGCCATCGCACTGTCGGTGTGCCTGTTACTGGCCGTCGAGCGGGTGCGCAGCGAAACCCGCGCCAGCTTTGCCAGCACTATCAGCGGCACCGATCTGATCGTCGGCGCTCGCTCCGGCTCGGTGAACCTGCTGCTTTATTCGGTGTTCCGCATCGGCAACGCCACCAACAACATCCGCTGGGAAAGCTTCGAACATTTTGCCAATCACCCGCGCACAAGCTGGGCAATTCCCATTTCCCTGGGCGACTCCCATCGAGGCTACCGGGTGATGGGCACCAGCCAGGCCTATTTCGAGCACTATCGCTACGGCCGCAAACAGGCCTTGCGACTGGCCGAAGGGCGACCTTTTGGCGAAGATATTTTCGAGGTGGTGCTGGGCACCGAAGTAGCCAAGGCACTGAATTACACACTGGATGATCAGCTGGTACTGGCCCACGGGGTCGCCACGGTCAGTCTGGTACGGCATGACGACAAACCTTTTCGCGTCACGGGCATCCTGCAACGCACCGGCACTCCGGTCGACCGCACATTGCATATCAGCCTGGCCGGCATGGAAGCGCTGCATATCGACTGGCAACAAGGCATGCCGGCACGCGGCGCAGCGCGTATCGATGCCGAGCAGGCACGTCAGCTGGACTTGCAGCCGAAACAGATCACGGCCTTTCTGCTCGGCCTGGACAGCCGCATCGCCACCTTCACACTGCAACGCGAGATCAATCAGCATGCTGGCGAGCCACTGCTGGCGGTGCTGCCCGGGGTGGCCCTGCAGGAGCTCTGGAGCCTGATGGGGACGGCCGAAAAGGCGCTTTTCGTGGTCTCGCTGTTCGTCGTCTTCACCGGGCTGATCGGCATGCTCACCGCGATCCTCACCAGCCTCGCCGAACGACGCCGGGAAATGGCCATTTTGCGCTCGGTTGGCGCCCGCCCCTGGCATATTGCCGGGCTGCTGGTAGCCGAGGCCTTCTGCCTGGCGCTGGCTGGCGTGCTGTTCGGCCTGTTGCTTCTTTATCTGGCCATTGCGGTCGCCCAGTCGCCCATGCAAAGCCATTACGGACTCTACCTGCCGCTGGCCTGGCCCAGCACCTATGAATGGTCGTTGCTGGGCGGCATCCTGCTGGCCGGCCTGCTGATGGGTGCGGTACCGGCCTGGCGCGCATACCGTCAGTCCCTGGCCGACGGCCTGTCGATCCGCTCATGAGAAAAGCCATGCCGCACCTGTTGCTTGCCGCACTCTTGGCCCTTGTCGCGCCGCTTGCCTCAGCCGAGGTTCGCGAACTGCAGTGGTCGGACCTGATCCCGCAAGGCGCCCCGCCGCCACCGCCACCCGTTGCGCTGCATGACCTCTCGCAACTGGCTGATGTGCTGGCTGCCGAGAGCGGGCCGGTCGCGCCCCAGCAATCCCCGGCGGAACCGGTGGTCGAAGCGCTGGACGGCATCCGCGCCAGGCTGCCGGGTTATATCGTGCCACTGGAAATCAGCGAAGAAGGACGGGTAACGGAGTTCTTGCTGGTGCCCTACTTCGGCGCGTGCATTCATGTGCCACCACCACCGTCGAACCAGATCGTGCATGCCACCAGCGAACTGGGGGTGAAAATGGATGCGCTCTATCAGCCGTTCTGGATCGAGGGGCCGCTCAGGGTCGAGCACGCCAGCAGCGAACTGGCCGAAGCCGGCTACCGCATGGATGCCCAGAAAATCAGGGTCTACGAGCTGGAATAAGCGGAGTCGGCCCTATACGTAGAGGTGGACCATACCCACGAACATGGACGGCACTCCCGCACGGTTTCCTTCACGGGCATGGCCCGTTACCACGAAAGCGGATACGTGTAGCCCCGAGAAGGCCCGCTCAGTTGGCGCTGGCGATCTGCCGCTCGCGCTGGAAGCTCAACTCGCCCTCGGCCCACTCGCGCCAGGCGCGCACCTTGCCTCGTTCGGCGCCCGCACGTTCAGCCTGCTGCAAGGCATCCAGTCCGGCCTGCCAGTGGGCCTGTTCAAGCTCCAATTGCGCAACATTCAACCAGAACTTGGCGCCGCCAGACTGCTCGGCCAGCTCACGGTAGATACGCGCCGCAGGCGCTCGCTCGCGGGCCTGCCACCAGAGCATGCCGAGCCGCTCACGGCGTGTCGCGTTGTTCGCCAGCAGGCCCGCGTCCAGCATGCCCTGGAGCAGTTTCGCACCCTGCCAGGGCTGGTCCGCCGCACTGGCCAGCAGCACCAGATTGTCCAGCTCCGATTCGCTGAAGCGCAAACCCTTGGCATGCGCAGTGCGCAGGGTAGCCAGGGCCTTGTCTTCCGCGCCTGCCAGTTGCTGCAGCCCGGCAAGCTGACGCCAGCCCCTGGCCTCGTTGGGATGACGCACCAGCAGGCGCCGCTGCCAGCGCTCCGCTGCTTCATAGCGCTTCAGTTCGGCATTGACCGCCACCAGAAACTGCAGCCAGGTATCGGCGGCAGTCGGATTGGCCTGCACGTACCGCTCGGCGAGCGGCAGCGCCTTGGCGTGCTGCCCCAGCCCCTGGTAAGCCTGCACCAACATCTGCAGGACTTCTTCACTGGCCTGGGCAGACGACGAACCCAGCAGGCTGACGACCTTGGCATAGCGACCCTGCAACAGGTTCAGCCGGGCCAGGTTCAGGCGCTCACCTGCCACCAAGCCCTCGTCCAGCTTGCCGCTGGCGACAGCCTTCTCCAGCAATTCCAGCGCCTGCCTGTCGTTACCTTCTGCCCAGGCGAGGTAAGCCTGGCTACGCCATAACAGCGCCTGTTCAAGACTGTCAGGCTTTGCCTCGGCCTGATCCAGGGCTTTGCGTGCCGTGCTGTAGTCGCCCTTTTCCTGGGCAGTCTGAGCACGCTCCAACGCTCTGAACACGGCCGGATCGATACTTTGTGCGGCCTGCGTGTTGGCCATGAACAACAGTGAAATCAACAGCAGGAAACGTGGCATGTCAGCGTTCTCCTTGCAGGCGGAAGTGCAGGGTCTTGACCGCTTCGCGGGAGACTGCGACGCCATTTTCGGTACGCGGTGCAAAACGCCAGCGCGCAGCGGCACGGCGCGCTTCACGGTCGAATATGTTGCGTGGGGAGGCTTCAAGTACGCGGATGTTCTCCACCCGCCCTGCCGGATTGATGGTGAAGGCGAGCTTGATATGCCCCTCGATGCCCTGCTGACGCGCACGGTAGGGATATTCCGGGCGCACATCGTTGAGCGGCATCACTTCATGCTCAGGCCCGCCCGGCTGACTGGCGGCTGGTCCTGCGCTTGCCGGCGGCGCAGCGGCGGCGGGCGGTGCGGCGCCCGCCGTGAGGCCGGCGAGGCTCGGCGAAGGCGCTGCTGCAATGGAGAGGCCGGTATCGATACTCGGCAAATCCAGATCCAGTCTGGGCAGATTGGCATCCGGCGTTGCCATGCTCTGGGTCGGCGTCGGCTGCTGCGGCGTTTTCGGCTGCGGGGGCTGCGGCGCCTGCTGTCGGGAACGGGTTGCGCTCTGCTCGTCACGCCCATCCATGCGGACGAAATTGGCGATGGGTACCCGCTCGTCTTCGACCTGGCTGCGGGGCGGGCTGACCATGCTCAACATCAGCGCGAACAGCAGCAGCGCCACGATACAAGCGATGACAAAGGACAGCCCCAGGCGAGCCAGCGCCGGACGCATCAGCCCTCTCCCGTACTGGCCGCCAGCGCCACATCACGCACACCGGCCTGACGCGCCTGGTCCATGACCTGTACCACCAGCCCGGTACGCGCATCCTTATCAGCCTGCACCACCACCGCACCATCCGGTTGATCGACCCGCATGCGCTCGACATGGGCGCGCACGCTGCGCACATCGATTGCCTGCTTATCGATCCAGACCTGGCCATCGGCGGTGACCGCAATAAAGATGTTGCCCTTGTCCTGGGTGCTGGCCGTATCGGCCTGGGGACGCTGCACCTCGACACCCGACTCGCTGATGAAGGAGCTGGTGACGATGAAGAAGATCAACATGATGAAGACCACATCGAGCATCGGCGTCAGATCGATGCCGGTATCTTCTTCCTGCTGGTAATGATGGCGGCGCATACGCATCCGGTATTCCTCAATCGTGACGCAGCTGGTCGGCCAGCCGGTCGAGCGCCAGGCGGGCAATGCGCTCAAGGCGCGCCTGACTGAACAGTCCTGTGATGGCCAGCACCATGCCGGCCATGGTCGGCAGAGTCGCCTGCCAGACGCCGGCGGCCATGCCGCGCGGGTTGCCGGTGCCACTGAGGGCCAGCACATCGAATACCGCGATCATGCCGCTGACAGTGCCCAGCAGGCCCAGCAGCGGATACAGCGCCACCATGGTCTTGCCCAGCCGCAAGGGGCCGGACAGCTGCTGCTGCGCCTGCGCCAGCCAGGAGCCTCGCACGGCGCGCTGCCAGTTGCCGGGCTCGTCACTCAGCTGGCTCCAGGCCTGCCGGCGCGATTCTACCCAGCGCGGGAATACGCGGCGGATAAACCAGATGCGCTCGAACACCAGCGTCCAGTAGAGCACGCAGAGCCCCGCCAGCGCCCACATCACCACGCCCCCTGAGGTCATGAAGTCGAGCAGTGCAAAAGCACTGTCGACCAGACGCAACCAGAGTGCGTGGGTATCAATCACGACGCGGCGCTCCGGACAGATGCAGGGCAATCAGCCCGGCACTCTGCTGCTCCAGCAGTTGCACCAGCGCCTTGCTGCGACTGGCCAGCAGGCTGTGCAGGAACAGTAATGGGATCGCCACCACCAGCCCCAGCACGGTCGTCACCAGCGCCTGGGAAATCCCATCGGCCATCAACCGCGAATCTCCACCACCACCCTGGGTGATGGCCTGAAAGGTGACGATCATGCCAGTCACCGTACCCAGCAGGCCGAGCAGCGGTGCCACCGCGCTGAGCAGTTTAAGCAGCGGCAAGCCACGCTCCAGCGGGGGCGTTTCCTGCAGGATCGCCTCGTCGAGCTTAAGCTCAAGGGTTTCCAGATCAGACAGCTGCGGTTTCGGCCCAAGCACACCGATAATCCGCCCCAGCGGGTTGTCGGCGTGCGGATCGCTCAGGTCGCGCATCTGACGGCCAACGGCCCGCGACACCCCGGCCAGCCAGACCATGCGCCAGATCGCCAGGCACAGTCCGAGAAACCCAAGCGCCACGATCACCCAGCCAACCACTCCGCCCTGCTGCAGGCGAGCCCAGAAATCGGGCTGCAACTGCAATTGCGCCAGCAACGTTCCGCGACTGGGGTCCACAGGCAAACTGGCCAGTGCATCGCTGCTGCTCAGATAGTCATCAACCAGCCCCATGCCGGATGGCTGGCGCGGCAGTGCCAGCAGTTCACCGGCACTGGCGTCGTAGCGCAGAAAGGCATCGGGGCTGAACGCGGAGAAGCTCCCCACCCGCAGAACCGGCAGTACACTGCGCTGCCCATCCACCCCTACCACCGGCAGTTCGACACGCTCGACCCGGCCACTGGCTGCCAGGTCTTCAAGCAGAGTCATCCAGAAGCCATCAAGATCATCCGCCGAAGGCAGGGCCCGGCTTTCCGCCAGTGCCTTCAGACGCTGCATGCGCTCGGGGTACTGCATGTTGAGCAGACTGTCCTGCCACTGCCCGCCAATATCCCCGGCGCTCTGGCGTACCACACCAAACAGCTCACCCAGATGCCCCACCCGCTGTGCCAGCAACTGCTCCTGTTCGGCCAGCTCGGCTTCCTGACGATCAAACTCGGCCTTGAGCCGTTCGGCTTCAGCCTTCTGCTCATTCAGCGCAGCCTGCGCACGAGCGAGCAGTTGCGCCTGCTCGCTGCGGTCACGGATGAAGGCCTGCTCACGCGCCTGCATGGCCTCGACTTCGGCGGCGCGCTCGCTGCGAATGCGCTGCAGCAGTTGATCGGGCGTCAGTGGTTCGGCCGCCTGGGCCAGGGTCGGCAACAGACCGGCGAAAATCATTACGAGCAGACGGCTCATTGCGTAGCCTCCCTGGCCAGGGTCTTCACGGGAAGCACTAGATAATCCGGCGCCTGCTGCTGACGAGCGATCGCAATGGCCTGGGTGATGGGCCGGCGCGCACCGCCGTCAAGCACCTCCCAGCTGCCGCTTTGCGGGTTCCACCAACCACTCTCATGCGCATCGAGGGTCTGGTAATAGAGCATCACCCGCCCCAGACGCAGAAATTCGACGCTGCGTGTGCCGCCGTCTACAGGCAGCTCGCCGCGCCAGGCTTCCAGCGTGCGACCGTAGTCGCTCTCGATCTGGTAAGCCTCAAGGATGCGCCGGTATTTCTCCGCCAGGCTGACATCGGCACGGGATAACAGATCCTGCAACTGCACCAGGCGGTCAGCCCGCTCGTCCGGCAGGAACGGCAGGTCAGCGGTGATGAATTCACCCAGCACCTCGACCATCTGCACCATCTGCGGCGTCACCGCCTCCTGGGTACGCTCGATGCTGTCGAGCTGACGCTGAAAGCTTTCGAGCTCCTTGCGTTGCGCCGCTGTGAGTTCGACCAGCTGCCTGTTGTAGGCCTTCAATGCCTCGGCCTGCTGCAGTGCATTGCGATAGTCGTTGAGCATCTGCCGCGTGGCGTCGTCGAGTTGCTCGATTCGCGCTTGCGAGGCCTTGGCTTCGGCGGCCAGACGCTGACTCTCCTCCAGCGCCGCATCCAGCGGGGCAGCATGCAGCTGCACACAGCACGGCAACAAGGCGACCGCCAGAAGGCAGGGTATAAGAGCTTGCATTGATTGGGGGTCCTTGCAGACGAAGGTCAAACTCGAAAGAGAAACATTATCATCTAGGTAAGCAAGCGAAGGCAACCCGGACAATAGGTCGCAGCCCCGGCAAAGCGGAACCTTTTATTGAGCTGGATCAAAAACGAGGCGCCGTCGCGCCCTACCATGGCGCCAACTCGCAACAGAACCATGTCTCGATGGAGTTCCATTATGCGCAAGACCCTGTTTACCGCTTCCGTGCTGGCCGTAGCGCTCGCCACTCCCTTTGCTCAGGCCCATCAGGCTGGGGACATTATCGTTCGCGCTGGTGCGATCACTGTTGATCCGCGTGAAGATAGCGGTAATGTGAAAATTGGTGGCGCAGCCCAAGCAGGCACCGCTGCCACACTGGATAGCGACACCCAGCTGGGACTGAATTTCGCTTACATGTTGACCGACAAAGTCGGTATCGAGCTGTTGGCGGCCACTCCTTTCAGTCACGATGTGGGCACCAAAGGCCTGGGCGGACTCAACCTCGGCGAGCTCAAGCATCTGCCACCGACCCTGAGCGTGGTCTACTACCCACTGGACAGCAAGTCGGCCTTCAAGCCCTATGTTGGCGCCGGCATCAACTACACTTGGTTCTTCGATGATGAACTGTCCAGTGAAGCAGAAGCCGCCGGCTTCCGTGGTTTGGACATGAAAGACTCTTGGGGCTTGGCCTTCCAGGTTGGCGCCGACTATATGCTGACTGACAAGCTGATGGTCAACGCTCAGGTTCGCTATATCGATATCGAAACTACCGGCACGACACATGCAGGAACAACCAAGGTCAAAGTCGATGTAGACGTCGACCCGATGGTCTACATGGTCGGCCTCGGCTACAAATTCTGACGAAACCGGCAATCGCCGAATCGCAGACAAGACAAAGGCGCCCTCG
>NZ_JAMOHY010000015.1 GCF_024448695.1 Stutzerimonas stutzeri | reverse complement strand
TAGTTCCGAGCCGCCCAGCGCTCCGTAGCCACCTGGAGCAAACACGGTTGTGGTCTCGAAAACGGGGCGCCCCAGCGGGGTCGTGTCATGCCGGCCAATCGGCCACCAGCCGCCCGCGCCGTCGCTGCGTAGGTGCCACCAATCGCCGGCACCCATAAGCACCAGGAACGGATAGCCGGCGGCGCGCAGGTGGGTGTGGAACTTGATTTTGTCGTCGTCTGACGCACGAACTGTTAATCGATTCCCGCTGTTGTCGGTGCGTCGGACGATGACGTCGCGCACGCCCAACGCTGCATTACTGGGCGGGAGCGTGGCGGCAACCTCTGCCCCGCTGGCATCGATCAGCAGGAGGCCCATTTGGTCGGAATCCAGGGAGGCCGATGCGTTAATGGCGCTGATGACCTGGTCCGGCACTTTGCGGCTGATGAGGATGTTTATAGCGCGCTGCAGCTGGTCTTCTTCGGTTTCGGCAGGCACAAGGTCCGCGCTGCGGATGACGTTGAGAAGCTCATCGGTGACTTGGTTGGCCCAGCCCGCCGGATCTCGCGACGCAGGCACGCCCAGCAGCGGATTGCCGTCGGTGAACTTGCCGTTGAGCAAGGCCACGCCAGGCTCTGATTTCGGGTAATCCATTAGATTTCTCCGTAGTTGAAAAAGAGTATGGAGCCAGCCGGCTTACGCTTTTGCATGACGCATTCGAGCTGGCTGTTGCCCCATGCCCGATAGGGTTCGCCCATGGCCGAGCGACCATGGCGGCGCTCGATCATCAGGGTCTCGGGCAGGTTGAGCTGCCAGACGTCTTCCCAATCCTCGCCGCCGTACGCTTCACCCATGCGGGCGCGGCCATGGCGGCGAGCGTGGTATTCGGTGATGGTGGCGGCGGGGTAGCCCATGGCTTCGGCCAGTGCGAGGAAGTAGGCGCGGCTCTGGCCGCCCAGGCCGATGATCTTGGTGACCACGGCGTTGACGCGCTCCTGGACGGTGAGCGAGCCCTGTACGCTGCAGTCGTCGGGCAGGCCGAGCGCTGCTTCCCATCGGGTCAGTGTCTCGAACGCCTCCGCCGGGTCCGCTTCGCGGTAGAGGTCGTCCGCGCGTTGGTGGGCACGAGCCAGCGGCTGCCCGAGGGCACGCAGCAACGCCTGCAGCGTGCTGTCCGGGTCCTGCGACCAAGCGGCGCCGGGCGGCAGTAGCTGGCTCAGCAGCCGACCGTAGTCATCGCCTGTCAGGCCCACGTGATACCCCCGAAGGTGGACATCTGCCCCGTCGTTAGCAGTACATCGCCCGCCGGGTACAGCACGCTGTTGTCGCGCTCGCCATTTGCGACGCTGACTGCTTCGCGAATATGGCTCAGCAGCAGGGAGCCTCCTGGGATCGCTTCGCGGCGGTGCAGGTCGCGCAGTTCGGCCTCAATGGCAGCTTGGACTTGCACGGTGTTTGGCACCGCGCGAATCTGGTACTGCAGCGGCTCAGCCACTGGTGGAAGGACATAGACTGACCGGCGCCCGGCGGGACGGCGCTCGGCAATGTAGGCCGCGCATACCGTAAGCACTTCGGCGCTGGGAATGGGGTCGTCCTGGTTGTCGCAGACGATACGGACTATGACGCTGCCGCTGCTTTGTTCATGCTCGGTGGCCCAGGCGCGAGTGATAGCGGGGTGGGATTCAAGCGCCCAGGTTTCGTAGTCGGTCAGGCTGCCGCCCTGGGGAGGCTCTGCCATGCGTCGATGTACGCGGGCGCGCAGGCCTTCCAAGGCTTCAAGGTCGGCACCGCCGGTCAGACCGTCAACCGCGACGATTGCGGTGGTCTGGATACCGCTGACCGGGCTGAGCAGCGTGAGCCGAGCGCCGGCAGACACGTTGCCTGCGCTGCCGAGCGTCTGTGCGTCCACCGTGGCCAAGCCGGTCGTGCTGGTGAGGGTGACGGATTCGCGGACGGTGTAGACCAGGTCTTGGCTGTACTGCAGCGCAGTTCCGGCCAACAAGGTCGCGCCGATTGCTCCAGAGACTTGCACCTGGCCGGCAGCGCCGACCGGATCGCGATACCAGAGTTTGTAGCGACGCGCCCAGCGCTCGACGCCTTCGGCATCGGCGAGTTCGTCCGGCAGCATATTGCGCCAGCGGTGCTCGATGTGGGCGTGCAGGCCCTGCACGGCACCGGCCTCGGCGAAGGCGAGGACGCCAAGCGTGCTGCGGCGGGTGCGCGCTTCGGTACCGGGCAGGTGGGCCTCGATGTCGCTGCCGATTTGCTGGCGGGTTTGCTCAAGCGTGGGCACAGGGAACGGCATTACAGGTTCTCCCACAGGGTGTCGTATTGATGGTTTTCGGTGCGACCATCGCGGCGCAGAACGGCGACCTGCAGGCGCAGCCAGCCGCGCCGGGGCACTGTGGCGGTGACCTCGGTGCGTGCGGCGATGCCGTCGTCCAGCGTCCAGCTGATGCTTTCCTTGCCGTAGTCGCGGGCGCGGCGCAGGGTTTCGGTAATCTCTTTTTCGCGGCTGAGCAGCCAGAGTCGGGAGCCGATCTGGTCGCCGGCCACGTTGGGCCAGGCATCACCCGGCCAGCCACGACGGTCATGGGCATCGCCTGGCAACACGTCGTCGGCACGGGCGCGGCGGTCGGAAAACAGGCTGATGATGACGGGCGTCTGCAGGCTACGATCAAGCACCAGATCGCCATGCTCGATGGCGATGTCGGCTTCGCGACCGTTCCAGCTCAGGGCGATGTCGGTCATTGCGCATCCCCTGATGTACCGGTACCGGTCTGAACGCCGCCATGACTGTGTTCAATCTGGCTGATGCCGCCTGCCGGCTGGGCGTGGTGCCATCGAGCATGGCCTGCACCAGGGCGTAATCGTCGACGACTACGGTGGGCTGGTTGACGAGCTGCTCGGTCACCACCGTTTCGGTGAGGATGACGACTGATCTCGTTGCACCAATACCTTCTGCAGCTTCCTTGCTCAGCAGCCCAACGGGAAAGCCTCCGGCAGGTTTGCGGTACCACTCGGCAAACGCCGGACCGGCCACCAGGTCGGCGATGCTCGCCCGCGCCATTGCTGCCGGGGTAGACGTCAGCTTGTCGATCAGGTGTTGACTGAGGCTCGCGCGCCGCCCACCCGGTGGATAGTGGAAAGCCGGATGGACGCCCTTCGGGATCTGCTGCACCTCGCCGGTGCGGTTGTTGACGTAGGGCACATGCGGCACCTCGGGCGACTCGCCGACCTCGATGCCCTGGCGCTGCAGCTGGCCAGCCGTCATGGGGATGACCCGGCACTTGCAGCCCCATTCCTTGACCGGCATATGGCTCTGCCAAAAAGGATCGTCAACCGACAGCACCAGGCCGTCCCAGGCGCTGTGCTGCAGGCGTGGGTTTTCGGAGTTGCCGCCGTCGTACTGCAGATAGGGAAACGCCGCTTTGCGGTCCTGGATGCGCTGCCATTGGCCTTCGCTGTGGGCGGTGCGCAGGTTGGTGTCATAGATGGTCTTGAGACGCCTCGGGCTGCCCAGCTGAACGTCGCGTACTTCGCCGGTCAGTGGGTCCAGCCGATCCTGCCGCCCCCACCAGCCTTTCGCCTGCAGGGTCGGCATCAGCCGCTTTTGAAACTCCTGCAGCGTGGTGCCCTCGGCCAGCGCCCGGTCGACCTCGGCGCGGATGTCCTGGAGCAGATCCAGCTGCATGGCTTTGGCCACGGTGAACGCGGCTTGATGCTGCGCCTGCCAGACGTCGCGATAGTCGAAGCCAACGGCGTAGCCCTTCTGGCGGAAGTACTCGATAGCCTCTTCTGGCGGCAGTGCCTGCAACTCGATCATCAGACAGCACCCGTCCGACCCGCCAGGGTGCCGGCGAACATGCCTTGGGCGATCAACTCAGCGAGCTGGCCGGCGTTCAGCTGGGGGATAACCTCGGGCAGGCGATCACGAAACTCTTCGATGCTCTTGCAGCTGGCGAGCAGTTGCTGCACGGGGCTGACCAGATCGGCCACCGGCTGCCAGTCATTGGCGAGCTGTTCGGCCAGGTCATCCAGTGGGTCTGTCTGAGCCTGTGCCTTTAGCGCGACAATACGAGTTGCGGCCTTGCCGTCCGGCGCGGGCTGAACAGTGCCAAGCACGGCGTCACCCTTGCCCGGCAGGGGAATGCGCAGCTTGTCGTGTGCCCAGTTGACCGGGATCTGCAGGCCGGCATTCACCAGCTTGGGCAGTGCTTCGGCGTAGGTGCCCAGATCCTCCGCTTCGACCAGGTCGAACTGGAAGCGCGGCAGGCGCCGGGGGTCGCGCTCGCCGCCCTTGTTCAAGACCAGGAGTGGATAAAGCAGATCCTGTCGCAGTGTTGTGGCGACCTGTTTGGCATCGGCCTTGAGCAGGTCGTGGCGCACTTCGTTGTGCACGTTACCCAAAGCATTGGTGCTGCTTGCACCGTCGGCCTGGCTGGTGAGTGTGCCGCCGAGGATGGCCTTGGACATGCTCTTCTCGGCCCACTGGACCATCCAATCGAACGGCTCGTGGGTGCCTTTGGCCGCTTCCTTGAAGTCGATGGCCATCCCTTCAGGGATGATGCCAGCGGCGTTGTGGCCGATGTTGACCACGGCGCGCAGCAGGGTGGCTTTCTCGTCTGCAGTGGCACCGTTGGGGTATTTGCCCAGGCGTACCGGCAGCCCGTAGATCTCAAGAAACTCGGCTAGGTCGCGCGCGGCGAAGGCTTTAAACAGGTACGGCCAGGCCAGTACCCGATACAGACCACCGCGCGCTACATAGCCGGACTTGGCCTTGTGCTGGTGCATGATCCAGCCAAACGGCTGCAGCGGCTCCCCTTCGGCACTGCCGTCGCGCAGGCGCAGTTCGGTGCGGGTGGTCGCGTCAAGCTGGAACCAGGATGCCTCGCGATAGTTGAACGCCTTGGGCAGCCATTCACGCCCGTACATTGCCCATTCCAGCTCTATGCCGGCGAAGCCTTTGCCGATGGCGTCGAGCATGTCGAACAGCAGATCTTCGAAGTCGGGCAGGTCTTGCAGCACTTCGTTCAGCCAATCGGCTTCGGCCTGTTCCACGGTTGAAGGGTTGCGTGGCGGCACCACGGACCAGTCGACGGTGGTGAGTGCGCGACGGCGCTTGCCGATCTCGGCGAGCAGGTGCGCGTCCTTTTCTTCCATGTCCTGGAAGAGTTCGCACTGGGCCTTGATGTCGCCCTGTTCGGCAGCTCTGAGAATGCTGGCCAGCCTGGGCGGGGTCAGGCCGCTGGAGGGGTGATCGGCAAATTCCTGCTGCAGTTGACCGAGGCGCGAAGTCTGTTGCTCGCGCAGGGTGCTCTTCTCGAAGGGGCGTCCGTGAATGTCTACGATTGCCATGGCATTGGTTCCTGATGGAGCTACCAGGCGCCTTGCCAGGTGCCCGGTTGATCGTCGTCGCTCTCGGCCCAGCGGTCGGCGCGGGGCGGTGCGGGGGTGTATTCGATGGGAGCGGCGGGGTGGCGGCTGGCAAAGTAGGCGAGCACACCGGTAATGGCCGCGTCGCCGTGGCGCTTGCCGCCGCCTTTTTCAGTGGTGCGGCTATCGGGGATGCGGGGGATGCCCTTGATGACCTTGATGGCCCGGTAATCGTCGATGGTGTCCTTGTCGGCGGGCAGATCGTCGAGGGTGCCGTCTTCGAGGCCGGCCTTGAACGGCGGCATGTTGTCCCGGTACCAGCCTTCAGTGAGCATGACCTGGCTGATGCGGGTATGCCCGTAACGCACGGCAGCCGCCTCGGCGATTGCCTGGCCGTTGCCTCGGGCATCGTTGGCCCCGGCGAGAAAGTTGGGCAGACGATCAACGATGAAGAACAGGATCTGTTCTTGTTGCTTGAACGGCACGTTGCGCAGCTCGACCTGGAACGGCGGGCGGCGGCGCAAGTCCTGACTTTGCAGCAGCGGCAGGATGACGGAGAGGTCACCACTGCGACCAAAGTCCATGCCATAGAAGCTGCGAGCCTCGCGGGGCAGGGCTTCCAGCAGGGGTAGCAACTCGCGCTCGCACCAGGACAGCGAATCGGCCAGGCGCATGTGCTCGGCGATCGTCTCATAGCCCTGCGGGTAGGCCAGGCGCAGCACGGGCACTTCGCGGCTGGATCGTTGCTCAAGCAGCGCCAGACTGAGGTAGGCACCGCCTCCCTGGCTGGGTACACAGTCGAGTTCCTCTTCGGCGGCATCGCCATAGAAGTCGTAGACATCCTGGACCCAGGCGGCTTCCTCTTCGGCTGTCCATGTGATGCCTTTGCGCATGCAAACTCGTTGATACAGCCCTTGCTCGACCGCTTCACGAAAGGTGCAGCGGAACAGAAGACCCTTGCGTTTGCCCGCACGGATCTCCTCGATCAGCTCATTGAACGGGTTGTCGGTGCCGTCATGGGTGCTGATGACATGCACCTCGCCACCCCAGATCAGCAGCGCCAGCGCGGCCTTGAGCAGCTCGGCCAGGTCCTGGTGGAACGCTGCCTCATCGATTACCACCACACCCTGACGACCGCGCAGGTTGGAAGGGCGGCTGGTGAGCGCGGTGATCCGAAAGCCTGACGGGAAGCTGATGGTGTACGTCTTGATGTGCTTGTCGGGATCTTCGTCCGGCCAGATGCCTTCCTCGATCTCCCCGGCTGCATAGTTGAAGGCACGCGCCCACATGGCACACGCCTGGATGTACTCGACCGTCATGTCCTGGTTGTAGCCGAGGTAGTAGACGGTCTGCCCCTTGGCCTCACGGCTGGCGGCGGCGACCAGAACGTTGTCGGCTGCCTCAGCCCAGGTAAGGCCGATACGGCGCGATTTCTCGGCGACCTTGAGCGGAGAGCGCAGGCCGATCCAGTCCTTCTGGTAGTCGAGCAGGACGGCGGGGATGTCAAGGGCGGCGGTGTTGTCCAAGACTACTGGCATATTCATGGCAGGAGCACTCCGGTGGTAGGCTCGCTGTGCCAAATAACATGCGAAGGGGCAGCAGAATGCTGGATATGTTGAGCGGCGCGTTGGCCAGCGCGAAGACGGCTAGTGAGATGGGGAAAACCATTCTTGAGCTGCGCGATGGCGAGAAGATTAGGGCAGCAGTATTCGACCTTCGCAGCCAGTTGATGGATCTGCAGGAGCGAATGCTTCGCGCGAGTGAAGAACAAATGTTGCTGCTGGGTCGAGTCGCTGAGCTGGAGCAGGCGCTTGCTGATAAAGGCGAGCGGGCTCTGAAGCGTGCTCGCTATGATCGATATCAGTTCGAAGCCACTGGGTTTATGGCGTACAGACTTAAGGCGGAGTATCGAACTGAAGAACTGGACCACTATCTGTGCAGCAACTGCCTGGAAAAGGATGACTCGTATATGACCTTGCACGGGAAAGACCAAGTGCTTACCTGCCCTGCATGCAAGACCAGCATCCGAGCCACACCTGCCGCTAAGAGACAAGTCCGACGCAGCAGCTACTCGATACGCGATTACTAAGCTCATCCCGCCACCCCTAGAATTTCCCGGCGGATCTCGGCCACGGTGGTCGCGTCGAGGCCACCTTTCTTGGCTATCTTCTCGACCTGGCTGGCGGCTGCTTCGGCCTTAGTACGCACTTCAGACTTCCACTTGGCCTGGACCACCGAGGCGCGGCCCAGTTCGGCCACGGCCTTGGCCACCTTGGGCAGGTCGATCTGGTCGCCTTCGGTCATTAACAGCTTGAACAGGTGTTCCTGGACGAGGCGCATAAGCGCTTCGTTGACGGCGCCTTCCTCGTCCGGTGCGGCGGCGACAACGGCGCGGGCCTGCTCGCTGGCCATCTTCAGGGCTGATAGCCGCTCTTCGAAGCCCTGACCGTAACGGTGCAGCGCGCTCTTGCTGATGGCGAAGCCGCGTTCGGTCAGCTCTGCGGAGAGGGCCTCGTAGTCACTGAAGTTGTTCTCGGCCAGGGCCTGGTCGAGCCATGCCTTGACCTCACCGGGGAGCGTGGCGACCTTGCTGCGCGGCGGCACGTCAGGCGCTCCAGTACTTTTCAGGCCGGGCGATGCCAGGCCGGCAGTCGACGGTGTACTCGGCAATGTCGACGCCATAGTGAGTCAGGCCGCAGATCCACGGACCGCTCGGCTGCTTGACCAGCGTCACCAGACTGCGGTCGGCCAGGTAGTCCAGTTCACGGCGCACTTCCAGAGCGGTGGCGTCGGGGTAGATGCCTTGCAGGGTGGAGAGCACCACGGCTTCATGCGGATCTACAGGGCGGGCGTTGTTGAGGGTGAGCAGGATGTACCAGCGCATCGACTCGCGACGGGCTTTGGCGGGATCAATCATGGCGGGCTCCATTGATCTGGATGAGTTCGAGCTTGGAAGCCAGGGCATCGAGCTTGGCCTCGATTACGGTCTGGTTGCGGACGTAGTCTTCGCGGCGCACGTAGTTGACCGGCAGGTCGGCCTGGAAGCGCAGAAAGGTCTTCTCCAGCTGCTGCAGGGCCTCGGCGTCTTTGTCCTGGCGCGTGAGCACCTTGTCGAAGTGCTGTTCCCACTGCCGGGAGGCAGCCTGGCGGGCGTTATCCTGGGCAATGAAGCGTTCGGCCTGGCGCTTCTCGAACTGGCTCAGCAGCAGCTTTACCAGGCCGAACATAAGGGTGCTGAAGATGCTGAGCAGGGAGATGGCCCAGCCGATGATTTGTGCCCAATCGAATGGCATTACGGTTGCCCTTGTAGGGTGTCGATCAGTGCATCGAGCTGTGCGGCGGTGTTGCGGCACTGCTCGGCGTAGCGAACGTGGTGGGTGAGGATGTCGCGTTGGCCGAGGCCGCTATCGAGTTGCTCAGCGGCGAGGGTTTGGGGGCCTTGCGCAGCAACTCGCTGGGGATCTGCGGCGGCGAGCATTGGGGCTCGGGCGCCGGTGGCTTCGTCCCACACGCGGACAAAGCCAGCAGTGAACACGCAAGCAGGCAGAGGCTTGGGCGGCGCATCGAGCGCTTCCCGATAGAGGTCGTTGACACGGGCTATTTCCTCTGTGAGGTAGTCGGTAACTTGGCGGTGTTTACGTTGCTCGGCGGCCAGGTTCGCGGCCAGCTGGTCATTGCGTGCTTGCTCGTCTTGCAGGCGCTTTGCAGCCGTTTTGGCATTGGCGGCGGCAACCTGAGCACGCTCCAGCTCCAGTCCCAGGTACTTGTATTCCAGTTCGAGCAGTGCGATCTCGCCTTCGTCCTGGGCCTGCTTGTAGCCGTCCTGATAGGCCGCCTGTTCCAGGTAGTTGACCCACAGGCCCAGCGCGGCGACGAGAGCCAGCGGCAACCAGAGGCGTAGGTAGCTGAACCAGCTCATAGCCCCGCCTCACACATACGTACCTCGGCCAGGCGGCGGTTGTGCAGCCCCCTGACGAAGCGACCACCTGCATAGGCCCATACAGGTGTTTTGCCGTCAGCAGCCCAGGCGATTGCTTTGCAGCCTTCGGCGAGACGTCCGGCGTTGATCAGGCCCACGGCACGGCTGGCGCAGGTGCGTGGGTTGCCGAAGTTATGGCCATGGCTGCTCAGAGCATCGAATACCTGTTGTGGGGTGTCTGGGTTTGTCAGGCAGTCCGCCAGTTCGAGCTGGCCGTTCTCGACCACCATTCGCTCGATTTCTTCGCAGCGCTCGTCGGACCAGTAGTCGCCCACCACCAGCGGATAGGGGCTGGTGTGCCGGGTGATGCCTTTGCATACCGTGGGCAGACCACCGGCCAGCTTGTCGGCATAGACACGGTTCTGGTCTGCACCCTCCCAAGTACCCAGGAAGGCCATCAGCGTGCCACTGGCGAGCACCAAGGTGCCTGCGGCAATACGGGCACGCAGGCTCATGCGCTGGCCTTCTTGCCGAGGGAGGCGCGCAGCTCGGCCAAGCGAGCATTGCCTACCTCGGGCACTGACTGTTTGAAATCGGATATGCGCGGCAGGGGTGAATGGCGACGTGGGGCAGCGGGAGGTTTCTGTCGAGCCTGTCCAGCGCGATCAGCTTGATGCTGGCGGTAGGTCTGGAGTTTGGAGAAGGCAGTCGTTACATGCTCGCGCACCAGGTCGCGCCACTGTGCTGGCACGGCATCGAGCATCCGCGCACGCTGCTCGCGCGAGGGCTCGGCGAGAATGGCGGCGGCATGCTCGCGTGGGGTTCGGGGTGAATGCGTAGGCTGGTTGGTCATGCCGCCATGTTCGGCGGCGGCGGGATGTCAAAGGAGCTTGAAGGGGTTCAGTAGATACAAGAAGCCCCGCGCGTGGCGGGGCTTGGTGAGTTAGAGAGGCTCGACCGCAAACATCAACAGTTGTACTTCGACGGCTGGAATGAATGTTATGCGCTTACCATCAATCTCCATACTGTCTTTATTGCCGGCCTGGACAACCTTGATTGCCCACTCTGAGCGCTCAGGCCAGCTCGGAAACAGGACCGACAGAAAGCGTTCAAGCATGTTGGCATTTACGCTATTCAGAGCATCATCTGTGCTAACAATGATACTCAGAGTTGTCTTCTCGACGGACTGATGAAGCTCCACCCCTGATATGTCCATAACGCCTGCTGAGTCGCCACCTGTTCTACCAACCAGACGGGTGCGGCCATCCGGCGTGGTCGGTGCTGGTTTGAGGGTCGGCGCAAACGGACCGAGAGCGGCAAGCAGTTGATCATGATTAATACCCAGTCCTTTGCTGTTTGTTGCGGGAGCTGCAAGGGAGTGCTGGGTCTGTTGATCGGCTTCTGGACCATATTTCTCGTCAAGGTAGTTGCCGCCAACAACTATGGGAATCAGCGCAAGACAACCCACTATAAATCCGCCACCTACAGCAATGACCGGCCCTGCCTTGCGGCGGAATGCGCTAAGCGTCACCAGCGCCCAGATCACTATGAAAAAAATCATAATCGCCATGTTTGACACTCCCTGCGCAACGAAAAGGCCTCACTCAGGTGAGACTGGTTTTGCTTGCTTCGAAATAGTGGCGTAAGCCCTAATGGAACAAATCGCCCGTCGCCTCAGGCGATGGCTGCTTCAGGATCTCCCACACGCGCCGGTCGCTCAGCTTGTAGCTGCGCGCGAGCTCGGCCACGAGGGTGTTGGCTGACACGCCTTCACGCACGCCCTGAACGTACTGGCGATTGATCTCCAGGTCACGTAGGCGGCGAATGGCCGCGTCGCACTTGGGAATGTACAGCGGCACGCTGCCCCATTGCTCCGCCATGATGGTGGCAGCGCGTTCGCCGATGACCTCTTTCAAGGCTTCGTGCCGGATGATGCCGAGGCGGCGCACGCCTTTGGCTACCGGCCAGGTGGTACCGCCCAACTCGTCGACCAGGCGCTGGGCTGCAGGCAGGCCAATGGCCTCCGCGATATCCAGCAGTTGCTTTGGCAGCAGCTCTTTGACCTGGTCGATTTCCATTAGGTGGGCTTCCCGTGTCGCTTGGCGTCATAAACAAAGGCGGCGACCAGGCGTTGCAACTGGCCACTATCGAGCCATTCTACCCGCTCGACCTTGAACATACGCAACGCCATGGCATCAGCGTAGGCCCAGGGACGGTTCGCTTCAGCGAGGAAGGCTTCGATCTTACCAACCAGCGCCGCCCGATCTGGCGCGGGCTTTGGCACTGCTCTGCCGGCCTTCTTCGCCGGCTTTGGCTGGAATCCGAGGCGGACGAATTCCGCCAGCACGGCGCTGACCTGGCGCGGGCTTAGATCCTTGGCCGAGCGCACGCCGGCGACACGGGCCAGCAAGGCGCGGTAGGTGTCGTCATCCAGACCCAGCTGGGCCTTGGCGATGTGGATCTTGGCCAAACTCATTGCTTGGCCCGCCGTTTGGCATTGCGGACTTCGTTGGTGCAAGCCTTGCACCAGCTACTCAAGCGGGTCTGCCCGGCTGTGTAGAAGAATTCGCCATCGGCGGGCCAGTATTCAGCGCACTTGGTGCACAGCTTCTCTGGTGCGTAATTGGCGATACGCACTCGGGGCATGGCGCGCAGGTCAGGTTGCTGAAGGTTCATTGCGGATTCCTCGGGTCCATGGCCGCCAGAAAGGCATCAGGATGGCGCCGGGCGATTGCGGCCAGGTAGCGGATGCCCAAGGTGATCACCTCGTCCACTTCCTCGAAGCCGCCGACCTGTTGCATCAGCTCCAGGTCGGCGCG
Organism: Stutzerimonas stutzeri; assembly: GCF_024448695.1. Taxonomy (GTDB): domain Bacteria; phylum Pseudomonadota; class Gammaproteobacteria; order Pseudomonadales; family Pseudomonadaceae; genus Stutzerimonas; species Stutzerimonas stutzeri_T. The sequence goes on along the minus strand of NZ_JAMOHY010000015.1, from coordinate 63,315 downwards.
GGTGCCCTGGTAGGTGGTCAGTTTCATGACCTCGGCCCCGACACGCGCACGCTTCTCAGCCCGGCGATTGCGCAGTGCCTGTTGGCGCTTGGCATCCTGCTGGCGGATGCGGTCGGTTCGTTGTTTATTGCTCATCTATGGCTGCTCATCAGTACCGGGCAACCACGCCCGGCAGACCTTCGCCCTGGTGGGCGAGGTTTCGCTCAGCGGATGCGTTCGATGGCCTGGTTATTGGCGAGCAGGTGGCGCTTCAGGCTGTTGAAGCTGCTCCAGTGCGGAAGGAAGTACACATAACGCTCCGCCGTCAGCTTGTTGGCTTCGCGCTTGCCAAAAAGCTTCCGGTACTCTTCAACTCTCTTCGCGCTGTAGACGCGCCGTTCTACCTTGCGGAAAAAGCGGCGAGCCTCTTCATGCAGCGGTTCGCCATTCTCAGCCTGGAACCATTTCCCATCGAGCACGCCGTCGACATAGATGGAGGTCATCCATTTACGGCTTTTCGAGTCGGTTTCCTGAGCCAGGGTGACCTCGAACTGGTCGCACTTCAGCTTCATATGGCCCCAAGGGCATGCCATCTGCGCCTTCAAATCGTCCCAATCTTGTTGCTGCATAGATTCCTCGGCTGCTCATCAGTACCCAGCCACCGCGCTGGGCAGACCAGCCCCGGCCTGGCCGGGGTGGTTTCGCTTTAGAGTTGGTTGATGGCCTCGTCCAGGGGCTTGGCGACTGCCAACTTCACTGTGTTCTTCGCCGGGATCTCGATGGCCGCGCCGGTAGACGGATTGCGGCCACTACGCGCAGCACGCTTGCCGGCCTTGAGCTTGCCGATGCCCGGCAGCGGAACGTCGTTGCCTGCCTTGAGGGTGCGGGCTGCAACGATGGATAGGCGGTTGAGCACGGCATCCACCTGGGTCTTGCTGATTGGCGTGCCGTTGACACCGAGTTCCAGGGTGATGGTGTCTATCAGATCTTTCTGAGTCAGGGTCATGGTGGTGCTCCGCATTTAGTGCAGGGTGGGTTTAGGTGTGTTGGTGTCGGCCTGCTCGGTGCTGTCGCGCTTGGCTTGGCACTGCGGGCAGGGGCAGTTGCCTGCCATGAAAGCTTTGGCGGCCTGTTCGGCCACGCTGGCCAGAACCTTGGCAATGCGGCCCGAAGCCGAACTCTCCATGGCGCTGTCGCCTTCGACGCGGATGGAAAGTCCGCCGCCCTCGTCGCTGATCGTGATGGTGTGTTGAGCCATGGTGGTGGCCTCCTAGCGTTGGCGTTTGAAGGTGATGCGGTAATCGCGGCGGGTATCGTGATAGCGCTGCATGTCACACCACCAATGGCCGGACGCCCGGCGTTCCGGCATCGCTCAGCGTCTGCAGGTAGCGGGCAATCGCGTTCAGGTTTTCCATCGGCACCGAGCTGTCCGCTGTGCCAGGCACACGGAAGTAATGGGAGCCTGCGCGGCTGTGGTCATCCGCTGTTGCCAGCAGGGTCTGCTCAAGCGCGCCCTTGGCACCCGCAGCCAGCCCATACAGGCCATCGGCGGGATAGCGGGTGGTCAGGCTGATCCAGCCGGTGATATCGCAGACGGCGTAGATGGTGGTCGATATGGCCATGTCAGCATCCTTCCTTCAGCGCGTGCAGGCGTGGCGGGGTGAATCGCGACGGGCTCCAGTCGCATACCTCGTCGGCTGGGGTGTGGCCGAAAATCAGAGTGCAGCGGCGGCAATGCACGCAGTCACCGCAGGTCTTGCCATCAGGTAGATCCATTCCATCCTCGGGCCGCTTGCCGCGCCGGTATGGTTCGCGTTCTTCGATCATGGCCATCTCATACCCCCGCAATATCAAGGCTGATGGGCTGGTACTGGTCGGTATCGCCAACCCGCTCATAGATGCGGATGTAGCTCTTGGAGCCGACGACCTGGCAGGCCTCGCCGATGGCCTTCATCGCCCGTTGCCAGCGCTCGTCGCCAATCTCCAGGCGGCGCAGGGCAAGCACGCGGGCGGTGCGGATCTCGCCCTTGGTGTCCGTGCGGAAGGCGTCGTTGACCAGCGTGACGACCTCGGGGCGGGCGCCCTCGGTCCAGTCGCGCAAGCATTCGTCGATCAAGGAACGGGCAGCCTGCAGGCGCTCGTCCAGAACGATGCTTTCCTGGACGGCGAGTTGGATCTTGTAGCGACCGTCGAAGCTGAGCAGGGTGACGTTGCCCTTCTTGCCGCCGACGCGGGCGCCGTACTCTTCGAAGCTCATTTCGATGAAAGCCTTGATGTCGCCGAACGCCGCCTGCTTGTAGTCGTGCAGTTCGCCGCTCAGTTCGCTGGCACGATCAACCAGGTGGCGGACCAGGCGGTCGCGCTCCTGGTCGATGGGTTTGATCATGCCTTCATGCACCAGGCGACCCTGGGCGTCTTGCCGGTAGCCGGCGGGGATCTGTTGAGTGGTCATGCGGTTGTTGCTCCTAGTGTGTTGTTGCCCATTCTTCGGGGCGGGTGTAGCTGATGGCTTCGCGCCATTCGAGGGTGACGCCCATGAACTGGACGGTGTACTTGGTGCTGCCGGCGGTGGCGGAGCGGGTGAAGCCGTCCACTAGGCGCTGCTTCAACAGTTGGCGCCCACCTTCGGGGTCGATGGTCAGGCGATGGCCGACGGGATCGAAGTGGTGCAGGCGAATGCCCACACGGCGCAGCGCGCGTGCTGCTTCGTTGAAGCCCTGCAGACGCCCGGCAAGAACTGGCGTCAGCACTTTCAAAGAAGGATTACTGGTACTGGTGTGCATGGGCCGACTCCTGTCTGTTGCAGGTTGGGTTGTTTGCGCAGTGTTGGCAGGCGCGCCAGTGCTGCATGGCCATCGGGTTATGCGTTGGCGCCGGCCTTTCGCGGAACGTTTGGCACTGGATGAGCGTGATCGTCGACTCCAGCGCCGGGCAGTCCAGCTGCCCCAGCGCATCGAGCACGCGGCGTTCAACGCCAGCCGTGCTGTTGGACGGGTAGCAGTTGCGCAAGGCCGTGCTGACGGTGGCGCGGTTCATGCCGATGCGGCGAGCCGCGACGGTCATGTTGCTGCGCTCGACCTCGGCTGCTAGCAGGCCGACCCATAGGGGCGGGTTACCGCCCCAGGCTTCTTGGACGGATTGTCGGATGGCAGTCATGCGCGGGCCTCCAACGCTTGGACGCGCGTATAAACGACTTGCCCGAGGTTTGGGTCAAACAGCTGGCCCATGCCTTGGATCATTGGCGCACGTGGTCCGGTGTACTTCCCTGGCATAAGGCGGTAGCGAGCTGCGCGCCCTCGCGGGCCGCTGGTCCCTGCCGACACCTCGACAACGTATCCGGCTCGCTGAAGCCAGAGCAGATAGCTGTATGCGGTTTTCGGTGTGGTTTTTGCGGAAACAGAAGCCTGTGCCGCCAGCTCTTCGGCTGATACTTCGCCGAGAATTCGCAGGCTGCGCCACATGGCTTCGGTCCCCATGCCCGCTACGCGTGGTTTGCCAGAGCGCGTTACCGACGGTGCTTCTACGCCGCAATCCTTGACTAGCTTGAGAAACTGCTCCTTCCCCCGCGTGGCCTTTTCTCCAGCGATGCCGATATATCCCGCTCGCTGGAAGCCTTGGATGCAATATCGGGTTGTTTCGAGGTCCAGGTCCGCGACCCAGGCAATCTGTTGAACGGTAAACGGGCGCTGTTCTGCACGGACGGCTTCCCAGACCAACTGGCGGTTATCTTTGGTGCCATTCATTTCCAAATGGATAGGCTTGCGACCGATGCCCATTACGCGCGCCTCCGAGCCGGCGCCTCGCCGGTAAACCAGCCCCGGCCGAGCTGCTTCCACTGCTGCAGATCGACGGCGTCCAGGCCAATGGCTTCGGCCTCGGAGTAAATGCGGTACAGGTTGACCGCCACACGCCGCAGGCAGCCGTGGACCGCTTTGCGCAGGTCTTCGAGCAACGCATCTTCGATCTGCAGTTTTGGATAGCTGGCTGCTGCAAGCGCCTGCATGTCTTCGAGGGTTGCAGGCTGCGCCGGCACCCATTCGAGCACTCGGTTGTGCAGCCGCTCCAACTTGGCCAAGCTGGTGGGGACGCGCTCTTCGCCGATCAGGACCAAGGTGCCCTGGCTCGCGTTGTAGATATCGGTCAGGACGTTGGCCACTGCCTTGTCCAGCAGGTACTGGACGTCATCGATGATCAGGGGGCGGCCGCTGCGCGACAGCTGCTCGGCGACCTGGTCAACCATGTCGGAAAGGGTGCGGCCCGGCAGGACTGACATTTCGCGCAGGATGGCCTGCAGAAAGGCCTTCTTGCTCCAGGTGTCCCGGCATTCGACGTAGTAGGCGCGGTAGCGGTTGGCCGCGAAGGCAGCACCAACGCTCTTACCGAGTCCACTCGCGCCATACATGGCGACCAAGCCCGGCAGCCCCATCGGGCGGGATTGAGCGCGTTCAATGGCGCTGGCCAGAAGTCCTACGTTTGTCAGTGCAACGATCTTGCTAACACTCATTACAGCTCTCCTTGTGGCCTCCCCCGAGGCCGGTTGCGTTAAGCGCGGGCCTGTTGGCTTGGGTCCGCGTCGAACAAATCACGCATCGAGGTGTATTCGCTGCGGCTCGGGTAATGGTCGTGCCAGCGCGCCTCGTGCTCTGTTAGTGGTTCGCCGCCATCACGCAGGCGGGCGTCCAGTTGCTTCCATAGGCGGTAGCGCGCAACGCTGTCGCCGGGTAGCTGGAAGGTGGGTTGCTGCTCGATCTGCAGGGCGGCGTGCTGGCGGGCGTCGGCCAACTGCTCGTCCGTGTACTGGGGCGCGGTATTGCGGGGCAGGATGCGCACCTCGACCTTCTCACCGGTGAGCGTTTCGCCCTTGGTTCCCAGACGGGCCAGCTGCCCCTTGATGCGCGTGTCATCCTTGCGCTCAAGCTTGGTGAAGACCTTGCGCACGTTGCCGTCTAGCTCGGCCTCGCCGATGTGCTCGCCGTCCAGGGTGTAGATGCCCACCCGCTGGGCGTCGCGGTAATCCCAGGCAACCCGCACTTGCTGGCCGTGCAGCAAATCCAAATCTTTTAGGAAGTAAACACCGCTGTTGATGCGCACCTGTCCACGGTCTACGTAGCGCAGCTCCTGAGGCCGGGTCAGTGAGGTGACCAGATCGAGCGGCGCAGTAATCGGCTCGAACCCATCAGCCAGCGCCGCCGTCCAGGCTTCGTTCGGCGTCTGGTGGCGCACGCGCCCGGTCTGCGGGTCGCGCGCTTTCGGCAGGCCGCGGTGCGGCTGGTCGTTGTAGGCATCCAACGCGACAGCAAGGCGCGTCCAAAAGTCGAACAGCGTCGGCATCTGTTTCGGTGCTTCGCCGCCCTTCAAGGCCTTGCGGCTGATGCGGAAGGCTCTGGTGCCGGCCTGCTTGTCCATGTCGGCGCCGATATAGCTGTCGAACTCTTTGGCCAACCGCACCAGAATCGTCCGATGCGAGCGCTCGATAACGCCACGCGCCTGGGAGTTGTAAGGCAGCGCATTGGTCATGCCACCACCGAGGCGATCAATCACCTCGCGCACCTGGGCGTTGTCGAAGCCTGAACCGTTGTCTACATAGAACTCACGGAACATCCCGCAGCGGGCGATGCCGCTGGTGAGCATGTCCAGCGTGGCCAGCGCCGACTCGGCCAGGTTGATGGCGTAGCCGACAACGCGCCGGGTGTGCCAGTCCAGACAGGTCGTGATCTCCGGTCGGAACGGCTTGTTCGTGCGCGGATCGAGCACTTCGGCATCGAAGGTGTGGCCGTCTGCTACCCATACGTCGTTCGGCAACAGATGGTCGCTACCCAGGCGGTGGTAGGCCTTCAGCGACTTCAGTTCCTGCGCGCTCATGCGCCCTTGCTCACGCGCCTGCGGCGAGAGCTTTTTAAGGAAGCGGCGCACCTGGTGAATGCTCGGACAATCGCCCGCCTGATCTTGGGCGAAGAACGCGTACGCCGCCTCGACACTGGGTTTCTGCGGGCGCTGGTAGTGCTTGAGGAATTCGGCGGCCCAGTCGGGCACGCCCATGTTCGCCTTGCGACGGGCCGGCGCCAAGCCGATTTCCCCATGCTTGCGGTAGTCGGCCAACCAGCGTTTGAGGGTGCGCTCGCTCAGCGTGCGATCAGGGCTTTTGCGATCATTGGCCCGTTCGACACGCTCTGCCAGGTACTGGCTGAGCTGCCCGTCACGCGCCATACCGACCAGCGTCAGGATGGCCCGTTGCTGTGTGACGGCCTGGCTCATTCGCTCGATTTCACGAATGATCGACAGCCGCGCCGTCATCACGCTGCGTTGATGATCGTTCAAGCGTGACGCGGAAACGCCGTCACGCTCGTTATATACGTAGCGGGCGGATACGGGCTCAGGAGCTTCGAAAGGCGTTGGCGGGGTGCTGAGCTGTGTGACCAATAAGGCATTCAGGGCTTCCTTGGGCAGCAAGGCGACCGAGTACTCGATGGCTTTGCTGCCGAGGCGGCGCTGACCTTCCCACCCTTGACGATCGGCAAGCTTGCGCACGCCGAAGGCTGTGCCAGGCAGCCCTGGCAGGCCTGCAAGCTCCTTAGCCGTGTACCAGTCTCGGATAGGCATGGGTAACTCCTCAAGTCGTTGACGTTGTGCGAATGACTGCGACAATGCGTCAATCCTCAACTGGCAGGCCGAGCGCGATGCGTACCTCGCGCCCCTCGCCGTAGTGGCCCTGGCGCATACCCCGCACCACGTCGCTGACGGTGCGGTACTTGAAGCCATGCTCGGCGGCGAACGACTTGAGCGTCTGACCCTGCTTGCGAAGGCGGTGTTTGATCTCGTTGGGGGTGGGTTGCGTGGTCATGCGGGTCCTCCTGTTCACTGCGCTTGACTGCGAATTGAAGTCAATGATGGTAACTAAATAGTTACCTGTCAATAGTAAAGGAGAGGTATTTGTGACCATAGGCGAGCGCCTGAGGGAGGAACGTGAACGGCTTGGCTTTGCCCAGCCTGCCTTTGCTGGACTGGCGGGAACGACGAAGAAGAGTCAGATCGACTACGAAAAGGACTTAACGCAGCCAAAAGCCGGGTACTTAGCTGCAGTCTCCAAAGTCGGCGCCGACGTGCAGTACATCGTCACAGGAGTCCGCAGCTCGGCGGCTCTTAGCGCTGACGAGGAGGAGTTGCTCGCGCGTTACCGCGCCGCGCCGCTGGCGGTGAAGGCTGCAGCCATCGGCGCTCTCCAAGGCGCCGCCGGGGCGGTGCAGGTGGATAAGAGCGTCAACGTCAGCGCGCCAGGCGGTCATGCCGCCGGCCGCGACATGGCCATAGAAAGGAAGTGAGGAAAAAGATGTGAGCAAGAAAGTCGAAGCGTCGGAAGGATACGCGGCAGGCAGGGACATCAACTCGACCGCTGCGCCCGCCGTGCATGTGCAAACTATAGCCGGCGGCACCAATATCATCGGCAACCAGGGCGACATCCATATCCAGTTCGGGGCTGCGCCACCGGCTCGCTTCAGGGTCGTCGTCCAGCCGGGGCCGCAGCACATCTCCGAGGAGCAGAAGGCGCAGCTGAAAGCGCTGTGCGATGAATGGGTGAAGCTGCACACCACGCTCAAGAAGAAGCCGCTTACCTATGGCATCGCCTGGTCGCGCATCAACAAGGCCGCCGGAACTACCTCGTACAGCCTGATCCTCCAGGAGCGTTTTGCCGATGCGGTCACGCTGGTTCAGCGTGAGATGGCCACGCTGAGAAACATGCGCTCAGCCCCGCGCAAGGACGACTCCTGGCGCGCCAAGCGCGTGGGCGCCATCAAGGCGCGCTGCAAAAACCAGCTCGGCGATCCCGACTTCTACAAGGCATACATCAAGAAGAGCTTCCAAGCTGATTCGCTGGCCGATCTGGCAACCGAAGAGCTGCAGAAAACCTATGCCTACGTCATGGCCAAGCGCGGATAACGCCACGGGTAAAGCAACTCTGTAGTTGCTTTACCCGATTGCTTTTCTCGGTAGGCGTGAGCTGAATGCTCTTGGCTGAAAGCCAGTGAACCGGGAGGCTTCGGGGGAAAAGCAACTGCGATGCCTTGATTGTGCAGCGGTTGTTTTTCTCTCCGAGAGAAAAACAACCGCTTGCATTCTGCTGAGCCGCGCGCTCTCTTGCTTAGCGGATTCCTTCGCGACATTTGGCCTATGTCAAAGAGACCGCAAGACTGTGGGCTCAGCGGGGACATCATAGTTTTTCGATCTTGCACTGCATTGGCACGACTTCAGCCCTGCCTGTCTCGACCATCCCGCCCGCAAACCCGCGCCGCGCCTGCCCGCCCTGAGTCATCCCAGGTTGTCGCTGGTTATCCCACCGACTTCTGGCCCTGTGCCATCTCTAGCGTTAACTCACAAATCAAATGTTGCACTCGCGAGTGCAAGTCGGTGGATTGTTTTTTGCTGTCGCCTCTACCATGAGTCTCCTTTGGCAACCTACCGACACCATGACCCTTCTGATAGCGTTCGCTGTCCTGTCCATCTGCGTATCCTTCCTCTGTTCCATCCTCGAGGCTGCGCTGCTTTCCATCACACCCAGCTTCATTGCCAGCCAAAAGGTCGATAAGCCCAGGCTCTACGAGCGCCTGAAGAATCTGAAAGATCAGGTCGATCAGCCGCTGGCGGCGATCCTTACGCTCAATACCGTTGCGCATACCGTGGGCGCGACGGGCGTTGGCGCGCAGGTCACGGTGGTTTTCGGTGATGGTTACCTGGGGATTGCTTCGGCGGTCATGACCATCCTGATCCTGGTCCTGTCGGAAATCCTGCCGAAGTCGATCGGCGCGCGCTACTGGCGGCAGATCGCGCCCTATCTCCCGTCCCTGCTTGGCGCGATGATCCTGCTGCTGAAGCCTTTCATCCTGCTGTCCGACCAGATCATGCGGATGTTTGCCGGGAAGGCGCCCACTCATGATGTACGTGAGGAAATCAAGGCGCTGACTGTTCTCGGGCGCGAAGTCGGTGAGCTGGACGAGGATGAGCAGCGCGTCATCAGCAATATTCTCGATCTGCACGAGATCAAGGTTCGAGCAGTCATGACCCCGAGAACCGTGTGTGAGTTCGTGTCGCCGGATGAGACCGTTGCCGATCTGAAGCAGAAGATTCGCCACAGCCAGTTTTCGCGCTATCCGGTCATTGGTGAGGGCGAGACGCCCCTGGGCGTGATCTTCCGTTACGACGCGCTGGCAGCGGATGATGACAGCGCCCCGGTGTCCAGCATTACCAAACCGCTCAAGGTTGTTCACGAAACGGCCAATGTCGAGCAGCTGATGACTCAACTGATGCATGAGCGCCAGCACATGTGCCTTGTGTATGACGAGTTCGGCGGTTGGCAGGGGCTGGTGACGCTCGAAGACATCATCGAAACCATCATTGGCAAACCGATCCTCGACGAAACCGACGACATCCCCAACATGCGTCGCTTCGCCAAACGCCGCTGGGAGCATCGAATCAAGGCGACTCGCTGAGGTCCCCTGGCGGAAACGCGCGACCGGGTGGGACGTGACGACTTGGCTGTTGGCACCTGTGCGGCGCTAGAATCCTCATCCCCAGCTTTCGAGGAGCCGCCCGATGTCCGATCTGCCTTCAATTGCCTTTGCCGGTATCGGCCTGATGGGCCTGCGCATGTGTCGCAGGCTGCTGGCCGCCGGCTTTCCCCTGACGGTCTGGAATCGCTCGCCGGACAAATGTGCTGCGCTGGTCGAAGCCGGCGCCCGGCAGGTGCATAGCCCCGCCGAGCTCTGTGCCAATGCCGATATCCTGTTGCTCTGCCTGGCCGATACCGCGGTGGTGCGTGAGGTTGTTTTTGGTCCCGGCGGCATAGTCGAAGGCGCGCGAGAGGGTCAGCTGCTGGTTGATCATTCCAGTCTGGAGCCTGCCGCCACTCGCGCCATGGCCGCCGAGCTGGAGGCGCGCAGCGGTATGCGTTGGATCGATGCGCCGGTATCCGGTGGTACGGGGGGCGCCGAGGCGGGCAGCCTGGCGATCATGGCGGGCGGTCGGGCCGAAGATATCGCGCGAGTGCGGCCTGTGCTGATGCATCTGGGGCAACGCCTGACCCGCATGGGCGAGGTCGGTGCGGGCCAGGTGACCAAGGCCTGCAACCAGATGATCGTTGCCTGCAACGCGCTGGTGATTGCCGAAGTGGTGGCGCTTGCCGAGCGCTCCGGGGTTGATGCCGGTCTGATCGCGCCGGCACTGGCGGGAGGTTTCGCTGACTCCAGACCGCTGCAGATTCTCGCGCCGCAGATGGCCAGCAGTGAGTTCGAGCCGATCAAATGGCATGTGCGCACCCTGCTCAAGGATCTGGATACCGCCGCGCAACTGTCCCGTGAGGAAGGCAGCGCAACACCCATGACCGGGCTGGCGGCGCAGCTGATGCGGCTGCATGGCAGCCAGGGGCACCTGGATCAGGACCCTGCCACCCTGGTGAAGATGTACCGGGAGCACAAGCAATGAAGATCGCTGCCAACCTCTCCATGCTGTTCGGCGAACTGCCACTGGCCGAGCGCGTGCTGGCTGCGAAGGTGGCCGGTTTCGATGGCGTGGAAATCCAGTTTCCCTACGAGATGCCGGCGATTCGCCTGAAGGAGCTGCTCGAACGCGCCGGCTTGCCGCTGGTGCTGATCAATCTTCCGGCTGGCGATTTGTTGCAGGGTGGTGCCGGGCTGGCCGCGGTTCCGGCGTGCCAGGACGCATTCGATGCCGCCTTGCAGGAGGCGCTGACCTATGCGGCCATGGCGCGACCACTGAGCGTGAACGTATTGCCGGGCCGCCTGGCCGAAGGCGTCAGCCGCGAGCAGGCGCTGACCACACTGGCCGACAACCTGCGCAAGAGCGCCGAGGCCTTCGCGCAATTGGGCGTCGGGGTGCTTTGCGAGGCAATCAACCCTTTGGATATGCCGGGCTTTTTGATCAACACCCCCGAGCACCTGCTGGAATTGCTCGAACGGGTCGATCACCCCAACTGCCGGGCGCAGCTGGATTTCTATCACATGGCGCGACAGCAGCTGGATATCGTCGCCGGCATTCAGCAGTTGGGTCAGCGCATCGGTCATGTGCAGTTTGCCGACTGCCCCGGTCGCGGTGCGCCGGGCTCCGGCCAGCTGGCCTTCGCGCCCCTGCTCGAAGCCCTGCAGGCGGTGGGTTACGGTGGCTGGCTGGCGGCCGAATACCGCCCGGGCGAGCAGGACACGGCAGCGAGTCTGGGTTGGCTGAAGCAGTGGCGCCAGGCATGGCCGGCTGCTTGAAAGCTTCCATTGCGCAGCATAAGCAGGGCTGATTGTCACAGACAGACGACTGACAGCCCTCTAGAGTCATTCTCGGAAACCGACCGAATAACAATAAACCGAGAGCGACGTCATGCAGCAATCTACCCAAGCCGCAAACGCTTGGCGCGTGTTGTTCCTGCTGTTCCTGGCGAACCTGTTCAATTTCTTTGATCGCACCATTCCGGCGATCATCAACGAACCGATTCGCCTGGAATGGAACCTCAACGACTTCCAGCTGGGACTGATCGGCACCGCCTTCACCATCGTCTACGCCATCGCCGGTCTGCCGCTGGGTCGCATGGCCGATAATGGCTCGCGACGCAAGATCATGGGCTGGGGCCTTACAGCCTGGAGCGGGCTGACAGCGGTCAACGGTCTGGCCTGGAATTTCTGGAGTTTTCTGCTGGTCCGCATGGGGGTCGGCATTGGGGAAGCCAGCTACGCGCCAGCCGCCAACTCGCTGATCGGTGACCTGTTTCCAGCCCATAAACGTGCCCGTGCCATGGGCATCTTCATGCTTGGCCTGCCGCTCGGGCTTCTGCTGGCCTTCTTCACCATCGGCTGGATGGTCCAGGCCTTCGATAGCTGGCGTGCGCCCTTCTTTATCGCGGCAGTACCAGGGCTGATCCTGGCGGTGTTCATTTTTCTCATCAAGGAACCCCAGCGCGGCGCGGCAGAAGCCGTGAAGATTTCCCAGGAGCGCGTCGAGCAGCCCATCCGCAAGGTGCTGGCGATACGCACCTTCTGGTGGCTGGTGCTGGCCGGTCTGGCATTCAATTTCGCCACTTATGCCAGCAATGCCTTCATGGTGCCGATGCTGATGCGCTATTTCGGCGTACCGCTGGTGGAAGCATCGGTGGCTACCGGGGTCATCGTCGGCGTCACCGGTCTGGTCGGTCTGACGCTGGGTGGCTGGATCGCCGACCGCATCCATGCCCGTTACGAACGTGGTCGCCTGCTGTTTGCCAGCGCCAGCATGCTGGTGGCGACTCTCTGTACCGGTTATGCGCTGTTTGCCGGGCAGATCGCCGTTGGCCTGTTCGTCGCAATATTCAGCATCGGCTGGCTGTTTTCGTACAACTTCTACACGTGCGTCTATACCGCCATTCAGGATGTGGTCGAACCACGTCTGCGCGCCACGGCCATGGCGTTGTTCTTCGCCGGTCTGTACCTGCTCGGCGGCGGTATGGGCACGGTGGTGGTGGGGCTGTTGTCCGATCATTTCGCCCATTCGGCGATGCTTGCCGCAGGCGCCAGCGAGATGAGCGAAGCCTTTAGAGCGGTGGGGCTGCACGATGCCATGTTTCTGATTCCGGCGACCTTGCTGCTGACCATGGTGTTCCTGTTTTTCGCTTCGCGTAGCTTCGCGCAGGACGCCAGGCGGATGACCGCCGGCATGGCAGCGGGTGCCGAGCAGGCCGAAGCGGTGCCGGCCTGACCGTTCCCCTTAGCGCGGGTGCTATGGCCAGCCTGACGAATAAAGGCTAGGGTGAATCCCTGTCCGAAGCGACTCCGCGAGGCAGAGTGGGCTCGGTAAACACGACTTGGGGAGTTGTCATGGCTTACAGGCTGCGCCTTCAGAATCCGGCTGGTGCTGTGCGCAAGGTTGGTTACCAGGGCATCGATAAAGCCATCAGCGCGCTGGGCGTACCGGTTTCGGATAAGGCCGAAGGCATACATCAGGCCCGCAAGCGCTTCAAGGAGTTGCGCGCCCTGCTACGCCTGGTGCGCAAGCCGATGGGGGTAGCGTTTACCGGTGAAAGCCAGCGGCTGCGCGGTCTGGGGCGTGTACTGGCTCAGACCCGTGAGGCCAGTGCCCTGCTGGAAAGCTGGGACCTGCTGACCCGGCGCTTTCCCGAGGTATTTGGCAGCGTCGAGTTCAGGCAGGTTCGCCGCCGACTGGAGGCGCGGGCACGGAGCGAGCATGTTGACAGCGATCTCGATGAGCGCGTCGAGCAGGTCATCGCAGAGTTGCAGGCCGCCAGAGCAAGCATCGATACGTGGCCACTGAAGGGGCAGGGTTTCGATCTGCTGTCTGCGGGTGTTGAGCGTACCTACGCCGATGGCTGCGCGGAGCTGGCCAGGGCGCGGCTCGATCGCAGTGCCGAGAAGCTCCATGAGTGGCGCAAGCGGGTCAAGGATCACTGGTATCAGACGCAGCTGCTGACACCGCTCTGGCCATCGCTGATGCGTTTGCGCAGCAAGTCGCTGAAGCAGTTGGCGGATGCACTGGGCGACGACCACGACCTGGCGATGATGCAACAACTGATGCAGTCGCAACCCGCGCTGTTTGGCGCAGAGTCCGTGCATGAGCAGCTGGGCAAGGCCATTGAACAGCGTCGTAGCGAGCTGCAGAAACTGGCATTTGCCCTCGGTGACGAGCTTTATCTGGAAACGCCCGAGAAGCTGGTGTCGCGCTGGCGACGCTACTGGAAGGACGCCCGGTAAGTAACAGGGCGAGCCTCAGGCGTTGCTGTTGACTTCGTGTATGCGCAGCATCTTTTCCAGCTCGCCGCGAATCAGATCATCCTCACAGCCGGGCAGGTATTCGCGCAGCTTGCGGATCACCCATTGCTGGCCCTTGTCGACAAAGGGCAGGCGCTTGTCCAGCGACTCGATGGCCATGGCCTTGCCATAGAAGGCGCCGGTCTCGCGGTTCGGTTCGATGCCCAGATGCTGGAGGCAGTTGAGCACAAGCTTGCAGCTGTCGACCTCGCCCTGGCGAATCTGCTCAAGCAGTTTGCGCTGCGCAGGGTCGCTGCACTGCTGCAGGCTTTCTCCGGCAACCCTGGCGCCGGCGCGCTCGGCGCTGAGCAGATCCTGGAGCAGCTTTGCTTCGCCTTCGGCGGTATTCAGGTGATTCTGTTCATTCATGGCTCGGTCTCCTGCTCTGTGCCGAGCGCCGGCGCATCACTGCGCCAGCGCCGGGTACGGGTTACAGTTTTTTCGCGGAAATAATCTTCACCGGTGTCAACGGGACGTTCTGCATCATGCTGCGGTTGCCGGTTGGCACCTGGGCGATCTGGTCGACCACCTCCATGCCGCGTACCACCTTGGCGAACACCGCATAGCCAAAGTCACGGCTGCCATGGTCGAGGAAGTCATTGTCACGGTGATTGATGAAAAACTGGCTGGTGGCCGAATCGACGTTCTGGGTACGGGCCATGGCCAGCGTGCCGCGAACGTTGTGCAGACCGTTGTCGGCCTCGTTCTTGATCGGCGCCCTGGTGGATTTCTGACCGAGACCGTCGTTGAAACCGCCGCCCTGGATCATGAAGCCGGGAATCACGCGGTGGAACACGGTGTTGTCGTAGAAACCGCTTTCCACATATTCGAGAAAGTTTTTCACGCTGATGGGGGCTTTTTCGGCCTCCAGTTCAATTTCGATTTCACCCATGCTGGTGTTCAGCAGTACGTGCGGGTTGTCTGCGGCGAACAGGTTCCCGGCGAGCAGCAATGAGCAGGCGGCAAGTACAAGTCGTTTCATGGTGTAGTCCTGGTGTGGTTGGAAGCCTGGTTCAGCCTGCCCGGCGCAGACTGTGATTGAGCATCGTACGTCTTGATCAGCTCGATGAGAATCTGTGTTGCCGGGCCGAGTGGCTTGTCGGGGTTGGTGTAAAGGTAGAAAAGCGGGCGGCGGATGCTGCCCTGGATCATTGGCAGCGGTTTGAGTATGCCCTCTGCCAGTTCGCGACCGATCATGTGCCGCGGTAGCCAGGCGAAACCCAGGCCGCTGCTGACGAAGGCGACCGAAGTGGCCAGGCTGCCGACGGTCCAGCGCTGTTCGGCGCCCAGCCAGCCGGCGTCACGTGGCTGGCGCTGGCCGGAGTCACGCACCACCACCTGCATCTGGCTCTGCAGGTCCTGCACGCTGAGTTTGCGCTGGAGCTGGTGCAGCGAATGCTCGGCATGGGCGACGGCGATGAATTCGACGGTGCCCAGTTCAGCGCCGAGGTAGCCGGTGATGTCCAGGCCGGTGATGGCCAGGTCAGCGGTGCCATCCTTGAGGACGTCTTCGACGCCCGACAGCACCTCCTCGCGCAGCCGTACGCGGCAGCCTCGGCTGCGCGGCATAAATTCGGTCAGCGCGCGAATCAGCTGGGCATTGGGATAGGCGGCGTCTACCACCAGCCGCACCTCGGCTTCCCAGCCTAGCTCCATATGATGCGCCAGCTCTTCCAGCTGCCCGGCCTGGCTCACCAGCTGCCGGGAGCGACGCACCAGCACTTCGCCCGCTTCGGTGAGCACCGCCTTGCGTCCCTCGATGCGCAGCAGCGGGATACCGAGCTGTTCCTGCATGCGCGCCACGGTATAGCTGACCGAGGACTGCGAACGATGAAGAACTTCGGCCGCCTGGGCGAAGCCGCCGTGGTCGACCACGGCCTGCAGGGTCCGCCACTGATCAAGGGTTACGCGGGGCGTTTTCATTCCGTTGCTTTCCTGTTGCGTCTGTCTGGTAGGCTGGCATCCGCCTTGTCGAGGAGCTGCACACAATGAAAAGAATCTGCATCGCTGCGTTGGCCATCATCCCACTGAGCGCCGTGGCCGTCAGCTACCCGGTGGAAATGGATCAGCAGCTCAATGGCGCTGAAATGGTTGTCAGTACCGAATCCATCGACCGGGACATGGCCGCCTTGTTGCTGCAGAACATCGGTGAGCGTCCGGTGGCCTGCACGGCTGTCTTCCGCAACGGCCCTGAGGCGCCGCGCACCCGTCACACCACGCTGCAGGCCGGCGAGCGCAAGCCGCTGACGGCCAAGTTCAAGCGTGAAGTGATTCGCCTGCGGATCAAGCTGACCTGCGAACCGCAATGATCTTCGGCGCAGCAAGGCACCTTTAGGCCATGCCTGCGATCAGTTTGGGCCACTCTTCGCGAGCGTGGCCTTCTGCGAGAAGGTGTGTCGCCGGTTCGTCGCTGTGCGCTTTTGCCTGGCAGACGGGTTACTCTATGCGACGTTTTTTTACGATCTCCTGAGGTGCCCCCTTGTTTGACCAATTCGCCCTGCACGAACGCCTGCTCAAGGCAGTCGCCGAACTCAAATTCGTCGAGCCGACCCCGGTGCAGGCTGCGGCCATTCCTCCGGCACTTGAGGGGCGTGACCTGCGGGTCACGGCGCAGACCGGTAGCGGCAAGACGGCGGCCTTCGTGCTGCCGATGCTTAATCGTCTGATTGGCGATGCCGTGGTGCGTACCGATGTGCGCGCGCTGATTTTGCTACCGACCCGCGAGCTGGCGCAGCAGACACTCAAGGAAGTCGAGCGCTTCTCGCAGTTCACCTTTATCAAGTCGGCGATGATCACCGGCGGCGAGGACTTCAAGGTCCAGGCGGCGATCATGCGCAAGGTGCCGGACATTCTCATCGGCACGCCAGGACGGATGATCGAGCATCTCAATGCCGGCACGCTGATCCTCAAAGACGTCGAGCTGCTGATCCTCGATGAAGCCGACCGCATGCTCGACATGGGCTTTGCCGAGGATGTTCAGCGCCTGGTGGGTGAGTGCAACAAGCGCCAGCAAACGCTGCTGTTCTCCGCTACTAGTGGCGGTGCGGCTCTGCGCGAGATGGCCGCCAGCGTGTTGCGCGACCCGCTGCACCTGCAGCTAAACCGTGTCAGCGAGCTGAACGAAGGTACGCGTCAGCAGATCATCACCGCCGAAAGTCCTGAACATAAGGAAAAGCTGGTCCATTGGCTGCTGGCCAACGAGACCTACAAGAAGGCCGTGATCTTCACCAACACCCGTGTTCAGGCCGACCGACTTTATGGCCGGCTGGTAGCCGAAGGCGTGAAGGCCTATGTGTTGCACGGCGACAAGGATCAGAAGGACCGCAAACTGGCCATCGATCGGGTCAAGGAAGGCGGTGTGAAGGTGCTGGTGGCGACCGACGTGGCGGCGCGCGGGCTGGATATCGAAGGGCTGGACCTGGTGATCAACTTCGACATGCCACGTTCCGGCGACGAATACGTGCACCGCATCGGCCGGACCGGGCGTGCCGGTGCAGAAGGACTGGCCATCTCGCTGATCTGCCACAACGACTGGAACCTGATGTCGAGCATCGAGCGCTACCTCAAGCAGCGTTTCGAGCACCGCGTGGTCAAGGGCCTCAAGGGCGGCTACATGGGGCCGAAGAATCTCAAGGCCTCGGGCAAGGCTGCGGGTACCAAGAAGAAAAAGGATGACAAGAAGAACGGCGGTGACAAGAAGGCCAAGCAAGCCGGAAAGCCGACCGCCAAGCGACCGAAGAATGCCAAACGCGAAGCCCCGGCGTCGCAGGTGGTCAGCAGTGACGGCATGGCGCCGCTACGACGCAAGAAGCCCGAAGGGCAATAAGACGTGCAATGGCGGGTTATGTGCCGTTGGCTGTCGTGAGCACGCGAGCCAACCACTTGGTGGGAGCGGCTTCAGCCGCGGCATTCGCGGGTAAATCCGCTCTCACGAAAGCAGTATTGTTCCGCCAGCACGTCGCAGGGAGATTCAGCGCTCCTTGGCTGGCGGAATATCCGCTTCCTTTTCAGCCTGCTCGATGTGCTGCAAACGCCGTTCGTAAGCCTGGCATTCGTCGCCCAGCTCGTCCGCAGTTCGCTTGACTTCCATTTCCCGCAATTGCTCGTTGATCTCGGCGGCGCGCTCCGGATCGCGTTCGGTCAGCTGCTCGACGCGCTCGGCCAGTTGCGCCGCCTTGTCATTGATCTGGTCCGGGGTGCATTCGGCCAATACCGGCTGGCTTGCCAGCAGGGCGGCTGCGAGGGGAATCATCAGGTATTTCATGGCTGCGCTCCGTTAACGGCTTGTACGGTGGATCATCGCAACAGTGCTTTGGTTCAAGCCTTCTGGCTATCGAACCATGCCCACCTGAATGGGGTCCCTATAACAAAGCCGCACGCTTTGAAGCGGCGACAAGCACGGGAGAATGTTCATGACCTACGATTGGAGCCTGATGCTGCGCCTGCTGCGTGAAGTGCAGAAACCCGGCAACGAACCCTTCACGCCGCGTCAGTACGCAGAAGAGCACGCCGTCGCGCTGGAAGATGACAGCCAGCCAATGCCCAACCTCGATTCGCTAAAGGCCGATGCCCAGAACTACGAGAGTTTGCTGTTCGAAGGGGGTTTCATTGTTTCGCGACCCGAAGAGCAGGGCGGTAACGGTGAGAATTTCATTCTGACTGAGCGCGGTCAGCGACTGCTGGATATCCTCGAAGAGGGTAATGCCGATACCGGGCTGCGCCAGCGTCTGGACGAAAAGGGCCAGGCCGCTCTGGTACCGGAAATATTCGATGAACTGGCCCGTTAACAGGCCGTTGTAAAACTAAACCGGCAATTGCGGGTGTGCCTTGCCGGTTTTTCATATCCAGCGACACTGATGAGTGCTCGCTTCACTTGTTTCGTGATTTGCGGCAGTCGCTTGCATTAGCGCTGTCGTTTCTGTTCGAGGCTCTCTACGGTCAGTTCCAGCGCCTTGCGCATGTCCAGCGAGGCCCAACGTCGGTGTCAGATCGTCTGGTTCCTTGGCAGCACTCGCAGGGCTTGAATTCAGTATGAGCAACAGGTTGCTCATACAGGCGCGTTGCAGCCTGGTCATGGGCGTCGTTGCAGGTAATGCACGCTGAAGAGCTGCCGCGGGTCGGTCCATTGCCCGCTGGACTCGAATCCGGCGCTACCGGCCAATTCGGTGAAACTGCCCAGGCTGTATTTGTAGGAGTTCTCGGTGTGCAGGCTCTCACCGGCTTCAAAGTGAAACTTCCGACCTTCGAGGGTGACAGTCTGCGCCACACGGCTGACCAGATGCATTTCGATGCGTGACTGGTCTTCGTTGAAAAAGGCCCGATGAACGAAGCGTGACGGGTCGATATCGCTGTCCAGCTCCCGGTGGATACGCTGCAGCAGATTGAGGTTGAACGCTGCCGTGACCTGGGCGCGGTCATTGTAGGCGGCTTCCAGTGTGGCCTTGTCCTTGACCAGATCGACACCGATCAGCACGCCGCTGCCGGGTGGAAGGATGTCATGCAAATGGCCGAGCAGACGGCGTGCCTGCTGCGGGGTGAAATTGCCGATGCTGGAGCCGGGAAAGAACACCAGCGGGTGTTCCAGAGCAAAATCTTCGGGCAATTGCAGCGACTCCGAGAAGTCGCTGCAGGCGGCATGCACATCGAGCCACGGGTAATCGGTAGCCAGTCGGCGGGTGCTGCTCAGCAGAAAATCTTCGGAAATATCAATACCCAGGTAGCTGGCCGGTCGAAGTCCTTCGAGCAGAAGGCGAACCTTGCGGCTGGCGCCGCTGCCCAGTTCGATCAGGTTGCTTTGCGGCCCGGCTATCTCACGGATGTCTTCGGCGGCATCGGCGAGAATGCGTTCCTCGGTGCGGGTCAGGTAATACTCCGGTTGTAGGCATATCTGCTCGAACAGCTCCGAACCGCGTCGATCATAGAAAAACTTGGGCGAGATATGCTTGGGCGAAGCCGCAAAGCCCGCCAATGCCTCGTCACGCAGGGAACTGTCCCCAGGTGGTTGGATACTGTCATGCAGCTGTACGGCCAATGCCATCTTACGGCTCCCTGGCCAGGCGTAGCCCGGCGAACTGCCAGCGCATGGCCGGCTGGAAGAAATTGCGGTAGGTGGCGCGAATATGGTGTTGGGGCGTGGCGCAGCAGCCACCGCGCAGGACCATCTGCCCTGACATGAACTTGCCGTTGTACTCCCCCAGGCTGCCGTCCAGTGAGCGGAAGCCGGGGTAGGGCCGGTAGGCGCTGGCGGTCCATTCCCAGGCATCGCCGAACATCTGCCTCAGTCCTTCTGCGGGCGAAGCGGCTACCGGCTGCAGGTGATCGCTTTCAAGAAAGTTACCCTGCCGGGGCTGCTCACTGGCGGCCACTTCCCATTCGGCTTCGGTGGGCAGGCGCGCGCCGGCCCAGCGGGCGTAGGCATCCGCCTCGTAGAAGCTGATGTGGCAGACCGGCGCATCGAGGTCCAGTGCACGCAGGCCGCCGAGCGTCATCTCGTGCCAGGCATCATCCAGGCGTTGCCAGTACAGCGGTGAATCCCAGCCGTGCTGGCGAATGTGCGCCCAGCCGTCCGATAGCCAGAGTTCGCTGCGTGCATAGCCGCCATCGGTCATAAAGGACAGATATTCGCGGTTGCTGATCAGCCGGTCGGCCAGTTGGAAGTCCTCGATGAACTGTCGATGCCGTGGTGTTTCACAATCGAAGGCAAAGCCTGAACCGGCGTGGCCGATGGACTGTATGCCGCTGGTGTAGTCGTGCCAGCGCAGGGGAGTGTTGAGCGGTGTTGGCGCCGGCTTCAGGTTGTTTCGGTAGACCGGCTGCAGCGGGTTTTGCGCAAGAATGTGCTTGATGTCCATCAGCAGCAGTTCCTGGTGCTGCTGCTCATGTTGCAGACCCAGTTCGACCCGGTGCTGGATTTCTTCTGCATGCTGGCGTGGCGGATCGGCCAGCAGTTCGCCCATGGCCTGATCGATGTGCTGCCGGAAGCGATAGACGTCCGCCACGCCGGGCCGGGAAATCAGCCCCCGACTGGCACGTGGGAAAGGCCTGCCGTGTGTTTCGTAATAGGAATTGAACAGGTGGTCGTAGGCCGGATCGAGAGGCCTGTAGCCGGTCAGGAAGGGCTTGAGCACGAAGGCTTCGAAGAACCAGCTGACGTGCGCCAGATGCCACTTGGGCGGGCTGACGTCCGGCATGCTCTGGATGATGTAATCCTCGATCTGCAAGGGTGTACAGATTGCTTCGCTGGCTGCGCGCACCTGGGTGAAGCGCCGCAGCGGGGACTCCGCTTCGGCAGGGAGCGGTCGCTCTATTGGCTGTTCTTCTGCCAGGTTGCCCATGGAGATCCCCCTCGTTGGCATGGGATGGGCGGTGTAGTGCCTGCGGGTGCGTTGCACGCACAAGGCCTGGGCCATCCCGGTTCGAGCTGTGCAGCCTGCGATCAATAGTTGGGCGGTGTCTCCGGGATGCCGGTGTCGTCTGCGAGGACCGGCATGGTCCAAGGTTCGAGCCGCTGGGCCTTGTCCTCGACGTCCAGGCGCGCATGCTCGATCACGCTACCCAGCCGTTGGGCATGGCTGTACTCCTCACGCGATACGGCGGGTACGCGCAGCACTTCACCGCCGCTGCCGTCCATCACGGTAAAGCCGAAGCTGTCGTCGTCCGGGTTGGCGCTGGTCACGCAGCCGCACGGCAGGAAGGCTTCAGAGACGAGCTGCATTGCGTCATCGAGGGTCAGGGCGTGGTCGCTCATGGCGTTCTCCATCATCAGGCTGTGTGATGTGGACCGCTCAAACGCGAGGCCGTTTCCTTAGTGGTAAAGGAAGGGCGCAGGAAGGGGGTGCCCCGGCGCTGGGCCGGGGCTTTGGCGGGGGGAATCAGCCGGCGACCAGTACGCGGATGGCTTCCAGGCGCAGGGCAGCTTTTTCCAGCATGGCGAGGCCGTCTTCGCGCTGCTTGCGCAGGGCCTCGATCTCGCTGTCACGCACGCTCGGGTTGATCGCCTGCAAGGCGGTGAGGCGCGCCAGTTCCTCGTCCAGGCTGGCCTGCAGCCGACGCTGGGCAACAGCGACGCGTTCAGCATGGCGCGGGGCGATTTTCGCTTCGGCACTGCTGATCTGCGTCGCCAGCACATCGCGCTGGGCCTGGATGAATTTGTTGGCGCTGGCCCGCGGCACGCTCTCCAGCTGGTCGTTAAGTGTTTCGAAGGCCACCTTGGCCGCCAGGTCGTTGCCGTTGGCGTCGAGCAGACAACGCAGCGCCAATGTCGGAAGGAAGCGGTTGAGCTGCAGCGCGCGCGGCGCCACCACTTCGCTGACGAACAACAGCTCCAGCAACACGGTACCGGGTTTGAGTGCCTTGTTTCTGATCAGCGCCACGGCGGTATTGCCCATGGAGCCGGACAGCACCAGATCCATGCCGCCCTGCACCATGGGGTGCTCCCAGGTGAGGAACTGCATGTCTTCGCGGGCCAGTGCCTGTTCGCGGTCGTAGGTGATGGTCACCGCTTCGTCGTCGCCGAGCGGGAAGCTGGCGTCCAGCATCTTCTCGCTGGGACGAAGGATCAGTGCGTTCTCGGAGTGGTCCTCGCTGTCGATGCCGAACGCGTCGAACAACTCTTCCATGTAGATCGGCAGGGCGAACTGATCGTCCTGCTCCTCGATGGCCTCGACCAGCGCAGCACCCTGGTCACCGCCGGCGGAATTGAGTTCCAGCAGGCGGTCGCGACCGGCATGCAGTTCGGTTTCCAGGCGTTCGCGTTCGATGCGGGCTTCGTCGATCAGCTTGCTGAAGGCTTCGTCATCACCTTCTTCAAGCTGGCTCAGCAGGCGCGTACCAAACTGGTGCTGCAGCGCATTGCCGGTAGGGCAGGTGTTGAGGAAAGCGTTCAATGCCTCGTGGTACCACTTGAACAGGCGTTCCTGCGGGCTGGTTTCCAGATAGGGCACATGCAGCTGGATGACATGCGCCTGACCAATGCGGTCGAGACGGCCGATGCGCTGTTCGAGCAGGTCCGGGTGCGCCGGCAGGTCGAACAGGACAAGGTGATGGGCGAACTGGAAGTTGCGGCCTTCGCTGCCGATTTCCGAACAGATCAACACCTGCGCGCCGAACTCCTCATCGGCGAAGTAGGCAGCGGCGCGGTCACGTTCGAGGATGCTCATGCCTTCATGGAACACTGTAGCCGGAATGCCGGAGCGCACGCGCAGGGCGTCTTCCAGGTCCAGCGCGGTCTCGGCGTGGGCACAGATGACCAGTACCTTGAATTTCTTCAGCATTTTCAGCGTATCGATCAACCACTCGACACGCGGATCGAAAGTCCACCAGCGGTGCTGTGCCTCGGGTTCGTCCTGCTGACTCTGGAAGGCGACTTCCGGATACAGCTCGGCATGCTCGCCCAGGGGCAGCTCCAGATATTCAGCCGGGCAGGGCAGCGGATAGGGATGCAGCTGGCGCTCGGGGAAACCACGCACGGCGGCGCGGGTATTGCGGAACAGCAGACGCCCGGTGCCGTGGCGGTCGAGCAGTTCGCGGATCAGTCGGCTGCTGGCCTCGACATCGCCATCGGTGGCGGCGGCGAGCAGGGCTTCGCCTTCGGCGCCAAGGAAGTCATGAATGGTCTGATGTGCCTGTTGCGACAACCGACCCTCGTCGAGCAGTTCCTGCACAGCCTCGGCGACCGGCTGGTAACTGGCGCTTTCAGCGCGGAAGGCCTCCAGGTCGTGGAAACGGTTGGGGTCGAGCAGGCGCAGGCGTGCGAAATGGCTTTCCTGACCCAGCTGTTCGGGCGTTGCGGTCAGCAGCAGCACGCCGGGAATCACCTCGGCCAGCTGTTCGACCAGTCTGTATTCGGGGCTGGCGTTTTCCGGGTGCCAGACCAGATGGTGCGCTTCGTCCACCACCAGCAGGTCCCAGCCGGCGGCGAAAGCGGCGTCCTGGGCGCGTTCGTCCTCCTTTAGCCACTCCAGCGAAACCAGCGCGAGCTGGGTGTCCTCGAAGGGGTTGCTGGCATCGCTCTCGATGAAGCGTTCGTCATCGAACAATGCGACTTCCAGGTTGAAGCGGCGGCGCATTTCCACCAGCCATTGATGCTGGAGGTTTTCCGGCACCAGGATCAGTACGCGCCGGGCGCGACCCGACAGCAGCTGGCGGTGGATCACCAGGCCGGCTTCGATGGTCTTGCCCAGGCCAACCTCATCGGCCAGCAACACGCGCGGCGCGATGCGGTCAGCGACTTCGCGGGCGATGTGCAGCTGATGCGCGATGGGTTGCGCACGCACGCCGCCCAGCCCCCACAGCGAGGAAGTCAGTTGTTTGCTCTGGTTTTCCAGGGTGTGGTAGCGCAGCTTGAACCAGTTCAGCGGGTCGATCTGCCCGGCGAACAGGCGATCACTGGCCAGGCGGAACTGGATGAAGTTGGACAGCTGGGTTTCCGGCAGGGTGCGGGCTTCGTTCTGCGCGGTCAGGCCGTGATAGATCAGCAGCCCGTCGACGTCGTCGACCTCGCGCACGGTCATCTTCCAGCTTTCGAAATGGGTGACTTCATCGCCGGGTACAAAGCGCACGCGGGTCAGCGGGGCACTGCGCGCCGCATATTGGCGGGTCTCGCCGGTTGCCGGGTAAAGCACGGTAAGCATCCGTCCGTCGAGTGTCAGGATGGTTCCCAGGCCGAGTTCCGCTTCGCTGTCGCTGATCCAGCGTTGCCCCGGTAGATACTGCTGCGCCATGCTGCCTCCCGCTGTGAAAAAAGCGCGCTATGGTAACGGAACGCTGCCGTCAGAGCGACGACAGATGCCTGCGGAATCATCTCAAGGGACGGTTTTCGTTTCGCTGCGGTGGTGATGAAACGGGAGCAGGCCCCAAGCCAGTGTAGCCTTGCTATTAAAGTCGTCGGCGGTTCAGCCGATCAACCGGTACAGGTTATATTCAGCCATGGGTCGGTCATGCTGAATGGAGAGCGAAAATGCTGCCAGTCATTCCAGCCGGAGTCGTTCAGGTCAATGCGCAGCAGGACGTGGTAAAGCCGCGCCCTGATATCGCGCCTGTCACGCCTGTCGAGCCAAGCGCCAATGAAAGTTCGGTAGAACTGGATCGTCGCCATCCTCAGGAAGCCGAGCAGATGCTGCGTGACGAGCAGCGCAGGCGTCAGCGGCGCGGCTATACGGCAGAGGAACTGGCCGAAGGCGAAACCGCTGAAGGGGATCAGGAGGCGCTGGACGAACTGCCACGCCAGGGTCTCTGGGTTGATGTCGAGGTTTGACCCAATAGTGTGAGCGCACCTGTAGCGCAGGGCCCATTTTGCGGGCTGCCTGTCATCCAACTTTTACCGGACCATCCACGAGCCAGCCTTATGAGCAGTGAAGTAAAGTTGATCGACTTCAGCGCAGAACGCGAAAAGCGCATCCACGACATCAAAGATAAGCGCCTTGACGAGATGCGCCAGGCTTTCGAGCAGGCGTTGCCCCTGGGAAAGTCGAAGAAGAAGACCAAAGACAAGCCTAAGAAGCGTTCGTAGTAACGCTGAGGCCCGACTTGCAACACCCTCCCATACCCCCTGTTTTCTTGATCCAGGTCATCTTGCGTGACGCCTGGTTTCCAAGGCTTCGCGCCTATTGACATCGGTCAATTTTTTATCCGGCCAGCGGAGTAACTTGCAGCCATCAGACAGCACAACGGTTTGGAGGAAGGTAATCATGTTCGTCGATGATGTGGTGCTCGCTGGGGTTGTCACAGTCGGCCTGATGGTCGTCTTCCTCGGGGGTTTCGGATATTTCATCTGGCGGGATGCGCAAAAGAAGCGCTGATCCAGCTGGTGTAAAGGGCACGCAAGGCATTTGGGCGACTTAGGTCGCCCTTTTTTTTGTCTGATTTTTTGGCAATGCCAGAAAGTTTTGCATCAGACGATATGGGGTGGCGCGGGCAAAGCTTCGCGGCTGAAGACGCTTCCACCAGTGGGGTGCACTGCCATGCCCTGCAGGGATTTCGTGGGGGCGATCTCAGCCGCGAATGGCTGCAGACGGGCGATCAGCCGAAGCTGATCGGCGGCAGTTCCTTCAGCTCAACGCTTTGCGCGCGACGTGGCGCCAGTACTTCCGCCACGCCTTCAACCACCTGCTCGTCGTTCTGATTGAACACGTTGGTGGCGATGCGAACACGGTTTTTCGGCAACTTTTCCAGAATTTCCAGGCGTACGGTGAGGGTGTCGCCGAGCTTTACCGGGCGGGTAAAGGTCATGGTCTGGCCCAGGTAAATGGTGCCCGGCCCCGGCAGGGTGCAGGCCACTGCGGCGCTGATCAGTGCGCCGCTGAACATGCCGTGGGCGATACGCTCCTTGAACGGGGTGCCGGCGGCGTATTCCGCGTCGAGGTGCACCGGGTTACGGTCGCCCGACATGGCCGCGAACAGCTGAATGTCCCGTTCTTCCACGGATTTTTCGTATTGCGCAGTCTGGCCGACTTCCAGCGCGGCGTAAGGCGTGTTGCTGATGGTGGTCATCAAGTTTCCTCGGAGGTAGGACCGGATCGCAGCTGGCCGCAGCCTGTCGGTCCGATATGAAGAGCTGCGCAATCTGCTGTGCAGCTGCCGTGCTTGCGCTGCGGCTGCATTCTAGAGGCATGTTGCAAGCTTGTCCTCAAGACCTGTCATGCGGACTGTGTGTGAACCCGTGCATGGCTGCGGCGGGTGGCTGAACGTAGCGTCGGCCGTGATGCAAGATTCATGTTGGTGATTTACCCCTCGTTAGCCTGTCGTGCCGTGCCGCTGAGCTGCTAAGTTGGGTCTAGTCCACTTTCAGGTAAAAGAGGCCAATAACAAATGCAACCTGACTTCTGGAATGACAAACGCCCCGCTGGAGTGCCCAACGAGGTGGATATGGGCGGATTTTGCTCGGTGATTGAGGTATTTGAGAGCTCCTGCAAGACCCATGCGAACCGTCCGGCATTCAGCAATATGGGCGTGACGCTGACCTACGCCGATCTGGAGCGCCACTCGGCAGCTTTTGCGGCCTGGCTGCAGCAGCATACGAGCCTGCAGCCAGGTGACCGCATCGCGGTGCAGATGCCCAACCTGTTGCAATACCCGATTGCCGTTTTTGGCGCCCTGCGTGCAGGGTTGATCGTGGTTAATACCAACCCGCTGTACACCGCCCGCGAGATGCGCCATCAGTTCCGGGATTCTGGTGTGCGGGGGCTTGTTTACCTCAACACCTTCGGCAAGCTGGTGCAGGAGGTGCTGCCGGATACCGATATCGAGTATCTGATCGAGGCGCGAATCGGTGACATGCTGCCGACCGTCAAGGGCCTGCTGGTCAATGCCGCCGTCAAGCATCTGAAGAAGATGGTGCCCGAGTTCAGCCTGCCGCAGGCCGTGTCGTTCAGGCAGGTTCTGCGCGAAGGTGCGCGCCACCGACCAACTCCGGTAACACTCGGCCTGGACGATATCGCCGTGCTGCAATATACCGGCGGCACCACTGGCGCGGCCAAGGGTGCGATGCTTACCCACGGCAACCTGGTGGGCAACATGCAACAGGTGCGTGCCGTCATGCAGCAGCTTGACGAGCAGGGTCAGACCGTCGTCAAGGAAGGTGCTGAAATCATGATCGCGCCGTTGCCGCTCTATCACATCTATGCCTTCACGGTTAACTGCATGTGCATGATGGTGACGGGCAACCACAATGTGCTCATCACCAATCCGCGCGATATAGACGGCTTCGTCAAGGAGTTGCAGCGCTGGCAGTTCACCGCATTTCTCGGCCTCAACACCCTGTTTGTGGCGCTGATGGCCCACCGTGATTTCAGCAGGATCGACTTCTCCCGGTTGAAGACCACCAATTC
Organism: Stutzerimonas stutzeri; assembly: GCF_024448695.1. Taxonomy (GTDB): domain Bacteria; phylum Pseudomonadota; class Gammaproteobacteria; order Pseudomonadales; family Pseudomonadaceae; genus Stutzerimonas; species Stutzerimonas stutzeri_T. The sequence goes on along the minus strand of NZ_JAMOHY010000015.1, from coordinate 35,720 downwards.
CGGTGGCACGGCGCTGGTCTCTGCGGTGGCCGAGCGCTGGCAGAGCATCACCGGCTGCCAGGTGCTCGAAGGTTACGGGCTTACGGAAACCTCGCCCGTGGCCTGCGCCAACCCCTACGGCGGCATGGCGCGTCTTGGCTCGGTCGGCCTGCCGGTGCCAGGCACGCTGCTCAAGGTGATTGATGACGACGGCAACGAGCTGCCCCTCGGTTCACGGGGGGAGTTGTGCGTTATGGGGCCTCAGGTGATGAAGGGCTACTGGCAGCGTCCGGAGGCCACCGCAGAAGTACTCGACGCTGAAGGCTGGCTGAAGACAGGTGATATCGCGGTGATCGGCGAGGACGGTTTTGTGCGTATTGTCGACCGCAAGAAGGATCTCATCATCGTCTCGGGTTTCAACGTCTATCCCAACGAGGTTGAAGATGTGGCCATGGCGCATGCCAAGGTTGCGGCCTGTGCGGCTATTGGCGTTCCGGATGAAAAGACCGGCGAGGCGGTCAGGCTGTTCGTGGTGCCCAGCGACAGCAGTCTCACGGTGGAAGAGTTGCAAGCCTGGTGCCGGGAAAACCTGACGGGCTACAAGGTGCCGCGGCAACTGGTTTTTCGGGACTCACTGCCGATGACACCCGTGGGTAAAATCCTTCGCAGGGAGCTGCGAGACCAAGCTTGAGGCCCGGTTTAGACGAAGCCGGTCATTCATAATGTGAGTGACCGGCTTCTTGTTATTAGTCACTTTATGCCTTTTTTCTCTGTTTCGGACGCTGTTCGGCCAGTTTTAAAGCTGATAACCTCGGTCCACTTTTCAGCCGTTTAGCGGCGCGAAATTAACAAATCACAACAAAATAGCTGCCATGCGCAGCAGGCTGTCGCTTAGGAGTGGGTCATGACCGATAACTTCTGGAAGGATAAATATCCTGTCGGAGTCGAAAGCGAAATCAATCCCGACGAGTACCAGAACATCCAGGCTGTGCTAAAGCAGTCCTGCGAGCGTTTCGCGGACAAGCCGGCATTCAGCAATCTCGGCAAGACCCTGACCTACGGTGAGCTGTATAAGTTGTCCGGTGACTTTGCCGCCTACCTGCAGCAGAACACCGACCTTCAGCCCGGCGACCGCATCGCCGTGCAGCTGCCAAACCTGATTCAGTACCCCATCGTGGTGTTCGGGGCGATGCGCGCCGGGCTCATTGTGGTCAATACCAATCCGCTGTACACCGCGCGGGAAATGGAGCACCAGTTCAACGATGCGGGCGCGAAGGCGCTGGTGTGTCTGGCCAACATGGCGCATCTGGCCGAGGAAGTGCTGCCCAAGACCGGCGTCAAGCACGTGATCATCACCGAAGTGGCCGACATGCTGCCGCCGCTCAAGCGGATGCTGATCAACGCAGTGGTCAAGCATGTGAAGAAGATGGTGCCGGCATACAGCCTGCCGAAGGCGGTCAAGCTCAACGATGCCCTGGCACTGGGTCGCGGAAAGGCCGTACGTGAGGCTTCACCGAGCAGTGATGAAATCGCCGTGCTGCAATACACCGGCGGCACCACCGGCATCGCCAAGGGGGCAATGCTGACCCACCGCAACATCGTCGCCAACATGCTGCAGTGCAAGGCGCTGATGGGCTCGAACCTCGATGACGGCAGCGAGGTGCTTATTGCGCCGCTGCCGCTTTACCACATCTACGCATTCACCTTTCATTGCATGGCAATGATGCTGATCGGTAATCACAATATTCTGATCACCAACCCGCGCGACCTGCCGACGATGATCAAGGACCTGTCCAAGTACCGTTTCACCGGTTTCGTCGGTCTTAATACCTTGTTCGTGGCGCTGTGTAACAACCAGGAATTCCGCAAGCTTGATTTCTCCGCACTCAAGGTCACCCTCTCGGGCGGCATGGCGCTGCAGCTGGCCGCCGCCGAGCGCTGGAAGCAGGTCACTGGCTGCTCCATCTGCGAAGGCTACGGCCTGACCGAAACCAGCCCGGTGGCCTCGGTCAACCCGATCGAGCACATCCAGATCGGCACCATCGGCATTCCGGCTCCTTCTACACTCTTCAAGGTCATCAACGACGACGGACAGGACTTGCCTCAGGGCGAGATTGGCGAGCTGTGCATCAAGGGCCCGCAGGTGATGAAGGGTTACTGGCAGCGACAGGAAGCCACCGACGAGGTGATTGATGCTGAAGGCTGGTTCAAGACCGGCGATATTGGCGTGATCCAGGAAGACGGCTATATCCGTATCGTCGACCGCAAGAAGGACATGATCCTGGTTTCCGGTTTCAACGTGTATCCCAATGAACTGGAAGACGTCCTCGCAACCCTCCCGGGAGTGTTGCAGTGCGCTGCCATTGGCATACCGGACGAGAAGTCCGGCGAGGCGATCAAGGTGTTCATCGTGGTCAAACCTGGCGAGAGCCTGACCAGGGAGCAGGTGATGCAGCACATGCATGACAACCTGACCGGCTACAAGCGACCCAAGACCGTCGAGTTTCGCGACAGCCTGCCAACCACCAATGTCGGCAAGATTCTGCGGCGCGAACTCCGTGACGAGGAGCTACGCAAGCTCGGCAAAAAGTGATATCCGCATCCCTTTGACAGGGCCTCGCTTCGGCGGGGCCTTTTCATGTCCGCACCTGAAGCAGTTGTATTTACGAGCCCTTCTTTTTTTGACGCCTTTTAATTGGCATAATGGCCGGTCGCTTTTCCATACTATTAATAGGGTTTTACGAAATGCTCGGGAGCTTACGTCTGCGCGGGAAACTGCTGCTGTTGGGACTGGTGCCGATGCTCCTGCTGGCGATACTGCTCAGTGGAATAGCTATCTATGAGTTGCGCGAGCTGGCGGATCAGCAGGAGGCGCAAAGCCGTATCAGCCTCATTCAGGATCGCCGGGCAGAGTTGAAGAACTACGTCGAAGTGGCGCGTAATGCCATCGGTGCAATCTATGCACGCTCGGGCGATGGCGATATGGCGGCGCGTGCCGAGGCGGTGGAGCTTCTGGAGAAGCTCTCCTATGGCGTAGACGGGTATTTCTGGGGCTATGACGACCAATCCCGCCGGGTATTGCAAGGCGATACGCGCGAGCGGATTGGAGAAAGCTTCCACGACTACCGTGATCCCAATGGCATCTACGCCATCCGCGATCTGGTCAAGGCTGGCCAGGACGGCAGGCATTACGTTGATTACAGCTTCGTTCTGGGGAGCGACAGCAGCGTGCTGGTGCCCAAGGTCGGCTATGCCGAATACCTGCCGAAATGGAAACTGGCATTCGGCACCTCGGTCAATCTCGATGGCGTTGAGCGGGAAGTACAGGCCGCACGCGAGGCGTTTCAGCAACGCATCGATGCCATGATCGCCATCATGCTGGGTTCGGTCGTTGCGCTGCTGGCGGTTGCAGCGGTATTGGCGGTCGTAATGAGCAACAGCATTTTGCGTCCGCTGTTGCTGGTCAAACGCAATCTCGATGAAATGGCCGCCGGGGATGGGGATCTGACCCAGCGCTTGCCGGTCACCAGCCAGGATGAGCTGGGTGAGCTGGCGGTATCCTTCAACCGTTTCGTGGAGAAAATTCACGCCTTGGTGCAGCAGGTTGCCGGTACCACCACGCAGCTTGCCGGACTGGTGGGTGCCGTCGCCGAGCAGGCCCATCGTTCCGAGCAGGCCATGGAAAGCCAGCGGCATGAGACCGATCAGGTCGCTACTGCCATCAATGAGATGTCCGCTGCGGCCAACGAAGTCGCCATGAGTGCGCAGCGTGCCGCCGAGGCCGCGCGCGAGACCGATCAGCAGGGGCTTGCGGCCAAACGCGTGGTCGATTGCAGCATCCAGCAGATCCATGAGCTGGTTGACGAGCTGCGTGGCAGTGGTGACTCACTGGCCGGCCTGCAGAAAGATGTGCAGGGGATTGTCGGGGTGCTGGACGTGATTCGCGCCATTGCCGACCAGACCAACCTGCTGGCGCTCAACGCAGCCATCGAGGCGGCACGCGCAGGAGAGGCCGGGCGTGGTTTTGCTGTGGTGGCTGATGAGGTTCGCGCATTGGCCAGTCGCACCCAGCAGAGCACGGGTGAAATCCAGAGCATGATCGATCGTCTGCAGAGTGCCACCAGTCACAGCGTGGCGACCATGCTGCGCACGGGTGAAAAGGGCGAGGCCAGCCAGGCCCAGGCCAATCAGGCCGGCGAGTCGCTGGACGCCATTGCTGCTCTGATCGGCACCATCAATTCGATGAACGCCCAGATCGCCAGCGCCGCCGAGGAGCAGACCGCCGTGGCCGAGGAAATCAACCGCAGCGTGCACCACATTGCCGATGCCGTGGACGGAGTTGCCAGGGACGCCGCCGAGGGCGCTCACACCTCCCGTGAACTCAATGGCCTCGCCGAAAGCCTGCAGCGCGTGGTGGGCCAGTTCCGCATCTGATCCACCTCGCCGGGGCCGAACGGTTGGCCCCGGTAGAGCGCTAAATCTGCGACAATCGCGGCCTTCACGAACTGTCCACGGCTGTCCATGCTCGACGCAACCCCCGCCTTCGATACCCTGCTCAAGAACCTCGATCAGACTTTCAGCGCCGACCGCCATCGCCTGCGCCGTCAGCTGCACGAACTGAGAAAGAAACCGGACGAGGCCAAACTGGCGCAGTGGTTTGAACGCGTCCAAGCCTCGGTAGCCAGGGTCGAGGCGCGGCGGCAAAGCGTACCGGCCATCCGCTACGACGATGCACTGCCCATCGCCGCCAAGCGCGACGAGATCAAGGCCGCGCTGGAAAAGCATCAGGTGCTGGTGATTGCCGGCGAAACCGGCTCGGGCAAGACCACTCAGCTGCCGAAGATATGTCTGGAAATCGGTCGCGGCGTACACGGGCTGATCGGTCATACGCAGCCGCGCCGGCTGGCCGCGCGCAGCGTCGCTACGCGCGTTGCCGAGGAGATCGGCACACCGCTGGGCGAGCTGGTCGGTTATCAGGTGCGCTTCGAGGATCAGAGCACCGAGAGCACCCTGATCAAGCTGATGACCGACGGCATCCTGTTGGCCGAGACCCAGCACGACCGCTTTCTGGAAAAGTACGACACCCTCATCGTCGACGAGGCCCACGAGCGCTCGCTGAACATCGATTTTCTGCTGGGTTTCCTCAAGACGCTGCTGCCACGCCGGCCTGACCTTAAGGTGATCATCACCTCGGCGACCATCGATCTGGAGCGCTTCTCTAAGCATTTCAGCGGGGCCGGCCTTCCGGATGCACCGATCATCGAAGTCTCCGGCCGTACCTACCCGGTGGACACCTGGTACCGCCCGCTGGCTGCCGAGACCGACGAGGACGGCAACCGCATCGAGGACGACCTGACCGTCGACCAGGGCATCCTCGCCGCGCTGGACGAGATCGAGGCTCACGAGAAGAGCATCGGCAAGCGCCCCGGCGATGTGCTGGTGTTCCTCCCCGGTGAGCGCGAGATCCGCGACGCTGCTGAGATGCTGCGCAAGGCCAACCTGCGCCTCACCGAGGTGCTGCCGCTGTATGCGCGGCTGACACCGGGGGAGCAGCAGAAGATCTTCAAGCCCGCCGCGGGCCGCAAGATTGTGCTGGCCACCAACGTCGCGGAAACCTCGCTGACCGTGCCAGGCATCCGCTACGTGATCGACTCCGGCACCGCGCGCATCAGCCGCTACAGCTACCGCGCCAAGGTGCAGCGCTTGCCTATCGAGGCCGTGTCCCAGGCCAGCGCCAACCAGCGCAAGGGGCGTTGCGGACGGGTCGAGCCGGGCATCTGCATTCGTCTGTACAGCGAGGAGGATTTTCTTTCCCGCCCCGAATTCACCGACCCCGAGATCCTGCGCACCAACCTTGCGGCGGTGATCCTGCAGATGCTCCATCTGCGCCTGGGTGATATTCAGGATTTCCCCTTCATCGAGCCGCCGGATGGCAAGGCCATCAGCGACGGCTTCAACCTGCTGCAGGAGCTTTCGGCAGTCAATCGCGAGAACCTGCTGACGCCGCTGGGCCGCCAGCTGGCGCGTCTGCCGATCGATCCGCGTCTCGGTCGAATGCTGCTCGAAGGTGCTGTGCAGGGCAGCCTCGCCGAGGTGCTGATCGTTGCCAGCGCACTGTCGGTGCAGGATGTGCGCGAGCGACCGGCTGATCGCCAGCAGGCTGCCGACCAGGCTCATGCCCAGTGGAAAGACCCGGATTCGGACTTCGCCGCGCTGATCAATCTCTGGCGCGGCTTTGAGGAAAAGCGTCAGGAACTGGGTTCTGGCGCGTTGCGTACCTGGTGCCGCAAGAACTTTCTCAACTACCTGCGTCTGCGCGAGTGGCGCGACGCCCATCGTCAGCTGACCCTGATCGCCCGCGAGCTCAAGCTTGGCGCGGGCAGGTCGGTGGATGACTCCGGCCAACCAGCGCACGCCGACAAGGTACGTAGGGTGGAAGACGGCAAAGCCTCTTCCACGCGTCCCTCCAGGGCCGACTCCCAACCGGTCCCCACCAAGGACACCAAGGTCAACGTCATCCTCCGTCAGCAGGCCGAAGCCAGCGAAGCGGCGCAGAAGGCCAAGGGCTACGCTGCGGTGCACAAGGCGATCCTCTCGGGCCTGCTCAGCCAGATCGGCAACAAGACCGAGGAGGGTGACTTCCTCGGTGCCCGCCAGCGGCGTTTCTGGGTGCATCCCTCCAGCGTGATCGGGCGCAAGAAGCCCAACTGGCTGATGGCCGCCGAGCTGGTGGAAACCACCAAGCTCTTCGCGCGCATGGTCGCCAGGATCGAGCCTGACTGGATCGAGCCGCTGGCTGGCCATCTGATCAAGAAAAACCACTTCGAGCCGCACTGGGAGAAGAAGCGCGGTCAGGTGGTGGCCTACGAGCAGGTCACGCTCTTCGGGATGATCGTCGTTGGCCGTCGACCCGTGCATTACGGCCCCATCGATCCGCCCGCGGCACGCGAGCTGTTCATCCGTGAAGGACTGGTGCGTGGCGAGATGCATAGCCGCGCCAAGGCACTGACCGCCAACCGTGAGTTGCTCGAACTGTTCGACGAGCTGGAGGCCAAGGCGCGCCGTCGCGACATCATCGCCGACGAAGATACCCTGTTCGCCTATTACGACGCGCGCCTGCCGGCGGACATCTACCAGACCGCGAGCTTCGAGAACTGGTACAAGCGCGAGAGCGCGAAGAACGCGCAACTGCTGGTCATGCGCGATGAAGATGTACTGGCGCGCGATGCCAGCGAGATCACTGCCGCGCAGTATCCGGATCACCTGCGCATCGGCGAACTGCAGTTGCCGCTGGAATACCACTTTGAACCCAACCACCCGCGAGATGGCGTGACCCTGCGCGTACCGGCGCCGCTGTTGCCGCAGCTGCGCAACGAGCGCCTCGACTGGCTGGTGCCCGGCCTGCTGCAAACCAAAGCCGTGGCCCTGGTGCGCAACCTGCCCAAGGCGCTGCGCAAGAACTTCGTGCCGGTGCCGGACTTCGTCGGCGCGGCGCTTGCCAAGATCAGCTTCGGCGAAGGTTCGCTGCCCGAGGCGCTGGGGCGTGAGCTGCTGCGCATGACCGGTGCTCGGGTCTCGGACGACGCTTGGGCAGAGGCGGCTGCCGGTCTGGAAAACCACCTGAAGATGAATATCGAAGTGGTCGACGCCCGCGGCAAGTTCCTCGGTGAAGGCCGCGATCTGGCTGAATTGACCGCACGTTTCGCCGAAGCCAGCCAGGCTGCCCTGGCGCCGCCGCAGCAGAAGGCCGAGCAGAAACCGGTCGAAGCCAAGGGCTTTGCCCAAGTCGCGGAAAAGGCCCAGGCGAAGATGGCCGGGCTGTCGATGACGGTGTACCCGGCGTTGGTGGAAGAGGCCGGGGTGGTCAAGGAAGGGCGCTTCCCGACTCAGGCCGAAGCCGAGTGGCAACACCGTCGTGCGCTGCAACGGCTGTTGCTGCAACAACTGGCAGAACCCGCCAAGTACCTGCGCAGCAAGCTGCCAGGGCTCACAGACCTGGGCCTGCTCTATCGCGACATGGGCAAGGTCGATGCCTTGGTTGAGGACATTCTGCTGGCCAGCCTGGACAGCTGCATCCTCGACGGCGAAGCGCCGCTGCCACGTGATGGCGCAGCGCTGGCTTCGCTGGCGGAGAAAAAGCGCGGCGAGTGGGCCGCCCACGCCGAGCGCCTGGCGCGCCTTACACTGGACATCCTCAAGCTCTGGCACAGTCTGCAGAAGCGCTTCAAGGGCAAGATCGACCTGGCCCAAGCGGTGGCGCTCAACGACATCAAGGCGCAGCTGGGCAACCTGGTCTACCCCGGTTTCGTCCGCGAAACGCCCGCCGAGTGGCTCAAGGAATACCCGCGCTATCTGAAGGCCATCGAGCAGCGCTTCGAGAAGATCGGCGCGCAGCTGCAACGTGATCGCGTGTGGTCCGGCGAGCTGGCAGGCTACCAGGAGCACTATCAGGCGCGTCTGAAAAAGCATTTGCAGGAAGGCAAGCGCGATTCTGAACTCAGCCTTTACCGCTGGATGCTCGAGGAATACCGCGTTTCGCTTTGGGCCCAGCAGCTGGGAACCCGACTGCCGGTGTCCGACAAGCGCTTGAGCAAACAGTGGAGTCAGGTTCAGCCATAGGCTCCATCAAGCCTGTGCAACCCCTGAGTCCAGGACATAGAGTCACACCGGAGCCAGCACTTTCTTGGAGGCTTGGCTGGCAAATAATTCGGCTCTACGGCTGAGCAATTCAGAAGATATTGTGAATCAGGGGCTTGCATGCAAAGCCGTAACAGTCTGCCGGGCGTGGCCAGTTCGCTCGGGGCGTCGGTGCTGTTCGCCACGCTGTACTACTACACTTCTCTTCTCGAGCCGCTTGGCGGCCAGCAGATTTACGGCTGGCGCATCCTGCTCACCGCGCCTTGCCTGGCGTTGTTGCTGCTCGGTTTCGCGCGCTGGGGCGAGGTTTGCCAGATTCTGGCGCGCTTGTTGGAAGAGCCGCGGCTGTTGCTGGTATTGCCGCTGTCCTCGGCGTTGGTCGGGGTGCAGCTCTGGCTGTTCATGTGGGCGCCGATCAATGGCCACGGGCTGGACGTCTCCCTCGGCTATTTCCTCCTGCCGTTGACCCTGGTGCTGACCGGGCGGCTGCTCTTTGGCGAAGCGATCAGCCGTCTGCAAGGACTAGCCTGTCTACTGGCGGCGATTGGCGTCGGCAACGAGTTGCTGCTGGCCTCGTCCCTGTCCTGGCCGGTACTGGCGGTTGCCCTCGGCTATCCCTGCTACTTTGCCTTGCGTCGCTGGGCCGGTACCGCCAACCTCGGCGGCCTGTTGCTTGATCTCGGCATCAGCCTGCCGGTCGCCGCCACCTTTGCCCTGGCCGATGGCGACACCCTGCAGCATGTTGTCGAAAGCCCACGGCTGCTTCTGCTGATCTTGGGGCTGGGCGCACTCAGTGCCGTCGCGCTGGCGTTGATGATCATCGCCGGCAAACGCCTGGAAATGGCGCTGTTCGGTCTGCTCAGCTATGTCGAACCGGTGCTGCTGGTGGCGGTGGCCATCCTGCTGGGCGAGCGTATCGCACGTGAACAATGGCTGACTTACGGTGCGATCTGGCTGGCTATTCTGGTTCTGGTCTTCGAGGGCGTGCGCGCGTTGCGCAAGCAGCGGATCTAGCAAGTGCTGTGCGAAAACGGCCGACCGTAATCACTGTGACCGAGTCAGACATGCGCGTGCAGCAGTCTGGACGCAACCGCTCATCACCTGGCTCGGTCTTCACCTGCGCCGCAGCCCGCACGGTTGCGCAATGATAGCTTAATGCTATCAATGCATTGGGATATTCAATCTCTTGGTGCCGTTCTGGCCGTTAGAATCCTGGCGCTATTCTCTTGGCAGTAGCTCCCGCGCGGAGCCTAGAAGAAGGTATGTATCGGATTTTCGGCTGTATCACGGAACTGCATCACCCTGGGTTCGTGATCATGGCTGCGCTGTTGTGCGTCATGGGTGCGGGTATCACCCTGCGGCTGTTCCGTCGTGCGCAGGAAACACAGGGCTTCCAGCAGCTTGGGTGGTGCGCGCTCAGTGCCGGCACGGTAGGTTCGACGATCTGGTCGACCCATTTCATCGCCATGCTCGGCTATCGCCCCAACGTTCCCATCGAGCTGGATCCGGGGTTGACCTCGCTTTCATTGCTGGTCGCCATGCTGGGTGCTTCTGCGGGCCTGATGCTGGCGATATTGCCGCGCTGGAGGCTGGCGCCGGCCATCGGCGGAGCGGTCTGCGGTCTGGGTATCTCGGCGATGCACTACCTTGGCATGCTGGCCTACCGTGTGCAGGGGCTGGTCAGTTGGGAGAGCGGCTACATTTTCGCCTCGATACTGCTGGCAACCGGCCTCAGTGCGCTGGCGTTCCAGCTGGCCCACAAAAACCGAAAACCCGGATGGTACCGTCCGCCGGCGCTGTTCCTGTCGCTTGCCATCGTCTCGCTGCATTTCACCGGGATGGCCGGCTTCGGTGTGTCGCCGGTGTTGCTGGAGCATGCCGTGACCAATCCACCTGCCATGCAGGCGCTGGCCTTCGTGGTGGCTGGTGTGACGCTGCTGATCTTCGGCGCTAGCCTGGCGAGCTACCTGATCGACGGCAGTGTCAGGCTGGAGTCGCTTGTGCGGTTGCAGTACATGGCCATGAATGACGCGCTGACCGGACTGCCCAACCGCGAAAGCTTCAACCGCCATCTGGAGCAGGCACTGAATCAGGCGCGAAAGACCGACGAGCAGGTGGGGCTGTTGTTCATCGACCTGGATGGTTTCAAGGCGGTAAACGATCTGCATGGTCACATGGCCGGCGATCAGGTCTTGCAGCAGCTCGGCCAGCGCTTCAAAGCCCTGGGGAACGATCAGGTCTATCCCGTGCGTCTGTCCGGTGACGAGTTTGCGGTGGTGCTGCGGCTGCAGGAGGGCACGGAGGGGCTGCACGCCTTCGTCGAGCGACTGCAGGCAGTGATTAACGAACCCATGCTGACCTCGTTCGGCTTGTTCCGTCTGGACGCCTGTATAGGCGGCGCCATCTATCCGCAGGATGCGAGTACCAGGGAAAGCCTGCTCAGCAATGCTGACCTGGCCATGTATCGCGCCAAGGGAGAGCTGGGCAGGCAGGTGTGCTTCTACGAGCCGAAGATGGATGAGCGGGTTCGTCTGCGCAAGGCCCTGGCCAGAGACTTGCGTGTCGCCCTCGAACAGGATCAGTTGCAGTTGCATTATCAATTGCAGACTGACCTTGCCAGCGGGCACATTCACGGTTACGAGGCTTTGCTGCGCTGGGAGCACCCCACGCAGGGCAACATTCCACCGGCCGAGTTCATCCCGCTTGCCGAATGCGATACGACGATTCTGGCGCTCGGCGAATGGGTGCTGCGCAAGGCCTGCAGCGATGCGGCCTCCTGGGCGGAGCCCTACAGCGTCGCCATCAATGTGTCACCCATGCAGTTTATCCACGACGACCTTGTGAATCTGGTGCAACGGGTCCTCAGCGATACCGGGCTGGCGCCGGCGCGGCTGGAGCTGGAATTGACCGAATCGAGCATCTTTGCCGACCGTGACAAGGCACTGGACGTGCTCACGCGCCTCAAGCGAATGGGTGTCAGCATTGCTCTGGATGACTTCGGCACCGGCTATTCATCGCTGGATATTCTGCGCTCATTTCCGTTCGACAAGATCAAGACGGACCGCTCTTTCATGCCGTCCATCGAGGAAAATCCGCAGGCACGGGCAATCATTTCCGCCGTGCTGGCGCTGGGGCACAGCCTGAATATTCCAGTGCTGGCCGAGGGGATCGAAACCTCGGGTCAGCTCGAATTGTTGCGCGGCATGGGTTGTGCAGCCGTGCAGGGATTCTATCTGGGCAGGCCAACGTCCCTGGCCGCTCTGGTTGAGGCGGGCCAGATCAGGTTATTGAGGGCAGCACAGCCGGCCTGAAGCACAGCGCTGCCGGTTGGTGGGAGTCGCTTGAGCAGGGGCCGGCATGCTGCTCCTGCATGGCTGATCCAGACCAGGCCGATGGGGCTTGGTGCGAGTGTCGTTTCCCCGCTACTTCTTCAGCAGACGCAGACCGTTGAACACCACCAGCAGGCTGACGCCCATGTCTGCAAAAACCGCCATCCACATGGTGGCCTGCCCCGTCAGGGTAATGGCGAGAAACAGCGCCTTGATCCCCAACGCCAGCACGATGTTCTGTCTGAGAATGGCTGCAGTTTGCTGGGAGAGCCGGATAAAGGCCGGAATCTTTCGCAGATCGTCATCCATCAAGGCGACATCCGCCGTTTCGATGGCTGTGTCCGTTCCGGCAGCCGCCATGGCGAAACCGATTTCGGACTTCGCCAGCGCCGGCGCATCATTGATGCCATCGCCGACCATCCCAACCATGTGTCCGCGCGCTTGCAGGCTTTCAATGGCTTTCAACTTGTCGATCGGAAGAAGATTGCCGCGTGCCTCGTCGATGCCTACCTGCGTTGCTATCGCTTCTGCGGTGTGAGGGTTGTCGCCGGTCAGCATCATGGTCTTCACACCAAGCGCGTGAAGCGCTTCGATTGCCTGGCGGCTCGTAGCTTTCACGGTGTCGGCAACCGCAAACATGGCAATCGCATGCTGCGGGTTGCTCAGCACCACTACCGTTTTGCCCTGGCGTTCGAGTTGTTCCAGTTTCACTTCCAGTTCTGCTGAGCAGAGGCCAAGTTCCTCCACCAGCCGGTGGTTGCCCAGTTGGTAGTGCATCCCTTCGATGGTGCCCCGTACCCCTCGGCCCGGCAGGGCTTCAAGCGCTTCAACCTCGAAAAACCTCAGTCCCTGCTGCGCTGCCTGCCTGGCTATCGCCTGCGATACGGGGTGATCGGAACGACTGGCCAGGCTCGCCGCCAGTGCGCGGCAGTGCTCCGGGTTCTGTTCAGCCAAGGCAATGAAATCGGTTTGTACCGGCTTGCCGTGAGTGATGGTTCCAGTCTTGTCGAGTGCCAGAAAGCTGAGTTTTCTGCCCATTTCCAGGTAGACGCCGCCCTTGATCAGGATGCCTTTTCGGGCAGCCGCAGCCAGGCCGCTGACAATGGTGACGGGCGTCGAGATAACCAGGGCGCAGGGGCAGGCGACGACCAGCAGTACAAGCGCGCGATAGATCCAGTCGTACCAGGGCGCGGCCATGAACAGTGGCGGCACGCAGGCTATGGCCAGCGCGAGCAGAAAAACGACGGGGGTGTAAACCTTGGCAAACTGATCGACGAAGCGTTGGGTCGGCGCACGCGCGCCCTGAGCCTCTTCTACAGCATGAATGATGCGGGCCAGCGTGGTGTTGGCTGCGACAGCCACGACCCGGTATTCCAGCGAGCCGGTTTCGTTGATGGTTCCGGCAAAAACCGGGTCGCCGATGCCTTTGTCCACAGGCAGGCTTTCCCCGGTGATCGGCGCCTGGTTGATACTGGAACTGCCCGATGCGACCTCTCCATCGAGGCCGATTCGCTCCCCCGGACGTACCCTGACCAGCGCACCCAGGGCAATGGTTTCAATATCCACCTCAAGCCATGAACCGTCGGCCTGCTGCACCGTGGCGCGTTCCGGTGTCAGGTCCATCAGGCCTCGGATGGCATTGCGAGCCCGGTCCAGGGACTTCGCCTCGATCAACTCGGCGACGGAGAAGAGGAACATGACCATCGCCGCTTCTGGCCATTGCCCAATCAGCACCGCGCCGGTAACCGCAATGCTCATCAGCGCGTTGATGTTCAGATTACGGTTCTTCAGGGCAATCCAGCCCCTTTTATAAGTCGCCAGGCCGCACAGCAGAATGGCGAACAGCGCCATGCCGGCCACCACCCACTCGGGCGCCAGCTCAGCGAAGTGCAGCACCTCGGCCGATACTGCCGCCACGCCCGATACCGCCAGCGGCCACCAGGCTTTCTTGCGAGGGGGAGCGCCTGTCTTTTCATCCGCCGCAGTCGAGCCCTCGACCACTGGCGTGAAACCCAGGTCGCGGATCGCCGCCAGCGCTATCGGCAATGCGTCTGCTGTATGGCGAACAGTCAATACCCGCTGAAGCAGGTTGAACTCCAGTTCACTGATACCGGGCAGGGAGGACAGCTTGTGGCGAATCAGCTTTTCTTCCGTCGGGCAGTCCATCTGCTCGATTCTGATTCGCGCTTGCCCTTCGGCAGTCAGCGGTTCCGTCCGCATACCCGGAGACAAAACTGCCGCCTCGCTGGTGGCAGTCGCCTCTTTTGGCGCTATCCCAGGTTTGTGTTCACCACCGCAGCATCCGGCCATGAGTGAGTCCTCGACAATCTGATACGCAGAGTGAACACCCTGACGCAGTGACAGGGTCAAGCGCTTTGTGGGTACTACAGAAAAACGTGAAGGTGTGAACAGGCGTGTGAGCGTGGTGAGACGCACGGGTTTTTACTCGGCCAGGGGGCGAGTAGTGGTCTGTGCCCGAACGGATCAGGGCGTTTCGACCTGTAGCAAAACCCCATCCTTGCCTAAGTGCAGTCGCAGGAAGTCGTACGCCAGGAACAGTTGTCCCGGGTAATGCTCGGCTGCTTCCTGGCGTACGTCTTCGATGGAATGGCCGCGTGGCTGGCCCTGCTGATAGCGTGCGCTGAAGTGCGTCAGCAGCAGGTTGGGTACGCCGGCTTGCCGGGCAAAGCCTGCTACCCGGGCGGCGGTGCTGTGCCCGAAGGTGTTGCCGTTGGTGCTGGCGACGGCCTCGGTATAGGTTGCTTCGTGGATCAGTACGTGGGCCGCCTGACAGGCGTCAGCGAGCAGTTCGGGACGGTCGTTGTCGCCGCCCACCACGATGCGCCGGGGCGGGCGGGTGAAGTTCAGGTAGTCGTCGCTGCATAGCGTGCGACCTTCACATTCAACATCCATACCGCGAGCCAACTGGCCCCACAGCGGACCACGCGGAATGCCATCACGCTCCAATCGGTCGATATTCAGGCGCGGGTCGGGGCGCGCCTCGGTGAAGCGATAGCCGTAGCAGGGTACGCGGTGCGAAAGGGCAATGGCCTCGACGCGGATGTTCGGGCTGCACCATTCGCCCAGGCTTTCGACGGCCCGGAAGATCAGCTCGTAACCCAGCCAGCTCTGGCTCATCTGCAGCGTTGCGCGTATCCACACCTCGATGCCTTCCGGCGCGATGATCTCAAGCGGCGCCTTGCGGCCCATCATGCCGGCGCTGGCGAGCAGGCCGGGCAGGCCGAAACAGTGATCACCATGTACATGGGTGATGAAAATCGCGCGCAGTCGGTGCAAGGACAGGGGCGTGCGCAGCAGACGATGCTGGGTGCCTTCGCCGCAGTCGATCAGGTACCAGCCCTTGCTGGTGTCCTCCAGCAGCGCCAGTCCGCTGACGTTGCGGGCTCTGGTCGGGGTACCGGACGAGGTGCCGAGAAATAGCAGGTCCACAGGTTTGCTCCGGATGTCGTTCTGGCGCCAGTATGGCGCACGGCATTCGGCGCTGAACATGCACCTGCTGTGCTGATGAAGCGTTTCAGGGCTGCTCGCAATTGACCATCCAGGACACGCCAAAGCGGTCGGTGAGCATGCCGAAGCGTTCGGCCCAGAAAGTCTTTTCCAGTGGCATCACGATCTGCCCACCCTCGGACAGTGCATTGAAAAGGCGCTCGCCCTCGGCTACGCCTTCTGGATGCAGGCTGATCGAGGAGCCCTTGATGCCTTCATAAGGTGCGCCGCCGCAGAGCTCGCCGGGCAGTGTATCCGAGGCCATCAGGCAGTAATCGGCCAGGGTCAGGCAGGCGTGCATGATGCGGTCCTGATATTCGGCGGGAAACTGCTCGGCGTCCGGTGCCTGGCTGAAGGTCATCAGCTCCAGCGTGCCGCCCAGCACCTGCTGGTAGAACGTGAAGGCTTCGCGAGCCTGGCTGTCGAAGGTGAGATAGATGGAAATCTTCATCGGGTTGTCCTCGTGCCGGTGATGTGCAGCAATTTTTTTCCGGGTGGAAAAAGGCTAGAGGAAGAATCACCGCAGGCACTGTTCACTGGTCGGATGGCGGGTGGAACATCATCGGCAATTTCGGACTCTGTCGAAATTCGTCCTAACCCTATAATGGTTCGGCCCACTGCAATCCCACGGAGCCTTCAATGAGCCTCACCACGGCCTACGACCCGCAGAACATTTTCGCCACCATCATTCGGGGCGATGCCCCGTGCTACAGGCTCTATGAGGATGACGATGTGCTCGCCTTCCTTGACCTGTTTCCGCAGTCCTCCGGCCACACCCTGGTGATTCCCAAGCGTTCGGCAGCCTGCAATCTGCTCGATGTTGACACCGAGGCCCTGTGCAAGGTGATGAAGGTGGTGCAGCGACTCACTCGCGTGATCGTTGACGAGCTGCAGCCGGATGGTGTGCAGGTGGCACAGTTCAACGGCGCTCCGGCGGGGCAGACGGTGTTTCACATCCACGTGCATATCGTCCCGCGTTATGCGGGGCAGGGCCTGGGCGTGCATGCCGCGAAGGAGGCGGACCATGCCGAGCTGGAGAAGCTGCAGCAGCGGCTGGTGCAGCGTATTGCCGCCTCGGTTTGAGCGAGGCCGGCGTTTCATGGCGAACGCCAGACAGATTCTCGCAGTCGTCGGGTTATCTGGCATTCTCGACGCTGTCATATTGCCGCGTACCGGATGCCCGGTGCGCTTAATTGCCAAGGAATCGCCATGCGTCTGATCGTAGCTCTGACCTCTCTGCTGTCACTGACAGCCTGTTCTTCCTGGCAGCCTGACCCGGAGGATATCAAGCCGATCCCCGAGGATCGGGTACTGGCCTACCAGCAGCCATTGGAAAATGCCGGTGAGGTTGTGGTGACGCGGGACTTCGGTCTTCGGGGTGGCGGCTGTTATATCGCCGTGTTGATCGACCGTGAGCTGGCAGCGCGGATTCATGTGGGCGAGGTGGTGCGCTTCCAGGTGCCGAGCGGGGCGCGGATTGTCAGCATCAGCACTGATCCACTGGATGACACCCTGTGCGGCAAGCTCAGCCTGCGCCGCGAAAAACTGGCGCAGGTGGTGGCAGGACAGACGCTGGAGTATCGCGTGATCGTCGATAACCAGATCGGTTTCGATATCGTTGCCGAAGAGCCCTGAGCAGTCTGCGTTCTACTTGATCACCGCTCTTGCGGTTTTCAGATAATCGGCCCCGTATGACTCAACATCTTCTGCATTGCGGGCTTCCGAGGCGATATGGATTTCTTCCAGCGTGTCGGCAAGCCCGTCCATTTCTTCGTTGATCATCGCCAGCGCGGCCTGGAGCGTATAGGTGAGCTCGTGGATTTCCATCATTCGCTCGGATGTCAGCTCTTGAGCAAGTGACTGGTCGAGCCGCTTGTTGTATTCGGAGAAGTGAGTGACCGCTTCGGCCAGGGTGGCGGGCGGCTCGGCTTCGGCAAAGGTATGGCTGGCGATGGTGGCGGCCAGTGCCAGGGCAGCGCTCTGGATAAGTAGTTTCACGACGGTTCCCATGCTGGAAAATGACGGGCGCGAAGGTATCACCTCCCCATCCGGACGCTGTGGCGCAGCGCACAGTCTGGGCTGCGCCATTGGTCGCAGAGAGCTTTGTGGACAATCGCGGTCAGCCCTCGGAGTCGGCCCCGTACAGGCGCTTGCTCCAGTCTTCCACGCTGTGTTGGTTCAACCGCCGTTCGACCAGTTTTTGCCAGGAGGGTACCAGCGGCAGTTCGCTCAGTTCGAGCAGGGCGGTCTGATCCAGCGTGCGCTGGTAAAGCACTTCCAGTACCCGGCTCAGCGGCCAGCGCGGGAAGGGCCGGTGTTCGAGGTTCAGCATCTGCCCGGCTTCCAGCTCGCCAGGTTCCAGCACCCGGTAGTACCAGCCGGTCATCCCGGTTTGCTGCACGCGCAGGGCCATGTCGGGGATGCCGAAGCGGTCGTTGAGTTTCCAGCAGGGCTGTCGCGTCTGGACGACTTCCAGCAGCGTTTCACCGCAACGCAGCACATCTCCCAGGCACAGATCCGCTTCGCTCAGTCCGCAGGTGCTGATGTTCTCGCCGAAAGCGCCGGGCTGTTCCAGCAGTAGCAGGGCGCCCAGCTGTTCCTGCCAGCGGCGGTAATGCTCGTAGGGATAATGATGCACGGCCTTGTAAAGGCCACCATGTACCTTGCGGTCGCCCTGCTCGTCACCCTCCAGGCCTTCGGGGCCGACCTGCACCGGGCCTTCGAGCGGCTGCTTGGCAATGGCGCTGTGGCTGCCGGGACGGGTGTAGGGTACGGCCTTGCCGGCGAGAAGCCGGTTGATTCTTGCCAGTTGCATATCGATCCGCCAGGTGACTGGGCCAGTGCCGGATTATGCCTGATCTGTGTGCGGCTGCTCTGCTGCGACCATCGCAGCAGCGAAGAAGCACCAAAGTATCATTCGTGCCGGCCCGGAGGATTCGTAACCTGCCGGCATGATGCCTTTATCGTCGTACCTCGCCCGTACCCTCGCAGATTCCCTGAACGCTTTGCTGCGCCTTTCCTATCGTGCCGCGCGGTTGCTGCTGATGGGGTCTGCCTTGTTCGTCAGCGCAGCCATCGCCGCGCCGGGCGAGAAGGGGGCTTTGCCGATCCTGACGCTGAGCGTCCTGCAGTTTGGTACTGCGCATTGGGAACTCGACCATCTCAAGCGTCACCGGCTTGACCAGGCCAACGGTTTTGAGTTGAAGGTGCGGCTGGTGGCTGACCTGCCGGCCTCGCGTCTGGCGGTTTCCAGCGGCAGCGTTGATGGCGCGGTGAGTGATCTGCTCTGGGCACAGGCGCGCTACGAGGCTGGAACGGGTTATCGCTATGTGCCGTTTTCGTCGCAGATCGGCGAAGTGCTGGTCACCGAGGGCAGTGATGTCCGTACCCTGGCCGACCTGCGCGGCAAGCGTATAGGTGTCGCCGGTGGCCCGGATGGGCTCGGCTGGCTGTTGCTGCAGCGGGCCGCCGCCGGGCAGGGAATCGACCTGGCGGACGAGGTACACGTGCAGTACGCTGCGCCACCGCTGCTGAGTCAGGCGCTGCGCCGCGGGCAGGCGGATGCGCTGCTGACCTTCTGGCAGTTTTCGGCACGGATGCGCGGCGAAGGCGGTGTGCGTACGGCATTTGCTCTGGCGGATCTGTTGCTTGAATTGGAGCTGGAGCCGAATCTGCCCGTGCTTGGCTATCTGTTTCCCGAGGCCTGGGCGGCACGCAATGAAACCTTGCTGACAGGCTTCGCGCGAGCATTGCACCAGACCAAGGCGCAACTGGCACAGGAACCCGCCCACTGGGAGGCCATCCGCCCTCTGATGCGCGCCGCCGACGACGCGGTTTTCGCCGCGTTGCGCGATAGTTTCGTCGAGGGTATCGCGCCGCCATTGAACGAAGCGCGCATCGCCCACCTGCACCAGTTGCTGAGGCTTGCCGGCGCCGCTCCGGCGAGGCTGATGCCGGCTGAACTTTTCCAGGCCGACCGGTGACTTCCACACGCTGGGCCTGCTGGATTGCGCTGCCACTGGCCGTAGTGGTGTGGGGGTTTATTGCATTGATCGCTCAGACCTCATTGCTGCCGACACCGCTGGCGGTGCTGGACGCCTTCTGGCTGGCGCTGCAAAGCGGCGAACTGACCCATCACCTGGGCGTAACCCTGCGCCGGGTGATCTTCAGCTTTGTGCTGGCGATGCTGCTGGGCACACTGATCGGCATCTGGATGGGCCGTTCTCGGCTGGCCAATGCGCTGCTGGACCCGTTACTGGTGCTGTTCCTCAACCTGCCGGCGCTGGTGACCATCATCCTGCTCTATGTCTGGTTCGGCCTGGTGGAGGCAGCGGCGGTGCTGGCGGTGGTGATCAACAAGGTGCCGAACGTCGCGGTGACCCTGCGTGAAGGCGCGCGCAGCCTCGATCCGAAGCTGGAGCAGATGGCGCGGGTGTATGGCTTCAGTCGCTGGCAACGGCTGGCAGATGTCTGGCTTGCGCAGCTGTTTCCCTATCTGATGGCCGCGACACGTGGCGGACTGGCGCTGATCTGGAAGATCGTGTTGGTGGTTGAGTTGCTGGGACGCTCGGACGGGATCGGTTTCCAGCTGCACATGGCCTTCCAGATATTCGATGTGGCGAGCATCCTGGCCTACAGCCTCGCCTTTATTGCAGTGGTGCAGCTGATTGAGCTGGTGCTTCTGCAACCGCTGGAGCGGCGTTCGTCGGCCTGGCGTGCGGCGGGCGGTTCGCATGCTTGAACTGTATGTGGATGGGCCGGTGGTGGGGCATCCGGTCATCGGCAGGGTCGTTGCGACCGTGGCCGAAGGCGACCGCATCTGTCTGCTGGGGCCTTCCGGCGCGGGCAAGACCACCTTGCTCAACGCCATTGCCGGGCTGGACAGTCGACTGAGTCCGATGATTCAGGCGCACGACGGGCTGCGTATCGGCTACCTGTTTCAGGAACATCGTTTGCTGCCCTGGCGTACGTTGCGGCAGAACCTGGCGCTGGTCGGCGCGGAGCCTGCGGATATCGAGCGACTGCTTGGCGAGGTGGGGCTTGCCGGGGCGGGTGGCCGCCTGCCGGACCAGCTTTCGCTGGGCATGGCGCGCCGAGCGGCACTGGCGCGTTGCCTGGCAGTCAAGCCGCAACTGCTGTTGCTGGACGAACCCTTCGCCTCGCTGGACCCGGACCGTGCTTGCGAACTGCGCGCACTGATCGCCCGGCTGCTCGATACTCATCCAGGCATGGCGATGATCTGCGTGACCCACGAGGCCCGAGATGCGGACGAGCTGGCCAACCGCCTGTGGTACCTGGATGGCGCGCCGGCCGTGTTGCAATGCGACCAGCCCCTGACGGGCGATGCCAGCGCTAGCCAGCTCAGTGAACGGATGCGTCTGCTCAGCACCTGAGGTCAGCCGGTGGCCAACTGGGTCAGGGCATGCAGCGCCAGCCCGACCAGCCCGCCGACCAGCGTGCCGTTGATACGAATGTATTGCAGGTCCTTGCCGACGCTCTGCTCCATCTGCTCGACCAGTTCCCGGCTTTCCCAGTTTTCCACGCGCTGTGCGATATAGGCGCCAATCTGCCCGCGGTAGCGTTCGAGCATGGCTGGCGCCGTGGCCAGCAGGCGTTCATTGATCCAGTTGCGTATGGAGGGGTCGCTCGCCAGCGCTTCGCCGAGGCCTTGCGTGAGCCTGACGATACGCCGGCCAATTCTCGATTCGGGGCTGGCCAGATCGGCCTGCAGCCACTCGGTCAGTTCTTTCCAGAGTGACTGGATATAGGTGGTAGTGGCTGGATGTTCGAGGAGCTGGGCGACGATACGCTCGACTTCCAGTCGATAGCCTGGATCGTGCCTGAGACGTTCGATATAGCCTGCCAGATGCTCGTCGAAGCGCTCGCGCAGGGGATGCAGCGGGTCGCTGGCGACTTCGGCGATCAGTGCCGAGATGCCGTCGACGAACTTGTTCGCCGACCAGCCGCCTACGGCTTTGCCCAGACCCAGATAGCGCAGGGTGCGGACCTCGGCGGTGATGGCATTGGCCACCAGGGTGCGGGTGTCCTCATCCTGCAGCAGGGCATCGAGCCGGATCAGTGCTTCATCGAGCATGGCCTGGTGTTTGCCCTGATGCGTGAGGACTTCCAGTATCTGGCCACAGAGCGGCGCCAGATCCACCTTGCGCACGCGGTCGGTCAGCCTGGCCTGAACGAAGCTGCGCACGCGCTCATCCTGCAGCGAGTCGGCGCCGAAGCGTGCCATTCCGACCAGCTGGCGTCCGACCGCTTCGGCGTTGTCCGGGTGGCGCAACCAGTTGGCCAGGCGGCCACCCAAATCCAGTGCCTGCAGCTTGCTCAGCACCAGTGGCGTGGCAAGAAAGTGCGTGGTGATGAAGGTCGACAGGCTTTGGCCGATGCGTGCCTTGCTGCGCGGGATGATTGCCGTGTGCGGAATCGGCAGGCCCAGTGGCCGGCGGAACAGGGCGGTGACGGCGAACCAGTCGGCAATGGCGCCGATCATGGCCGCCTCCGCGAAAGAGGCCAGATAGCCCCAGGCCGCATGGCGCGGCTCCATCGCGGTGGCCAGCACATAGAGCAGGGCGGCGAGCAGCAGCAGGCAGCCGGCGACCAGCTTCATGCGAGCCACCGGCGACTGCCAGCGGTGTTGCAGAGGGCTCATGCGATTCCTCTTGGTGGGGCGGGCCTGGCCGCTGCTTATTCGTCGTCCTCGTCTTCCTCGCGTAGCAGTACGTAGGTGTCATCCTCACCACGCTCGCAGACGTAATACATGGCGACGTTGCCGTCCTTGTCGGTGACGGCGGCATAGTCGTCTGCCTCGACGGTGAAGTAGCCCTTGGAGTCGGCTTCGGCTTCGCTGGCGAACAGGGCGGTGAAAAAGGCTTCCGGCGGCATGCCGTCGAAGTAGTCGGCGCGCTCCTTGGCGTCCCACTCGATCGGTGGCTCGAAGGTGCCGGTGATGACGATGCGTGCATCGCCCATGTCTTGCTCTTCGCCGTCCGGATCAGTTGCGTGTGCGCGGTAGATGGTGCAGTTCAGCGCGTCCGGGTGGGCCAGAATGGTGTCGCGCGAAAGGGAAGTGTGTGCAGACATGAAGCAACTCCGGTCACAGGTGGGAATGACGGCAGTGTGGTGGAGTCGGCCAGCCCCTGCAATCGACATGAGCGATTGGTTTCGACATTCATGGCCCGCCGCAGCGAGCACCCTCCCGCTGACAGTTTTCATCAAGGCTCATGGCGTGTACGGAAAAGGCTGCCGCTCGCTTTTTCGAGCAGCTGTTGGTGGCTGCTTCCGTTGGTCGCAGCACCATTACATGGGCCCAGCGCCTGTGTTTTCAGGGTCTTGATGGATGCTGGCGCAGTGATATCACGGTCATGGCGCATTCCTTGATTATGGTCAGGGACGCACCTGCGGTCGTGGCCGATTCTGCAAGCACGCGGAAACTCTGATGCGGGTCCACACTGAAGTGCGTGCGTGTTCCGGCCTCCTGTGCGCAATACCGAACGGCTTCGTGCGAACGTCACGAATCGTCCTGGAATACACCTATGAAAATGCTCTTTTCACCAGCCGAAGGACTGATGAATCGTCTGTCCTATCCGGTCAAATTCAGCCTGCTCGGCCTGTTGTCGCTTGTTTCCTTTGCCAGCCTGATTCTGACGCTGGCCGGGCAACTCAATGGCACCATCGAGCGCTCACAGAATGAACTGGTTGCCACGGCTTTGGCGCGTCCCCTGCTGAAGACGGTGGAGTATGTGCAGCAGCATCGCGGGCTGTCCTCGATGCTGCTCGGTGGCGACACCGAAGTTGCGGCCCGGCGACGCGAGCGCGAAGCCAACGTTGACGAAGCGTTGCGCCAATTGGAGCGTACGCTGGCGGCGGATAGGCGCGAGCTGCAGCAATGGCGGGCAATCAACAGCGCCTGGGATGCCATCAAGCGCAATGGCTTGAATGCGTCACAGGCCGAAAATGCCACCGCCCACACGGCGCTGATCGCAGAGCTGCTGCGCTTCCAGCGAACACTGTCGGACACCTATGCCCTGACGTTCGACCCGGAGGCGGAAACCTTCTATCTGATGACCACGGCGCTCAACGATCTGCCGTTTGCGCTGGAGCGCTTCGGGCGTCTGCGTGCCCGGGGCGCAGGCGCTTTGGCCCAGGGCGAGGTGGATGACGCAGGGCGCATTGCGATCATTGTTCTCGCCGAGGAGATCAAGGCCGCCATGGGCGGCATGCGTGAAAATCTCGACAAGGTAATCGCGCTACGGCCAGAACTCTCGGGCGATCTTCAACGGGCGTTCGAGTCTTTGGGGGCCAAGCACCGTGAAGTCAGCCAGGTGGTGGAGCAGATCACCTTGCATGATGATCTGCACAGTACGTCTTCAGCACAATTTTTCGAGATGACCACTGCGGCCATCAGCATTGGTTATGCGCAGATGTACGACGTGTTGTTGCCTGCCCTGGATGCGCTGCTGAATCAGCGCATCGAAGGTGCGCAACAGGTCCTGTACCTGAATATCGCTGCGCT
Organism: Stutzerimonas stutzeri; assembly: GCF_024448695.1. Lineage (GTDB taxonomy): Bacteria > Pseudomonadota > Gammaproteobacteria > Pseudomonadales > Pseudomonadaceae > Stutzerimonas > Stutzerimonas stutzeri_T. The sequence goes on along the minus strand of NZ_JAMOHY010000015.1, from coordinate 11,744 downwards.
GGTTACCGTGCTGGGGTTGATCGGCTATCTGTCGGTGGGTGCCTATCTGTCGGTGATGAACAGCATTCGCAGCTTGCGCCAGGGCAGTCAGCGGCTTGCCTCGGGCGACCTGACCGCACGCATCGATCTGGCCGCGCGCGACGAGTTGCGTTTTGTCGCCGGCAGCTTCAATGAGATGGCCGAGGCGATGCGCAGTCTGATTGGCAGCATCAAGGACAATTCCGATCACGTCGCCGATTCGGCGCGCAATCTGGTGGCTTCGTCCGGGCAGATTCATGTGGCTTCGCAATGCCAGAGCGATGCGGCATCGAGCATGGCTGCCGCAGTGGAGCAGATGACCGTCGGTATCGAGCATATCGCCCGTAATGCCAGCGAGGCGGACAGCCTGGCCAAGCACTCCGGTGATCTGTCGCGCCAAGGTGGCGACATCGTCGCCTCAGTGGTTGCCGAGATCAGCGAGATCGCTCGTTCGGTCGAGAGTTCGGCGCGAACCGTCGAAGAGCTGGGTGAGCGTTCGGGCCAGGTTTCGGCGATTGTCGGTGTGATTGGTGACATCGCCGCCCAGACCAACCTGCTGGCGCTCAATGCGGCCATTGAGGCGGCGCGGGCCGGCGAGCAGGGGCGCGGCTTTGCGGTGGTTGCCGACGAAGTACGCAAGCTGGCCGAGCGCACGGCCAATTCGACCAAGGAAATCACCGAGATGGTTGCGTCGATCCAGCATGGCACCCAGGACGCTGTGGCAGGCATGGAGCAGGGCGTGGCGCGCGTGCATGAAGGCGTTCAGCGTGCCCAGCATGCCGGTGAGGCCATGGGCGGTATTCGTGAGGCGGCCAATCAGGTGCTGGCCACGGTGGCGGAGATTTCCCATGCGTTGCGCGAGCAGAGCACGGCCTCGGCTGAAATCGCCAAGCAGGTCACCATGATTGCGCGCATGGCCGAGGAGAACGGCAGTGCAGTGGGCAGCAACCACCAGACGGCCAATCGTCTGGGTGAGCTGGCCGACACGCTGTTGAACAACGTCAGCCGCTTCAAGGCGTAGGTGGACGGTCCGTCCCACTGGCTGGCTGAGTCGTCAGGGTGCTCTTGTAGGGTGGATCACGTTTTATCGATCCACCAGGCAGTGTAATGACGGACCTAAACGCCATCGCTACTGGCGCGACATGCTTGGTCAGTCCTTGCCGAGGCTGCTCAGCAGGGCCTGGGTGTCGGTCGCGCCCATCAAGGCTGCAGCGGCCAGGGGCGTGGCGCCGTTGACGTCGGTGGCGTGCGGGTTTGCGCCCTGCTCGATCAGGTATTCGACGATCCCGGTCCGGTTGAACATCGCGGCCATCATCAGCGCGGTCTTGCCGTCGGCTGAAGCGCCTTCGACATCGGCGCCGCGCTCGACCAGCAGCTTCACCATGTCCAGATCACCCTTGAACGCTGCGCCGGCCAATGGCGTCTGGCCCTTGTTGTTGCGCAGTTGCGGATCGGCACCCCGTTCCAGCAGCAGGCGCGTGGCCTCGAAGTGGCCGTGGTAGCTGGTCAGCATCAGCAGGCTATCGCCGTTGTGGTTGCGGATATTGACAGGCAGGCCTTGGTCAATGAGATCACCCAGGCGTTCGGCATCACCGGCGCGGGCGCTGGCGAACACCTGTTCGGCGAATGCCAGGGTGGCGTCATCCAGTTCAGGTGCGGGATTGGGTTGGTCCGTCATGGCTTTCCTCGATGCTGTCGATGGTCCGGTGTCGGACGATGCGGGCATTGTGCCAAAGAGGCACCGATCTGCCCGCATGAGCCTGTCTATACGACCGATAGCGGCGCTGAATGGCCTGTGGGGACGAGTCGGTCTGTGGCAGTATTTGCGGCCTTTCTTGCAATCGGTCAGTCGTAATGAAACCCGAAGACCTGGAGCTGCTAGTGACCCGAACGATGCCTTACGGCAAGTACAAGGGACGGCTGATTGCCGATCTGCCGGGCAACTACCTCAACTGGTTCGCCAGGGTGGGCTTTCCGCCGGGGGAAATCGGCCAGTTGCTGGCGCTGATGCAGGAAATCGACCACAACGGCCTGTCGAAACTGCTCGATCCGCTCAGGCGGCGCCACAATCGGTAAAGTCGAATTTATAGACCCTACGAGCCGTTGGCCGGTGCAGCATAAATACCGACTTCCACTGCCAGCGCCATCACTCTCTCCACATCGCAGCTGTAAACCAGCACCGCCTGCAGTTCATCGTCCAGCGGTTCGCTGAAATTAACCAGCACATAGCCACCTTTCTCGGGGTAAAGCGCGCCGAGTTGGGTCTGGATGCGGTTGAGCGCCTTCAGTGGCTCGGTCTTCGCCAGTTGCTTGGGTTGCAGCACAAAGCTGACGCCCGCGCCGAACGAAGCCACGATCTGGGCGAACAGCGCCTGGTAATCGTCTGCCTGGAACAGCACGGTATCCGGCAGGCTGCCGACAATCACCCACTCGCCCAGTGGAATGGGGAACTCATCGTCGTAGTTGATATCCGGATTGGCCTGAAGAAAACCGGCGGGGTCGGTATAGGCCTGGGCGGCTTCGTCAGCGATACGGGAAATCTCTTGGTCATCCATGCAGCCCGAGCTGATGAGCGTGATCAGTTCGACGAGTGAGTCTTTCATGAAGGGTTCCAGCGGGTGAGGTGGGTACACAAGGATATCCCAGGGCCGTGCAGACGGGTGGCAGGGCCGTCAAAGGGAGCTATCTTTCAGAAGGTGGACGCATCGCTTTTCATGCTTCACGTTCAGACCAGTCGGTCACGCACAAATGTAGGGAAAGGCTTAATTCCAAGGCCGGAAATAGGCGCAACGTTACGGAATCTTTCGGCTTTTCATGCACAATAGCCAGCACCACATGCGCCGGACTTCAGGGTTTTTAGCGGATTTTCACAACGCCCGCTGGTGCACACATTTCGATCAAGCCCCCATTCGAGAGGAACGGCAGTGCATAACGTCGTCATCAGCGGTACCGGTCTTTATACCCCTGCCCACAGCATTTCCAACGACGAGCTGGTGGAGTCATTCAACGCCTGCGCGCGCCGTTTCAATGCCGAGCACGCTGCCGCCATCGAGGCGGGTGATGTCCAGCCGATGCCCGAGTCCAGTTCGGCCTTCATCGAGAAGGCGTCCGGTATCAAGAGCCGTTTTGTCACCGACAAGGCCGGCATTCTCGACCCTGAACGAATGACTCCGCGCATTCCCGAGCGCAGCAATGATGAATGGTCGATCCTTTGCGAGATGTCGGTGAAAGCCGCCGAAGAAGCGCTGGCTCGCGCAGGCAAGACCGCAGCCGATATCGACGGCGTGATCGTCGCCTGCTCCAACCTGCAGCGCGCCTATCCGGCGGTTGCCATCGAAGTGCAGGCTGCACTGGGCATCAAGGGTTTCGGCTTCGACATGAACGTGGCCTGTTCTTCGGCCACCTTTGGCATCCAGAACGCCTCCAACGCGGTGCAACTGGGTCAGGCGCGGGCAGTGCTGATGGTCAACCCGGAAATCTGTACCGGGCACATGAATTTCCGTGACCGCGACAGCCATTTCATCTTTGGTGATGCCTGCACCGCGGTAATCATCGAGCGCGCCGATCTGGCGACCTCTGCGCATCAGTGGGACATCGTCAGCACCAGGCTGGTGACCGAGTTCTCCAACAACATCCGCAACAACTTCGGCTTCCTCAACCGCACCGACGAAGAGCACATGAGCGATCCGGACAAGCTGTTCGTGCAGGAAGGCCGCAAGGTGTTCAAGGAGGTCTGTCCCATGGTGGCCGAGCTGATCGGCGAACACTTGCAGCAGAGCGGCATTGAGGTCGAGGCGGTCAAGCGCTTCTGGCTGCACCAGGCCAACCTCAACATGAACCATCTGATCGTGCGCAAGCTGCTGGGTCGCGACGCCAGCCCGGAAGAGGCGCCAGTGATCCTCGACACCTACGCCAACACCAGCTCCGCCGGCTCGGTGATCGCCTTTCACAAGCATCAGGATGACCTGCCGGCTGGCAGCATCGGCGTGCTCAGCTCCTTCGGTGCGGGATATTCCATCGGCAGCGTAATTCTGCGCAAGCGCTGATGAGTTGAATTCAGGGCGGATTTTATTTCCGCCCTGGATTTCGCGAAAAGTTCCCTAAACTTCTAATTGTCATATTGCAGACAACCTTCTGTCATATAGGGTTTCCATAATCGCCTCCGTCGAAACAGACGACGTCATGTCATTCGCAGGACGACGTTTCATAAACGAAGGAGCTTTTCCCGATGAAGAAGAAGTTGATTGCGATTGCTGTTGGTGCTGCGATGGCGGTACCTGCTGTGGCAATGGCCGATGTGTCTTTCTATGGTCGTGCGCATGTATCTGTGGATTATCTGGATGATGGCGCCGACTATTCCGAAACAAACCTGTCGAGCAACTCTTCGCGCCTGGGTTTCAAGGGTGATCACCAGATCAACCCTGATCTGAAAGCATTCTTCCAGATCGAGCAGCAGATCAATTTCACGACTGGCAGTAGCGATGGCGACAGCACCAGCTTCGCTACCCGCGACACCTTTGTCGGCCTGGGCGGCAACTTCGGTGCGGTGCAGTTGGGTCGTTTCGACAGTCCGTTCAAGGTTGCCCGTGGCCCGGCCAACCTGTTCGGTGACCAGGTCGGTGACATGCGCAACCTGACCCGCTTCGGCAATGGCCGTTTCGACGAGCGTTATGACAACACCATCCAGTACACCACGCCGACCATGGGCGGTTTCAATGCAAAACTGGCCTACTCGATGTACGAAGGCCAGTGGGCTGTCGAGGATCAGGACAGCGATGCCGTCAGCCTGTCGCTGAACTATGCTGGTGGCCCGCTGGAGGCCTCTCTGGCATACGAGACGGTCGAAGAAGATCAGGGCCGGGGCGAGCGCGACGGCATTCGTGCCGCTGCCGCCTACAAACTGACTGATGCCTTCAAGCTGGTTGGCTTCTATCAGACAGTCGACCATGACTCTCCGATTCAAGCCTCCCGCGATGCATGGTCGTCCGATGTCTATGGCCTGGGTGGCGAATTCAAGGTCGCATCCAATACGGCTCTGAAGGCCATGTGGATGACCCGCGATTCCGATGCCAACAATGCTGACGCCGATATGTGGGTAGTAGGTGTCGAGCACAAGCTGGACAAGGCTGTTCGTGTATATGCCAACTACGCGGTAATCGATAACGACGACAACTCCGCACAGGTTCCATGGGAACAGGCCCGCTCAGCCAATGTGCGTAGTAATGCAATTGCTGGCGTGAATCCAGCCGGTGAAAAGGCTTCCGGCCTCTCCGTAGGTCTGCGCTACGACTTCTGATTCCACTTCACGGAATTGGTTAAAACAAACCGGGCTGTTCCTTCAAGGACAGCCCGGTTTGTCATTTAAGTGAAACTATTCAGACTTATTATTGTTTCCCGGTTGTAATCAAACCCAATGCCGACGAAGTTCGGCGGACTTTTGCACTTAGGAGTTTTCATGCGCAGTTTGTTCGTTATTGTCATGGCCTGCCTGCTGGCAGCCTGTGCCCAGCAGCCCCACGTTCAGCTGTATTCCGGTGCGCCATTGCCGCAGAACCAGGTATTGGAACTGGTGGTGCCAAGCGAATTGGAAATCCGCAGCATCAATGGCCAGCCTCACTCGGCTGCAAACTCCATGTTCGGTGCCTCGGACAAGCGTTTGCACCTGCAGCCGGGTGCCTACCAGGTTCATGCCTTCTACAAGAACGGTTTCGATATCGATGGTGGCATCAGCCATGAACTGGTGCGCGGGCGCACGGCCATCTTCAATTTCGAAGGCAAGGCCGGTGAAACCTGGCGTCTGGAGTTCGACCGTCCGCAGAACCTGGCCGAGGCGCGGGCTTTCGAAACCGACTTCCCTGCCTGGGCGCTGAACACCCGTACCGGCGAGCGTCATGAGGCACAAGCCGGTAACCGTAATACCTCGGTGCTCAACGCGATGCTGGGTTCCAGTGAGGTCGCTCCGCAAGCCACCAGCGTTGCGCCGCTGGGTGCTGCAGGCGAGCCGGCTGCTCAGGGTGTGGCACTGCGTTCTGCACCCGCAGCGACGGCGGCTCTGCCGCACAGCGACGCCACCCTGACCACGCTGCAGCAGATGTGGAACCTGTTGACCCCGGAAAGCCGTGCAGCCTTCCTCAAGTGGGCGCAGTAGTAACCGCTTTTCGTGAGTCCGCTGGCAGAATGAATTCGGCCCTGCAGGGCAACCTGTAGGGCCTGCCAGCTGGCGGTTGGAGCGGACTTGTCCGCGAGCTTTGCTTTTCTTCGCCAGCACGGAGTTACCGCCAAAAGCTCGCGGCCAAGGCCCTCCCACAAAAACAGCTGCCTCGCGCAACCATTGGGGCATCGCTTGTAGGGCGAAGCGCTTTTTTTCCGGCTCGCAAGGGGCCAGACTGCTCGTCATGCCTATCCAGACCATTACCTGCCTCGCCGAGATTGCCCCGCAACAGTGGGATTCTTTACTGCCTGATCCCCAGCCGTTTCTGCGTCATGCCTTTCTCTCCAGCCTTGAAGACAGCCGCAGCGTGAGTGGTAGCAGCGGCTGGCACCCGCAGCATCGGTTGCTGAGTGATGCTACGGGCACGTTGCAGGCGGCCTTGCCGTTGTATTGCAAAAGCCATTCATACGGCGAATATGTCTTCGACTGGGCTTGGGCAGACGCCTGTCACCGCGCGGGTATCGAGTATTACCCCAAGCTGCTCTGTGCCGTGCCGTTCTCACCAGTGGCCGGCGACCGGCTGCTCGGCAACAGCGAATCCGCCTTACAGCTGCTGGATTTGCTCACTGCCGAACTGGCCGAGCTGGGCCAGTCGAGTCTGCACATCAACTTCACCGAGCCGGATGCCGATGCGTTATTGCGCGGCAGGGGCAACTGGCTGGAACGTATCGGCTGCCAGTTTCACTGGCATAACCGTGGTTATCGCGACTTCCAGGATTTTCTCGACGGCTTCACGTCGCGCAAGCGCAAGCAGGTGCGCAAGGAGCGCGAACAGGTGGCCGCGCAGGGAATCGGGTTTGACTGGCGCGAGGGCCATCAGCTTGACGAGTCCGAGTGGGATTTCGTCTACGCCTGCTACGCAAACACCTATCACGTGCGTGGGCGGGAACCCTACCTGACGCGCAGCTTTTTCAGCTTGCTGGCCGAACGCATGCCCGAAGCGATTCGCGTGGTGTTGGCGAAGCAGGGAGGGCGTCTGGTCGCCATGGCCTTCAGCCTGATCGACGCACAGGGGCTCTACGGTCGTTACTGGGGTTGCTTGGCAGAATTCGACCGGCTGCATTTCGAGACCTGTTTCTATCAGGGCATCGATCTGGCAATTGCCGAAAACCTGCAACGCTTCGATGCGGGCGCACAGGGTGAGCACAAGCTGATTCGTGGCTTCGAGCCGGTGATTACCCGCTCCTGGCATTACCTGGTGCATCCGGGGCTGCGCGCGGCAGTGAGCGACTTTCTCGCCCAGGAGCGCCAGGGCGTGCTGCGCTATGCCGAGGCAGCACAGGGTGCGCTGCCGTATCGGCAGTCGGTGGCGGAGGTTACTTCACCTTTGGCGCCGCGCTGACACCTTCCAGGGTGGCGAATGAGGTGTCCTTGGCGGTCAGCAGGAAGTCGCGCATGAACGGCGAGTCCAGCATGTCGGCGCGGATGCCAGCGAAAAGTGTGGCGAACAAGCCTTTCTCGCCCAGACGCCGGGCGGTGACGTACCCACGGGTGCTGTACTCATGCAGTGCCCAGTTCGGCACGCAGCAGACGCCACGCCCCGAGGCCACCAGTTGCATCATCATCACCGTCAGTTCCGAGGTGCGCACCTGTGCAGGCTCGACATCCGCCGGTTCCAGAAAGCGCGTAAAGATATCCAGCCGGTCGCGTTCCACCGGATAGGTGATCAGGGTTTCGCTGGCCAGATCCTCCGCACGCACATAGGGCCGGCTGGCCAGCGGATGCTGGTTGGCCACCGCCAGCAGCGCCTCGTAGGTGAACAGCGGGACATAGGTGATACCCGGCAGCTCCACCGGATCGGAAGTCACCACCAGATCCAGATCGCCCCTTGCCAGCGCTGGCAGTGGCGCGAAGGAAAAGCCCGAGGCCAGGTCCAGTTCCACTTCCGGCCAGGCATCACGGAACTGGTCGATGGTGGGCATCAGCCACTGGAAGCAGCTGTGGCATTCGATCGCCATGTGCAGCCGGCCAGCCGTTCCTCCGGCCAGCCGCGCCAGGTCGCGCTCGGCGCTGCGCAGTTGTGGCAGCAGGCTGTCGGACAGTTGCAGCAGGCGCAGACCGGCACTGGTGAAGCGCACGGGGCGGGTCTTGCGCACGAAAAGCTGCAGTCCCAGACGTTCTTCCAGTTCCTTGAACTGGTGCGAAAGTGCCGATTGGGTCAGATGCAGACGCTCGGCGGCTTCCACCAGACTGTCCGTTTCGCGCAAGGCATGAAGGGTCCTCAGATGACGAATTTCCAGCATGCCGGGGCTTCCTGCGCTGTGTGAGTAGGGGCGGGTGAAGGCGAAACGACTTGAGCGTGACTCATTACGAGACGGAAGTTTGTCCCAGCGTGCTCATACTGTCGAGTGGAGGCACAGCCGACCGGAGCCTGCTACAGCCACAGGCGGCTGACGAAGTAAGCCAGGCAGATGCAAAAACCGATGGCAATCAACACCATGAAACCGTCGCGCGCCATCATGCCCAGTCCGAGAATGCTCAAGGCCGCCCCGGCGATGGAGTTGCCGAAGGGAATCAGCTCCAGCGGCGGCATGGTGGCGGCGATCAGCAGGCACAGTATGGCGTTGAAATATACGCTAATGCCTTCGGTCAGAAACACCAGGCGACGTCGTAGCAGACCGTCGATAAAGCCTGCCGGGCGTTTGATAAAAGCCATCGCGCGGTCGTACTTGCTGCGCGGAGCGGTGCGCTTGAGCAGCCATTGGGGCAACCAGATATGCCGCCGACCGACCAGCAGTTGCAAGGCGATCAGCGCAATCATGACGGCGAACAGGCTCGGTAGTCCGGGAATCCCCGACAGCGGCGAGAACACCAGCAGGCCGGGCACCAGCAATAGCGCGCCGAAACTGCGCTGTCCGGTTGCCTGCAGCATGCAGTCGATGCTGACGGGCTGGTCCGCTTCTCCTGCCTGCTCCAGCAGCTCAAGCAGTGTTCCCAGATCTTTCGGTTCTTCGGGCCGATTCATTTTGTTGTCGTGACAAGGGATGACCCTTTTTTGAAAACGCAGGAGCGCAAATGTCACAACATGAATATTTCTATTCTTTAAATCAAATAAGCTGAGTTTGTTTCATTGTCGTAAGGCGTACACACTCCCGCCATCGAAATCGAGATGGATTGGAGAAATCGCATGGCTGTTGCTCACTCACTGGGCTTCCCGCGTATCGGTGCGGACCGCGAACTGAAAAAAGCCCTTGAGGCGTACTGGAAAGGCGACTTGAGCGAGGACGGCCTGCGCACTGTGGGCCGCGAACTGCGTGCCGCCCACTGGCAGCTTCAGGCCGACGCAGGCATTGAGCTGTTGCCGGTGGGTGATTTCGCCTGGTACGACCAGGTGCTGACGCATTCGCTGATGTTCGGTGTGGTGCCCGAGCGCTTTCGCCCCACTGGCGGCGAGCCGACGCTGGATACGTTGTTCGCCATGGCGCGCGGTGTGAGCAAAAGTTGTTGCGGTGCGGGCCAGGCACAGGAAATGACCAAGTGGTTCGACACCAACTACCACTATCTGGTCCCCGAGTTCAGTGCCGATCAGGCATTCAGCCTGTCCTGGACGCAGCTGTTCGAGGAAGTCGAAGAAGCCCTGGCGCTGGGGCATTCGGTCAAGCCGGTGTTGATTGGTCCGCTGACTTATCTCTGGCAGGGCAAGGCCAGGGGGGCTGCGTTCGACAAGCTGGAGCTGCTCGACAGGCTGTTGCCGGTTTACGCAGAAGTTCTCGAACGACTGGCTGCGCTGGGCGTCGAGTGGGTGCAGATCGACGAGCCCATTCTGGTGCTGGATTTGCCGCAGGACTGGAAGAATGCCTTCGAGCGGGCCTACAACCAGCTGCAGCGGGCACCGTTGAAGAAGCTGGTCGCCACCTATTTCGGTGGTCTGGAAGACAATCTGGCGCTGGCCGCTTCGCTGCCGGTGGATGGCCTGCACATTGATCTCGTACGCGCACCGGAGCAGTACCCGGTGATTCTCGACTGGCTGCCGACTTACAAAATTCTCTCCCTGGGACTGGTCAACGGGCGCAATGTCTGGCGCTGTGATCTGGACAAGGTGCTGGAGGTGGTGCGCCATGCGGCGCAGCGTCTGGGCGACCGCCTGTGGATTGCGCCATCTTGCTCGCTGCTGCATGCGCCGGTGGATCTGGTGCGTGAGGATCAGCTGGATACCGAGCTTCGGAGCTGGCTGGCCTTTGCCGTGCAAAAATGCAGCGAGGTCGCGATCCTCGCACGTGCCGTGAATGCGCCCGAGGACGTTCAGGTACAGGCGGCCCTGCAATACAGCCGTGCGGTGCAGGCCAGTCGCGCCCAGTCGCCGCGCATCCACAAGCCCGAGGTGCAGGCGCGCCTGGCGGCGATCAAGCCACGGCATGCCCAGCGTTCGTCCGGGTTTGCCGAGCGCATCGAGAAGCAACGTGCGCAGCTGAAATTGCCACCGTTTCCCACCACCACCATCGGCTCTTTTCCGCAGACCCCGGCCATTCGCCTGGCTCGTCAGGCATTCAAGCAGGGTCGCTTGGGACTGGCCGACTACACCGAAGCGATGCAGACCGAGATTCGGCATGCCGTCGCGGTGCAGGAACAGCTTGGCCTGGATGTGCTGGTACATGGCGAGGCCGAGCGCAACGACATGGTCGAATATTTCGCCGAGCAGCTGGACGGGTACGCCTTCACCCGCTTCGGCTGGGTGCAGAGTTATGGCTCGCGTTGCGTCAAACCGGCGGTGATCTACGGCGATTTGAGCCGACCGACCGCAATGACGGTGGAGTGGATCAGCTATGCCCAGCAACAGACCAAGAAGATCATGAAAGGCATGCTGACCGGGCCCGTAACGATGCTGATGTGGTCGTTCGGGCGTGAAGACATCAGCCGTGAGCAACAGGCGCGGCAGCTCGCGCTGGCGATCCGTGACGAGGTTTGCGACCTGGAGGCGGCGGGTATCAGGATCATCCAGATCGACGAAGCGGCGTTCCGCGAGGGGCTGCCGCTGCGGCGTGATCAATGGCGAAGCTATCTGGACTGGGCCGTGGAAGCGTTTCGCCTGTGTGCCAGTGGCGTGCGCGATGAAACGCAGATCCATACGCACATGTGCTACAGCGAATTCAACGACGTGATCGAGTCGATTGCGGCGATGGATGCCGATGTCATCACCATCGAGACGTCACGCTCGCAGATGGAGCTGCTGGAAGCCTTTCGCGCCTTCGAATACCCCAACGATATCGGACCAGGCGTCTACGACATCCACTCGCCGCGGGTGCCGGATACCGGCGAGATGGTACGGCTGCTGGAACAGGCCTGTGAGCGCATCCCGGCAGAGCGGCTCTGGGTCAATCCCGACTGCGGGTTGAAGACGCGCGGCTGGGTAGAAACGGAGGCGGCACTGGTGAACATGGTGGCGGCGGCGAGGCAACTGCGGACGAAGCGGCAGGCCAGGGTGGCCTGAAGGCGGATGCTATTCCGTTGTGTGCATGGGAGCACTCTGCTTTTGCGGGATTTATCCGCGAATTCGCGGCTGAAGTAGTACAGGGGG
>NZ_JAMOHY010000014.1 GCF_024448695.1 Stutzerimonas stutzeri | reverse complement strand
GTGCCTGTTGTTTAGTCTGTGCCTCGGTATGTGCCACGCGTGACGGCGTCACAACATCCGCGCGAAGCGTCATTTCCGCACTGGCACTGCCAGCCAATAAACATGCCGGTTGCAAACAGATTGTGACTGGGCATCTGCCGTTGAGGCGACTCATGCGGCGCGCTGGATAGAGCGGCTTTCAGCAAGCGCACCTGACGCTATCTCGTCTCAACGCAAACGCTGTCCCGATATCGCCGGATGATAAAGCGGCTGGACAGTGTTTCCGGCGGGGTCAAGCACATGAAAGCTGTGCGCACCATCGCTGTGAGCGAAGGGGCGGTCCAGCAGGGTCACACCTTGGGCTTTCAGGTATTCGTACCAGGCGTGCAGTTCATCCAGGCTATCGACGATGAAGCCGTAATGATCCATCGCCTGAACGCCGCTGCTTTTTTCCGAGGCACGGCCCAGGGAGAGGTTGTCATTGCCGCACGTCAGGTAGACGAGGTCCTTGCTGGCGCGGTTGAGCACTTCCATGCCCAGCACATCGACGTAGAAACGTTCGCATTCTTCGAGGTTCGGCACGGTGAGCGCCAGATGACGCAGGCCGTTGAGGCGGCCGGGACGCTGTGGCATCTTGTTATTCCTTGTATACAATCGAGCACTTACCTTAAAACAAAACGGAGTGCTCATGTACTGTCTGATCCTGAAAACCCAACTCGCGCCGGGTACGTTCGATCCGTTCATGGAGGCCATGCGTGTCAATGCTGCCGCCTCGGTGCAGGACGAGCCGGACTGCTTGGTATTCGACGTGATCCAGGATCTGATTGATCCCGACCTTGTGTATCTCTATGAGCTGTACCGCGACGAGGCGGCTTTCGCGCATCACAAGACCACCGGGCACTATCTGCAGAGCCGCCCGCAGCTGAGTAAGTTCATCGTCAAGCAGGAGGCCATGAAGGGCCGCATGGTGTGCGGTAACAACAAGCGCTGACAGCGTGCGAAAGGCGGCGCTCTCAGCGAGCAGCATTGCCCGTCGCGCTGCGCGTGGCCAGCAACAGCCCGCTAAAGATCAGACCGCCACCAACCCAGTGGAATACCTGCAGCACCTCGCCCAGCACCAGCCAGCCGATGATCGCGGTGAAGACGGGCATCAGGTAGGTGGTCATGGCGGCCTTCGGCGCGCCAATGACGCGCACGCCGTGGTTCCAGGCCAGGTAGGCCACCAGCGAGGCGAAGACGGCGGTATAGGCGACGGCGGCAAGATTGCCGGGGGTGGGCGCGAAACCGCCGATCTGGCTGAACTCGTACAGGTAGAACGGCAGGATCAGTGGTAAGCCGATCAGCATCAGCACCCCCAGCAATGTCAGTGCCGGCACCAGCAGAAAAGTCGCCCAGCGCCGCAACAGCAAGGTGTAGAGCGTCCAGGCCAGCACCGCCGTGAGCATCAGCAGGTCGCCCTTCTGGAACGACAGACTGACGAAGGCCTCCCAGCTGCCTCGACTGATCAGATAGAGCAGGCCCGCGGCGGCAATCGCCATGCCGAACCAGGCGCGGCGGGCCGGCCATTCACCCAGCAGCAGGCCGGCGCCGAGAAAGGCGAACAGCGGCAGGCAGGTGTTGAGCAGCGTGAGGTTGATGGCTTCAGTGCTTTGCGCAGCGGAATACAGCAGCGTGTTGTAGCTGGCGATGCCGAGTGCCGCGACGATGGGCAGACGCCAGCCGGCGGCGCGCAGGGTCTGGCGATGAGTCCAGATCGAGCGCACCACGAAGGGCAGCAAGAGACATGTCGCCAGTGACCAGCGCCAGAATGACAGGCTCAGCGGCGGGATATCTTCATGAAAGGCGCGCGCCACCAGGGCATTGCCACTCCAGCACAGCACGGCAAGCAGCAGGCCGGCAAAGGCCCATGCGCGACTCTCGCTCATCAGACCGGGCGACGCGGACGGAGGCGGTATTGCGGGGGCAATTGTTCCGGGCCGCTGATGGTGACGTTAAGATCCTTCCAGATGCCGTCCTTGATGCCGTAGATGCAACCATGGACCGACAGCGGCTGGCCACGATGCCAGGCGTTCTGGACGATGCTGGTATGGCTGACGTTGGCCACCTGCTGGATGACATTGAGCTCGCACATGCGATCAACCTGGGCTTCCTCGGTGGGAAAGCTGGCGATGTGGTCGCGGTGCTCGTAGTAAAGGTCGCGAATGGTGCGCAGCCAGCCGTCGATCAGGCCCAGCTGGTCGTCGCGCATGGAGGCGCGCACGCCGCCGCAACCATAGTGGCCAGTGACCAGGATGTGCTTGACCTTGAGTACATCGACGGCGTACTGGATGACCGAGAGGCAGTTGAGATCGGTATGCAGCACGACGTTGGCGACGTTACGATGGACAAACAGGTCGCCCGGCAGCAGGCCGACGATCTCGTTGGCCGGCACCCGCGCATCGGAGCAGCCGATCCAGAGGTATTCCGGCACCTGCTGCTTGGCCAGTTTGCTGAAAAAGGTCGGATCCTCTTCGTTGATGGCTTCAGCCCAGCGCGCGTTGTTCTCAAATAGTTGTTGAAGGTTGTCGCTCATTGACTGCCCTGCCCTTTCATTCCGACACGCACGTTACGAACCGGTCGGCGTTTTGACAAGCGTACAGTGCGCAGCGTCACACCCTGGACTGTTCCCGTTTCGCTGCACACCGTGACGAAACGGGAACGCCCTCCAATCAGACGCTGAACAACGGACTCGGCAGAACCTGTGTACTGGGCCTTGAGGAAAAGGCGCGCAGATCACGCAGAAAGGTGTCGCGCCAGGCATCCAGATCTGCCGCGCGGATGGTGCGCATCATGTGCTCGTAGCGGTCCTTGCGCTCTGTAAGCGGCATACGCAGGGCACGGTCCAGGGCTTCGGCCATGCCGATGCAGTCATAAGGGTTGACGATCAGCGCCGAGGTCAGCTCGCGGGCAGCACCGGCAAAGCGCGACAGCACCAGCACGCCGGGGTCTTCGGGGTCCTGCGAGGCCACATATTCCTTGGCGACCAGGTTCATCCCGTCACGCAGCGGCGTGACGAAACCGATATCCGCATCACGAAAAAGCCCCATCAGCACGCGACGGTCATGGCTCTTGTTGAGGTAATGCAGGGGTGTCCAGTCGAGGTCCGACAACCGACCGTTGATATGCCCCGCTTCGCTTTCCAGCTGCTGGCGGATGTGCTGGTAGGTTTTGACGTCGGAGCGGGAGGTGGGCGCGATCTGGATGAATTCGACCCCCCGACGATGCTCGGGGAATCGGTCAAACAAGGCCTCATAGGCCTTGAAGCGCTCCACCAGGCCCTTGGAATAATCCAGCCGATCCACGCTGATGATCTTCTTGCGGGCGATATCCGTGATGCGCCGCATGGGCCGCCGACGGCCCTTGGAGGACTCGGCCAGGTCCTGGATTTCAGCCGGCACCACACCGATGGGATAGACCCCCGCACGGAAATTCTGCCCATAGGCGGTCAGGCTGCCATCCGCTTCGAGGATGCCGCGCACTTCCCGGGTCATGTAGTCCTGGAAGGCCAAGCGGTCGGTTTCGGTCTGGAAACCGATGAGATCGTAGAAGCACAGCGTCTTCAGCAGCTCATTATGCGGCGGAATGACCGTGAGGATTTCCGGCGGCGGAAAGGGGATGTGCAGGAAGAAGCCGATGCGGTTGCGAATGCCCAGGCGGCGGCATTCTTCGGCAAAGGGAATCAGGTGGTAGTCGTGAATCCAGATGATGTCGTCGGGTTTGAGCAGGGGCTTGAGCTTTGCCGCGAGCACGGCGTTGACCCGCCGATAGCCATCGTATTCCTGGCGACTGTAGCGAGCCAGATCGATGCGGTAATGGAAGATCGGCCAGAGCGTGGCGTTGGAGAAGCCGCGGTAATACTGGTCGTAATCCTGCCGGGTCAGGCCCAGTGTGACGTAGGTGATATCTCCGATGGTTTCGGTATGGGTCTGCGGTGTGCTGCTGATTTCTCCGCTCCAGCCAAACCAGATACCGCCCGTCTGGCGCAGCGCATCGTACACACCTACCGCAAGCCCGCCGGCAGCGGCCTTGCCCGCCTTGATCGGCGCCACCCGGTTGGAAACCACTATCAGTCGGCTCATGGGGCGCTCTCGCTTCGGTCTGTTTTATTGTTGTGTTCCGGCAGAACATCCAGCCTGTCGAGCAGCGTGCCAAGCCAGGCACCTACGGCATCCACCGAATCCAGTCGCTGCGTGGCCAGCGTCTCGCCGCCGCCCACTTTGATGCTGAGTCCGCCCAGCTGGTTGACGGCCTCGAAGCCGGTTTCATCGGTGCGGTCATCGCCAATGAATATCGGCATGCGCCCGATAAAAGGCGTCTCCTGCATGAATGCGCGGATCACCTCGCCCTTGCTGGCACCGCGTGGTTTGAGCTCGAACACGCACTTGCCCGGCTGCAAGGCCAGTACGTCGGCGTAGCGTTTGGCAAAGTCCTCGGCCAGTGTGCGAGCCGTTTCTTCCAGCTCGGGCGCCTGGCGAAAGTGCAGGGCAAAGGCCACTCCCTTGTTTTCCAGCCTAAGACCGGGATACCCGGCACAGGCGCGAACCAGCGCCTCTTCGATGCCATGAAACAGCGCAGTGTCCAGGGCCATGCCCTGCAACTGCCCATCTGCCGTGCGCCGCTCAGCGCCGTGTATGCCCGCCGCCGGCAGCCGCAGGGGCGCAAACAGTGCGTCGAGCTGACTCAGCGGGCGTCCGGAAATGACCGCGACTGGAATGCCGCCGACATGCAGCTGTTCCAGCGCCGCACGCGCGCGGGGTGGAATGAATACGAGTTCGGGACGGGGCTGTATGTGCGCCAGCGTTCCGTCCACATCGAAGAAAAAGGCACAGCGCCGGACGTCTGTTTCGGGCCGATCATTTTGTTTGTCCATGCTCCCTAGACTCCCGATGACCCCAGGTGGTTCGCTGATCTGTAGCACAAACCGAACCGGCCAGCGGCGAGGTGGAATCTTCGCCCGCGCGCCCAGTCACAACCTGCAAGACCGGCCATTCACGCAGGAGGTTGCCATGAACGATCGCAAGCCCTACACGCCCACGGAAATCGACGATACCGAAGACCGCATGGGTTCCATGGAGCAGCTGGATTTCGACCAGCGCCGGGACGAACGCAAGGGCCGCATCGGCGACGAGGTGCCAGCCGAGCAGGTGGAAGACGAGTTCCCGCCGGAGCGCGCTGCCGAAGCCGGGATGACCGCCGGCGAAGTGCCCGACAGCGACGCCACCATGGACGACCTGACACCGGAAACGCTGATTGCCGAGGACGGCGCCCGCTCACCTCGCGAACACGGCCACGGCGGACCCGCTGACCAAGACCTGAGCGTGGTATCCGAACATGAGATCGGTGCCGACGTGGGACTGGACGAAGCCGAACAGGCGCGACGCGCCCCACTTGACGGCAAACCCTGGGACGGCCCCGCCGATGGCGACCCCGATACCGGTCTCAGCGGCGGCAGTGCCGTATTGCAGGATGACAACGATCTGCTGGAAGAGGAACTGCTGGAAGAAGACCCGGACATCCTCTCCGACGAGGAACTGGAAGGCGACGCCCCGCTGGACTCAGGACGGGACAAGCCAGCCGGATCATGAAAAACCTGTAGGCCGTAGCCTGGATTAGCCGAAGGCGTAATCCGGACCGAATCAATCCAGCAAGGTGCAGGCCATCACCAGCGCGTCTTCGCGCCCTTCCGCTGCCGGGTAATAGTCCCGGCGCCGGCCTACTTCGTTGAACCCGTAGCGCTCGTAGAGACGGTAGGCCGACCCATTGCTGGCGCGCACCTCGAGGAAGCACTCGCGCCCGCCGCGCTCGCCGGCCCGCGCCATGAGGTGTTCCAGCAGGCGCAAACCCAGCCCGCGCCCCTGGCTCTGCGGCTTGACGGTGATATTGAGCAGGTGCGCCTCATCGAGGATCACGTTGATCACGCCGTGGCCGACCTGCTGATCACCCTCGAACATGACCCAGCATTCGTAGGCTGACAGGGCGTCGGTGAAAATGCCGCGCGTCCAGGGATGGCTGAAGGCGGCGTATTCGATCTTCACTACGGCATCGATATCCGCCGCGGTCATCGGGCGGAAACTGACGGCATCACTCATGAACCAATCTTCCAGCGTGGCATGCTGCGGCGCAGGGCCTTCCACAGCTCGGCCTTGCTGGCCGGCTGCTCCATCAGGTGTTCCAGACCGGGGATGGCCAGGGCGTGGCCGAGGCCTTCGATAGCCACTTCGCCATAGCAGGCCTCTTCGTCCACTTCTCCGGCATGACGCAGCGCCGGCAGACCGATCAGCCAGATGCAGTCACAACCCATGTTTTCAAGCTCTGCAACCATCACGCCCTGGACGTAATCGCGCGCAGCGTCCGCACCCTGATCAAGGCTGCCCTTGTGCAGCAGCGGCCAGCGAATCGGCTCGCCATCACCCACCTGCTGCGGTTTGTCCGGCAGACGAGCGGCGCGCAGCAGATCCTTGAGCAGGATGTAGGCCGGATCGCGGCTCTGGAAGGATTCGCCGGTCGGCAGCTCAACCACCAGCAACACGCTGCCGGCACGCAGCAACTGCAGGGCGAAACGTGGCGGCGGCGTAATGGGCCTGGCCTGCGCCGGAATGTCCTCAGCAGCAATGACCGGCTCGGGCTTTTTCGGCTCCGGCATGGCGATACGCGGGCGTGGCACTTCGGGACGCACGACAGGAGCTTCTGCCGGGGCTGTGACCGGCGCTGGCTGCACAAGGCGCTCAGCAGGTACAGCAGGTTCGCGCAGCTCTTCCGCCTCGGCTTGCGGCAACAGCAGCTCCAGTCGTGATGGCGCGGCGAAGGGCAACTCTGTGCGCGGCAGCCAGCTGGCCACCTGCATCGCGTCGAGGTAGGCGCGACGCCGGGCTTCGCTGATCAAACGCCTTCCACCTGCGGATGCGCCTTGGCACCGACCTGCATCAGGTTCAGCGCGTTGAGATAGGCCTTGGCCGAGGCGACGACGATATCGGTGTCAGCACCATTGCCATTGACGATGCGCCCGCCCTTCTCCAGCCGCACGGTGACTTCACCCTGGGAATCGGTGCCCTGGGTGATGGCGTTGACCGAGTACAGCTGCAAGGTGGCGCCGGACGCAGCGATGCTCTCGATGGCCTTGAAGGTGGCATCGACCGGACCGGAACCCTGGGCTTCGGCGCTGCGCTCGGCACCGTCGACACTAAGCACCAGCTTGGCTTGCGGGACCGTGCCGGTCTTGCTAGCGACTTCCAGGCTGGCCAGCTTGAAATGCTCGGGTGCTTCATCGGCCAGGGTGTCGGAGACCAGGGCTTGTAGGTCTTCGTCGAAAATCTCGTGCTTCTTGTCCGCCAGTTCCTTGAAGCGGGCGAAGGCGGCATTCAGCTCGTCGCCGTCGAGCACGATGCCCAGCTCGTCCAGGCGTGAACGGAATGCAGCACGCCCGGAGTGTTTGCCCATGACCATCTTGTTGGCATTCCAGCCGACCGACTGGGCGGACATGATTTCGTAGGTTTCGCGGTGCTTGAGCACGCCGTCCTGGTGGATGCCCGACTCATGGGCGAAGGCGTTGGCACCGACGATGGCCTTGTTCGGCTGCACTGGGAAGCCGGTGATGCCCGACACGAGGCGCGAGGCCGCCAGGATGTGCTCGGTCTCGATGCGCGTGTGCACGTCGAGCAGGTCCTGGCGGGTCTTGATCGCCATGACGATCTCTTCCAGCGCGGCGTTACCGGCGCGCTCGCCGAGGCCGTTGATGGTGCATTCCACCTGCCGCGCGCCGGCGACCACGGCAGCCAGCGAGTTGGCCACGGCCAGGCCCAGGTCGTTGTGACAGTGCACGGAAAACACTGCCTTGTCGGCGTTGGGGATGCGTTCGAGCAGCTGGCGGATGGTTTCAGCGTACTGGTGCGGGATGGCGTAGCCGACGGTGTCCGGGATGTTGATGGTGCGCGCGCCAGCGTCGATAGCAGCCTCGATGATGCGGCAGAGAAAATCGATCTCCGAGCGCCCGGCGTCTTCGCAGGAGAATTCCACATCAGCACACAGGCTGCGCGCCTTCTTCACCGCACGCACGGCCTGCTCGACCACCTGATCCGGCTGCATGCGCAGCTTGTACTGCATGTGGATCGGGCTGGTAGCGATAAAGGTGTGGATGCGCCCGGAGTTGGCGCCGGCCAGCGCTTCGGCAGCACGTTCGATGTCGGCATCGATGGCGCGCGCCAGGCTGCACACGGTGCTGTCCTTGATGTTGTCAGCGACCAGCTTCACCCCGGCGAAATCACCCGGGCTGGCGATGGCGAAGCCCGCCTCGATCACGTCCACCTTCAGCCGCTCCAGCGCCCGGGCGATGCGCAGCTTTTCCTCACCGGTCATGGACGCGCCGGGGCTCTGCTCGCCGTCGCGCAGGGTGGTGTCGAAGATGATGACGCGGTCGTTGCTGCTCATAGGAAATCCTCACGGCTGCCGGACGCCTCTCATGGGGCGCTGTAGTCCACAGATTGTCGCGTGAAATGAACAAAGCGGGAAGGCGAAGCTGCGTTTGGTGTGGGTTGTTGCCGCGTAGGGTGGAAAACGCCGAAGGCTTTTCCACCGACGGGGAACGCTGGTGGAAAACGCTTCGCGGTTTTCCACCCTACAAACGCCCACTTTGGCCTGTAGGGTGGATGTCGCTTTTTACATCCACCGCCACATCACCGACAAAGCAAAAGGCCCCGCTGCCAGAGCAGCGGGGCCTTTCGTTCTTGCGTGCAACGTGTCGCTGGCTTACTGATCCCAGGCCCGGTCGCCGCGCTCATCCTTGATCCGCGTGGGCAGGCCCATCACATCAAGCAGCTTGAGGAACGGCTGGGCCGGTAGCTCTTCGACGTTGACCATGCGCTGCGCATCCCACTCGCCACGCGCCACCAGCAGCGCAGCGGCAACCGGCGGTACGCCGGCGGTGTAGGAGATGCCCTGGCTGTCGGTCTCGGCATAGGCTTCTTCGTGGTCGGCGACGTTGTAGATGAACAGCTCGCGCGGCTGGCCATCCTTCGTGCCCTTGATCAGATCGCCAATGCAGGTCTTGCCGGTGTAGCCCGGCGCCAGCGAGGCGGGATCAGGCAGCACGGCCTTGACCACCTTGAGCGGTACCACTTCCAGGCCTTCGGCGGTGCGCACCGGCTGCTCGGAGAGCAGGCCGAGGTTCTTCAGCACCGTAAAGACGTTGATGTAGTGCTCGCCGAAGCTCATCCAGAAGCGGATGTTCGGTACATCGAGGTGCTTGGAGAGCGAGTGCACCTCGTCGTGGCCGGTCAGGTAGAGACTCTGTTCGCCCACGACCGGCAGGTCGTCGGTGCGTTTGACCTCGAACATGCGATTGGTCGTCCACTGGCTGTTCTGCCAGCTGTAAACCTGACCGGTGAATTCGCGGAAATTGATTTCCGGGTCGAAATTGGTGGCGAAATACTTGCCGTGGGAACCGGCGTTGACGTCGAGAATGTCGATTGACTCGATCTTGTCGAAGTATTCCTGCTGCGCCAGGGCAGCGTAGGCGTTGACCACGCCCGGATCGAAACCGACGCCGAGAATGGCAGTGACGCCCTTCTCCTGGCACTCGGCCAGGTGCTTCCACTCGTAGTTGCCATACCACGGCGGTGTTTCACAGATCTTGCCCGGCTCTTCGTGGATCGCGGTATCCAGATACGCGGCACCGGTGTCCATGCAGGCGCGCAGCACCGACATGTTGAGAAAGGCGGAGCCAACGTTGATGACGATCTGCGATTCGGTCTCGCGGATCAGCGCCTTGGTCGCTTCCACGTCCAGGGCGTCCAGGGCGTAGGCCCTGATTTCGGCGGGCTGTTTGAGGCTGCCCTTGGCCTGTACGCTATCAATGATGGCCTGGCATTTGGAGATGCTGCGCGACGCGATAGCAATACGACCGAGTTCGTCGTTGTGCTGCGCGCACTTATGGGCCACCACCTTGGCGACACCTCCTGCACCAATGATAAGAACGTTCTTCTTCAATTTTTTTAACTCTCCTTACCCTGCCACCTACGAGAGGCTGGACAGGTAATCCTCAAAGTTGAATTCCCGAACCACCTCGACGCTGCCGTCGAGTTGCTTCACCACGATGGACGGCATTTTCAGGCCGTTGAACCAGTTTTTCTTGACCATGGTGTAACCCGCTGCGTCGATGAACGACAGACGATCGCCGATGGCCAGCGGACGATCGAATTGATACTCGCCGAAGATGTCGCCGGCCAGACAGGATTTGCCGCACACCATGTAGCTGTGCTCACCGTCCAAGGGCGCCATCTTGGCGTTCAGGCGATAAATCAGCAGATCGAGCATGTGTGCCTCGATGGAGCTGTCCACCACTGCGAGATTCTTGCCGTTGTACAGGGTGTCGAGCACCGTCACTTCCAGCGACGCACTCATGGTAATCGCCGCTTCGCCGGGCTCCAGGTAGACCTGCACACCAAATTTTTCCGAGAAGGCTTTCAGGCGTGCGCAGAAGGCATCGAGCGGATAGCCCTCGCCCGTGAAGTGGATACCGCCGCCGAGGCTGACCCACTCGACCTTTTCCAGCAGGTGGCCGAAGCGCTCCTCGATGGTGGTCAGCATCTGGTCGAACAGCTCGAAGCTGGAGTTCTCACAGTTGTTGTGGAACATGAAGCCACTGATCTTGCCGATCACCGCCTCGATCTTCGCCGGATCATGCTCGCCCAGACGACTGAACGGACGCGCCGGATCGGCCAGCAGATAGTCCGAGCTGCTCACCTGCGGATTGACGCGCAAGCCGCGAATGGTGCCTTCGGTGGCCGCCTCGAAACGCTGCAGCTGACCGATGGAGTTGAAGATGATCTTGTCGCAGTTGGCGACCATCTCGTCGATCTCGTCGTCGGCCCAGGCCACGCTGTAGGCGTGGGTCTCGCCGGCGAACTTCTGCCGACCCAGCTTGAGCTCATAGAGCGACGACGAGGTGGTGCCGTCCATGTACTGCTGCATCAGATCGAACACTGACCAGGTGGCGAAGCACTTCAGCGCCAGCAGCGCCTTGGCTCCGGAGTGTTCGCGCACGTAGGCGATCTTCTCCAGGTTGCCCAAGAGCTTCTGTTTGTCGATGAGGTAATACGGCGTCTTGATCATTTAGAAGTGCCCATACGAGGTCGCCTGGCAGGAAGCTGGCGGCTCCCCGTTTGCAAAAGGGCGGATTCTGCCGACAATCGCGGCATATCGAAAGGCCATCGACGCATTTCTTCTGACAGAATGCGTCGCCGCGCGTCTGTAGGGTCAAATTCATTCGGCCACCGATTCCGCCAAGGCCGAACACGTTCGGCCCTAAGAGCCCGCGCAGGACAGCTAACCCGGCCCTGATGACAAACCGGTGACTGCGCCCACATTTGCCACAACTGCGAACGGCAACCGATCGTCTGATCGCCTATACACGCGCGTCAATGCAGTACAATTCGCGCTTTTTTCACTGGCTGGAACCGGCGCCTCGATGATCGAACCCAAGCGCGTACTGCGTGCCCTTGCCGAACACTGGACCCTGCTCGAACCACTGTGCGAGCGCTTCGATGCCGGCACCCTGAGTCTGGTTGAGCTGCGTCATCAGCTCGCCGCGCAATTGCCCGAAGGCACGCCCACCGATATCACCGCCCTGCTCGACCAGTGGATTCGCCTGGACATCCTGGTGCCGGTGGCCAAGAGCCCCAACCGCTTCGAGCTGAACGCGCAGATCCACGACTTCCTCGCCTACCTGCGGCGCGAGCACCGCCTCGGCCTGTGCCTGGAGATCGAAGCCTACCTGCGCCATCTGGAGCGCCTGGCCGGGCATATCCTTGATGCCTTCGAGATTCGCGACGGCAACGACCTGGCCCGCCAGCTGCGCCTGCTCGACATGCGCGTACGCGACGTGCTGAAGAAACTCGACAACGACGAGCAGGCACTGGTCGCCGTGGCCGACCGGGCCAAGACCAGCGACCGCCAGATCCCGCTGCGCCAGCGTTATGCCGAGGTGCTGGCGACCTGGGACGAGTACGTCGAGCCGATGATCCAGCTGGTCTCCGCCGACGGCGCCTTCGAGCAGGGCGTGCACCGCGTCGAGCAGGTACTGATGAAGTTGCTCGGCGAGCAGCAGCGCCTCGGCCAGCTGGTGGACGACGATCTGCTCGTGCGCACCCATGCTCGCATCCTCGAAATGCAGACCACCGCCCAATTGACCCTGCGCAAGGCCCGCGAACTGTTGCTGCCACTGCGCGAGGAAGCGCGCCGGCACAACGCCGTGACCCGCGGTGCGGCGCTGGCGTTGTCGGCGATCCGCAAGAAAGGCCTGGACGCCGTACCGCAAGCATCGCTGCCGTTGTTCACTCGTCCGCAGACCACCTTTCTCGGCACCGCCAGCCAGGTCGAGGCCTACGTCTACGCGCTGGCCCGCTTCGAGCCGAAGCCGGCGCAGTTCCCTAAGGCCAGCGCCAAGCGCAAGGGCGAACTGCCACGCGCACCGCGCACCGCACGCGAGATGATCGAGCGCTGCCAGCAGGCACTGCCGTTGCCGGACCTGATGGCCTGGCTGCTGGAGCAGGAACCCGAGGGCGCCACCGACGAGCTGCTCTACTGGTTCTCGCGCCTGTCCCGCGACGCCCGCTTCCAGCGCGACCGTCTGGAGCGCCGCGAGTACCTGACCCGCGAACACCGCGTCAGCCTCAGTTCCTTTGCGCTGGTGGGCAATGCCAATGGCTAACCCATTCAACCGGCTACTGGCCTTGCTCGGTGGAAAATGCTTCGCAGTTTTCCACGGGGCGGCCTACCACCCTACGGCCACCCCCACCTTGGCGGCCAAACCTGACGTAGGGTGGACAACGCGAAGCTTGTCCACCTTTAAACGCACCGAACCACAAGGTGGAAACAGCTTCGCCGTTTTCCACGGGACGGCCATCCGTACGATGACAGAGCCATATCTATGAACATAGACCTCAAGGAAATGACCCAGCTGGCGCCGATCTTCCGCGAGCTGTTCAAGGGCTATCACCTGTCGCGCAGCGAGCCGGAGCCCTACGCGCAGCTGTCGAACATGCAGGACCAGTACCGCGCACTGTTCAAGGCGCTCGGCTTCGAGCTGGTCTGCGATCCGCGCGGCTTCTACTACTTCGTCCCCGAGCAGATGGGCGCGCAGGTGAACAAGACCGCCCAGCGCCTGGCGCTGTTCACCTTCATCCTCGTCGAGCACCTGGCGGACCAGGGCCGCGACCCGCTGGCCGTGCTCGACGGTGGCAGCCTCGGTCGCGATGAACTGCCGGCGTTGCTGGACAAGTACCGCGACCTGTTCCTGCAGGCCGAAGTCACCACCCAGGAAGAACTGGAAGAGAAAGTCATCCGCCGCCTGACGCAGCTGGGCTTCGCCGAGGACAGCAACGGCGTCTACCGCTTCCTGCCGCCGATGCATCGCTTCCTCGATGTCTGCCTGTCGGTGCAGCAGGACCGGGATCTGGCCGCCAGCCTGCACAGCAGCGACCTGCCGCTGCCGACGCCGCAGCTGATTGCCGAGGAAGAAGACGAGGACGAAATCATCCTCATCGACGAACCCACCGAAGACCCCACCGAAGAATCCGAAGAAGACGCCCTGGCTCGCGCCATCGCCGCTGAAAAGGAGCTTGAAGCATGAGCCAGGAACGCTACGGCATCCGCCGCTTCGCCCTGCTGAACACCGCCGGCTACAGCCTCGGCATCTTCCCGCTGGAGAACCCGCTGTCGGTCTATGGCGCCAACAACCTCGGCAAGTCGGCCTCGATCAACGCGCTGCAGTTCCCGATCCTGGCGCGCATGTCGGACATGAGCTTCGGCAAGTACAGCCTGGAGCAGTCGCGCAAGTTCTATTTCGCCAGCGACACCAGCTACATCCTCGTCGAGGTGATGCTGCCCCACGGCCCGCATGTGATCGGTGTGGCCGGGCGCGGCCCCGGCGGCGGTTTCGGTCACCAGTTCTTCGTCTACCAGGGTGCGCTGGATCTGGATCATTACCAGCAGAACGGCACCTGCCTGCGCCAGCGCGAGCTGTTCGCCAACCTCGAACGTGCCGGCATCAAGGCCTACGAGGCCAAGCCGGATGAGCTGCGCCGGCTGCTGGTCGGCGGGCATACCTCGATTCCGCTGGACATGACGCTGATCCCGCTGCGCTCGACCAGCGAGCAGAGCCTGAAGACCTTCCGCGCGCTGTTTATCAACCTGCTGCATATGAGGGAGATCACGGCTGCCAAATTGAAGCAGCTGTTCCTCGACGCCTTCGAACACAGCCTGCGCTCGGGCAGCGTCGACTACATCGCCGCTACCGAGGAAGCTTTCCGCGACGTGCGCCGCATGGAGCAGGACTACCAGGCGCTGGTGGCCGCCGGCCCGCTGGTCGAGGCCCTGGCCGCTGGCGTAGCCCAGCGCGAGCTGCTGCGCGGCAAGCTGCATCGCCTCTCGCCGCTGCTCGACAACCTGCTGGGCACCTGGCACGACTACGCCGATGCGCGCAAGGAAGAGCTGGTGATCCAGGCCGAGCACTACCGCCGCGAGCAGGATGGCCTGCAGCACGAGCAGCGCGGCAGCACGTCCGAGCTGATGCGCCTGGAACGCGAGATCAGCGAAGCCCAGCGCTGGCTCGGCGAGCTGGCGGTGTTGAAGAACCGCTTTGCCCTGGTCGAGGACGCCCGCGTGCTGGAGCAGCAGCTGCTCGCCGCCAAGGACGCCCACGACGAGCTGGCCGGTGCGCTGGCGCAGTCGCGGCAGTTCTCCAGCGAGGATCTGGATGAGCGCCTGCGCGATCTGGAGAAGCGTCTGAAGTCGGTCAAGCAGCAGCTCGATCACGCCGACAACAACAGCTACTCGCGGCTGCGCGAGGAATTCTCCCAGGCCGACGTCGACCGCCTGATGCGCCTGTTCAATGGCCAGCTGTTCAGCCTGCCGCTAGGCGAAAAAGGCATCACTGCCGAAGGCGATGACTGGGTCAAGGCCGTGGAGGTGGTGCTGGATCGCTTCAAGGGCGACACCTTCTCCGTACCCGGCTTGTCCATCGACCTTTCGCAGATCGAGCCGCCGGCCCTGCAGGCACTGGCCGACCGTGCCGCCCTGCGTGACCAGAAGGACCGCCTCGAACGCGAACTCAAGCAGCTCAAGACCCAGCATGCGGTGGCCGTCGACCGCGCCGCGAGCAAGGCCCAGGCCGAGGCGCTGTATCAGGCCGTACTCGATGCGCAGAAAGCGCTGGAAGACTTCCGCCGCAGCCAGACTTTGGCCGCCGAGGAGCCGGCCAAGCTGGAACAGCTGGCCCAGGCCGAAGCCGCCCAGGAAGAACTCAAGCGCACCAGTGACGCCTTCGCCGAGCGCGTGCAGCACCTGTCCGCCAAGCTGCAGCTGGTCGGCCGTCAGCTAGCCGACCTGGAAGCCAAGGAGCGCACGCTGGAAGACGCCCTACGTCGTCGCCAGCTGCTGCCGGCCAACCTGCCGTTCGGCACGCCGTTCATGGACCCGGTGGACGACTCGCTGGACAACCTGCTGCCGCTGCTCAACGACTACCAGGACAGCTGGCAGGCGCTGCAGCGCGTCGATGGCCAGATCGAGGCGCTGTATGCCCAGGTGCGCCTGAAAGGCGTGGCCAAGTTCGACAGCGAGGAAGATCCCGAGCGCCGCCTGCAGCTCTTGGTCAACGCCTACGCCCATCGCCAGGACGAGGCGCTGACCCTGGCCAAGGCCCGTCGCGCCGCGGTCACCGACATCGCCCGGACGCTGCGCAATATCCGCAGCGACTACGAGAGCCTGGAACACCAGCTCGCGCTGTTCAATCGCGAGATCAACAAGCGCCAGGTTTCCAACCTGGCGAGCTTCCGCATCGTGCTGGCGCCGAACAAGGATGCGCTCAAGCACATCGACCAGATCATCCACAGCGCCGGCCAGTACGAGGAAGGCGAAACGCTGTCGGTGTTCGACCTCTCGCAATCGGTCGAGCAGGATGCGAAGAACGAGGAAGCCAAGGAGTACCTGGCGCGGCTGGTGGCGGCGAACAACAACCAACTGGGCCTGAAGGACCTGTTCGAATTGGCGTTCGAAATCACCAAGGTCGGCGGTCAGCCGGTGATCCACACCGACATCGACGGCGCGGCGTCCAACGGCACCACCATGACCATCAAGGCGCTGACCAACATGTACCTGCTGCTGCACCTGATGGACCGCGAGCAGGCCGGGCGCATCCGCCTGCCCTACTACCTCGACGAGGCGGCGGACATCGACGAGCGCAACCAGCAGGCGCTGATCGAAACCAGCCTGCAGCTGGGCTTCGTGCCGATTCTCGCCTCGGTGAAGCCTCAGGTCTCGGCGCACGTGGCCATCGACCTGGAAGGCGGCAGCGGACCCTCCGGCATCTATATCGACGAGGCGGACTGGAAATTCATCGAGCGCCGGGAAGCATCAGTCTCAACAAGCCAGAAATCGGCGGTCATCGGCGAGCCCGCCTGAACGCATCGGACCGATGCAAAGCGCTTTTGTAGGAGCGGACTTGTCCGCGAAGCTCTTAGCGACAGCCCTCATGTATGGAGCAGAAGAACAAAGATCGCGGCCAAATCCGCTCCCACCGCACCCTGCATATCACCCGCGCGGGTGATGCTTCGCGTGCAGTTCCTGCAGTCGCGCACGGGCGATATGGGTGTAGATCTGCGTGGTGGACAGGTCGGCATGACCAAGCAGCAGCTGCACGGTGCGCAGGTCCGCGCCGTGGTTGAGCAAGTGTGTGGCGAAGGCATGACGCAGCGTGTGCGGCGAGATCGATGAGGCGACCCCTGCCGTCCTGGCGTGCAGCTTGATCCGGTGCCAGAAGGTCTGGCGCGTCATCTGGTCGCCGCGCAGGCTGGGAAACACCACATCGCTGACCTTGTCGCCCAGCAGCAGTCCACGCCCCTGGCGCAGGTAGCGCTCCAGCCAGTGCATGGCCTCATCACCCAGCGGCACCAGCCGCTCCTTGTTGCCCTTGCCGAAGGTGCGCAGCACGCCCTGGCGTGGGTTGATCTGCTCAAGACGCAGACTGATCAGCTCAGTCACGCGCAACCCGCTGGCATAAAGCACTTCCAGCATGGCGCGATCACGCAGGCCCAGCGGATCGCCGGTATCCGGCGCGGCCAGCAGGGCTTCCACATCCGCCTCGGAAAGAGCCTTGGGCAGTGGACGACCAAGACGCGGCATTTCAACGCGCAGGGTCGGATCGACCGCAATCGCCCCCTCGCGCAACAGAAACCGATAAAACCCGCGCAACCCCGACAGCAAGCGTGCGGTCGAGCGCGCCTTGTAGTCGTTGGCCAGCCGCCAGGCAAGATGATCAAGAATCACCTCGCGGCCTGCCTCCACCAGCCGCACACCGCGCTCGTCGAGCCAGCCGTTGAACAACGCCAGGTCGCTGCGATAAGCGGCACGGGTATTGTCCGACAGGCCCTTTTCCAGCCACAGGGCATCGAGGAAGCGGTCGATCACAGGGTCATCAAGTGCGGGCATGGGCAACTATCGGCTGAATGAGGTGCCTAGTCTTTCACAGGGCCTCTCCCCCTGCCAGTCGCCAGGCCAGCGGTGTTTTTTGTTACAAAACCAGAGGCAATTGCCATCTTCAAGCCACGCCTTTCCTGTTTGATATCAACCTTCCCGGGCGTGACTTGGCTAGGCTGATAAAGCCTGGCAGTCGAAGCGGCTGCGCTCAGAAACCAGAGGTGCCCGATGACCGACCGTACAGACGCCGGCGTACAGCCCCAACCGGACTGGCACACACTGGAGGCGGTCGAGGTCGAGCAACGGCTGCAGACGGCTGCCAGAGGCCTGAGCGAGGCCGAGGCCGCCGCACGGCTCGGGCTGTATGGTGCGAACCGTCTGGCGCCGGCGAAGACGCGAGGCCCGTTGATGCGCCTGCTGGCGCAGTTCCACAACATCCTGCTTTACGTGATTCTCGGCAGCGCGGTGGTCACCGCTGCGCTGGGTCACTGGGTCGATACCGGCGTGCTGCTGGCCGCCGTCGTGATCAACGCGATCATCGGCTTTATCCAGGAAGGCAAGGCCGAGGCCGCGCTCGATGCCATTCGCGCGATGCTCTCCACCCATGCCACGGTGATCCGCGAAGGTACTCGGCGGCAGATCGACGCCATCGATCTGGTGCCCGGCGACCGCGTGCTGCTGGCTTCGGGGGATCGTGTCCCAGCCGATCTGCGCCTGGTTTCGGTGAAGGAACTGCGGGTCGACGAGGCCCCCCTGACCGGTGAATCCCTGCCGGTTGAAAAGCATGTCGCAGCGGTCGCCGACAACGCAGCCCTGGGGGACCGCTACGGCATGGCCTACTCCGGCACGCTGGTAGTGTTCGGCCAGGCCGCCGGCATCGTCGTCGCTACCGGCGCTGCCACCGAACTCGGCAAGATCAACCAGATGCTCAGCGGCATCCGCCAGCTCGCCACGCCGCTGCTGCGCCAGGTAGACGGCTTCGGGCGCATCCTGGCCCTGATCATCCTTGCCATGTGCGTCGCCACCTTCGTGCTGGGCACCCTGTGGCGTGGCCATCCGGCAGCGGACATGTTCATGATGGCCGTGGCACTGGCCGCCTCGGCGATCCCCGAAGGGCTACCGGCGATCATGACCGTCACCCTCGCCCTGGGCGTACAGCGCATGGCCCAGCGCAACGCCATCATCCGCCGTCTGCCGGCAGTGGAAACCCTGGGCTCGGTCACCGTGATCTGTTCGGACAAGACCGGCACCCTGACCCGCAACGAGATGACCGTGCAGCGCGTGGTCTGCGCTGAACACCGCTTC
This sequence comes from Stutzerimonas stutzeri, assembly GCF_024448695.1. Taxonomy (GTDB): domain Bacteria; phylum Pseudomonadota; class Gammaproteobacteria; order Pseudomonadales; family Pseudomonadaceae; genus Stutzerimonas; species Stutzerimonas stutzeri_T. The sequence goes on along the minus strand of NZ_JAMOHY010000014.1, from coordinate 58,136 downwards.
GAGGTGAGCGGCGTCGGCTATGCCCCCCTGGGTGAGTGCAGCCTCGATGGCCGCCTGATCGACCCCGAGCATTACCCCCCGCTGGCGCTGGCGATTCGCAGCGGCGTGCTGTGCAACGATGCGCGCCTGCACGAGGAAGCCGGGCAATGGCGCATCGACGGCGATCCCACCGAGGGCGCGCTGCTGGTGCTCGGAGGCAAGACCGGTTTCACCCAGCATCTCGCCGAGGCTGCCTGGCCACGCCTGGATTCCATCCCCTTCGAGTCCCAACACTGCTTCATGGCGACCCATCACCATGACAGCGACGGCGAGCCCTGGATTTTCGTCAAGGGCGCGCCCGAACGCGTCATGGACATGTGCGCCAGCCAGCTTGGCAACCAGGGCGAGCAGCCACTGGACCCCGATTACTGGCGGCGCATGGCCACTGATATTGCTGCCCGCGGGCTGCGCCTGCTGGCCTTGGGCTTCAAACGCGCACAACCGGTCCACGGCCCTCTCGGCATGGACGACATGCAGGACGGCTACTGCCTGCTGGCCCTGGTGGGCATCATCGATCCGCCACGCGAGGAAGCCATTGCAGCCGTGAACGACTGCCACCTGGCCGGCATTCGCGTGAAGATGATCACCGGCGATCATGCCGAGACGGCACGGGCCATTGGTGCCGCCCTCGACATCGGTGTCGGCAAGCCCGCCATCACTGGCGCCGAGGTGGCCCTGATGGATGACGCCAGCCTGCGTCAGGCGGTCCAGCAGGTCGATGTATTTGCCCGCGCCAGCCCCGAGCACAAGCTGCGTCTGGTGCAGGCACTGCAGGACTCCGGGCACGTGGTGGCGATGACCGGTGACGGCGTGAACGATGCCCCCGCACTCAAGCGTGCCGATGTCGGCGTCGCCATGGGCCTGAAAGGCACCGAGGCGGCCAAGGAAGCGTCCGACATGGTACTGGCCGACGACAATTTCGCCACCATCGCTGCAGCCGTGCGCGAGGGGCGTGCGGTCTACGACAATCTGAAGAAATTCATCCTCTTCATGTTGCCCACCAACGGCGGCGAAGCACTGGTGATCATCGCCGCCATCCTCTTCGAGCTGACCCTGCCGCTGACCCCTGCGCAGGTACTGTGGATCAACATGGTGACCTCCAGCACCCTCGGCCTGGCGCTGGCCTTCGAGCCCGCCGAGCGCGGCATCATGACCCGCCTTCCGCGCCCGCCCGGGCAGGCACTGCTCTCGGGCTTTTTCGTCTGGCGCGTGCTGATGGTGTCGCTGTTGATGATGACCGGCGCCCTGGGCCTGTTTCTCTGGGAAATGAACAGCAGTGGCGATCTGGACACCGCGCGCACCCTGGCAGTCAATGCCGTGGTCATGGCCGAGATGTTCTACCTGCTCAACAGTCGCTCGATCTTCGCCCCGGTGACCAACCGCGCCGGCCTGACCGGCAATCGTTATGTGCTGATGGCCATCGCCACCTGCATCGTGCTGCAACTGACCTTTACCTACGCCCCGGTGATGCAGGGGCTGTTCGGCTCCACCGGCCTGTCGCCGCTGGAGTGGCTGAAAGTGCTTGGCGCCGGCCTGCTGGTGTTTTGCGTAGCCGAACTCGAGAAGCTGGTGATTCGCCGTACGCCGCTCGCCGCTCGCTTTTCGCAGGTGTAGCAACAAGGCCCGCAAGCCCTGAAACGAGGCGGCTGCATCGCTCCCCGAGCAGCCGCGACATGTAAATGCCATCAGTACCGGCTACACAGGCCGGAGGCATCTGCTAATGTCCGCTTTAGTGACTTTGACGTATCTTTCGTGACTACCAATACTTGCAATGCTTTCGATGAGCACCGGCCTGGAACAAGGAAAGCCTTTTGACCGAATTGCGCAACAGACTGTCGCGAAAGCTGCTACGTGTAGTCTTGCTGTCTGCCCTGGCCGTTGGGCTGGTACTCAGTAGCGCACAGATCGTCTTCGAGGCCTACAAGACCCGCCAGTTGATCGAAGCCGAAGCGCAGCGCATCCTGCGCATGACCCGCGACCCGTCCACCCAGGCGATTTACAGCCTGGACAAAGAGATGGGCGCTCAGGTCATGGAAGGCCTGTTCGAGCACGAGTCGATTCGCAAGGCCTATATCGGCCATCCCGACGACGAAAGCCTGGCTTACAAGATCCGTCCGCAACTGAAGTCGTCATCGCGTTGGCTGACTGACCCGATCCTGGGTAGCGAGCAGGAGTTCTCCATAGCGCTGGTGGGGCGTCCACCCCACAATGAGTACTACGGTGACCTGCATATCACCCTTGATACCGCTCCCTATGGCGAAGACCTCATCGACGCCTCTGTGGTGATTTTCTTTATCGGCCTTATGCGTGCCCTGACTCTGGGGCTGGTGCTTTACCTGATCTATGAATGGCTGCTGACGCGGCCACTGACCAAGCTCATCGAGCACCTGTCGCAGATCAACCCGGACCAACCCGGCGAATACAAATTGCCCATGCTCAAGGGCCACGAGCAAAACGAGCTGGGGCTTTGGGTCGAAACCGCCAACAGCCTGCTCACGTCCATCGAGCGCAATATGCAGCTGCGCCATGCCGCGGAAAACAGCCTGCAGCGTATGACGCAGTACGACTTTCTCACCGGCCTGCCTAACCGTCTGCAACTGCAGCAGCAGCTCGGCCATATCCTCAGCGAAGCCGAACGCCTGCAGCGCCGTGTGGCGGTGCTTTGTCTGGGTCTGGATGACTTCAAGGGCATCAACGAGCAGTACAGCTACCAGAGTGGCGACAAGCTGCTGATGGCCATGGCTGATCGCCTGCGCAACCAGAGCGGACGTACCAGCGCACTGGCGCGCCTCGGGGGCGACCAGTTCGTCCTGGTACTATCGGGCTTCGAGGAGCCCTACGCAGTCGCCGAACTGGCACAAAAGGTTCTCGATGACCTGGAACAGCCCTTCAATCTCGACCAGCAGCGCATTCGTCTGCGGGCAACCATCGGCATTACCCTTTACCCCGAAGACGGGGCCAGTACGGAAAAACTGCTGCAGAAAGCCGAACAGACCATGACCCTGGCGAAAACCCGTTCGCGCAATCGTTACCAGTTCTATGTAGCCAGCATCGACAGTGAGATGCGAGAGCGCCGTGAGCTGCAGAAGGATCTTGGCGAAGCCGTCCAGCGAGGCGAGTTTCACCTGGTCTACCAGCCGCAGATCGATTATCGCCTCAAGCGCATCACTGGCGTCGAAGCGCTGCTGCGCTGGTCGCACCCAAGCGGCAAGTTCATCGGGCCTGATATCTTCATTCCACTCGCCGAACAGAGCGGCAGCATCATCGCCATTGGTGAATGGGTGCTGGACCAGGCCTGCCGGCAACTGCGCGAATGGCACCAGTTGGGCTTCAGCGATCTGCGCATGGCCGTCAACCTTTCTGCCGTGCAACTTCACCATGCCGAGCTGCCAGCCATCATCAGCGGCCTGCTCGACAGATATGGTCTTCCCGCGCAAAGCCTTGAACTGGAAGTCACCGAAACCGGCCTGATTGAAGATATCGCCGCGGCCACCCGCAACCTGCATAGCTTGCGCCGCTCCGGAGCACTGATTGCCCTCGACGACTTTGGCACCGGCTATTCCTCGCTCAGCTATCTGAAGAACCTGCCACTGGACAAGATCAAGATCGACAAGAGCTTCGTGCGCGACATGGGCGTCGACGAGGGCGATGCCAGCATCGTCCGAGCCATTATCCAACTGGGCAAGAGCCTGGACATGCTGGTCATCGCCGAAGGCGTGGAAACGGCGGAGCAGGAGCGCTATCTCATCGACGAAGGCTGCAACGAAGGCCAGGGCTATCACTACAGCAAACCCCTGCCCGCGGCGGAGCTGCTCAGCCTGCTGCAGCATTCACTGCAGTGCGGCCACCCAGTCAGTTCCGAAATACTGTAAGCATCTGCTGAAAAGCGGATCAAGCCAGCCGGGAAGCCAGCAGCAGTGCGCCGCACAGACACAACAAGGCGCCGCCAGCGGCCTGCCAGCGATAACGCCGGGCAAGCACTTCCTCGCCATGGCTGGACAACACGAAAGGCAGGTTCTGCTCCGGACGCACCAGCCGGTGCTGCGCAGCCCGGGCGCTGGCGAGCCGATGACGATCTTCCGCTTCAAAGCCGGCCGCCAGACGCACACGATGCCATTCGGCCTGGTCGATCTGGCCATCACCATTGCTGTCAAAACGCTGCAGCAGGCCGGCGTAATTCCCTTTCCACTCCCTGAGTACCTGCCCTTTGGCAGCCTGCCGATCAAACCCTTGCCTGCCACCGCCCGCAGTCCGGAAATCACCGATGGCATACAGCGGCTCGCCCGCGTGCAGGCGCTCCTCGGTGTAGCGGTAGCGGCGAGCTCCGCTGAACCAGGCGAGCATGCCAGTGGGCGGAAGCCCCCTGGGATGACGCTGACTGCCACTCCAGCGCTGTCGCCTCGCCGGCAGCACTTCGGCACCGCGTGGGTCGATCAGGCATTCTCCCGTGGCATCGGCCAGACGCAGCAGGTGCTCGCTGCTGCCCTGTTCGACAACGCGCCAACTTCCGTTCTTGCCGTTGGAGCGATATTCCTCGATACGATAGCGCCACCAGAGACAGGGGCTGCCCGTCAGCGGCGCCATGACCCGCGGAACCCCGGCCAGCTCATGCAGGATTCCCGTCAGCTCCACATAGCCCTGCGCCGCCGAGCGAATCCGCGAGGTCGGTGTATCCAGCAAATGGCGCACTTTCGACCAGCGGCTCACCCATAACCAGCCGCCGGTCAGACACAGCGCGGCGCCCGCACCAGCCAGCAACAGTGCTCCACTGTCCATGCTCAGCTCAACCAAACAGGGTCTTGAGATCGACGTCAGCCTTTTCCGCCTCGCTGAACTGCAGCAGCTCAGCCGAACCAAAGCCGAAGGTCCGCGCCAGCAGCACGTCGGGGAACTGCTCGATGCGCACGTTGTTCAGATTGACAGATTCGTTGTAAAGCTCACGGCGGTCGGCGATACCACTTTCCAGCCCGCTGATGCGCTGCTGCAGATGGCGAAAGCTCTCGTTGGCGCGCAGCTCGGGATAGTTCTCGGCGAGGGCGAACAGGCGCCCCAGCCCTGCACGCAGACCCGTTTCGGCCTGCCCCAGGGCGCCGATATCACCCTGCTGCCGAGCATCGGACACCGCATTGCGGGCGCTGATCACCTGTTCCAGCGTGTTGCGTTCGTGTTGCATGTACTGCTTGCAGGTCTCGACCAGCTTGGGCAGCTCTTCATGGCGCTGGCGCAGCAGCACATCGATATTCGCCCAGGCCTTGCTCACGCCGTGCTTCAGGCGCACCAGGCCGTTGTAGAGAACCACTGCATAGGCAGCAACGAGGAACAACACGACCAGTACAACCACAGCGCTCAGGCTCATCAGGCTTCTCCATGAAGTCCGGATTTGTAAAGCCGGCATTCTAGCGGTGCCAGCCGAAACGAAACGATGCGCGAAGCACAGCACGCAATTTCTTTGTACCAAATGAAAATCTTTCGCATTATGATCCGCTTCCGATTGTCGCGCTCCGGCCATCGTTTCCACCTCTCTCGCACGCAAAGGAACCCGCCATGCCACGTACTCCTCTCTGGGCCACCGCCAGCCTTCTGGCTGCCGCCATATCACTCGCAGGTTGCGGTGACGACAACGCGCCCGCGCAACAGGCTGCAGCGCCGCAAACCACGACCCAGAGCGAACCGGCAGTCAGCGCGCCAAAAGCCCTGAACGAGGAAGCGGCTCAGGCGGTGGTCAGCCATTACGCCGATATGGCGCATGCGATCTTCAGCGATGCCCACACAACTGCGTTGCAGCTGCAGGAAGCCATCGACGCCCTGCTCGCCAGCCCCAGCGATGAAACGTTGCAGACCGCGAAGGCAGCCTGGCTGGCCGCTCGCGTGCCCTACATGCAGAGTGAAGTATTCCGCTTCGGCAACCCGGTGGTGGACGAGTGGGAAGGCCAGCTCAATGCCTGGCCGCTGGACGAAGGCATGATCGACTACGTCGAGGGCGACTATCAGCACGCCTTGGGCAACCCTGGCGCGACCGCCAACATCATCGCCAACCAGCAGCTGCAGATTGGCGAAGACAGCATCGATGTCAGCAAGATCACCGGCGAGCTGCTCGCCAGTCTCAACGAACTGGCTGGTTCCGAGGCCAATGTCGCCACCGGCTACCACGCAATCGAATTTCTGCTGTGGGGCCAGGATCTGAACGGCACCGAGGCCGGCGCCGGCACGCGCCCGGCCAGCGATTACCTCGAAGGCGAAGGCTGCACGGGCGGCAACTGTGACCGTCGTCGCGCCTATCTGAAAGCCGCCACCGACCTGCTGGTCAGCGATCTCGAAAAGATGGTCGGCGAGTGGGCGCCCGGCACTGCTGGCAACTACCGCACCAGCCTGGAGAGCGAATCCGGCGAAAACGGCCTGCGCAAGATGTTCTTCGGCATGGGCAGCCTGTCCCTTGGAGAGCTGGCTGGCGAACGCATGAAAGTCGCCCTGGAAGCCAACTCGCCGGAAGACGAACACGATTGCTTCAGCGACAACACGCACAACTCCCACTATTTCAATGCCCGAGGCATCCGCAACGTCTACCTCGGCGAATACCAGCGCGTGGACGGCAGCACGCTCAGCGGCCCTAGCCTGGCTTCGCTGGTCGATGGCATCGACCCAGAGGTCAACGTCACGCTGAAGACCGATCTGGAAACCACCGATGCCAAGCTGCAGGTGCTGGTGGTCAGCGCCGAGAATGGCGAAGCCTTCGACCAGCTGATCGCACCGGACAACCGCGAAGGCCAGGACAAGGTCCGCGCCGCCATCGCCGCACTGGTCCAGCAGACCGTCTCAATCGAGAAGGCTGCAGCCGCACTGGGCATCACAGACCTCAACCCCGACACAGCCGATCACCAATTCTGATTCGCACGCGTCGTAAAGGGGCGGCGCAATGCCGCCCCTTCTGGCGCAAAGCAGGACCTGTTCTGCTCGCCTCGCAGCAAATGCAAATCCCTCTTATTAAGATTTCTTTGAGCTGCTAAAATGCCGGCCCCCAAAGGCCAGGTACAACCCGATGCGCCCGCTCTTACGCTCTACCACCGCCCTGCTTCTGGCGCTGGGCCTTGTCGCCTGTAAAGAGCAGGCACCGCGCTTCGAGCAAGCCGAGCCGGGGGAGTCACTGTCCGCTGGCACCACCACCGTGATGAAGTTCGACCAGAACGCCTTTTCCATGCCTTCGGCCAATCTCTCGCCGGTGCGGCGACTGGACTTCAGCGTCGGCAACAGTTTCTTCAGGAATCCCTGGGTCATCGCTCCGGCCTCAACTACCGCCCGTGACGGCCTCGGTCCGCTGCTCAACACCAATGCCTGCCAGAACTGCCATATCAAGGATGGCCGCGGCCATCCTGCTCCCGTAGGCAATGGCAATGCCGTTTCCATGCTGGTGCGGTTGTCCATTCCAGCCGGCCCGGAACATGTCGAAGTGGTCAGACAGCGAGGCATCGCCCCGGAACCCACTTACGGCGGCCAGTTGCAGGACATGGCAATCCCCGGCGCAGCCCCCGAGGGCAAGGTCCGCCTCAGCTACAGCACCCATACGCAACGCTTCGCCGACGGCTTTGAAGTGGAGCTGCGCACACCGCACCTGGCCATCAGCGAACCGGGCTACGGCGCGCTGCATCCGGACACCCTGTTTTCCATCCGCGTGGCACCACAGATGATTGGCCTCGGGCTGCTGGAAGCCATTCCCGAAGCCGCACTGCTGGCCAACGCCGACCCGGACGACCGTGACGGCGACGGCATTTCCGGTCGCCCCAACCGGGTCTTTGATCAGCTCACACGCGAAACGGTGATCGGTCGTTTCGGCTGGAAGGCCGGTCAGCCCAGCCTCAACCAGCAGAACGCCGATGCCTTCTTCAACGACATGGGTCTGAGCACCAGTCTGTTCAGCGGCAGCAGTTGCACGGATCGGCAGCCCGACTGCCGCGCACTGCCCGACGGAGGCGAACCCGAGGTAAGCGACCACATCCTGGCCCAGGTCCTGTTCTACACCCGCAACCTCGGCGTACCGGCACGGCGCAAGGTGGACGATCCGCAGGTGCTTGCCGGCAAGACGCTGTTCCATCAGGCCGGCTGTCAGAGCTGTCACACGCCCTCTTTCACCACAGGTGATGCCGCCGAACCCGAACTGGCCAACCAGCTGATTCGCCCCTATACCAACCTGCTGCTGCATGACATGGGCGAAGGCCTGGCCGATCACCGACCGGAATTCGAAGCCAGCGGCAGCGAATGGCGCACGCCACCGCTCTGGGGCATCGGCATGACACAAACCGTCAGCGGTCACACCCAGTTCCTGCACGACGGGCGCGCACGCAACCTGCTCGAAGCCATACTCTGGCACGGTGGTGAGGCCGAGCGCTCACGACAAGTCGTGCTGGGCTTCAACGCCGAGCAGCGCAGCGACCTGCTGGCCTTTCTCGAATCGCTCTGATGACCCGTTACCCGCCAAGGAACCCCATGTTCGCCAAGCCATTCTTCCGCACGGCAACTGCCGCTGCACTGGGTCTGCTGCTGAGTGCCTGCACGCCCTCCGATCCGTTCACCGAAACCAGCAAAACCCTGACGGCTGATGTATTGCTGCCCGCTTATAGCCACTGGGCCGAGGCCAACCGGCGCCTGGCCGCCAGCAGCATTGCCTTCTGCGCAGGCAACGAAGACCTGGAAGATACTCGCCAGATCTACGTGCAGGCGCAACTTGCCTGGGCCGGGCTGCAGCCACTACTGGTCGGCCCCATGGGCGAAGGCAATCGTGCCTGGCAGGTACAGTTCTGGCCCGACAAGAAAAACCTGGTCGGGCGCCAGGTCGGCGCTCTGCTGAAAAACACGCCCGACCTGACCCAGGTCGACCTGGAAAATGCCAGTGTCGTGTTGCAGGGTCTTTCAGCCTACGAATACATCCTCTACGACCAGGCCGTCGACCTCACCGCCCCTGAGGTCAAGGCGCGCCATTGCTCACTGCTGCAGGCGATCGGCGAGCACCAGCAACAGCTTGGCGCCGAGATGCTTGACGCCTGGCAGGCCGAAGACGGCATGGCCTCGCAGCTCGGTCACTTCCCCAATGAGCGCTATGCCGAGTCGGCAGAAGCCATAGCCGACATGCTGCGCGTGCAGGTCACGGCGCTTGATGGCCTGAAGAAAAAACTGGGTGCTCCGCTTGGCCGGCAGACGAAGGGCCATCCGCAACCCTTTCAAGCTGAAGCCTGGCGCAGCGATACCACCCTCGGCAGCCTCGATGCCGCCCTCGCCGGCGCCCAGCAACTATGGCAGGGCAAGAATGACAATGGCCTGAAGCAACTGATTCCAGCCGAACAGGCCGATCTGGCCGGGCGTATCGATACAGCCTATACAGCGACTCGCCAGCAGCTGAGCAGCCTCGACCAACCGTTCAGCGTGCTGCTTGCCGACGAAACCGGGCGCCAACAGCTCGATACGCTGTACCGCAATATCGACGCCTTGCATCGCCTACATCAGAGCGAACTGGCCAGAGCCTTGGGCGTGCAAATCGGCTTCAATGCCCACGACGGTGACTGAGCATGAAACGTCGCATCTTTCTCGGTCTGGGCGGCGTCCTGGCCACTGCTACCGCCATCGGCGGCTGGACGTACTCGCGCAATAGCGGGCAGCCGTTGCTGCTCTCGGCGCGCAACGATGCCGACGGCGGTCACTATGCAGTCGGCTATCGGCTCGATGGCAGCCGCGCCTTTGCCACGCCGGTGAACGAACGCTGTCATGACGTGCATACCCATCCCTATCTGCCGCTGGCGGTTTTCGTCGGGCGCAGACCAAGCCGTGAAAGCTACCTGATCGACAGCCGCGACGGCAGCCTGTTGCAGACCCTCGTATCGCCCGAGGATCGCCACTTTTACGGCCACGGCGTGTTTCACGCCAGCGGCGAGTGGTTCTACACCACCGAGAACGATACCCGCGATGCCGGCCGTGGCGTACTCGGCATTTATCGTGTTGCAGAGCGACAACTGATTCGCGCCGGCGAACATTCGACGCACGGCGTAGGCCCGCATCAGCTGCTGTGGATGCCCGATGGTGAAACCCTGGTGATCGCCAATGGCGGCATTCGCACCGAGGCCGACAGCCGCGAAATGATGAACCTCGATGCCATGGAACCGAGCCTGGTGCTGTTGCGCCGCGACGGCACCCTGGTCAGCAAGGAACAACTTCCGCAGCGGATGAACAGCGTGCGCCACCTCGCGGTCGCGGCTGATGGCACGGTGGTGTCCGGCCAGCAATATGAAGGCGATCCTCTGGATCAGGTGCCGCTGCTAGCGATCAAACGCCCTGGTCAGGCTTTCCAGCCCTTCCCGCTGGGCGAAGCACAGCGCCAGTCAATGAACCAATACACCGCCAGCCTGGCGATCAATGATGAACTTCGCCTGTTGGCGGTGACTGCGCCACGCGGCAACAAGGTATTGCTCTGGGATCTGGACAGTACCGAGTTGCGCCAGGAAATTCATCTGCCGGATTGTGCCGGGGTGGCGGCGACGAAACAGGGCTTTGTGGTCAGCGCCGGGCAGGGCCGCTGCAGACTGCTCGATTGCAGCGGCAAACGCGTTGTCAGCACGCCGCTGGAATTGCCTGCGGGTCTCTGGGACAACCATCTGCGTTTGATCTGAGGAGCGCGGCCAAGGGTAATCTCCGTCTCCGCTGATTCGTTATGCCTGCCTCAGCCTCGGCCCACCAGGCTTTGCGACATCCCGTAGAGGAACAACAGCAGGTCCTCGTCGGGTCGCGTTTCAACGGCAGAAGCCTGGACCAGGCGCGGCACCGGACAGTAGTCAGCTGACACACTGCGCGCCACGACCCTGGCATTGGGCTCGCTCCAGGCTGCCGCGCACAACGAGGCGACACCCAGCGCACCCAGCAGAAACAGTCCTCGAGCGACTTCAAGCTTCATAGCGCAAACTCTTGTTATTTCAGGAGTTGAGAACCCACCTTAGTTCAAGGATTGCGCAGTCGCCGAAAGAAAGTGACAGGCGGTCATCGAGCAACCTGCAGCATCTGACCGCCCACATTGCAGGTCAGGCGATACCCGCCAGACATCCATAAAAAAAGCAGCCCGAAGGCTGCTCTTTCTTGCAAGGGAAGCGGTTCTCAGGACAGCTTTTCCTTGATACGGGCTGCCTTACCGGACAGCGCGCGGAGGTAGTACAGCTTGGCCTTGCGCACGTCACCGCGGCGCTTGACGCTGAGGCTGTCAACCATTGGGCTGTAAGTCTGGAAGGTACGCTCCACACCTACGCCATTGGAGATCTTGCGCACGGTGAAGGCGCTGTTCAGGCCGCGGTTGCGCTTGCCGATTACAACACCTTCAAAGGCCTGCAGACGCTCACGGTCGCCTTCCTTGACCTTGACCTGAACGATCACGGTATCGCCAGGGGCGAACGGAGGCAGTTCTTTGGTCATCTGCTCAGCTTCGAGCGCCTGGATAATCTTGTTGGTCATGCTGTGTGCTCCTGAGACAAACCCTTTCGGCCTGCCATCGATACGTTAACTATCGTCCCGCTGACGGATATATTCCTTCAGCAGCTTCTGTTCTTCCCCAGAAAGCGAGCGGCTATCCAGAAGATCGGCACGGCGTTCCCAGGTCCTTCCGAGGGACTGCTGCAAGCGCCAGCGCCGGATGTGTTCATGGTTACCGCTGAGCAGCACCTCTGGAACACGTTTATCCGCATACACTTCCGGTCGCGTGTAATGCGGGCAGTCGAGCAGGCCGTCGGTAAACGAATCCTGCTCGGCAGAATCAGCATGACCCAGTGCTCCGGGAAGCAATCGAGTCACCGCATCGATCAGCACCATGGCCGGCAATTCACCGCCGGACAACACGTAATCGCCAATCGACCATTCTTCATCGACATGCGCCTGAATAAAGCGCTCGTCGATGCCTTCGTAACGCCCGGCGATAAGGATCAGTCCCTCCTCCTTCGCCAGTTCGCGGACATCGGCCTGTTTCAGCTGACGTCCTTGCGGCGACAGGTAAATCACCTTCGCCTTCTCGCCTGCGGCCTGCCTGGCATCGGCCAGCGCAAGCTCCAGCGGCTTGATCTTCATCACCATGCCTGGACCACCACCGAAAGGACGATCATCCACCGTCTGATGGCGATCTTCGGTATAGGCTCGCGGATTCCAGCATCGCAGCTGGAGCAGCCCCTGCTTCACGGCGCGACTGGTAATACCGTAGTCACACACAGCAGCAAACATGTCCGGGAACAGACTGATGACTTCTACACGGAGACCGGACATATCGCTCAGAAGTCCGCATCCCATTCGACCTGCATCTCGCCCGCTTCCAGATCGACCTTCAATACACAGGGGTCGGTGTAGGGCAGCAGACGTTCACGATCATCCAGGCTGCCTTCGCACGGCTTGACCACCAGGACATCGTTGGCGCCGGTTTCGAGCAGATGGTCGACCTTTCCGAGCGTTTGCCCGAGCTGGTTGATGACCGTCAAACCCTGAAGCTGGAACCAGTAATACTCATCACCGGTCAATGAGGGCAATTCGCTGCGGGGAATGCAGATCTCGAAGTCCGCGTAGGTACGCGCCTCTTCCCGATCATCCAGCCCTTTGAGCGTAGCCACCAGAATCTTGCCCTGGATACGTCCCTTGACCAGCTCGACCTGCTTGACCTCGCCACCTCGCCTGAGCGTCCAGTTGCGATAGCCCAACAGATTGTCGATGGGATCCGTAAAGGAATAGACCTTCACGTCACCACGCACGCCATGCACCGAAACGATCTTGCCGATTACGATCAAATCTTCGGCCGGGGCTGACGTTGTGTTCATGCGATTCAGGCAGCGGCCTTGGCAGCTTCCTTCAGCAGCTGAGCAACGCGCTCAGACGGCTGTGCACCCTGGCTCAGCCAGTAGGTGGCACGTTCCTGATTCACGGACAGCTTGATTTCAGCACCTGCAGCAACCGGATTGAAGAAGCCGATACGCTCAACGAAGCGGCCATCGCGCGGGTTGCGGCTGTTGGTCACGGTCAGGTGATAGAAAGGGCGCTTCTTGGAGCCGCCACGGGCGAGACGAATAGTTACCATGTGAACATCGTTCCTGTAGTCGGTGCTAGCTTAAGGCACACACTTAAATTGGGCCTATGGCCCGAAAGGCCGCGCATTTTACGAGTAAAAGCGGCAGGCATCAAGCCGCAGCTACAAGTAAATGCAAAACCTGAATCGAGTGGATCACTTGCATGCGCTGTGTGAGGCTTGCAGCGCCATCAGAACTTCGGCATCCCGCCACCGGGAAACATACCGCCCATGCCGCGCATCATCTTGGCCATGCCGCCCTTGCCGGCGACCTTCTTCATCATTTTCTGCATCTGCTTGTGCTGCTTGATCAGCCGCCCGATGTCCTGCACCTGGGTGCCCGACCCCATGGCGATGCGGCGCTTGCGCGAGCCACTGATTATGTCCGGGTTGCGTCGCTCAACGGGCGTCATCGAATTGATGATGGCTTCCATCTGCTTGAACTGCTTCTCGGCTGCGCCCTGGGCATTGCCCATCTGGGACAGATTCATGCCGCCGATGGAAGGCAGTTTGTCCATCAAACCACCGAGGCCACCCATGCTCTTCATCTGCTGCAGTTGGTCGCGGAAATCTTCAAGATCGAAGCCCTTGCCCTTCTTCAGCTTCTTGGTAAGTTTTTCGGCCTTTTCCCGATCCAGCGTCTGCTCGGCCTGCTCGATCAGACTGAGTACGTCACCCATGCCGAGAATCCGCGAGGCGATACGGTCCGGATGGAAGGGTTCGAGCGCATCGCTCTTCTCGCCCATGCCGAGGAACTTGATCGGCTTGCCGGTAACCTGCCGCACCGAAAGCGCCGCACCCCCACGCGCATCACCATCGACCTTGGTCAGCACCACGCCGGTCAGCGGCAGCGCCTCACCGAAGGCCTTGGCAGTGTTGGCCGCATCCTGACCGGTCATGGCGTCGACCACGAACAGGGTTTCCGCAGGGTTGATCGCCGCGTGTACGGCCTGGATTTCAGCCATCATCTCGGCATCGATGGCCAAGCGACCGGCAGTATCCACCAGCACCACATCGATGAATTTCAGCTTGGCTTCACGGATTGCCGCCTGCGCGATCTCTACCGGCTTCTGGGTGATATCGGAGGGGAAGAAGGTCGCGCCGACTTCTGCCGCCAGCGTTTCCAGCTGCTTGATCGCCGCCGGACGATAGACATCCGCCGACACCACCAGCACGGTCTTCTTCTTGCGCTCCTGCAGGAAGCGCGCGAGCTTGCCGACCGTGGTGGTCTTGCCCGCGCCCTGCAAGCCAGCCATCAGCACGACCGCCGGCGGCACCACGCTCAGATCGAGGTCTTCGTTGGCCGCGCCCATCAGCTCTTCCAGCTCGGCACGGACGATCTTCACGAACGCCTGGCCCGGCGTCAGGCTCTTGGAAACCTCGGTACCCACGGCCCGATCCTTGACCCGAGCCACGAAATCCTTGACCACCGGCAGCGCGACATCCGCCTCAAGCAGCGCCATTCGCACTTCACGCAGGGTGTCCTTGATATTGTCCTCGGTCAGCTTGGCCTTGCCGGTGACATGGCGTAGCGTTTGCGAGAGGCGATCGGTTAGGTTTTCAAACATGAGCCATTTCCACGCTGAATGTGGTTAAGGGGAGCGATTATAGAAGCTGCGAGCTCTATGCCGGTACCCCATCATCGCCGCTATTGCTGCAGATGGCCAAGCCACCCGCAGCAGTCGCCACTGAAGACCGGCGCGTATGTGCCATCCTGTTACAACCGCCTCCGCACAACGAGAGGACCAACCACTGTGCTGCACATGCTTTTGCACGTCAGGGGTTTGTGCCACACTCAGCAACTTTCGAGCCCGTTGAAAAACTATGCACCCTTTGCTACCGAGCCTGGCTGCGGCCTGTCTCTACGCTGGCGTAACCGGATATCAAGGCCTGCGCCTGGCACAACGCTGCGCGCCGGATAAACGCATACTGACCCTTCTGGGCGTACTGGCACTGATCGCCCACAGCGTGAGCCTCTTCATCCAGCTGCTCTCGCCCAGCGGTCTGCATCTGGATTTTTTCACGGCATCAAGCCTGATCGCCGCCGCCGTGACACTCCTGATCCTGCTAGCCCTGTACCGCATGCCGGTCGAGAACCTGCTCTTGCTGTTATTCCCGCTGAGCTGCCTGACGGTGCTTTTCGCCCAGTTCGCCCCCTCCGGAACAGCGCCCGCCATCAGCGAACAACCCGGAATACTGGCGCATATCCTGTTTTCAATCCTGGCCTACGGGATGCTGACCATCGCCGTATTCCAGTCATTGCTTCTGCTCCTGCAGGACCACCACCTGAAACACAAGCATCCGTCAGGCGTGATCAGGAACTTCCCGCCGCTGCAAACCATGGAAAGCCTGCTGTTCGGCTTTCTGCTGGCGGGTTGGCTGCTGCTGTCGGCCTCGCTGATCACCGGATGGCTGTTTCTGGACAACCTGTTCGCGCAACATCTGGTGCACAAGACGCTGCTTTCGTTCATAGCCTGGATCGTCTTCGGCCTGCTGCTATGGGGCCGCCACCGGCTCGGCTGGCGCGGTTACAAAGCCATTCGCTGGACCCTCGCCGGCTTCTGTCTGCTGATGCTGGCGTATTTCGGCAGCAAGCTGGTCCGCGAATTCATCCTGCACATCTGAAGGCAGCCTTGTGGAAAGTTTACACCCCGGCTTTTTGCTCGGTTTACTGGTTTTCCTGCTGCTGTGCTCCGCATTCTTTTCCAGCTCGGAAACCGGAATGCTCAGCCTCAACCGCTATCGCCTCCGGCATCAGGCCAGAGAAGGTCACCGCGGAGCCAGGCGCGCCATCGAACTGCTGTCCAGACCCGACCGCATGCTCGGCACCATCCTGGTGGGCAACAACTTCGTCAATATCCTCGCATCCTCGATTGCCACGGTGCTGGCAATGCAGTTCTGGGGCGAAGCCGGGATCGCCATTGCCACTATCGGCCTGACAATCGCCCTGCTGATCTTCGGCGAAATAACGCCCAAGACGCTGGCAGCACTGCGTCCCGAGCTGATCGCCTACCCAGTCAGCCTGCCGCTGCTGATGCTGCAGAAAGTGCTGTATCCGCTGGTCGCATTGCTTGGCTGGATCAGCAACGGACTGCTCAGATTGCTCGGTGTGGACCCGTCCAAGAAAGGCACCGACAGCCTGTCTACTGAAGAGCTGCGCAGCGTGGTGCGCGAATCCGGCAGCGATCTGCCGATGAATCGCCAGAGCATGCTGCTCGGCATTCTCGATCTGGAACGCGTCACCGTCGATGACATCATGATTCCGCGCAACGAAGTCACCGGCATCGATCTCGAAGACAACCTTGAAACCATCATCAGCCTACTGCGCACCACGCCACACACTCGCCTGCCGGTGTTCGAGAAAGACATCAATCAGGTGTTGGGCATTGTCCACATGCGGCAGATTGCCCGCCTGCTCAGCCACGACCAATTGACCAGGGAAAGCCTGCTTGAAGCCTGCAGCGAGCCCTACTTCGTCCCGGAGAACACGCCGCTTTCAACCCAGCTTCTGAACTTTCAGAAGCAGAAAAGACGAATCGGCATCGTCGTCGACGAGTACGGTGACGTGCTGGGCATCGTCACCCTGGAAGATATCCTCGAAGAAATCGTCGGAGAATTCAGCAACCAGGATGCCCTGCGCAGCCCCGACATTCATCCCCAGGACGACGGCACGCTGGTCATCGATGGCGCAGCCTACCTGCGCGAGATCAACCGTGCCCTCGGCTGGCAACTGCCCTGCGACGGCCCCAAGACACTCAACGGCCTGATCACCGAAGCCCTAGAACATATCCCCGACAGCGGCATCTGCCTGCAGATCGGCGCATACCGACTGGAAATCCTCCAGGCCGCCGACAACCGGGTGAAAAGCGTGCGCGCCTGGGTCGCCGAAGATGGCATAGCAGCCTCCGACGACACCGAACAGCCATAGCTACAACTGCGTATCGATAGCCGTTGCGACCCGCAACGCCTTCGCGCGTGCTGCCTCGATGGACTCATCGCGCGCCAGCGCCACGCCCATGCGCCGCTGACCACTGACCTCTGGCTTGCCGAACAGGCGCAGCGCAGTATCCGGCTCAGCCATTGCGGCGGCCAGATTGCCGAAGCTGACCTGCTCGCTCTCACCCTCCACCAGCACTACGGCAGACGCCGATGGGCCGAACTGGCGAATGGTCGGGATCGGCAGACCAAGAATGGCCCGCGCATGCAGGGCGAACTCGGACAGATCCTGGGAAACCAGTGTCACCAGGCCGGTATCGTGTGGCCGTGGCGATATCTCGCAAAACCAGACTTGATCCCCTTTAACAAACAATTCAACGCCGAACACACCACGCCCACCAAGCGCCTCGGTGACGGCCAGCGCAATGCGTTCGGCCTCGGCCATGGCACCCGCACTCATTGGTTGCGGCTGCCAGGATTCCTGATAGTCGCCCCTCTCCTGGCGATGCCCCACCGGCTGACAGAATGTGGTCCCACCCGCATGGCGCACCGTCAGCAGCGTGATTTCGTAATCGAAGTCGATAAAACCCTCAACGATCACTCGCCCCTTACCGGCACGACCGCCCGCCTGGGCATAGCTCCAGGCCGCATCGATATCCGCTTCACTGCGCAACACCGATTGCCCTTTGCCCGACGAACTCATCACCGGCTTGATCAGACAGGGAAAACCGATGGCCAGTGCGGCGCTGCGGCAGTCTTCCAGCGAGTCGGCAAAGCGATACGGCGAAGTCGGCAGCCCAAGTTCTTCGGCAGCCAGACGACGAATACCCTCACGGTTCATGGTCAGCTGCGCAGCACGCGCGGTGGGAATCACGGTGAAGCCTTCGGCCTCCAGCTCGACCAACGTCGCCGTGGCGATGGCCTCGATCTCGGGGACGATATAGTGCGGCTTTTCCCGCTCTATGATCGCGCGCAACGCAGCGCCGTCGAGCATATCGATAACGTGGTGACGATGCGCAACCTGCATGGCCGGCGCGTTGGCGTAGCGATCCACGGCGATCACCTCGACGCCCAGACGTTGCAGTTCGATCACCAGCTCCTTGCCCAGCTCGCCAGAACCGCACAGCAGGACTCGAACAGCGCTGGCAGACAGCGGAGTGCCGATACGTGGCATGGTTTCCCTCGTTTACGATTGAATGATTACAACAGCTGGCCGCGCTCGCGGGCCCGCTCATGACAACGCAACAGCACTTCCCGCCGCTCGCTGTTGTTCAACCGGCTCCAGCGAATGATCTCGTCGACGTTACGCTGGCAACCGGTGCAGACATCCGTCTCGTCCAGCGCGCAGATGCTCACACAGGGCGAAGCAATCGGTTTCTCGGCCGGCTCAGACATCAATCATCCTGCTCTACCAAATCACGTGCATAACGCTGGGCGTTCTGCACGTAATGCGCGGCGCTGGCTTCGAGCATCTTCTTCTGCTCTTCGGTCAGCTCGCGCACTACCTTGCCGGGCGAGCCGACCACCAGCGAGCCATCGGGAATGATCTTGCCCTCGGGAATCAGCGTATTGGCGCCGATGATGCAGTACTTGCCGATCTGCGCCCCGTTGAGGATCACCGCATTGATACCGATCAGGCTGTAGTCGCCGACGCTGCAGCCATGCAGCATGGCGTTGTGGCCCACGGTAACACCGGTACCCAGCGTCAGCGGATGACCCATGTCGGTGTGCAGCACACTACCATCCTGAACGTTGCTGTTCTCGCCGATGTGGATCAGTTCGTTGTCGCCACGCAGCACCGCGCCGAACCAGACACTGGCGCCGGCATCCAGACGAATCTTGCCAATCAGCATGGCGCCCGGTGCAGCCCAGCTTTGCGGGTGCGTTTCAACACGAGACTCGCCCAGACGATATTTCACAGCCATCACCTCTATTTTTTGTTCAGATGGATATAGGAAGTCGGAGCCCGACGCATCTCGATTCCGGCGTCGCACACCAAGTTGACCAGCTCGACGATCATGATCGCCGTCAGCCCCCAGATTTGGTATTCGCCATAACGGTAAGAAGGGACATACCAGGCGCCGCCCTGGTAATCGATACGGTGGGTGAACTCACGCGGATCGTGGCAGAAGAAATCCAGGGGTACGGAAAACACCGAGGCGATTTCCGCATCGTTGGCGCGGTACTCGACATAATCCGGCACGATGCCGACATAGGGGGTGACATGGATGCCATGCAGAGAAATCAGGCTGCTGAGCGGCCCGACGATCTCCACCATACCCGGCGCCAGGCCCACCTCTTCCTCGGCCTCACGCAAGGCGGTATGCGCCAGATCGCGATCTTCGGGGTCGCGACGCCCGCCAGGAAACGCAACCTCCCCCCCATGAGTAGACAGGCCGCTGGCGCGCAACGTGAGCACCAGTTCGGGCGATTCACTGCGGGTAACCGGCATCAGCACTGCTGCTTCGGGCAACCGTCCTTCCGGCTCCAGAAGGTGCGGTGAGTAGTCACGCACCCGTCGGAGAATTGTGTCCAGCATGAAAAATCTCTTTGCGTATTTGACCAACATCATGGCATGGATCACCGAGGCGCCCAAGACAGGCAAAGCCAAAATACGCAACGACAGCACTCACTACCGAAAGCCGCACATCTTGCTGGCGTCAGCGCCGCACGGCTCGCAGCAAAGCGGGAAAAGCTCCTAGAATACGCGCTCGTCGAGCGGCTGCAGCCAACCTGCATGCCGCCGGATAAAGGCCTGATGTAGCACCAATTCCTGGGAAATACCGAATGCGATGGTTGTTAACGATTTTCTGCCTCACCTTGGCCTCGCTGTCACACGCGACAGCATCGCCGAATTTGAACGGAGCCTTTATCGACAAGGTCCTGGTGGTCAAATCGGAACGCCAATTGCACCTGATCAGTCGCGGCACCACGCTGAAAAGCTACCGCATCTCGCTGGGCAAGCAACCCGGCCCCAAGCAACGCGAAGGCGACCAGCGCACTCCGGAAGGGCTGTACTGGATCGACTGGCGCAAGACCTCGGACAAGTTCAACCTGGCGATGCACATCTCCTACCCGAACGCCAGGGACCTGGCACGCGCCCGCACCGAAGGCGCCTCTCCGGGCAGCATGATCATGCTTCATGGCACGCCGCTGGACGAGGAATACCCCGAGTGGTTTTTCCACACCCTTGACTGGACCGAAGGCTGCATCGCCTTGAAGAACGACGATATGCGCGAAGTGTGGAACCTGGTGAAAGACGGCACGCTGATCGAAATCAGGCCGTAAACCGAATTCATTCGGCCAGGCATTGATAAACAACCGAACACATTTGGCCCGAAGCCAGGCCGTAGCGGGCTGCAGGCGTGATGCGTGGTAAGGGCGAACAAGCCCTGGCTGCCTGCTTTTTAGAAAACCATATCCGACAGCCGCCAGACGTCAAAGGCCGGGGTTTCATAGGGATGTGCCCGCTTGAGTGCCTTGACGCTGTCGTGGATAAGCTCGTCGGCGACCACCAGCTCCACCCGCCATTCCGACACAAGCTGCACCTGATCCTCCTGACCGATAAACGGCTGACTGCCTTCCAGCGGTCGATACTGGCCACGCCCGAGCACCTGCCAGCTGCAGCGATCATAATCGCCAATACGCCCGCCACCTGCGGCAAATACCGCATCCTTGACCTCTTCCAGATGGCTTTCCGGTACGTAGAAGCACAGTTTGTACATCGGCATCTCCACAAGAATCACAACGAGACGAAACAGGCAGCCTGCTCAAAAAGGCGCAAGTGTCCCAAAAACAGCGGCGGCATTTTTGCCCAGGATCAATATCAGACGCTGCAGCCAACGCCTGGTTCAGCGCAACGACCTGCTCGCGCGCGCATGAAAAAGCCCGGAGCATTTGCACGCGTCCGGGCTTTGTTTGCAGCAGGCGCCGACCTCAGTCCACCCAGACTCGTGCATTGCGGAACATGCGCATCCAGCCGCCATCCTCCTGCCACTCATCCGGGCGCCAGGAGTTGGTTACGGCGCGGAATACCCGCTCAGGGTGCGGCATCATGATGGTCACGCGACCGTCACGGCTGGTCATGCCGGTAATCCCGAGCGGCGAGCCGTTGGGGTTGGCCGGGTAGCGTTCAGTGACCCTGCCGTGGTTGTCCACGTAGCGCAAGGCCACGGTGCCGGAGAGATCCGCAGCCTGCAACGCCACTTCGCTGGAGAACTCGGCATGACCTTCGCCGTGGGCGATAGCAATCGGCAAGCGCGAGCCGGCCATGCCCTGGAGGAAGATCGACGGCGATTCCTGCACCTGGACCATGGCCACACGCGCCTCGAACTGCTCGGAGCGGTTGCGCACGAAGTGCGGCCAGGACTCGCTGCCAGGCACCAGCTCATGCAGGTTGCTCATCATCTGGCAACCGTTGCATACGCCAAGGGAGAAGCTGTCGCTGCGCTCGAAGAAGGCCTGGAAGCCATCCCGCGCACGAGCATTGAACAGGATCGACTTGGCCCAGCCTTCACCGGCGCCGAGCACGTCGCCGTAGGAGAAACCGCCACAGGCCACCAGACCCTTGAAGTCTTCCAGGCTGATGCGACCGGAGAGGATGTCGCTCATGTGAACGTCCACCGCAGCGAAGCCGGCACGGTCGAAGGCCGCCGCCATTTCCACCTGACCATTGACGCCCTGCTCGCGCAGCACCGCCACCTTCGGGCGCACGCCACGCTTGATGTAGGGTGCAGCGATGTCCTGATTGACGTCAAAGCTGAGTTTGGCATTGAGGCCGGGATTGTCTTCCTCAAGCAGCGCATCGAATTCCTGATCGGCACACTCGACGTTGTCGCGCAGACGCTGGATGCGGTAGCTGGTTTCGGCCCATTGCTGCTGCAGCAGGCGGCGATCACCGCTAAAGACTTCACTACCGGCAAGGCGTAGCGAAATGTAGCCGTTATTGGCCGGCTGGCCGATCACTGCGACGC
Source organism: Stutzerimonas stutzeri (assembly GCF_024448695.1). GTDB lineage: Bacteria > Pseudomonadota > Gammaproteobacteria > Pseudomonadales > Pseudomonadaceae > Stutzerimonas > Stutzerimonas stutzeri_T. The sequence goes on along the minus strand of NZ_JAMOHY010000014.1, from coordinate 36,125 downwards.
AATCGCCGAGACCTGCCGCACTGAACTGGGCCAGAACGATTTCGGTATCGTCCTGACGCACCTGGATGACAGCGCCCAGCTCTTCGTTGAAGAGCACAGCCGGGACCTCGTCGGCATCGTCCAGCAGGCCGTCGAGGTTCAGGTTCAGGCCGCAATGACCGGCGAAGGCCATTTCCAGCACCGTAGTCAGCAGGCCACCGTCGGAACGGTCGTGATAGGCCAGCAACAGGCCGTCAGCGTTAAGCCCCTGAATCACCGTGAAGAAGGCCTGCAGGTCTTCGGCATCGTCGACGTCCGGTGCCTGGCGACCGAGCTTGCCGTATACCTGAGCCAGGATCGAGCCGCCCATGCGGTTCTGGCCGCGGCCCAGGTCGATCAGGATCAGGTCAGTAGCGCCCCTGTCCATGCGCAGTTGCGGCGTGAGAGTCTGACGTACGTCGAGCACCGGAGCGAAGCCGGAAACAACCAGCGACATGGGCGAGGTCACGCTTTTCTCGGCGCCCTCTTCGTCCCAGCGGGTTTTCATCGACATCGAGTCCTTGCCTACCGGAATGGTCAGGCCCAGCTGCGGACAGAGTTCCATGCCGACGGCGCGGACGGTGTCGTACAGCCGTGCGTCTTCACCCGGATGACCGGCGGCGGCCATCCAGTTGGCGGACAGTTTGATATCGGAGAGCTTTTCGATACGTGCAGCAGCAAGGTTGGTCAGCGTTTCGCCGATAGCCATGCGACCTGATGCAGGTGCGTCCAGCAGCGCCAGGGGCGTGCGCTCGCCCATCGCCATGGCTTCGCCGGTATTGACGTCGTAGCTGGTGGTGGTCACGGCGCAATCGGCCACCGGCACCTGCCAGGGCCCGACCATCTGGTCGCGCGCCACCATGCCGGTGATGCTGCGGTCGCCGATGGTAATCAGGAAGCTCTTGCTGGCCACCGCCGGATGCCGCAGTACACGGCCAACGGCTTCATCGAGGTAGACCGCTGCGGCATTGAAGTCATCGCCCAGCTCGGCTTCACGACTGGCACTGCGGTGCATGCGCGGGGTTTTGCCGAGCAGCACGTTGAGCGGCATGTCCACCGGGTTGTTACCGAAATGGCTGTCGGCGACGGTCAGGTGCAGCGCTTCGGTGGCCTCGCCAACCACGGCGAAGGGGCAGCGCTCACGCTCGCAGATGGCCTTGAAACGCACGAAATCGGCAGAATCGACCGAGAGCACGTAGCGCTCCTGGGACTCGTTGCACCAGATTTCGTGTGGCGCCATGCCGGGTTCGTCGTTGGGAATGTTGCGCAGTTCGAAACGACCACCGCGACCGCCATCGTTGACCAGTTCCGGGAAGGCATTGGACAAGCCGCCAGCGCCTACGTCGTGAATGAACTTGATCGGGTTGTGTTCGCCCAACTGCCAGCAGCGGTCGATCACCTCCTGGCAGCGACGCTCCATTTCCGGGTTTTCGCGCTGCACCGAGGCAAAATCCAGGTCCGCCGAGCTTGAACCAGTGGCCATCGAGGATGCTGCACCGCCGCCCAGACCAATCAGCATCGCCGGGCCACCGAGCACGATCAGCTTGCCGCCGACCGAGATCTCGCCCTTCTGCACATGATCTTCACGAATATTGCCCAGGCCACCCGCCAGCATGATCGGCTTGTGGTAGCCGCGCACTTCCTCGCCGCGCGGCGTTTCGATGCGCTGCTCGAAGGTACGGAAATAACCGGCCAGCGCCGGACGCCCGAATTCATTGTTGAACGCCGCGCCGCCCAGCGGGCCTTCGATCATGATATCCAGCGGTGTGACGATGCGTTCGGGCTTGCCGTAGGGCTTTTCCCAGGGTTGCTCGAAGCCGGGAATATTCAGGTTGGAGACGGTAAAGCCGGTCAGCCCGGCCTTCGGCTTGGAGCCGCGACCGGTAGCGCCTTCGTCACGGATCTCGCCGCCCGAGCCGGTGGCAGCACCGGGGAATGGCGCAATGGCCGTCGGGTGGTTATGGGTTTCCACCTTCATCAGGATATGCACCGGCTGGCGGGTCGCCGCGTACTCGCCGGTCTCGGGATGAGGGTAGAACCGTCCAGCTTCATGCCCGACGATCACCGAGGCGTTATCCTTGTACGCCGATAGCACGCCTTCGGAATGCAGCTGATAGGTGTTCTTGATCATGCCGAACAGGGACTTGTCCTGGCTCTCGCCGTCGATGTCCCAGCTGGCGTTGAAGATCTTGTGCCGGCAATGCTCGGAGTTGGCCTGGGCAAACATCATCAGCTCGATGTCGTGCGGGTTGCGTCCCAGCTCGGTGAAGCTGGTCAGCAGGTAATCGATCTCATCGTCGGCCAGCGCCAGGCCCAGCTCGACGTTGGCCTTTTCCAGCGCGCCACGGCCACCGTCAAGTACATCCACTGCTGTGAGCGGCTTGGGCTGGGCATGGCTGAACAGGTCGGCGGCGTCTTCGAAGCGACCCAGCACCAGCTGGGTCATGCGGTCATGCAGTGCGGCGGCAATCAATCGTGCATCGGCATCGTCGAACTCGCCTTCCACGTAGAAGGCAATACCACGCTCCAGTCGCTGGATTTTGCTCAGTCCGCAATTGTGGGCGATATCGCTGGCCTTGCTCGACCAGGGAGAAATGGTGCCGAAACGCGGCACCACCAGGAACAACCGACCCACCGGTTCCTGCACGGATACGCTCGGGCCGTATTTCAGCAACCGGGCAAGAACCTGCTGCTCGTCGGCGTCCAGCGTGCCGGATATTTCGGCGAAATGGGCAAACTCGGCGTACAACCCGCTCACGGCGGGGACCTTCTCGGTCAGTTGTGCCAGGAGCTTACCGTGACGGAAGGCGGAAAGAGCGGGAGCGCCACGCAGGATCAACATCGTCGGAACAGCCTCGAAGAGGGGAGCAGTCGGGGCGCGTATTCTAGCCCATGACGGCGTTCGAGGCTAAGGCTACGCAAGCGCAGACCAGGGTGCAGGTGGATCACGCTTCACCGATCCACGGGGTGGCCATCCACCGAGCGAAGTCACGGTGGATGTAAAAAGCGACATCCACCCTACGCACCACAAACAGGCACTGTTCTCTTACCAGGTTCCCCAGCCTTCAAGCTCAATGCAGGATCTGGCTGAGAAACAGCTTGGTCCGCTCATTGACCGGATTACTGAAGAACACTTCCGGATCGGCCTGCTCGACGATCTCACCCTTGTCCATGAAGATCACCCGGTCGGCGACGGTACGGGCGAAGCCCATTTCGTGGGTCACGCAAAGCATGGTCATGCCGCTTTCGGCGAGGCCGACCATGGTGTCCAGCACTTCCTTGACCATTTCCGGGTCCAGCGCCGAGGTGGGCTCATCGAACAGCATGATCTTCGGCTTCATGCACAGCGCACGGGCGATGGCCACGCGCTGCTGCTGGCCACCGGAAAGCTGACCCGGAAACTTCTCAGCCTGTTCCGGTATACGCACGCGCTCCAGATAGTGCATGGCAATTTCCTCGGCCTCGCGGCGTGGCAGCTTGCGCACCCACATCGGCGCCAGCGTGCAGTTCTGCAGCACGGTCAGGTGCGGAAACAGATTGAAATGCTGAAAAACCATGCCGACTTCACTGCGAATCGCCTCGATCTGCTTGAGATCGCTGGTCAGCTCCACACCGTTGATCACGATACGTCCCTTCTGGTGCTCCTCCAGCCGGTTGAGACAGCGAATGGTGGTCGACTTGCCCGAGCCCGAGGGGCCGCACAGTACGATGCGCTCACCCTGACTGACATTCAGGTCGATGTCCTTGAGCACATGGAACTGACCGAACCACTTGTTCACGCCCTGCATCTGGATAACCGGCTCAGCGGCTCTTTCAGATTGTTCGGATTGCATGTCGCTCATATTGCCCCCTCCTAAGTCCGGTGACCGGTATCAAGCGTGCGTTCCAGGTGGATGGAGTAGCGCGACATGCCGAAACAGAACATCCAGTAGACCAGCGCCGCGAACACGTAGCCTTCGGTGGACATGCCCAGCCAGGCTGGGTCGGATGTGGCGCGCTTGATGCTGTTGAGGAAGTCGAACAGGCCGATGATGATCACCAGGCTGGTGTCCTTGAACAGCGCGATAAAGGTGTTGACGATGCCGGGAATGACCATCTTCAGCGCCTGCGGAAGGATCACCAGGATCATGCTGCGCCAGTAGCCCAGACCCATTGCCGCAGCCGCCTCGTACTGGCCTCTGGGTATCGCCTGCAAGCCGCCGCGCACTACTTCGGCGATATAGGCGGCCTCGAAGAAGATCACCATCAGCATGGCGCGCATCAGCTTGTCGAGGTTCATCTGCTCGGGCAGGAACAGCGGCAGCATCACCGAGGACATGAACAGCACGGTGATCAGCGGCACGCCGCGCCAGAACTCGATGAAGGTAACGCACAGCACGCGGATCGCCGGCATGTCCGAGCGGCGTCCCAGCGCCAGCAAAATGCCCAGTGGCAAGGCTCCGGCGATGCCCACGGCGGCAATCACTATGGTCAGCATCAAGCCGCCCCAGCGCGAGGTCGGCACCGTTTCCAGACCGAAGAAGCCACCATGCAGCAACCAATAGGCCAGCAATGGATACAGCAGCAGGTAGGCGATGCCGTAACGCACCCTGTGCGGCATCCGCCGGAAGAACAACGGCGCGGCACCGAGAACCGCCAACCAGGCAGCGGCATCCACACGCCAGCGCAACTCCGCCGGATAGAAGCCATACATGAACTGGCTGAAACGCGTCTGCACGAACACCCAACACGCGCCCTCCCGACTGCAATCGTCCCGACTTTCGCCGCTCCAGTCGGCCTTGATAATCGCCCAGTCGATGATCGGCGGCACGATCAACCAGATCAAATAGAGTCCCATCAGGGTCAGCAGCGTATTGAGCCAGCTGGAGAACAGATTGGCTCGCAGCCAACCGACCACGCCGATGCTGCGTGAAGGTGCTGGCAGGTCCGGCTTGAAAGCATGAGTCGTCATGTGCGCGCCCTCACCGTTCGATCAGCGCGATGCGCTTGTTGTACCAATTCATCAACAGCGAAATGCTGATGCTGATGGCCAGGTATACGCTCATGGTGATGGCCATGGTTTCGATCGCCTGGCCGGTCTGGTTGAGTACCGTCCCGGCGAACAGCGAAACCATGTCCGGGTAGCCAATGGCCGCTGCCAGCGAGGAATTCTTCGCAAGGTTGAGGTACTGGCTGGTCAGAGGCGGAATGATCACGCGCAGCGCTTGCGGCACGATCACCAGCCGCAGCACCCGTCCCGGCCGCAACCCCAGCGAGGCCGCTGCCTCGGTCTGGCCGTGGCTCACCGACTGGATGCCGGCGCGCACGGTTTCGCCAATAAAGGCTGCGGTATAGATGGAAAGCGCCAGCACGATGGACACAAGCTCGGGAATCACCACCCAGCCGCCGCGAATGTTGAAGCGCTGCAGCTCGGGAATCTCCCAGAGAAACGGCCCGCCGAACAGCAGTGAACCCAGCCAGGGAAACCCGACAAACAGAACCAGGCTGATCCAGAACACCGGAAAGGGACGTCCGGTGGCATGACGCCGGGCGCGTGCCCAGCGGTTGAGCAGGACGATGGCTACCAGCGCCAGAAACAGCGCAATCCAGAACGCCCAGAAACCTTCACCCGCACGGGGCGCGGGCATCTGTACACCGCGATTGTTGATGAAGATGATGTCCCACAGGCTCAGGCTGTTGCGCGGACCGGGCAAGGGGCTGAGCACGGCGAAGTAGACGAAGAAGATCAGCAACAGCGGTGGGATGTTGCGGAAGATCTCTATATAGACAGTGCTGATTTGACGGATCAGCCAGTTCGGCGACAGTCGCGCTACTCCTAGGGTGAAGCCGATGATGGTCGCCAGGATGATGCCGATCACGCTGACCAGCAGCGTATTGAGCAGGCCGACCCAGAACACCCGACCGTAGGAGTCGCTTTCGCTGTAGTCAATCAGGTGCTGGGAGATGCCGAAGCCAGCGGCATTATCGAGAAATCCAAAGCCCGAATTAATGCCCCGGTGTGCCAGGTTGGCCTGGGTGTTGTGGAACAGAAACCAGCCGATTGCAACAACGGTGATGACGGCGATGATCTGAAACAGCCAGGCACGCGCCTGCGGATCCCTGAGCAGCGAACCACGCGCTGCTCCCGATTTGGCGATGGTTCGCATCAGGAAACCTCAATACGGAGGCGCCGGCACACACTCACCGGCATCGCTCATCCTTGAAACAGGGCCGGCTGAATGCCGGCCCTGCTCGATCAACGCACTGGCGGTGCGTACTGCAAACCTCCGTTGTTCCAGAGTGCATTCAGGCCGCGCTCGATTTTCAGCTCGCTGCCAGCACCGACGTTGCGCTCGAACACCTCACCGTAGTTGCCGACCTGCTTGACGATCTGCACCGCCCAGTCCTTGGGCAGTTTCAGGTCCCTGCCGTATTCGCCTTCCGCACCGAGCAGGCGCGCCACATCCGGGTTCTTGGTGTTTTTTGCGGTCTCTTCTGCATTCGCCGCTGTCACCCCGAGCTCCTCGGCGTTGACCATGGCGAACAGTGTCCAGCGCACGATATCGAACCACTCCTCGTCACCCTGGCGAACCGCCGGGCCGAGCGGCTCCTTGGAGATGACTTCCGGGAGCACCACGTATTCATCCGGCTTCGCCAGCTTGATGCGCTGGGCGTAGAGCTGTGACTGGTCGGATGTGAGAACGTCGCAACGACCGGATTCCAGCGACTTGGCGCTCTCGTCCGAGGTGTCGTAGGTAATGGGCGTGTAATTGAGGCTGTTGCTGCGAAAATAGTCGGAAAGATTCAGTTCAGTGGTGGTGCCGGCCTGAATACAGACAGTCGCCCCATCAAGCTCCTTGGCGCTGGCCACGCCCAGCTCCTTGTTGACCAGGAAGCCCTGCCCGTCATAGTAGGTGACACCGGTGAAGTTCAGCCCCATGGCCGCGTCACGCGAACTGGTCCAGGTGGTGTTGCGCGACAACATATCGACCTCGCCGGACTGCAGCGCGGTGAAACGCTCCTTGGCGGTCAACGGACTGTACTTGACCTTCTCGGCATCACCGAAGACTGCAGCCGCAACCGCGCGACAGATATCCACATCGATTCCCTTGTACTGACCCTTGGCGTCTGCGTAGGAAAAGCCCGGCAACCCATCGCTGATACCGCACTGCACGAAACCCTTGCTCTTCACCGCATCCAGAGTCGCCCCTGCCTGCACCTGGCCGCCAACACTCAAAAGCATCGCGGCGCCCAGCACGGTCAGTGTGGATTTAGCTCTGATCATCGAAACCTCCAGTTTGTTTTTATTCTGCGGGGTCGGGTCTCCCACCAGCGTCGGAAAACACCAATCGACATGCGTCAATCAGAACCAAGGAAGAACCTGACCTGAGTCTAGTCGCCGATCACTGATCGGCAACTCCTCCCGATACGCAACTCCGCAGACGTGCGGGGGTATCGGCGCAGCAGCCACGAATGCATGAAGCAAGCGGCGTACCAGTCATGCCAAATCGCCTGTCATGCGGGCTCATACTTCAGGGAACGGCCAACAAGGGGTAATCTCGCCGCCTGCCACTGCAACTTCCAATGCAACCTTCGAGCAACTTCCCCGCTGTTTGCACCGCGCCGGTGCAGGCCATCAGACGGAGCCCCACATGAGCGACCCATTGATCATCGAACCGGCACAGACTGCCGACTCCTGCGTTATCTGGCTGCATGGTCTGGGCGCTGACCGCTATGACTTCCTGCCGGTCGCCGAAGCCCTTCAGCAGCGCCTGTTGCACACGCGCTTCGTACTGCCGCAGGCACCGACCCGTGCGGTAACCATCAATGGCGGCTGGGCGATGCCCAGTTGGTACGACATCCAGGCCATGAGTCCCGCACGCGCCATCGACCAGGCACAGCTGGAGCAGTCGGCACAGAGCGTCATCGAGCTGATTGAAGCGCAACGCGATGGCGGCATCGATCCCCGACGCATCTTCCTGGCCGGCTTCTCCCAGGGCGGCGCCGTGGTCTATCACACTGCCTTTTTGCGCTGGGCCGGGCCGCTGGGCGGTGTGCTTGCGTTGTCTACCTACGCGCCCACGTTCAGCGACGATCTCAAACTCTCGCCCCTGCAGACGGACTTGCCGGTGCTCTGCCTGCATGGCAGCCGGGATGACGTAGTACCTCCCTTCATGGGTCGTGCCGCTTATGAATGCCTGTTGCAGAACCGCGTACAGGCGCAGTGGAAGGAATACCCGATGGCCCATGAGGTGCTGCCGGCCGAGATCCACGAGATTGGCGACTGGCTCACCACACAATTGGGCTGAGCCTTCGGCAAGGCGACATCTTCACGCAATATTCCCGCCGTTCAGCTATCCGAACGGCGGTTTACGGCTACGCTTGAAGCAGGAGTACCAAAAACCCGATGCACCTGTCTGGCAGCGCTCATCGCGGCCGGAAGCAACCACCGATCTGCGTCACGAGACGCGCGAGCTGCCATGGCGAAATTCTCATCCAGACGCATGTGGACGTCATGAAAACCGCCGACTGGCGGGCCGAATGGAAGCACCTGCAGCAGGTGCGTCTGTTCGATCATCTCGACGAACCCTGCCTGCGCATGCTGCAGGAAATCTGCGAACCCTGTCTGGTCGGTACCGGCGAGGTACTGCTTTCACCCCTCAAACCCAACCACTATCTTTACCTGCTCCTGGATGGCGAGCTGGCGGTTCACCTGGATTCGCTCGACAGCCAGCCGGTGCGGATCATTGGTCCCGGCGACTGCGCCGGCGAGATCAGTTTCATCGACAACCAGCTGCCGTCCGCCTGGGTCGTCAGCCTTGAGTCTTCGCTGATGCTGCGCCTGCATAGCCGCTCAATGTCCCTGCTTTCGCGCTCACCGCAGCTGATGCAGAACCTGGTCGAATTGTTTTGCCAGCGTGTCCGCCTGAGCGACCGGCTGATCATCAACAGCGAGCAGAACGCCAATATCGACACCCTCACCGGCGCCTTCAATCGACGCCGGCTGGAACATATCTACAACCGTGAAAGCACCCGCTGCGCCTTCAGCGGACGGCCCCTTTCGATCCTTATGCTGGATGTCGACCACTTCAAGGACTACAACGACCTGCACGGCCACCTGGCCGGCGATCACGCGCTCTGTCTTGTCGTCGATACGCTGGGGAAACTGCTGCGACCGGCTGACAGCCTGGTGCGCTACGGTGGCGAGGAATTCGTGGTCCTGCTCCCCGGCATGGCCCTGGCGCAAGCCCGGAAAGTGGGAGAGCGCCTGCGCTTGCGTCTGGCCCGGCTGCGCTCGTTCCGCTCACCGCTGGGTACGCTGCCGGGCGTGACGATTTCCATCGGTGTAGCCCTGAGACAGCCAAAAGACAATCTGGAAGGCCTCATTCACAAGGCCGATCATGCCCTCTACGAGGCCAAGCAGAACGGACGAAACCGCGTTTGCGGCTGAGTCATGGCGGCACTGAAAGCCTCATCCTATCGCCAGAACCCGCGCAGCCGCACGAACCGCTGCGCCCGGCAGGTGCAAGTCTTCGCCCTGTCTGCTACATGCATTACACTGGCGGGCGAATTTTGACAACCAGACGAGAAGACCGTGCTCAAAGCACTCAAGAAAATCTTTGGTAAAAGCCCGACCGAGCTTTCCGTTGCGCAACCTGCCAGCGACGCCCCAAGTGAAGCCGCGCCCCATTACAGCGAGCCGCGTGAAACGCAGGCGCCCCAGCACAGCGATACGCCGGCCGTCACCAAGCCGCGCCGCGAGCGCACCCGCAAACCCGCTGCGCCACCTCCCCCGGCCTGGAAGCTGGAAGATTTCGTAGTCGAGCCAGCAGAAGGCAAGACACGCTTTCATGACTTCAAGCTTTCTCCCGAACTGATGCATGCGATACAGGATCTGGGTTTCCCCTACTGCACCCCGATCCAGGCGCAAGTGCTGGGTTTCACCCTCAAGGGGCGCGATGCCATCGGGCGTGCCCAGACAGGCACCGGCAAAACCGCCGCGTTCCTGATTTCCACCATCACCCAGCTGCTGGAAACCCCACCGCCCAAGGAACGCTACATGGGTGAACCGCGTGCGCTGATCATCGCGCCGACCCGTGAGCTGGTGGTCCAGATCGCCAACGACGCACTGGACCTGACCAAATACACCAACCTCAACGTCATGAGCTTCGTCGGCGGCATGGACTTCGACAAGCAGCTTAAGGCGCTGGAGTCCCGCTATTGCGACATTCTCGTGGCGACACCGGGGCGACTGCTGGACTTCAACCAGCGCGGCGAAGCGCATCTGGACATGGTCGAGGTGCTGGTGCTCGACGAAGCGGATCGCATGCTCGACATGGGCTTCATTCCACAGGTTCGCCAGATCATCCGGCAGACGCCGCCCAAGAGCGAGCGCCAGACGCTGCTGTTTTCCGCGACCTTTACCGAGGACGTGATGAACCTGGCCAAGCAGTGGACCACCGACCCCGCCATCGTCGAGATCGAGGCTATCAACGTTGCCAGCGACAGCGTCGAGCAACACGTCTATGCCGTAGCAGGCAGCGACAAATACAAGCTGCTCTACAACCTCATCACCCAGAACGACTGGAGTCGGGTGATGGTTTTCGCCAACCGCAAGGATGAAGTACGCCGCATCGAGGAGCGCCTCACCCGCGATGGCATCAGTGCCGTGCAGATGTCCGGCGACGTGCCCCAGCACAAGCGCATCCGCGCGCTGGAAGGCTTCCGCGAAGGCAAGATTCGCGTGATGGTGGCCACCGATGTAGCCGGGCGTGGCATTCATGTCGATGGCATCAGCCACGTGATCAATTTCACCCTGCCGGAAGTGCCGGACGACTACGTACACCGCATCGGGCGAACCGGACGTGCCGGCGCCAGCGGCACGTCCATCAGCTTTGCCGGCGAGGATGACGCCTTCGCCCTGCCCGCCATCGAGGCGCTGCTCGGGCGCAAGATCAGCTGCGAGATGCCGCCTGCTGAACTGCTGACACCCGCGCCTCGCTCTCGCTAACGGCACGCCTGCAGGAAGGCGCCTTTGCCTTCCTGCATCACAGCCGTCCCACTTCCACTGACAGAGGTCATCACCTCAAGGGGCAAAAGCCCTACAGTCAGTACATCCCCTGAAGAAACGGAGTCCGCTCATGCAGCATATCGATTGGTTGATCATCCTGATCGGAACAGGCTTTGTTCTACTGGGCCTCGGCTACAACTATCGGGACCAGAGCTGGGGCATCGCCCTGCTCACCATCGGTGTGCTGATGATGTTCTCCACCCTCTCCTTCAAGCTTTACATCACCTTCAACTATTGACTCGAGCGCTTCATTCGCTCCAGCGCCGGGCGGCACTCTGGTCACTCTCACGACCCTCGACCCAGCGCGGACCTTGAGGCGTGGTTTCCTTCTTCCAGAAAGGCGCGCGCGTTTTCAGGTAATCCATGACAAAGCGGCAGGCATCGAACGCCGCTTCGCGATGCGCACTGGCAGCGCCCACAAAGACGATGGGCTCGCCAGGCTCCAGCGCCCCGACCCGATGCAGCACGTCCAGTCGCAACAGCGGCCAACGCTGCTCGGCCTCTTCGACAATCTTCATCAGGGCTTTTTCGGTCATGCCCGGCGCATGTTCCAGGAACATTCCGGCGACCTCCTCGCCATCATTGAAATCCCTGACGTAGCCGACGAATCCGGCCACCGCACCGATACCCAGATTGGCCGCATGCAGGGCATTGAGTTCTGCGCCGGGATCGAAGGCTGCCTGCTGAACACGAACACCCATTGTCAGCCTCCGGTCACGGTCGGGAAGAAGGCCACTTCGTCGCCGTCACTCACCGGCTCGTCGAGACTGCACAGCTCCTGGTTGCGCGCACACATGAGATTCTGCTCGCCCAGCACGGCCCAGTCGTCACCACGCGCCAGCAGATACCGGCGCACGTCATCCACAGTGGCAAAGGTTGCATCCCACGGCAGATGCTCGCCGTCGCTGCCGAGGCTTTCCCGGTAGCGGGCGTAATACTGGATAGAAATCATGCCTGCACCTGCCAGTCACCGCTTTTGCCGCCGCGTTTTTCCAGCAACCGTACACCGTCGATAATCATGCCCTTGTCCACGGCCTTGCACATGTCGTAGATGGTCAGCGCAGCCACGCTGGCAGCAGTCAACGCTTCCATTTCAACGCCGGTCTGTCCGGCCAGTTTGCAGGTGGCGCGAATCAGCACTACGTCAGAGCCGTCCGCCTGCAGCTCGACCTTGATGCTGGTCAGCAGCAGGGGATGGCAGAGCGGAATCAGTTCATGGGTCTTCTTTGCCGCCTGAATGCCGGCGATACGCGCCACCGCGAACACATCGCCCTTGGGGTGACCACCCTGCTCGATCATCTGTAAGGTCTGCGGCAGCATCCGCACCCGCGCCTGCGCCACCGCCTCTCGCGCAGTGACGGCCTTGTCGGTCACGTCGACCATACTGGCGCGACCTTGTGAATCGAGATGAGTAAGCATGGGAATCCTGCCGGGTCTATGTGAAAGACAGGCAGTTTAGCCCAGCTTGAAACTGCTTTGGCCTCACGCAGGGCGGATGTAAAAGATGACATTCGCCCTGCTTCGGCTTGCGGCTGCTACATATTCGCCTCGGCATATTCCGCCAGCACCGATCGCGGCACACCCTGCAAGGTGATGTGCACGCCATGCGGGAAATCCTTGAAGCGCTCGGTGAGATAGGTCAGCCCGGAACTGGTGGCCGAAAGGTAAGGCGTATCGATCTGCGCCAGATTGCCCAGGCAGACCACCTTGGAGCCGGCTCCGGCCCGGGTGATGATGGTTTTCATCTGGTGCGGCGTGAGATTCTGGCACTCATCGATCAGGATCAGGCTCTGCTGGAAGCTGCGGCCGCGGATGTAGTTGAGCGATTTGAACTGCAACGGCACCTTCTGCAGGATGTAGTCGACGCTGCCGTGGGTGTTCTCGTCGTCCATGTGCAGCGCTTCGAGGTTGTCGGTGATGGCTCCCAGCCAGGGCTCCATCTTTTCCGCCTCGGTACCGGGCAGGAAGCCGATGTCCTCGTCCAGCCCCTGGACGCTGCGCGTGGCGATGATGCGCCGGTAACGCTTGCTCACGACCGTCTGTTCGATGGCCGCCGCCAGTGCCAGGATGGTCTTGCCGGAACCTGCAGCGCCGGACAGGTTGACCAGGTGGATATCCGGATCGAGTAGCGCGTACAACGCCAGCGCCTGGTGGATATCACGCGGGCGCAGGCCCCAGGCTTCCTGATGCAGCAGGGGTTCCTGATGCATGTCCAGCAATAACAGCTCGTCCGACTTGATGCCCTTGATCCAGCCGACGAAGCCCTGCTCGTCGAGAATGAACTCGTTGACATGCACCGCCGGCAGGTTGTCGATCAGTTGCACCCGGTGCCAGGTCCGACCGTGCCCCTGCTGGGTTTCCACCTTGCTGACACGGTCCCAGAAGGAACCACTGAGGCTGTGATAACCACGCGACAACTGGCCGACGTCATCGACCAGCTTGTCGGTCTGGTAGTCCTCGGCGGCCACACCGCAGGCGCGCGCCTTCAGGCGCATGTTGATGTCGTTGGTCACCAGCACCACCGGCACCCCGGCATTGCGCTGCTGCAGCTCGACCACCTGGTTGATGATCTTGTTGTCGTTGAGATCCTCCGGCAGTCCCCTGGCGTCGGCGCTCTTGCTCATCAGGATCGACAGACTGCCGCAGAAGCCACCCGTCGTCTCGCGTTGGATGGGCACGCCGAGCTCGACTTGCTCCGGTGTCGCGTTGCCCAGCACCTTGTCGATCAGCCGGATCACCTGCCGGCATTCAGCAGCCACGCTGTGCTTGCCGCTCTTGAGCTTGTCCAGCTCCTCCAGCACGGTCATGGGAATGGCGACCTGATGCTCTTCGAAGTTCAGCAGTGCGTTGGGGTCGTGAAGCAGGACGTTGGTGTCCAGAACGTAGAGGGTGGGCTGAGTAGCGCGGGGTCTGCCGTAGTCATCCATTCGCGGTCACCTTTTCCGTAGAGACGGACGACGGAGCGTCTGAGCGCACCGCCATTTTGGGACCACCGGCTGCGAGGCCAGCAGACGTGGGTAGCAGAGGTCCGGGGCCACCCATCGGCCGCCACCTGTGCTGCAGGGTTCGGCGGTCTGTGTATCGGTAATACCGCAAAAGAGATGACAGGAAAAAGTCTTTTCGCGCGATCGCACGTTTATTTTGCATCTCGACGAATAGCCCTTGGCGGACCTCACACTGCAGCGCTAGAGTCGCCAATCAGCCTGTGCGCTTTCGTCACACCCGCTTCTCCCCTGCTCCGCCTGCCCTTCTCCCGAAACCCTCATCCGCCAGCACGCCTGATTGAGCGCAGCAAACAGGCCGATAGCTGGAGCCTGCACCCGGATAACGCCTAGAATCGCCGCACACGGACAGGAGACTACCCATGCTGATGGTGATTTCACCGGCCAAAACGCTCGACTACGATACGCCGCCGGCGACCCAGCGATACACGCAACCCCAACACCTTGATCACGCTGAACGACTGATTGAACAGCTGCGCGAGCTTTCCCCACTGCAGATTGGCGAACTGATGCATCTGTCCGACAAGCTGTCGGCACTGAACGTCGCGCGCTACGGTAGCTGGACTCCAGACTTCACCCCGGACAACGCCAAACAGGCGCTGCTCGCCTTCAAGGGCGACGTCTACACCGGGCTTAATGCCGAGGACTTTTGCGAGGAGGATTTCGACTTCGCCCAGCATCATCTGCGCATGCTGTCCGGCCTGTACGGGGTGCTTCGCCCCCTCGACCTGATGCAGCCCTACCGCCTGGAAATGGGAACCAGGCTGGCCAACCCCCGCGGCAAGGACCTTTACGCCTTCTGGGGCGAGAGGATCAGCGGCTGGCTGAACGAAGCGCTCGAAGCCCAGGGCGACGACGTACTGCTTAACCTGGCCTCCAACGAGTACTTCGGTGCGGTCAAACGCAAGGCGCTGAACGCGCGACTCATCAGCGTCGACTTCAAGGACCTGAAAAACGGTCAGTACAAGATCATCAGTTTCTATGCCAAGAAAGCGCGCGGGCTGATGGCGCGCTACGTAATCCGCAACCGCATCGCGAACCCCGAGCAGCTCAAGGCCTTCGACAGCGAAGGCTACCGCTTCAGCCCTGACGACTCATCGAACGATCACCTGGTATTCCTGCGCGACACACCCGCCTGACTACGGCCCCTTCGCGGCTGGAGCCCCCCCCGGGAAATTTCACGCCCCCGTGGGAGTGGCTTCAGCCACGAAGCTTCTGCCCTGCCGCCTGTCCTTTGCATATCCCTGCCTGACCCAGACCGCCCAAGCCACCTGCCATAGCGCTCCGATCAGCGGCTGTCTGCCGGGGAACTTACCCGAGCCACCCACAATCATAAGCCCGTACCGGCAATGCCAGACGCACTCAGGCAGGTAGCCTGCACGCTCACATGGAACAAGAAGAACCCATCCTTCTCAACGATTCAGGAGAAACAACATGATCCCGGTCATCCTCTCTGGTGGCAGCGGCTCCCGGCTCTGGCCACTTTCGCGCAAGCTGTTTCCGAAGCAGTTTCTTGCCCTCACCAGTGAGCAGACCCTGTTCCAGCAGACCATCGAGCGCCTCGCCTTCGAAGGCATGCAACCGCCGCTGCTGGTGTGTAATCAGGAGCACCGGTTTATCGTCAAGGAGCAACTGGCTGCGCGCAAACTGAGCATCCAGAGCCTTATCCTCGAACCCTTCGGACGCAATACCGCACCGGCCATCGCCCTTGCGGCGATGAAGCTGGTTGAGGATGGCCGTGACGAACTGCTACTGGTCCTGCCGGCGGATCATGTCATCAAGGATCAGAAAGCCTTTCAGCGCTCCCTTGCTCTGGCCACTAACGCGGCAGAAAACGGCGAAATGGTGCTGTTCGGCATTCCTGCGACCAGCCCGGAAACCGGCTACGGCTACATCAAGTGCGACCTTACCGAGCGCAACGGGCTACCCGAAGGCATCAGCCGCGTCACCCGCTTCGTCGAAAAGCCGGACGAAACCAGCGCGCAGCAATATGTCGAATCGGGCGATTACTACTGGAACAGCGGCATGTTCCTGTTCCGCGCCAGCGTTTTCCTGGAAGAGCTGAAAAAGCACGACCCGGACATCTACGACACCTGCAAGCTCGCGCTCGAACGCAGCGCCCATAACGGTGACGAAGTGCTGATCGATCCTGCGACCTTCGCCTGCTGCCCGGACAACTCCATCGACTATGCCGTGATGGAGAAAACCGAACTGGCCTGCGTGGTGCCCATGTCCGCCGAGTGGAGCGATGTCGGCTCATGGTCCTCGATCTGGGATGTTCTGGAAAAGGATGCCAACGGCAACGTCATCAAGGGCGACGTGATTGCCGAAGACAGCCGCAACTGTCTGGTGCATGGCAACGGCAAGCTGGTGACCGTGCTGGGGCTGGACGACATCGTCGTGGTGGAAACCAAGGACGCCATGATGGTCGCTCACAAGGACAAGGTGCAGGACGTCAAGAAGCTGGTGTCCAGGCTGGATGCGCAAAACCGCACCGAAACCCGCAATCACTGCGCCGTTTACCGCCCTTGGGGCTGGTACGACTCCGTGGACATGGGCGGTCGCTTCCAGGTCAAGCGCATCTGCGTCAATCCCGGCGCCGCGCTGTCGTTGCAGATGCACCACCACCGTGCCGAGCACTGGATCGTGGTGTCGGGCACTGCGCAGGTGACCTGCAATGACAAGACCTTCCTGCTCACCGAAAACCAGTCGACCTATATCCCGGTGACATCCATTCACCGCCTCGCCAATCCCGGCAAGATTCCTCTGGAAATCATTGAGGTGCAGTCAGGAAGCTATTTGGGCGAAGACGATATCGAACGGCTGGAAGATGTCTATGGCCGTGCTCACGAGGACAAGACAAAACAGTCCGTGCGCTGATGATCTGAGGTAAAGAAAGAACCGCGCCTTCGAGCGCGGTTTTTTAGTTTGGCGAGAGGGAAAACGCCAATCCGCGACGCAACACAATTATTAGCATTTACTTCGGGCAAAAGGCTTGCAATATCGGCGATCACCCTCATTAAATAAGCCACATCCGCATAGCAGCCTGCACACGAATGCAGGCGCATACGCAGCTGTTTTATCTGCCTTGCACTGCTGAAACAACATCAGGAAAAACGACTACGTGACAAAAGAGCAACTACGCGCTGAACTCGAGCGACAGGCCAGCCGCTTTCAGAATATATATGGCGGGGAAATAATCACTTACGCAGCACAACCCGACCCTGAACGAAAACCCTGGCGCAAGAAGCCAACCGTTCACGATCAGGTATTTGAAGCAGAACTGCAGAAGATGGAAAAGGAATTGTCGCAACAGACAGCCCGGACCGAGTGACCTGACCGCCGATCTTCCTGCTCAGCGTTTGCCGCCCAGCAACGACCCCATCAAGCCACGCGCCAACTGCCTGCCGAGCTGGCTGGCTGCCTGGCGTATGGCGCTCTTGAATGCCCGCCCGGCCAGATCACCGAGCATATCGCTCTCCTTGCTGCTCGCCTTCGACGCCTTTGGCGCTTCGGGCTCGGCAGCCTGTTTGGCGCGTTCAAGCAGGATCTCGTAGGCCGACTCACGGTCGATGGCCTTGTCATAACGACCCCGCAGCGCAGAACGGGCAATCAGCTCACGTCGGCTCTGCTCATCCAGCGGCCCCACTTGCGATTGTGGCGGTGCGATCGCCACGCGCTGCACCATGGCCGGCGTACCGTTGTCCTCCAGCCCGCCGACCAGCGCTTCGCCGATACCCAGGTCGACCAGGGTCTCCAGCGCAGAGAAATCCGGGTTGGCCCGAAAACCTTCCGCTACTGCACGCAAGGCTTTCTGCTCCCTGACCGTATAAGCCCGCAGGCCATGCTGAATACGCAACCCCAGCTGCGCCAGGACTTCGTCCGGCAGGTCCGAGGGCGACTGGGTGACGAAATAGACGCCGACACCCTTGGAGCGAATCAGCCGGACAACCTGTGTCAGCCGCTCCTGCAAGGCACGTGGCGTGCCGCGAAACAGCAGATGAGCCTCGTCGAAGAACAGCGCCAGCAGCGGACGATCCGCATCACCACGCTCGGGCAACTGCTCGAACAACTCGGCCAGCAACCAGAGCAGAAAGGTCGCATAGACCTTGGGGGCCTGATGCGCGAGCGAACTGGCATCGAGCAGGTGAATCTGCCCGCGCTCGTCGTCCCCGCGCAAAAGGTCCTCGATGGCCAGTGCCGGCTCGCCAAACAGGGCTTCTGCGCCCTGCTGCTCCAGCGTCGCAAGCCGCCGCAACAATGCCTGGGCCGATGCTCCAGTCAGCAACGCGGCATCCTCGCCCAGCACTTCGGGGTTCTGCCGGAGGTGATTGAGCAGTGCCTTCAGGTCCTTGATATCCAGTAGCAGGAGCGCATCACGATCAGCAATCTTGAAGGCCGCATAAAGCGCTGCCTGCTGGCTGTCAGTCAATTCCAGAAGATTACCCAGCAGCAGCGGCCCCATCTCGGTCAGCGTCGTGCGCAAGGGATGCCCACTCCGGCCCTGCACATCCCACAGCGTGAGCGGACAGGCACGCGGCTGATAGTCGAGCCAGGGCATGCTGGCGATGCGCTCGGCAATCTTGCCCTTGGGCGTCGCTGCCGCGCCCAGACCGCACAGGTCACCCTTGACGTCGACGGCGAACACCGCAACGCCGGCATCGCTGAACTGCTCGGCAAGGCGCTGCAGGGTGACTGTCTTGCCCGTGCCTGTGGCACCGGCAATCAGTCCATGCCGGTTGGCCAGACGCAATGAATGAGTATTGGCGGCGCCCGTAGCATCCGCACCCAGCACCAGGCGATCGCTGTATGACATTCGGCCTCCGACATGGCGGCGGCGAACCGGTTGCAGACCAACCGGTTTCACCAATGGATCTACCCTACCTCGTCCGTGCGTGGCTCAGTTGAACACCATCGTCTTGTTGCTGTGAACCAGCACACGGTCCTGCAAGTGATAGCGCAGACCGCGCGAGAGCACCATCTTTTCCACGTCCTTGCCCAGGCGCACCATGTCTTCGATGCTGTCACGGTGACTGACGCGCACCACGTCCTGCTCAATGATGGGGCCGGCATCCAGCTCCTCGGTCACGTAGTGGCAGGTCGCGCCGATCAGCTTCACGCCGCGCAGGGACGCTTGGTGATAGGGTTTGGCACCAACGAACGAGGGCAGGAAGCTGTGATGGATATTGATCACACGCTGCGCAAATTCTTCGCAAAGTTCGGACGGCAGAATCTGCATGTAGCGCGCCAGCACGATGACATCGGCGTGCTGTTCGCGGACCAGTCGCGCCACCTCGGCAAAGGCCTCTTCCTTGCGGCCCGGCTCAACCGGCACGTGAAAATAGGGAATGCCATGCCACTCGACCATGCTGCGCAGGTCGTTGTGATTGGAGATCACACAGGGAATGTCGCAATCCAGCTCGCCGCTGTGCCAGCGGTGCAGCAGGTCGGCCAGGCAGTGGGACTCGCGGCTGGCCATCAATACGACGCGCTTGCGTTCCTGCGAGTCGGTGATGCGCCACTCCATGGAGAACTGCCGGGCAATGGGGGCGAATGCCTGGCGAAAGCCATCCAGATCGAAGGGCAACGAGTCCGCGCGAATTTCATGGCGCATGAAGAACCAGCCACTCTGGTGATCGGAGTGGTGATTGGCTTCGGTAATCCAGCCGTTGTAGGTCGCCAGAAAATTACTGACCTTGGCAACGATACCAACACCATCGGGGCAGGCAATGACCAGCCTGAATGTGCGCATTAAAGTTAACTCCGGCTTGCAAAAAAAGACGCGCCATTCTATCCCAGCGGAGAAAAGCACAACCAGTTGATTGGACGCCAAAAGGCAGTCAATCCATGACAGTAGACTGCGCAGTACTTACGAAGCCTGAACATAAACTGACACTCTGCAGCCTCGTGCGCTGACCAGGCCTGATAAAGACCATGGTCACCAGCATCATATTGGCGAGTTTATTGACCTCCCGCCTGACAGTCGCGCATGCGTAGCCGTTGAGAAAAAGCCGAGGGAGTTATCCAGGTCTCAAACATCGACATTATAAAAAATGCTTACTCTTTCATTCGCTACTATATTTACTTGTGCATTGCAGCTGTCTATGATTGCCAACACTTGCGTTCAAACCTATCCCAAGGAAGTGACATGTCGCTGATCAATGAATACCGCGCCACCGAAGAAGCCATCAAGGAACTTCAGGAGCGTCTGAAGTCTCTTTCCGCAGACGACAAGCTGAAAAAGGAGCTTGAGTTCGAAGGCAAACTGCGCGAACTCATGGGCGAATATCAGAAGTCGCTGCGCGACATTATTGCCCTGCTTGATCCGGATGCTCGCAACATCAAGACACAACGCATGAGCCGCGCACCCGTAACTGCCAAACGCGCTCGTCGTGTCAAGCAATACAAGAACCCACACAATGGCGATGTGATTGAAACCAAAGGCGGCAATCACAAGACGCTGAAAGAATGGAAAGCCAAATGGGGCTCCGCAGAAGTTGAAGGCTGGGCCACTCTGCTCGACTGATTCTTCTTCGCCGCATCTCCCAAAGCCATCTGGTGCATTGCGCCAGATGGCTTTTTCGTTTTGGTACGGGTATCAGATCACTGAAAACACAGACCAGGTCCCACCAGACAGCTTTCAACTGTCTGGTAGATAGCGCTTACGCAACACTTGCGCATGCTGCGCCCACTGGCGCAATAGCTTGATCTGTGCCGGGCTTGCCGACGTCATCACTTCCTGCAGGCTGCTCTCGAACTGCTCCAGCGTATTGGGAGCACCGTATTGAGGGTCGCTCAGGCGTTGTCGGCAAAACGTCTGCCACTGCATTTTTTCCGCTACCGACAAGGATTCAGGATAATTTCGCGCACGGTAACGAGAGTAGAGTTCCGGCAAACGCTCATCATCAAAGGCAAACATTTCCTGCGAAGAGGCCAGATTTCTAACCTGATCACAGAGTCTGCGATCCCGCTCACCGAGAAAACCATCGTAGAGTTGCTGCTCCGGGTCTGACGTAGCTTCGAATGCCTCCTGCTGATAGATGATCGTTAGTTTTTCACGCCACTGCGCCTGCCGACCCTGAAGTTCTTTCGCCCTGGCTTCACAAGACTGCATATCCAGTCCCAGCCGATCAATATCCGCTTCACGCAAGACCTTTATCGGGGCCAGTACCGGGCAGCGGTTGATCTGCACAAGTTTCAGAGGAACTGGAAGTTTCCCGTCCAGAGCTTCCCGGCGGGTATATAGTCGCTCACGCAGATCCTCGGCAGACGCTTCCAGCAAGGGCGAGCAGTCGGCGTTCAGGTCACACACGATCAATGCATTTCGGTTGCGCGGATGCCAGGCCAACGGCAATACCACCGACAAATAATGACGGGACGCCGAGAAACGACCGGATACATGTACGAGCGGTTTCAACAGTTCAATCTGCTCAATCACCGCATCCTTGCGACGCAAGCCGTATAGATAGTCATAGAGTTTCGGTTGTCGCTCGCGTATCAGCCTTGCAAGAGCGATGGTGGCCCGTACATCGGACAAGGCGTCGTGCGCCTGCAGATGCTCAAGTCCGTTGGCCTGGCTCAGGCGCTCCAGCTTGAGCGTCACGCGTCCGTCTTCCTGCGGCCAGACCAGGCCCTCCGGGCGCAGCGCATAAGCAGTGCGCACCAGATCGATCAGATCCCAACGACTGTTGCCGCCCTGCCACTCCCGCGCATAGGGATCGAAGAAGTTGCGATACAGACTATGACGCAGCACTTCGTCATCGAAACGCAGGCTGTTGTAGCCAGCTCCACAGGTGCCCGGTTGCACCAACTCGCGATGTAACCGTTCGATAAAGTCGGCCTCGCACAGCCCCTTTTCGAGCAGAGTCGCCGGCGTGATGCCAGTGACCAGACAGGCCGCCGGATGCGGCAGAATGTCATCGGCAGGTCGGCAATAGATGTTAAGCGGTTCGCCGATCTCCTCCAGCGCCTCGTTGGTCCGAATGCCCGCGACCTGCAAGGGCCGGTCTCGGCGCGTCGAGATGCCGGTTGTTTCGAAGTCGTACCAGAAGATGCTGGATGCCACGGCGGATTCCTTCACTGTGCAAGGGCGGCGCAGGCATGTCCGAGGCCGCATCGCAACATTGTGCCCAAAAATGCCTGTCGGGTTCTGGTCGAACGCCGCATTCAATGCTTACATGCGCGCTTGCGAACCGGAACGGGCCGCATTCAGCCATTTGTTCGGACAATCCATTGAGTCGCACAGCGCTACTGGACAACACCCACCGGATCGAGACACCGGAAGGCATCGACCTGCTGCTGCGCCCGGCGGGATTGGTGCCGCGCGCGCTGGCTTTCGCCGTGGACCTGCTGATTCGCGCTGCGCTGTTGCTGGTATTGGGGCTTGGTCTGGGGCTGCTGGGCCAGTTCGGGCTGGGTACCGGTGCGCTGCTGCTGTTTCTCGTGCAGTGGTGGTACATGGTGTTGTTCGAGGTGTTCAACCAGGGGCGGACACCCGGCAAGCGCTGGCTGGGACTGAAGGTCGTGCATGACGACGGCACGCCGGTCGGCTGGGCCTCGTCGCTGACGCGCAACCTGCTGCGCTTCGTGGATATGCTGCCGTTCGGTTATTTCATCGGCGCACTTTGTTGCCTGTGGAACCCGTCATTCAAGCGACTGGGTGATCTTGCCGGTGGCACTCTGGTGATCTACGACACCCGAGGTTTCCAGCAGCCGCAACTGCCGGAGGCCGAGCCCCTGGCTGCGCCCTTCGCGCTGGAACTTGAGGAGCAGCGCGCACTGATCGCCTTCGCCGAACGCCAGGCCGCCCTCTCGCCTGAGCGCTGCCAGGAGCTGGCTGCGATCCTGGCAGAGCCACTTCAGGTCTCGCCAGAACAGGCGCAGGCGCGTCTCAACGGCATTGCCCGCAGCCTGGTAGGCCCGGCATGAAGCAGAGCCGCTTCGAAGCCCGCCATCAGGCCGAGTGGCGCACCTTCGGCGACACCCTCGACGCTCTCGAAAAAGGCCGGAAAGGTTCACCCACCGCCCGTGACTTTCCCACCGCCTATCGACGCCTCTGCCAGCACCTGGCCCTGGCCCGCTCACGCGGCTACAGCAGCCATTCGGTCGATTACCTGCAGCAGCTGGCCCAGCGCGGCCACCAGCAACTGTATCGTCACCGCAGCCCACTGGGTGGTCGCCTGCTGGGCTTCATGCTCGGTGGCTTCCCCCGATTGGCGCGCGAGGAATGGCGCCATGTGCTGGCCGCCAGCCTGCTCTTTTACCTGTGTCTGCTGGGCATGGCTGCGCTGGTTCTGGCCTTTCCCGAGCTGGTCTACAGCCTCGTCAGCGCAAGCCAGGTCGAGCAGATGGAAGCCATGTACAACCCCGAGGCCCGCCGCTTGGGCGAATTCGGCACCCGTGGCTCTGGTGAAGACTGGGTAATGTTCGGCTATTACGTGATGAACAACATCGGCATCGCCTTTCAGACCTTTGCCGGCGGCCTGCTGTTCGGGCTTGGCACCCTCTTCTACCTGCTGTTCAACGGATTGATGATTGGCGCAATCGCCGGTCACCTCACCGGCATTGGCTATCACCAGCCGTTCTGGTCGTTCGTCATCGGTCATGGCGCCTTCGAGCTGACCGCCATAACCCTGGCCGGCGCCGCCGGGCTGAAGCTGGGCACTGCGCTCATCGCACCGGGGCGCCTGGGCCGTGGCGAGGCGCTGCGACTGGCCGCTGCACGCGCCGTGCGCCTGATCGCCGGGGCCGCGCTGATGCTGCTGATTGCCGCCTTCATCGAGGCTTACTGGTCCTCCATGACCTTCACTTCGGCATCGGTCAAGTACGCTGTGGGAGCGCTGCTGTGGCTGCTGGTGGGCCTGTATTTCACACTTGGCGGCAGGAGCCAAAATGCATCTGAATGATGCCAGTGTAGCCATCCGCCCACGCAGTGCCTGGGAAGCGCTGGACATCGGTACTCTGCTGGCGCGCCGCCATGCCGGCCTGCTGATGCTCACCTGGGCGCTGCTGACGCTGCCGATCTTCGCGCTTCTCAGCCTGATCTTTTGGCAGCACCCGAGCGTCTCAATATTGCTGTTCTGGTGGCTCAAGCCGCTCTATGAGCGCCTGCCGTTGTTCATCCTCTCGCGCGCACTGTTTGGCGACACACCCTCGCTATCTGAATGCTTCAGAGCATTGCCTGGCCTGCTGCGCCCGCAATGGCTGGCCAGCCTGACCTGGCGACGCCTGAGCCTTACGCGCAGTTTCGACCTGCCGGTGCTGCAGCTTGAACAGCTGGCCGGCCCCGCCCGCAGGCAGCGGCTGATCGTGCTGGGGCAGCGCGACACCGGCACCGCGACCTGGCTGACCATCGTCGGCATGCACCTGGAACTCGCCCTGTGGCTGGGCGCACTGGCGCTGCTCTATCTACTCATTCCTGCACAGCTGCTCAGTGACTGGCGCTGGCAGGATCTTCTGCACGTCAACGATGATCTGCTCTGGCTCGAACACCTGTCCAACCTGCTCTATGTGCTGGTCCTGATGATCTGGGAACCGATCTATGTGGCCAGTGGCTTCAGCCTCTACCTGAACCGCCGCACCCACCTGGAAGCCTGGGACCTGGAACTGAGCTTCAGACGCCTGCGCGATCGTTTGAAAACGCTGCTGCCGATCATACTGCTCGGTCTCGGCCTGGTGTTCGTCACACCAACAGCAACGGTCTGGGCTGATGCACCCCCTGCATCCACAGTGTCCGAACCAAGCCCTGACAGCGAGCGCCTGCTCAACCAGCCCCTGAGCAGCCAGGCCGCCAGCGCAGCGATTGCCGAACTGCTGGACAAACCGCCATTCAGGAACAGCGAAACGGTTACGCACTGGCGCTTTGGCGAAGAGCAGACGAACAAGGAGCCCGGCTGGCTGGCACGCCTGCTCGAAAATGTGTCGGGCTTCGACAGTTTCCGCCGTGTTTTGGACAACCTGGCAAGCGCGCTGGAGATTCTGCTGTGGAGCAGCCTGTTCAGCCTGATCGGTCTGGCACTGTGGCGCTACAGGGAGTGGATCAGGCTGCATGCAGGGCGCTGGCGTAACGTGCAGACCACTCGCCAGGCAGCCCCGGACCTGTTGTTCGGCCTCGAAGTGGCCCCTGAAAGCCTGCCAGCGGACGTGATCGGCGAAGTCATGCAGCTCTGGAACGAACAGCCGCGCGCGGCGCTGGGGCTGCTTTACCGGGCGTTTCTAAGTCGCCTGCTGCATGAGTACCGGCTGCCGCTGACTGGCGCTCATACCGAAGGTGAAGTTTTGCAACTGGTGCGCGCAACCGCTCAGACAGAACTCACCCACTATGCCGAATACCTCACCGAACACTGGCTCAACCTCGCCTATGGCCATCGCCTGCCACCGGATGCCGCACGAGACGAACTCTGCAACCGATGGCGCACGTTGTTCGAGCCGCAGGTGAGCGCATGAATCGACGTCATGCGCTCTATCTGGCAGCAGCGCTGTTGCTCAGCGCCCTGCTGTTCGTCGCCAGCAAGGCAAAGCCTTACGAAGAAGTGATCGAACATGGACCGGCACCTGAGGTGCAGCACAATCCCTATCTGGCAGCCGGGCTGTTTCTCAGCACCCAGGGCCGTACTGTCAGTCATGTGGAAGGGCTTGCCGGCCTGTTCGCCACACCACCTCAGGACCAGATTCTGCTGCTTCTGGGTCCACGCCAGGCGATGACGCCGCAGCAGGCACAACGCCTGCTGGACTGGGCCGAGAGAGGCGCGCACGTGGTCTTTGTCGCCGAACAACTCTGGAATGAACAGTCCAAGTCCAGCGGCGATCTGCTGCTGGACATGCTGAACCTGCAGCAGTACGACGCCCGCGAAGATGACAAGACGGATACGGCGGTTACCAAGGGAGAACAACTCTCACAGCTGACCCGCTTGTATCTGGAAAACGAAGAAGCGCCGGCCTATCTGGCTTTCGATACCCGTTTCCATCTCTACGATGCTGGCAGCCAGGCCCACGCCTGGGCCAACAGCCCCGGCGCCACGCATATGCTGCAACTGCGTCACGGCGACGGCTTGATCACTGCGCTCACCGACAGCTGGATCTGGCAGAACGGCAATATCGGCCAGTACGACCATGCCTGGCTGCTGTGGTATCTCACCCAGGATCGCGACGTGACCCTGGTTTACAACGCTCGACATGACAACCTGCTGCAGCTTTTGCTACGCCATTTCCCCGAGGCACTGGCCGCCTTGCTGCTGAGCGTGCTGCTGGCGACCTGGCATTTCGCCCAACGCCACGGTCCCTTACAGAGTCCGGTGGCGCCCAGTCAGCGTCAGCTGCAGGAACACTTGCGCGGCAGCGCAGACTTTCTCTATCGACATGCCGGTCAACAGCACCTGCTGAGCAGTCTGCAGAACGATATCCGCCGGCAGGCGCGGCGCCGCCACAGCACCTTCGACAGCCTGTCACACAGCGAACAATGTCAGCTGCTGGCAAAACTCAGTCACCTGCCTGACGAAACCATCCATCAAGCGCTGCGGCCTGCTGCAGAAAAACCCGTCAGCGCTGCCGAATTCACCCGTCAGGTCTCGTGCCTGCAAAGCCTCAGGAATGCACTATGAACGATGCGCCCAGTGAGTCCAGTCATGCCGACCTCCAGCGCCAGCGCGCCAGCCAGTTGGCACAGGCGCTGCGTCTGGAATTGCACAAGGCCGTCATCGGTCAGCAGGAAATTGTCGAGGGTGTGCTGACCGCACTCATCGCCGGTGGCCATGTGCTCGTCGAAGGCGTTCCGGGGCTGGGCAAGACCCTGCTGGTGCGTGCGCTGGCGCGCTGTTTCGGCGGTGAGTTCTCGCGAATCCAGTTCACCCCTGACCTGATGCCCAGTGACATCACCGGCCACGCGGTCTATGACATTGCCAGCGAGCAGTTCAAGCTGCGCAAGGGGCCGGTGTTCACCAACCTGCTGCTGGCTGACGAAATCAACCGCGCCCCGGCGAAAACCCAGGCTGCACTGCTGGAGGTCATGCAGGAGCGCCAGGTCACCCTCGAAGGCCGCGCGTTGGCAGCGCCACAGCCCTTTCTGGTAATGGCTACGCAGAATCCCATCGAACAGGAAGGAACCTATCCGCTGCCCGAAGCCGAACTCGACCGTTTCATGCTGATGCTGCGCATGGACTATCCGCAAGCTGACGAAGAGTTGGAATTGGTCCGTCAGGTCACGCGCTCGGCGCGTACCGACATTCTCGACATCAGCGGGCTGCGCGTGCTGCTGCAAGCCAAGGATGTCCAGGCCCTGCAGAAGATCGCCAGCGACATGCCTCTCGACGATCAGGTGCTCGACTATGCCGTGCGCCTGGCACGCTCGACGCGCAACTGGCCCGGCCTGACCCTGGGCGCCGGCCCGCGTGCATCCATCGCCCTGGTGCGCTGCGCTCGCGCTCGGGCGCTGCTGCGAGGTGGCGAATTCGTCACCCCGGACGACGTCAAGGAATGTGCACTGGCCGTACTGCGGCATCGTGTCCGGCTCTCGCCGGAACTGGAAATGGACGGCGTTTCGGTGGATCAGCTGTTGCAGCAGTTACTCGAGCAGATCACGGCGCCACGTCTTTGACCCAACCACAGACGCGAGACGCCCGATGAACCCGACCCGGCGCCTGCTCCATGCGCTGCTCCTGCTGCTCGGCCTGGCTGTGCTGCTGGGGCTGTTTTCTGCTCTGGAGCGAGCCACACACCCGGCAATCAGCAACGCCTGGTGGGGCCTGCTGCTTTGCCTGGGTCTTGCGATGCTGCTCGATGCGTTGGCCCTGCGCCGCATGCCTTCGCCTGATCTGCAACGCAGCCTGCCCGGCAACCTGGCACTGGGCCGCTGGCACGACGTTCGTCTACAGATACGACACGCGCTGCCTCGGCCATTGCATCTGGATATTTTTGATCACCTGCCGACCGGCCTGGAATTCGAGCATTTGCCGCGCAGCCTGCGGCTGGCACCCGGAGAGCATGCCGAACTGACCTACCGCGTGCGCCCGGAACGTCGCGGCCACTTCAGCGCCAGCCATTGTGAAGTTCGCCTGTACGGTCCGCTGGGCTTGTGCCGCCAGCGTCGCGTGTTGCCGCTGGAATCGCAGACACGGGTCTATCCGGACTTTACCCGCCTGCATGGCGCACCACTGATGGCGGTAGACAGCTGGCTGAGCCGATTGGGCGTCAGCCAGCTGCCCCGTCGCGGGCTTGGCCTGGACTTTCATCAGTTACGAGACTTTCGCGAAGGCGATACCTTGCGCCAGATCGATTGGAAGGCCACGGCCCGCAAGCGCACGCCCATCGCCCGTGAATATCAGGACGAACGCGACCAGCAGGTGCTGCTGATGCTGGACTGTGGCCGGCGAATGCGCAGCCAGGACGGCGCCCTGTCGCACTTCGACCATGCGCTGAATGCAAGCCTGCTGCTGAGCTATGTCGCCCTGCGCCAGGGTGATGCGCTGGGAGTGCTCAGCTTCGCCACCGAACAGCACCGTTTCATCGCCCCCGCAAAGGGCCGGGAGCAGCTGAATACCTTGCTCAACGGCGTCTACGACCTGGACGCAACCCTGCAGCCCGCCGACTTTTCAAGCGCAGCCAAGGAAGTCCTCGAACGGCAGAAGCGCCGTGCACTGGTGATCATCCTCAGCAATCTGCGCGATGAGGACGATGAAGAACTGCTCGATGCAGTGCGCCGCCTTTCAAGTCGGCATAGGGTACTGGTGGCGAGCTTGCGCGAACCCGTTCTCGACAGTCTGCGTCAGCAGCCGATAAGCGGCTTTCAGGACGCGTTGGGCTATTGCGGCACGCTGGATTACCTGAATGCCCGCAACAGGCTGCATGACCGTCTGCAGGCACGGGGCGTCCCGGTGCTCGAAACCTTGCCCCATGAACTCGGTCCGCAGCTGATCAGTCGTTATCTGGCCTGGAAAAGAGGCGGAATGCTTTAGCCAGTGGCAAGGACCCAGAGCGGGGGACTCTAGCTCCCCCGACAACAATCCTCGTCAGCAGCCCTGCTGGGTGACGAGCCGGAACGCGGCAAACGAGCCGGAGGAATTTGTGCTGCCGGGCGGAAGCTGAAGTATCGCTGCAATGCATCAATCATGACCCGAATGTCATCGGGCGGCGAAAGCAGAACAAAGCCTGAGTCGAAACTGCCTGGTGTCACGTCCTCGCGTGACCAGAGACAGGTCGCGCCGATATCGACGCAGCGCAACTCGCCATGCTGAGCGGGAATTTTCAGGCGCATATCGAAACGCACACCGGTCATCATCGGATAACGGCTGATCAGCATCAGCCCGGTTTCCGAAAGGTTGCCGATGAAACCCAGCGGCTTGTCCGTTAAACGGTTGAATACACTGAGGTAATACGGCAGCTGGTGCCGCTGGATACTTCGCTGATTGAGCATGTTCATGGGTTCCTGCCCTGCCGCGAAGATGGCTGCCGCCGCTTCAGCCGCAGCCTGCATTGATACGACCGGTCAACTGCTGCCGCGCCGCGTCTATCTCTTTTTCACTGTAGTAGACCCGCTCGCCCTTTGCATCGATGCGAAAGTAGCGACCGCCTCGGGACAGGCTCGCCAGCTCCTCACGCCAATACCGGCACTCATGTTCACGCTGTGCCTGTTGCTCGCGCATCGCTTGATCAGCTTGCTGCTGCTCCTGCCGGCGCGCATTGAAAAAACGCTCGGCACGCGCCTCCCGGTCACGGGTTGCATCATCACGTTCGACAACCTGCGGCCTGACGTCGACCTGCTCGGCTCCCGGGCGCGATCGCGAATCGAAATGCACGTTTCCATGTGAATCGATCCAGCGATAGATCTGAGCCACCACCGGCGACGACAACGACAGCATGAGCAACAGTAATGTGACCCGCATGGACTCCTTCCCGTTCCGCCAGTTTCAGTGCCGCTCAGGGCCTGGCGGCATGAGCCACAGCCTGTTCAGCCGGCTGATAATGCCCCAGCTGGCGCAAGGTCTCCAGCCGAGCCCGACCACGGAAGGCATATTCGCTGGCCGGGTAGCGGGACTGGATGAAGCGATAGGTTTCCACCGCATCGACAAACAGCGCCTGGCGCTCCAGACACTGACCGCGTAGCAGGGAAATTTCCGGCTGCAGATTGTCGCGTGGGTGACTGCGACGCTCGGCCTGGGACAGCTCAAGCATCACCTTGGCGCAATCGCCCTGTGCGTAATGCCTGTAAGCATTGTCGAGATGACGATCGAGTGCGCTTCTGCTGCTGCAGCCTACGCTGAGGGTGACCAGAAAAAGAATCACAAGAGTGCGCATGGGTAAATCCTCCGATTCCGGCTTATCGACCACTATGGCAAAAACTGCAATCCATTCGGCTATCGAAGCGGCATTTCGAGCCTGCTTCAGCCACCCGCAAAGAGTAGTGCTGCCCAACAATGACTACAGCCACGGGGCGTAGTAGCCTCCGGGCCACTCTGTGAAGAAGAAGGAAGATCGGATGATCCCGCGTCGCACCAAAATCGTTGCCACCCTTGGTCCTGCCAGCAGCTCGCCGCAGGTGCTGGAAAAAATGATCCTGGCCGGTCTCGATGTCGCTCGACTGAATTTTTCCCACGGTACGCCAGACGAGCACCGCGCCAGGGCACAACTGGTGCGTGACATCGCCGCGCGCCATGGCCGCTTCATTGCCATTCTGGGCGACCTGCAGGGACCCAAGATCCGTATCGCAAAATTCACCGGCAAACGTATCGAGCTGGCCGAGGGCGATCACTTCCGTTTTTCTGTCACGCACCCCCGCGATGCCGGAACCCAGGAAGTCGTGGGCATTGACTACCCCGACCTGATCAAGGACTGCAGCGTGGGCGATGAGCTGCTGCTCGACGATGGCCGCGTAGTCATGCGCGTCGATAACGCTACTGCCGACGAGCTGCACTGCACGGTGCTGATCGGTGGCCCGCTGTCGGACAACAAAGGCATCAACCGTCGCGGCGGTGGCCTGACCGCACCGGCGCTGACCGCAAAAGACAAGGCCGACATCAAGCTCGCCGCCGAAATGAACCTGGACTATCTGGCCGTCTCCTTTCCTCGCGACGCCGCCGACATGGAACTGGCGCGCCGCCTGCGTGACGAAGCCGGCTCCAGCGCCTGGCTGATCGCCAAGATCGAGCGCGCCGAAGCAGTTGCCGATGACGAAGCCCTGGATGGCCTTATCCGCGCCAGCGACGGTGTGATGGTTGCACGCGGCGACCTGGGCGTCGAAATTGGTGATGCCGAGCTGGTGGGCATCCAGAAGAAAATCATTCTGCATGCGCGCCGCTACAACAAGGTGGTGATCACTGCGACTCAGATGATGGAGTCCATGATCCAGAGCCCGATGCCGACCCGGGCCGAAGTGTCCGATGTAGCCAACGCCGTGCTCGACTACACCGATGCGGTCATGCTCTCGGCAGAAAGTGCCGCAGGCGACTATCCGGTCGAAGCGATCACCGCAATGGCGCGTGTCTGCGTGGGCGCCGAGAAACACCCGACCAGCACCCGCTCCGGCCACCGCCTTGGCCACAGCTTCGAGCGCAGCGACGAAAGCGCGGCGCTGGCAGCGATGTACACCGCCAACCATTTTCCGGGAGTCAAGGCCATCATTGCCCTGACGGAAAGCGGCTACACCCCGCTGATCATGTCGCGCATTCGCTCTTCGGTACCCATCTTCGCCTTCTCGCCCCATCGTGCAACCCAGGCCCGTGTGGCGCTGTTCCGCGGCGTGCAGACGATCCCTTTCGATCCGGCCGCACTGCCGGCGGAGAAAGTCAGTCAGGCGGCTGTGGATGAACTGCTCAAGCGCGACATCGTCAAGCCCGGCGACTGGGTCATCCTGACCAAAGGTGACCGCTATCACGGCACTGGCGGGACCAACACCATGAAGATCCTGCGAGCAGGCGACTCACTGAGCTGACAAGACCCTGCGAAGAAGGCGGGGAACTCAGCCCCGCCTTTTCAATTCCGGCTCCATCCCTTCGCCTTTGGTCCGTCTGTGTATGCGCTTGCACAGCGGGTTATACTGCCGCGCATTTTTCAACCTGAGCGCGCCGGTTGCATTCTCGACGCGCCTCGTCTCCGCCCCGCCAAGAGGACGCGCTGCATGACCGTGATCAAGCAAGACGACCTGATACAAAGCGTTGCAGACGCTTTGCAGTTCATCTCCTATTACCATCCCGTCGACTTCATCCAGGCGATGCACGAAGCCTACCTGCGTGAAGAATCACCGGCGGCGCGCGATTCTATGGCGCAGATCCTGATCAATTCGCGCATGTGCGCCACCGGCCACCGGCCGATCTGCCAGGACACCGGCATCGTTACCGTGTTCATCCGTGTCGGCATGGATGTACGCTGGGACGGCGCCACCATGAGCGTCGACGACATGATCAACGAAGGCGTTCGCCGCGCCTATAACCTGCCGGAAAACGTCTTGCGCGCTTCGATCCTGGCCGATCCGGCAGGTAGCCGCAAAAACACCAAGGACAACACCCCGGCGGTCATCCATTACTCCATCGTTCCCGGCGACAAGGTGGAAGTGGATGTGGCAGCCAAGGGCGGCGGCTCCGAGAACAAATCGAAGATGGCCATGCTCAACCCGTCCGACTCCATCGTTGACTGGGTTTTGAAGACCGTCCCGGAAATGGGCGCCGGCTGGTGCCCGCCAGGCATGCTCGGCATCGGCATCGGCGGCACCGCCGAGAAGGCGGCAGTAATGGCCAAGGAAGTGCTGATGGAGTCCATCGACATTCATGAGCTGAAAGCCCGCGGCCCGCAGAACCGCATCGAAGAGATGCGCCTGGAGCTGTTCGACAAGGTCAACCAGTTGGGTATCGGCGCCCAGGGCCTGGGCGGCCTGACCACCGTGCTCGACGTCAAGATCATGGATTACCCGACCCACGCCGCCTCCCTGCCGGTGTGCATGATCCCCAACTGCGCCGCCACCCGTCACGCACACTTCGTGCTCGACGGCAGCGGTCCGGCCGTGCTGGAAGCACCAGATCTGGACGCTTACCCGGAAATCGTCTGGGAAGCCGGCCCGAGCGCACGCCGCGTCAATCTCGACACCCTGACCCCGGAAGACGTGCAGAGCTGGAAGCCGGGCGAAACCGTCCTGCTCAACGGCAAGATGCTCACCGGGCGTGACGCCGCACACAAGCGCATGGTCGACATGCTGAACAAGGGCGAAGAGCTGCCAGTGGACCTCAAGGGGCGCTTCATCTATTACGTCGGTCCAGTCGACCCGGTTGGTGACGAAGTGGTTGGTCCCGCCGGCCCGACCACCGCAACGCGCATGGACAAGTTCACCCGCCAGATTCTGGAAAGCACTGGTCTCCTGGGCATGATCGGCAAATCCGAGCGCGGCCCGATTGCCATCGATGCGATCAGGGATAACAAGGCCGTGTACCTGATGGCTGTTGGCGGCGCTGCCTATTTGGTCGCCCAGGCGATCAAGAAATCAAAAGTGTTGGCGTTTGCCGAGCTGGGCATGGAAGCCATCTACGAGTTCGAGGTGAAGGACATGCCCGTGACCGTCGCCGTCGACACCAACGGTGAGTCGGTGCACATCACCGGCCCGGCGATCTGGCAGCAGAAGATCAGCGACAGCCTGGCTGTTGAAGTACAGTGATAGCGCTGAACTGAATGCAGAAAGCCCGGCCTAGTGCCGGGCTTTCTGTTTGAAGCGGGGAAATCTCATGCGCGCCCTTTACGCAAGCGGAGGAACAACGCCTCGACCTTCTCCCGCGCCCAGGGAGTGCGACGCAGAAAGGTCAGGCTCGACTTGATGCTCGGTTCACTCTTGAAGCAGCGAATATCGACTCGCTCGGCCAGCCCCTCCCAACCATAGTGAGCGTGCAACTCAATCAGCATCGCTTCAAGGGTGACGCCATGCAGCGGATTTTTCGGAGCAACAGTCACGAGGGATCTCTCAGGGTGCGTTTGAGGCAGGGCTCGTCAGGCACGCAAACACGGACCTGACGTGGATGGACGTTATCCTACAACGTTATCTCGGTACCCAGCAGCTTGAGAAAACCTGCCAGCCAGGCTGGATGCGCAGGCCAAGCAGGTGCCGTGACCAGATTGCCTTCGCTGTGTGCCTGGTCAACCGGGATATTCACGTAATTACCTCCTGCCAGTTTCACCTCGGGCGCACACGCAGGGTAGGCACTGCAATCACGCCCCTTCAACACACCGGCAGCCGCCAGCAATTGAGCCCCATGACAGACCGCAGCGATCGGCTTTTTCATCTCATCGAAGGCGCGGACCAGATCCAGTACCTGCTCGTTCAAACGCAGATACTCGGGCGCACGACCACCGGGAACCAGCAGAGCATCATAGTCTTCGGCACGCACAGCATCGAAGTCAAAATTCAGGGCGAAATTATGCCCCGGCTTTTCACTGTAGGTTTGATCGCCCTCGAAATCATGGATCGCAGTGCGCACGCTGTCTCCGGCTTTCTTGTCCGGGCACACCGCATGAACAGTGTGACCAACCATTTGTAGCGCCTGAAACGGGACCATGGTTTCGTAATCTTCGACATAATCACCAACCAGCATCAGAATCTTCTTTGCAGCCATTGGGTCGTTCTCCTGTCAGGTGAATAATCAGTAGCCGATCAGCCACTTCGGTTGAGGATATTGATCGCCAGGCGGTCCAGCAGCCCCCACATTCTCTGGTAAATGCGCATGCGCAACGGGCGTGCATGCCATTTGCACAAATCGATTTCAATGCTGCGTGAAAAGTCCTGCTCGAAACTCTCCGCAACACTCGCGCTGAGGCTGGCATCGACAGCTTCGAGGTTAGCTTCCAGATTCCAGCGCAGATTCCAGTGATCGAAGTTGCACGAGCCGATACTTACCCAGTCGTCAATCAATACCATCTTCAAGTGCAGAAAGTGTGGCTGATATTCATGAATGCGCACGCCTGCACGCAGCAAGCGAGGATAATAGCGTTGGCCTGCGTACCGAATGGGGGGGTGGTCTGTGTTGCGACTGGTCAGCAACAAGCGCACTTCGACGCCTCGACGCGCCGCACGCAGCAACTCGCGTCGTACCCGTCCGGTCGGCAGGAAATAAGGTGTGGCGAACCAGACCCGTGTTCGCGCATGGCGCAAGTTCCGGATCAGGCTTTGGAGGATGTCACGATGTTGGCGCGCCGCAGAGTACGCTACCCGCCCCATGCCATTGCCGGGTTCCGGGTTCTCCGGAATTTTCGGCAAACTCTGCGGCAGGGGAAGCTGCCAGATTCTCCGCTTTAGGCATAAAGCCCACTGAGCATCGAACAAGCGACGCCAGTCATGCATCAATGGCCCGCGGATCTCAACCATGGCTTCATGCCAATGCTCTTCCGGTTTTTCCGGGTTCCAGAACTCGTCAGTCGCACCTGTGCCACCGACGAAACAGCAGACATCATCGATCAAGATCAGCTTGCGATGATCGCGATGCAAGTTGCGGAACTTCAGGCGAAATCTCAGCGGATTGTACAGCCGCAACTCCACGCCGCTATCGGTCAGGCGCTTACGCGCCTTTGGTCCGAGCTTAAGGCAACCAAAACCATCAAACAGACAGCGTACTCGCACGCCACGAACGGCCGCAGCAACCAGCGCAGCAACCAGACGCTCGGCACACTGGCCGTCCTCCACCAGATACAGTTCAACATCAACGCGCCGCTCGGCAGCATCAATGCACTGCAGGAGACGCGGAAAGAAGCGGGGGCCATCGATTATTAACTGAAATTGATTGCCTTCGCGCCATGGGAACACTTCGCCGGCCAGCATCATGCCTCCATTCACTAGAAGCCGTCCCAAGGAGGATTGTTGACATCATAGAATGACATTGGAATCCCTGTCCGCAACCCAAAAAACACCACCGGCTTATCGCCGTCACAGTCTACGTGAAAGCAGCTGGAATAAAGCCTCGCACTAACCGGACAGGCTCGGGATCACACACAGGGGCCTGATTCGACAAACCTTTCCAAGAGGAGCAGGGGCTACTGCGATCCAGCAGCAATTCCGACCGCCATACGAGCAAGGTGTTCAGCACAAATTGAAGTGC